>NZ_SRUU01000100.1 GCF_004791585.1 Mesorhizobium sp. M1C.F.Ca.ET.210.01.1.1
TCGAGATGGCCAAGGGTTTCAAGACCCGCGTCGGCCTCGAGGCGCTGATCGAGACGGCGCTCGGCATGGCCAATGTCGAGGCGATCGCCGCCACGCCCGGCCGGCTGGAAGCGATGCATTTCGGCGTCGCCGACTATGCCGCGAGCAACAAGGCACGCACCGTCAATATCGGCGGGCTGAACCCTGACTACCCCGGCGACCAGTGGCACTTTGCGCTGTCGCGCATGACGGTCGCCTGCAGGGCTTACGGTCTGCGCGCCATCGACGGACCGTTCGGCGATTTCTCCGATCCGGAGGGCTACAAGGCGGCCGCCAGGCGCGCCGCGGCACTCGGCATCGAAGGCAAATGGGCGATCCACCCTTCGCAGATCGCCTTGGCCAACGACGTGTTCTCGCCGCCGGAGAAAGAGGTGACGCGCGCCAGGCGCATCCTCGAGGTGCTCAAGGAAGCGGAGGCGCTCGGCAAGGGTGCGGCGGCGCTCGACGGCAAGATGATCGACGCCGCGTCGGAGCGCATGGCCCGCAACGTGCTGGTGGTCAGCGAAGCGATCGAGCGCGCCGGCCAGGCGCAGGCCGCCGCGCAGTAGGAATTACCGGGAGGACAACATGGATATCCACGAATACCAGGCCAAGGAATTGCTCGCCAGC
>NZ_SRUU01000101.1 GCF_004791585.1 Mesorhizobium sp. M1C.F.Ca.ET.210.01.1.1
TCGAGATGGCCAAGGGTTTTAAGACCCGCGTCGGCCTCGAGGCGCTGATCGAGACGGCGCTCGGCATGGCCAATGTCGAGGCGATCGCCGCCACGCCCGGCCGGCTGGAAGCGATGCATTTCGGCGTTGCCGACTATGCCGCGAGCAACAAGGCCCGCACCGTCAATATCGGCGGGCTGAACCCCGACTACCCCGGCGACCAGTGGCATTTTGCGCTGTCGCGCATGACGGTCGCCTGCAGGGCTTACGGTCTGCGTGCCATCGACGGACCGTTCGGCGATTTCTCCGATCCGGAGGGCTACAAGGCGGCCGCCAGGCGCGCCGCGGCACTCGGCATCGAAGGCAAATGGGCGATCCACCCCTCGCAGATCGCCTTGGCCAACGACGTGTTCTCGCCGCCGGAGAAAGAGGTGACGCGCGCCCGCCGCATCCTCGAGGTGCTCAAGGAAGCGGAGGCGCTCGGCAAGGGTGCGGCGGCGCTCGACGGCAAGATGATCGACGCCGCGTCGGAGCGCATGGCGCGCAACGTGCTGGTGGTCAGCGAAGCGATCGAGCGCGCCGGCCAGGCGCAGGCCGCCGCGCAGTAGGAATTACCGGGAGGACAACATGGATATCCACGAATACCAGGCCAAGGAATTGCTCGCCAGC
>NZ_SRUU01000102.1 GCF_004791585.1 Mesorhizobium sp. M1C.F.Ca.ET.210.01.1.1
TCTTCAAGATCTCGGTCGACGCCTCCGGCACGGTGACGCTGACGCAGTACCAGCAGATCGACCACCTGCCCGAGAGCCTCGACACCACCAACAACAACGCCCACATCGACCTCGGCAATGGCCTGGTGACGCTGTCGGCGACGGCGACGGTGACCGACGGCGACCACGACCAGGCGACCTCGACGGTCAGCACCGACCTCGGCGGCAATATCGGCTTCGACGACGACATTCCGTCGCTGACGGTCGGCACGGTCGCGGACGCCGCCATCACGCTGGTGACGCAGGACGCCCAGACGATCGGCATCAACTCCGACACGGCAAGCGCGAGCTTCGCGGCCGCCTTCCTGGCGGCGGTGACGCCGAGCTATGGCGCCGACGGCGCCGGCTCGACGGTGATCAGCAACTATACGCTCAACGTCACCAACTCGGCCTCGGGCCTGACCAGCCAGGGTGAAGCGATCACCCTGGTCAAGGTCGGCAACGACATCGTCGGCCAGACCGCCTCGCATGGCGATATCTTCAAGATCTCGGTCGACGCCTCCGGCACGGTGACGCTGACGCAGTACCAGCAGATCGACCACCTGCCCGA
>NZ_SRUU01000103.1 GCF_004791585.1 Mesorhizobium sp. M1C.F.Ca.ET.210.01.1.1
AACTGGATGGAGGCCAACCGCTACATCAACATGGACGACCTGCGCGAGCACAAGAAGCTCGCCCTGCGCCAAGCCGCATGACCAGCTTCATGGCCGCCCCTTTTGCAGAACTTGACGCACACAACCGCCCAAGACGAATTACGGAAGTGCGGTAACCAATCCGCGGATAAGAGCTGGATCAACCGTCGTCTCAAGGCCCCATCCCGTCCCCGTGCTGCCCATCAACGAAGGACAAACCTGTGACAAAAGACATGGGGCGGAGAAGTTCATCCATCACTCTTGACCACGGTCATAAGAGTATCCTGGCCGACGCCTATCGAGTTCGTCATCCTAGGGCGAAGCAAGGAGCGAAGCGACGCGCGCAGACCCTAGGATCCATGCCGTAACCTCGGCCGGGAAATGCAGCGGAGCAGAATTCTGCACCGTAGCGACACTTCTAAGTCATGGCATGGCAACTGTGTTCATGCGAAAGCTGTTTTATCTCGAATGATGGCGTTGAGGACGACCAGGAGCTTCCTTGCGACGGCGATGATGGCGAGTTTCTTGGAGCCGGAGCGGGCCGCAAGGTCGGT
>NZ_SRUU01000104.1 GCF_004791585.1 Mesorhizobium sp. M1C.F.Ca.ET.210.01.1.1
CCCTCGACTATCTCTCGCCGGACGAATACGAAACCGATCTCATGCAACTACGCCAAACGACATCAAACGCTATCCACAGCAGGGAGAACTGTTACTGATTACTGTCTCACGGAAGGGGTGCAGTCCAATGGGTGACAATCTCGTGCCGAACGGATTGTCGATGGTTTGCAAGGTTCTCTGCTCCAAATCGATGTATCCCAGATCATAGTGCATGAAGCTGACGAGCCAAATTCCGTCGTCGACCTCCTTGATGCCGAGCCTTTGACCGGCGAGCACGATGGACCTCGGCCGGTGTTCGCATGGCGAGCGCCTCGTGCGGACGTTCGTGATTGAACTCGTTGACGAAACTGTCGAACCTTGCCTGCTGCTGCAGGGCGTTCATGCCCGGCGGCCTGGTCGTCTCCTTCTTGAGTGTGAGATGCATGCGTTCGTGGCGGCCGTTCTGCTGCGGGTTGCCGGGCCTGATGCGCTCGATAGCAATTCCGAGCCTCAACCACCAAACCGACAGCTTGGACAGGTTGTAGAGTCCATTGGGCGAGGCGAAGGGAAGCCCATTGTCAG
>NZ_SRUU01000105.1 GCF_004791585.1 Mesorhizobium sp. M1C.F.Ca.ET.210.01.1.1
CCATGGATGCCGGGTTCTCCCCTGCGCGCAGGGGCGGGAAGAGTCAGGCCGTCTAATGGGAAGACGGCGGCATCAATGGCGCATCGGTCGCGAGCCTCTTGGAGGAATGAGAGCCCAGTATAGCGGGGCTGGCTGAATGGCTGCGTGCAGGGCAGGGCGTGCTGCTGGGGCTCGATACCGGCGATTCGCTCGGCCCGATCAGTGAGCGCTGGCTGCGGTCGGTCACCTGCGTGATGTCCACGGCGCGCGATACGCCGCCATCGCCGCGGCAAGACCGGCGGAAGCCTTCAAAAAGTCGCGACGGGAAAAGGGCAGTCTGGTCGGAGCGGTCACTTGTTGCTCCTCCTGTTTTTCATGCAAGGCGAAACGAGTGCGCCTTAGCGTCCCACCTCGTTCTCTTCCTCATCGGTCTGGCGCTTGGCGCCGGCGGCGTCTGGTTGGCTTCGCTGGGCGGCAGCTGGTACTACATCGTCGTCGGTCTTGCCTTCCTGGTCACCGCCTGGCTGCTCTTTAGGCGCCGCTCCACATCGCTTTGGCTCTA
>NZ_SRUU01000106.1 GCF_004791585.1 Mesorhizobium sp. M1C.F.Ca.ET.210.01.1.1
TTGGCGCCAAGCGTGAGGACATCACCTTCGACGGCGCCAAGGTCGGCGTGATGACGCATTGCACATGGTCGCCCCGAATGAAGGCCAACATCGGGTATGCCTTGATATCGACCGACGTGAAGGCCGGAGCGACGGTCAGCGTCAATCGCGCGAACGGTTCGATGGCCGCGCGGCTGGTGGAGCTTCCTTTCCTCTGATTGACGAGGCGCCTTATCTCCGACCTCAGGCCCCCAACCACGTGCCGTTGACCCCGATCTCATTCCTCTACCGTACGGCTGATCTTTATCCTGATCGCCTGGCAATCATCGATGAGGAACGTCGCTTCACCTGGCTGGAGGTGCGCCGGCGCTGCGAGGCTCTGGCGGCGGGTTTGATCCGTTTGGGCGTTAGGCCAAGAGACGTCGTTTCGGTCCTTGCTCCCAACACGGCTGAAATGTTCGAGGCACACTTCGTCGTCGCGATGGCCGGCGCGGTCCTCAACACCATCAATATCCGGC
>NZ_SRUU01000107.1 GCF_004791585.1 Mesorhizobium sp. M1C.F.Ca.ET.210.01.1.1
GTCGCGTTCGCTTTCGGTATGATTGGAGTGGCGGAAATAGCCGACCACCTTGCCCGCCATTTCCTCCGCGAGAAGCACTCTGGACGGCGCTGCGCATCATGCCGTCATATTCGGCACTTTCTTGCGCCAAGGTCAGGCCGCCGCGTTTCCTTGATGGTCCTGAGCCCGATCGTGCCGTCGCTGCTCGTCCCGGACAGGATGATGCCCGCCGCAGACTTCGACTGCTCCTCCGCCAGATGAGGTGAAGAAATCGTCGACCGGCGTGCGCCTGACGCGCGGCGCGGCCATCCTGGCCACCTGAAAGCGCTGGTCACGCAGCGTCACCGACACACCGGGAGGCGTGACGTAGATCTTGTCGGACTCGATCTCCATGCCTTCGGCCGCGGTTTGGGTTTCGATCGCAGTGGAGCGCCGGATGATGCTGGTGAGCACGCTTTCATGCTCGGCGTCGAGGTGCTGAATGACC
>NZ_SRUU01000108.1 GCF_004791585.1 Mesorhizobium sp. M1C.F.Ca.ET.210.01.1.1
GCCGCCTGGATGTGGGGGAGATAGGCCGCGCCCTCCGGCGACAGCGCCACCCCGCGCGCCAGCCGCGCGAACAGTCGGCTTTTGAGCCGCTCCTCCAGGAAGCGGATGTGCTGGCTGACGGCGGCCTGGGTGAGCCCGAGCTCGGCGGCCGCGGCGGTGAAGTTCGACAGGCGAGCGGCTGCCTCGAAAGTGCGCAGCCAATCGAGAGGCGGCATCGGGTCGAATGCTTTTCCAGTCATTACAAATTCAACGCCATTACTCGAAAAAAGATAATTTGAATTATGCCTAGGGTGAAGCCAGCATGCAATCCGTGCCCGCAATGGCGGGTAGAAGATAGGAGCTTCCGGGATATGCTGATGAAGGCAACGCTGGGCGACGACGGGCGAACGATCGAGCTTGGCTGGCAGGATGGCGCGGTGAGCCGCTTCCATGCCATGTGGCTGCGCGACAACGCGCTGGACGATA
>NZ_SRUU01000109.1 GCF_004791585.1 Mesorhizobium sp. M1C.F.Ca.ET.210.01.1.1
TTGATGATGCAGTCCTGGCGCTGCTTTGGCTGACCCTGCACAATGAACGGTGTGCTTGGAAAGGCTTTGACTGGGACGTGACGGATCGACTTCACCGGAAGGGATTGATCGCCGACCCGGTCAACAAGGCAAAATCCTTGGTTCTGACGGATGAGGGTCTTCGGCGCTCGGAGGAGCTGTTCCGCGCGCTGTTTACGCGGTCGACGCCATGAGCGCCCGAGTGGGCCGCCAGTTCCACGGCAGCAGCTCACTGAGCCGGTTCTGCGGCGTGTCGGCGATGCGGGAGAGGACATCGGCCAGCCAGGCCTGCGGATCGATGTCGTTGAGCTTTGCGGTGGTGATCAGCGTCGCCATGAAGGCGGCCCGATCGGCACCACGATCAGAACCTGCAAACAGCCAAGCTTTCCTGCCGAGAGCAAAACCACGCAGCGCACGTTCGGCGGCGTTGTTGGTGAGGCAG
>NZ_SRUU01000010.1 GCF_004791585.1 Mesorhizobium sp. M1C.F.Ca.ET.210.01.1.1
AGATCCCAGGCTCATCCACGGTTGTAACCGAAGGGGTTTCGGGCGACTTCGCCAAGCCTCGAATCGGATGGCCGTCCGGTTCGAGGCTCAGTCGCTCTTCTCGCACAAATCTCTGTTCGTGCAGATACAAGGGGTGTTCCAGCGGAGTGAGACGCTGGTGTTCCCTAGAACACCCCTCATCCGTCTCGGCGCTGCGCGCCGATCCACCTTCTCCCACAAGGGGAGAAGGGGGAGCAAAGCCATGACCGCCATCACCGCCGCCCCCGCCCGCGCCCGGACACGCCTCGGCGTCAGCCGCCGGCAATGGGTGGGTCTGCTCTATGTCCTGCCGGCGGTGGCCCTCGTCACCGTCTTCTTCGTCATTCCGCTCGGCATGACGGCGCGGATGTCGCTGCACAACTGGCCGCTGATGGGCGAGCACACCTTCATCGGGCTCGACAACTACTTTGCCATCCTGCGCGACACCCGCTTCTGGAACGCGCTCAAATTCACCGCCTATTACACGGTGATCGTCACCATCGCGATCTTCGCCGTCGCCTTTCCGCTGGCGATCTTCATTGAGCGGCCGCGCCCGCTGACCAATCTCTACCGCACCGCCTTCTTCATGCCGGCGGTGGTCGGCTTTGCTTCCGCGAGCCTGCTCTGGTCATGGCTCTTGAATGTCGATTCCGGCCTGTTCAGCCCGGCCGCCTTCGACCTCGGCCTGACCGAGAAGAAGGTCAATCTGCTCGCCACCTTCCAGCCGGCCTTCTGGTCGATCATCGCCATGGTGGTGTGGAAGGTCGCCGGCTTCACCATGATCATCCTGATGACCGGCCTGCAGTCGATCCCGCAGGACCTGCAGGAGGCCGCCGTCATCGATGGCGCCGGCCCGTTCGCAAGGTTCAGGGCAATCACCCTGCCGCTGATGCGCCGCACGCTGGCGCTAGCGCTGATCCTGTCGGTCGCGGGCTCGATCCTCGCCTTCGACCAGTTCTACATCATCCTGCGCGGCGGCCCGCGCAACCAAACGCTGACGGCCGTCTACTGGATCTTCAACCAGTCCTTCGTGTCCTTCAAGCTGGGCTACGGCGCGGCACTTTCCATGGTGCTCCTGGTCATCCTGGTGGCGCTCAGCCTCATCCAGCTCTGGCTGCTGCGCAAGCCGGAAGGGCTCGACTGATGGCCGAGGCGATGTCGCAGAACCGCAAGGCCGCCTTCAATCTGGCCAGGCATTCCACCGGCATGATCGCCTCGGTGCTGTTCCTGGCGCCGATCGTCTGGACGGTGCTTTCGACCTTCAAGCCGGCGCAGGAGGCGCGCCAGCCGCCGCTGCCGCCCTGGCCGACCACCGGCTTCTCGATCGAGAACTACCAGACGCTGAACACATTCGGCGACGGGCTCTGGGCCTCGGCGCAGAACAGCATCTATGTCTCGGCGATGACCGTGATCCTGTCGGTGCTGGTCAGCGTGCTTGCCGGCTACGGCTTCTCGCGCTTCCGCTTTCCGTTCCGGGATTTCTTCTTCGTCCTCATCCTGTCGACGATCATGATCCCCTTCCAGTCGATCCTGACGCCGATCTTCCTGGTGCTGACAAGGCTCGGCCTCCACAACACGCTGACGGGGCTCGTCTGCGTCTACGTCACGCTGCAGCTGCCTTTCTCGATCTTCATGATGCGCAACGCCTTCGACGCCGTGCCGCGCGAGATCGAGGAGGCCGCGCGCATGGACGGTGCCAACAACGTCACCATGCTGGTCAAGGTGATGCTGCCGCTGGTCTGGCCGGGCGTCGTCACCATCGCGCTGTTCGCCTTCCTCGGCGCCTGGAACGAGTTCCTGGCCGCGCTCGTGCTGATGACTGACCAGTCGAAATTCACCCTGCCGGTGATGATGACCGCGCTCCAGTCCGGCCGCTTCGGCGCCATCGACTGGGGCGCCGTGCAGGCGGGCGTGACGGTGATGATGGTGCCCTGCCTGATCCTCTTCCTGGCACTGCAGCGCTTCTACATCCGCGGCCTCATGGCCGGAGCCGTCAAATGATTTCCCGCATTCGAATGGAGTGACCTCATGACCGCATCGCAGCCCGCCGCCTCGGCCAAGGCGAAGACATCCGCGAAGCTCGCCTTCCGGCCCTTGCCAGTGCCGCAGGTCGATGTCCGCGGCTTCTGGGGCGACCGTGTCGACGCCGTTGCCGCCAGGACCGCCGGCATCCTCTACGACCGCTGCGTCGAGGCGCGCATGCTGGAGCAGATCGATCCGGACCGGCCGTCGCCCGGCGTCGTCATCCCGTTCCACTCGCCGTCGCCCGACGAGGCGGACGCCCAGGGCGCCGAGTTCACCGGCTCGACGGTGACGACGCAGATGTTCTGGGATTCCGACTGGGGCAAGACCATCGAGACCGCCGCCTATTCGCTCTACCGCCGCCGCAATCCGGAGCTGGAAAGGAAGATCGACGCGGTCATCGACATGTACGGCAAGCTGCAGCAGCCTGACGGCTACCTTTCGAGCTGGTACCAGCGCATCCAGCCCGGCCTGCGCTGGACGAACCTGCGCGACTGCCACGAGCTCTATTGCGCCGGGCATCTCATCGAGGGCGCCGTCGCCTACTTTCAGGCGACGGGAAAACGCAAGCTGCTCGACATCATGTGCCGCTACGCCGACCACATCGCCTCGATGTTCGGTCCCGAGCCCGGCAAAAGGAAAGGCTATTGCGGCCATGAGGAGATCGAGCTGGCGCTGGTCAAGCTCGCTCGGGCGACAGGCGAGAAGAAGTACATGGATCTGGCGAAGTATTTCATCGACCAGCGCGGCCAGCAGCCGCATTATTTCGATGAGGAGGCGCGCGCCCGCGGCGCCGACCCGAAGGCCTATCACTTCAAGACCTACGAGTATAACCAGTCGCACAAGCCGGTGCGCGAGCAGGACAAGGTTGTCGGCCACGCGGTGAGGGCGATGTATCTCTTCTCCGGCATGGCCGATATCGCCACCGAATATGGCGACGACAGCCTGCGCTCAGCGCTCGACCGGCTGTGGGACGATCTGACGACCAAAAGCCTCTACGTCACCGGCGGCATCGGCCCGTCGGCGCACAACGAAGGCTTCACCAGCGACTACGACCTGCCCAACGAGACCGCTTATGCCGAAACCTGCGCTTCCGTCGGCCTGGTGTTCTGGGCAAGCCGCATGCTCGGCATGGGGCCGAACGCGCGCTACGCCGACATGATGGAGCGATCCCTCTACAACGGCTCAATCTCGGGCCTGTCGCTCGACGGCTCGCTGTTCTTCTACGAGAATCCGCTGGAGAGCCGGGGCGGGCATCATCGCTGGAAGTGGCACCGCTGCCCGTGCTGCCCGCCCAATATCGGCCGCATGGTGGCGTCGATCGGCAGCTATTTCTATGGCCTCGCCGACGATGCGCTGGCCGTGCATCTTTATGGCGACTCGACCGCTCGCTTCGAGATCGCCGGCCGTCAGGTGACCCTCGTCCAGACCAGCAACTACCCTTGGGACGGCGCCGTCGCGATCGGTATCGAGGCCGAGGTGCCTGTTGAATTCACGCTTTACCTGCGCGTGCCGGCCTGGTGCCGCAGGGCGGCACTCAAGGTGAACGGCAAGATGGTCGATCTCGACACGGTGACGAGCGACGGCTACGCCGCGATCCGGCGCGAATGGCGCCAGGGCGACCGGGTCGAGCTCGATCTCGAAATGTCGATGGCCCGCGTCTTCGCCAATCCGCAGGTTCGCCAGGACATCGGCCGCGTGGCGCTGGCGCGCGGCCCGCTGATCTACTGCGTCGAGGAAACCGACAATGGCGCTGGGCTGCACCGCATCGCCTTGCCGCGCACGGCCAGGCTCGAGGCGCATCCCGAGCCGAACCTGCTCGGCGGCATCGTCACCCTCTCGGCCATCGGCGAGCGGGCAGAAGCGGAAAATTGGGGCAGCGATCTCTACCGTTCCGAGCCGCCGGCCACGCAGGAGACGAACCTCAAGGCGGTCCCGTATTTCGCATGGGACAATCGTGACCCCGGCGAGATGCTGGTGTGGTTGCGGGAAGGCTGAACGCCGAGGCTGCATCGCGTCGTGCGCGATGCAGCCAGCAGCGGCAAGTCCTGATCAAATGCGGCCGCGCAGGCCTAACGAATATCGGCAACCATCGGTGAGAGGAGCGCTGCTGCGGCTGTTGCTCCGATATGTGCATCGAAGTTCATGCTGACTTCTGTCACCAGCTTGCGGCGAAGGGCAGTGACGTAATCGCGCGGGCCCTTCGGCGACATCACGAACGCCCGGGAACCGCCGATCACGGACCGGGCAAAGTAGGATGCCAGCGGTTGCTTGGGGTCCTCGTCCGCCGGAATTGCGATCGCGTTGATCGTGTATCCTTTGGCGATGGCGTTCAGCCTGCTCGGCTGAACGGGGAGCCCGTCGTTGTTCTCGCCATTCGAAGAGATGTCGATCACCTTCTTCATCGCATTTCCCGGGAACCGGTCGAGCAGAAGACTTCCGACATCGATGGCCGCCGAAACCGATGTTCCGCCGCGGCCTCGACGGAAATAGCCGGTGTCGCCGTTCTTCCTGATCACCGACGCTGCTGCTTCGGCGTCTTCCAGGCCGCAGACACGCGTCCACGGCAGCACCGTGCGTGAGTAGCCGGGACTGGACCATTCGAAGTAGGTCACGCCGATGCAACCGAGGTAATTCTGGGAGATGGCCCTGATTATCTCGGGCGAGGTGAGCGCAGCCGCATGGCCCTCGCGCTGGAGGTCGGCGATCTTGGGGTCGATCGAGGAGGAGAAGTCCACGGCGAAGACGACCGCGACGTCGACATTCAGCATCGCGACATCGACGTCGGCGGTATGCGCGGCCGGCGCCCAAAACGCTGCTGCGGCGAGCGCCGCCAGTCTCAGCAAGTCATCAAGCCGGGAGCCCAATCGACCATGAAGACATTCGACCATGCCAACCTCCGTCTCGATGAAATGCCGGCTTCGGCTGGCAGGCGAGCGCTAGGGCGATACCGGCAAGGGTCATGGAACGCCTCCCCGTGAACTGGGTTGGCGCGTGTCCGCCAGCCGCCGGTGCGCCGCAAAGGCACGGCCTACCGTGTCGGAAGCGTTCGCCGCACCCCCCGGCCGCAAACTTGCTACAGGTTCAGCGGTCACTAATTCAGAGAAGTCTAATCGATATATCGTTACGGCAGCGCTTGGGTGCGCGGCTTCAGAGTTTCCGCACCGTTAGTTTTGAGTTAGAATTTCGTCACGAGGGAAGCTCCAAGCAAATGCGAAACGCGGATAGCGTCGCTGCCTGTAGAATCTCACTCTTCGGCGGTTTCCGGATAGAAGAGGAAGCTGGCGGTTCTGTCTGGCTGACCGGAAAGCGCGGTCCTGCAATCCTAGCCTACCTGGCCCGCTGCCCGGGTATGACGTCGCCGCGCGAAAGGCTGGCTGACCTTCTATGGGGCGACAGCGATGGCGAACACTCGCGCAACAGTCTGAGGCAAACGCTCAGCGTCCTACGCCGGGATCTGTCGCGAGCGGGAGCGGATATCATCCACTCACGCAAGGACCTGATCGGCCTCAGGGCGGACGCGGTGCGGGTCGACGTAGAGGACTTCGAAGCGGGCCTGTCGGCCCGTTCCGCTTCGGAACTTGAAACCGCTCTGGCGCTTTATACCGGGCCTTTTCTCGATGGCTTTTACGTGGGGAGCAATGCTTTCGATGATTGGGCGGCATCGGAACGCGAAAGGCTGCTCAGCCGCGCGCTCGGGTCGATGGAGAAACTCGCACGTCTCGTGGATGCCGAAGGCGGACTGGCCGTGGCCGATCGAATTCTGGCCATGGAGCCGACGCGAGAGGAGTCTTATCGGTTGAAGATGGAACTTCTCGTTGCCTGCGGCCAGCGGGACAAAGCGTTACGAACGTTCGAGAGTTGCAGGAGCGTCTTGAAGAAGGAGTTCGGTGTCGACGTCAGTTCCGAGACGCGGGCGCTTTGGCAATCCCTGCTTTCTGCTGCCGAATTCCCATCAACTCTGCAGTCCGCAAATGGTGTTCCTGCCGGTCAGCGCCAGGGGCGTCCATCCATCAGCGTCGCCGACATCGTCAATCTGACGGGAGAGCGCGGCGACGACTTTTTCGCCAAGGGGCTCGTCCATGACATTACGACGGCTCTTTCCGAGGTGGCCGACTACGTCGTCCTCTCGGCGCTCGCGCCCGTCGAGAAAAATGGCGAGGACCCCCGGAGCATGGGAGGCCTGCGGGCGCGTTATACGCTCAACGGCAGCATCCAGAGATCCGGGGACCAACTCAGGGTGAATATCCAGCTCGTCGACGCCCGCTGGCGGTCACAATGTCTGGGCCCAGAAATTCGACGGCTATCCGGAGAACGCGCTTGAGTTCCAGGACAGGATTGCGCGGTCGGTTGTGCTGGCAGTGAGCCTTGAGCTTCAACTGACCAACTGGAAAGTTCGCGACAAGAGCCCGCCGGGCGCTCCCGAGGTGCGCAGATTGGTGAATGAAGCTCTGATGAAGTACTTCGAGATGACCAGGGACTCGCTGTTGGTATCGAAGGAGCTTGCCGAGAAGGCTCTTTCGATTGCACCCGAAAATGCTCGGGCAAAACGGACGCTCTCCATCGCGGTGAGCATGGGGATTGCATTCGGTTCGTTGCCTGGAACGCGGGAGCATGTCGAGGGCGCGATTCAGCTTGCCGAAGACGCGGTGAGGGCAGTGCCGGACGATGAGATTGCCCGCTGCATCCTGTCATTTGCCTATTTGTGTGATGGCCGGCCTGACGAGGCGATTGTCGAATGCCGTCACGCAGTCAGCCTCAACCCGAGCTATCCGAGCGGCCACGGCGATCTTGGCGAGCTCTACGGCCTTTGCGGCCAGGTGAGCGAGGCGGTGCGCGAGGCCAATGAAGCGATCCGGCTCGGCGCGCACGACGTCATCGACTTCTGGCGCCACCACGGCTTGGCTGTCGCGCTGTTTGCCGGCGCCGACGATCGCAGGGCGCTCGAAGTCGCTCGCAGGGTGGTGAGGACAAAGCCGGGCTTCGTCCGCGGCGCGCTCTATTGGGCGGCGACCGCTTCAGCAACCGGAAACCGCGAAGAAGCCTCTCGCGCCATCCATCATTGCCTGTCGCAGCTTCCCCATCTCAATATGGGCAATGTCTGCCCCGGCCTTCTGCCGCGCTACGTGAAGGACGACCATCACGCGCGCTTCCTTGAGATGCTGTCGAGAGCCGGCCTACCGAATTCCTAGCCCCGTGATGCCGCGGGGCCAGCACGCCGCTCATCCTCAAGCGCAGCCCGCACAAGCGCGTTTGCCGCCCACACCGACAGGTCCTCGCCCTCCGCCCCGCTGAGGCCGCAGACGTCGCGCTGGACGATCAGCGCCTCCCAGCCGATCACCATGGCCAGCGCCCGCACGAGCTGGCTCCAGCGCTCCGGGTCCAGCCGGTCCCGGAAGGGCGACAACGCCTGCTCGATCCATTCGATCCGGCGATAGCCGCGACGCGGCACGCCTTCCTCGGTCGGCGCGCCATTCGTGTCGACGGTCAGCCGGATCAGCGAACGCCCGAGCCGCTCGACCTCGGGGCTGACATGATGCAGCGCGCGGACCAGATGCTCCACGCGCGCCTCGCCGTCGTCGCTCGCCTGCTCGATGGCGCGATCGACCGACGCCTGGCTGAGCGCACCGACGGTTGCATCGAGCAGCAGCTGATCGAAGCTCGGAAAGTAGAGATAGACGGTTCGTCGCGAGACGTCGGCCGCCGCGGCCACGTCGTTGACGGTCGGTGTCTTGCCGCTGGCGAGCAGCGCGATCGCCGCATCGACGATTGCCTTTCGCGTGCGACGCTTCTGTGCAGTGCGGAGGCGTGGATTGACATTCATGCAAGCTATGTATACCGAAGTGCACTAATTGCACAAGAGTGCAATTTAACGCCATTCGGGTTTAGGAGGATTTCCATGACAGTTTCGAGCCATGCCGCCGATGCGGCCTGTTTCTTGGGGCCGGGCGAGGGAGACGCAATCTGGTTTTTGAGGAACCGTATGACGGTCAAGGCTACCGCCGAAAACACGGGTGGCGGTTTCGGCCTGCTGGAATCTCTCATCGCGCCGGGCTTTTCGCCGCCCCTGCACGTCCATCATCGCGAGGACGAGTCCTTCTATGTGCTGGAGGGAGAATTGACGATGAAATGCGGCGATCGCACCTTTCGGGCTACCGCGGGCTCGTTCGTATTCCTGCCGAGAAACGTTCCCCACACTTTCGTGGTCGAGGGGGACAAGCCTGCGCGCATGCTGACGTTGCTGACGCCGGGCGGCGGCGAGGGCGTTTTCATCGACGGCGGACGACCGGCGGAGGCGGAAGGGCTGCCGCCCGCGAGCCCGCCGGACATCGAAGGGTTGACGCGTGTGAGCGTGCGCTATGAGGCCGAAATCGTCGGGCCGCCGATGGCGCCGACGGGCCAGCTTCCCGCAACCGCTGCTATCGCCAGGGCTTAGCCCTCGCTACAAATGCACGTAAGCCGTGAGCGGCAGATGATCGGAGGCGACCCGCGACAGCGGCGTGTCATGCGCCTCCACGGCTGAGACCATGCCGTGCCGGTTGCCCATGATCCGGTCGAGCGCGAGCACCGGCAGACCTGACGGAAAGGTGGGCACCGCGGGCGGCGTGTGGCCGAAGGTCGAGTGCAGCGTATTGAGCGCCGAGCGGTTGCCGAGGCGCCATTCGTTGAGGTCGCCGAGCAAGAGCGTCGGCCTTTCATCGGCGCTGCTCATGATATCGAGCACCACACGGGCCTGTTCCGAGCGCGAGCGGCGCAACAGCCCGAGATGCGCCGCGATCACGCGCAGCGCCCGGTGCTCGTCGAGATCGATCTCGGCGACCAGCGCCCCGCGCGGCTCCAGGCCCGGCAGCTTGATCTGGTGGACGTCGCGCACGGTGCCGCGCTTGAACAGAAGCACGTTGCCGCGCCAGCCATGGGCCTTGCCGTTTCCGGCGACCGGCACCGGCACCAGCCCGGTTTCCATTTCGAGGCGGTTGAGGTCGAGCAGGCCGGCGCGGTCGCCGAAGCGGTTGTCCGCCTCCTGCAGTGCGATCACGTCAGGGCTGATTTCACGGATGACGCGCGCGGTCCGCTCGGGGTCGAACTTCCTATCGACGCCTATGCATTTGTGGACATTGTAAGAGGCGACCACCATCTCGGCGCCTTCAATCCGCTTGCGCGGCGTCGAGATCGCCTTGCGTGCTTTTCTGCCGCGGATCGACAGGAGCACGGTCTCCGGAAGGCTGCGTCCGTTTCTGTCCATATGCCTGCTGCTCGTGTTCGTCGTCTATAGATAGGGCGATCCCAGCCACAGCAATCGGTCGAAGACACGAATGACAAACGGCCGGGCCTTCAGCGTCTGCAGCGTTACCGGTTGGGCGGAAGCGATCGCGGCGCCGATGCGGGCGTCGATGTCGGCGGCGAAGGTTGCATCCAGGATCTCCATGTCGATCTCGAAGTTCAGCCGCAGCGACCGGGCGTCGAGGTTTGATGAGCCGACATAGGCCCATACGCCGTCGACGGCCATCAGCTTGGAATGGTCGAACGGGCCTTCGTGGCGCCAGACGCGGCAATAATTCTTCAGCACCTGGTCGAACTGCGCCGTCATCGCGTGGTCGACAAGGAAAAGGTTGTTCACCGCCGGCACCACGATGTCGATTTCGACACCGCGCCGGCCGGCCGTTGTCAGCGCGCTGATAAACTCGCGGTCCGGCAAAAAATAGGGCGACATGATGCGGATCGATTTGCGGGCGACCGAAAAGGCTCCCATCAGCAGCTTCAAGTTGGTCTCGTTCGAGGCATCCGGCCCTGTCGCCACGGCCCTGACCAGCATCGGCTGTCCAGGCGGCGGCACGGCGCGCTCGACTTGCCAGATGTCATCCTTCAGCGCCTCGTTGCCGGCGAAGCGCCAGTCCTCGGCGGCGACCGAGAACAGGTCGGCCACCACCGGCCCGGTCACCTCGAAATGCGTGTCCCTGGAGCTGTCGGCGCCGGCGAATTCGGCGGAAAATCCCTTGCGGATGTTCATGCCGCCCGTGAACGCCACCGCGCCGTCGACGACCAGTATCTTCCTGTGGGTCCTGAGATTGGCATAGGGAAGTCTCAAGCCCATGACGATTTTGCCGTTGAAGAGGTCGACGGCGACGTTGGCTTCCTTGAGCTGATGCAGGATGCTGGGCACGGAATAGCGCACGCCGACGGCGTCGATCAGCACGCGGACGGTGGCGCCGCGTTTGACCGCGCCGGAGAGCGAGTGGACGAACATCTGTCCGACGACGTCATTGTCGAAAATATAGGTCTCGAGAAGCACGCTTTTCTGCGCGCCGTCGATCGCCCGGCACATCGCCGCATAGGCCTCGTCGCCGGTCTTGAGCACGGCGATCGTGTTTCCCGATGTCAGCGGTCGCCGCGCCACCCTGTCGCCGAGCGTCTTCAGCCCGATGAAGCGCTGGCCGTATTGGGTGTCGATCAACGCCTCCATGGCGACGTCGCGCCTTGCCTCGGCGGCCTCGCTGGCCGCGGGCCGCATGGCGCTGATCGTCGCGCGGCGGATGCGGTTGATGCCGGCGATGGCGTAGATGATCGCGCCGAGGAAGGGCGACAAGATCATCACGCCGACCCAGCCGGTGGCGGCGCGCACGTCCTCCTTCGTCATGATGGCATGGACGATGCCGACGGCAGCCATCGCCAGGGAGAGGGCGAGGATAAGCGTAGACCAGTGACTCGCAATTGCCTGCAACATCGGCCCGACTATTGTGCGAGCCGCCGCGGAAGGCAATGCGCCAGGTCAGCGCGATCCGGGAGAGAGTCGTGGCGGTTTTCGTCCGGAACAAGGGTTGGAACAACTCACAGGCATTGCTGGTATCATGATGCACCCTCCCTCAATCGCAAACGCCGACGCCACGCAATTATGTCATTCTCCAACGACCCAGAGCGACCGTCCCGCATGAGCGATTCCGGACACGAGTCGAAGGCGAGGGTCATCTTTGAGCCGGTCAGCCTCAGCCACTTCAAGAAGCAGGATCCGCTGCTCGGTCTCGTTTGCGTTCGGCGTGATCCAGCAGCGACGATCCTCGCAGCAAAGCCCGGCTTCCGGATGTTCCTGGAGGTACTCAATCGCATATTCGGCGTCGACATTTCTCGGTTCCGCGTCCACGGACATTTGCTCTTCTCCTCCTTCGTCTGCGATCGGCCAGGAAGCGAACCCAAGCCCTACTGCCCGGGCTTGTGGGAAAGCCGATCCAGCGCATCTCGAAGCGCAGTGGCGGCACCGCCACGCTCGTCGGCGGACATCAGCTCCGGTTCAAGTTCCAGCCTGAAGTGCGGCAGCTCGGTTCGAACGGCGCGACAGGCACCCGCTAGATTGGCCTTCAGATCGATGACGCGGTAAGTGGCGACGGGATAGGCGATCCCCTTGACCTGGACGTGCCCCATCTCCTCACAATGGATCGTGTCCTTCACTTGCGCAAACGTCTCGTAGGAAATGAGGATGGCTCCCGGTGCCGCCTCCTGCTCCAGGCGCGAGGCGAGATTCACGGCGCCGCCGATTATCGTGTAGTCCATCCGGTCCTCGCTGCCGAAGTTGCCGACGGTGCAGTAGTCGGTATGGATGCCGATGCGACAGCGCAGCGGCGTTTCGATCCCCATGTCCCGCCAGACTTCGGTGAGCTCGCCGATCCGCTTTTGCATGGCAAGCGCCATCTGTACGCAAGCCAGCGCGTCCTCCTTGATGCCGCGCGTCTCAGGGTCGCCGAAAAACATCAGGATCGCGTCGCCGACGTACTTGTCGATCGTGGCGCCATGATCCGACGCGATTTTCGACATTTCCGTCAGGTAGTGATTGAGGAGCTGGGTGAGATCCTCGGACTCCATCTTGTCGGTGGTCTCGGTAAAGCCGGCGATGTCGGAGAAGCATATGGTCAGCTTCTTGCGCTCGCTGGCGATTCTAACGTCTTGGCGGCCGGTGAATATCGAGCTGTACACTTGCGGCGCCAGATATTTGGCCAGCTTGCTGGAAAGCGCCTCTAGGGCTGAGGACTTCTCGGCGAGGTTCTCCTCCCTTCGCTTCAGCTCGGTGATGTCCGAATAGACGGCGACCGTGCCGCCGGCGCTGATCCGCCGCTCGCTTATCATGATCCATCGTCCATCGCCCCGCCGCTGCAACCATGGTTCGCCAGGGTTGCTGTGCCGCCACAGGCGCTCGGCAACCCACTGATCGACCCGCCCCTCGGCATCCCTGATGTAGCCGCGCTCGGCGGATCGGCGAATGATCTCCTCGAATGATGTGCCAGGGGTTAGCTCGGCCTCCAGACCGGCGTATAGCAGTTCGCGATAGCGGCTGTTGCTAAGGACAAGCCGGTCCTCTCCGTCATAGAGAGCGAAACCTTCGGAAATGCTTTCGATGGCATCGACCAGCCGCTGACGCGCTTCTGCAACGTCGCGCAAGTTCTTTTCCTCGACCTCGACAGCGGTATCCCGGAAGAGGCTTAGCGCCTCGGCCATGCGCCCGATTTCGTCGCTGCCCGCGGCCGGCAGCGGCGCACGAAGATTGCCGCCTGCGATCGCGAGCATCCCCTGGCTCACCGCTCCCAGACGCGCGAGAAGGCTGCGGTCGACATAGAGCCAGACGACCAGAACCGAGCTCAACAGGCTGAGAAATGCGGAGCCAAGGACAACCCCGGTGCCGTAGCGCTGGACGAGCGCGGCTTCGCGACCGGAGGCGGCGATCTCGCGGTCCGCTGCTGCGACGAGACGGTCGACGGCCGCGGTGAGACTGCGCGACAGCCGATTGTTTTCGGCCAGAAGCTTTTCGCCCTGCGCAAGGACCGCAAGCTCCTCCTCCCGTGCCTTCGGGATGCTGTTCTCACCGTCGGCCAGTGCTTTGAACTCGTCCACCCGCTGCCGGAAACGGGTCTGCAGCTTTTGGTCGATCTCCGAGGAAGCCGTTTCCAGAGCGGTAAGCGAGCGGCGCAGCGGAAACAGGATCAACGCCAGGTCGCCCGTTGTTGGCGCGGTCGCGGCCTTCACCAGCGCGTCGTTGACCGCCGAGATCTCCAGCAGCGCCTTCTGCTGGGGGATGTAAGCGGCAATCGCCTGGACCATGTCGGCCATCGCCGCTGCGCGTCGATCGGGCGACAGCGACGTGTCGGTCGCGACCGCCCGCCATTGCGGGAGCCTGGAATCCATCACCAGGATGGCGGTGGCCAGAAGACGGTGGCTTCCGGTCGTCGTCGCGGTGAGATGGTTCAGGAGCTCCTCCTTGCGGGCGACCACATCGAGCCGGGCGATAACCAGAGAGTCGAGCTCCTTCAGGTTGCGCCTCAGAACAATCGCGGCTTCCTCGATCTCAGCCAAAGGCACTGTGCCCAGTGTGGCATCCCTGAGGTCCGTGCGCAGGTCCTCGAGGCGGGACATCTCGAGCGCGACGGCAGCCGAGACCTCGCCGTGCTGAGCCCTGCTTGTCGCCACCAGCACCGATGGCGCGGCAGCAGCGACCCGTTCGGCCTGGCGCGACAGTTGGAGGGAGGCCAGCGCCGATGGCACCCGATCCGTGGTAATTCGGTCGACGACGTCGCCGACTTGGAGGAAGGCATAAAGCGCCGCAGCAGTTGCCAGCACCGCAAGGGCGCTGATCCCGAAAAAGGCGAACAGCAGCCGGCCGCGTATGCCGAGGCGTTCAAGCATCGCGGTGAGTCGGAACGATCCATCCACACTGGTCTGCATCAGTCTAGACGTCTCAGGCGGCACGCCGGCGTTCGGCGAACCCTATTCGACCGGCACGTACTCCCCGCCGCGCCAGACGTACCAAACCCAGCTCTGCCTCGTGAGGTCGCCCTTGTCGTCGAAATCGACGCGGCCAATGACGGTGTTGAACTCTTGTTCATGCAGTGCCGCGATGACCGCCTTCGGTTCCAGCGAACCTGCCTTCGCGACCGCCTGGGCCCAGACCTGGACCGCGCAGTAGCTCAACAGCGTGTAGCCCGCCGGCTCGAAGTTCTCCGCACGGAACTGCTCCACGATCGCGGCCGCGCCGGCATTTCGCCGCGGGTCCGCCGGAAAGGTGAACAAGGTTCCCTCCGCCCCTGAGCCTGCGATCAGGGCGAATTCCTCGGTAGCCAAGGCATCTCCGGATATGAGCTGAACCGTGTAGCCACGGTCGTGTGCAGCGCGAGCAATCAGCGCAACGTCGGCATGATACCCACCCACATACAAGGCTGAGACGCCGGCGGTTTGCAACGCAGCGACCTCGGCTGAATAGTCGTCCTTCCCGGGCGCGTATGCGTCGTAGACGGCTTCGGTCACGCCCCGTTTGTTCAGCTGCTTCCTGGTCTCGTCGGCGAGACCCTTCCCATAGGTCGAATTGTCGTGAAGGATTGCAATCTTCTTGTCGCCCCAGCGATCGGCAAGGTAGTTGCCGGCGATGAAGCCTTGCGCGTCGTCGCGGCCAATGGTGCGGAAGACATTTGCACGGCCCTGTTCGGTCAGCTGCGGATTGGTCGAGCCTGGGGATATTTCGACTATGCCCGCCTCCTCGTACACTTTTGATGCGGGGATCGAGGCCCCAGAGCAAAAATGCCCGACGACGAGCACCACCCCGTCAGCCACCAGCTTCCGGGCGGCCGCGACCGCTTGCTCGGGATCGCAGAAATCGTCGACCGAGATGAGCCTCACCTTCTGGCCGAGCACGCCGCCTGCCGTGTTGACGTCGGCCACCGCCATCTCGGCGCCGCGCTGTCCCTGCTCGCCGATCCAGGCAAGCCGTCCTGTCATCGCAGACGAGACCCCGATCAGCACCTCGGCCCTCGCGGAACCGAACACGGCCGCGAGAACTGCGATCGCTATGGCGATGACACGGTGCATGCGTGCACCCCTTGTTGACATTAGCTTACGCTAATCCAGTCAGAGCCGACAGCCCCTACGGCACACGCGAGTGTCTCGGATGTTATTGCAGTGCAATTCGCTGAGGTAATCGCGCGCCAAGTCCAGACATTTTCTGGAAGTGACAACGGTACATCCGAAACCGATCGTCTCCAAGGTCGAGTGGCCGAGTGGGCGCTCCGCGTACGGTAGATTTCGGCAAAGACCACGAATTCGGACGCCGGCTTTAAGAAACTCGCTCTCCAGAAGCTGCCGACCAGCGTCACTGCAGAAGATCTTTAAGGGATCCTACTCTTCCAGGCGCCAGTAGCGTAGGGGGGTACCTCAAGCTGTCAACATGGTTGCAGCATCTGTGGCGGCGAGCGGTAGATCGGTCCCCTTGGCCTTGAAGCGCGTGCTCTGACGATTGAGTGTGCATGCCGAACTTGTCGAACAGGATCGTCCAAGAGCGCAGTCACCTCTGGGAAACTAGACGCCTGGTATGCAGGGTCAGTTCAAATATTCTGCCGCAATCTCTGTGTAGTCGAAGCCGCCCGACCGACCGCCAAGATGTTTGGCGAGGAAGTCTTCGATGAGGCGCGCGCGTCGAAGCTTGGTCTGCCAGCGGTCGTATCCGTGTCCCTCCTTATCGAAATAGACCGCGGTCACGTCTTTTCCTGTGGCTTTCAGGGCCTCCTCGAACTCCTCGGATTGCTCGAAGCCTACTATTCGGTCTTGCTTGCCGGCTGTGATGAGGATGGCCCCTTGGACATTCGCGGCGTGGGTCGAAGGGGACCGTTCCCGCATTTCGGCAAGACCTGCTTCATTGCCGGGATCGCCGAAATAGCGCTTCATTTCGTCGAGGTGAAGGCCCCATGAAAACGGGTTGTTCTGCATCTGGTAGGCGATGTTCATCACGCCGTAGTCAACGATCGCCGCTTTGAACAAGCCCGGGTCGCGGGTCATTGCCAGAGCGGCGGAGTAGCCGCCGTAGCTGCCGCCCATCACGGCCATGTTGGACTTGTCGGCGATGCCTTGCCGGACCAGCCAGTTCGCCGCGTCAACGATGTCGTTCTGCATGGCCTTGCCGATCTCGCCGTAGCCTGCCGCGCGGAACGCCTTGCCATAGCCGGTCGAGCCGCGAAAGTTCACGGCCAGAACAGCGTAGCCGCGGTTAGCGAGGAACTGGTAGTCATTGTTGTAGGCCCAGATTTCCTGCTGCGCGGGCCCACCA
Source organism: Mesorhizobium sp. M1C.F.Ca.ET.210.01.1.1 (assembly GCF_004791585.1). Taxonomy (GTDB): domain Bacteria; phylum Pseudomonadota; class Alphaproteobacteria; order Rhizobiales; family Rhizobiaceae; genus Mesorhizobium. Next base: position 16,112 of record NZ_SRUU01000010.1, read on the forward strand.
TGGATGACGACGACCGCCGGTAGGTTTTTCGGTTCGACGCCGCGCGGAAGTATGAGGAAGGCCGGAATATCAAGGCCATCTCGCGCTTTGAACGATACCGGCTTGGTCTCCACCAAGGCATCCTTGTGCTTTCGTAAATCGTACTCGGCAATTTTTGTGGCTTTGCCGTTTTCAAGGTCATAGAGGAAATACTCGAACGACTGTTCGCGCCACGAACGAGCGACCGTTGCAAACCGCCCGTCCGGAGACGTCCCGAGAATATCGAAGTCCACCGGATTGTCTCCATCTAGGAGAAGCTTGGTGAATGCCTCGCCAAGCTTTGAAAACGTGCGATATTGGGGATAACCGTCCTCGAATGTCAGAAAGTCAGGGCCCGCGGCATTCTCAGCCAGCGCGAATGCTTTTTTGGCGTCCACCTTCGGATGCTCTGCGACGATGGTCTCCTCTCCTGTTAGAGGAGCCACGGTCACCAGCGCGATTCGGTCGCGCCCGCGGTCGGAGAGCGCGTAAATGGGCTTTCCGCCTTCAGGATGATAAAGAATGGTGAAATCATCGCGCGCGCTGATTTCGGTCAGCATCCGCCAAGGTTCGGTGGCGCTGTCACGGATCAGGAAACGCGTGCCCTCATCGCCAAGCCTATCGGCTCGAATCAATGGCACGTTGTGGCGATCGAGCCACCAGTCGATTGTCTCGCCTTCGTTCTTCTCAAGTAACTGCTTGCCGCCACCGTCCTGCCGGACGCTGTACAGGTCGAGGAAGGCCGGGTTACGATCATCGGAAGCCACGACCAGGCGATCATCCGGTCCCGACGGTGACGAGACGATGCGCCAGTTCACAAAGCCGCGCGGCGTGACGTCCGCCCAATTGTCGCGCTTGGGCTTCAGGGGATCGATCTGCCACAGGCGGCCCTCGCTCAGCACGACCAACTCGTTCTTGTAGGAATGCCACCGGAAGTCGTCGACCTGCGCGTCCGAAAGAGTAAGAAACGGTCCGGCTTGCTCGGTCCGCTTCACGCGAAGGACGGTTTTCGTCCATTCGACGCCATACCAGGCGATCATGCTGCCGTCATGGGACGGCTGATAGCCCCACTCTGCGCCTGTGTTGGCATAGAAGTCGCGCACAGGAACGAGCGGAGCCATAGTGGCTCTTGCGAGGGACGGATGTATGGGGGCCGTTTCTTGCTCGAAATAGTAGGTGACGCCAAGCGCCGCAATCGCGACAACGATCAGGATTAATCCTATAATTCGCAGAAAGCGCATAAATATACCAGGCATTGAATATAGTATCTTACAGATTCCATACTAAAAAAACAAAGCAAAGCATATGAAATATCGGCACTCCGGCTGCGGCGTCGACACGGGGGATCGACGCGGCTGCCAATTGTGTTACCGACAACACTGCCTACAGCTGCAGCGATGCAGCCCAGAGATGAATTTTCACTGAGCCGTTGCGTCCACTTCCGCCGCCCCTCTCGCCACCGAACGCGACGTGAATTCTCAACTTTTCTTCGAGGGGGGCGAACTGTCATGTCTTGGTATCGTTGACGCCGTGAAAAGATGATTGCGAACGCACGACGGCATCTTTAACACTCCGCATAGGTTGTCAACAAAACTATCGTTTCAATTTTAGGTAGTGCTAAATTGAGCGATCTCAAATCGCAGCCTGCTTCGCTTGCATGGTTCACGCAGTCGACATTCAGATATGCGCAATCGGTGGATTAGCGGGCATTCTAGCAATCGCATTCATTAACCTCGATCTGCTTCCCGCGCAGTATGTGAACTGAGTGACGCAGCCGTCGGCGGCATTCGATTGGCCGCAATATCAATCTCACGCTCGCGTGCCGACCAGCCTTAGCCACGGCGCCAGATGGAATGCCGCCATCAAAAGATACATCGGCACCATGCCGCTGAGCACGGAGGCTCCGGACCCGGACATGCACATCATGTCCTGACTGCCATAGGCAGCGGTCAGCAGCGCCATGATCATAAAAGTCGGCGCTGCGGCGAGGCAGAGCCAGTCGGCGAGGCCGAAGCCGTGCAGACCGGCCGGGCGAGGGGCGGGATTCTCGATGCTCATGATCTCCACCTTCCAAACTGGTCAGGCTCTCGGGAAAGGTCGGCTCTGGCGGCGCGGCTGGCGCCGCCGGAGCCGCTTCACGCTCAGGAGTTCTTGTTGCGGAACGCCGCTTCGCCGACGTCCGACACCTCGACCCATCTCTGGTCGGGGGTGGCGCCTTCCTCGTAATTGTCGTGCCAGTTCCACCACTTGTAGGTCTGGGTTTGCGGATAGCCCTTGGGCGAATCCTCCCACACCTCCTGGCGGCCGAGCGGTGTGACGTCGAGATAGCTCCACACGGTGCCAAACGCCTCGTCGCCGCGGTTGTTGACGAAATAGGTGCGGAAGATGCGGTCGCCGTCGTGGATGAAGACGTTGTGGCCATGCCATTCGTCGACGCCGAAATCCTTATCCCAGCCATCGGTGATGGTGTACCAGGGCATCTTCCAGTCCATCCGCTGCTTCACCCGCTGGATGTCGGCCTGCGGCGCGCGCGAGACATAGGCAAGCGTGGTGTCGCGGGCGTTGAGATGGGCGAGGTTGCCGACCATGTCGGCGCCGAGCGAGCAGCCGCGGCAGGCGTGTTCCGGCCAGCCATAGACGCCCGGTTCGAAGAAGGCGCGGTAGACGACGAGCTGCCGGCGGCCTTCGAACAGGTCGAGCAAGCTCGCCTTGCCGTTCGGGCCGTCGAACACATAGTCCTTCTTCACGAGCATCCATGGCATGCGACGGCGTTCCGCGGCGAGCGCGTCGCGGGCGCGGGTCAATGCCTTTTCCTTCACGAGCATCTCCTCGTACGCGCCTTCCCAGGCTTCTGACGAAACGACCGGTGGTGTCTGCATTTGCTGGGTCATTGCTCTTGTCCCATTCCTTCGGTTGGTTGAGGGTGACGCGGACAGACATAGGACCGGACGGCGCGATGGTGAGAGTTACAAGTGTGACGCGATTTGATCCGGCGGCCCCAGAGACGGGCATTGCATGGACTCGCTGATCAATGCCGCCGGCCGCGCGCTTGCCGCGGGCAATCCGCTCGGCGCCCTGAAGCGTGTCGCGCTGCGCGACGACGCGCCGGCGCTGGCGCTACGCGGCATCGCGATGGCCCAGCTCGGCGAATTCGACAAGGCCAAGGCGCTGCTGAAGAGCGCCGCCCGCGCCTTCAGTTCGAGGGAGACTGTCGCCCGTGCGCGCTGCGTCGTCGCCGAGGCCGAGATTGCGCTTGTCTCGCGCGATCTCGGCTGGCCGGAGAAGGCGTTGCGAACGGCGCGCAGGACGCTTGAAGCGCATGGCGACCGGGTCAATGCAGCCTATGCCGGCAGCCTGGAGGCGCGCCGCCTGATCCTGATCGGCCGGCTCGACGAGGCCGAGCGCCTGCTTGCCGGGTTCGATCCGGCGCCGCTGCCGCCGGTCGCGCGCGTCGCGCATGAGCTCGCTGCCGCCGGCATCGCGGTCAGGCGTCTGAGGACGAAGGTCGCGCGCGCCGCGCTCGGCCGGGCGGCGCTCGCGGCCTATGAAGCCAACATTCCGGCGCTGAGGGCCGAGGTCGAAAGCGCATCGCGAGTGCTCAACATCCCGGTCGCGCGGCTCATATCGAAGGGTTTGGAGCAGCCGCTGCAGCTCGACGAGGTGGAGGCGCTGCTCGCCTCCGGCGCGCTCGTCATCGATGCCTGCCGCAACGTCGTGCGCCAGGCCGATACGGTGGTCTCGCTGGCGACCCGGCCGGTGCTGTTCGCGCTGGCGCGCACGCTGGCCGAGGCCTGGCCGGCCGATGCGTCGCGGGAGGCGCTCTTGAGGCGCGCCTTCAGGGCCAGGCACGTCGACGAATCGCACCGCGCGCGGCTCAGGGTCGAGATGGGACGGCTGCGCGCCGAACTGAGCGCGCTCGCTGAAATCAACGCAACGGCGGCGGGCTTTGCGCTTAACTCCCTGAGTACCGCCGAGGTCGTGGTGCTGGCGCCGCCCGTCGAGGAGGAGCATGGCGCGGTGCTCGCCTTCCTGGCCGACGGCGAGTCGTGGTCGAGCTCGGCGCTGGCGATCGCGCTCGGTGCCAGCGCCCGCACCGTGCAGCGGGCGTTGGAGGAGCTTTCGACAGCAAACAAGGTGCAGGCGGTCGGCCGCGGCAGGGCGCGCCGCTGGATGACACCGCCGGTGACCGGATTCCCGACCGTCTTGTTACTCCCGGGGCCGCTGCCGAGCGACTAGTCTGTGGCCACTGTTCGAATGGAGATCGAAAAATGAAACGAATCGCCGCCGAGATCCTGCGCGAATATGGACCCTTTCCTGACGCCGAGCGCGTCAACGGCGTCACCTATGACGGCAAGAATGTCTGGTTCGCCACCGGCGACAAGCTGAAAGCGCTTGACCCGGAGAGCGGTGCGATCGTGCAATCGATCGACGTCGCCTCGCATGCCGGGACCGCTTTCGACGGCGAGCACCTCTACCAGATCGCCGAGGACCGCATCCACAAGGTCGACCCCAGGACTGGCAAGATCGTCGCCACCATTCCCGCCCCGGGCAATGGCGGCGATTCAGGCATGGCCTGGGCCGAAGGTTGGCTCTGGGTCGGCGAATACAGGGCGCACAAGATCCATCAGATCGATCCCGAAACGGGCAAGGTGATCCGCACCATCGAGTCCAAACGCGTCGTCACCGGCGTCACCTGGGTCGATGGCGAGCTCTGGCATGCCACCTGGGAAGGCGAGGAGGGCGATCTGCTGCGCATCGATCCTGATACGGGCGACGTGCTGCAGGAAGTGGCAATGCCCTCCGGCGTGTCGGGACTGGAATCCGATGGCGGCGGCTGCTTCTTCTGCGGCGGCGGCAGCAGCGGCAAGATCAAGGCCGTGCGCCGCCCCGGGCAGGCCACGAAGGAGTAGGTGTCCCCGGCAAATGGCGGGCTGGCCAGTCATCAGTTCGGCACTGACTGGAGTTTGCAGGCCACCAGGTGGGATCTCGGCCCTCGAGATCATCGCCCGGGACAGCCTGCGGCTGGCGACGAATACTGGCGTAGGGGTCCACATAGGCCATTTTGAGCGCATCGCCCATCAAACCGGACATAGTGTTGAGCCATGCGCCGATTGCAAGCTTTGGAAAGCTTAGCCGCGGCGGATCGAGGCGTCGCACGGCGGTCAGAGCGGTGGTGGGAATGTCAGCCATGGTGTCCTCCCGTAATGGTGAGAATGACACCGCTTCCCGCTCAGGTCCTTGGCTCGGACCTGAAGAATCCTGAATAGCCCCGAAGTTCGCCTTCTGGGCCAACTTGGATTATCCTTCCCTTCAGGGATGGGTCCTTGGCCAATGGACGTGGAGTTTGGCGACTATCGTTTGAAGCAAGGCGAACGGCTGCTGCTGGGCCCGAATGGGCAGGTGGAGCTTTCGACTCGTTCCTTCGACATTCTTGCCATGTTGCTCGACCGGCCAGATGAGGTGATCAGCAAGACCGACCTTTTCGATGCGGTGTGGCCCGGCCTGGCCGTAGAGGAGAATACGCTGCAGGTCCACATTTCGGCGCTCCGAAAGGTGCTTTCCGCCGAGATGATCACAACAGTCCATGGTCGCGGTTACAAATATGCCGGTCCCAGGCCCTTCGTGGCGACGGCAGCGGCCATTGCGCCGTCCAAGCCGTCAATCGCTGTCCTTCCCTTCGCCAATTTGAGCGGCGATGCGGCGCAGGACATTTTCTGCGAAGGATTGGCGCTCAACATCGTCGCCAACCTTGGGCGCTTTCACGAGTTGTTCGTCATCGACAGGTTTTCGACCCTGGCCTATCGGAACCGGACGGTGACCTCGGCTGAAGCCGCGCGTGAACTTTCAGTTCGCTACATCATAGAGGGAGGTGTTCAGAAAGCTGGTGATCGCATTCGCGTCTCTGTCCAACTTGTCGACGGAACGGACAACCGGCAGCTTTGGACCGAGACCTATGACCGGCAATTGACCGATATCTTCGACGTCCAGGACGAGATCACCGGGACCATCGTCGGCACGCTTGCGTCCGGTTATGGCGGCAGGCTCGGCAAGGCGTGGCGTGCCCGAACCAAGTCTGCCGGACTCGAGAGTTTTGTCGCCCTGGACCATCTCTAGCGTGCCATTGATGCCTGTCGTTTCAACAAGGAGGGAGAGAGCCTTGCCAGGGAGTATCTGGCCAAGGCAATTGAATGTGATCCCACACTTGCCAAGGCCTATAGCAAAATGGCGCTGAGTCATCTGGTCGACGCCTGTTTCGGCTGGGCCGATGATTACGACGTCTCGATGGAATTGGCCCGACAATGGGCTGTCAAAGCAATTGCCTGCGACGATGGCGATTCCTGGTCCCATTGGGCCTTCGCCAGCTATCATTTGTACACGGCAAATCATGGCGTGGCGCTTGAGGCTTTCCGGAAGGCTCTCGAATGCAATCCCAACGATGCCGAGGTGACGACGGACTATGGACTTTGTCTGTCATATGTGGGCAGCGGGGGAACAGGGCATCGAGCACGCACAGAAGGCAATGCGTCTCAACCCGTACCACTATGAATGGTACACCTCGCAACTGGGCCAGATCTATTTCGATACCCGCCACTACGACAAGGCTATCGCCACCTTTGCCAGCCTTCGTTCGCTGGATAGCGCCATCATGCGTGTCTATCAGGCGGCCAGCTTCGCTGCTGCCGGCTACCACCAGCAAGCTCGGAAATCCGTGAAACGCGTTCTCGAACTCGATGCCGGCGCAACGGTGGAAAAATGGACCGGTCCGAAGCTGGCGCCATATGGTGATGCTGCTTACCTCGAGCACTTCCGGAGCAATCTACACAAAGCCGGCCTACCCGAGCGGCCCGCCGCCGATCTTTGACTCAGAGAAACGAACGACCACATGTCCCGGTGAGTTGTGCGTACTCGCCGATCCCACGGGTGACAAGGTCCGTGCATGGATGAGGCGACGCCCGTTCATGGTCATCGGGTCTTGGGTTGCAGAATTTGGTCGGCGCACAGCGGGCTCCAACACCATTCCATTGACAAAGGTCGCGCCTGGTCGCTCCATTAGTTGTTACTAAAATGGAGGCAGCGATGGCGTATACGTATCGGTGCAAGGACTATCCGGGAATGGAAGCCTGTCCTGGAAGCTTCACGGCAGAGAACGCGGAAGAGGTGATGAAGCATGTCGAGCTTCACGCCAGGTCCGCGCATGGTGAAGACCCTGGCCAATGGTCCCAAGAGGACCGGAAGCAGCTACAGGCGATGATGATCGCGAGCTAGGCGCGCTTCTGGATCAGGCCGCCTCGCGCGCCGGTCGTGCAACGCCCTTGCTGGATACCTGGACGGAATTCGGCGTATCGATATGCGCCCAGGCCGGCCGCTCGAACAGGAAGTTTCCGAAGCCGGTACGCTTGACGATGAAATAGACGATGACCGGGCTGATGACCGAGACAAGCAGCACGGCCAGGCTCAGCGTGCCGGTGTCGGTCAGAAGGCCGCTGGCAAGTGCTGCACCGCGGAAGATCGACATCGGGATGGTGAAGGCGACATAAACGACCAGCGAATGCTCGCCCAGCCACCGCAGCCATTCCATCGCGGCGAATTTCGACAGGAAGCCGCCGGCGACGCAGAGCGCCACCGCGCCGGCGACGGCGAGCGTAAGATGCAGCGGCGGCCACGCCGCCAGGCCCATCTGCATGCCGACCGGCTCCACAGCATAGCCCGGCGAATAGACGAGCAGGCCGTTGAGGACCGCCCAGACGGCCAGACCGGCAACGGCGATCGCCGGACGGTCTTGTGTCCACGCGACGAGGCGGAACACCAGCGGCGCCATGACGAAGCCGAGATAGAAGAACACGAAATATGCGGCGAATTGGGTGAGCGCGTAGCTCTCCGAATGCGGTGCCCACATCTGCAGCGCCGCGGCAGCCGGGATGATGATCCAGTGCGGCACGCTGAGCTCGCGCAAGACACGTGCGACGAGGCCGAACACCGCCAGCATGTAGATGAACCACAGCACGCCATAGGGCTGGACGACGGCCATGGCGAGGTCGTGCAGCATGCCGGCCGGATCGCGGCTGAAGATGCCGATCTTCAGCCCGATCGAGATGACCGCCCACAGCACGTAGAAATAGAGATAGTGGATGACGCGCCGGTCGATATAGCGCTGCCACGGCCGGTCGATCACCTGCGACAGGAACAGCCCGGAGATGAGAAAGAATTCCGGCATGCGGAACGGCGTCGCGAAGCCGATGACATAGTGCAGGAAGCCGACGCCGCCGGTGTATTCACCGGTGTTGTAGGCCGAGTACATCATCACCACCAGGATGATCGAAAGACCCTTTGCCGTGTCCACCCACGGCATGCGTGTCGAGTTGTTCATGAACGCCCCCGAGAACGGCACCCGGCGCCATAGTATCGGACAGGCGCATCTCTAGCAGCACGAAGCTTCGGATATCGTAAACGCGACCCTCCTAGCTCCCGTGCCGTACCGGGACCGGCGGACCGGTCTCCCGCATCGCCACCGCCACGATCACGCCCGACAGGAAGGTGAGCGCCGCGATTGCCGTGATCGCGGCGGAGAAGCCGAAGAAGTCAGCGATCAGCCCCGCCGACAGTGCCCCGATCGCGTAACCGAGGTCGCGCCAGAAGCGGTAGACGCTGAGCGAGCGGGCCCGCCAGGAGGGGTGCGATGCGTCCGAAACCGCCGCGATCAGGCTCGGATAGACCATCGCCGTGCCGAGGCCGAGAAGCAGGCTCGCCAGCAGCCACCAGCCGAAATCGCGCGTAATGGCGGTGGTGAGAAGCCCCGCCGCCTGCACCCACATGCCGGCGACGATCAGGCCCTTGCGGCCCCACCGATCGCTCAACGGGCCGGTCGCGACCTGCAATATGCCCCAGACCGCCGGGTAGACCGCCTTGAGGATGCCGATGCGCTCGACGCCGAGCCCGTTGGCGGCGAAGAAGAGCGGAAAAAGCCCCCAGCTCATGCCGTCGTTCAGATTGTTCACCAGGCCGGCTTGCGAGGCAGCGAACAGGTTGCGGTCGCTGAGCGAGGTCAGCATGAAGATTTCGCGAAAACCGAGCGGCGACGCTGTTTTCGGATGGTTGGCCAGCTCCAGCCGCACGTGCTCGCGCGTGTCGCGCACGAGCAGGATCGACAGGGCAGCGCCGAGGACCGCATAGCCGACGCCGAGATAGATAGGCACCGGGCGCAGCCCGTAACGGCTCGCCAGATAGCCGGTGAGGAAGGCGGTGACGCCTACCGCGAGATAGCCGGCGAACTCGTTGAGGCCGACCGCGAGGCCGCGCGATTTCGGCCCGACGAGGTCGACCTTCATGATCACGGTCATCGACCAGGCGAGCCCCTGGTTGATGCCGAGCAGCGCGTTGGCGGCGACGATCCAGCCCCAGCTCGGTGCCCAGATGATGATGAAGGGCACCGGCAGGCCAAACAGCCAGCCGAGGATGAGCACGCGCTTGCGGCCCCAAATGTCTGCGAGCTGGCCGGAGACGAGGTTGGCGCAGGCCTTGACCACGCCGAAGCTGACGATGAAAGAGACGACGAGCGTCGTGGAAGCGACACCGAACTCCTCGGCGCCGATCAGCGGCACGACGGTCCGCTCGATGCCGACCATGCCGCCGACGAAGGCGTTGATCAGCACCAGCAGCGAAAACTGCTTCCAGTTGGCCTTGAGGCCGAGCGCAACGGCCGACGCGGCTGCGCTCAAGACCGAGCCCCGGCGTTCGCGGCCCGTGTGCGGGCCGCATCGGGCGGCGGGGGAGGGATGTCGGCGGTCATGACGGCGACGAACTGACGCTCGTCCTCGATGCGGAACGCCTTGTTGAAGCGCCGCTCGAAGCCGATCGTCGATGTCGGCTTGCCGCTGAGCGAGCGGCCGCAGACCGAGCCAGAATAGGCCCCCGGCAGCACCTCGATATGGTCGGGCAACTCCTTGAGGCGGCGCACGCTGCCATAGAGCGCGCGGGCGCCGTCCTCGGCGCTCGAGGCGAGTTCGGTGCGGCCGAGATCGCCGACCATCAGCGTGTGTCCGGTCAGCACGAACCAGGGTTCGCTCGACCGCGTGCGGTCGGTGACCAAAAGGCTCAGATGCTCCGGAGTGTGGCCGGGCGTATGCATGACGGTTGCCGTCACGTTGCCGAGCTCCAGCACCTCGCCGTCCTTCACCCGTCGGAATGGGAAGTCGGTCTCGGCGCCCTCGAACAGCACGTATTCGGCGCCGGTCGCCTCGGCGAGCGCCCGCCCTGCCGAGATATGGTCGGCATGGATATGGGTGTCGACGACATAGAGGATGCGCATGCCGGTTGCGCGCGCCGCCTCGACATAGGGCGCAATGTCGCCGACCGGATCGACGACGGCCGCGCAAGCCTTGCCGCCGCAGCCGAATAGATAGGAGGCGGCGACCGGGTCGGTATGCAGGAACTGCCTGAGAATCATCGCTTTTCCTCCGCACCGGCGGCTGCACCGGGTGAGCCGCCCGGCTTGACAGCGCGTCGAAACTATCATTCAATCATTTCATTGAATGACGATGCGTCGCTGAAGGGACGATGTCAATCCGCAATCCGAAGCAGGCGCTTTACAAGCAGTTCGCGATCGTCGCCAAGGCGCTCGGCCATCCGTTGCGCCTGGAGATGATCGAGCATCTGGCGCAAGGCGCGCGCAGCGTCGAAGCGCTTGCCGCAAAGCTCGGCCAGCCAATAGCCAACGTCTCCCAGCATCTGCAGGCGCTTCGCCGCGCCGGCATCGTCTCAGCCGAACGCGACGGCAAGTTCATCCGCTACGCGCTTGCGGACGAGAGCGTGCTTTCCGCCTTCGCTGCGGTGCGCGCAGTCGCTGAGCGGCGGCTCGCCGAAGTCGATCGCATCGTGCGTGGCTATTTCGACGCGCGCGACGACATGCGGCCGGTTGGCCGCGACGAGCTCCAGGCGCTGATGCGCGACGGGCTGGTGACGCTGATCGACGTCCGCCCGCCGGACGAGTTCGCGCTCGGCCATCTGCCCGGCGCGATCAATGTCCCGCTCGGCAAGATCGAGGTCTGGTCTCGCGGTGCCGATGCCGGCCGGGAAGTCGTCGCATACTGCCGCGGTCCGTGGTGCGTGATGTCCTTCGAAGCGGTGGCCGCGCTGCGCTCCCTTGGCCATTCCGCGCGCCGCCTCGAGGACGGCATGCCGGAATGGAAGGCCGCCGGCTTGCCGGTGGAGATGGCCGCCTGATAGTGCCGCCAAACGGATAGTCACCGTTCGGGCAATCCCGCCAGCTTCAAGCCTTCGACCACCTGGTCTGCCCATTCCGGGGTGTTGCGGAAGAGAGGCAGCGACCGGAATCGCTCGATCGTGAAACTCGGCTGGGCGGACATGAGCTTTTGCGCGGCCCAGCGGGCGGTCTCCAGATCGCCGCTCATTGCCGACCAGGCGGCGAGGTATCGATAGGACGTGACGATGTCGGGGTGGGCGGCGATGACCTCACGGGCGATCGCGACGGCCTGGGAAAGGGAGCCCGTCTTGGCCAAGGCGTAGCCCATTCCCAGTCTCACGGCGAACGCGAACGGATCCATTGGGCTCAGCGCCATCGCTCGCTGGAACCATTCCGAGGCGCGGGCGGCTTCGCCCCTGTAGATCGCGATCCAGCCGCGGCGTGCCCATGCCCACGCATTGTTCGGATCAAGCGCGAGCGCCTTTTCGATGAAGGCAGCGGCGCGCTCCTGGTCACCGCCCATGCTCAATGCCGCGCCGGCGGCGGTCAACGCGGTTGGATCATCCCCGATCGAGCCGGCTGCCTCGACCGCCGCGATCGCCTTTTCCAGCTCGCTTTCCGGCTGCTCTGCCCACAGAAATACGGCGTTCGAGGCGTGGCACCAAGCCAGGAGCGCATGCGCGCGGCCATATGCCGGATCGACGGCAATCGCTTTCTTGAGCAGCTCGATCGCCTGATCGTTGGTGTCCTTGCGGCGGCCCCAGATGTTCGGATAGGCACGCATGACAAAATCATAGGCCCGCAGGCTGGTCGGCGGCTTGCGCCTGGCCAGCTCGATCTCGGCGCCGCGGATGGCCGGATGGATGGCGCCGGCCACCTGCGCCGCGATCCTATCCTGGAAGTCGAATACGTCCTCGGTCGCGCCCTCGTAACGTTCGGACCACAATTGTGTCCGCGTGTCGGCATCGACCAGCTGCACGGAAATGCGCAGGCGGTCGCCGCCCCGCCGAACGGTGCCCTCGACCACGTAGTTGACGCCGAGCTCCCGGCCGACCTCACGCACGTCGGCGAAGCGCCCCTTATAGGTGAAAGCGGACTGGCGCGCGATGACGAAGAAGTTGCGGATGCGCGAAAGCGCGGCGGTGATCTCCTCGACGACGCCGTCGGCAAAATACTCATCATCAGCCCCGCCGAGATTGTCGAAAGGCATCACTGCCACCGACGGCTGGTCATTCGGTCTCGCCGGCGTGGCGACAGGCTGGATGGTGCCGTGCGCCGACGCGACTTGGCGCTCTCCGCCCCGCGTTTGCAGCGACGCCGCCAATGACTGCGTCTGTGCCTCGGGTTCCACGCCCAGATGCTTCTTCACCAGCGCGCGGCAGGTCTCGAACTGACGCAAGGCCGCGTTTTCGTGGCCCCTCGCAGCGTGGATACGCATGAGTGCCCGATGCGCCGGCTCCGCGGTCGAATCCGAGGCAAGCAGCCTTTCCGCCAGTCCTTCGCAAGCTGCTTCAGCCGCGGATCCGGATTCGGGCGATGCGAGGCTCAGGCGTTCCACCAGCTGCTGTGCCTTCTGCCGGTATCTCACCTGATACGGGCTGAACCATTCATCGAGACCGTCGGGAATGGCTTCGCCGGCAAGCACATCGCCGCGGTAGAGGTCGGCGGCTAAGCCAAGGTCCGCCGTCCCGCCTTCGGCCAGCTTGCGCTCGAAGAGCCAGACATCGGCTTCATCCGGGTCGGCCGTCAGCGCGACCGTTTCCTGATCCCCGTCGATGGAGATGGCCGCGTTGCCGGCGGCAGGGAACCATCGCCTGATGTCGGCCAGTGCCTGGCGCAGGCTGTTGCGCGACTGGGCATCGCCTCGTCCCGGCCAAAACCCTTCGCAAAGCCGTTCGCGAGAGTGGCCGCGGCGACCCGCCAGGACCAGGGCGGCAAAAAGGAGCGCCGACTTGCGCGTTGTGAAGCGGACGGGCTGGCCGTCTGCGGAAGTCACTTCGAGGCCGCCAAGCAACCGGATACGCACCGGGCCCCTCCGAATTTCGCTCGCACCGGCACAATAGCATCTTCGCCGGTCGATTTAACGCGGATTTAACGGCGGTCCAGCGGCCTTTCCTCGACAGTTCACGCCAGTCCGAACAACCGCAAATCACCCTAGTGGCAAACTTCGGCGGTAACCTGGATCGGGAGAGCAAAAATGGCTCACACGGAAACTCACGCGAAGACCCACGCATCGAATCCTTGGCCGCTTGGGGCAGCGTCGAAAAGCGTGACGACAGCGGTATCTGCCTTCACGGCCTGGCGGCGGAGCATTGCAGGACGCAGGGCGATAAGGGACATGACGCCCGATCAGCTGAAGGACATAGGCTGTCAGGAGGTCCCCAGACCTACGGTCGTAATCAGGGTCGGGGTCGGCCTTATGACGGACCTGATGTCGATGAGATAAGGCGGATTCAGATGACCGCTTGCGCAACGCGGAGGCCGGAACCGGCCTCCATCTGGCGCACATAAGACCCAATCGGATCAGACCCCGACAGCCGGTCAGCGGACAAATCGCGCTAACAGTGGATTCGCCTGATAGGGCTACTGCGAACCTCGGAACGGGTTCTCAATCCTTGGCGCGCTCGACGTAGGAGCCGTCTGCGGTCATCACCACCACGCGCGTGCCGGCGCTGATATGCGGCGGCACGGCGGTGCGCACGCCGTTGGAAAGCACGGCCGGCTTGTAGGACGAGGACGCGGTCTGGCCCTTGGTGACCGGCTCGGTCTCCACGACCTCGAAAGTGGCGCGTTGCGGCAGCACCAGCGAGATCGGCACGCCGTTGAACTGCGCCAGTTGCACCGCCATGCCTTCCTGCAGGTAGGGAGCCATGTCGCCGACCACGCTTTCCGTAGCCACGACCTGGTCGTAGCTTTCCGGGTTCATGAAATGAAAGCCTTCGCCATCGGAATAGAGGAAGGTGTGCTCGCGCTCCTCGACATAGGCGCGCTCGACCATCTCGGTCGTGCGGTAGCGCTCCGAAACCTTCACCCCGTCGCCGATGCGGCGCATGTCGAGCTGTGTCACCGGCGTGCCCTTGCCAGGGTGGATGTTTTCGGCAAAGAGGATGACATAGAGCTTGCCGTCCTTATCGACGACGTTGCCTTTGCGTAAGGAACTGGCGATGACCTTGACCACGGTATTCGATCCCATTCGAGTTTTTCGGCCTGCAAGCATCAATTGCCGCGAAGCGGCGACGGCGGCCTTCGCGTGCGCCCTAGCGCATCTTGCGCCGAACCGCCAGCCTTCTCGGCGAATTTCCCGCGCATGACCGGCGCCTCGCCCTGGTGGACGCCGCATATTCATGCCGACCGCCGGCCACGGTTGATGGCGCGCAATGCCATCGCCGCAGCCTTGCGCGGCTGGTTCTCGACACGTGACTTCGTCGAGGTGACGACGGCCGCGCTGCAGGTTTCGCCTGGCAACGAAGCGCATCTTGCCGCTTTCGCGACCGAGGCGATCGGTCCCGACGCCTCGCGCCGGCCGCTCTATCTCCACACCTCGCCGGAATTCGCCTGCAAGAAGCTGCTTGCCGCCGGCGAGAAGCGCATCTTCAGTCTGGGCGCGGTCTACCGGAACCGCGAGCGCGGGCCGCTGCACCATCCCGAATTCACCATGCTCGAATGGTACCGCGTCGCCGAAACCTACCGGAGCCTGATGGCCGACTGCGCGGAATTCCTGGCGCTCGCCGCGGAAAAGGCCGGCACGAAGAGCTTCCGCTTTCGTGGCCGCGAGGCCGACCCGTTCGCCGAGCCGGAGCGGCTGAGCGTCGCCGAAGCCTTCCTGGCGTATGCCGGCATCGATCTTCTGGCGACCGTCGCCGCCGACGGCAGCACCGATCGTGACGCCCTTTACGAGGCGCTGGTCCGTGCCGGCCTGCGCACCGCGCCCGACGACAACTGGGCCGACCTGTTCAGCCGGGTGATGGTGGAAAAGGTTGAGCCGGCGCTGGGGCAGGGGCGCGCGACCATCCTCTACGGCTACCCGGTGTCGGAGGCCGCCCTGGCCAGGCCCAGTGCGGAGGACCCGCGCGTTGCCGAGCGTTTCGAGCTCTATTGCTGCGGCGTCGAGCTCGCCAACGCCTTCGGCGAGCTTACCGATCCGGCCGAACAGCGCCGCCGCTTCATCGCCGAGATGGACGAGAAGGAGCGCATCTATGGCGAGCGCTATCCGCTGGACGAGGATTTCCTCGCCGCCCTTGCCATTATGCCGCCGGCCAGCGGCTCGGCGCTCGGCTTCGACCGGCTGGTGATGCTGGCGACGGGAGCGCAGAAGATCGAGGATGTGATCTGGGCGCCGGTGGCAACGCCATGACGCGTTGCAGACTGGGTTGATCGGCCAGACGTTTGGCGCCCATGGGCGCCCGCTGTCGAGGCTGCGTTCCGCTGTCATTCTGGGCAGACAAGCAGCTATGGGTCGCAACTGATTTCGGCGGGTTTGATCTGGAGCAAGTCGCTTCGTGCCGGCCCGCGCTACCCTTCCGTTTGAGTTTGTCTCAGCGGGGGAGTCCGATCCGGACCGAGCCTGCCATGAAGTCTCTGCGCGTCGTCGTTCGCCACCATGGCGGACCTGAAGTTCTGGAAATCGTGGAGGAAGATGCGCCCCATCCGGCCTCGGGTGAGCTGCGGGTGCAAACAATCGTCGCCGGCGTCTCTTTCGCAGAACTATTGATGCGGGAGGGGATTCATCCGGAAAAGACGACCCTGCCATTCACGCCGGGATGGGACATCGTAGGCATCGTGGACGAGGCCGGAGAGGGAGCGTCCCATGCGATGGTTGGCAAAATGGTTGCGGCGCTCCCCATTCACGGTGGCTACGCCCAGTTCATCTGCCTGCCGGAAGATGAACTCACTCCGGTTCCCACTGGTGTGGATCCCGCCGAGGCGGTCAGCCTCGTGCTGAACTACGTTACGGCCTATCAGATGATGCATCGCCTTGGGCACGCCTCACCGGGTCAACGGGTCCTCATTCATGGCGCGGCCGGCGGAGTCGGCACGGCCCTGCTGCAACTTGGCCGCCTGACAGGTCTGGAGATGTATGGGACTGCGTCTCTTGCTGCTCATCAGATCGTGTCCGATCTCGGGGCCACGCCGATCGACTACGAGCGGGCCGACTTCGTCAAGGAGATCCATCGCCTGACAAACGATGGCGTGGATGTCGTCTTCGACGGGGTCGGCGAAGCCAATGTCTGGCGTTCGTTTCGGGCTCTGAGGCCTGGTGGTCGCGTCATAGCCTATGGCTTCACTTCATTTCTGCAGAAGGGCCAACTGACTGGGGGCTTGCGATATCGTCTTCGCGGGATATTGCGACCCGCATGGTATGCGGTCCGCGCTTTCGTCTCACCCGGCCGACGACGCATACTCCCCTACAGCATACAATATTTGAAACGATGGAGGCCCGCTTGGTTCCGCGAAGATCTCGGCGCCTTGCTCGGGCTGCTTCGCGACGGGAAGATCAAGCCGATGGTGGCCATGCGGATGCCGTTGACCGAGGCCCGTCGCGCCCAGGAATTGCTCGGTCGGGGAGGCGTTAAGGGCAAGATCGTGCTGGTCTGCAATTCGCTGCCCTCCCGACAAGATATTGGCGAGCAAGAGCAGAGCCTTTGAACCGTAAAGAGCCGCCTGCGGCCTCGATCGTTCCGGCGACCGCTTGTGGCGATGATGCATGGGCTTTGCGGCTCGTTTCATCCCGTATCCGAGGGCTCGGGCCTTCTCTGTTCAATGCGCGAACACCTGCTCCAGCGAGCGGAAACCCTTGAACTCGAGCGCATTGCCCGAAGGGTCGCGGATGAACAGCGTCGCCTGTTCGCCGGGCTCGCCCTTGAAGCGCACCATCGGCCGCTCCAGCCAGTCTATATCGGAGCGGGCTTCCAGCCGCGCGGCGAGCCGCTCCCACTCGTCCATCAAAAGCACCGCGCCGAAATGCGGGATCGGCACGGCGACGCCATCGACCTTGCCGTCACACGCTGCCTCGACCGCCTGCGGCCGCAAATGCGCCGACATCTGGTGGCCAAAGAGGTCGAAATCGACCCAGGTGGCGGATGAGCGGCCGATGGCGCAGCCCAGCACCTCGCCATAGAAAACGCGGGTTTCATCGAGATCACGGACCGGGAAGGCGAGGTGGAAGGGCGTCATGGGCAAGCTCCGGACAGGCAAGGTGCCGCAGGCAGCCGTTCCGGCCGCTTTTGGGCGATTTGGTCGCGGCATCCTGATTGCCCTTCGCCCATTGCACAAGCGGCAGTGGAACAATAGATGGTGCGTCAGCATCCATAAATGGTGCGTCAGCATCCAGCGAGGGTGCGGCAGCGTCTGCCTTCCCGGACAGCTCGAACAAACAGGACTGAGTGCATGACCGACACGCTCGACGCAGCGAAACTGACCGACCGTGTCGCGGCACTTGTCGAGGCGGCCAAGCGCGCCGGTGCGGACGCCGCCGACGCGGTCGCGGTGCGCGGCCGTTCGGCCGGCGTGTCGGTGCGGCTGGGCAAGGTCGAGGGCACCGAATCGTCGGAGAGCGAGGATGTCTCGCTGCGCGTCTTCGTCGGTCAGCGCGTGGCGAGCGTCTCGGCCACCGCCGCTTCCGATCCGAAGGCGCTCGCCGAGCGCGCCGTCGCGATGGCGAGAGTTTCGCCAGAAGATCCCTTCCAGGGGCTCGCCGATCCGGCGCTGCTCGCCCGCAATCCGCGCGATCTCGATCTCTTCGACCCGACCGAGGTTTCGGCCGATCAGCTCAAGGAAGCTGCGCTCGCGGCGGAAGCGGCCGCCCTTGCCGTCAAGGGCGTCTCCAATTCTTCCGGCAGCAGCGCCAGCGCCGGGCTCGGCGGCCTGGTGCTCGCCACCTCACATGGCTTCCTCGGCCAGTATGTCGCCTCGCGCTTCTCGCGCTCGACCAGCGTCATTGCCGGCGAGGGCACGGCGATGGAGCGCGACTATGAATTCTCGTCCCGCCAGCATTTCGCCGACCTCGACGCGCCGGAGGACATCGGCCGCAAGGCGGGCGAGCGCGCCGTGCGCCGGCTTGGCGCCCGCAAGGCGGCGACCGGCCCGGTCGATGTCGTGTTCGACCCGCGCGTCGCGCGCGGCATTGCCGGCCACCTAGCCGGCGCCATCAACGGCGCCGCCGTGGCGCGCAAGACCAGCTTCCTGCGCGACATGATGGGCAAGCGGGTGGCTTCAAGCGCGATCACCGTCACCGACGAGCCGTTGCGGCGTCGCGGCCAGGCCTCCCGTCCCTTCGATGGCGAAGGCGTCGAGGGCGGGAAGCTTTTGATGGTCGACAAGGGGGTGCTCAACCACTGGTTCCTGTCGACCTCGGCCGCGCGCGAGCTTGGCCTCGTCACCAACGGCCGCGGCTCGCGCAGCGGCTCTTCGGTTTCGCCGTCATCGACCAATCTCGCCATCGAGCCCGGCGAGCGCGCGCCGGAGGAGCTGATTGCCTCGCTGAAGCGGGGCTTCTACGTCACCGAGGTCTTCGGCCAGGGGGTCGACATGGTGACCGGCGAATACAGCCGTGGCGCTTCCGGTTTCTGGATCGAGAACGGCGCGCTCGCCTATCCCGTGGCCGAGGTGACGATCGCCTCCAACCTGAAGACCATGTTCCTCAACATGGTGCCGGCAAGCGACCTCGACCGCAATTTCGGCACCGCGGCGCCCACGCTGCTGATCGAGGGGATGACCCTTGCCGGCGCCTGACATGGTGATCTCGGCCGGGGCGCGCGAGGACCTCGCTCTGCTGCGTGACGCCGCCCGCGAGGCCGGCACTATCGCCATGCGCTATTTCGGCAACAACCCGCAGGTGTGGATGAAGGGCGGCACCTCGCCAGTCAGCGAGGCCGACCATGCGGCGGACGCCTATCTGCGCGAGACCTTGCTTACGGCGCGGCCGGATTACGGCTGGCTGTCGGAGGAGACCGCCGACGATCATGCCAGGCTTTCGGCCCGCCGCACCTTCGTCGTCGATCCAATCGACGGAACGAGGGGTTTTCTGGACGGACTGCATTCCTGGTGCGTCAGCGTCGCCGTGGTCGAGGACGGCCAGTCGCTGGCCGGCGTCCTCGAATGCCCGGCAAGGCATGAGACCTATTGGGCGCTGCCGGGCGAGGGCGCTTTTCTCAACGGCACGCGCATCCGTGTGCGCCCGCTCGGTGACATCGTCGAGATCGGCGGGCCGAAGCCGCTCGTCGACCATATGCCGGAGGCCTGGCAAGGGAGGCTGCGGCGCATGCCCTATATCCCTTCGCTCGCTTATCGGCTGGCGATGATCGCCAATGGCAAGATCGACGCGACTTTCGTCAAGCCGAGCGCGCATGACTGGGACATCGCGGCCGCCGATCTGATCCTCACCGAGGCCGGCGGCGCCTTGCTCGACCGCACAGGACAGCCGCCGCGCTATGCCGGCGAGGTGATCAACCACGGCGCGCTCGCCGCCGGCAGCGGCGAGCTGCTGGACGTCCTTGCCGGCGTCATCGCCGGAGCTGACGAAGCGTGAGGCCGTCCGCAGTTCCAAAAACGGCCGGTTTGGTCTAGACCTGTCACAAAACTCATGAATCTGCGAAGGATCGGCATGGCCGCGGAAGACGGAAAGAAACAGCTTTTGCACCTGGTGTTCGGCGGCGAGCTGAAAAAGCTGGGTGGAACCGAGTTCCGCGACCTGGACGCGCTCGACATCGTCGGCATCTACCCCGACTATCAAACGGCGCACGCCGCCTGGAAGGCAAAGGCGCAGGCCAGTGTCGATAATGCGCATATGCGCTATTTCGTCGTTCACCTGCACCGGTTGCTCGACCCGGAAACAAAGGCAGCCGGTTGACATCGATGGAGCATGAAGCGGTGAAAGGGGCGACGGGGCGCGCCGCCGGGCGAGGCGGGACGCGCACACTGTGGCGCCGCATCCGCGAGCCGCTCGCCCAGTCGCGATTCGTCAAGAATTTCATCGCCGGCCTGTTCGCCTGGTTCGTTCGCCTCATCCGAATCACCAGCCCGCTGGTCAAAGGCTCGACCCAGGTCGCCGGCGGCGCCCACGCGCATCTGGAACCCGGCATCATCGCGCTCTGGCACGGCCAGCACCTCCTGACGCCGGCCTATTATCCCAAGGGCCGTCCGCTGGTCGCCATGGTCTCGCGCAGCGCCGATGCCGAGCTCAACGCGCTGATGATCGAGAAGTTCGGCATCGAGGCGGTGCGCGGCTCGGGCGGACGAGACAGTTCGAGGCATCTCGACAAAGGCGGCGCCAAGGCCTTGATCGCGCTCAAGAAAGCGCTCGTCGCCGGCAAGAATGTCGCCATGATCGCCGACATTCCGCACGGCACGCCGCGCGACGCCGGCCTAGGCATCGTGCTCCTGGCCAGGCTTTCCGGCCGGCCGATTCTGCCTTCGGCAATCGCCACCAGCCGTCGCAAGGTGCTGGAAAAGAGCTGGGACAAGACGACCGTCAACCTGCCGTTCGGCCGCTCCGCGGTCGTCGTCGGAACGCCGGTCTTCGTGCCGGCCGACGCCGACGACGCCGAGATGGAGCGCAAGCGCCAGGAGGTCACCGCCTCGCTCAATGCGGCTACAGCCGAGGCCTATCGCCTCGTGGACGGCGGCAAATGAGCGAGCGCTGGGCGCGCGCGGCCCTGCGGGCCTACCGCTATGCGGGGGCCGCCGCCTATCCCCTGATCGGACCCTATGTCGCCTGGCGCGCCTCGCGCGGCAAGGAAGACCGCGTTCGCCGCCGCGAGCGTTACGGCGTCGCCGGCCGGCCGCGCCCGGAAGGTCCGGTGATCTGGATCCACGCCGCGAGCGTCGGCGAGACGATCGCCGTCGTGCCGCTGGTCGAATGCATCCTCGACTACGGCGTCAATGTCGTGCTGACGACCGGCACCGTGACTTCGGCGAAGGTTGCCGACGAGCGGCTTGGCAACCGCATCATCCACCAATATGTGCCGCTCGACCTCAAGCCCGCGGTCAGTCGCTTCCTCGACCACTGGCGGCCGGAACTGGCCATCATCGCCGAATCGGAGATCTGGCCGATGACCATTCTGGAGCTCGGCGCCCGCAACGTGCCGCAGGTCCTGGTCAACGGGCGGTTGTCGGACCGTTCCTTCCGCTCGTGGAAGAAGCGCGCCAGCGTCGCCGAGGCGCTGTTCGAGAATCTTGCCCATGTCGTTGCCCAGTCGGATGTCGACGGCGAGCGTTTCCGCGCGCTCGGTGCCAGGCCGGTCACCGTCTCCGGCAACCTCAAGGTGGACACCAACCCGCCTCCCGTCGACGAGCGGGTGCTGGCGACGCTGCAGCGCCAGATCGGCGAGCGCCCGACCTGGGCGGCGATCTCGACCCATGACGGCGAGGAAGTGGTTGCCGCGGAAGTTCATGCGACCTTGCACAGGCGCCACCACGGCCTATTGACCATCGTCGTGCCGCGCCATCCCGATCGCGCCGACGCGCTTGCCGCGCAGATTTCCGGCATGGGGCTGACGGTCGCGCGCCGCAGCAGGGGCGATCGCATTACGCCCGACACCGATATCCTGCTCGGCGACACGATCGGCGAGATGGGCCTGTATCTCAGGCTGACCGAGATCGCCTTCGTCGGCCGCTCGCTGACCTCCGAAGGCGGCCAGAACCCGCTGGAGCCGGCGATGCTCGACACGGCGGTGCTTGCCGGCCGCAACGTGCAGAATTTCCGCGAAGCCTATCAGCGCCTGCTCGACCGCGGCGGCGCCAAGCTGGTGCGCGATCGCGACATGCTGGCCGGCGCCGTCAATTTCCTGCTGACCAACGAGGCGGCGCGCCACGAGATGATGGCGGCGGGGGCCGCGACCGTCGACGAGATGCGCGGCGCGCTTCAGCGCACGCTGAAATCGCTCGAGCCCTACATCCAGCCGCTGGTCGTCAAGGCGCGCCTGAAAGGCGCCAACGGGCGCTAGCGCATGAGCCCAGAAATCGGAACCGGTTTTTGGAGAGGATCATGCGCAAGATCGAATTGCGCGGAACCGGCGCCATGACCAGTGAAGCGCCGCCCTTCTGGTGGGAAAAGCCGGACTGGCGGGTGCTGGCGCTGTCGCCGGCGTCGGCGGCCTACGGGATGGTGGCGGGCCGCCGCATGCGCCGCGCGCCGCGCGAGAAGGTGGCGGCGCCCGTGCTTTGCGTCGGCAATCTCACCGTCGGCGGCAGCGGCAAGACGCCCGTCGCCATCGCGCTGGCGAAACAGGCAAGGCGCATGCAGCTCACGCCCGGCTTCCTGTCGCGCGGCCATGGCGGCTCCTTCGCCAAGCCGCATGTCGTCGATGCGCATCACGACGCCGCCAAGCATGTCGGCGACGAGCCGCTGCTGCTCGCCAAGCACGCGCCGGTGGCGGTGACGGCGAACCGTGCCGCGGGCGCGAGGCTGCTGATGGAAGAGCATGGCTGCGACTTTCTGATCATGGACGACGGCTTCCAGTCGGCGCGCGTCCATATCGATTACGCGCTGATCGTGGTCGACGCGCGCTTCGGCATCGGCAATGGCCGCGTCATTCCCGGCGGGCCGCTCAGGGCCAAGGTCGTCGACCAGCTGGTCTTCACCAGCGCCTTGCTGAAGATGGGCGAGGGGAGCGCCGCCGATACGGTGGTTCGCCAGGCGGCGCGTGCCGGGCGGCCGATCTTCCTGGCGCATGTCGAGCCGGCGAACCCGGCGCGCTTTGCCGGCGGACGCTTCCTTGCCTTTGCCGGTATCGGCCATCCGGAAAAATTCTTCGACACGGTGCGCGGCGCCGGCGGCGAGGTCGCGCTGTCGCGCGCCTTCCCGGACCATCATTTCTATGCCGCGGACGAGCTTGCCGATCTTGCCGCGCTTGCCAGGCGCGAGGGGCTGCGTCTCGTCACAACCGCCAAAGACGCCGCGCGGCTGCGCCATGGCGATGCGCCCGGCGGCTTCCTCGAACAGCTCGACGTGCTCGAGATCGACGCGGTCTTCGAGCTCGACCACGTGCCTGAACGCATCATCAATGAGACGCTGGATGCCTGGCGGCAGCGCAAGATGCGCATGTGAGGCGCGACTACCGCCGGCTGCGCAGCTCCGGATGCATCTCAATCTCGCGGCGCAATGATGCCGTTGCGTTCACATAAGGCTCCTGCCTGGCGACGCTCCAATATTTGAGCTCGTCCAGCGGGATGCTTTCGCCGGTCACCGCGCAGCGCACGAACGCGCCGGGGCTCGTCACCTGGAAGTCGCCGTCGAGATAGCGGATGCGCGCTTCCTTGCCGCCGGGGCCTTCAAAACGGTTCATCATGAAATGGCGCTTACGTTCATCGGGTTCAATCGCCACAAATCGCGGACAAGGTCAAGCTTGGCGCAATGCTCATGTAATATGCCCGATTGGCACAATGGTTGTCAGGAAGCGCCATGGACATCACCAATGCCAGCATGACGTCGCTGTTGAAGGAGGCGCTGACGCCGCAGCCGGTGCCCTCGGCCAAGGCCGGTCCGGCGACCGCGGCGCTGGTCAAGGCGCTGGTCCAGCCGCCGGCGCCGTCCTTCGTGCCCTCCGCGCAGGTCGCCGCGCAGGCGCTGAACGGCTCGCTGCCGCGGCCGGCCGCTGAACCGTCCCAGCGCTTGTCCTCCGCCGAGGTCGAGAACGCCTATCGGGCCGTCATGGAGCCGGGTCCCGGCGCCGATGGCGCCTTGACGAGGTCTCCGGCAGGCAGGCAGGCGGCTGAAGCCGACCAGCCTTCGCGGACGGCCACCCAGGCGCAGCCGGCCGCCGGCAATACGGCCGGAGTCTCGCCAACGCCGTCGTCTTCCTTCTCGCCCGCCAATGCTTCAGCGATGCTGGTTGCTGCCAACGCCAATGCGCCGCAAGCACGTGGCGCGGCTGTCCGCCCGGCGGGCCATGCTCCGCGATCCCAACCCGGCCAGACGTCGCTGTGGACGATATCCATCGTGACGGCCATCGTCTCGGCCGCGACCACCACGGTCGTGCTGTTGCTGCTTCGCTGATCGGAACTGGCCGGGCTAGCTATCGTCCTGCAGAAACGCTTCCAGCTTTTCCGGCACCAGCCCTGCCTGTTCGGCGATGCGCCGGGCGAGATCGGCGGCGGCCGCGCGGGGCCGTCCGACCGGCCGGTCGAGCCAGTAGGACACGGGATTGAGCGCGACGCGCTCGTCGACACCGACGATGCGGCCCGACTTGAGCTGGTCCTCGACCAGCGGCGGCCGCGCCAGCGCGACGCCCAGGCCGTGCGCCGCCGCGTCGAGCACCAGATTGTAGTCTTCGAAACGCCGGTCCTGCGGGCGCGGGCGATAGTCGATGTCCTGCGCCGCGAACCAGGCGCGCCAGGCGGAGGCGTCGGAATCGTTGATCAGCGGGAACTTGAGCAGCCGGGCAGGGTCGCCTTGCCCGATCTCCTTAGCCAGTTCCGGCGACGCGATCGGGAAGATCTGCTCTTCGAAAAGCTGCACCGAGACGCGGCCTGGAATGCGCCCGCGCCCGCAGCGCACCGAAAGGTCGATGCCTTCGTCGGCGAGGTCGGCCTGGCGGTTGTCGACGTCGAGGACGATGCGCAGCCTGGTCGGACTGTTCTCCAGCGCCGCCATGCGCGGCATCAGCCACAGCCCGCTCACCGAAGGGATCGAGGCCAATCGCACCACGGCGGTGCCGCGCGGCTCGACCCAGCGGTCGGAGTTGACCGAGATCAGCGCGAAGGCCTCTGTGGTCCTCAGATGCAGCCGGTTGCCTTCGTTGGTCAGCGTCACGCCGCGCGCGTTGCGCTCGAACACTTTTAGCCCCAGCCAGCCCTCCAGCTTGGCGATCTGCCGGCTGACCGCGCCATGGGTGAGGTTGAGCCTCTCGGCCGCGGCGGAAAAACTGCCGGTGCGCGCGGCCGCGTCGAAGGCGCGCAAGGTTTCCAGCGGCAGCATCTGGTTCGAGCTGTGATCCATGTTCACAGCTGACCCTCGAATTGGTCGTTTGTCAATCGGCCGGCAATGGCGTTTTCTGTCTTCATGGCATTGAAGGACGAGGAAACGGCAATGAGCGCTTACACCGGCACGTTGAATGAGACACAGCGCATGGACACCGCCGCCGCCATCGCGGTGGCGCTGACGGTGGTCGGATGGGCTTCCGCCTTCCCGGCGATACGCGCCGGCCTCGCCGCCTTCCAGCCGCTGGAACTGGGCGCGCTGCGCTTTGCCATCGCCGCCGTGCCGGCAGCGATTTTCCTCGCGGTCAAGCGCCCGGCGCTGCCCAGGGTCGACGAGTTGTGGCGCTTCGGCTTCGGCGGCGCGATCTTCGTCGCCCTCTACACCGCCATGCTCAATTTCGGCGAACTGACCGTCTCTGCGGGCGCTGCCGGCTTCATCATCAATGTCAGCCCGATCTTTACCGCCATCATGGCGATGGCGCTGCTCGGCGAACGCTTCTCGCGCCTGGCCTGGCTCGGCACGGTGATCTCCTTCGCCGGCATCGGCATCATCGCCGTCGCCGACGGACATGGCCTGCATTTCAACGCCGGCGCGCTGCTGGTGCTGGGCTCCGCGCTCTGCTCGGCCGTCAACACCATCGTCCAGAAGCCGCTCTTTGCCCGCCACCATCCCCTGACGATCGCTGCTTCCAACATGGTGCTCGGCGCGCTCTGCCTGTCGCCCTTTCTGCCCGAGGCCTTCCGGCAGGCGGCGATCGCCGACACCGCCGGCCTCGGCGCCGTCATCTATCTCGGCGTCGTGCCCTCGCTGATCGCCTACGCCGCCTGGGCGACCGCGCTGTCGCGCCTGCCGGCCGCCCGCGCCTCGAACTTCCTCTACCTCGTCTCGCCGACCTCCGCCCTGATCGGCTTCTTCTGGCTGGGCGAAGTGCCGACGCTGCTCGGCATCCTCGGCGGCGCGCTGGCTCTGGGCGGTGTCATCGTGGTGAATTTGAAGCGGTAAATCAAAAGGTTGCGGCCGTTTCCCGACTCGGATTGAGAAGTAGCGTTCCGTCAGATGACGACCCCTGTAATGCGGACATCAGGCAAGCTATCCTGATCCACCTTGACGGAGGGGATCTGGATGGAAAGAAGGTTCGTAGCCGCGGTTTTCTGCCTGCTGCTGCTCAGCGAAAGAGCCATCGCGGGCTGGTACCAGGTGGAGAACTACGAAGGTTCGATCGGACCGAACCCAGTCCATCTCTCGCTGCAGAGATATGCTCACTTCGGCAGCGGCATCACTGTCGAGGGAAGCTATTTCTACGACGCCAAGCAAAGCCCGATCGCGATCTACGGCAAGGCTGACGGCTCAAGGGTCTCGCTGTGCGAGATCGCGGACGACAAGGAATTTCAACGCGTTCTGGTAATGGGGTCGAAGACTCCCGTCGATACCACCGGATGTCCGTTGTCTCTCGATCTCAGCGAGAGCGGCGCGACAGGGACCTGGAGCAAGGGCGCGGATAAATTTCCCGTCACGCTGAAGAAAGTAGCGAGCCTCGACGAGACGGGCGAGGGGAAGATCGTCGGAACACTCGAGATTCCGTTCTGGGCCGAGACCGCCGCCGACCGGTTTGCCGGGATCTACACAACATCCGATGCCGGCATCTGCATGACCAAACTGCAAATCATCAACAAGAAGAAAAAGAAAGTCGTTCAGGAGATCGGGTTCGACGATGAGGACTGCAACGCCGGTATGTCGACGACGCCCATTTATATGAACGTGGAAAAATGGGTGGAGGGAGGCAAGGACATCATTTCAGTAAATTTTGGAGGTGGCAAATTCGCAGGCGCGAACGACTATGTCTTCAACCCGAAGACAAAAAAATACCATCTAAAGAAATGATCAGCCAACCCTGCTGATGCGCAACGAGCCAGGGGACGCTCACCTCCGCCCGAACAGCCTTTCGATATCGGCGAGCTTGAGCTCGATATAAGTCGGGCGGCCATGGTTGCAGGTGCCGGATCCGGGCGTTGCCTCCATCTGGCGCAGCAGCGCGTTCATCTCCTCGGCCTTGAGCAGCCGGCCTGAGCGCACAGAGCCGTGGCAGGCCATGGTCGCGGCTATTCTGTCCAGCCGCTCCTTCAGCGTCTCGACCGTGTCGTTGTCGGCGATCTCGTCGGCAAGGTCGCGCACCAGCTGCTGCACATTGGTTTCGCCAAGCATCGACGGCGTCTCGCGCACAGCGACCGCGCCCGGCCCGAAGCGCTCCAGCCCGAGGCCGAATCTGGCCAGGGTCTCAGAATGCATCGCCAGCCGCTCGGCATCTTCTTCCGGCAGGTCGACGATCTCGGGCAAGAGCAGCATCTGTGAGGGGACGGCGCGCGAATGCAGCGCGTTCTTCAGCGCCTCGTAGACCAGCCGCTCATGCGCGGCATGCTGGTCGACGATAACGAGCGAATCCCTGGTCTGGGCGACGATGTAGTTCTCGTGCACCTGCGCCCGCGCCGCGCCTAGCGCCGTGCCGAGCAGCGCCTCGGCCGGCTCGGCGGTGCCTGCCCGCGCATCGGCGCTGGCAAGCGGACTGGTGTCGAAGGCCGCTTGCTCGTTCTCGGCGAAGCCGTTTCGCGCCGGCCGCGCTTCACCCATATCGAGCGGCCGTTGCGGTGAGCGCGCCAAATCTGAACCACGGTCGAAGCCGCTGAGGCCGGAGGCACGGTAAGCCGCTTCATAGCTGCGGTGGCCGCTGGCCGGCCCGGGGTGCGCAAAGGGTGCCCCGCCCGGCCGGAACGCCGCCATCAAGCCCGCCGCGCCCGAGGTCGCGGCGCGGATGCCGGCGCCGGCCAGCGCCTCGCGGATGGCGCCGACGATCAGCCCGCGCACCAGGCCCGGATCGCGGAAGCGTACATCGGCCTTGGCCGGATGCACGTTGACGTCGACAGTTGCCGGATCGAGCGATAGGAACAGCACCGTCACCGCATGCCGGTCGCGCGGCAAAACGTCGGCGAAGGCGCCGCGGATCGCGCCGGCAATCAGCTTGTCGCGCACCGGCCGGCCGTTGACATAGGCATATTGCTGCAAGGCATTGGCGCGCGTGTAGGAGGGGATCGAGACATGCCCGGCAAGATGCACGCCGTCGCGCTGGGCATCGATGGCAATGGCATTGTCGGGGAAATCCTTGCCCATCACTTGCGCGACGCGCGCCAGCCGGCCTTCCGGCGTGCCGCCGGTCGCCGGCAGCTCCAGCGTCGAGCGGTCGGAGCCGGCAAGCGTGAAGCGCACGGCGGGAAAGGCGATGGCGATCCGCTTCACCATGTCGCCGGTAGCAGAGCTTTCGGCGCGCTCGCCCTTCATGAATTTGAGCCTGGCGGGCGTCGCGAAGAAAAGGTCGCGCACCTCGACTGTGGTGCCGCGATTGGCCGCCGCCGGCTTGACGGGTAAGACGCGTCCGCCCTCGATGCCGATCTCGGCCGCGCCGTCGCCGCTTGCCGTGCGCGAGCGGATCGACAGACGCGCCACCGAGCCGATAGAGGGCAGCGCCTCGCCGCGGAACCCCAGCGAGCGGATGTCGTGAATGTCGTCGGAGAGCTTCGAGGTGCAGTGGCGGGCGATCGCCAGCGCCAGCTCTCGCTCAGGAATGCCCGAGCCGTCGTCGGTGACGCGGATGAGCGAGAGCCCGCCGCCGGCGGTGACGATCTCGACCTTGCTCGCGCCGGCGTCGAGAGCGTTCTCCACCAGTTCCTTCACCACGCTCGCCGGTCGCTCGATGACCTCGCCGGCGGCGATCTGGTTGATCATCGTTTCGGAAAGCTGGCGAATGGGCATGCGGTGATTATAGGCGGATTCGAACGGCGTGGGGGAGGGGCTAGTTCAGGCCTGCGCCACCAGCCAGTCTCTGACCTTGCGCGCGTTGTCACTGAGCTCGCGGTTCTTAGGCCAGATGACGTAGAAAGCCATGCCGGTCCTCATCACATGGCCTGTCACCGGCACCAGCAGGCCCGATGTCACCAGCCGCTCGACCAGATGCCGCCAGCCGAGCGCGATGCCTTGGCCCTCCATGACCGCCTGGATGACCAGGGCATAGTCGTTGATGCGCAGTCCGCGCTCGGCGTTGCGCAGGCTGGTTCCGGCGGATGCGAACCATTCGTCCCAGTTCGCGGCCTCGCGGAAAGGTTCCTCGAGATGGATGAGCCGGTGCGTGGCGAGTTCCGCGACGGTCTCCGGCCGGCCGAATTTGGCGAGATAGCTGGGCCCCGCGACCGGAAAGATCTCCTCGTCGGAGAGCGGCAGCGAATGATAGTCCGGCCAGTGCCCTGGCACGCCTCCGCGCACGCCGAGCGGGATGCCCTCGGCGATGATGTCGAGGTCGCGGTCGGCGGTCTGGATGCGCAGGTCGATGCCCGGGAGCGCGTCGCGGAACTGCTGCAGGCGCGGCATCATCCAGAAGGAACCGAAGGCGGTCGAGGCGGCAAGCGTCACATGGCCGCCGGTCGCCTGCAGGCGAAGATCCTCGGCCGACTTGCGGATATGCGACAAGCCCAGCGAAACGTCGGCATGGAAGCGCTCGCCGGCCTCCGTTAGCAGCACTTGGCGGTGGCGGCGCTGGAAGAGCTTGGCGCCGAGCTGTTCCTCCAGCCCGCGCACCGCATAGGAGACGGCGGCCTGCGTCATGCCGAGCTCGCGCCCGGCGGCGGTGAAGCTCGACAGCCGGCCCGCTGC
The DNA here is from genome assembly GCF_004791585.1 of Mesorhizobium sp. M1C.F.Ca.ET.210.01.1.1. Lineage (GTDB taxonomy): Bacteria > Pseudomonadota > Alphaproteobacteria > Rhizobiales > Rhizobiaceae > Mesorhizobium. The sequence goes on from NZ_SRUU01000010.1 coordinate 45,943, forward strand.
TTCGAAGACGATCAGGCTGCCGGCGGAGGGCAGGAGGTGGCGCAAGCTTCGCATAAGCAGAGCTTATACAAGAGATCAGGATTTTCCAGCGTCACAGTCATATTTCGTGTCGCTAACTTGGTCGGGCGGGAAGAAGGAGACCCCATGAACGCACCGGCCGCTGAACTGACTGAACCGACCCATCGCCGCGGCGGCGGCCGTCTTGGCCGCAAGGCGCTGAGAAGCGCGCCGGTTGCGTCGTTTCCGACGCTCGTCCGCCAGATTCCTGCCTATGAGATCGTTCCCGACGAGGGGGTGGAACTGATCCACGAGGAGTCGCTCAAAATCCTCGAGGAAGTGGGCTGCGAATTCCGCGACGACGAGGCGATCACGCTCTGGAAGGCGGCAGGCGCCGATGTCAGGGAAACGCGCGTCCGCATCGACCGCGCGCTCCTGATGGAGCTCGTCTCGAAGGTGCCGCCTGAATTCACGCTTCATGCGCGCAACCCCGAGCGCACCGTCCGCGTCGGCGGCAAGAACTCGATCTTCGTGCCGATGTATGGCGCGCCCTATGTGCGCGACCTCGACAACAAACGGCGCTACGGCACGCTCAACGACCTCAACAATTTCCACAAGCTCGCCTACATGGCGCCGGCGCTGCATTCGTCGAGTTCGATCATCTGCGAGCCGATGGAGATCCCGGTGCCGAAACGGCACCTCCACATCATCCATTCGGCGCTCAAGCACTCCGACAAGCCGTTCATGGGCATCGTGACGTCGAAGGAACGCGCCGAGGACACGATGGCGATGGCGGGTATCGTCTTCGGCGAGGAGTTCGTGCGCGACAATTCGGTGCTGGTGGCGATCACCAATTGCAATTCGCCGCTGGTGTGGGATGCAACCATGCTCGACGCGATGCGGGTCTACGCGCGGCACAACCAGCCGCTGATCCTGGCGCCCTTCGCGCTGTGCGGCGCCTCGACCTCCGCCTCCGCCGTCGGCGCGGTCGCGCAGGTCAACGCCGAGGCGCTTGCGGGCGTCGCCTTCACCCAGCTCATCCGTCCCGGCTCGCCGCAGATCTACGGCCAGTTCATGGTGACGGTCGACATGAAGACCGGCGCCCCGATGGGCGGCACGCCGGAGGCCGCTCAGATGATGTATCTGATGGGCGCGCTGGCGCGAAAATACAAGCTGCCCTGGCGCACTTCCGGCTTCCATGTCGGCTCCAAGCTCAACGATGCGCAGGCCGGCTACGAGGCGAACATGCTGATGCATGCTGCGATCCTCGCCGGCGCCAACTACATCTGGCACTCCGCCGGCTGGCTCGAGGCAGGCCTCACCTGCGGCTACTCGAAATTCGCCACCGACTGCGAGCAGCTCGTCGGCTGGTACAAATACGCCGGCGGCGTTCCCTTCGACGATTTCAAGGAAGCGATGGCGGCTATCCGCGAGGTCGGTCCGCAAGGGCATTTCCTCGGCACGCAGCACACGCTCGAGCATTTCGAGCGCGCCTTCTTCATGCCCACCATCATGGACTTCAACTCCTTCGAGCAATGGAGCGCCGAAGGCGCCAAGGATCACGACACGCGAGGTCGGGAGAAGGCGCGCAACATGCTTGCCGATTACCAGGAGCCGAAGCTCGACGAGGGTGTTGCCGAGGGTCTCAAGGATTTGATCGCGCGGCGTGAGGAAAAATTGCCGGACAGCGTTAGTTGATAGAGCAGGTGAATAACCTGACGGAACCCAATGGGAGGAAAAGATGGCAATCTTCAAAAGCAACGGTGATCGTGTCCCCGCCGCCATCGAAGCGATGGCGCAAGAGACACGCGCAGGCCGCATGGACCGGCGCGAATTCCTGGCGCTGGCAAGCGCCTTCGGCGCATCGACAGCTTTCGCCTACGGCATGATCGGCCTCGCCGCGCCGACGAAAGCCCTGGCCGAGGAGCCGAAGAAGGGCGGAACGCTGCATGTCTCGATGTCGGTCAAGGCACAGAAGGATCCGCGCACCTATGACTGGACCGAGATGGCGAACGTCACCCGCACCTGGCTGGAACCGCTCGTGCGCTACACGCACCAGTTCACTTTCGAGCCGGTCCTGCTCGAGAGCTGGGACGTCAATGACGACGCCACCGAATACACGCTGCATCTGCGCAAGGGCGTCACCTGGAACAATGGCGATGCCTTCAACGCCGATGACGTGGTCGCCAATCTGAACCGCTGGTGCGAGAAGGGTGCTTCCGGCAATTCCATGGCGGCACGCGTCGGCGCGCTGGTCGACCCAAAGACCGGCAAGGCAAGGGATGGCGCTATCACCAAGGTCGATGACCATACGGTCAAGCTGAAGCTCAACGAAGCCGATATCGCGATCATACCGGGCTTCACGGACTATCCGGCGCTGGTCGTGCATCGCGACTTCGACAAGGACGGCGCCGACCCGATCAAGAAGCCGATCGGTACCGGAGCGTTCGAGCTGGTCTCCTACGATGTCGGCCAGAAAGCGGTCGTCAAGCGCCGCGAGAACGGCAAGTGGTGGGGTGGCGAAGCGCTGCTCGACAGCGTCGAGTTCATCGACTATGGCACCGACTTCAACGCCACGCTGAATGCCTTCGATTCCGGCGAGGTCGACCTCGATTTCGAAACGCCGGCCGACTTCATCGACCCCCTCGACAAGATGGATCTCGTGAAATCGGAGGTCGCGACGGCGACCACGCTGGTTGCGCGCACCAACATCACGCACAAGCCCTACGATGACAAACGGGTGCGCAACGCGCTGCAGATGGCCGTCGACAACAATGCCGTCATGCAGCTCGGCTACGCCGGCCGCGGCACGGTGGGCGAGAACCACCACGTCAGCCCGATTCACCCGGAATACTATCCGCTGCCCAAGAAGACGCGGGACGCGGCCGGCGCCAAGAAGCTGATGGCCGAGGCGGGACAGGCCGACTTCGAGCACGAGCTCATCACCGTCGAGGATGAGTGGCAGAAGAACACCGGCGACGCCATCGCCGGCCAGTTGCGTGACGCAGGCATCAAGGTCAAGCGCACGGTTCTGCCCGGCTCGACCTTCTGGAACGATTGGACGAAATACCCCTATTCCTTGACCATCTGGTACATGCGCCCGCTTGGCGTCCAGGTGCTGGCGCTGGGCTACCGCAGCGGCGAGGCCTGGAATGAAACGGCTTTTTCCAACCCGGATTTCGACGCCAAGCTCAAGGAGGCGCTTTCGCTGGCCGATCCCGCCAAGCGCAAGGAGGTGATGAAGGACGTCGAGCAGATCTTGCAGGACTCCGGCGTCATCATCCAGCCGTTCTGGCAGAAGCTCTACTGCCACATGAACAAGAAAGTGAAGAACTACACGATGCACCAGACCTACGAAATGGACTTCCAGAACGTCTGGCTGGAAGCCTGAGGCGGCCTGCAAGGACTTCATGAGCCGCGCAAAAGCCGATATGCAGGAAGCGTGGTGGTGATCTTGCCGCCACGCCGCCGAACATCCGGAGATCCTGCATGAGACCGATAGTGCTGGCTGCGGCCCTGTCGATTGCCTTGCCCGGCGCGGCATTCGCCGGGCCGGCTTCCAAGGCCGTGAAGTTCTTCTACGTGCCGTCAGTGAAGTTCGAGGCGGACGCGAAATATCGCGACCGCTTCACCGAGCCGGTCACCAAGCTCTTCGAGCTCAACGACAAGGCGCAGAAGGACAAGCCCGACGAGGTATCCTGCATCGACTTCGACCCTGGCCTCGACGCGCAGGATTTCGATCAGAAGACCGTGTCGAAGACGCTGAAGCTGGCCGAGACCGTCAACGGCGACACCGCCGAGGTGACGGCAAGCTTCAATCTTTTCCCGGAAGGCGACGACTCCAAACGCGAAATGGTGTGGTCGCTGAAGAAAGTGGACGGCAAGTGGAAGATCGCCGACATCACCTCCAAGACCAGCGACTGGACGCTCAGCGCGCTGGGGTGCGGCTCCTCGACGGAGTGACCCCATGCTTCACCGTCTCGTCCTCGCGCTGGCAAGTGCATCGATGCTGGCCGCGGGGCTGAGCGGCGCCGCCTCGGCGCAGGGGTTGTTCGGCTCGCCGCCGCCGAAAGCATCTTCCAGCGACAATGCGCCCGCGGACGCGTCGCCGCCTGCCTCGAAGCCGGAAAGCCCACCGGCTGAAGCCGCGCCGACGCCCGTCCAGCCTGGCTCGCCGACGGCAGTGGTGAAGCCCTTCTACGAGCATCTCGGGCTGGAATTGGATCCAGCCCAGCGCAAGAATTTCATCGATCCGGCGAAAAGCGTGCTCGACAAGAGCGACGCGCTGCGCGCCTCGGGGCAGGGCGAGTGCCTCGACCCCAACATGGCGCTCGACAATGCTGACTATGACAAGCTTGCTGTCGACAGGAGCCTGAGGACCGTCGAAGCCGTTAATGGCGACCAGGCCAAGGTGGTCGTCGCCTTCGTCGTCGAAGGCCATCAGCACCGGCTGGAATGGAAGCTGAAGAAGGTCGGCGGCGACTGGAAGATCGCCGACCTGTTGTCGGTCACCGGCGAATGGGCGCTCAGCCAATACCAGTGCGAGTGATGGCGGTTAACTCAGCCTCTTCCGCGGTAGGGCGCCACGCCGGTGTCGGGCAGCCAGGCGCCCTCTGGCGGGGCGCCGGTCTGCCAGAAGACGTCGATCGGGATGCCGCCGCGCGGGAACCAATAGCCGCCGACGCGCAGCCAGAGCGGCTTGGTCGCCTCTACGATGCGGCGGCCGATCATGACGGTGCATTCCTCATGGAATGCGCCATGGTTGCGGAACGAGGTCATGAACAGCTTCAGCGACTTCGATTCCACCAGCGTCTTGTCGGGCGCGTAGTCGATGACGATGTGGGCGAAATCCGGCTGGCCTGTGACCGGGCAGAGCGAGGTGAATTCCGGGCAGGTGAAGCGCACGATCGCCGGCGGTCCGTCGCCGCGCTGGAACGGCACGGTCTCCAGCACCGCCTGTTCGGGGCTTTGTGGCGTCTCGACGTGCTTGCCGAGCTGGGTGAGGTTTTTGGCGTCAGTCATGGGTGGCTCCTTGGTGCCTGCCGCCGGAAGCTCACTGGCAGCGGACACAAAAACGAAGGTCGGTCGGGCCCCGCAGTCCATTTGCCTGCGGCGCGTTGGGCCGCTCATTAGCATCGGACCGAAAAGGGCGCAGCGGTTTTCGGATGAATCCGATGCGTGAAATGGAAGCGGGAGCGCGCTGCTCCCGCACAATCTGAAACGGCAGGAAGACGATGACCAGCAACGACCCGCTTCTCCAACCCTACCAGCTCAAGCACCTGACGCTGAAGAACCGGGTGATGTCGACCAGCCATGAGCCGGCCTACTCCGAAGACGGCATGCCGAAGGAGCGCTACCGGCTCTACCATGTCGAGAAAGCCAAGGGCGGCATGGCGCTGAGCATGACGGCTGGCTCCGCGATCGTCTCGCGCGACAGCCCGGCCGCCTTCGGCAACCTGCACGTCTACGACGATCGCATCGTGCCGTGGCTCGCCGAACTCGCGGACGCCTGCCATGAGCATGACTGCAAGGTGATGATCCAGATCACCCATCTCGGCCGCCGCACCGGCTGGAACAAGGCCGACTGGCTGCCGGTGCTCTCGGCCTCGCCGGTGCGCGAGCCGGCGCATCGCGCCTTCCCGAAGACCATCGAGGACTGGGACATCGAGCGCATCGTCGCCGACTACGCTTCCGCCGCCCAGCGCTGCCAGGCAGCCGGCCTCGACGGCATCGAGTTCGAATCCTACGGCCATCTGATGGACGGCTTCTGGTCGCCGGCCACCAACCATCGCGACGACGAATTCGGCGGTTCGCTCGACAACCGGCTGCGTTTCACCAACCTGGTGCTGGACGCCGTGCGAGCCGCCGTCGGGGAAAAGTTCGTCGTCGGCATCCGCATGGTCGCCGATGAGGATTTTTCGCAGGGCCTGTCGAAGGAGGAGGGCGTTGAGATCGCCAAGCGCCTGGCCTCATCCGGCAAGGTCGACTTCCTCAACATCATCCGCGGCTCGATCGAGAGCGACGCGGCGCTGACCAAGGTCATTCCGGTGACCGGCATGCGTTCCTCGCCGCATCTCGATTTCGCCGGCGAGGTGAGGGCGGCAACGAAATTCCCGACCTTCCATGCCGCACGGATTTCCGATGTCGCCACGGCGCGCCACGCGATCGCCACGGGAAAACTCGACATGGTCGGCATGACGCGCGCCCACATCGCCGATCCGCATATCGTCAAGAAAGTGATGGAAGGTCGCGAGCACGAGATCCGGCCCTGCGTCGGCGCAACCTACTGCCTAGACCGCATCTATGAAGGCGGCGAGGCGCTCTGCATCCACAATGCGGCGACCGGCCGCGAAGCGACCATCCCGCATGTCATCGCCAAAAGCGATGGGCCGAGGAAGCGCGTGGTTGTCGTCGGGGCAGGGGCGGGCGGCCTGGAGGCGGCGCGTGTCGCTGCCGAACGCGGCCACGAGGTGACGGTGCTCGAAGCGTCCAGCCAGGCAGGCGGCCAGGTGCGGCTCGCGACGCAGAACCCGCGCCGCAAGGAACTGATCGGCATCATCGACTGGCGGCTCGCCGAGCTCGACCGCCTCGGCGTCGAAGTGCGCTACGACATATGGGCCGAGAAGGACGATGTTCTGGCGCTGTCGCCGGAGGTGGTGATCGTCGCGACAGGCGGCCTGCCGCAGAACCCGCCGCTGACGGCCGGCGACAACCTCGTCACCTCGAGCTGGGACATCATGGCGGGCAGCGTCAAGCCGGCCGAGAACGTGCTGCTCTATGACGACAATGGGGGCCATCAGGGGATGGGCGCGGCGGAGCTGATCGCCAACAGCGGCGCGAAGCTGGAACTGGTCTCGCCGGAGCGCTTCTTCGCGCCGGAAATGGGCGGCCTGAACCATGTGCCTTACATGCGCGCCTTCCACGAGAAAGGCGTCATCGTCACCATCAACACCCGGCTGCGCTCGGTGCGCCGCGAGGGTAACCAGCTCATCGCCGAACTGGCGTCCGACTTCGCCGACGGCTGGCGCGCAGAGCGACGCGTCGACCAGGTGGTGGTCGAACATGGCACGGCGCCTCTCGACGACCTATACCTTGCGCTGAAGCCGCTGTCGAAGAATGGCGGCGCGGTCGATTACGAGCGGCTGGTGAGCGGCGGCGACATATTTCCGCAGCGCAATCCCGAAGGCGGCTTCGTGTTGTTCCGCATCGGCGACGCGGTCGCTTCGCGCAACATCCATGCCGCCATCTATGACGGCATCAGGTTCGGGATCAGGATCTGAGCCGCGGCCGCCCTTTGACCGGACTGGACTTGAGCGGCCTCATCTGCAATTTTCGGGCGCCGATCCGGGGTTGGCACAACCCGCTCTGAAGGTCTCGCGGTAGGGGACTTGCGCCATGAGGGGCTTGGCCGGGCGGCAGCGCTTCAGGACATCAGGCTGGAAGGTTTTCGCATCGCGCCGAACATGCCCGCCTATATCAAGCTGCGCCGGGGAAATCTGCGCGGCGGCTCGGTCGAGGTGATCTGGCGCGCCGAAGCCGGCGGATTAGAGAAACGCACCGGACCTCTGCAAGGAGAGCCACCTGCCGCGTCGGTCCGGTGCGCCGCGCACGGTCGCCGGCCTGCGCCGGCGCCGCACGATCCGTTTGACGGTCAGAACATCCTGGCGGTCGCCATGCACAGCACGGTAATGACCAGCAGCCCGCCGGCAATGCGCTCGCCTCTGATCATCTTCGCGCGCAACTGGCTTTCCTTTGCCGCGTCGGCGCCGGCAAGCTGCCCGCTCGCGGAGCCGACCAGCGCGCCCTGTACCCCGGCGGCGATCAGCGCCGTGACGATACCCAGCGCCAGCACCTTCTCCATCGAGCTGAAAACACCCTGGTGGAAGAAATACCAGAGCAGTATGCCGGTCAGGAAAACCAGAACAGCCGCGCCCATTTGCGGCCGGAAGAACCGTTCGGCGCGGATGTCCGGGTCACGACCGACCGCGATGGTCGTGCCGGCCCAGAAGACGCCGGCCATGACGTGCAGCCCGATGACGACGATGTAGACATATTGCATGATGCATTCCTCTCTATCGCCCCGCCGCCGTGTGCCGCTCAAGCCGTCAAGTGGCGCCATCATTAGGACAAAAGTTAGAGATCTAATGGTTAGATGTCAATGCATTGTGTGTGGTTTCGTCCCTCACCTGCTTGTTCCCACGCGGTTCACCGTCTCCACGAATGCCGGACCGCTCTATCTCTTTGTTTTCACGCAATTCCGGACGGAAACCGTTCCACACTTTTCCTGGAATTGCTCTAATGTCCGGCCATGACGCCGTTTGATCGCCCGCCCGTCGGCATGAATCTCGCCCGCACCGCCAAAGTGGTGGCGCAGGCCTTCGACGCTGCCCTGGTGGAAGCCGGTGGTACGCTGCCGGTCTGGCTGACCTTGCTCTCGGTCAAGTCCAAGGAACTCGCCAACCAGCGCGAGCTTGCCGGCATGATCGGCATCCAGGGCGCGACGCTGACGCATCATCTCAACGCCATGGAGGCGCAAGGGTTGCTGACGCGCCGCCGCGACCCGGAAAATCGCAGGGTCCATCAGGTGGCGCTGACCGATGCCGGCGAGGCGCTGTTCGAGAAGTTGCGGACGGCCGCCCTTGCCTTCGACAAGCGGCTTCGGACCGGAATTGCCGATGAGAGGCTGGCCGAGTTCGCCGTCGTGCTTGCGGCGCTTCGGGCGAACGCCGGGGGTTAAGCTGCCTCAATCATAGGTCGGGATGGCACCGAAGGCGTAGTGGCGCAGCTTAAGCGCCGCAATCAGCGCGGTGAGCTTCGCAAGCCCAGATTGTGATCTTGGGCAGGCCGCCATGCCGGCGCGGATCTGTCAAGTTTGTCGACGGATCTCGCTAAGCCAGGCTGCCCTGCAGCACCTTCAGCTTCGCCTTCTTCGGGCTGCGCGCCAGCAGCCATTCGCGCGCCTTATCTTGCGGCATCGGGAAGGCGATCGAGTAGCCCTGCACCTGGTCACAGCCGATCGCCATCAGCGAGTCGAGCTCGGCCTCGGTCTCCGCGCCCTCGGCAACGATCGAGATGCCCAGCCCGCGGGCAAGCTCGGTGATGGCGCGCACGATCTTTGTGTTGTCGCCGTTCTCGTTGATGTTCTGGACGAAGCGGCGGTCGATCTTCAGCCGGTCGATCTCGTTCGGGTTGACGTGGCTGAGCGACGCATAGCCGGTGCCGAAGTCATCGAGCTCGAGATGCACGCCGGCGGCGCGGATATGTCTCAGCTTGGCGGCGATGCCCGTCTTCTCGTCGTCGAGGATGACGGATTCGACGATTTCCAGTGACAGCTTCTGCGGCGCGAGCCCGGCCCGCTCCAGCGTCGAGAACAGGAACTTGTCGAAATCCGGCTCGCGCAGCTCGGTGCCCGACACGTTGACGGCGATACGTCCGAAATCGATGCCGGCGCGGTCCCATTCGGCGGCTTCGTTGATCGCCTTGGTGATGACGATGCGGCCGATATCCGGCATGAAGCCGCACTTCTCCGCCACCGGGATGAATTCGCCGGGCGAGATCATGCCGCGACCGGCATGCTTCCAGCGCACCAGCGCCTCGATGCCGCTGATCTTGCCGCTGGTGAGTGATACCTGCGGCTGGAAATAGACCTCGAAGGCCTTTTCCGCGATCGCTGCGCGGATGTCCTGTTCGAGCTGCTTGCGGTAGTCGAGCTCGCGCCGAAGCTCTTCGGAGAAGAAGGAGAAGCTGCCGCCGCCCATCTTCTTGGCGGAGTAGAGCGCAAGATCGGCATGGACGAGCAGGTCCTGCGCATTGTCGGCATCGACGGGGTAGACGGCGATGCCGGCGCTGGCGCCGGGCATGATGGTCGTGCCCTGGAAGGTGATCGGCTCGTTGATCTCGTCCAGGATGCGCTTGGCCAGCGCATGGATGTCTTCCGTCGTGCCGGCGCCGTTCAGGATCATGACGAACTCGTCGCCGCCAAGCCGGGCGCAGAGATCCGACGCCCGGCAGGAGTCGCGCATGCGCTGGGCGGTGACGACAAGCACATAGTCGCCGGCTGCGTGCCCCAAAGTGTCGTTGATCTGCTTGAAGCGGTCGAGGTCGAACTGGATCACGGCCAGCCGCTCGCGGCGGCGATGCGCCCCCTTGATCAGCGTGTCGAAATGATCGGTGAGGAAGGTGCGGTTGTGCAGCCCGGTCAGGCCGTCATGCACGGCGATGAAGGCCATCGAATTGCGGGCGTCGACCAGCTCATGCGTCTTGCGCAGGATCGCCTTCGACATCGGCCGGAAGATGAACAGCGCCACCAGCACAATGACGCCGATGGTGGAGAAGAACAGCGTGCGATGCAGGTCGAGCATCTCGCCCGACCGCTCGTTGGCAAAGGCGCTGATGCGCTGGCCGAGCGCCGCATAGCCGGACAGCGTCGCATTGGCGACCGAGGCGTCGAGATCGACCCGCTCGGCGCCTCCCTTGTAGCCTTCTCCGCCCGTCGCAAACCGGGTTTCGAATGAGGAGATCAGGCGTTTGCCGTTGGCGATCAGGCCGACCGAGAAATAGTCGAGGTGGAACGGCTTGCCGAACAGGACGTTCTCGATCGATTTCGGATCGAGGCGTGCAGGCGACGTCGGATCGGCGCCTGTCTTGTCCAGCAACAGATCGTAATTCGTCTCGAATTCCCGAGTCGCCTGCTTCAACGCGGCCACCAGGGCTGGCTGCTTGTCGCGTGAAGCGGCGCCCGTCGCGCCGGCCAGGAAGACGATGCGTTGCGACAGCGCCTTCTGTGTCGACACGACGTCGAGCAGCGCGTCATTGTGCTGCTGCTGCGCCATCAGCTGCTGCAGAAGAAGGAAGGAGGCCATCACCATGGCAGCAATGATCGTAAGCGCCAGCCAGTAGCCGGTCTTGATGAGCAGAATCAGCTTGCGCGAAACGCTCTGCAGTGGCTGCTGCGACATAATTGAGTGACCCCTCCGGTCGACGAATTCCTGCCCTGTGCTCGTGGCGGAAAATCCTTGACGTGAAAGGGTTAACAGCTCGGCAAGCAGGTGCAGCGCCCGTCTCCGCAGCGTGACAAAGCTGACAAGATGGTTATCGCGTCCTTTCGGACGTTGTCGGCATTTGAGTGCATCGTCATTCCCGCCGCGACGCCAGGCTTTCACAACGCCACCGAAGCGGTCGTTTTTGCGGTGGATTTTTCTTGATCGCGGCGCGACAGTCCGACTTGAACCGAACAGGGCCAGACCATGAGCGCAGCGTTTCTCTCCCACATCGACAATGAGCTTGAGGGCCTGAAATCGGCCGGACTCTATAAGTCCGAGCGGGTGATCTCCTCGATGCAGTCGGCCGAGATCGAGGTTGGTGGCCAGAAGGTGCTGAATTTCTGCGCCAACAACTATCTCGGCCTCGCCGACAACGCCGAATTGCGCGAGGCGGCCAAAAAAGCGCTCGACCGCTACGGCTACGGCATGGCCTCGGTGCGCTTCATCTGCGGCACGCAGGAGGAGCACAAGCAACTGGAGGCGACGATCTCGTCGTTTCTCGGGATGGAGGACACCATCCTCTACGGCTCCTGCTTCGACGCCAATGGCGGCTTGTTCGAGACGCTGCTCGGCGAGGAGGACGCTGTCATCTCGGATGCGCTGAACCACGCCTCGATCATCGACGGCGTCAGGCTCTCCAAGGCAAAGCGCTTCCGTTACGCCAACAACGACATGGCCGATCTTGAAGCGCGGCTGAAGGAAGCGAAGGACTGTCGCTTCCGGCTGATCGCCACCGACGGCGTGTTTTCGATGGACGGCATCATCGCCAACCTGCAAGGGGTCTGCGACCTCGCCGGGAAATACGATGCGATGGTCATGGTCGATGACAGCCATGCGGTCGGCTTCGTCGGCAAGAACGGCCGCGGCTCGGCCGAGCATTGCGGCGTCGAGGGCAGGGTGGACATCATCACCGGCACGCTCGGCAAGGCCTTGGGCGGCGCTTCCGGCGGCTACACGTCCGGCAAGAACCAGGTGGTCGACTGGCTGCGCCAGCGCTCGCGCCCTTATCTTTTCTCCAACACGCTGATGCCGGCGATCGCCGGCGCCTCGCTGAAAGTGTTCGAACTGATCCGCAATGGCGGCGCGCTGCGCGAGCGCTTATATGCCAATGCGGAACGTTTCCGGTCTCAAATGGGTAAGCTGGGCTTTACGCTTGCCGGCGCTGATCACCCGATCATCCCGGTGATGCTGGGCGACGCAGCCCTTGCGCAGGAGATGGCGCAACGCATGCTGAAGCGGGGCATCTATGTCATCGGCTTCTCCTTCCCGGTGGTGCCGAAGGGCCAGGCGCGCATTCGCACGCAGATGTCGGCCGCCCATTCCAGCGCCGATATCGACCGCGCGGTCGAGGCGTTCGGCGCCATCGGCAAGGAACTGGGCGTGATTTCCTGAACGGCCGGCGCCGAAAAGCTGCTCCGGATCAAGAGATTCGAGGAACAAGACAATGTCGAACATGATGAAGGCGCTGGTGAAGGCCAAGGCCGAGCCGGGCATCTGGATGGAAGAGGTGCCGGTGCCGGAGATCGGCCCCAACGACGTGCTGATCAAGGTCAAGAAGTCAGCGATCTGCGGCACCGACGTCCACATCTACAATTGGGACCAATGGGCGCAGAAGACCGTGCCGGTGCCGATGGTGACGGGCCACGAATTCGTCGGCACGGTTGCGGATTTCGGTGCAGCAGTCACCGAATACAAGGTCGGCCAGCGGGTCTCGGGCGAGGGTCACATCGTCTGCGGCCACTGCCGCAACTGCCGCGCCGGGCGAGGGCATCTCTGCCGCAACACGCTCGGCGTCGGCGTCAACCGGCCCGGCGCCTTCGGCGAATACATGGCGATCCCGCAGCACAATGTCGTGCCGATCCCCGACGACGTGCCGGACGAGATTGCCGCGATCTTCGATCCGCTGGGCAATGCCGTTCACACGGCATTGTCCTTCGATCTGGTGGGCGAGGACGTGCTGGTGACCGGCGCCGGCCCGATCGGCATCATGGGCGCGCTGGTCGCGCAATGCGTCGGCGCGCGCAAAGTCGTCATCACCGACATCAACCCGGTCCGCCTCGACCTTGCCCGCAAGCTCGGCGTCCAGCATGTCGTCGACGCCTCGAAGGAGAAGCTGCGCGACGTGATGCCGAAGCTCGGCATGACCGAGGGTTTTGACGTCGGGCTAGAGATGTCGGGCGCGGCGCCCGCCTTCCGCGACATGATCGACACCATGAACAATGGCGGCAAGATTGCCATCCTCGGCATCGCGCCGACCGGCTTCGAGATCGACTGGAACAAGGTCATCTTCAAGATGCTGCATCTGAAAGGCATCTACGGTCGCGAGATGTTCGAGACCTGGTACAAGATGATCGCTTTGGTGCAGGGGCCGCTCGACGTTTCGGGGCTGATCACGCATCGTATCGGCATCGATGATTATCAGATCGGGTTTGATGCGATGCGTAGCGGCAGTTCGGGCAAGGTGGTGATGGATTGGTAGGGGCAGCGCGGCCCGCAATGTGGAAACAAAATGGCCGATAGTGAGCACGGACGTATCATTGCCTCACAGGCAAAGATCGCATTGCAACCAGCCGGATTTCGGCGCAATGGCCGGTCGCGTGTCTGGATCGCCGATCGCGGCTTTTGGCTAAGTGTAGTCGAGTTTCAGCCTAGCTCTTGGTCCAAAGGCACTTACCTGAACGTAGCAGTCCACTGGCTTGGGGCTCGCTACCGGAAACAGTTACCTTCGATCGCGCTGAGCGCATTGGAGAGTTCGTTTCGTTCCAGAGCCCGGCACAGTTTCTGCTCGCAATTGATCAAATGGCCAAGAAGGCAATCGAAATCGATCAAGTTCACCGATCGATGTTCGCTTCTGTGCGGGCGACAGCGACAATCCTTGTGAATGAATTGCGGCCGGGCGCGTACGGCGAGTGGACAGCCTTCCATGCCGGGGTGGCGGCGGGCCTGGCTGGTGACTTTGAAACGGCAAGGCGGCTGTTTGAAAGCGTGCAAAGACACGCGGCCGCACAGGCGCAGGCGCTGCTGGCTTTCATCGATGATCCGGGAGCATTTCGAAGCCGTGTCAGAGGCTTCATTGAAGCCGAGCGCGCCTACTATGGTTTAGGAGCGTTGCCTGTCGCAATGGCGATCTGATTTCCGCGACGATGAAACCCATGGGAGGACTTCAACCCTGGTTGAGTTTTGCCTCCAGCGCCGCCACCCCATCAACAATCGCCCCGCGCTCCTTCGCACTCAGCCTCGCCAGCAGTTCCCTTTCAAACGCCTTCGCCAGCGGCACCATCTCGCGATAGGCGGCAAGCCCCGCTCTGGTCAGCGTCAGGTGCTCGACGCGGCGGTCGTTTTCATCTGGCGTGCGCGTCAGCCAGCGCCGCCGCTCCAACTCGGCGACCGCGCGCGAGACCTTGGTCTTGTGCATGGCCGACTGCTCGCCGAGTTCTGTCGCCGTCATCGTGCCGTGCTGGCCTAGGCCCGAGAGCGTGCGCCATTCCGGCCGCGTCAGGCCGTGGCGCTCCTTGTAGATGCGTGAGAATTCGCGGCTGACGGTGTCTGCCAGCCGATAGAGACGGTAGGGCAGGAAGCTCTCCAGTTCGAAGAGTTCCGGTTCCATCAGGTCCACCTTTGGAACAGCGTTCGCCGTTGATAGTTACATTTTCGATGGTTACAAATGAAACCAGTTTGGTCAACATTGCCGGCAAGCCACGCTTCAAGAGGCCTGGAAGCCGCGATCAGGGAGGATCGGATGACCTTTTCCTACATGCCGGGCTTCGGCAACGATTTTGAGACCGAGACGCTGCCCGGTTCGCTGCCGCAGGGGCGCAACTCGCCGCAGAGGCCCGCCTACGGCCTCTATGCCGAGCAACTGTCGGGCTCGCCCTTCACCGCGCCGCGCGGCACCAACGAGCGCTCCTGGCTCTACCGCATCCGTCCGAGCGTCAGGCACACCGGCCGCTTCAAGGGGGGCAACTATCCCTTGTGGAAGACCGGGCCCGACATCGGTGACCATGAGCTGGCGCTCGGCCAGTACCGCTGGAACCCGGTGCCGATGCCGACCGAACCGACCGACTTTATTTCCGGCATGCGCACCATGACCACGGCCGGCGACGCGATCGGACAATCGGGCATGGCGGCGCATGTCTATGTCGCCAACCGTTCGATGACCGACGACCATTTCTTCAATGCCGATGGCGAGCTCATGATAGTGCCTCAGATTGGCGCGCTGCGCTTCGTCACCGAGATGGGCGTGATCGAGCTGAGGCCCGGCGAGATCGCCGTGCTGCCGCGTGGCCTCGTTTTCAAGGTCGAGCTGGTCGACAAGGAGGCACGCGGCTATGTCTGCGAGAACTATGGCGCCAAGTTCACCATGCCCGATCGCGGCCCGATCGGCGCCAACTGCCTGGCCAATCCGCGCGACTTCAAGACGCCCTGCGCCTGGTTCGAGGAGAAGGAAACGCCCTGCCGGCTGATCGTCAAATGGTGCGGCACTTTCCATGTCACCGAACTTGGCCATTCGCCGCTCGACGTCGTCGCCTGGCACGGCAACTACGCGCCCTATAAATATGATCTGGCGACATTTTCGCCGGTCGGCGCCATCCTGTTCGACCACCCCGATCCGTCGATTTTCACGGTACTGACGGCGCCGAGCGGCGAGGAGGGCACCGCGAACGTCGACTTCGTCATCTTCCCGCCGCGCTGGCTGGTGGCGGAAAACACCTTCCGCCCGCCATGGTATCATCGCAACATCATGAGCGAGTTCATGGGCCTGATTCATGGCCAGTACGACGCCAAGGAGGAAGGGTTCGTCCCGGGCGGCATCAGCCTGCACAACCAGATGCTGGCACATGGGCCGGATGCCTCCGGCTTCGAAAAGGCGACGCGTGCGGACCTTAAGCCGGTCAAGCTCGACAACACTATGGCCTTCATGTTCGAGACGCGCTTTCCCCAGATGCTGACGCGCTACGCCGCCGAGCTCGACACCTTGCAGGACAACTACATCGACTGCTGGGCCGACCTGAAGAAGCGTTTCAATGGCACGCCCGAGGGCGACTGGTCCTGACCCGCGGTATCAGTGTCAGGAAAACTTGAATGGGCGGCTTGACGATCGCCCGTAACGGCCTTGTTGTGGGGGCAGCGGCACAGACCGCGTTAGGAGAGGAAACCGCATGAAGCTTGCCACTTTGAAGAACGGGACGCGCGACGGAAAGCTGGTCGTGGTCTCGCGCGATCTGACGCGGTTCACCGACGCATCCTTCCTGGTGCCGACACTGCAGGCGGCCCTCGATGACTGGCGGCGGATTGCGCCGCATCTGGCGGCGATGGCGGAGTCGCTGGAGAACAATGCCGTTCCTTCTGCGCGCTTCCACGAGCACGACGCGCATTCGCCGCTGCCGCGCGCCTATCAATGGGCGGATGGCTCGGCCTATGTGAACCATGTCGAGCTGGTGCGGAAGGCGCGCGGCGCCGAGATGCCGGCAAGCTTCTGGACCGACCCGCTTATCTACCAGGGCGGCTCCGATTCCTTCATCGCGCCGCGCGATCCGATCCGCATGGCCGACGAAGCCTTCGGCATCGACATGGAAGCGGAGGTCGCCGTCATCGTCGACGACGTGCCGATGGGCACCGGGCTGGACGAGGCGCGCGAGGCGATCCGCCTCGTCATGCTGGTCAATGATGTGACGCTGCGCGCCATCACCGGTCCGGAACTGGCAAAAGGCTTCGGTTTCTTCCAGTCGAAACCGTCGTCGGCTTTCTCGCCGGTCGCGGTGACGCCGGATGAGCTGGGCGACGCCTGGGACGGCGGCAAGGTCAACCTCGCGCTGCTCGCCGACCTCAACGGCAAGCCGTTCGGCCGGGCCAACGCCGGCATCGACATGACCTTCGATTTCCCGGCGCTGATCGCGCATGCGGCGAAGACGCGGCCGCTCGCTGCCGGGACGATCATCGGTTCCGGCACCGTCTCCAACAAGCTCGACGGCGGACCGGGCAAGCCGGTCTCGGCGGGCGGCGCCGGCTATTCCTGCATCGCCGAGCTGCGTATGATCGAGACCATCGAAGGCGGCGAACCGAAGACGCCCTTCCTGCATTTCGGCGACACGGTGCGTATCGAGATGAAGGACAAGGCCGGCCATTCGATCTTCGGCGCCATCGAGCAGAAGGTCGAGAAATACGTCAAATAGGCTCGGGCCAGGGAAGGAGGCCGAAACGGTGACCCTGCTCGAGTATCTGCGCCGTATAGCGCGCAACAATCTATGGTCGAACGACCGGCTCTACCGCGCCGTGCTAGCGCTTCAGCCCGGCGAGTTCGAAGCCGAGCGCACGAGCTTCTTTCCTTCGATCAAAGAGACGCTCAACCACATCCTTGCGGTCGACCATCTCTATCTCGATTTCCTGACCGACGGCGGCCTTGGCGCCGCCGCCTTCGACGATTTCGCGCCGTTCGACGATGCCGCCAGCCTAGCCGCGGCACAGGCCGATTTCGACCGAAAGCTGGTTGCCTTCTGCGATAGCCTGACGGAAGCCGACCTCGACCGCCGCGTCATCACCGACCGGCGCGAGGACGGATTGATCTCGGAGAGGATCGGCGACATCCTCGCCCACATCTTCCTGCATGACATTCATCATCGCGGCCAGGTGCACGCCATGCTCGCCGGCACCTCCGTTGCGCCGCCGCAGCTCGATGAATTCCTGCTCGACTACGACATTCGGCTCAGGAAGGCAGAGGTCGAGAGGCTGGGATTGGATGATCAGACCAGCGCAACATCATAGGCTGAAAATTGCCGATCCGCTGTTACCAGCGTCAGGCCTTCAATTTGAGCCTGTGCAATGAGCAGGCGATCGAAGGGATCGCGATGATGGAGCGGCAAATGCTCAAGTCTCGCCGCGTGCAGTTCATTTACGCTCAGGATTGGAATTCCGTTTGACCGAAGGATTTCCACGATGTTGGCTGTGAGCGCGACTTTGCCGAGCGATTTCTTGATTGCTATCTCTGCCACCGAGATTGCGCTGACGATAACATCCTCGCCTGCGAGAAAGATGTCTCGATGATGATCCGAAAGGCGTGAGTCCGCGTTGAGCACCCAAAGCAGAAGATGGGTGTCGACCAGATACTTGCGGCTCATTTAATGTACTCGTCCCATTCGGGACCGAGTTCATCAAAATCATCCGCTATCCGAATTTGGCCTTTGAGAGCCCCAAACAGGCCTTTGCTCCCGCCAAGCCGAGCGGGAGCGCTCAAGGTAGCGACAATCTCCCCGTGCCGTGTCAGATGGATCTCTTCGCCAGCTTGGGCACGCTTTACCAACTCAGAGAGCTGGGCCTTCGCTTTGGCCATCGGAATGTTCATTGTCGGACCTCTTATGACCTGAATTTAGGTCATAATCGGCCGAGCCGCAAGTGAACTCGATGCCTACGCCGCCTTGCCGTCCACCTTCAGCACGCCGCGCTTGATCTGGTCCTGCTCGATTGATTCGAACAGCGCCCGGAAATTGCCTTCGCCAAAGCCTTCGTCGCCCTTCCGCTGGATGAACTCGAAGAAGATCGGCCCGATCACGGTTTTGGAGAAGATCTGCAGCAGGATCTTGGTCATGCCGCCGTCGACCACGCCTTCGCCGTCGATGAGGATGCCATGCTTCTTCATGCGCTCGATCGGCTCGTCGTGGCCGTGCACGCGCTCATGCGACATCTCGTAATAGGTGTCGGGCGGACCGGGCATGAACTTCAGCCCGTTGGCGGCAAGCCTGTCGGTGGCGTCGTAGATCGCGTCGGTGCCGACGGCGATGTGCTGGATGCCTTCGCCATTGTATTTCTTCAGGTACTCCGCGATCTGGCTGGTCTCGTCCTTGGACTCGTTCAGCGGAATGCGGATCTTGCCGCAGGGCGAGGTGATCGCCCGGCTGACCAGCCCGGTGATCCTGCCATCGATGTCGAAGAAGTGGATCTGCTTGAAGCCGAACAGGTCGCGATAGAAATCCCACCACTTGTCCATGTTGCCGCGATAGACGTTATGGGTGAGGTGGTCGAGATAATAGAAGCCGACGCCTTCCGGCTTCGGGTCGCGCTCGCCCAGCCATTCGAACTCGGCGTCATAGGCCGAACCTTTCTCGCCATAGGCTTCGATGAAATAAAGCAGCGAGCCGCCGATGCCGACGATGGCCGGCACGTCGAGCGCCTTGTCGGTACCTTCATATGGCGTGGCGCCTTTGGACACTGCGTGGTCGAAAGCGTGCTTGGCATTGACCACGCGCCAGGCCATCGAGGCGGCGCAGGGGCCGTGCTTGTCGACGAACTTCATCGCATGCGAGCCGGGCTCGGCATTGACGACGTAGTTGATGTCGCCTTGCCGCCAGACGGTGATGTCCTTCGCGCGGTGCTTTGCCACCGCTACATAGCCCATGCGGGTGAAGAGTTCGGCGAGCTTGGCGGGCTCCGGATGCGCGAATTCGACGAATTCGAAACCGTCGGTGCCGGCTGGGTTGGCCTTGCTGATTTTGGCGGGTGGGGCGTCGTGCGGGAAGGGGCCCATGGCAGTCCTCCGAAAGCTGTTGCGGCCGGTAGAGGCCATCTTCCCTCATTATAGCGCCGGAGGGCCTCACGGTGCTTGCATTCAAACGCCTGAAATGCTCATGTCGTGCGCGAAACGTGCATGGGCGGAGAAAATTCCATGGATGATGCGCGCCTTGATCAATTTGACCGCAAGATACTGGCGCTTTTGCAGGGCGATGCGCGGCTCACCAACAACGACCTGTCGGAGCGGGTGAATCTCTCGGCCTCGCAATGCTCGCGCCGCCGGCAGCGGCTGGAGGAGGACGGCTACATCAGGGGCTACCGCGCCGTGCTCGACCGCGACCGTCTGGGCTTTTCGCTGGTCAATGTCATCTCGGTGACCTTGGCCACCCACAACCGCGACAATGCGCGCCGCTTCGGCGAGCTGGTCGCGCGGCTGCCAGAGGTGCAGGAGGCGCATGCGCTGACCGGCGAGATGGACTACATCCTGAAGGTGGTGACGCCCGACCTCAAATCATTGTCGGAATTCGTCAACAGCGTGCTGCTGCCCCACGAATCCGTTCAACATGTGAAGACGGCGATCGTGCTGGAGACACTGAAGGAGACTGGCGCGCTGCCGATTTAAAGTGTGCCGATATTCAGGTGAGCCCGGCCTGACCTGAATCTCAGACACTTTCGCGGCAAATCTTCACCCCCGCTGCTGCTGGATCAGCCCATAAAGGTTGGTGCAGCGCGCGCCGGAGCGGCAATAGGCGAAGACAGGCCCTTCGAGCTCATCCAGCGCCTGTGCCTGGTCCTCGACATTCTCCATGGTGATCTGGCCGCTGATCACCGGAATGTAGCGGAAGGCAAGCCCAGCCGCTTCGACCACTGCCTTGACGCTGTCGGCAGAGGGCTGGCCCGGCTGTTCGTTGTCCGGCCGGTTGCAGATCACGCTCCTGAAACCGGCTTCCTTGATGGCGGCGATGTCTTCGGGCTGGATCTGGCCGGAGACCGAATAGACGTCGCTGATCTGGCGGTATTCCATCGTCTTGTCCTCGCAATCTTCCTTGGCCGCAGTCATGCCACTCCGGAGCAGGGGCGGCAATCCGCACGGGAAGATTTCTCTGCCAAATAGGGCTGCGAGCCGGAAAATCCAACCGGGCTCCGCAGCGCCGCGTATCCTCTCGGATACGCAAAGGACGCTGCGGCAACTAAGGATGCGGCCCGATTAGGCCACGTCAGCTCAGCTTCCGAGGATCGCGCCTTTGATCTGCGTGATGTTGTTGTGCATCATGTCGATATAGGTCGAGGCCGGGCCGTCCGAACCCGACAGCGCATCCGAATAGAGCGTGCCGCCGACCTTGATGCCGGTTTCGCCGGCGATCTGCTCAATCAGCCGCGGATTGGTGATGTTCTCGATGAAGATCGCCGCCGCCTTGTCCTGCTTGACCTGTTCCACCAGCTTGGCGACGTCGGCGGCCGACGGCTCTGAATCGGTCGAGATGCCTTGCGGCGCCAGGAAAGTCAGGCCGTACTCATGTTCGAAATAGCCGAAGGCGTCATGCGAGGTGATGACCACGCGCTTTGCCTCGGGAATGGACTGAATCGCCGCCTTCACTTCGCCTTCCAGCGCATCGAGCTTCGCGGTGTAGGCCGCTGCATTGGCCTTGTAGCTGTCGCACCCCTCGGCATCGGCGGTGCAGAACGCATCGACGATGTTCTTCACATAGATATTGGCGTTCGCGATCGACTGGAAGGCATGCGGGTCGGTGACGGTCTTGCCGCCGCTGGTGCCGGCGCCCTCAGCGGCATCCGCATCGGCAAATTCCGGCTTGAAGTCGATCGGTGTCACACCGTTGGTCAAGGTGACGATCGAGGCCTTGGTGGCGCTGGCATCGACCAGGCGCTGCAGAAAGCCTTCGAAATTCAGGCCGTTAACCAGCACGATATCGGCGCCGGCCATCGCCACCGCGTCGGCCGGGCTCGGCTCGTAGACATGCGCGTCGCCGTCGGGTCCGACGATGGTGGTGATGTTGACCCGGTCGCCGCCGACATTTTTCGCAAAATCCGCAATCACCGTGAAGCTCGCCACCACCTTGAGCGGCGCCGCGAAGGCCGACGACGTCGCAAAAGCGCTTAATGTTATAACGCTCATCGCCAGGGCGGCACGGAGGGATTTCAGCATTGGGGAGGTCTCCTTGCTTGGGAATTGGGATCAGGCGGTCCGGTGGCGGTGATGCACGATGCGGGCGCGCAGCGCGCCGCGCGAGCCGAAGACGATCGAGAAGAAATAGACGACGCCGGCCGAAAGGATGATCGCCGGACCGGACGGCAGCGAGGCGTGATAGGACAAAAGCAGCCCGGCGATGCAGGAGGCAAAGCCGATCAGCACCGCCAGCACGCACATCGGCTCGACGCGCACGGTCCAGAAGCGGGCCGCTGCCGCCGGCAGCATCATCAGCCCAACCGACAACAGCGTGCCGAGCGCCTGGAAGCCGCCGACCAGGTTGAGCACGACGAGGCCGAGGAAGATGAAATGCACCGGGCTGCCCATGCGGCTCACCGAGCGCAGGAACAGCGGGTCGAGGCATTCGGCGACCAGCGCGCGCCAGAAGATCGCGAGGCTTACCAGTGTCACCACCACGATGCCGCCGATCAGCGACAGAGCCTCATTGTTGAGCGCCAGCACCGTGCCGAAGAGCACATGCATGAGGTCGACGCTGGAGCCGCGGATCGAAACCATTAGCACGCCGACCGCGAGCGAGATCAGATAGAAGGCCGCCATGGAGGCGTCCTCGCGCTGGATGGTGAAGCGCGAGACCGCGCCGGCGCCGAGCGCCACGATGATGCCGGCGATCAGCCCGCCGACGGTCATCGGCAGGATTTCGAGGCCATAGAGCAGGAAGCCGGCGGCCGCTCCCGGCAGGATGGCGTGCGCCATGGCGTCGCCCGACAGGCTCATGCGCCGCAGCATCAGGAAGACACCGACCGGGCACGCGCCGAGCGAAAGCATCAGCGAGCCGAACAGCGCCCGCTGCATGAAGGCGAAATCGGCGAACGGCGCGATGAATAGGCCGTAGAGGAATTCCATCACGCAGCCCTCGGTCCGGAGCCATGGTAGTGATCATGCGTGTGAGCATGATCATGGTGATCGTGCCCATGGTCATGATCGTGCCCGGTATGGTCATGGTCGGGCTCGCACCAGGGCGCATTCTCTTCCCAGGCCTCGTGGAAACGCCGCGCCTTGAGCAGGTTTTCCGGCCGCAACGTCTCTCGCGTCTCGCCCCAGGCGACGGGCTGGCGGGCGAGCAGCAGTGTTTCCGGAAAATTCTGCCGCACCAGATCGAGGTCGTGCACGACGACCATGATCGTGCGCTCCTCGCCATGCCAGCGTTTGATGAGCTGGATGAGGTCGCCGACCGTCTTGTGGTCGACGGCGTTGAACGGCTCGTCAAGCAGGATGAGGTCGGCGTCCTGCAACAGCACGCGGGCAAACAGCGTGCGCTGCAGCTGGCCGCCGGATAGCGTGTCGATCGGCCGCTTTTCGAATCCGCCGAGCCCGACGGCCATCAGCGCCTTGCTGACGGACTCGCGATCTTCCCTGGTGTAGCGCCCGAGCAGCCCGCGCTTCGGCCACAGGCCGAGCGAGACCAGGTCGACGACGCGCGCCGGAAAACTGCGGTCGAGCTCCGACTGCTGCGGCAGGTAGGCGGTGCGCACGCCGAGCGCGCGGACAACCGTGCCCTCCATCGGCTTCAGCACTCCGACAATGCCCTTCATCAGCGTCGACTTGCCTGAGCCGTTGGCGCCGACAACCGCAGTCAGTGAGCCTTTTCTGACGATGCCGTTGAGATGATGGATGGCGGGATGGCTGTTGTAGCCGAGCGTCAGGTCGCGGAAGGTCAGGCAGGCATTGATCATCAGACGTTCCGGGTGGTCCGCTAACTCGAGTGTATCGTCGATATGTGATGTTATTACATTAGTCAACACGCCGCCTGGCGGAATTGTGTCACGGCGATCAACTGGGCGTGTGCGTCAAGGGGGTCGGAGGCCGGACAATTGGCTCAATTGGTTCCGCCTCCGCGGCCTTGCCCGAGGCCGTCATGGACTCTAAACAGGCGCGACTCTGAAAAAGAAGGAACCTTCCATGAGCATTCGTCGCATCGATGTCGGGCCGCGCATGAGCCAGATCGTCATCCACGACAACACCGTCTATCTGGCCGGCCAGGTCGGCGAGCCCGGCGGCAACGTCGCCTCCCAGACCCGCGACATCCTCAAGACCATCGACGAATTGCTGGCCAAGGCCGGCACCGACAAGACCAAGATCCTGCAGACGATCATCTGGCTGGCCGACATGGGCACTTTCGCCGAGATGAATTCGGAGTGGGACAAGTGGGTGCCGCAAGGCCACACGCCTGCCCGCGCCACCGGCGAAGCCAAGCTCGCCGGCCCTGAATATCTGGTCGAGATTATTGTTACGGCGGCACTGTAAGGCGCCACTTTTCCTTCTCCCCTTGTGGGAGAAGGAAATGGCGCTACCCCTGCGACGGCGTGAACCTTGCCACCAGCGTGTGGCTTTCCGCCGGATAGATGAAGCGCACATGGGTTACCGGGTGCTCGGCGCTCCAGGTGCGGCGCTCGACCACCAGGCAGGGCGCGCCGGGGTCGATGTCGAGCGCATCGGCGACAGTCTCGTCGGCCGCCATGGCGCGGATGCGGTGCTCTGCCTCGCTCCACGGCACGCGGCCGATAAGCCACGGGCCGGGCGCGATGTCGAGAAATTCTTCCTCGGCTGCCTCGGCCACGGCTGAAAGGTTGATCAGCCGCTGCTCGAGCGCGAACGGCCGCTCTCCGGCAAAATGCAGGCTTTCCAGCCAGAGCACCGGACCGGCGGCGGCAAGCCCGAGCAGCGCGCGGTCCTCGGCGCTGCTGCGCCGCCTCAGGCGCTCCAGCCGCTCGTAGCGATAGGGCAGGCCGAGCGCCTCGACCTCGATCCGGATGTCATGGAGCTCCAGCACCGCCGCCTGCGATTGCGGCTGGCGCACGAAACTGCCCGAGCGGCGCCGGCGCTCGATCAGCCCGGCCTTGGCGAGTTGGGACAGCGCCTTGTTCACCGTCATGCGCGAGCATCTGTATTCCGCCGTCAGCTCATGCTCGAACGGGATGCGATGGCCGGGCGCCCAGGCGCCTGAGAGAATCTTCTCGCGGATATCCGACAGGATGCGCTGATGCAGCGAGATGCTTTCGCCGCTCTCGGCATCATCCGTTTCAATCAGGCTCATCGGCTTTTCCTGCTCAGCCTTGGGAAAGCGAGGTCATGACCGCGCGGAACCGTTTGGCAACGGCTTCGCGCTTCGCGTGCCTGCCGCCGCTGACCTGCTTTTTCCCATGCACCCAGACGCAATCGACCTTGCTGCCATTGGCGAAGATCCAGGCGTCGAGGATCGCATCGCCCGCCTTGCCGGCAAGCGAGGGATGGCTGGCGTCGAGCGAAACCAGGTCGGCAGGACCGCCGACGGCAATGGCTGACGGAGCTGCGCCGAGCGCGGCACTGCCGCCGTCGAGCGCCGCGTCGAACAGCGCGCGGCCGGTCGAGCCGCCAGCGCGCGCCAGGACGTTGCGGGCGCGATGCGCAAGGCGCTGCGAATATTCGAGCTGCCTGAGTTCGTCCGGCAGGCCGATCAGCACATTGGAATCGGAGCCGATGCCGAAGCGGCCGCCATGCTCGATGAACAGCGGCGCGGCAAAGGTGCCGTCGCCGAGATTGGCCTCGGTGATCGGGCAGAGCCCGGCGATCGCGCCGCTTCTGGCCATGGCAACCGTCTCCGCGTCGGCCATATGCGTGGCGTGGATCAGGCACCAGCGCTTGTCGACATTGGCGTGGTCGAGCAGGAGTTCGACCGGGCGCTTCCCCGACCAGGCGACGCAGTCCTCGACTTCCTTCACCTGCTCGGCGACATGGATGTGGATTGGGCCGTCAGGCGCCATCGCAACGATCGCGTTGAGTTCGTCCGGTGTTGCCGCGCGCAAGCTGTGCGGCGCGACGCCGACGA
The DNA here is from genome assembly GCF_004791585.1 of Mesorhizobium sp. M1C.F.Ca.ET.210.01.1.1. Lineage (GTDB taxonomy): Bacteria > Pseudomonadota > Alphaproteobacteria > Rhizobiales > Rhizobiaceae > Mesorhizobium. Next base: position 71,516 of record NZ_SRUU01000010.1, read on the forward strand.
CCGCTTGTTCCAGCGTCGATACGCTTTCGCGGCTCTTCTCAAGCAAGCGCCCGAACCGCTCGACATCATTGATGAATCGTCGCTGGCCTTCGTTCGGCACTGCGCCGCCGAAGGCGGAATGGACGTAGAAGACCGGCAGCAGCGTCAGCCCGATCCCGGTTTCGCCGGTGGCGGCGGCGATGCGCTCCGCCATCTCGGCAATGTTGGCGTAAGGCCTGCCGTCGCGGTCGTGATGCAGGTAGTGGAATTCGCCGACCCGCGAGAAGCCGGCCTCCAGCATCTCGACATAAAGCTGCGCCGCTACCGCCTCGACCTGGTCTGGCGTCATCGACAGCGCGAAGCGGTACATCACCTCGCGCCAGCTCCAGAAACTGTCCGCCGAAGGCCCGCGCAATTCGGCCAGCCCCGCCATGCCGCGCTGGAAGGCATGGCTGTGCAGATTGGGCATACCAGGGATCAGAATGGCATGGCGCTCGTCGCTGGCTTGAGGAGAGGCGCTGGTCTCGACCGCGATGATGCGGCCGCCGTCGGTAGCGATCCTCACATTGCCTTGCCAGCCATCGGGCAGCAGCGCCTGTTCCGCAAAGATTGCCGTCACGTCCATCTCCCAATCTGAATTCGCGAGCGACAATACCGCTTGCGTCGCGCTCCAATATGTATATACATAATCGCCATCCTTTCAAATGGAAAAGATGATGGGTGGAGAGAACGGAAAAAGCGGCCTTCGTCTTTGGCGCAATGCGCGGCTGGCGACCATGGCGTATGGCGCGGCTGGTCTCGGCACCGTCGAGAAAGGCGCGATTGCCGCGCGCGACGGGCTTATCGTTTATGCCGGCGTAGAAGCCGAAATGCCGGCGGCGCTCAGGCAGGACGCCGAGACCATTGATTGCGAAGGCCGCTGGATCACGCCGGGCCTGATCGATTGCCATACGCACCTTATCTACGCTGGCAACCGCGCCAATGAATTCGAGATGCGGCTGGCCGGCGCCACTTATGAAGAAGTGGCCCGCGCTGGGGGCGGCATTGTTTCCTCCGTGAAGTCGCTGCGCGCCGCCAGCGAGGACGAGCTTGTCGCCCAGACGCTGCCACGCCTCGATGCGCTGATCGCCGAGGGCGTCACCACCGTCGAAGTCAAATCCGGCTACGGCCTCGATCTCGACAATGAGAAGAAGTCGCTGCGCGCCGCCCGTCGGCTTGACGGCGAACGGCAAGTGACGGTCCGCACGACCTGTCTCGCCGCGCACGCGCTGCCGCCCGAAGCCAAGGGCGACAAGGACGCCTTCATCGATCTCGTCGCCGGCTCGATCCTGCCTGCGGTTGCTGCCGAAAAGCTCGCGGATGCCGTCGACGGTTTTTGCGAGGGGATCGCCTTTTCGCCGGAGCAGATCGCGCGCGTCTTCGACAAGGCGAAGGCGCTCGATCTGCCGGTGAAACTCCATGCCGACCAATTGTCGAACCTGCATGGCGCGGCACTTGCCGCCCGTTATGGCGCGCTGTCCGCCGACCATCTCGAATACACGGATGAGGAGGGCGCCGCGGCGATGGCCAAGGCCGGCACCGTGGCGACGATCCTGCCCGGCGCCTTCTATTTCATCCGCGAGACCAAGAAGCCGCCGGTCGACCTGTTCCGCCGGCATGGCGTGAAGATGGCGGTCGCCACCGACAGCAACCCCGGCACCTCGCCGCTGACCTCGCTGCTGCTCACCATGAACATGGCCGCGACGCTCTTCGGCCTTACCGTCGACGAATGCCTCGCCGGCGTCACCCGCGAGGCCGCGCGGGCGCTGGGCTTGCTCGACAAGACCGGCACGCTGGAGGCCGGCAAATCGGCCGACCTTGCCATCTGGGACATCGAGCGCCCGGCCGAACTCGTCTACCGCATGGGCTTCAACCCGCTCCATGCCCGCATCTGGAGAGGACAATGACCGAACTGATCCTGAAGCCCGGCAGCGCGACTCTTGCCGACTGGCGCGCCATCTATCGCGGCGCCGTGCCGCAGCTCGACGAGGCCTGCCGACCGAAGATCAAGGCCAGCGCCGAAGCGGTCGCCCGCATCGTCGCCAAGGGCGAGCCGGTCTACGGCATCAACACCGGCTTCGGCAAATTGGCCAGCGTCCGCATCCCCGCAAATGATCTCGAGACGCTCCAGCGCAACATCGTGCTCTCGCATGCCGCTGGCGTCGGCGAGCCGATGCCGGTCGCGGTGGTGCGGCTGATGATGGCGCTGAAGCTTGCCAGCCTCGCCCAGGGCGCATCCGGCGTGCGCGCCGAGACCATCGAATTGCTTCAGGGGATGCTTGCCAATGACGTCATCCCGGTGGTGCCGGCGCAAGGCTCGGTCGGCGCATCGGGCGATCTCTCGCCGCTCTCGCACATGACCGCGGTTATGATCGGCGTCGGCGAGTGCTTCACGCCGCATGGCCGCTTCCCCGCCAAGGTGGCCTTCGTCTCGCACGGTCTTGAGCCGGTGACGCTTGGCGCCAAGGAGGGCCTGGCGCTGCTCAACGGCACCCAGTTCTCGACGGCTTTCGCGCTTGCCGGCCTATTCGAGGCCGAGACGCTCTATCAGTCGGCGCTGGTTGCCGGCGCGCTGTCGACCGATGCCGCCAAGGGTTCGGATGCGCCCTTCGATCCGCGCATCCATCTCTTGAGAAAGCACCGCGGCCAGATCGAGACGGCGGATGCGCTGCGCAATCTGATGACCGGCAGCGCCATCCGCGAGTCCCACCGTGTAGGCGACGAGCGCGTGCAGGACCCGTATTGCCTGCGCTGCCAGCCGCAGGTGATGGGCGCCGCGCTCGACGTGCTGCGCAAGGCCGCCGACACGCTTGAGACCGAGGCCAACGGCGTCACCGACAACCCGCTGATCTTCGCCGAGGACGATACGGCACTTTCCGGCGGCAATTTCCATGCCGAGCCGGTGGCGTTCGCCGCCGACATGATCGCACTCGCCGTCTGCGAGATCGGCTCGCTGTCGGAACGCCGTATCGCTATGCTGGTCGATCCGGCGCTCTCCGGCATGCCGGCCTTCCTGACGCCGAAGCCGGGGCTGAATTCCGGCTTCATGATCCCGCAGGTGACGGCCGCGGCGCTTGTCTCCGAGAACAAGCAGAAGGCCTACCCGGCGAGCGTCGATTCGATCCCGACCTCGGCCAACCAGGAAGACCATGTCTCGATGGCCGCGCATGGCGCGCGCCGCCTGCTCGGCATGATCGAGAACGCGACCGCCGTCATCGGCATCGAACTGCTGGCGGCGGCGCAAGGTTGCGATTTCCATGCGCCGCTCGCTTCGAGCGAAGCGTTGGAGGCTGTGCGCAAGCTGGTCCGTTCGGAAGTGCCGCACCTTGATAATGACAGGCATTTCCATCCCGACATGGAAAAGGCCATCGCTATGGTGCGCAGCGGCGCCGCGGTGGCTGCAGCCAATGCGATCGCGCTGCCGGGGATCACGTCGTGACCGGGTGTTTATTGATAGACCGCCGTAGAACTCCAGTGCTGGGAGATTTCTCATGACCTCCTGGCTCACTGTCACCCGCGGGACGGCACCGCTGCTGGTCTCCATCCCGCATACCGGCACTGATCTTGCCGGCCTCGACAGCCGGCTGGTCTCGACCTGGCTCGGCCGCCGCGATTGCGACTGGTGGATCGACAAGCTCTACGATTTCGCCACCGACCTTGGCGCGACGGTCGTCCACACCGCCATCTCGCGCACCGTCATCGACGTCAACCGCGACCCTTCCGGCGTCTCGCTCTATCCTGGACAGGCGACGACCGCTTTGTGCCCGACGGACACGTTCGACGGCGATCCGCTCTACCGCATGGGCGAGGAGCCGACGCCCTCCGAGGTCGACCAGCGCCGAGAGAATTACTTTGCGCCCTACCACGCCGCTCTTCAGGCCGAGATCGACCGGCTGCGCGGCATGCACGAGAACATCGTGCTCTACGATTGCCATTCGATCCGCTCGGTGCTGCCGCGGCTGTTCGAAGGCACGCTGCCGGTCTTCAATCTCGGCACCAATGACGGCAAGAGCACTGATCCTTCGCTGCAGGAAAAGGTGGCCGCCATCCTCGCCGCGACCGGCGAGAGCTGGATCGTCAACGGCCGCTTCAAGGGCGGCTGGATCACGCGCAGCTTCGGCCAGCCGCAAAACGGCGTCCATGCGTTGCAGATGGAGCTGTCCAACCGCGGCTACATGCGCGAGCCCGCGGAAAAGGGCGCGCCGGAAAATTGGCCGGTGCCCTACGACGCAAGCTACGCCGCGCCGATCCGCGCCACGCTGAAAACCATCCTCGAAACCGCCATCGGCTGGGCAGGCCGCTGACTCGCGCCGCCCGCCTCGCTTGAAAGGGACAATGATGACCGATCCTCGCCACAACATCCGCGAAGTCCGCGCGCCGCGCGGCGACAAGCTGAACGCCCGCTACTGGACGACGGAAGCGCCGCTGCGCATGCTGATGAACAACCTCGATCCCGAGGTCGCCGAGAACCCGAACGAGCTCGTCGTCTATGGCGGCATCGGCCGGGCGGCACGCACCTGGAACGATTTCGACCGCATCGCGGCTTCGCTGAAGACGCTCGGCGAGGACGAGACGCTTCTGGTGCAGTCCGGCAAGCCGGTCGGCGTCTTCCGCACCCACAAGGATGCGCCGCGCGTCCTGATCGCCAATTCCAACATCGTGCCGCATTGGGCGACCTGGGAGAAATTCAACGAGCTCGATAGGAAGGGCCTGATGATGTACGGCCAAATGACGGCCGGCTCATGGATTTATATCGGCACGCAAGGCATCGTGCAGGGCACGTACGAGACCTTTGTCGAGGCCGGTCGCCAGCATTATGGCGGCAACCTCAAGGGCAAGTGGCTCCTGACCGGCGGTCTCGGCGGCATGGGCGGCGCCCAGCCGCTGGCCGCCGTCATGGCTGGGGCTTCTTGCCTCGCCATCGAATGCAATCCGGACTCGATCGATTTCCGCCTGCGCACCCGCTATCTCGACGAGAAGGCCGAGACGCTCGAAGAGGCGATGGAGATGATCGAGCGCTGGACCAGGGCCGGCGAGGCGAAATCGGTCGGCCTGCTCGGCAACGCGGCCGAGATCGTGCCGGAGATGTTCAGGCGCGGCATCCGCCCCGACATCCTCACCGACCAGACGTCGGCGCACGATCCCATCAACGGCTACCTGCCGAAGGGCTGGACCATGGCCGAGTGGCGCGAGAAGCGCGTCAGCGACCCGAAGGCGGTGGAGAAGGCCGCCCGCGCCTCGATGCGCGAGCATGTCGAGGCGATGGTGGCGTTCTGGAACGCCGGCGTGCCGACGCTCGACTATGGCAACAACATCCGCCAGGTCGCCAAGGACGAAGGTTTTGAGAACGCTTTTGCCTTCCCCGGCTTCGTGCCGGCCTATATCCGTCCGCTGTTCTGCCGCGGCATCGGCCCATTCCGCTGGGCCGCGCTCTCCGGCGATCCTGAAGATATCTATAAGACCGATGCCAAGGTGCGCGAGCTCACCCACGGCAACACCCATCTGCACAACTGGCTCGACATGGCGCGCGAGCGCATCTCGTTCCAGGGCCTGCCGGCGCGTATCTGCTGGGTCGGCCTCGGCGACCGCCATCGCCTCGGCCTCGCCTTCAACGAGATGGTGGCAAAGGGCGAGCTCAAGGCGCCGGTCGTCATCGGCCGCGACCATCTCGATTCGGGCTCGGTCGCTTCGCCAAACCGCGAGACCGAAGCGATGAAGGACGGCTCCGACGCCATTTCCGACTGGCCGCTGCTCAATGCGCTGCTCAACACCGCGTCCGGCGCCACCTGGGTGTCGCTGCACCATGGCGGCGGCGTGGGCATGGGCTTCTCGCAGCACGCCGGCATGGTGATCGTCGCCGACGGCACGCCTGAAGCCGCAAGGCGGCTGGAGCGCGTGCTGTGGAACGATCCGGCTACCGGCGTCATGCGCCATGCCGATGCCGGCTACGACATCGCCATTGAGTGTGCGAGGGAGCACCAGCTCAACCTGCCGGGCATATTGGGCTAAAAGCGATGCGCATCCTTCGTGCCGCCGGCTACCGCGTCATGCCGTGGAAGAATGGCGGCGGCACGACCACCGAGATCGCCGTTTCGCCTGACGGTGCCGGGCTCGACGATTTCGACTGGCGCATCTCGATGGCCCGCGTCGAGACGAGCGGGCCCTTCTCTAGCTTCGCCGGCATCGACCGCACGCTGTCGGTGCTCGAAGGCGAGGGCATCGTGCTCGATATCGCCGGCCGGCCCGCTTCGCGGCTGACCGCAGCCTCGGCGCCGCTTTCCTTTCCGGGCGATGTGCCGACCGGCGCCACCCTGATCGGCGGTCCGATCACCGACCTCAACGTCATGACCCGCCGCGGCCGCATGACCCACAGCGTCGAGCGCCTGTGGCTCTCGGGTGAAATGCGGATTGAGCAGAGTGCCGGCACGACGCTCATTCTCCCGGTCGGTGGCGGCGTGAAGGTCTTTGCCGATAGCGTCGAGAGTCTCGGCCCGCTCGACACACTCCTCCGCGACCGGACCGGCCCGGAATTGCGGTTGCGGCCTGAAGGGCAGGGACGCTTTTTGTGATCCGCCTGCACGCCACCGCGGCGAACGGTTAACGGCTGTTGCCAAACATGATCGCGGCGCGGGCGAAATATCGCCCGGCCACTTGCATGCATCACGAAAAAGCCTGAATCCTTTCCCTGATCGGAACCGGGGCAGGGAAGCGAGGGGCGTTCGCCCTTGAGTTGTCGAAAGGGGCCGCCCCGGTCATGGAGCGCAATTAAACTTTCGACCGGACCTGCGATGCAACCAATTGCATTTGAACCGGTTTTAGGGCCATTGCCGTGGCGGTGACGCCGCATCGCGCCCGCCTTACGGAATATTCAATGAACATTCAGACGAACCCCGCCAAGATCGAACTCACGAGCGCCGGCTTCCCGAGCGTGACGGAAGCGCCGATACGCTCCAATTTCCTGCCTGAGGACCGGCTGCGGGCGCTGGGCGCCGCGCTCGCCAAGGGCGAAGTCAGGGACCTCTTCGGGTTCTCCTCATTCGAGTTTCAGGCCCGCATCCGCGACAGCGCCAAGAAGATTCTCGAGGTCTATCGTTCGACCAATGCCGCGCAGGCCAAGGGCGAAACGATCACGCCCGCCGCGCAATGGCTGCTCGACAACAATTATCTGGTCGAGGAAACCATCTTCCAGGTCAAGCGCGATCTGCCGCGCCGTTTCTACCGCCAGTTGCCGACGCTCAAGCTTGCCGACGGCACCGTGTTGCCTCGCGCCTTCGTCGTTGCGTGGAGCTATGTCGAGCATTCCGACAGCGCGGTCTCGGCGACCATGTTCAAGGCGATCGTCGAGGGCTTTCAGTCGGTCGAGCCGCTGAAGATCGGCGAGCTCTGGGCGCTGCCGTCGCTGCTGCGCTTCGTGCTGATCGAAAACCTTCGCCGTATCGCGGTGCGCGTCAACCGCACCAGGCAGATGCGCCAGATCGCCAACGAGGTCGCCAATCGGGTGCTGGCGACCGACGACAACGCCGACCGGACCAGGATCCTGTCGACCTACGTCGCGCATGCGCAGGACACGACTTTCGCCACCCAGCTTCTCTATCGCCTGCGCGACGGCTCGCAGAATGCGGGCCGGGCGCTGGAATGGCTGGAGGGCGAGCTCGAGAAGACCGGCTCCGACGCCGAGGAGATCATCATCTCCGAGCATCAGACGCTGTCCAGCGGCAATGTCACCACCGGCAACATCATCCGCGGCCTGCGCCTCATCAACGACGTCGACTGGACGGTCTGGTTCGAGGGCGTCAGCCGCATCGACACGCTGCTGCGCGAGAAGACCGATTTCGCCGCGCTCGATTTCTTCTCGCGCGACCAGTACCGCACCGCGATCGAGCAGCTCGCGCGCCGCTCCGAGCTGTCCGAATTCCGCGTCGCCGAAAAAGCGATCGAGCTTGCCGGCCATGTTCCCGGCGTCACCGACGCATCCGGTGTTCCCGAAACCGCCGACCCCGCGGTGCATACCGATGTCGGCTTCTTCCTGGTCGGGCCGCGTCGGCCGGAGCTGGAAGAGGCGATCGGCTATCGGCCCCCCTTCCATGTGACCTTCAAGCGGGCCTTTGCCGCTACCGGCTGGCTGGGCATCGTCGTGCCGGTCTTCCTGCTGACGGTGCTGCTGCTTGTGCTGTCCGGCAATGCGCTGGCCCATCTCGGGCTCTCGACGGAGTCGATCACGCTGATGCTGGCCCTGTTCGCGGTGCCGGCGAGCGAAGGCGCATTGGCGTTCTTCAACACGGTCGTGGCGCTCTTCCTCAAGCCGACACGTCTCGTCGGCTACGACTTCAAGCACGGTATTCCCGCCGAAGCGCGCACGCTGGTCGTGGTGCCCTCGCTGATCGGTTCACGCGACGACGTCGAGGAAAATATCCGCAACATCGAGGTGCATCACCTCGCCAACACGGCGGAAGAGATCCATTTCGCGCTGCTGTCCGACTGGCCCGATTCCAAGACCGAGATCGACGCCGCCGACATCGAGATCCTGCAATATGCGCGCGACGAGATCGCCAGGTTGAACGCCCGCTATCCGTCCGAAGGCGCGCCGCGCTTCTATCTTCTGCACCGCCGCCGGCTCTACAACCAGGCGCAGGGCTGCTGGATGGGATGGGAGCGCAAGCGGGGCAAGCTGCACGAGCTCAATCTCCTGCTGCGCGGCGACAGCGACACGACCTTCCTGCCACTCGACGTTCCGCTGCCGGAAAAGACCACTTACGTGATGACCCTCGACGCCGACACGCGCACCACGCGCGACGCCGTCTCGAGCCTGGTCGGCAAGCTCGCGCATCCGCTGAATCGCCCGCATTTCGACCCGTTGAAGCGCGTCGTGACCGCCGGCTACACCATCCTTCAGCCGCGCATCACCGCCTCGCTCACCAGCGGCGACGACGCCTCGTTCTTCCAGCGCGTCTTCTCGGCCAATCGCGGCCTCGACCCGTACGTCTTCGCCGTTTCCGACCTCTATCAGGATGTCTTCGGCGACGGCTCTTTCACCGGCAAAGGCCTCTACCATGTCGATGCCTTCGAAGCGGCGCTGAAGGACCGCATCGAGGAAAACACCATCCTCAGCCACGATCTGCTCGAAGGCGCGCTGGCGCGTGCGGCGCTTGTCACCGACGTCGAACTGGTCGAGGACTATCCGACCCGATATTCGGTCGACGCCTCGCGCCACCATCGCTGGGCGCGCGGCGACTGGCAGTTGCTCGGCTTCATGTTCGACCCACGCTCCGGCGTGCCGGCGCTGTCGCGCTGGAAGATGGTCGACAATCTGCGCCGCTCGCTGACCCCGATCTTCTGGGTGATGGCCTGTATCGCCGGCTGGACGCTGCTGCCCTTCACGCAGGCCGCGCAGTGGCAGGCGCTGTTGATCCTCAGCCTGTTCATGGCGCCCACTTTCGACATCGTGAACGGCATCCTGCCGAAGAGTGGCGACCAGACCCCGCGCGGCCATTTCTCGGCGCTCGCGCGCGACACCGTGTTCGGCACCGCGCTGGTGGCGCTGAAGGTGCTTTTGATGGCGCATCTCGCCTGGATGATGGGCGACGCCATCATCCGCACGCTCTACAGGCTCTTCGTCAGCCGCCAGAACCTTCTCGAGTGGCGCACCGCCTCACAGGCGCACAAGGCCGGCGGCAGCGATCTCGGCTCCCATTACAGTATGATGTACGGCGCCGTGATCATCGGTGTGGTCGGTCTTGCCGTTCCGGTGCTGGCCGATTCCACCGGCGCGTTCGTTGCCTTCTTCTTCGCGATTTTCTGGATCGGCTCGCCCGCCGTCGCCTGCTGGATCAGCCGCTCGGCCGAGACCGAAGATCGGCTGCGCATCTCGGCCGCCGACGTGCACGCGCTGCGCACGGTGGCGCGCCGCACCTGGCACTATTTCGAGACCTTCGTGACGGCCGAGCATCACCATCTGCCGCCGGACAATTTCCAGGAAAGCCCGGCGCCCGTGGTGGCGCCGCGCACCTCGCCGACCAATATCGGCGTCTATCTGCTCTCGGTGGTGTCCGCGCGCGATTTCGGCTGGATCAGCCTGTCGGATGCCATCACCCGCATCGACGCCACGATGACCACCATCGAGAACATGCCGCGCGACCGCGGGCATCTCTACAACTGGTACGACACCACGACGCTGAAGCCGCTCTATCCGCTCTATATCTCGGCGGTCGACAGCGGCAACCTCGCCGGCCATCTGGTCGCGGTGGCCGCGGCTTGCGCCGAATGGGCCGAAGCTCCTTCGGTCCACCTGCAGGGCGATTTCGAGGGTATCCTCGACACCGTCACCATCCTCGACGAGAGCCTGGAGGAACTGCCCGACGACCGCCGGCAGCTCAGGCCGCTGCGCCAGCGACTCTCCGATCGTCTCGACGGCATGCGCCGCGCGGTGATGACCATCAAGGCGCAGCCCGAGATGGCTTCGATCCGCACCATCAACCTCGCGGTGCTCGCCGGCGAGATCCGCAAGCTCGCCACCGCCATCCACACCGAGGTGGCGTCGCCCAAGAGCGATGTCATCGCCGATTGGGCCGAAAGGCTGGAGGCGACCTGCGAGGCGCATGTGCACGATTCGCACAATGACGAAAGCGCCGTCTCGGCGCTGCGCGCCAAGCTGCTCGCGCTGCGCCAACGCTGCCGCCGCTATGCCTTCGAGATGGATTTCTCCTTCCTGATGCGGCAGGAGCGCAAGCTTTTGTCGATCGGCTACCGCGTCGAGGAGCACCAGCTCGACGAGAGCTGCTACGACCTGCTTGCCTCCGAGGCGCGGCTGACCAGCCTGTTCGGCATCGCCAAGGGCGACCTGCCGACGGAGCACTGGTTCAGGCTCGGCCGTCCGATCGTCGAGATCGGCTTCCGGGGCGCGCTGATGTCCTGGTCGGGCTCGATGTTCGAGTATCTGATGCCGCCGCTGGTGATGAAGGAGGCGCCGGGCTCGATCCTCAACCAGACCAGCAAGCTCATCATAAGGCGCCAGATCCAGTATGCGCGCTCGAAGAACGTGCCCTGGGGCATTTCGGAAGCGGCCTACAATGCCCGCGACCGCGAGCTCACCTACCAGTACACCAATTTCGGCGTGCCCGGCCTTGGCCTGAAGCGCGGCCTCGGCCAGAACACCGTGATCGCCCCTTACGCTACGATCCTGGCGGCGCAGTTCTACCCGCGCGAGGCGGTGCTGAACCTGATGCATCTGCGCTCGATCGGCGCGCTCGGCCGCCACGGCTTTTACGACGCGGTCGATTTCACGCCGCAGCGCGTACCGGAAGGCACCGACCACGCCGTCGTCCAGAACTACATGGCCCACCATTCCGGCATGTCGATCGCCGCCGTGGCGGATGCCATCTTCGAGGGCCGGCTGCGCGAACGCTTCCACAGCGATCCGGTGATCGAATCGGCGGAACTTCTCCTGCAGGAGAAGGCTCCGCGCGATATCCCGGCCGCCACCGTGAGGACCGAAGCCGACGAGCGCGCCAAGGACGAAACCGAGACGGAGAGCCCGGACACCCGCATCATCCTCGATCCGATCAAGGCGCTGCGCGCCACCAATGTCATGTCGAACGGGCGTTACTCGGTCATGGTCTCCGCAACAGGCTCCGGCTACAGCCGCTTCGGCGAGCTCGCCGTGACCCGCTGGCAGCCGGACCCGAGCGAGGACCGCCTCGGTTCCTACATCTTCCTGCGCGACACCGCGACCGGCGACTGGTGGTCGGCGACCGCCGAACCGAAGCGCGCCGAGAACGAGCGCGTGCAGACGCTGTTTGCCGACGACAAGGCGAACTTCACCAAGTCGGTCGGCTCGCTGCGTTCGGAAGTCGAATGCATCGTGATTTCGGAAGGCAATGGCGAGGGTCGCCGCATCACGCTCTACAATGACGGCGCCACCGACCGGTATATCGAGGTGACCTCATTTGCCGAGCTGGTGCTGGGTAATGAAGCCTCGGACAACGCCCATCCGGCGTTCTCGAAGATGTTCGTCGAGACCGAGATCGCGGCCAACAACGGCGCCATCTTCGCCACCAGGCGCAAGCGCGACAAGAACGAGCCCGACTTCACCATGGTGCATTTCGTCACCGATCCGTCGGGACCGTCGCGCGACGCGGAGGCCGAGACGGACCGGCGCGCCTTCATCGGTCGCGGCCGCACCATCGCCGATGCCGTGGCCTTCGATCCCGGTGTCAGGCTGTCCGGCAGCCACGGCTTCACGCTCGACCCGGTGGCGGCGCTCCGCCGCCAGGTGCGGGTGCCGGCAAACAAGAAGATCTCGCTGACCTTCTGGACCGTCGTCGGCGCCAACCGCGGCGAGCTGGACGAGGCGATCGCTCGCCTCGACCACCAGGAGAGCTTTGCCCGCCAGGCCATGCTCGCATGGACGCGCAGCCAGGTGCAGACGCGCCATCTCGGCCTCAGCCTGACCGACGCCGCCAATGTGCAGCAGCTGGCGCGCTACCTGATCTATCCCGATCCGTTCCTGCGCCTGCCGGCCGAATCCATCGCCTCCGGCCTTGGCCGCCAGTCGAGCCTGTGGCCGACCAGCATCTCCGGCGATTTCCCGATCTTCCTGGTGCGCATCGGCGACGTCGCCGACCTCGAGATCGTCGCCCAGGCGCTGCGTTTCCAGGAATACATGCGCGCCCGCGGCATGATGATCGACTTCGTCGTCGTCAACGAGCAGGCGTCCTCCTACGTGCAGGACCTGCAACGCGCGGTGGAGACGCTGTGCGAGAACAGCCGCCTGCGCGGGCGCGAGCTCGGCCCCCGCCAGCACATCTTCGCCGTGCGCCGCGACCTGATGGACGAGCCGACCTACAAGACCCTGCTGTCGGTCGCGCGCGTCGCGCTCCACACGCGCAACGGCACCATCTTCGACCAGCTCGAACGCGCCGAGACGGCGGCATTGCAGGCCCGTGACGCCTTGCAGCAGGCGGAGGGCATTCCGACCCGCCAGCCCCTGCCGCCATTGCCCGAACCGACGCCGGCAAGCCAGGGGGGAGCCGACATCGCCGCCGACGGCACCGGTCTCAGCCTCTGGAACGGCTTCGGCGGCTTCGACGGCGGCGGCCGCCACTACGTGACGCGGCTGACCGGCCGCCGCACGACGCCGCAGCCCTGGATCAACGTCATCTCCAACGCCTCCTTCGGCTTCCACGTCTCGTCGGAGGGCGCCGGCTTCACCTGGAGCCGCAACAGCCGCGACTACCAGTTGACGCCGTGGTCGAACGACCCGGTGTCGAACCGGCCGGGCGAGGGCTTCTATATCTACGATCAGTTGAGCGGCAAGGCGTTCTCGCCGATGGCCGCGGTGGTGCGCGATCCCTCGATGACCTACGAGACCTGGCACGGCCAGGGCTTTTCCACCTTCCGCTCGAAGCGGGGGCCGCTGTCGATGGACCTGACGCAGGTGGTCGACCCCGTGGATCCGGTCAAGATCACCCGCCTGCGCATCCAGAATGGCGGCCCGGCGCCGGCAAGGCTGCGCGTCTATGCCTATGCCGAATGGGTGCTCGGCGGCCATCGTTCTCGCACGGCAGCGACCATCGTGCCCGCACGGGACGCGGCAACAGGCGCCATGCTGGCGCAGAACCCCTATGGCCTCGATTTCGGCGAGCGGGTGGCTTTCCTTGCCGCGACGGCGCCGGTCAACTCCGTGACCGCCGACCGCACGGAGTTCATCGGCAGGCACGGGACGACGGAATTTCCGCAGGCCGTGCTCGGCGGGGTTGGCTTGTCCGGCCGCGTCGAGGCCGGCGACGATCCCTGTGCCGTGATCGCCAGCGACATCGAGATTCCGGCCGGCGGCGACGTGACGCTGCTCTGGCTGCTCGGTGACGCCGCCACGGCCTCCGAGGCGAGCGCGCTGGTGCAAACCCATCGCGGCAAGGATTTCGATCAACGCCTGGCCGACAACGAGCGCGTCTGGCGCGGCTTCCTCGATACCATCCAGGTCGAGACGCCCGACGAGGCGCTCAACGCCATGGTCAACCATTGGCTGCCTTACCAGAGCCTGGCCTGCCGCATCCGCGCGCGCTCGGCCTTCTACCAGGCGAGCGGCGCCTTCGGCTTCCGCGATCAGCTGCAGGACACGCTGGCTCTGCTGGCGCACGATCCGAAGCTGGCGCGCGACCAGATCCTCAACGCCGCGCGCCGGCAGTTCCCGGAGGGCGACGTCCAGCACTGGTGGCTGCCGCGCACCGACGCCGGCGTGCGCACCATGATCTCGGACGATGTGGTCTGGCTGGCGCACGCCACCGCCCGCTACGTCGAGGTGACGGGCGACGTGGCGATCCTCAAGGAGCAACTGCCCTTCATCGATGGCCAGGAGCTCGGCGAGGGCGAGCACGACGCTTTCTTCACGCCCGAGATCACCAAGACCACGGCTTCGCTCTACGACCACTGCGCGCGGGCGCTCGATCTGGCCATCAAGCGCAGCAGTCCCGCCGGCCTGCCGCTGATCCTCGGCGGCGACTGGAACGACGGCATGAACCGTGTCGGCGAGGGCGGCAAGGGCGAGAGCGTCTGGCTGGGCTGGTTCCTCTTGAAGACGCTGGGCGACTTCGCTCCTGTCGCCAAGGGACAGGGCGACAGCAAGCGGGCGCAGGCCTGGACCAAGCACGCGGACGTTTTGAAGCGGGCGCTGGAGAGTACCGCCTGGGACGGCCAATGGTACCGGCGCGGCAGCTTCGACGACGGCACGCCGCTGGGCTCCCGCAACTCGGATGAATGCAAGATCGACTCCATCGCCCAATCGTGGAGCGTGCTGTCGGGCGAGGGCGATCCGGCCCGGTCGACCACGGCCATGGCGCAGGCAACGAAGATGCTCGTCGACGACGAGCTCAAGATCGTCAAGCTGTTCACGCCGCCTTTCTCGGACAGCCAGAACGATCCCGGCTACATCAAGAGCTATCCGCCGGGCGTGCGCGAGAATGGCGGCCAGTACACCCATGCGGCGACCTGGTTCGTGATCGCTCTGGCCGAGATGGGCCGCACCGACGAGGCCTATCGCTGCTTCTCGATGCTGAACCCGGTCAACCACGCCTCGGACGAGAAGGCCGCGGAGCACTACCGCGTCGAGCCTTACGTGGTCGCGGCCGACATCTACGCCGGCGAGGGCAAGGGCGGTCGCGGTGGGTGGACCTGGTACACGGGCTCTGCGGGGTGGCTCTACCGGGCCGCCGTCGAGGGAATTCTGGGCATCGAGCGGCGCGGCAAGCAGATCACGTTCAGACCGAAGCTGCCCGGCCACTGGGATGGCTACGCCGCCACGCTCAAGATGTTCGGCGGCGAAATCAAGGTTCGCGTCGTCCGCGACAAAAAGACCAAGTCGATCGCGCTCGAAGTCAATGGTTCGAAGACAAAGTCAGGGTCTTTTGAGCCGAAGGCTGGCGAGAAGACAGAGGTCGTCGTCAAGATACCTGCGTAAAATCAAAGGTTTGGCTCAACGGCCGCGCTTCCCCCAGGAGGCGTGGCCACGCTTGGCGTTTTACTTGGGCGAGATCGCCGCCGGCGGCCCCAAGGTCCTTTAGCCCCTGCTAAGCAAGCGCCTTGTGATTAAAAATGTGGCAGCACGAAGCAGCTGCCATTATTTTGCCGCAAGGCTGACTTTTCACCTTTTATCTCAAACCGTTAGGTGATCACGTCAGATTTCGCACCGTCGTCATCTTTTGTTCGCTAAATGGGAACGGAAGCGATAGACGGGCATTGTTTTGCGACGCGTTAACCGGTACGTGTCAAAAAATGCTGCAGTGCACAATTCCGGAATTGGGCACGGACAAGAGTTTGGCGGAGTAGCTGAAGTGTCACTTCTGCAGATCTACTTTAGAGCGCTGGGTTATCTGGCGGCCGACAAGAAGCGGGTCGCGCTGATTTGCGGCGCCAACGTCGCGCTTGCTGCGATCGCAATCCTTGAGCCGATCCTGTTGGGCCGGGTGATCGGTACCATCTCCGAAAAAGGCGCGGTGTTTTCGACGCTCGTCGTCTGGGCCGCTCTCGGTGCCTTCAACGTCATCGCCTTCGTCCTGGTGATGCGGGGCGCCGATCGCTTCGCTCATGCCCGCCGCTCGGAAGTGCTGTGCCAGTCCTTCGAGCGCGTCATCACCATGCCGCTTGCCTGGCACCATCAGCGCGGCACTTCCAATTCGCTGCACACGCTGCTGCGCGCTGTCGAGACTCTGTTCAGCCTGTGGCTCGAATTCATGCGCGTGCATCTCTCGACGGCCATCGCGCTGGTGCTGCTTGTGCCGACCGCGCTTGCAATGGACATCCGTATGTCCGTCGTGCTGCTTGGCCTCGGCGTGCTTTACGTTGGCATCGGCCGGATCGTCATGCGCCGCACCAAGTCTGGGCAGACCGCGGTCGAACGCCACTACCACACCGTGTTTGCCCATGTGACCGATAGCGTCAGCAACGTCGCCGTGCTGCAGAGCTACAACCGCATCGGCCATGAGACCGCTACGTTGAAGCGCTACGTGAAGGACCTGCTCGACGCGCAGAACCCGGTGCTCGACTGGTGGGCGGTCGCCAATGCGCTGAACCGCCTGTCGTCGACCATCTCGATGATGATCGTGCTCTCGATTGGCGCTTATCTCGTCACTCGCGGCCAGCTTCGCGTCGGCGACGTCGTCGCCTTCACCGGCTTTGCCGGAATGCTGATCGCCCGTCTCGACCAGATGTCGGCTTTCGCCAACCAGATCTCCGAAGCGCGCGCCAAGCTCGAGGACTTCTACCGTCTCGAGGACTCGGCCGTCGACACCGCCGAGCCGGACGGCCTGCGCGAGTTGACCAATGTCACCGGCCATGTCCGGTTCGAGGATGTCAGCTTCGAGTTCGCCAATTCGGGCCACGGCATCGAGGACGTGTCGTTCGAGGTGCCGGCTGGCAAGACGGTCGCCATTGTCGGGCCGACTGGCGCTGGCAAGACGACGCTCATCAACCTGCTGCAGCGCGTCTTCACGCCGTCCAGCGGCCGCATCCTGATCGACGGCATCGACACCCGCACGGTGACCCGCAAGTCGCTGCGCCACTCGATCGCCACCGTCTTCCAGGACGCCGGCCTGCTCAACCGCTCGATCGAGGACAACATCCGCGTCGGCCGCGCCGATGCCAGCAATGACGAGGTCCACGCCGCGGCGGACGCCGCCGCCGCGCAGGACTTCATCCTGTCGAAGAGCGGCGGCTACGACACTGTCGTCGGTGAGCGCGGCGGCCAGCTCTCGGGCGGCGAGCGTCAGCGCATCGCCATTGCCCGCGCCGTGCTGAAGGATGCGCCGATCCTGGTGCTCGACGAGGCGACCAGCGCGCTCGACGTCGAGACCGAGGACCGCGTCAAGGAAGCGATCGACGAGCTGCGCCGCGACCGCACCACCTTCATCATCGCCCACCGCCTGACCACGGTCCGCGACGCCGACCTGGTCGTCTTCATGGACAAGGGCAAGGTGGTCGAATATGGCGGCTTCACCGAGCTGTCGCTGCGCAACGGCCGCTTCGCCGCCCTGCTGCGCGCCGGCGGCCTGCTCAACGACGAGGAAGTCCGCCGCCTCAGCCGTCCGGTCAACGAAGCGGCGTAAGCCCGGTTTCCCTTCTCCCCTTGTGGGAGAAGGTGGCCTCGCGAAGAGGTCGGATGAGGGGTGCTCCAGCTTGGCGGCACCTCTTTTTCCAGCCAGGATACGTGGTGCGGATCGCCAGCCCTTCATTCCTTTCGGCACCCCTCATCCGTCTCGGCGCTCCGCGCCGATCCACCTTCTCCCGCAAGGGGAGAAGGAAAGGCTGCGACAACCGTCCAATTGCCCCGGACGCACTGCCGGTCTATTTAGGTCGGCATGAGCGACACCACCTCACGCCTCGCCGGCTTGACCGATCTCGCCAATCCGACGCGCTTCGTCGGACTGGCCGACAAGGTCGTTCCATGGCTGGCGGCGATCGCCGCGATCCTGCTCGGCGTCGGGGTTTACATGAGCTTCACGGCGCCCGAGGATTTCCAGCAGGGCATCACGGTGCGCATCATGTATATCCACGTGCCTTTCGCCTGGCTCGCCATGATGTGCTACACGATCATGGCGATCTCGGCGCTGGGCACGCTTGTCTGGCGCCATCCGCTGGCCGATGTGGCCCTGAAATCGGCTGCGCCCATCGGCGCCACCTTCACGGCGCTGGCGCTGATCACCGGCTCCATCTGGGGCAAGCCGATGTGGGGTACCTGGTGGGTGTGGGACGCAAGGCTGACCTCGGTCTTCGTGCTCTTTTTGATGTATCTCGGCATCATCGCGCTGACGCGCGCGCTGGATGACGCAAGCCGCGCCGCCTGGGCGGCCGCCATCATCACGCTTGTCGGCTTCATCAACATCCCGATCATCAAATTCTCAGTCGACTGGTGGAACACGCTGCACCAGCCGGCCTCGGTCTTCCGCCTCGGCGGCCCGGCCATCGACCCCTCGATGCTGTGGCCGCTCGCCGTCATGGCGCTGGGCTTCACGGTGCTGTTCTTCGCGCTGCACCTGATGGCGATACGCACGGAGATTTTCCGCCGCCGGGTGAGCGCGATGCGCCGGGTTGCGGCAAGGCAGGCCGAGCGGCAGTAACTGTCACCCCATCCGGCCGCGCGCTGCCACCGGCAGCGTTTCCAGCACCTTCTCGCCATCGACCAGATGCACCTGGTCGAACAGGTTTGACACCACGCAGCAATGGTCGGGTACGACCCGCACCCGCTCGCCGATGCGAAGCCTGGCGCCGTCGGACAGCGTGACATTGCCGTGCTCTTCGCTGAGGCTCGTGACACGCGCGCCGGGTAGGCCGAGCAGTTCGCCGAAATCGGCCAGCCCCAGCGTATCGGAGGACAGCGCCTTGCTGCCGCTGTCGAGGATGGCGCGCGTCGGCGTCGGATGGCTGACCACGGTGGCGAGCACCGTCAGCGCGCAGTCGTCGAGCGTGCCGACGCCTTTGGCGACCTGGTAGCGGTCGAGATAGATGTAGGTGCCGGGCCGGTATTCGGTGACGACGCTTTCGTCGCCCGAGCGCCACATGTCCGGCGTGCCGCCGCTGGAGATGCGCCGGCATTCGAGCCCGGCCGCGGCCAGCGTGTCGCGCGCGCTCCTCAGCCATGCCGCCGCCTCGGCGGCGCGGCCTGCGGCCGGATAGGTCATCAGCCCGCCGAAGCTGAGGCCTTTTGACTTGTCGATCATTTTTGCCAGCGCCAGCGCTTCATCGGGGCTCTGCACGCCGCAGCGGCCCATGCCGGTGTCGCATTCGACCAGCACGGGCAGCGGATGGCCGGTATCGGTGAAGGTCGCGGCAAGCCCTTCCAGCGTTTCCCGGCTATCGGCCGTCACCGACAGCGTGACGCGGCCGTGCAGCGCCTTCAGCCGTTCCAGCTTGGCGCGGCCAAGGATGTTGTAGGGCAGGAAAATATCCTCAAGCCCGGCATCGGCCATTACCTCGGCCTCGCCGATCTTCTGGCAGGTGATGCCGACGGCGCCGGCGGCGACCTGCTTCTTTGCCCAGTAAGGCAGCTTATGCGTCTTGATATGCGGGCGCAGCTTCAGCCCGCGGCTGTCGGCATGCGCCTGCGCCTTTTTGATGTTGGCTTCGGCGCGGGCCGCGTCGATCAGGATCGCCGGCGTGTCGAGCTCGTCTATGCTTGGCATGAAATCACCGTTCAAAAGCATGTCTCCCGAAAGTGGAAACCGGTTTCGGGATAAAGACATGCGTACATTCAAGAAATTCCGCGTGGCGTTATGGGCCTGATACTGCCGGTTGTCACGGGGCCAGAGCCGTGAGTTTGCGTCGACAGCGAACCGGCATTGGGCTATGCGGATGGGACGATTTCAGCAGGCAGCGGCCGGAAGGAAAGAGACCCATGAAGCGCTCCAAAATCAACGACATCATCCGCGAAGCCGACGCCTTCATCCGCTCCTTCGGCTACATCATGCCGCCCTTCGCCTATTGGTCGCCGGAAGAGATGAAGGCGCACAAGGCGGATTCCTCGGCCATCTTCACCTCCCGCCTCGGCTGGGACATCACCGACTACGGCCAGGAGAAGTTCGATGAGCTCGGCCTCTTCCTGTTCACCGTCCGCAACGGCCGCTACGAGGACATGAAGCTTGGCATGGGCATGCTCTATGCCGAGAAGATCATGATCTCGCGCAAGGACCAGCTCTCGCCGATGCACCGCCACAACATCAAGGCCGAGGACATCATCAACCGCGGCGGCGGCAAGCTGGTGCTGGAACTGTTCACGCACGATCGCGACGGCGGCATCGACCCGAAGGCCGAGGTGTCGGTGCCGGTCGACGGCACCATCACCAGATTGCCGGCGGGCGGCCTCTTGAAGCTCGACCCGGGCCAGAGCGTGACGCTGCTGCCCGGCATCTGGCACGCCTTCTGGGCCGAGGGCAAGGACGTGCTTATCGGCGAGGTCTCGACCGTCAATGACGACCTCACCGACAACGTCTTCCGCGATCCGATCGGCCGCTTCTCCAACATCGACGAGGATGTGGCGCCGATGCATTTGCTGGTGTCCGATTACGAGAAGTGGGTGGGGTAGGCGAGGGCGCCGAGGCTCTATTTGATCTGGTTGAGAAGTGCGCGCAGACGGCGCACTTCCGCGATCAGGCGAGGGATGTCCTGGCGTGCTGCGGCCATAAGATCCTGGTCTGCAACGGTCGCGCCGGACAATTCAATATCCTCGCCGCGCTCTGCTCCGCTGCCGGTCTGGATGAAATTCGATCCTCCGTCGAAATCCCGACCTTCGATCCAAGATTTCCACGGACCGGGCTGAGCAGCCTCTACCCGGGCTTCCATTTCCTGGAGTTCAAGTTCGGACAACGACGACGTCTTCATTTCGCTTCGCTCAGGCGTTTTCACCGCGCATGCTTGTCCGCCTTCCGATTCCCAAGCAGCAGCTTCCGTTCCAGATGCGCGCGCAACTCGCCGTAGTAGGCGGTGAGGAAAGCCTTTGAATCGACGGAGTCGATCTTGGCGCCGATCTTGCGACCGATCGTTTCAGCCACTGCCTTCATCGCGAAATAGTCGTCGCGGCGCAGCACTTCCTCGAGCTTGTGCAGCTCCGCGATGCCATAGGCGTCGAGCTGCGCTGCGCTGAACTGGAAGCGGGCCGCGATCGGGTCCTTGCGCAGCGAAAGATCCTCGACCAGCGCCACTTTCGGCGCCTCGACCACCCAGGTGCCGGCGAGCAGGTCACCGATCCTCAGGCGGTCGCGGTTGAACAGCGGAAACAGCGAAAACAGCAGCGCCCACACCAGGCCGAAGATCGTCGACAGCGTGTCGGCGACGCCGGCGCTGCCGCGCGCGGCAAGGATCGACAGCGGCAGAAAAATCTCGATCTCCCGCATCAGATTGCGCGCGATGACCTGGTCGAGGGTGAGGCCGGCGCCGCTGCGCGAAGCGACGCGGACACCGACCATGCGCTTGCCCGGCGTCGCTGCCCGGCGCCCCGCCTCGAAGGCGATGAAATAGACGTTGCGCAGCAGGAAGATGAAGATGATCCAGACGATGAAAAGCGGTTCCGCGTCCTTCACGCCGAGGCCGCCCAGCCCGAAGATCGCGACGAGACTGACCACGACCGCTGCGGTGATGACGATCACCACGTCGAGCAGGAAACCGGAAGCCCGCGTGCCGGCATCCGCGAGTTTTAGGCGCAGGTCCACGCCCTCCGGCGTGACCAGCGGGCGGATAAGCGCGGCGGGGTTCCTAGCCGTCGCCATGCCGCACCATCCGCAACAGGTAGAAATAAGAGATCCAGAGCGCCAGCATGCCGCCGCCGATCGAATAGCGGGCGACGTCGCTTGTGATCGTCTGCCGGCCGATGCCTTCGAGCAGGCCGGCAAGAAGCAGCATCACCGTCACGCCGACCATGGCGGTCGCCGCCACGCGTCCGGCCCGAGCCGCGGCCGCCATGCGCGTCAACTCGCCGGGAAAGGCGATGCTTGTGCCGATGCGCATGCCGGCCGCGCCGGCGATGGCGATCGCGAACAGCTCCGTCGTGCCGTGGATCGACAGCCAGCCGCCGAGCTCGAAGCCGAGCCCCTTGGCGGCGTACACCTGGAACAGCGCGCCCAGCATGCAGCCATTCATCAGGATGATCAGCACGCTCGGTACCGCAAAGGCAAAGCCGAGCGCGAAGGCCAGGATCGACACTTGTGTGTTGTGGGTGAAGAGATAGGCCGCAAAGCCCGACAGCAAATGGTCACCGCCGCCGTAAAGCACGCTGCGCAGCATCTCGGTCGAGGAATCCGGGTTGCGCCCGCCGGCGAGGCTCGGCGCGATGATGGCGTCGTACCAGCGCTTGTCGGAGGCGACCAGCCAATAGCCGGCGATGGCGCCGGTCACCGTGAGAGCGACCGACGTCCAGACCTCGCGCCATAGGTCGCGGATCGCTGCCGGCCAGTCGCGCAGGAAGAAGTCGCCGATGCGCGTTCTCAAAGATCGCCGCGCGCCATAGAGATAGAAATAGCCGCGCAGGCAGAGCGCCTCGAGATAGGCGATCAACGCGCTGTCGAGCGAGGTCGCACGCGCCACCGACAGCGAGGACAGCGCCGAGCGGTAGAGCAGGGGCAGCGACAGCAGTTCGTCTTCCGACAGCGCGCGCGGCGCCCGTTTCTCGACGCGCGCAAGCAGCGCCTCGAACGCCTTCCAGTCGGCCTCGCGCTCCTGGCGGAAGCTTGCCAGCGATTGGCGCACCGCATCGGTGCCGGCGGGCAGCGTCATAGGAGATTTTCCTCCTTGAGCTGGATATAGCGCTCGACCAGCGCCGGGCCGAGCAGCTGATGGTCGGCCTCGATGACATGCGCGCCGAGTAGCCGAAGCCGTCCGATCACCACTTGCCGCTGCCTGAGCAAGTCGCCGGCGGTCACCGCGCGGGCCACATCCTCCGGCGATGCCGGTGCCATGTCTGCCAGCGTCTCCAGCTCGACGTCCTTCATCAGCATGAACAGCACCAGATGCCGCTCGGTCAGCCGGCCGACGGTGCGCAGCATCAGCTCGGCGCTGATCGGGTCGACGAAATCGGTGAAGATGATGACCAGCGAGCGCCGGTCGAGCTTCGCCGCAAGCGTCGTCAGCGCCAGCGTGAAATTGGTCTCCTCGGTCGAATAGTCGATCTCGGCCGCGCGCTTCTGGATCATCGAAAAGCTCGGCGAGCCGCGCACCGCGCCGCTCGAGACGCGCGGCCTGGCGTCGAAGGAGAACAGGCTGACGAGGTCGCCGCCCTTGAGCGCGATGAAGGCCGACAGAAGGGCTGCCGTCACCGCGCGATCGACCTTCGGCACGCCGTCGACCGGCTCGCACATCAGGCGGCCGCAGTCGATGGCCAAAACGATGTTGTTGTTCTCCTCGATGCGGAACTCGCGCGCCAATAGCTTGCCGTGGCGGGCGCTGCGCTTCCAGTCGATCATGCGCCGGCCCATGCCGGGCTGGTAATCCTTCAGCGCCTCGAACTCCCGGCCCTGGCCGGCGCGCTTCTGCGCGTGGCCGTCGGCAAGGGCTGAGCGCTGCAGCAGCGTGATCGCCTCGTCGCGGGCGCGGCTGACGTCGGGCAGCACCGCCACCTTGCGGTCCACCGGCAGCACGACCTGGTTCCAGACCAGCCCGAACGGGCCCTGCCAGCGCAGCCACAGCCGATCGAAGCCGGCGATGCCGCGCCGAACGGCATCGAATTCGAGATCGAGCGTGCCGCCATTTGCCGGCAGCGTACCGCCGGTGCCCTTGACCGGCGCCAGCCGCTGGTCGTGCCCAACGCGCGCCTGCAGCCGGCGCGTCTGCGCGCCGAGACCGGCCGCGATGTGGAGCGTGAAACGCCCGCCGACGCCGACCTGCGGCGGGGCGGTCAGCGTGGCGTCGAGCGAGGCGCGGCCGCGCCCGGCCGCGGCGTCCACCGCCAGGAAGGCAAGCAGGAGGCAGATCCACAACAGGCCGAGATACCAGACATGCGGCAGCGCGAGCGCGATCAGGAAGGCGGGGATCGCCCCCGCCGCCGCTGCCCAGACCGCTCTGCCGCTCGGATAGATCAACGCGGCGCTTCCGTCTGGTCGACGAGGTCGGAGACGATCTGTTCCACCAGCCGCCCGTCGATCTGCGCTGCCGGCGAGAGGATCACGCGATGGCGCAGCGCAGGCACCGCGAGCGCCTTGACGTCGTCGGGGATGACGTAGTTGCGGCCGTCGAGCGCCGCCCTGGCGCGCGCCGCGCGGGCCAGCATGGCGCCCGCGCGAGGACTGGCGCCCACCTCCAGATCCGGGCTTTTGCGCGTGCCGCGCACCAGCGCCGCGATATAGCCGACGACGTCGTCGACCAGCGTGACATCACCCACCGTGGCCAGCGCCTTCTCCAGCGTCTTGCGGTCGGTCCGCGCCTTAATGCCGTATTGCTCGATATCGTGCGAGGCTGAGCCGCCGCCGTGATGGACGATGATGGCGCGTTCTTCCTGCGCATCGGGATAGCTCACCCGGTGCTTGAACAGGAAGCGGTCGAGCTGCGCCTCGGGCAGCGGATAGACGCCCTGATGCTCGATCGGGTTCTGCGTCGCCACCACGATGAAATTCCTGCCAAGCGAATGGGTGGTGCCGTCGAAGGTGACGGCATGCTCCTGCATGGCTTCGAGCAGTGCTGCCTGCGTCTTCGGCGGCGTGCGGTTGATCTCGTCGGCCAGCAAGAGGTCGCAGAAGATCGGGCCGCGCGTCAGCGTGAACTGCCCGGTCTGGAAATTGTAGATGTTGGAACCGACGATATCGCCGGGCATCAGGTCGGGCGTGAACTGGATGCGTCCATAGGCGATGCCCAATGCCTGCGCGAAGCAGCGCGCCGTCATGGTCTTGGCGGTGCCCGGCGGACCTTCGAGCAATATATGCCCGCCGGCGAACAGCGCCGTCAGCATCAGATCGACCGTATCGTGCTGCCCGGTGATCGCCTTCGCCACCTCTTCCCTGATCGCGTTCGCCAGGGCCTTCACTTCATCGACGTTCACCGAGCCTCCTTGCCGTCCAGTCATGCAGCTCTTCCGCTGCTTCATGCATTCCGGCTAAACTGTTGGAATCGTTTGCCGCCTTGAAACGGCTGGTGAAGCCGTGCGCTTCGCCCTTGTCGCGGGAGTCGAGCCAGCGGTCGAGCGCTTCGCCCTGCAGCCCGTGCGGCGCGCCAAGCAACGCGGCCGCGCGTTGGCGCATCAGCGCCGCGTAGCGGTCGCCGAGACCCCCGAGCCGGCCGGCGCGCCTCAGCAGCATCGCCGTGGTGTCGACCAGCGCCCGCTTGCCGAAGGCAATGGCGCGCCCCTCGGCGCGCGGCGGCCCGAAGCGCCCAAGCCCATGCAGGAAGGCAAGTGCTGCCGCCACCAGCACCGAAAGCGTCAGCGCCAGGAAGGGCGGCTCGACCAGAAGTTTGGCGAGATCGTAATTCTGGCCGATGCCGTGCAGCGTCAGGTCGAACATGACAGCGCCCTTGGCGGGCTCCAGCATGGCGATCATGTCCAGCGCCGCGGCCGCCTTCTGCTCGTCCTTCAGCGCCGCGTTATTGATGAGATCGGGATCGGTCAAGATGTAGAAGGGCTCGTTGTCGAGCTCGGTGAGAACCGCTCTGCCATCGCCGGCAGCGATCAGCGGATGCTCGTCTGCCACCCAGTGCAGCTCGTCGGGCACGGCGATCTTGCGGCCTTCGACATCGATCCGATCGACCGTTGGCTTGCCTTCGCCGAGTTTCGCCTTGGCGATGCGGCCGAGCCGGTCGTTGACGACGGTACTCGGCAGCCGCTCGACCTTCGTCTCCCAGCCGTCATGGCCAAGCAACGGCATGGTCTGCCATTTGGGCAGCACGAACAGCGTTTCCTTGCCGGAGCGCAGCTTGATGATCCGTTCGAGCGCCGCCGGATCGCTTTCCGGGGCAATGGTGACGATGAGCAGGAAGGTGGACGCCAGAGGGGATTCCAGGTCCTTCTCGCCGCGCGCCATTGGCGGCGCCTGTCCGTTGGCGAGCTTCAGCCACTCGACAAGCCCGGCATAGCCGGTACCGCCCTTGGAGAGCGGCGTTGCGCCACCTTCGGGCCGGCGGAAATCGGGGGCGTAGGTGGAGAGGAGAAAAAATCCGGCGGCGGCCAGCAGGCTGGCGAAGATGCCCCAGAACAACGTCCTGCGGCTGAACGGCGCCTCTGCTGCTTCGCTCGCCTCGGCGCTCATGCCCAGGCGTCCCGGAAGGCGAAGCGTTCATAGGCGCCGCGCGCCTGCTGCCAGCCCTCGGCGCCGACCGGCCGGCGAGCGAACAGCGCCGCCTCGACGATTCGCGCGATCTCGCTGAAGGCGGTGCGGGGGCGGGTGGGGATGGAACTCGCGGCCGCGATGTCGCGCGCGGTCAGCGACGGGCGCAGGAAGTCGGGCAGGCGGGTGGCGATGTCGGCGACGCTGCGGCGTAAAAGGAGATGAACCGCCTCGTCATACTCGCCGCGCGCCGCGAGCGCATCGGCCTCGGAGAGCAGGATCTGCGCCGCGCCGGCGTCCGGGCGCCATTCTTCCTGCGTCTCGGCCTCCTTGCGGGCGCGTCGCCAAGGCAGCCGCCAGGCGACACCTTTCGCTTCGAGGACGAGCAGGAACGCAATGATGGCGACGCCGATGATCACGGCACCCCAGAACAGATAGATCATGTAGGGGCCGAGCTTCGCCAAGGCTTCCAGCAACGGCTTCAGCCATGCCGGCGGCTCCGGCTGCACCAGGGCCGGCAAGTCGAACTGGATGGAATCGTCCGCCAGCAGCTGCTTGTGCATCCTGGCCAGCCATTCGGCGTCGGCCGTGCCCGGCTGTGCGACAGTCACCCGCGCGTTCCCCCTGCAGCCTGCGGTTCGGCGTCGACACTGGCAATATGGAAAGACAATTGCAAGTGCACTGGACGCAGCCCGTCAATCTTGGCAAATTTACTTTGAAGTCACTGATTGGATGCGCGGTGACCAAGGGGGAAAATATCATGACCACTGCGACACTGGGACAACCCGGCAGATTCGAGATCGGCAGGGTGTTCAACAGCACTTTTAGTGTAATTACCCGAAATATCGGTCTTTGCGTCGGCCTCGCACTGCTGTTTTCCGGCCTGCCGACATTGCTCATCAGGATGTGGCAGCAGCCGCAAATCGATGCCATGCTGCAGAGCGATCCGAGCTCGATGGCAGATCCCAACGCGGTGCTGAGCAACTCCTACATCAGCGTGATCGCAGGATTGGTTGCCTTCGTTTTCTCGCTCCTGCTTCAGGCGGCGCTCGTTCGCGCCACCATCGAGGATCTGAACGGCAAGCGACCGTCCTTCAGCGATTGCGTACAGATTGCAATTCGCTTCTTGCTGCCGACGCTCGCAATTGGCCTGCTGGTTGGTATCGGCGCGGGCATCGGCCTGGTGTTGCTGATCGTGCCCGGCATCATCCTGTGGCTGGGCTGGTCGATGGCGGTTCCGGTTCTGATACAGGAGCGGCTCGGCGTGTTCGGCTCGATGTCGCGCAGCCGCGTCCTCACCAAGGGCAATCGCTGGTCGCTGTTCGGCCTGTTCCTTATCCTGATCATCATAGCGATGGTCATCCAGTGGGGGATGCTGGTGGTGCTCGTGCTTTTCGGCGGGATCATCGCCGAGATCGGCTCAGCGTTGGTGCAGGCCGTGGTGTCCATGGTGCTGTCGATCGCGACCGCAGTCAGCTATGTCGAATTGCGCCAGGTCAAGGAAGGCACCAGCGTCGACGAACTGGCGAAGATATTCTCGTAGAAAATAGCCTGAGGCCGCCTTCGATCGGAGGCGGCCGCCCGCCTCAACGGCAGCAGCTACGCCCTGCTTGCACGCTCGTGCGGCAGAGGCACGACGAGGTGATTGCTACGTCCACTTTGGCCAGCGCCGCGGCAAGCTTCGCCTCGAGGCCCGGCAGTTCTTGAGTTTCGCCACGCCGCTTCAGGTATTCGACCAGGCCGTGCAGCGCCCAGACATTGTCCGGATGCTGGGCGCAGCGTTGCACCGCGCCGCTCAAGCCCAGATCGTCGCGATAGACCTGCTCGGCCTCCGCCGCATGGCCCTGGTCGAGCAGCAGTGCGGCCAGCGCATGGCGCGGCGGATGCATCCAGGCCCACGGCTCGGTGTAGGAGAGGTTGTCGTCCAGCTCGACCGCGCGGCGCAGGTGATCGTAAGCCTCGTCGTGCCGGCCCTGATGATAGGCCAACTCGCCGTCGAGGAGTGCCGCGCCGACGGCGAGCGATGCCCGCGTCGGGTTGCTGAGGAAGCGGCGCTCGGTCGGGATGGTCTCGATATGCCGGTGGAACCGTTCGCGCTCACGATCCACCGCCGCGAATTCCCGCAGCGTGGCATGCGCCACGCCCTTGGCGTAATGCTGCATGGCCGTGGTCAGAACATAGAGCTCGGGCTCGCCGTTCACCGGCTCGTCGATGATCTCGCGCCAGCGGCCGAAGCGCACCTGAACATGCGATTTCATCGCATGGTAGCCTTCGACCGTTTGCGTCAGCTTCGGCCGGCCGGCGATGCTGACGACATCGCGCGTCACCAGGCCGCGCACCTTGTCAGCCGCCCACAGCGCCGGCCGGTACTGGCCCAGGAACATGCAGGTGAACATCATCAGATGCAGGTCGTGGCAGCAGCCGAGCAGGTAGTAGGTCGGCTCGCCGGCATAGGCGAGGTAGAGGTCGTTGGCGCGCACCGCCTTCTCGCTGGCAAGCTTTGCTTTGTCTTACTCACCGCAGAGCACATGGATATGCCCGGGCATATGGTTCATGTGGCCGGCATCCGGGCACATCGTGCCCAGCCGTTCCGCCGAGCGCATGCCGCGCTCCGGCTGCGTCGACATTTCGAGCAGATGGATGTGGAGATGCAGGATCGCTGGATGCGGCGTGGCGCCTGCTTCGTCCGACAGCCGGATCGAGCGCTCACAGATGCCCAGCGCTTCGAGCACGTCGGAGTTCGGCGCCGGCTTGCCGGTCCTCAGATCCCATAGCCGCCGCACCGTGCGCATCATTAGCGCCTCGACGGTCAGCGCCATCACGTCATGGTCGTCAGGAAAGTCGCGATAAACCTGCCGCATCGCGGCGGCGTAGGCATCGTCCCATTGTTCGAATTCGGCCGCGCTCACGCCATGCGGCTGCTGGAAACGCACGGCCAGCGCCTCGATCAGCTGCTGTTCGAGAGGGCTGGCGCCGGCCGCCTTCGAACGCGCGAGCTGCACATGGTCGAAGCAGCGCCTGGCGGCGCGGTTGGCCTCGTCCTTGCCGTGCTCCTTCCAGGTCAGGTTGTAGAAGGGACCGGCGGCATAGGCGATGCCCCAATGCACGAACGCGCAGCCGGGATCGGTCTCCAGCGCCTTCTCGAAGCATTTTATCCCTTCCTGGTGGTTGACGCCGTAGCACCAGTTCAGCCCGATATCGAACCAGCGCTGCGTTTCCGCCGAGGATGTGGAGATGGGGCGGCGATAGGTGCCGAGGTCGAAATGATCCATGCCCTGCTGCTTCTCGCATTCCGGACGGCGGAAGGCCGATCAGGCGCAATCTGTGCCGAAAGCACGAGCTTGGCAAACGGCGCTTGGCCGGCGCAATTCCGTCTCAGTTGTCGAATCGCGACGGGCGGAACGGTTCGAGCAACGGGTGCGGCGTGCCGCTGACGATTTCGCCGGCCAGCAATTCGCCCGTAACAAGGCCAAGCGTGGCGCCGCTGTGGCTGAAGACGACGTGATAGCGGGGAATGTCGGTCAACTGGCCGATGACCGGTTCGCCGTCAGCGGGGATTGGCTTCGGCCCCATGTGGTGGCTCTCGAGTGCGAGTGTCGGGTTGCCCTCAAGCACCTTCGAGGCTTCCTCGAGCAGCCCGGCAACCGTCGACGGCTTGGCTTCATAGGTACCGTCGTCGTGCAGGATGACTTCCTCCTCGGACCAGGCGGAGTCGAGTGCGAAGGCGCCGTTCGGCGTCGGCCGGATGGCGACGCGCGGGGTGTTGAGCACGGCGCGCAGCGGATGCCGGACCGGCTTGCTGAAGACGAGCAGCGCGCGCGTCGTGCCGTCGCCGATACGCTTGCCGACCTTGGCCGCCATGCCCGGCACTGTCGAGCCCGTCGCAACCACCACGACGTCGGCATCGATCGTTTGCCCGGACGCGGTCTTCACGCCGCTGGCGCGGCTATTGGCGAGCGTGACGTCGGTGGAGCCGGCATCGGTGAGGATGCGCCCGCCACGGTCGCGGAACTCGCTGAGCAGCAATCCGATGAGCGAAGGCAGGTCGACCCAGCCTTCGCCGGCATTGAAGATCGCGCCCTGCGGCGACACGGCATTGGCGTCGACACCTGGCGTGACGGCGGCGATGTCGCCAGGCGCAAGCAGCCGCGTCTCATAGCCGATCGCCAGTTCGTGGCGGAAAACTTCCTCGATCTGGTTGGCGGCATCGTCGGCGTCCCAGGTGAGCCCGCCGTCGAGGCGCAGCCAGGCGCCGCAGTCGTGCTTTGCCGCGAATGCGTGGTAGCGCTCAAGGCCTGCCACGCGCAGGCGGTGATAGGCGGCCGACCGCTTTCGCGCCGAGTTGAGCCAGGCGAGCGAGCGCGACGATGCGCCGCCGGCGACCGGGCCGTCCGTAACGATGGTCGTTGCCGCGCCAAGCCGGGCGAGATGGACGGCCGTGGAGACGCCAAAGATGCCGCCGCCGATGACGACGACCTTGAGGGCGGATTTATCAGTCATGAGTACAGCTTTCGATGATCGGACGGGTTGGTTTCGATGGATGCGCCGGGCCCGGCCGGCGCGGCAAGAATCGTTCACAGCACCTCGGCGAGGAATTGCTTGAGCCGCGGGCTCTTCGGCCTGTCGAAGATCTCCGCCGGCGGGCCGACCTCGACGATGCGGCCTTCGTCCATGAAGGCGACCTGGTCAGCCACCTTGCGGGCAAAGCCCATCTCGTGGGTGACGACGATCATCGTCATGCCTCGGCGGCCGAGATCGGCCATCAGGTTCAGCACGCCCTTGACGAGTTCGGGGTCGAGCGCGCTCGTCACCTCGTCGAAGAGGATGACCTCGGGGTCCATCGCCAGCGCTCGTGCGATCGCCACGCGCTGCTGCTGGCCGCCCGACAGGCGGCTGGGCCGGTAGTCCGCGCGTGCTGCAAGGCCCACTTCCGCGAGGCGCGCTTCGGCAAGGCGCCGGGCCTGGCTGCCGGCCATGCCCTTGATCCTGGTCAGCGCCAGCATGACGTTCTCGATCGCCGTGTGGTTGGGGAACAGGTTGAAATGCTGGAAGACCATGCCGACGCGTCGGCGCAGCGTCTCAGGCTTGATCGCCAGGATGCTTTCGCCGTCGAGCAGCACGTCTCCGGCCTTGGGCTCGACCAACCGGTTGAGGCAGCGCAGCAGCGTCGATTTGCCGGAGCCCGACGGGCCGATGACGCAAGTGACCGTTCCCGGCTCGACCTTGAGCCGGATCTGGCTCAGCACCTGCAGCTCGCCATAGGCCATGTCGAGATCGCGCACCTCGAGGCTGCCGGCCTTGACGGCAGGCCGTGCCGCCTCGCGGGAGGCCTTGCCCGTCATATCCTTCAGCTCGCCGACCTCGACGAGACCGCTGACGACACCGCCCGGCTTCTGCTTGCCGAGGCGCAGGCGGTTGTCGATGTAATTGACGACATGGGTCAGCGGTACAGTGATGACGAGATAGAACATGCCGGCCAGGAGCAGCGGCGACAGATTGCCGGTGACCACCGCCTGGTCCTGTCCGATGCGGAAAATCTCGCGCTCCGAGGCGAGCAGGCCGAGGAAATAGACGAGGCTGGAATCCTTGACGTTGCCGATGAACTGGTTGACCAGGGCAGGGAGCACGCGGCGCACGCCCTGCGGGATCACGATCAGTCGCATGCCCTGGCCGTAGCTCATGCTGAGCGCGCGGCAGGCTTCCATCTGGCCGCTTTCGACGCTCTGGATGCCGGAGCGGAAAATTTCGCCGATATAAGCGCCGGCAATCAGGCTGAGCGCCACGATCCCGAGCGGGTAAGGCGAGGGCCCGAAGATCTCGCGGCCGATGCGGGCGAAGCCTTGTCCGATCAGGAGAATCGTGAGGATCGCCGGCAGCCCGCGAAAGATGTCGGTGTAGACGCGTGCCGGGATGCGCAGCCAGGCCGAGCGCGAGATGCCCATCACGGCAAGCACCATGCCGATAAGGATGCCGAGCACCGTCGACGCCGCGGCAAGGATAAGCGTGTTCTTCAGCCCGACGACAAGCAGCGCGGGCAGCACCGATGCCATCGCGTCCCAGTCGAAAAAACTGCGCTGAAGGTTCTCTAACCAATCCATCCGCCAACCTGCCTAGAGCATGATGCCGAAAAGTGTGCAGCGGTTTTCGGACGACATCATGCTCTATCTCTTTGATTTAGAGCCGGATTTTGATTTCAGGTCGATTTGACCTGAAATCATCCGGCTCTGGCGCGGAGGGGCAAGCGCCACCTGCGCGATCTCTCACCGCCTGCTTGAGGGGCCGCCGGCATTCGCGCCGGCGGCATTGCGCAGGTCAGTTCTTCTTGGGGAGATATTGCTCCGGCATCGGCGAGCCGGGGAACCATTTCTGGTAGAGGTCGCGCCAGGTGCCGTCCTGCATGGCATCGTGGATGCCCTTGTCGAGCGCCTCGCGGAAGGCGTCGTTGCCCTTGCGCACGACAAAGCCGGCCGGCGCGTCGAAGGACGGGATGTTGATGGCGATCTTCAGGGCGGGATAGCGCTCGCCATATTGTTTCGCCGCCTCATAGTCGAGGAAGTGCCCGTCGACCGTGCCGTTGTTGAGCGCGGCTATCGCCGAGTTGTTGTCCGGGAACTTCACCAGATCGGTGTTCGTGAAGTTCTTGGTGGCATAGATCTCCTGCAAGGTACCCTGCACGACGCCGAGGCGCTTGCCGGCCAGGCCCTCGGCGCTGGTAATCTTGGGGTCGGACGTCAGCACCGACAGGTATCCGGCGAGATAGCCGTCGGAAAAGTCGACCGTCTGCTTGCGCTTCTCCGTCGTACCGATGGCCGCGACCGCCACATCGAAGCGCTGGTTGGCGACCGAAGGCATCAGCGCCGAGAATTCCTGGCCTGTGAAGGTCACCTGATCCGGCTTGAAGCCCATCCGGCCCACCACGTTCAGGAAGAATTCGAGATCGAAGCCGGTGAACTTGCCGTCGGCGGTGGTGAAGGCGTAGGGCTTGGCGTCGCCCATCGTGCCGACGCTGATCGTCTTGGGATCGATGAGATTGTACGGATTGTCCGCCGCCCAGGCCTTGGGCAGCGACAGGGCGGCAAGTGCTACCGCGAAGACGATGGAGCTGATGCGCTGGCATCGGCTCGATGTGAAAAGACCTCTGATGCTCATGGTTGTTCTCCACTCTGAAGATCGGTCCGTGCGGGGGGCACAGCGAACAATTTCTGTACGGCCTGCGATCCGACGCCTCCCGGCGTTCTTTTTCTTGTGAGACCGGTCTCAATTGCCAATGAGACCGGTCTCTTGACATTTGTAGGCACAGGAACGACGATCCGTCAAACGAATTTGAAGCGACTTTTCCACAAATGAAGCGCCCACCCAAAGCTCCATCGGTCACCGTCAGCGACGTCGCTCGCGAGGCCAAGGTCTCGAAGGCGACCGCCGCGCGCGTGCTGGGAGGCTATGGCCGCGTGAGCACCACGGTGCACGCCGCCGTGCTCGAAGCCGCGAAGGCGCTGGACTACCGGCCGAACGAGCTGGCGCGCAGCATGACCACCGGCCGTTCAGGCAGCATTGGCGTCGTCGTCGGCGACATCGAGAACCCGTTCTTCTCGCTTGCGGTGCGCGGCATAAGTGATGCGGCGCGTCTTTCGGGCATCAACGTCATCCTCGCCAATTCAGGCGAGGACGTCGAAGCCGAGAAGAGCGCGATACGCGTTCTGATGGCAAAGCAGGTCGACGGCCTGATCGTGACGCCCGCCCAGTCCGGAGATATCGCCCACCTCAAGGAGATCGCCTGTCCCCTGGCGCTGCTCGACCGTGCGCTGCCGGAGCTCAACGTCGACACCGTCACGGTCGATGACCGCAATGCGGCCCTTCGAGCGACGCGCATGCTGACGCAAGCCGGGCACCGCAGGATCGCCTATGTGACCGCCGCGCTGCTGTCCGGAGATTTTCGCGGGGCCGAGTCGAGGATCAACACCTCCACCGTGCGTGAGCGCATCCTGGGCTTCCTCGATGCCTGCCGAGAAGCCGGCATACCGGGCGCGGAACGCAACATCCATTTCGGCAGCGGGCGATCGGACGGCGCGCATGCGGCCATGCAGCGCCTGCTTGAAAGCGCCGACCGGCCGACGGCGATCCTCGCCTCCGACAGCGTCGTGGCGCTCGATCTGTTCAAGGCGATCCGCGAATGCGGCCTCGCCATTCCGCGCGACATATCGCTGATCACCTTCCACGACGCCGACTGGACGAGCGTGACGACGCCGCCGATCACCGTCATCGACCAGCCGGTTTATGCGCTCGGAAAGTCCGTGGCGGAGCTGCTGATACGCCGCCTGAAAGGCGATGATCGGCCGCCCGAAAGGATCGTCCTGCCGACGACGATCATCGAACGCATGTCGGTGGGCCACCGGGGCGATGCTGGCCCATGAACCAGGTGCAAACCGGCCGGAGCGGCTCCGCTGAGCCGCGCCGGCCGTCTGTGCCCTGGGAGGATCAGGACTCCAGCCAGACCTTTTCGAAATGCTGCTCGAGCGCCTGGTGCTGCTCGCAGCCATGCACGCCCTTGCGGTAGGTGCGGTAGACCGAGCGCCAGTAGGGCTGGATGATGACGCCGGAGTCACGCAGATTCTGCTCGATCTTGGCCATGATCTCCTTGCGCTGGGCGGCATCGGGCGTTGCCAGCGCCTTGTCAAGAAGCTCGTCGAACTCCTTGTTCGAATAGGCGCTTTCGTTCCAGGCCGCGCCCGACTTGTAGGCGAGCGCCAGCACCTGGACGCCGAGCGGACGGCCGAGCCATTCCGTGCACGAGAAAGGATACTTGCTCCAGTCGTTCCAGAAGGTCGCGGCCGGCAGCACGGTGCGCTTGATCTTCAGGCCCGCCTCGCGGATCTGGGCCGCGATGGCGTCGGCGGTGCTCTTCTGCCATTCGACATCGACCGAGATCAGCTCGTACTCGTGGTCGGCCTTGCCGGCGTCCGCTATCAGCTTCTTCGCCGCTTCGACGTCGCGCTTGGCCGTGCCGATATCGGCGAATTCCGGGTGCATCGGGCCGACATGGTGGTTGTCGGCGGGCTTGCCCCTGCCGTCGAGGCCGAGCTTCAGCACCGCCGCATTGTCGACGGCGAGCTGGGCTGCGCGGCGTACCTTGACGTCGTCATAAGGCGCGTTGCCGACATTGAAGCGCGCCACGATGGTCGAGCCGGTGGCGATCTCCGAATTTTCGAGCCCCATCTGCTCGGTCTGCGACACCGCATCCGAGGCGGTCTCGTGGTCGGTGTCGATCTCGCCGGATTCGAAGGCAGACAGCATGGCGTTGGGATCGGAGCCGTAGTCGACCCATTTGATGCCGTCGAGATGGAACTCACCCTTCCACCACGGCTTGTCCTTGCGCTTCACCTCAGCACCCGACTCAGCGTCCCAACTCACCAGCTCGCACGGACCGGTGGTGATGGCCAAAGCCTTCTTCGGATCGGCATCGCCCTCGTAGGAGCGGTGCATGATCAGCGCCGGATAGTCGGCCATGCCGGCGACCAGCGAAATGTCGGGTTTCGGCAGGTTGAGCTTGACGGTGTAGTCGTCGACCTTCTGGATGCCGCCGTCGACCGGCTTCTTGGTGTCGGCATTGACGAGCGCGCCCATGCGGGCTGCGACCGAATTGCCGGCGACCGAGGCATCGCACCAGCGGTTGAGGTTGTGGATCACGTCGTCGGCGTTGAAAGTGTCGCCGTTCGACCATGTGATGCCCTTGCGCACATGAAGCGTGATCGTCTTGGCGTCGTCGCTGGTTTCCCAGCTCTCGAGCAGCCACGGCTCGAAGCTGAAGTCGGTTTTCCAGCGCACTAGATATTCGTTGCAGTGACGCGCGACATTCGACATCTCGACGCCGTCGAATGTGCGCGGATCCTTGAAGCCCTTTACGTTCATCGCCACGCGGAGCACGCCGCCCTTTTTGGGCTCCTCGGCGCGGGCCGGCGAAGGGGTAAGGCCGCCCAGCGCCAGGGCACCGGCGGCGCTGACGCCGAGGCCCGCCATGAGCGCCAGATATTCGCGCCGGCTGATCGTGCCCTTCTTGAAATCATCGGCGGTCGGCCTGGCCCGCGGGTGCAGTTTTCTGTCGGTCAACATGAATTTCATCGTCGTTCCCTCTTGTTGGTGCGTGTCGCCCCGCGGCGGTTCTGGCGGCAACGACGTGCACGAAAGCCCAGCGGGCGCCCCGGCCGCCGTCCAACGCGGGGGCGGGACGACTGCCGGGACGCCGTTGCCTGCGAGCGGATGATAGGTCTGCTTTCTGTGGCGAAATGTTTGGTTTTCCGCAGTTCTTGTGCGCTGTTCCGCAGGGGATACAGCCAATCTCGCCCCTTGTGGGGAGATGTCCGGCAGGACAGAGGGGGCGCTGTCCCGCCGGCGCCTCAGTCGATTGAAACTGGCTTCGCAGGTAATTTTTGGATGTTAGGAATCTGAAAGGTCGCGATCCTCCGCGCCCCCCTCTGGCCTGCCGGCCATCTCCCCCAGCTTGGGGGAGATCAGCGCCCCATCGCTGGCGCCCAGCCTGGCGATGTCGCCGACAATCCTCGCAAACGCCGCCGCCGCGCGTGGCACCGTTGGGCGAGCGCGCAGAAAACTGTGCACCAGCCGCGGCTCCTCGCGCCACCAGGCGCGGCCGCCGGCGGCGAGGATGCGGTCGCGATAGGCCTCGCCGTCCGACGACAGGGGGTCGCACTCGGCGGTGACGACGACACTCGGCGGCAGGCCGGAGAAATCGCCATCCTTGAGCGGCGAGAAGGTCGGGTCGTCCGCCGACTGTCCCGGCGCCGAGCGGATGCGGCGATAAAACCCGATATCGGCGAGCGTCAGCAGGGGCGCCTCGGCATGCTCGACATGGGAGCGGCTGGTCTCGTGGCCGCCCAGGTCCGGAAAGATTAGCATCTGGCCGCTCGCGTGCCGGGGATGATGCCGTGTCGCCTGCGCCACCGCGGCGGCCAGATTGCCGCCGGCGCTTTCGCCGCAAAGCACGATCGGCAGTGTGCTGGTCGCAGCCACCCACTCGAACACTGCCAGCGCATCGTTGAAGGAAGCCGGATGCAGGTACTCCGGCGCCAGCCGGTAGTCGGTGGAGACCACCTCGAAGCCCGTGCCGGCGCAGATCTCGGCGCAGATATCGTCATGGCTGTCGAGATCGCCGAGCACGAACCCGCCGCCGTGATAATAGACGACGATTGCCGTTGCTGCCTTGCCCGCCATCCGATAGCGGCGGACCGGGACCGCATGCGCCGCCGTGGCGACGAGGCTATCGCTGGTGGTCACGCCTTCCGGACGACCTTGGTGAAATGCGACGCACATCCGGTCGTAGACCGCGCGCTGCTCGGCGATGGGTGCGGCGACGATCTCCGGCGGGTACCAGCTGTTGATCTTGTCGATGTAGTCCCAGAGTTCCGCATCGAGCAGGGCGGCATATTTGCCGCGCCTTGCCGGATCGCCTGGGTCGCCGGTCATAGCCGTCAGAGCTCGGCGTAGAGCCGCGCCGCGTTCTCGAAGGTGAAGCGCAGCGGCACCGAGCCCTCGACCTGCCAGACGCTCACCGTGTCGCCCGCCATCAGCCGGCAGGCATCGAGCGTGTTGGTGACGGCGCCGCCATAGAGCCGGTTGGCGAGGTTGAGGATGCCCGTCTGGTGCATGGCGGCGCTTGCGCTGCCGCAAGCGTCCTTGACCAGAAGCACGCGGAAACCGCGCGCCACCGCGTCCTTCACCGTGGCGTCGATGCAGGCCTCGGTCCACACGCCGGCAATGACCAGCCATTCGATGCCGGAGGCCTTGAGCTTGTCGGCAAAGTCGTTCTTGCCGAAGGCGCTTGCCTCATGCTTGACCAGCATCGCTTCATCGCCTTGCGGCGCCACCTCATGGCAGATCGCCGTCAGCGGATCGTCCTTATCGGAGAAAGCCGATTTGCCGCTGGCGTCCACCGGATGGAAGGGCCGCGCCTCGGCGAGGTCGACGATGTAAGCCCAGTGGTAGAGCGGCACGAAGTTGCGCCTCGCCGCGTCCTGCAGGCGCTGGACGTTGGCGAGGATATCGGCAAAGCCCTCGACCAGATAGCGCGTGTCCTTGCGATGCTCTTCCTGGAGATCGATGAACACGGCGGCCACCGTGCCGCGCCGGATGGAGACTGGGGTTTTCATGCGGTTTCTCAGACTTCGTCATTCCAGGGCGAAGCAGCCGCGAAGCGGCGTCGCGAAGACCCTGGGATCCATGCCGTTGCCGTGATCGTCGATCGCTGCCTAACAGAATTCCGCACCGTGGCGAAGGTGAGATGGAACGGCATGGATCCTAGGGTCTGCGCCGCGTCGCTTCGCTCCTTGCTTCGCCCTAGGATGACGACTGCATTTGAGTCGCCCCCGATCTCGAAGCTCTGCGATGCCGGGTTCAAACCTGCGGCTCCAGAAACTCGTCCTCATAAGGAAACCGCGAAAGCAGCTCGGTTCCCGTCTCGGTAATGAGAATCTCGTCCTCCAGCTTGACGCCCTCGCGGCCGCCTTTCTCGCCGATATAGCTCTCCACGCTCACCACCATGCCGGGCACGATGATGCCGTCGCGGCCGTATGTCTCGTAGTCCATCGAATGCGCGATGAACGGCGTCTCGCCATGCATGCCGACGCCGTGCATGACCGAGGTGTAGCGCTGGTCGACGAAACGATCGGGGATCTTCCAGGCCTTCTCAGCGATCTCGCGGAACGCCATGCCGGGCTTCACGATGCCGATATTGTGCTGCACCTGGTCGTGCGCCATGCGGTAGAGCGACTTCTGGTAGGGTGTGGGCTTGCCCGGCCCGCAGCGGAAGGTGCGCGAGAAATCGGAATAATAGCCGTAGCAGCCGATCGTGTCGGTATCGAGCGCGACCAGCTCGCCCGGCCGGATCTTGCGGCCGCTCGCCTCGTTGAACCACGGATTGGTGCGCTGTCCCGAGGTGAGCAACCGCGTTTCGATGAACTCGCCGCCCTGGCGGATCACCTCGTGATACATGATGGCGAAGAGCTCGTTTTCGGAAACGCCGGGCTTGATCGCCTCGCGCACCGCCGCCACTGCGGCCTCGGCGCCCGCCATCGATACCTGCAGGCATTTCACCTCCTCAGGCGTCTTCACTGCGCGCACGGCAAGGATCTCGCCCTGGCAGTCCTTGACCTCGCAGCCGCGCTTTTCCAGCGCCAGCGCCTGCAGATGGCTGCAGCGGTCGAGCCCGAGCTTCATCGAGCCGCCGCCATGCTTCTTCAGAAGCTCGGTCATCTCGTCGGCGAACGGCCCGG
The DNA here is from genome assembly GCF_004791585.1 of Mesorhizobium sp. M1C.F.Ca.ET.210.01.1.1. Taxonomy (GTDB): domain Bacteria; phylum Pseudomonadota; class Alphaproteobacteria; order Rhizobiales; family Rhizobiaceae; genus Mesorhizobium. The sequence continues at coordinate 111,036 of NZ_SRUU01000010.1, forward strand.
CGGTCTCGTCGTCGCGGCCGGAGACCGACGACCAGACGAGCTTCGACGGCCGCGCCTCGTCGATCGTGTCGAGCACCATCGAGACATGATAGCTCTGGGGATATTCGAACAGCACGACCGGCCCTTCGGTGGGCACGAAGAAATACCGGGTCGAGTTGCGCAAAAAATAGCCGAACATGTTGCGCGAGCCGGTGGCGTAGCGCTGATTGTAGGGATCGAACAAAACGACGCCGCCATAGCCCGCCTCGCGCATCCAGGCGCGCAGCTTGGCAAGCCGGCCCTTGCGCAGCGCGTCCGCGTCGATGAAGGACGGCTCGGTGTCGGAAAGCCACATGCCGCCGGCGGGATCGGCCGCGGCCGGGTGGCGCATGCGGTCCTTGAAGTCCACATCCTCGGTGCTGTCGGGATCGAATACGACGATGCTCATGGATAGTTAGCCTTGGGTAGATTGTAAGCCCGGACCATGGCGCAGGAGTGCAACAGGAATTGTGCGAAAGGCCGCACATCTTGTGCCAGATACCGCTCCAATCAATGCAGGTGACCCATTGCGGACATTGGCGGTCAGTGCACATTTGGCTCATGAATGTTGTCGGTCGCACCGTCCTGCTTTTCTTGGCCGCAGCATTCGCAGCAGGCGCTTGCTCGACGCTTGCCGTTGCGGACGACGTCTCCACTCCGCTCTTAACTTCACCAGCCACAAAGCTGATCGGCGTTGCTGCCTGGGGGCCGCAAGCCGATTTGGACCGATTGCAGGCTTTTACGAAGAAGAGCGGTTTTCCGAGCGAGCAAATAACAGATGCTCCGGAAGGAGCGGAACTGTTTATCGTATTTCCGCCAGGTAGTGACGCCTCGGCCGTTGCAGCTTTTATCGATCGGTTGCGAGGCGGTGAGTTTCCAACACTCCGGTTTGGATCCGCTACCGCGCCTGTTAAGGAGTGACCCAATACTGCGCGGCCGTTGTCGGCAATCAATGGGCTGAATTCTGTTCCTAATGCCGCCGCATCGCCTTCGGCGCGTGCCCGTGCTCTTCGCGAAACGCCCGCGCAAAACTCGACATCGACGCAAAGCCGCAGGCCAAAGCCACGTCGCGCACCATCAGTGTCGAATGGGCGAGCAGATCGGCCGCGCGCTTCAGCCTGAGCCGCCGGTAATAGCCATTGGGCGAAATATCCAATTCGGCGCGGAAATTGCGCTCGAGCTTGTCGGAAGACACGCCGAGCCGCTCCGCCAATTCGGCCATACCGAGCCGCTCCTCCACCGCATCCTCCATGATGGCGATGGCCGACAGCACCAGCTCGTTCTGCACACCGGTGCGCAGCCTGAGCGGCATCAACTTGCGGTCGACACTCGACCGCAAGGGCGAGTGCACGAACCAGTCCGCGACGCCCGCCGCGAGCTCTGCGCCATAATCGCCCGTGATGATCTCCAGCATCATGTCGAGGCTGCCGACGCCGCCGGCCGAGGTGAAGCGCTTGCGGTCGATGACGAAGAGGTCGCGTCGAAGCTCGATCTCTGGAAAAGCCTCGGTGAAGGCGGCCTGGCTCGTCCAGTGCAAGGTGCAGGCATGTCCGTCGAGCAGGCCAGCGCGGGCCAGGAAGAACGCAGCGTCCGCCACGGCGCCGATATGCGCGCCGCCGCGCAGGCTTTTCCTGATCCAGCTCATCGCGTCGTCGGCCACGACATGGTCGGCATCACCGCCGGAGCAGACGACGATGCGGTCGACCTTCGGTGCGTCGGCGGCCGAAAAACCGGGCTGGATGACGACGCCGTTCGATGCCTCGACCGTGCCCGCATCGGCGCCGACGATCACCCATCGATAGCATTCGCGCCTGGAAAGGATGTTGGCCGCGCGAAGCGGCTCGATGACCGAGGAGAATGCCATCATCGGAAAGCCGGGAAACACCAGCACCGCGAAGGTGAGGGGCGCTTCGCTCGCTCTCTGTGCCGCTTGACCCCGCGCAGTCATGGCTGGCGGGCGTAGCGCGGCACCACGATATCGGCGGTGAGCGGCGCGAGATCCGTCTCGTTAGCGAGATCGGGGTCGAGCCAGATCATCTCCTCGATCTCGGCGGCCGGGATCGGCTCGCCGGTGAGGGACAATTCGAAAAGCTCGGCCTCGACGCGGGCATCCGGTTCGTTGGCGGCGGGCGCGGAGAAGAAGCCGAGATGGGAAGCCATGGCCGGATCGACGACGACGCCCAATTCCTCCCGCAATTCGCGCGCAAGGGCGGCCGCGGGCGCCTCGTCCGGCTCGATCTTGCCGCCGGCCTGCATGAAGGCGCTGGTGCCGCGCTTGCGGACCAGAAGCAGTTTGCCGCTGCCATCCCGGATCACGGCGGCGGCGATCCGGATCGTTCTGGGCCCGACGGTCTTGGCATGGCTGGAAGTCACGTTAGGCTGTTTCCCGGCGGTAGTTTTGGTGGCAAAGAGGGCGGGACTGTAGCGGGCGCGTCCGCGCTCTTGCAACGGAGAAACGATCACGATGTTTGCGGCAACCGCCATCGACACGAGCAACAAGCCAGCCTTCTACAATGAGTTGGCCACGCAACTGAAAGCGCTGCTGGAAGGCGAGGGCGATTCCATCGCCAATGCCGCCAACACCTCGGCGCTGATTTATCAGATGGTGCCAGACCTCAACTGGGCGGGCTTCTACTTCCTGCAATCGGACGAAGAGCTGGTGCTCGGCCCCTTCCAGGGCAAGCCGGCCTGTGTGCGGATCGCGGTCGGCAAGGGGGTCTGCGGCACGGCGGTCGATCTCGGCATGTCGATGCTGATCAAGGACGTGCACGATTTTCCCGGCCACATCGCCTGCGATGCCGACTCGCGTTCGGAACTGGTCGTGCTCTTGCGCGACGCCGACGGCGTGTTCGGCGTGCTCGACCTCGACAGCCCGATGCCCGGCCGCTTCGACAAGGAAGACCAGGCCGGCATCGAGAAGCTGGCCGCGATCTATGTCGCGGCGAGTTCGTTCGAAGACTAGACGAGCTTCACCAGCGTCAAGCTGAATGTTGCAATGAAAAGGAAGGCCGAGAAAGCGAGGGCCAGCGGGCGCAGGCCGCGCGAGCGAAGCTGCGAGATGTCGGCCTGAAGGCCCATGGCGGCGAGCCCCATCGTCAGCATGATTTGCGTGGCGAGCGCGATTGCCGAATGAACTTGCGCCGGGATCGCCACCAGGCTGTTCAGTGCCACCACCGCGACGAAGGCGACGACGAACCACGGCATTGGCGGCTTCGCGGCGGACGAATCGGTGCTGCCGCGGCGCGCCATCAGGCCGAGCGCGATCACCATCGGCGCCAGCATGGCGACGCGCGTCAGCTTGGCGACGGTTGCGGTCTCGCCGGCAAGCGTGCCGTTCTGGAAGCCGGCGCCGATCACTTGCGCCACCTCATGGATCGAGGCGCCGGCCCATAGGCCGAAAGCATGCTGGTCGAGGCCGAACACCGGCGCCAGCAGCGGGAAGCCGAGCATGGCCACCGTGCCGAACAGCGTGATCGCGGCGACCGCGTAGGTGACGTCCTCGTCTTGCGCATCGGTGACGATGTTGGTGGCGACGATCGCCGAAGCGCCGCAGATCGAGGTGCCGCTCGCGATCAGTTGCGCCAGCTTGGCATCGACACCGAAAAGCCGGCCGAGCGTGACGGTGAAGAGGAAGGTGGCCCCGAGCGTCGCCGCGACGATGCCGACGCCGCCAAGGCCGATGCCGGCCACCTGGCCGAGCGTGAGCTGGAAGCCGAGCAGCACGATGGCGAAGCGCAGCAGCCGGCGCTGCGCAAACGCGATGCCGGCCTTGGCATGGGCCGGCGTGCCAAGCACATTGGAATAGACCATGCCGGCCACCACCGCCAGGATCATCGGGCTGAACAGCGTCAGGCCGGAGAGATTGCGCGCCGAATAAGCGACGCTGGTGATCATTGCCACGAGCACGATGCCCGGCACGGTACCGGCCCAGATCGAGGCGAGAGCCGGGCTCTTGCTTCGGGAATCGGTCGAATTCAGGCCGTGTGGAAGATCGTTCCCGGTGGCGGGCAGGAAAGACAATGCAATTCTCCAGGCGTGTTCGCTTGGGAAATGGCATTCCAGAACCGATCTTTCCAACGAATTGTTTGAGTTATAATGATCGATTTTTGCGAATGATTGAATGCGCGACCAGATTGCCAGGGGGGATGCAAATGCCGTGTCGGCGCGGCCGGCTTGACAGTGTCACGGCTCCCGGTCCAGCTTCACGCCATGACCGCCTTTACCGCAATCCCGCAGCGACGCCGCCGTTCGAAGGAGCGGCAAGCTGATTGCGTGGAGACAAAGGCCGGCTAGCAAGTCAACCGGTTCGTCCTTCCCCAGCCCGCCCATCGCAACGATCGGCGGGTTTTTTGCATTTGGAGCGCTTGAATGACTGTCGTTTCTTCGATCGAGTTTCGGTCGGCCGGCCCCGCCGATGCCGCCGCCATCAAGGCCGTTGTGCGCGCGGCCTATGCCAAATGGGTGCCTGTGATCGGCCGCGAGCCCTTGCCGATGCGCGCCGACTACGACAAGGCGCTGGACGAGCACCAGTTCGAGCTCGCCATCGAGGACGGCCGCATCGTCGGGCTGATCGAAACCATGGCGCATGACGACCACATCTGGATCGAGAATGTCGCCGTGGCGCCGGAAGCGCAGGGCAGGGGTATCGGGCGCAAACTGCTCGACAGCGCCGAGCGCAAGGGCGTCGAAACGGGCTGCCGCGAGCTTCGCCTGCTGACTAACGGCGCCTTCGAAGCCAATGTGCGGCTCTATCGCAGCCACGGCTACGCGATCGACCGCGAAGAGCCGTTCATGAACGGCACAACGGTCTATATGAGCAAGAGGTTGGCGCCTTGAAGCGCGCTGCCTGAATCAGTTTCAGGTAGCGTTCTAAGTCTTGTCTTTATGGATGTCGTTTTCCCGAAACCGCTGCACTTCTTTGGGCGGTATGCATCGGGAATTCAACACGCTGGCTCAATCACCTCCGCTTGCGTTTGATAGGGTGGTTGCAGCATCGTTGTTTCTGGCGATATACGACGACCACCTCACCACAATCGAAGCCCGGCGGCCCCAGGGAGCGAAAGCATGTCACACGATCTGCAGTTCTATATCGATGGCGCCTGGGTCGATCCTGTGGTGCCGAACAGTTTCGACGTCATCGACCCCTCCACGGAGGACGCGTTCGCGCAGATTTCGCTGGGTTCTAAGGCCGATGTCGACAAGGCGGTGGCCGCCGCCAGGCGCGCCTTCGCCACCTTCGGTTTCACCGAGGTCGAGGAACGCCTCGATATCCTGAACCGCGTCATCGAGGTCTACAAGAAGCGCAGCAAGGATCTCGCGCTCGCCGTCTCGCGCGAGATGGGCGCGCCGCGCCAGATGGCGTTGGACAGCCAGGTCGGCGTCGGCCAGGCGCATCTGGAAAAGATGGCCGAGGTGCTGAAGACCTTTCAGTTCCGCCAGGTCAAAGGCTCGTCGCTGATCGTCAAGGAGCCGATCGGCGTCGTCGGCCTGATCACGCCGTGGAACTGGCCGCTCAACCAGATCACCTGCAAGGTCGGCCCGGCTCTCGCCGCCGGCTGCACCATGGTGCTGAAGCCGTCCGAGATCGCGCCGCTCGACGCCATTATCTTCGCCGAGATCATCGACGAGGCCGGCGCGCCGAGGGGCGTCTTCAACCTCGTCAACGGCGACGGTCCGACCGTCGGCCAGGCTTTGGCCAGCCACCCGGACGTCGACATGATGTCGTTTACGGGTTCGACCCGCGCCGGCATCCTGGTCGCCAAGGCTGCCGCCGATACGGTCAAGCGCGTTCACCAGGAGCTTGGCGGCAAGTCGGCCAACATCCTGTTCCCGGAGGTCGAACTCGCAAAGGCGGTCGCCAAGGGCGTTGCCGGCTGCTTCGGCAACAGCGGCCAGTCCTGCAACGCGCCGACGCGCATGTTCGTGCCGCGCGACCTGCATGACGAGGCGGCCGGCTATGCCAGGACGGCGGCGGAAAAATTCACTGTAGGCCCGGCCGATGCGCCCGGAACGAAGCTCGGCCCAGTGGTCAGCCAGCTGCAGTTCGACAACATCCAGGGGTTGATCCAGAGCGGTATCGACGAAGGTGCGACCCTCGTGGCCGGCGGCCCCGGTCGCCCGGCCGAGCTCAACCGCGGCTACTACGTCCGCCCGACCATCTTCGCAAACGTCACGCATGACATGCGCATCGCGAAGGAAGAGATTTTTGGGCCGGTGCTGTCCATCATGCCTTACGACACTGTCGAGCAGGCGATCGAGCAGGCCAACGACACCGTCTTCGGCCTCGCCTCCTACATCCAGGCCAAGGACATCGAGAAAGCGCGCCAGGCCGCCGCCCGCATGCGCTCCGGCAACGTCTACATCAACTACCCGACCTGGGACGCCGGCCTGCCCTTCGGCGGCTACAAGCAGTCCGGCAACGGCCGCGAATACGCCGAGTATGGCCTGGAGGATTTCCTCGAGATCAAGGGCATCGCGGGGTATGAGGCGGCGGAGTAGGTCTCTCCAGTCGGCGGGCGTCGGCACCGATCTATAAGAAAGGGCGCGGTCTCGGCCGCGCCCTGTCATCTGGAACCGAACCGCCAGCCATCTGGCGGGGCGATGCGAACCGCGACCTGCGCAATGCACCGCGAAAACCCGAAGGGTATCGCCACCGACTTAGCTCAGGAATCCGTCCGCCGCGCGAAATGCTCATACGTCACTCGCCACGGAACGCTCTCGGCGGCTCTCTCCTCGCCGATCCAGTGAAAGCTGTCGCCGGTGATCTCGGTGAACCGCCACCGAGTTTTGAGACCCCGCGAGTCATCGCCGATTTGGATGATGTCGTTGCCCTCGGCCCGGCCGATCTGGCGCGAATAGTCCTGATTGAGCGGATCGCTCCAGATGATGTGCCAGCCGCCGATGCCGGGATCGAAGATGCGCAACGTCGTGCCATACAAGGTCGACGGCGCAGGGCGCCTGGGCCGGATCCAGATGTCCTGGATGGCACGGCCTTCGAGGACCCAGCCGAAATGGCATTCTCCAGTCGATTTTTGGATCGTGCCGTCATCGAGGTGGTGGACGGTGTCCATGTCCCAGCTTCCAATCAGCCACCCATACAGGGCCATATCTTTCGCTCGGTCTGCGAAGGGACCTTCAGATCCGAGAGCGGCGAGAAACGGGGAAATTGTGCCAGTCATGATCCTCCTCCAAGGGGATAGGCGAACAGCGACAGGACGCCGGAGGTTGCCGCCACAATCGTTGCAGCGCGGCGGGGTTCGAGGTCTTGGGGAAAATTGCTGTAATGGCGCTATGGGCATGGCGAAGCCAGCCGGCACCGATCGGGGTTGCCGGGAAATGGCAACCTGTAATTCAGCGGCCGATCAGCTCTTCTCTCGCCTTACTCGTGCCTTGCCTCGATGATCCCGACCATTGCCCGCGTGAACTCAACCATGCTGTTGGCAGTGATGGCTGCATCGTCGGGGCTCTGGCCAATATGTTCGGCCGCTCCGCAGCAGCAGCGGCGGATGCGATCGTAGTGCGGGTCTCTCTCATCGTCTGGCAAGGTTGCCAAATTCAAGGCTCGACGGTGAAGCATGCGCAATAGCTGCGCCAGTGCTGTTTCGACACTCATGCGTTTTGCTCCGCATCGGTCGGACGTCCCGGCACATGAAAATGCCGGATCGTCGATCGGGAGTTCGTCCCGATGCGGAGAGGCTCGCGCATACTTATTAATATATCGTTGAGTGCTAATATAGTGGCCACGGCGAGGCGCTGCGAAGCAGTGGTACGGCCTTTGAGAACGCAAATGCTTGGCTGGGGAACCTGGAAGCTTTTCGAACTTTCTGGGTCGCGCCTCAGCCCGAATTGCGGGTGCTTATGGATAAAGCGGGATACTAGATTCGATTTTTGGATAGCTTTGAAGGCATCGACTTCTGGCACGTGAGCCTGATAGCGCGCCAGCCGCACTCCCAAGGGCCACGTGTTGGGTGCTATGGGATGGTGTACCGGACGCAGTACCGCAGTGCACTTGCGAAAGGGAGAGCAGGGACAGGATGAGAAAGTTCGCCGACAGTACAGCTTAAACTCTGCGGTACTTCAATCCTTACCGCAACCGGGCCTGAGCGTTACGTCGAGGCGCCGGGCATCTCCGGCCTGCCGGAGTGATCGTCGCGGTTGCCAAGATGCCGTCTCCTGCGCGTCACGTCCGGCCAGGCGACGTCCCTTGATCCCGCGCCGCTTCTGATAGTTCTCTGGCCGGCTTGTCCGAGGACTGAGCGCGTGGAGCAGCGGTGAACAGCCAGCGAGTTCTCTGTTGGGTTCGCGTCGAACTTCCGGTTTCCACCCTAACGAACCTGCCTCCCTTGCCGTGCATTTGCTCATCGCCGCGCTTTTGATGTTCGGGCTGCCGGTATCGCGCTGATCCCCTAAGTATGTGCGTTACCGAGCACCGCCCGGAGCCCTGAGTCGTTCTGGCGGAGACGTTCCTCGATCCATTGCGCCGTGTGGTCGTAGGCGTCCGAAAACAACTCGGAATGCCGACTCCAATCCATGAAGCCGACCGTGCTCGAAACCTGCGGACAGACCAAGACATCCTCGTCGCCGACGGCAATGTCCTGCGGCCCGTGTGCCAGCATACTCGCGGCAATAACCTGAAGCATGCTCGGAACCTGCGGCAAGCGGGCACGGCCGAAAGGGTTCAGCAGGGCGACCGCCATTTCCGATCTGCCGGGGATGCGGTCATAGTCGATGTGGTATTTTTGCGGTCCACTGGACCCAAAGCTCACGATGACATTGGGGCCGGTCTTGAGTTCCCTCATCTGTTCCAGCGGCAAATTGTTCATGATGGCGCCGTCCACCAGCATATCGCCGTCAGCCGTAAAGAACGGTGGCAGGACACCCGGGAGCGAGCCGGATGCCCGAACGGCTTGCCAGAGTTTTCCACGACGGTGGAGATGGGGCTGACGGCTGCTCAGATTGGTCGAAAGCGCAAAGAACGGAAGCCAAAGATCTTCGATCAGAACGTCGCCGTATTCCTCCCGAAGGGCTCGATCGAAGGCTTTGTGATCTAGAAGCGCGAAACGCGGCAAGGTGGGGCGCCGAAACGCCCGACTCTTGACAAATACGTTGTGCGTGCCGCGGTCGATCTGCTCTGCGTCCAACCCTTTTGCGAAGCCGGCCATCATCGCCGCTCCGGAACTCGTCCCGCCAAGATAGTCGAAGCTGCCGCCCGCCTCGACGAAGGCCTTGTAGACGCCCAGATGGGCGCTGCCCAGGGACCCACCCCCCGCCGCCACGAAGCCACGTGCCTTGCAGGAAATAAATCGGACCAGGCGCTGGATATCAGACCCGTCCTCCAGCGCAACATGATGATGCTGGCCGACATGGGGACGCTCATCGAGCCACGCAGAGGTGCCGGAGACCGCAGCCGAGCGATTGTGGTGAATTAGGACAAGCCGACCGGTCGATGGTGGATGGACCGATAACGCCAATTCCTCGGACGTGTTCAAGTGAGGCGAGGAGGACGCGTTCGCTAGCAACAGGACGGTATCGGCCTGGCGAATGCAGACTCGTGTCCATTCATTAGGTTCTTCGTCGGCGACGTAGACAACGAATTCGGCTTGCGCCTCCAGTTCGTTCAACCAGTTAAGGACCGGCTGGTCGTCGATCGGACGACCAGCGAACTTCGCGTGGACGTCAAGCCGGGAAACGAACTGAGCGCGCGCGACCGCGCCGAACTCTTGCTGTAGGTGCCCGATGAAAACCGGTGAGATGCGACTTCCGCCGGCTGCAATGATGGCAAGCGTTCGGATCTTGGCAGGCTGGAGACGCGACAAAATCGGAGATTGCGTGGCGAACCGGCGCGCCAGAGATATTGTGACCGCCTCTCTCAGGTTCGGCAAAGCCTCGGCCGCCTTCTCGAAATGATTACGACTGATTTCAAGGACGATCGAATCGCGCGCTGCAAGGACAGTTGCCGTACGGGGCAGCCCTGCAAAGAAACCAATTTCGCCGACTAGTTCGCCCTGTGCGATCTCGGCGACCGAGCCAATCGGATCTCCTTTGTGTACCGTAAAGCGACCGGACAGCACGACGAAGAACCTGTCCGATGGATCGCCTTCGCGAACCAGGACCTCACCGCGCCTCAGGAGCCGACGGTCGGACTCGGCAGCCAAAGCCTCGAGCGCCAGCAACGACGCCCGATCGAACATCAATGTCGCCGACAATAATCTCGCGGCGAGAGAATCGACGGAGGACATTTGAGCCATCCCGGGGACGCATTCGCTCCGGCAATTGTATCCCGTACCGCTCGTGTTTGCAGCGTCGCACGGCGCGATCCGAGCCGAACCGCAACGTTGCCGTCGCGGCCAACTCGGGCTGACGTCGCGACGCTGGCAGTCCGGCTCGACAATCGACGTCCAGGGTCGTCCCCTCGTAGAGCGCGCGCCGCACGTCAGCACCGCCGGCCTTCGAGATGCGCTCTCATGGCCAGTCTGGCGTGGCTCCTCATCCAGCCCACCAGCGTTATGTCGGCAAGTCTATTGCTTTCGCGAGTCAGCGACGGGCATCGGTGCCGGGTCGATCCGGAAGACAGGGTAGTCGAGAGAGAGCGCTTCGAAGGCCTCTACAGGCGCGTCATACGGCACAGGTAGGTGACGACGTCCGCTCGTGGCGATCTGGCACCAGGCTCTTAGTATAGGCGCTCGATCTTCGTTGGGGATCTCGGTCAGCCTGACCTCGATGGCTGACCCTCGTTTGATGAACGCCCTTCCCCCTGCGGCACGGATGTTCTTAACCCACTCCGATGTGTCGCCAAGCATCGACACCAGATAGCGGTTCCTTTCGTGTTCGACGACCGCGAGGACCGTCGATCGCATCCGCCCGTCTCTGCGATCTGCAACCTGCAGCGTAAGCAGAACCGGCGGCAGCAATCCGAGCGAGGTTAGCCACGCCCAAATGCTGTTCGAAATCCGCCCCAAGAGGGTCGGTCGCCAATTGCGGTAGTACCAGCGCAGCCAGCCTTGTTCGGCGGGGTCTGGAGGTCGTCGCTCGGATTTCGCATGGCCGCCAGAAAGATGGCTCATTGATCGATGTCCGCTCGAATCGATACACACCATCACATCGCAGCCTTTCAGGAAGATTGCTTTGCGGCAGATCAATTTGTGAAAGGACGAAGGTCTCCGGGTCGGTTCATCGCTCATATCAGCTTGTTCGGCTCGATCAGCCCGGCCCTGGTCGAGGAACGCCTGGGTCCCGCTACGCCTGATCAGGATTGGGACTAACGGGCGGTCACGACTCAGGGAAGCCACAGACTTCCCGATTGAATTTTTCGGTGCACCCGTAGGAAGTCCCATGCGGGCATCCGAAGATCAGGGCACGGACAGTCGCAATCGCCACGGCGAGGAAAAGCAGCGCTACAAGCCCCAAGATGACCTTTCTCACTGAACGACCCTCGCGCCGGCGTTGCTGCGCAAAATAGCCCGCTGCCGAGGTGACACAGGAGCAGCGGGCCATTTTTGTTTTGACGGGTGGAGGCCCGCCAGCCAGCGGCTTGACGCATAGGTGGAAGAAGGCGGTCACTCTCATCTGTTACGAGGCCGCTTCGGGGGAGGGTCACCTCCGAAGGCAGGGAAGGTTCTGGCGCGCTAATTTGAGGCTCGGCGCCCGTCGTTGTCGTCGGCACCGGCCAGACAAGTTGCCCTCCGAAAAACAACGTTATGACGTAACCCGCTATTGAGGCGACGGTCGCGAGCAGAAGCATTGTGGCGATGGAGAGCCGCGCCGTCTTGGACGTGACGTTGGCGGGCGCGCCGCTGCTTCGGTATTCTTGGGCGGTGCTGCTGCGGTAGCCGGGATGGGCTCGGTTGGCTGCGGCAGGGGGGGAGCAGGATCGGGGGCTTGCGGTCGAGTGCGGCCTTCTTCCGACGCGTTTCCTCGTCAAATTGATACTTGCGTGCTCCACGCCAGTTTGCCTGGAACTCTTCTTTTGCCATCGTCCCCAACTAGCCGCCGCTGTCTATGCCGCCACCCTTCCGCAATCTCACACCGGCGCCGCCGCCGTTCTCAGGGATGAACTCGTCGGGTTGTTACTCAGCCCTCAGCACCTGGTGTCTGATCAACCAATCGCGAATGATCAAGCGCACGGCTTCAGGTCGCGAAACATCGTGCTCGGCAACAAATTGGTCGACGCCCGCCAGCATGTCCGGCTGAAGGCGGACCATAATCGGCACCCCTTTCCCAGTAGGGGCCGGTCCGCGTCGCTTCTTTGATACCACGGTTTCTTGCTTTGCCATAGAAACTCTGATATCACAATTCTCGTTCTTGCGGAAGCGCTAGAACCTCACGCCAAACTGAATTGGAGAAAATCCGATGCCGGACATCTATGTTCGGGCAGCCGCCGAAGGCTTGCCCGCGATCAGTCGCCGCGCCGCGCTTGGCGCATTAGCCTCAATTTCGGCCATAGGTGCCACACAGGCGGCTCCGGCCGCTTCACAGCCGCTCTCCCGGCCTGAGCAGATCAAGCACCACTTCTACGCGCTGAAGGCTCTTCTGGAGGAGGAATTCCAGAGCCCGTGGCTGATCGTAACGTGCTCGGTAGAGTCCGACCGCGGTCTGAGCATAACTTCGGCAGGGCTGAATGACCCTTATGGGATCATTGGCCCGGTGATGCGCCATGGCGAGGTGGTGTCATGAGCAACCTACTCGAGCCCGTTGTCATCCTCGATACGTTCGTGCAAGGCGTCGGCCGCGTTGAGGAGGTCTCGGCCGGCCTTTTCCGGGTGTCCTACTACGCCCACCAGCGCGGCTTTGACGGCGGCCAGGAACGGGTCTGCGTGGCCAAGTTCATCGTCACGGCTGACACGATGGTCGCTATGGCGAACGCCACAGGAGCAAGGGAAGCGGCGCGGCGGTTAATTGGCGAATCGCATTCGCCGATGAACTGATCAAAAATCCCAACGGGAATACTGGCCCGCTGCCGAAAGGTGGCGGGCTTATTCTTTAAGAGGCGTGTTAATCCCGAGTCGCGCCCGTTCGCTATGGGCGAAGGTTTTAGCATCCGCCCGGGAACTGAAGCCTTTGATGCTTACTGCGCCGTCTTCGATGACGCGCACATAATGCCTGTTTTCAAGCTCTTCGATCTCGACGGCGGTCTTCCACGGCTGCTTGATCATCAGGGTTTCCTTGCCATGGTTGCCGAACGTCATCACTGGGGAAACGTTCCCTTATGAGCGCTATGTGGCCGGGCTATTCCGCCCACCGGCCGACCGCCAGCGCGTGGTCTCGATGGCGTCACGGGAAACCCCGATGTCGCTGAGCAGGTCGACTGATGACTCGCTCAGTTCGTCCGTTGCCTTCAACTGCGCCTTATGATCGGCTCGGCGACCGAGCCAATCGACAAGGGGACCAACTGCAACAAGAGGAAGGTTCACAAGCATCGGAGCACTCCCTTCACCGCTGCAAGAAGCGCTTTGCAAGCTAGGCCGATGCGTCGAAGCGTCTGTGACAAAACTCACAGACCCTGCAAATTCGCAGTGAGCAGTTGGCACCGCAATTGGCACCGGACACCAGGAGTTGGCCCTGTGGTCGCGGGCTTTGTTGCGGCTGTTGCGCTTGTTGCGGCTTCTATGGGGAGGGACCCAGCGGCAGAACAGTCGGTGAACAAACCGCCGGTTCGGTGTTCCATCCGTGTTCCACGGAGCAGGCGGGCAGTGGCTTGTAGTGCGTGGAAAAACAAGGCTTTAGGTGAAAAAGTGTTGCAATGACTAAGCAACACGAACCGGAGGCGTCGGGCAACACCTAAATATCTGTTTTTGCTTACTTAAATGCTTGGCTGGGGAACCTGGATTCGAACCAGGACTAACGGAGTCAGAGTCCGTGGGTCTACCGTTAACCTATTCCCCAGCAAGCGCGACTGGTATCGCGCGAAGCGGGCGGCTCAAGCGCCGCGAGCGCTGCCTTGTAGCCGCCGCCGGAAAATAGTCAACCCCGCCCGGCGTTTCAATTGCAGCTTTTGATCACGCTGGCTCGGCACGGCGGGGAAGGGCGGCCTCAACCTTCGCCGCGGCTGTATTGCGAATGCTCGAAGAACAGCACCACGCCGAGCCCGATCAGCAGCGGGATGATCAGGTAGAACAGGCGGAACACCAAAAGGGCGGCCAACACGCCGACCGGGTCCATGTGCGACAGTCCCGCCAGGAAGACGATCTCGAAAACGCCGAGGGCGCCCGGCGCATGCGACAGCAAGCCCACCGAGAAGGACACCATGAACACGCCCAGTATGACGAAATAGCCGGGATTGCCGGCGGCCGGCAGGGCAAAGTAGATGATCGCCGCCGCCGCCAGCAATTCGATCGGGCCGATCAGCAATTGCCGCGCCACGATCGGCAGCGCCGGATAATGCAGCTGGAAGCTGCCGATCTTGAGCGGCCTCAGATGCAGCCAGCTGCAGAAGACGTAAGCACCGACCAGGATCAGCATGAGGAGGCCGGCGACCGTCGCCAGTTCGTGATGCGGAGTCGTGGTGAAACGATCGACGATTTGCGGCTCCAGCACCAGCACGAGGCCCCCGACAAGCAGGCTGGAGAGCACGAAGGTGATCCAGCAGATCGCCACCAGAATGCCGACATCCTGGCCGGTCAGCCCCCTCGTCCCATAGGCGCGGTAGCGGATCACCGCACCGGACAGCACCGAGCCGCCGATGTTGTGCGACAGCGCATAGGTGGTGAAGGAGCAAAGGGTGACGAACAGCCACGACACTCGTTTGCCGATATGGAGCAGCGCGATGTGGTCGTAGCCGGCGAGCGCGGCATAGGCGACGACCGAGCTCAGCGCCGCCAGAACCCAGGCGCGTGGCGGGATGGCGACGATACCGGCCCAGACGTCGTCGAGTGAAATGCCGCGCAGTTCGTGAATGAGCAGCCACAGCGAAAACACCACGGCCGCTATGCCGATGACCGGCCAGAAATAACGCCTCCAGTTCATGGCGTCGTCGTCATGCGGTTAAGCTCATGGAGATGATGTTGCCCAGACCCTTTCGAACCCTCGTCTGAGACATGCCTGATTGAAGCCGGCTATTCAACCGGCAAGAGATTGCCCCAGCGTGACGTCGTCAAAAAACGGACCACCCGCTCTTGGTGATTGCGGATCGCGCTGCTAGTCTGTCCTCAACTTGAAACAAATCGAGGTGCCTGCTGCGTCCTTCCCGGTTCGCGCGGCGCCGAAAGGAATTGACGTGGAAGACCACGATACCGGCGCGGGCGCGTCGGCAGTGGGCATGTCCGGGACATCGCCGGCGGAAACGGCGGGTCCGTCCGCGGGACGGTTCAGCCGGCATGCGGGCGCGCATGCAAGACATGCCGACAATCCAGGCGAGAACCAGAAGGGCAAGACGCGCAAGCGCCGCAAGCGCCGGCGCGGCCGCAAGGTGTTCGCGCGCGATGAAAACGGCGCCATAGCGCCATCCGCGCCCACTGCCGGCCGCGCGCCAGACCCGGCGCCGCCATCGCCGCAACCGCGACCGGTGCAGAACGGCCCGCGGCCGCCGCAGCAGGAGCTGCCGGTCTTCGCCGCGCTCGATCTCGGCACCAACAATTGCCGGCTGCTGGTTGCGGTACCCGGCCGTCACGGCCAGTTCCGTGTCATCGATGCCTTCTCGCGCATCGTCAGGCTGGGCGAGGGGCTGTCCGCCAGCGGGCGGCTCGGCCAGGCCGCCATGGACCGCGCAGTCGAGGCGCTGAAAGTCTGCGGCGAGAAGCTGCGCAACCGCAAGATCCGCAAGGCCAGGCTGATCGCTACCGAGGCCTGTCGCGCCGCCGAAAACGGCGTCGAATTCCTCGACCGCGTAGAGCGCGAGGCCGGCTTGAAGCTCGAGATCATCGACCGCCAGACCGAGGCTCGCCTCGCGGTTTCCGGCTGCGGCTCGCTGGTCGAGCGCGACACGCGCGGTGTGGTGCTGTTCGACATCGGCGGCGGCTCCTCCGAGATCGCGCTGATCGACCTCACGCGAGGCCACCGCTCGCCGCGGCTCGCCAATCACATCGTCTCCTGGACGTCGCTCCCCGTGGGTGTCGTCTCGCTCGCCGAGCGTTTTGGGGGCCGCACGGTGACGCGCGAGACATTCACGGCGATGGTCGACGACGTCGCGGTGCGGCTCAAGGCCTTCGACGGGCGCGACCGGCTCGCGCACGTGCTCGCAAGCCCCCAGTTCCATCTGCTCGGCACGTCCGGCACGGTGACGACGCTGGCCGGCGTCCATCTCGACCTCGAGCGGTACGACCGCCGCCGCGTCGACGGGCTCTGGATGGACCGCACAAGCGTCGACCGGATGATCGAGAAGCTGATCGGCTGGGATTTCCAGCAGCGCGTCGCCAATCCCTGCATCGGCGCCGACCGCGCCGACCTAGTGCTTGCCGGTTGCGCCATCCTGGAAGCGATCCGCGGCGTGTGGCCGTCCGAGCGGCTGCGCGTCGCCGACCGCGGCCTGCGCGAGGGCATCTTGAGCGAGCTGATGGCCGATGACGGCGCCTGGCGCAGCGACGGAAGAGGTCGCTGATGAGTAAAAAGCCGGAAAGGCCGGGCTCGGGAAGCATCCGCGTCCTGAAGACCAGGATCAAGAAGAAGAGTGGCCTGAAGGAATCCTCGCGCCGCTGGCTCGAGCGCCACATGAACGATCCCTATGTGCAGCGCTCCAAGGCCGACGGCTACCGTTCACGCGCCGCCTACAAGCTGATCGAGATCGACGACAAACACCATCTCCTGAAACCCGGCATGAAGGTGATAGACCTCGGCGCCGCTCCCGGCGGCTGGTGCCAGGTGGCGGCGGCGCGCACCAGGTCGACCGCCGAGAACCCGCATGTCGTCGGCATCGACTATCTCGAGATGGACGCGGTGCCGGGGGCGCCGGTGCTGCTGATGGATTTCCTCGACCCGGACGCGCCGCAAAAGCTGTCAGAGGCGCTTGGCGGCCAGCCCGATGTCGTGCTGTCGGACATGGCCGCCCCCACCACCGGGCATCGCCGCACCGACCATCTGCGCACCATGCATCTGTGCGAGGTGGCGGCCGATTTCGCGCTGCAGGTCCTGAAGCCCGGCGGTCACTTCCTCGCCAAGACGTTTCAAGGCGGCGCCGAGAACGAGCTTCTATCGCGGCTCAAGCAGAATTTTCGCTCGGTCCATCATGTGAAGCCACCAGCTTCCAGGGATGAGTCGGTGGAGCTCTATTTGCTGGCGAAGGAATTTAAGGGTCCTGGCACTTCGTCATTCTAGGGCGGAGCAAGGAGCGAAGCGACGCGGCGCAGACCCTAGAATCCGTTACCTCGGCCAAGGAATACCACACGGTCCAGAATTCATATCCGATATTCGCTGGAACTGCTCCGAGTTCTGCACTGCAGCGACACCGAAACATCACGGCATGGACTCTAGGGTCTACGCTTCGCTCCGCCCTAGAATGACGAAGTCACGCTGGGGCGGCACCATGAGCTACTTCCCCGCCGTGCTCATCGTCTCCAGGGTCTTCGGCGTGGTCAGCCGCCCGTGTCCCGACACCGCATTGCCGGCATCCGGCGCCAGCCGCATGAAGGTCACCGATGCCGCCGCCGAGGCGGCCGCGACGATGAAGAAGGCGATGTGGAAGTCGCTGAGTGTCAGCGGCCCGCCATGGATCGAGGTCGACACTTCCAGGATGCCGCCGGCCAGCGCCACGCCGAGCGCGATCGAAAGCTGCTGGAAGACGGCGGTGATCGGCGTTGCCTTGCTGGTGTCGGCGGCCGAGATCTCGGCATAGGAAAGCGCGTTGACGCCGGTGAAGAACATCGAGCGGATGAAACCGCCGACCAGCAATATCGCGAGCATCAGCGCATAGGGTGTCTCGGGGGTGAAAAGCCCGTAGATCGCGATCGAGCCGGCGGCAATCAGCGAGCCCCAGATCAGCACCCGGCGGAAGCCGGCGAGACGGAAAAGCAGCGCGGTGACGAACTTCATGCCGATGGCGCCGATCGCCGAGACGAAGGTGATCATGCCGGACTGGAACGGCGTCAGCCCGAAGCCGATCTGGAACATCAGCGGCAAAAGGAAGGGCACCGCGCCGATGCCGATACGAAACAGCGAGCCGCCGAGCACGGAGGAACGAAATACCTGGTTGCGGAACAGTTCCAGCGCCAGCAGCGGGTTCCTGGCGCGCCGCGCATGCAGGAGATAAAGCGCGCCCGAAACCAGGCCGACGGCAACCGTGATGAAGCCGGCGATCGGCGGCAATGCCGGCAGGCTGACCACGGAGAGGCCGAAAACGACGCCGGACGCCGCGAGGCCGCTCAGCACGAAACCGGGAAAATCCAGCGGCGGCGTTTCGGTGGCTTCCGTCTCAGGCAGATAGCGGGTGGCGAGCCAGATGCCGGCGAGCCCGATCGGCACGTTGATCAGAAAAATCCAGTGCCAGGTGAGATAGGTGGTGATGAAGCCGCCGATGGGCGGACCGACCAGCGGCCCGACCAGCGCCGGCACCGTCAGCCACGACATTGCCGCGACGAGTTCGCTCTTCGGCGTGGCGCGCACCAGCACCAGGCGGCCGACCGGCGTCATCATGGCACCGCCCATGCCTTGCAGGAAGCGCGACACCACGAAGGCCGGCAGCGAATTGGCAAAGGCGCAAGCGACCGAGCCGGCGATGAAGACGGCGATCGCGGCGCGAAACACGTTCTTGGCGCCGAACCGGTCCGCCATCCAGCCGCTGATCGGAATGAAGATCGCCAGCGACACCAGATAGGCCGTCAGCGCCAGCTTCAGCGCGATCGGGCTGGTGTGGATGTCGACGGCGATCGCCGGCAGCGAGGTCGCGATCACGGTCGAATCCATGTTCTCCATGAAGAGTGCGACCGCCAGGATGAGCGGGATGATGCGATTCAAGGGAACGCCCTGATTTGACTTCGCGGTTCTCTGCTCGGCTTGGGGGCGAGCCGGCACAACCGGGCGGTTATCACCAATTGGCCCGCATGTCGTATTAAATTGCTGTCACTTTTGCGCGAACGCAACCCTTGGTGGCCGTCACGACCGGGCAATGGCTTGCTAAACAAGGGCTCCATCACTATTGTAGTGAAAATAACTATAGACGGGTGCAACCATGGACGAAGCCGTCTCGGCAGCCGAGGCCAATCGCAGATTCTCCCATATCTTGCGTGAGGTGCGAGAGGGCCACAGCTACGTCGTGACCAGCCATGGGCGGCCGGTGGCGCGTATCGTGCCTATGGGGAAGCACGAGGGCGGCGTGGCCTCCCGCTCGCGCGCAGCATTGTTGTCGCGACTCGAACAGCAACCGATCGTCGATGCCGGACGCTGGACCCGCGACGAGCTTTATGAGGACGATCGGTGAAGGTCGCGATCGACACCAACGTCCTTGCCTACGCGGAGGGCGTCAACAACGTGGAGAAACGCGACGTCGTTCTCGACTTGTTACACAACGTTCCACAAGAGGCTGCCGTAATTCCGGTCCAGGTTCTGGGCGAACTGTTCAATGTTCTCGTCCGCAAGGCCGGAAGGTCGCCTCAGGAAGCTCGGGATGCATTGCTTGATTGGAGTGACGCCTACCCGGTTGCTGGAACGACGCCGGAGGTGATGACGATGGCTGTCGATCTTGCTGCGGCCCATCGCTTCGGCATCTGGGATGCCGTCATTCTTTCCGTTGCTTCGCAAACAGGATGCCGGCTGCTTCTGTCGGAAGACCTGCAGGACGGCTTCACCTGGGGCGGTGTGACCGTCGTCAATCCTTTTGCGTCGCCGCGTCACGCTTTGCTGGATGCTCTGCTGGCCGCGGAATAGGAACCTGAAGCGTCTCGCAAACGATTGGCTTTTCAACGCCAGCAGGACGTGTTACCAGCCAGCGCCAATCCTGAAAGGGAAGAAGAGAGTCGGCGCTGGCCATTCCGGTCCAGCGCCTTTTCCGCATTCAAAAGGACTGGCCATGGCAAAAATCATCGAGACGTCCACCGGTGCGCTGGCGCTGACCTTCGACGACGTGCTGTTGCAGCCTGGCCATTCCGAGGTCATGCCCGGCCAGACCGACATCCGCACCCGCATCGCCGGCGATATCGATCTCAACACGCCGATCCTCTCAGCCGCCATGGACACCGTCACCGAGGCGAGACTGGCGATCGCCATGGCGCAGGCCGGCGGCATCGGCGTCATCCACCGCAATTTCTCGCCGGCCGAGCAGGCCGAGCAGGTCAGGCAGGTGAAGAAGTTCGAATCCGGCATGGTGGTCAATCCCGTCACGATCGGCCCCGACGCGACGCTGGCCGATGCGCTGGCGCTGATGCGCGCCCACGGCATTTCCGGCATTCCCGTGGTCGAGAGTGGCGGCACCGGCGGCCACACGGTCGGCCGGTTGGTCGGCATCCTCACCAACCGCGACGTGCGCTTCGCCTCCGATCCGTCGCAGAAGGTCTACGAATTGATGACCCGTGAGAACCTGATCACGGTGAAAGAGAATGTCGACCAGGACGAGGCCAAGCGGCTGCTGCACCAGCACCGTATCGAGAAGCTGGTGGTGGTCGACAAGAAGGGCAATTGCGTCGGCCTTATCACCGTCAAGGACATCGAGAAGTCGCAGCTCAACCCGCACGCCACCAAGGACGCGCAGGGGCGCCTCCGCGCCGCCGCCGCCACCAGCGTCGGCGACGATGGCTTCGAGCGTGCCGAGCGCCTGATCGATGCCGGCGTCGACCTGCTCGTCATCGACACCGCGCACGGCCACTCGCAGCGCGTTCTCGATGCCGTCACCCGGGCGAAGAAACTGTCCAATTCCGTGCGCATCCTGGCCGGCAACGTCGCCACCGCCGAAGGCACGCAGGCGCTGATCGACGCCGGCGCCGACGCTGTCAAGGTCGGCATCGGCCCTGGCTCGATCTGCACCACGCGCATCGTCGCCGGCGTCGGCGTGCCGCAGCTTTCGGCGATTATGTCGGCGGTCGAGACGGCGCAGAAGTCGGGCGTGACGGTGATCGCCGACGGCGGCATCAAATATTCGGGCGATCTGGCCAAGGCGCTCGCCGCCGGCGCAAGTGCGGCCATGATCGGCTCGCTGCTTGCCGGTACCGACGAGAGCCCGGGCGAGGTCTATCTGCACCAGGGCCGCTCCTTCAAGGCCTATCGCGGCATGGGTTCGGTCGGCGCCATGGCGCGCGGCTCGGCCGATCGCTACTTCCAGGCCGAGGTCCGCGACACCCTGAAACTGGTTCCGGAAGGCATTGAGGGGCAGGTTCCCTACAAAGGACCTGTGGCTGGCGTGCTGCACCAGCTTGCAGGCGGCCTGAAAGCCGCTATGGGTTATGTCGGTGGGCGCGATCTTGCCGAGTTCCGTGAACGCGCCACCTTTGTGCGCATATCAAACGCCGGACTTCGTGAAAGCCACGCCCATGACGTCACGATCACCCGCGAAAGCCCGAACTATCCGGGCGGACTTTGATCGGGCCGGCCAACGGCCGGACCGCCTGGGCCTTTGGCGTGGCTTGACGGTGACGGTGCTGCGCCTGTCGCGACATGCGGCGGCGCTCTCCATCGCTTCCGCCGCGGTCTTCATCACCATGACGGCGCTGGAGTTCTTCTATTTCCGCCGCCTGAGCGGCGGGCTCCCTTCGCTCGACATGCGCGTCACGGGTTTCACGCCCGATGAAGGCATGGCATGGCTGACCGCGCTCGGCCGGCGCGGCGGCGAGATCATCATCGTCTGGCACTATCTGACCTTCGACCTGCTGTTCCCGGCGTTGCTGTCGCTCACCCTGCTCAGCCTGATCGTGGCCCTCGGCCGGCGGCTCGGCAATTTCCGCGCCATGCCTGCGCAGTTGCAGGCGCTGGCTGCGCTCGTGCTAGTGCTGCCCTATGCGATCGCCGACTACGCGCAGAATTTTGCCGTGGCCAGGCTTTTGTCGGATTTCCAGTCGGCCAACCCCGATTCGCTGTCCTTCGCCTCGTCGCTGACCGTCACCAAGTTCGCGCTTCTGGCTATCCCCGTCGCGGTGGTCGCGGTGTTCGCGCTGGCCGTTCAACGGCGCTGAGCGGCAGGGGCGGGATGAACCAGACCGTCATCTTCTGGCCGATGCTGGCGCATGTGCTCCTGGTCTACATCGTCTATCTGGTGATGCTGAAGCGGCGCTATCTTGCCGTGAAGTCCGGCGAGGCCAAGATCAGCCAGTACAAGGTACGCTCGACCGAGCCGGCCTCGAGCGTCACCGTCGCCAACAACCTGATCAACCAGTTCGAGCTGCCGGTTCTGTTCCACGTGCTCTGCCTGGCGCTCTTCCTCACCAATGGCGTCAACTACCTGACGCTGGTGCTGATGTGGCTCTTCGTCGTCACGCGCTATGTCCACGCCTGGGTGCATGTCACCAGAAACTACATGCTGCACCGCAGCCGCGCCTTCTTCCTCGGCGCGGGCATACTTCTCATCGCCTGGATCTGGTTCGCATTGCACTTGGCCGGGGCGGTGTGAGAGCGACTTTCCCTTAGGAGAGAAGGAGAGGTGCTACAGATCGAACACCGCGATCCTGCGCTTGTCGAACTTGATGCCGATCTCGCCGCGCACCAGTCGCAGAGCCTGTTCGCCGAACACGGCGCGCCGCCAGCCTTGCAGCGCCGGCACGTCGGCGCCGTCGCCCTCGGCGGCGATGCGGTCGATGTCGTCGCTGGAGGCGAGCACCTTTGAGGCGACGCCTTCTTTCTCGGCGACGATCCTGAGCAACACCTTGAGCAGTTCCGCCGCCGCGCTCGAACCCTCAGGCGGCTGGAAGCTTTTCGGCAGCTTGGGCATCGCTTCCTTCGGCATGGCAAGCGCCGTGTTGACGGCGCCGAGCAGCGCGGTTGCGGTCGCGGAGCGTTCCCAGCCCTTCGGCGTCGTGCGCAGGCGGCCGAGGGCGGTTGCATCGCGCGGCGCCTGTTGCGCGATCTCGTAGATGGCATCGTCCTTGAGCACGCGGCCGCGCGGCACGTCGCGCTCGCGCGCCTCGCGTTCGCGCCAGGCGGCCACCGCCTGGACGATCGCAAGCTCCTGCGGCTTGCGCAGCCGCATCTTCAGGCGCTTCCAGGCATCCTCCGGATGCGGATCGTAGGTCTGGCGCGAGGTGAGGACATCCATCTCCTCGTTCAGCCAATGGCCGCGGTCCTCGCGCTTCAGCTCGGCGCTGAGATGCTGGTAGACCTTGATCAGATGGGTGACATCGGCGAGCGCGTATTCGAGCTGCTTGTCGGAAAGCGGTCGGTGTCGCCAGTCGGTGAAGCGCGAGGATTTGTCGAGCCGCGCGCCGGTGATGCGCTGCACCAGCTGATCGTAGGAGATGCTGTCGCCGAAGCCGCAGACCATCGCCGCCACCTGCGTGTCGAACACCGGATGCGGCACCAGATCGCCCAGATGGACGATGATTTCGATATCCTGGCGGGCGGCGTGAAAAACCTTGACCACCGCTTCATTGGCCATCAGCCGGAAGAACGGTTTCAAGTCGATGTCGGGCGAGAGCGGATCGATCAGCGCCGTCACGCCGGGCGCGGCCATCTGGATCAGGCAAAGGATCGGCCAGAAGGTCGTTTCGCGGATGAATTCGGTATCGACGGTGACGAAGTCCGACTTTTCGAACGCCGCGATAACGCTCTCGAGTTCTTGTTGGGTGGTGATGACGTGCATCAAATCGCTTTTGGCATCATATCAGGCCTCTTTCAATTTCAGCCGCAAACGCTTTCGTCAAGCCGCAGCTAGAGCAATTCCAGGAAAAGTGTGTAACGGTTTTCCGTCCGGAATTGCGTAAAAACAAAGAGATAGACCGGTTCAGCGTTTCCGTGAAACGCTGAGCCGGCCTAGCCTTGCCTGTCTGAATCGCCGCTCCGCCGCGCCAGCCGCGCGAACAGCGTCGACGTGCGCAAAAGCGCGGTGAAGCGGCTGCGGCTGCCGGCCGGCACGCCCGACCGCACCTGCATGCGGTAGAGAATCACGACGATGAGAACGGCGTAGACGCAGGCGTTGAAGACGAACAGCGCGCTCGGCCCGAAATGTTGCATCACCGCCGACGCCGCGATCGGACCGCCGATCGCGCCGAAGGAATAGAACAGCATCAGCGCCGCGTTGATCAGTACGAACTCGCCTTTGCCGGCCCGGTCGTTGGCATGCGCCGCTGATAGCGAATAGAGCGGCATGGCGAAGCTGCCGAAGATGAACACGATGACGAAGTTCAAGAACGGGTCGGCGCGCGCCACAAAGGCGAGCGCCAGCGCGGCGAGCATGGCGCAGCACGTCGTCGCCAACAACACCGTGCGCCGGTCTCGGCGGTCTGAGAGATAGCCCAGCGGATATTGGATGAGGGCGCCTCCGAATATGCCGACGCTGACGAAGGTCACCACGTCGGCCACTGACATGCCGATCTCCTCGGCATAGACCGGCGACAGCGTGCGAAAGGCGCTGTTGGTGACGCCGACCGCGATGCAGCCGATTGAGCCGAGCGGCGAGATCCGCCAGACGCGCGGCAGGTCGAGCTTGACGTCTTCCGGCGGTGCCGGGTTCGAGCGGTCGCCGAGAGAGACGGGCACCAGCGAAAAGGTGATCATCATCGACATGACGGCGAAGATGGCGAAACCGCCGGCGCCGAAGATCGGGATCAGGAACTGCGCCCCGGTGACCGAGCCGATGTCGACCATGCGGTAGATCGCGAGCACCCGGGCGCGATCCTTGTTGGTGACGCCCGAATTCAGCCAGGCTTCCATGACGGTGAACAGGCCGGCGAAGCAGAAGCCGCCGGCAAAGCGCACCGCGCACCACATCACGGGGTTGATGACGAGCACCAGAAGCAGCGTGCCGACCGACGCGATTGCGGCAAGCGCGGCAAAGGCCCTGACATGCCCCACCGCCTTCAGGATACGGGTGACGGCCAGGCAGCCGAGCAGGAAGCCGGCGAAGTAAAATGTGCCCATGAGGCCGATATCGGACGCGGAAAAACCTTCCCGCGCGCCGCGCAGTGCGATCAGCGTGCCCTGCAGCCCGTTGCCGCCAAGCAGGATGCCTGCGGCAATGAGGAGCGGGATAAGCGGGCGGATGGAAGACATTGTCGAGAGGCAATCACGGGTCTGTGACCTCTTCTTGGACCATAGATCCTGTCAATGCCAGCGGCAAATGCGACACGAACACGGTCACATTCTTGCGCTCGGCCGACGACATAGCGGCCAATAGGACAGGGGCCCCTAAGCTCTACCGGCCCGTATTTCCATCTCCTGCACGACCGTCGACGGCGCCTCGCCCGGAATCGCGTTGATGATCTCTGCGGCCGGCCGCCGGCCGAGCGAGCCCGCAGTCAGCAGGCTGAGCGCGATGAAGGGGATGCCAATCCCGTAGGCGGAGCGGATGCCCCAATGGTCCGATACGAAGCCGAGCAGCGGCGGCCCGAGCAGGAAGGCGATGAAGGAGATCTGCGAAAGTGCCGCGACGTTGATCGCCGCCGGGCGGTCCGTCCGTTGCGCTGCGGCCGAGATCGCCAGCGGGAAGATCGCGCTGCTACCGAAGCCCAACAGGGTAAAGCCCAGCATCGAGATGAGCGGCAGCGGCGAGAAAAAGACGATCAGCACGCCGGCCGCCATCGCCGTCAGCAGCACGCGCGCCACGCCGCTTGGCGAATGGCGGTCGACAAAGGAGTCGGCGAAGAAACGCGTGGTTGCCTGCGAGAAGGCGAACAGCGCCACGGTGAAGCCGGCTACGAAGGGACCGGAATCGAACACGGTGCGCATGTAGATCGCCGACCAGTCGATGCTGGCGCCTTCCAGGAGCATCGCCGAGAGCGTTACCGCGACGAGGACGAGGATCGGCAGCGTCGGCCGCGCCAACATCGGCGCTTTGCCTCCGGTAGCGGCGAAGCGGGCAGGCGCCGGCTCGAAGCCGCCGAGGAACAGCGCCATCGCAACCGCTACCATCGGCACCACCAGCGCCAGATGCAGTTGCGGCGACAGGCCGAGATGCGCCATCGTGCCGCCGAACAGCCCGGCACCGAAGAAGCCGGCGCTCCAGAACGAATGCGCCCGGTTCATGATCCGGCGCTTGAGCAGGAACTCCGTCCTATCGGCCTCGACATTCAGGATGATCTCGACGCTGCCGATCATCAGCCCGACCGGCAGCAGCATCAGGAACAGCGCCATCGGTCCCGGCGCGTGCACGGCTATGGAATAGACAAGCGCGATCAGCGGCACGAGCCAGAGCAGCGCCCGGCGAAAGCCGACGCGCTCCAGGAGAGGAGTCGCCAGCGTCAGCGCCGTCAAGGTGCCTATCGGCGTCCCGATCAGGCTGAGCCCCAGCGTGCCGTCCTCGATCGCCATGGCCCGCTTGATGTCCGGCAGGCGCGGGAAAATGTTGCCCATGGCGAAGGAGTAGATCGCGAAACCGGCATAGACGCGGTGCTGAGGGGCGAGTTTCAAGCCAAAGGTCATAGCGGCACTTTCCATCGGGGAGGGTGGGACGGCATCGCCGATCCGATGCGAGTTTCTTGCATAAACACGCAAAACATGCAATAACATGCACAAAGAAATAGGATCGTGCATGCTGACCGAAGAACGACACCAATTCATTCGCGACCGGCTGGCGGCGGACGGCAAGGTGCTGGCAGGCGAGCTCGCCAGCCGCTTCGGCGTCTCGGAAGACACGGTTCGCCGCGATCTGCGCGAACTCGCCAAAGCCGGGCAGTTGCGCCGTGTCTATGGCGGCGCGGTCCCGGCGGCGCCCTTTGCGGCGGCAACCATCGGCCAGCGCAGCAGCCATGCGGTCGAGGAAAAGCATCGGCTCGCGAAGGCAGCGGTGCGCGTGCTGACCTCAGGGCAGGCCCTGTTCATCGACGGCGGCTCGACCAACGAGGCGATCGCCAGGGCAATCCCGCGCGATATCGAGCTGACCGTGGCCACCAATTCGCTCGGCGTCGCGTCGGCTCTTGCCGATCTTCCCCTGGTAGAGCTGATCGTGCTCGGCGGCAGATACATCCGCGACCTCGGCACCTGCGTCGGCGGCGACACGCTTGCCGCCGTGGCGCAGCTCGGCGCCGATCTGTTCTTCCTTGGCTCCTGCGGCCTGGACGCCTCACGCGGCGTTACGGCTTTCGATTCGGCGGAGGCGGAAGTGAAGCGAGCCATGGCGAAAAACAGCGCCGGCATCGTCATTGCCGCCACCAACGACAAGCTCGCCACCGCGGCGCCTTATCGTGTCGCGGCAGCGGACACGATCCGTCACCTGGTGGTCGAAAGGACAGCCCCCGCAGCCATCCTTGCCGACTTCCAGCGACAGGGCGCTGAAATCCGGTTCGCCTGAGCAGCCGAAGCTGAGGGCTTGCATGACCGCTTGCTCTGTGTGACCGGTTGCCTTGACAAAGCTGGCCTCTCATGCGCTTTTCGCGCCAATTTCAGGGCCGGGCTTTCGCCCGCAATTCCGGACTTCACCAATGACAATGCATCGTTACCGCAGCCATACCTGTGCCCAGTTGAGAAAGAGCGACGTCGGCAATTCCGTCCGTCTGTCGGGCTGGGTGCATCGCGTGCGCGACCATGGCGGGCTGCTCTTCATCGACCTGCGCGACCATTACGGCCTGACTCAGATCGTCGCCGATCCGGATTCGCCGGCCTTCAAGATCGCCGAGACCGTGCGCGGCGAGTGGGTGATCCGCGTCGACGGCGAGGTCAAGGCACGCCTGCCGGAGACCGCCAACCCCAACCTGCCGACCGGCGAGATCGAGATTTTCGCGCGCGAGATCGAGGTGCTGTCGGCGGCCAAGGAACTGCCGCTGCCGGTGTTCGGCGAACCTGAATACCCCGAGGACATCCGCCTGAAATACCGTTTCCTCGACCTGCGTCGCGAGACGCTGCACAAGAACATCGTGGCGCGCACGAAGATCATCGCCGAGATGCGCAAGCGCATGGGCGAGGTAGGCTTCACTGAATTCTCGACGCCGATCCTGACCGCGTCGTCGCCGGAAGGCGCGCGCGACTTCCTGGTGCCGTCGCGCATCCATCCGGGCACGTTCTACGCCCTGCCGCAGGCGCCGCAGCAGTACAAGCAGCTGATCATGGTGTCGGGCTTCGACCGCTACTTCCAGATCGCGCCCTGCTTCCGCGACGAGGATCCGCGCGCCGACCGTCTGCCCGGCGAATTCTATCAGCTCGACCTCGAGATGAGCTTCGTCGAGCAGGATGACGTGCTCTCAACCATGGAGCCGGTGCTGCGAGACGTTTTCGAAACCTTCGCCGCCGGCAAGCCTGTAACCCAGAAGTTCCGCCGCATCCCCTATGACGAGGCGATGCGCGCCTACGGCACCGACAAGCCGGACCTGCGCAATCCGATCGAGATGCAGGCGGTTTCGGATCATTTCCGCGACTCCGGCTTCAAGGTCTTCGCCAACATCCTGGCCAACGACCCCAAGGCCGAGGTGTGGGCCATTCCCGCCAGGACCGGCGGCAGCCGCGCCTTCTGCGACCGCATGAACTCATGGGCGCAAGGCGAGGGTCAGCCGGGTCTCGGCTACATCTTCTGGCGCAAGGAAGGCGACAGGCTCGAAGGCGCCGGACCGATCGCCAAGAACATTGGCGAGGAACGCACCGAGGCGGTCCGCCAGCAGCTTGGCCTCGCCGACGGCGACGCCGCCTTCTTCGTCGCCGGCGATCCGAAGAAGTTCGTCGCCTTCGCGGGTGCCGCGCGTACCCGGGCCGGCGAGGAGCTCAACCTTGTCGACCGTGAACGCTTCGAGCTGTGCTGGATCGTCGACTTCCCATTCTTCGAATGGAACGAGGACGAGAAGAAGATCGACTTCGCCCACAATCCGTTCTCCATGCCGCAGGGGGGTATCGAGGCGCTCGGTGGTGAAGATCTGCTCGGCATCAAGGCGTTCCAGTACGACATGGTCTGCAACGGCTTCGAGATCGCGTCCGGAGGTATCCGCAACCATCTGCCGGAAACCATGGTCAAGGCGTTCGAGACGGTCGGGCTCGACCGAGCGACAGTCGAGGAGCGCTTCGGCGGTCTCTATCGCGCCTTCCAGTATGGCGCGCCGCCGCATGGCGGCATGGCGGCCGGCATTGACCGCATCGTCATGCTGCTGGTCGGCGCCAAGAACCTGCGTGAGGTCACCATGTTCCCGATGAACCAGCAGGCCTACGACCTGCTGATGAACGCGCCTTCGGAAGCCACCCCGCAGCAGCTGCGCGAGCTGTCGCTGCGCGTCGCGGTGGCGAAGAAAGAAGGTTAGGGACCGCCGCCAAGCGGTTCGCCTTGTTCCAGGAATCGATCTCAACGAAAAAGCCCGGCATCGCTGCCGGGCTTTTTGTTTGAGAGTTCCGCTCGATCAGTCCTCGTTCGCCTTGACCTTGACGCCGAGCGTCTTGGGCAGGTCGAGCGGGTTGGACATGGCGCCGGCCATGATCAGCGCGAACGGCACCGACGACGGCGGCTCGGCAGAGATCTCGATGCTCTTCGGATCGTCGAGGAACTTGTTGACCGCGGCCGACACCTCTGCCGTCAGCTCGGGATTGTTGAGCTGCGCCATTCCGAACGGCACGATCGCCTTGGCCTGGTTGGCGACATCCTTGCCTGACATGCCCTGCTGCTTGCCGACATAGTCGAGCACCTTGCCGGTCAGCGAATCGTCGTCGAAGCGCACCGAGGCGCCGTTGAAGGAAAGCTGCTGCAAGAGGCCGAGCATGGCCATGCCCTGCGCGGAATTATCGGCGCCCTCCGGCTGTGAGGCGAGCTGCTTCTGCATAGCCTGCATCGACTTGATGAAGTCGACCGTGTAGCCGCCGAGATCGAAGGTCATGCCGAGCGTGCCGGCATTGTCGACCGCGATATCATATTTCGACAGCTCCATCTTGCCGTCGGTGGGCTGCCAGGTGCCCGCCATCGAGACGGTGCCGGAGATGTTCTGGTAGCCGAGCGCCTCGATCGCCTCCTTCGACTTCGGGTCGTCGACCAGCGAAAGGTCGGCATTGAATTTCTCCGTGTTGGCGGTGAAGTCCATCGCCTTGCCGTCGGCCGGCGGGGTGATCTGGACGGCAAGTCCATCCATCGAGAAGGCCGTCTTGTTGCCGACCTTGACCGTCATGTTGGAGAGCTCGGCCGACTTGTACATCATCATCGAGCCGAGCGGGTCGGTACTGCCTTCGGCCGGCACCTTCATGTCATGTATGACGAAGGGGCTGAGATTGAGCGTCACGCCGTCCTTGGAGTGCTCGAAGGCCGAGGTCGAGACGGTCGCGATCTCGAAGCCGCCATTGGCCTCGGTGACGCCCTCCAGCTTCACGTCGCCGATCGGCAGCGCTTCCTTCTCGGCCGCCGGCTTGATGGAGACCCCCTGCAGCACAGCATTCGAATCGTCGCCGGAGACGCCGGTCCAGGAAATGTCGACGCCCTGGGCGGCAAGCGCTGCCTTGACGCGCTCGGCCACCGCCGGATCCGCAGCGAACGCGGCGTTGAGCGGGAGGGTCAGCAGAAAGGTCGAAAAAGCCAGTTTCTTGAGCATTGCGCGTTGAATTGTCATGGCGAGTTCCCTGTCCTGAAAAGTGTTTTGAATTCCTGTTCCGTCACCATTCCGTGACGAACGGGACGGGAGAAAGGCGTTTCCCGGCACATTTGTCGAAAACGGCGATGAAAAGCAAACCCGGCCGGCACGCTTTGCATGATGCGGTGAATTTGTCATGAAGACCGCGGCTCTCCTGCGCCGGCGCTTTGCATGCCCAAATAGGGCGCGCATGTAACAGATTGATGTTGGCCGGCGCTCCGGCTTGCAGCCGAAGCCGTTGCAGACGGGCGGCAAACTCGTATGTTCGCCTTGCCGGTTCCGTGAAATCCTTCACATCGCATTTGCGGCGAATCCGCCGACTATCAACCCGGCGCTTGCCGCGAATCACCCGCTCGGCTAGTCCAAATCCATGGGAAAAAGGCATTTGCCGCCTGAAGACAATGGCGGCGGCGACAACATCGAACCGGTCGATCTGAAGGAAGCGCTCGAGAAGCGCTACCTGGCCTACGCGCTGTCGACCATCATGCATCGGGCGCTGCCGGATGTGCGCGACGGGCTGAAGCCGGTCCATCGCCGCATCATGCATGCCATGCGGCTGCTCAGGCTCAACCCCGACCAGGGCTTTGCCAAATGCGCCCGCATCGTCGGCGAGGTGATGGGTAAGTTCCATCCGCATGGCGACCAGTCGATCTACGACGCGCTGGTGCGCCTCGCGCAGGAATTCTCGATGCGCTACCCGCTGGTCGACGGGCAGGGCAATTTCGGCAACATCGACGGCGATAACGCCGCCGCCATGCGCTACACCGAAGCGCGCATGACGGAAGTGGCGACCGAGCTGCTTGCCGGCATCACCGAGGATGCCGTCGACTTCAGGCCGACCTACAATGAGGAGGACGAGGAGCCGTCAGTTCTTCCCGGCGCCTTCCCGAACCTGCTCGCCAACGGCTCCTCCGGCATTGCCGTCGGCATGGCGACCTCGATCCCGCCGCACAATGCGGCCGAGCTTTGCGACGCCGCGCTCCACCTGATCGAGCATCCTGCCGCGCCCGTGGCGAAGTTGATGGATTTCGTCCAGGGCCCGGATTTCCCGACCGGCGGCATCATTGTCGACAGCCGCGCCTCGATCCTCGAAGCCTATGAGACGGGTCGCGGCGGTTTTCGCGTGCGCTCCAAATGGGGCCAGGAGGACCAGGGCAGGGGCACCTGGAGCATCGTCGTCACCGAAATCCCTTACGGCGTCCAGAAGGCCAGGCTGATCGAGAAGATCGCCGAGCTCTTGATGGCGCGCAAGCTGCCGCTGCTCGAAGACATCCGCGACGAGAGCGCCGAGGACATCCGCATCGTGCTGGTGCCCAAGAGCCGCACCGTCGATCCAGGCATCCTGATGGAATCGCTGTTCAAGCTCACCGAGCTCGAAAGCCGCTTCCCGCTCAACATGAACGTCCTGTCGCGCGGCAAAGTGCCGAACGTCCTGTCGCTCAAGGGAGTGCTCAAGGAGTGGCTCGACCACCGCCGCGACGTGCTGATCCGCCGGTCCAGGTATCGCCTTGGCGAGATCGAGAAGCGCCTGGAAATCCTTGCCGGCTACCTGATCGCCTATCTCAACATCGATGAGGTCATCAGGATCATCCGCGAGGAGGATGAGCCCAAGCAGGTGATGATGGCCCGCTGGTCGCTCACCGACAACCAGGCCGAAGCCATCCTCAACATGCGGCTGCGCGCCCTGCGCAAGCTCGAGGAGATCGAGATCCGCAAGGAATTCGATGGCCTCACCGAGGAGAAGAAGCAGATCGAGGCGCTGCTTGCCTCCGAAACCAAGCAATGGGCGACGATCAAGTGGGAAGTCACCAAGATCCGCGACACGTTCGGCCCCGAGACTGAGCTCGGCAGGCGCCGCACCCAGTTCGCCGACGCGCCCGAGCATGATCTCACCGACATCGCGCATGCGATGATCGAGCGCGAACCGGTCACCGTTGTCGTCTCCGAGAAGGGCTGGCTGCGCGCGATGAAGGGTCATCTGACAGACCATTCGCAGCTTGCCTTCAAGGAAGGCGACAGCCTGAAGCTCGCCTTCCATGCCCAGACCACCGACAAGATCCTGGTCTTCACCACCGGCGGCAAGTTCTACACCATCGGCGCCGACCGGCTACCGGGCGGGCGCGGCCATGGCGAGCCGATCCGCATCATCGTCGACATGGAGAACGACCAGGACATCGTCACCGCCTTCGTGCACGATCCGAATCGCAAGCTGCTGCTCGTCTCCTACGACGCCAACGGCTTTGTCGTCTCCGAGGAAGAGGTCGTCGCCAACACCCGCAAGGGCAAGCAGGTGATGAACGTCAAGGCGCCGGACGAGGCCAAGCGCTGCGTCCCGGTCGCGGGCGACCATCTCGCCATCGTCGGCGAGAACCGCAAGATGCTGGTCTTCCCGCTCGCCGAGATCCCGGAGATGGCGCGCGGCAAGGGCGTGCGCCTGCAGAAATACAAGGACGGCGGCGTGCTGGACCTGAAGACCTTCACGATTGCAGCGGGACTCACCTGGCAGGACTCCGCCGACCGCACCTTCACCAAGTCGCGTGAGGAACTGGCCGAATGGATCGGCGCCCGCGCCGCCGCCGGCCGCATGGTGCCGAAGGGGTTCCCGAGGACGGGGAAATTCGGGTAGCGCAGCCTTTTCCTTCTCACCTTGTGGGGTAAGAAGCGCTCCGCGTTAGTGGACGAAAAGCCAATTGCTTGGCTTTTCGAGCTTCGAACGCCCTGAGCCTGCGAAGGGCCGGGGGTGGCCGATCCACTTCGGCCGGGTCCCCGCTGCTCCTCAGCGTCCCGGCGTTCGCCGGCCTTTCATCGTGCCACTGGCACGATGAATTCGTCTTCGACGAACCGGCTGCTCACCCCACAAGGGGAGAAGGGAAAGTCACTATTTGGACTATCGTCACGATTGCTGCACTATGATGGTGCATAAGCACTCATCGAATTGCCGGGCAGGGGAGAAACGCCGGGTTGAAGCGGGCTGAAATCCAGAAGCCGGGGCAGCGCCTGTTCGGCCTGTCGACGCCGCTCAGGGCTGCCGTCATTCCGCCGTTGTCGGCGGCGCGCTGGCTTCTGGTGCTGATCGCCGCCGCCGGCGTCTATTTCTTCCACGGCTTCCTGTTCCCGGTGCTGGCGGCGCTCGTCATCGCCTTTGCGAGCTGGCCGCTCTACCGCAGGCTGCTCGCTGCCGTCGGCGGCAACCGCACCATCGCGGCCACGCTTGCGATCCTGTTCATCCTGACTTTCCTGGTGGTGCCGATCGCGCTCGCCGGCACCTATGCCATCAACGAGCTTCGCGAATGGGTGGTATGGGCGATCGAGACCAACCGCCACGGTTCCGTCACGCCGCAGTGGATCGCCACCATGCCGGTGGTCGGCGAATGGCTGAACGAGCAGTGGACGGCCAATCTCGGTCATCCCGGCGGCATCGGCGAACTGATCCAGATGATCAGCGGCTCCAACATCGGCACCATCTATCGTGGCGCGCTGGCCGCCGGCGGCAGCGCCTTCGGCCTGCTGCTCACGCTGTTGTTCATGCTGATCGCGCTGTTCTTCGCCTATCGCGACGGCGAGGCTTTCGCCGCGCAGGTCGATCGCCTCGGCGAGCGCATCCTGCCGACGCGATGGGAGCGGATATCGCGCGTCGTGCCGGCCACGATTTCATCGACCGTCACCGGCATGACCATCATCGCCATCGGCGAAGGCCTGGTGCTTGGCGTCGCCTATTGGCTCGCTGGCGTGCCGTCGCCGGTGACGCTCGGCGCGCTCACCGGCATCATGGCGCTGATCCCGGGCGGGGCGCCGCTCTCCTTCACGCTGGTATCGATCTATCTCGCCGCCAGCGGCAAGCTGATCGCGGGGCTGGCGCTGTTCGTCTGGGGCGCGGTCGAGCTCTTCATCGTCGACAAGACGTTGCGCCCGAAGCTGGTCGGCGGGCCGATCAAGCTGCCGTTCCTGCCGACCTTTTTCGGCCTCATCGGCGGCGTCAAGACGATGGGCTTCCTCGGCCTGTTCATCGGCCCGGTGCTGATGGCGCTCCTGGTCGCCATCTGGCGCGAATGGCTGCGCGAGGTCGAGATGATGGACGAACTCGCGCCGGCCGCAGACGAAGAGAACGGGCCGCCGCGGATCGAGGCGACGCCCGAGACCAGGAAAATTCAGGCCGGCTGACCGACCGCAAGGACAGCGCGGCGCTTGCGGCCCTTATGCAATTGCCAGAGCGAGTGGGCAACCAGCGTCACGATCAGGATCGTGCCGCCGATCAGGCTGTCGCGTGTCGGAGCTTCGGCAAAGACCAGCCAGACCCAAACCGGCGCAAGCACGGTCTCGAGCAGATAGAACATCGCCACTTCCGGCCCTGAAATGTATTTCGGGCCGGCGGCGAGGCAGAAGAACGAGATCGGCATGATCACCGCGCCGTCGAAGATGATCCACCATGGCGCTTCGACATGAAAGCTCTCGCCGGCGACCATGAATGTGGCGAGCCCCAGCGGAAAGATGACACCCGCCAGCGAGGTGAAGCCCATGTCCTTGCCGCTGGCGCGCGAAATCGTGATGGCGAGCGCGATGAAGAAGGTGGAGCTGAGCGCCATGAAGTCGCCGAACAGCTTCCCGGTGCCGACCGATCCGCCGACGATGACCAGCACGCCGATGATCATCGCGAGCATCGCGATCATCGTCGCGACGCGCGGACGCTCCTTGAGGAACAGCCAGGAGAGGAGCGCGCAGAAGACGGTGTTGAAAGCAAGGATGAAAACGAGATCCGCGGTTGTCGTGTGAAAGACCGCGGTGACGAAAGTGATGGAGGTGAGACCGTAGCAGATGGCGACCGCCACGCCCGCCCAGCCCGGAATGAGTGGCGGCGCATTGCGGCTCAAGGCGCGCCAGACAGCCCAGACGATCATCGCTACGGCGAGCGTCGTGCCGGTGCGCAACAGCAGGATCGTCCATGCGCCGCCGTCGGCGAGCCGGATCAGCGGAATGTCGACGGTCAGTACCAGTCCGCCGATGGCGGTGATCAGCAGGCCCTTCTGGTGGTCGGTACGGCTCGGCATGGAAGAATACTCGCGAAGCTAAGGGGGCGCATGTCGCCCAGCGTCGGTCCTTCCAGCCATTTGGCCGAAAGACCAGCGTCCTCCTCGTTGAAAGAGTTTAAGGATGAAAGGCGAAGCGGATCAGCGACTGACCGCTTCGTGGTCGTAGCGTTCCCAGCCTTTCGGGCCGAGATGCTCCTGCGGCATGAAGCGCATCTTATAGCTCATCTTGCGCGAGCCATTGACCCAGTAGCCGAGATAGACGTGGGGCAGTCCCATCGCCCTGGCGCGGGCGATGTGGTCGAGGATCATGAAGGTGCCGAGCGAGCGATCCTCGAAATCGGGATTGAAATAGGAATAGACCATCGACAGCCCGTCGGCCATCTTGTCGGTCAGCGCGACCGCAATCAATTCGCCCTGGCCCTTGCCGGTGATGAATGTGTCCGGGCCTCGGCGCCGGTATTCAATGATCTTGGTGTCGACATGGGTGTCCTCGACCATCATCGCATAGTCGAGCACCGTCATGTCGGACATGCCACCGCGCCGGTGGCGGGCGTCGAGATAGGTGCGGAACAGCGAATATTGCTCCGTCGACGGCTGCGCTTCATGCATGGCGCCGATCAGGTCGGCATTGCGCTGGATGACGCGGCGCATGTTGCGGCTGGCGGTGAACTCCTGCGCCAGGATTCGCACCGATACGCAGGCGCGGCAGGATTCGCAGGCCGGCCGGTAGGCGATGTTCTGGGAGCGCCGGAAGCCGCCTTGGGTCAAGAGGTCGTTCATCTCGGGCGCCTTGTCGCCGACAAGGTGCGTGAACACCTTGCGCTCGAACTGGCCCTCAAGATAGGGGCACGGCGACGGCGCGGTCAGGAAGAACTGCGGCGACTGGGTCGGATGCTGCGTCATCGATTCTTGGAAACGCTCCTGCGAATCGCCCTACCTTTGGCCCGGCCGGCGAAAAATTCAACAGGATTATGCGGCCGCGGCCGGCCCGGGCTGTTCATATTTTAGCACAAACGGCGCAGCGATGGCGGGCGCAGCCACCGTCAGGCATCGGTGCGCGTGACGACTGTGCCGAGAAGCAGGTCATGCAGGGTGCGTTTGCGATCGGAAAACAGCGTGACCAGCAGCACCAGTGGCGTCAGGATGACGTTGCCGGCCCAGAACAGTACCGAATGCACTACCGCGGTCAGGCCGTCGATGCGCGTGCCGTCGAGCCTGTCGAGCCGGATGCCCATGATCTTCATGCCGGTCGTGGCCTGGTCGCGGCTGCCAAGCGTGTTCCAGACATAAAGGATGGCAACCGCCGGCACCAGGATGGAGAACAGCGCCCAGCCGAGGCCGAAGGTCAAAAGCCCGAGCAGGGTGACCAATATGGCGAACGGAATGGTGAGCAAGGCAACGATGAAATAGTCGAGGATGAAGGCGAAGACGCGCCTGGTGCGCACGCCGCGATAGGCGCGCGTGTCCTCGAACCTTGTGGTGATGATCTCGCCGTCAAGCACGCGCGTGTTCATGTCATGCCCTCGTAACAGGCCGGACACAGGTCTCGGCCTTTCGCCACTGAAATGGTGAAAGCCGATGGCGGAATCAAGATCGGCGGCTCGCGACGCGCGGGCGGCAAGTCGTTGCGACGGTTGAATTCATGGCGCCGATGGCGTTAGCTTGCTGCGGCGCAACAAGACGCCGAGGGGATGGGGAATATGGACTACGACATGCTTGTCATCGGCAGCGGCCCCTCCGGGCGCCGCGCCGCGGTACAGTCGGCCAAGCTCGGCAAATCGGTTCTGGTGGTCGACAGGGGCCGGCGCCTCGGCGGCGTCTCGGTGCACACCGGCACCATTCCGTCCAAGACCCTGCGCGAAACGGTGCTCAACCTCTCCGGCTGGCGCGAGCGCGGCTTCTACGGGCGCGGCTACCGGGTCAAGCAGGACATCTCGGTCACCGACCTTGTCGAGCGCCTGCACAAGACGCTGGACCACGAGGTCGAGGTGCTGCAGCACCAGTTCATGCGCAATACGGTCAAGAGCGCGCGCGCTGCAGTAAAATTCCTCGGCCCCAACAGGGTCAGCCTGACCGCGGAGAATGGCGACTACAGCGAAGTCGGTTTCGCGAACGCGCTGATCGCCGTGGGCACAAGGCCGCATCGTCCGGGCGACGTGCCCTTCGACAGGAAGCGCGTTTTCGACAGCGACGAGATGCTGGAGCTCGACCGGCTGCCGCGCACGCTGACCGTCATCGGCGCCGGGGTCATCGGGGTCGAATATGCGACCATCTTTTCGGCGCTCGACGTGCCGGTGACGCTGGTCGAGCCGCGCAGCACGATCCTCGATTTCATCGACCGCGAGATCGTCGACGACTTCATCCACCAGATGCGTGACCGCGGCATGACCATTCGTCTCGGCAGCACGGTCAAGGAAATAGCCTCCAAGCCCGACTATGCCGAGGTGACGCTTGCCGACGGCCGTACCATCCGCTCCGAGATCGTGCTTTATGCCGCAGGCCGCACCGGCAATGTGGCCACCCTCGGTCTGGAGATGGTTGGCATCGAAGCCGACGGGCGAGGCCGCATCAAGGTGGATCCGCAAACGTTCCAGACCAGCGCGCCCAATATCTATGCCGCCGGCGACGTCATCGGCTTTCCGAGTCTGGCCTCGACCTCGATGGAACAGGGCAGGGTGGCCGCTTGCCACGCCTTTGGCGTGGCGCTGCCGCCGCCGCCGGAAACCTTCCCCTATGGTATCTACGCCGTGCCGGAAATCTCCACCGTCGGCCAGTCGGAAGAGCAGGTGCGCGAGAGCGGGATCGCCTATGAGGTCGGCGTGGCGCGCTTCCGCGAAACCTCGCGCGGCCACATCATGGGTGTCAACTCAGGCTTCCTGAAGCTTCTCTTTTCGGTCGAGACGCGCCGCCTGCTCGGCGCCCATATCGTCGGCGAGGGCGCCACCGAACTCATCCATATCGGCCAGGCCGTTATCAATCTCGGCGGCACGGTCGACTTCTTCGTCAACAACACCTTCAACTACCCGACGCTGGCCGAAGCCTACAAGATCGCTGGGCTCGATGCCTGGAACCGGATGGGGCAGGGATAGAGCGCTCTTTATGAAGCGCCCTGTCGCGCGTTCCGACCAGCTACCTTGGCTCAGTCAGGCGACGGCGGTAGCCGCCGCTAGCCATTGCCGCGCGATCGCGGCATCCGTGTCGCCGAATTCATGGCCCGAAGCGACGATGCGCGCGTCCACCTCGGCGCCGCGCTGGCTGAAGAGCGTCACGAGGGCCGGCGCGAAGGGGCCGTAGGTCTGGTCCGCCGCCCCGGCAATGATCAGCACCCGCGTTCCGGCAAGGTCGGTTGCCGGCGCGTCATCGAGCACCGGCATCGCCCTGAGCAGTGCCGCCTGCCGCACCAGGCCGGGATGAAGCAGCATGAGCGTGGAAACCAGATTGGCGCCGTTCGAATAACCGAGGAAGGTCGAGCGTGAGAGATCGAGCCCGTGGCGCGTGGCGGCCTCGGCCACGAATTGGGCGAAGGCGGCGGTCTCCGAGCGGATGCTCGACTGCTCGAAGCTGGTCGGCGTGATTCGCTCGAACCAGCGGAAACCGTCCTCCTGGCGGATGCGGCCACGCACCGCAATCAACACCGCGCGCGGCGCGATTTGCCTCGCCAGCGGCGCCAAGGTCGTTTCGTCCACGCCCGATCCATGCAGCACGAAAAGGCATTCGCCGCTCGCCTCTTCCGGTCGGATCAAGCGATAGGCGAAAGGCAGATCATGCTGCAGCTCGCTGTTTTTGCTGGCATGTTCAGACATGATCACATCCTTTTGATTCTACGGTGATTTCGCTGATTTGCCGGCTTCAAAACGGAATGTTTTCGAGCTCCGCGAAAGTTGATTGAACCGGGCGCATTTCAGACCGTTTCTGCGCCGATAGACTCCCGACGGGAGGAATCGAAGCGGTGCGTAGGGGGTCGCATTGCTGGAGATGAAACACCAGCTCTGAGGCCTTTTGTCGATGACCATCCCTGTTTCTCAGCGCGACATGCGTGTCCATGATCGCGACACGCGTATCAACGATCGCGACACGCGCACGAAGGAACGCGATACGCGTATCGACGTGCTGCGTGCTCTGGCTTTGCTCACCATTTTCATCGACCATGTGCCGGGCACCGTCTTCGAAAACCTGACCTACAAGAACCTCGGCTTCTCCGACGCGGCCGAGGCCTTCGTTCTGATCTCGGGCATCTCGGTGGCGCTTGCCTATGGCAGCAAGTTCAAGCCGGGCGGCAGGCTGCTGGCGACCCTGAAGATGTGGCGGCGCGCCGGCGTGCTCTATGTCACCCACATCGTCATCACCATGGCGGTGATCGCCATATTCTGCGCTGCGGCGGTGTTTGCCCATCGGCCGGAGTTGTTGAAGATGATCAACATCGAGCCGCTGATGAAGAACACGCCGGAAGTGCTGCTCGGCATCGTCACGCTTGGCCATCAGCTCGGCTACAACAACATCCTGCCGGTCTATGCCGCGCTGCTTCTGGCGGCGCCGGCCTTCGTCCTGTTTGTCAGCTACCGACCTGTGGCCGCGCTGACCGTGTCCGGCCTGCTGTGGCTGGTCGCCGGGATCTGGCAGATCGCGCCGCCGAACTATCCCGAGCCGGGCCTCTGGTTCCTCAACCCGCTGTCCTGGCAGTTCCTGTTCAACATCGGCCTCGCCGTCATGCTCCACGTCAGGCGCGGCGGCACCATCCCCGTGAACCTGTGGCTGGTGGGTTTCGCCGGCATCTATGTGGTCGGCGCGGCGATCTGGGTGCACAGCCCGCTCTGGGGTCAGATCACCTGGTTCAACCTGCCGGTGGTGATCGGCGGCTTCGACAAGACCTTCCTGTCGCTGCCGAGATTGCTGCATATCCTCGCGGTCAGCTACCTGGTCGTCGCCCTGCCGGCCGTGTCGAACCTCTTCCGCGTCAGGCCTGACAATCCGCTGGCGATCCTGGGCAAGCGTTCGCTGCCGGTGTTCATAGCCGGCACGGTAATCGCCATGGCGGCCCAGGTGCTGAAGCTGATCAATCCGGGTGGCCTGGCCTATGACACGCTGCTGATCGCGGCCGGCATCGCCATGCAGTTCGCGCTGGCGCTGTATCTCGAATGGCTCGCCGGTCTCGGCCCGGCCCGCGCCAGGCCGGCGCGCGAGGAGGCCGCGCGCGCCGCGTTCGGCCCACAGCCGGTGCCGGCGAGGGCGGGCGGGTATTGATTTCGCTCAGGCCTTCGGCGCAGGGCCGGTCGAGGCCCTGACGACGAGCTCGACGCCCATCGTCTCGCGCCGCACCGTGCCGTCATAGTCGAGGATCATACGAGCTGCCCTCCGGCCGATCTCGGTGATCGGCTGGGCGATGGTGGTCAGCGGCGGATCGCACCGTGCGCCGTCCGGTACGCCGTCGAAGCCGATGACCGAGACGTCGTCCGGGACATTCAGGCCCCGCTCGGTCAGCCAGTCGATCGCGACCATGGCCATCCGGTCCGACATCGCCAGGATCGCGGTGGGCGGCTCCGCGCCGGCGAAGATCGTTTCGAGACCGGCTTTGGTGCTCGTCTCCTCGTTGCCGGTCTCGTAGACCGGCACCCTGTTCGTATCGATGCCGAAGCGCGAGAGCTCCTCGAAATAGCCAGCAAGCCGGTCGCGCGTTGCGGTGTAGAGCGCCGTCCCGAGCCGCTCGGGCGTTACAAGACCGGTGCTGTCGTCAACGAAAGGCAGCGACAGAACGGCGAAACGGCGATGCCCAAGGTTGCCGAGATGACGCGCAGCCAACCTGGAGCCGGCGACGTTGTCGATGCCGATCATCGAGATGGTGTCGTCATCGAAGCCGATCGCGAGCGCAACGAAGGGGAGCCTGCGTTCGCGCGTCAGCTCGACGAGGCGAGGGCCGCCCTCGATGCAGAACAGGATGAAGCCGTCGACCAAGGCGCTCTGGATGTTCCAAGCGAGTTTTTCGTCATTCTGAGCCGATACCAATGCAATTCCAGCACCGGTGGCGTCGCATGCCTGCGAGATGCCGGCCATCATCACACAGGCAAAAGGATCCTCGAAGAAATAGGAGAGGGGCTCGGTGGTGCAAACGCCGATGGCGTTGACCTTGCCGGCGCGCAGCAGGCGGCCCTTGGGGTCGGGGCCGGCATAACCCATCGCCTCAGCCACCGCCTTGACCCTTTCGCGCACCTCGGCGCGCACGATCTCCGGGCGGCTGAAGACATTGGAGGCTGTGCCATGCGAGACGCCGGCGGCCTTGGCGATGTCTGCCAGCCGGATCGGCCTTGTCTGACCTTCGAGGACTGATGCCATGCCTGTTCTCCGAATCCGGTCACATGACGAACATGGACGCGGAATACCTGCCGGTCCACTTAGCATTTTTGTTGGATCGATTCAAATTTCTGCTTGACTCGACGTGCGTGAGGCTTATGATTTGAATCGATCCAAGTTGCTTTTTGGCGAGTTGGAGCAAGGTCGAGAAGGAGGCCTGCCATGCATCCGGTCAGCTATCTGTTCGAGGACGTCTACCGTAACGATTGGGGCATCGCCTCGACCGCGCTCAGCGAGCGCCGCCGGGGCAAAACAAGCCCGTGGAGGCGTGAGCTGCGCTTCATCGTGGGGCGCAAGCGCGCCTGAGGCGCCAGCTTTTTTCGTGTCGATCGATTGGATCGATTCAATTCTAAGAGAGCAGTCATGCATCCGATCAGCCACCTCTTCCAGGACATTTATCGCAACTATTGGGGCATCTCGCCGGCGACCGACCGGCCGGAACGGCTGCGCGCGGCCGAGCCGGCAACGCGCAGGCGGACGCTGCTTCAGAAGCGCCGGTGACACCGGCGCGGCCCGTCGACGAACCTCGCCATCATGGACCGATCTGAGGGCGCGGACGCCACAACGCCGAGACCGCGATCGCCAGCCAGCCGGCGATCAGCAGGGTGCCGCCGATCGGGGCCGACATCGGAAACAGCCGCGAGCCGAGAAAATCCCGGGCGAGAAGATCGCCCGAGAACAGCAGCAGGCCGACGAGCAGCACCAGGCCTGCGATCCTGAGAGACCGGTTGCCGCCAATAAGGCCGATGGCGAGGAAGACCGGCGCATGCATCAACAGGAAAGACGCAGCCGTGCCGGTAAACGCGCCGCCGCGATGTGCGGCCGCCGCTGACAGCGCCACGCCTGCCGCGCCGACGAGACCACCCGCCAGCACCAGGATGCGGCTGCCGCCGTTTGAGGATTGCCCCGCAAGGCTCATTTTGATGCTCCGTCTTCCGTCGCGCGCCGATCAGGATTCGCCGGCTTCGAGCAGCATATGCCGCGCCCGCCGCGACTGGACAATCCAGTTGTAGACCGCGCCCAGCGCCATCAGCGCCGATGTGCCCAAAAACACCGCCCGCATGCCGAAATGGCCGCCGACGAAGCCGCCGGCGAGCGGTCCCGCGACCTGGCCCACATATTGCGCCGAGATTGAGAGACCGAGCACATTGCCGCCGACGCCGTCCGGGATGTTGTGGCGGATGACGCTCGTGATGCAGGGC
Source organism: Mesorhizobium sp. M1C.F.Ca.ET.210.01.1.1 (assembly GCF_004791585.1). Classification (GTDB taxonomy): domain Bacteria; phylum Pseudomonadota; class Alphaproteobacteria; order Rhizobiales; family Rhizobiaceae; genus Mesorhizobium. The sequence goes on from NZ_SRUU01000010.1 coordinate 154,149, forward strand.
AGGAGGCCGCCCAGCGCGAGGCCCATCAGGAAGCGCAGTCCGATCAACTGCCAGCTTTCGGTGACGAAGGCCTGTGGAATGAGCAGCAGCGCCGAGATGGCGAGCGCGCCGACGACGACATTCCAGTGGCCGACGCGGTCGGCGAGCTTGCCCAGCCATGACGAGGACAGGATCGTGCCGAGCGCTGCCGCCGACATCACCACGCCGGCGACCATCGTCACCTTGCTCTGGTCGTCCACAAGCTGCTGCACATAGACGGTGATGATCGGCTCGATCGACATGGTGGCGAACGCGAGCAGCATGCCTGTCGTCAGCATGGCGACGACCGGTCGCTGGTCGGGGATCTGCGACCAGCCGCTCTTCGGCTTTGCCGCCGAGACAGGTTTGGGCGCCGGCGGGTTTTCCTTGATCAGGAAGGTCGTGGCCAGGAAGGCGAGGAAGATGACGCCCCCGGACAGCAGGAACGTCGCGCGGATGCCGATCACAGGCGGCAGCAAACCGCCGAGCAGCGGGCCGACCAGCGAGCCCGCCGTGATGCCGGCCGACAGCACGCCGAGCGCCCAGCCGGAGCGCTCCTTCGGTGTCTGCATCGCCACCAATATCGTGGAACCCGAGGAATAGCCGCCGGCAAAGCCGATCAGGAGCCTCAGCAGCACCAATTGCCAAACACTCTCGACCATGCCGGTCAGCGACATGCATATCGCCATGCCGAACGAGGCGCGCTCCAACATCAGCTTGCGGCCATAGCGGTCGCCGAGGCGCCCCCAAAGCGGCGCCACCAGCGCCGCCGCGAAAAAGGTGGCGCCATAGGCAATGCCCGACCACTGCACGACCGCGGCATGGCCCTCGGCGCCCAGTTCTTCGACGTAGAGCGGCAGGAATGGCAACAGCAGCGTCATGGCGATCAGCATGCTGAACGATCCGGCGAAGCAGACGGCAAGATTGCGCCGCCAATGGATGTTGTAGCCGCTCTGTTCGGCGGTGTCGTTTGCCATACCATGCCTGCCCGGCAATCCGGGATTGTTCCGGATACCATTTTGGGATACCAACTTGGTATCCGTCATGAACCTCAACCCTGCCGCTGTCAATGCGGCGCCGAAGAGCGGACCGGCAATGTCGCAGATGCAAAATGTCGAAAGGCAGCTTCGCGAGATGATCCTCGGGCTGGAGATCGGCCCGGGCGAGAGGCTGACCGAGCGCTGGATCGAAAACCGCTTCGGCGCCTCGCGCACCCCGGTCAGGGCGGCGCTGCTGCGCCTCGAGACCGAAGGACTGATCGGCCGCGACGGCCGCGGCTGGACGGTGGCGCCCATCAACCTTGCCGAGCTTGGCCAGATTGCCGTCTACCGCGAGGCGGTCGAGGTGGCGGCGGTGAGGTTGACGGCAGCGCTCGAGGATCGCAGCGGGGTCGAGGTGATCGCGGCGATGCTCGATTCCTGCGACGCCGACACGCCGCGCGAGGAGTGGCACCGCGTCGGCATGGATTTCCACATCGAGCTGGCCAGGCTTTCCGGCAATGAATTCCTGTTGAGAGCCGTGCGCGATGCGATGACCAGGCTGTCGCGCGCCCGATGGCTGGAAGTGCGCGACGAGGCGGCGCTCAGCCGCGCCTGGGCCGAGCACCACGCCATCCTGGCCGCCGTGCGAACGGGTGACGCCGACGAGGCGGCGCGACTGCTCTCGGCTCATATCGCCGGCAGCCGCGACCGGCTGGTGACTTCGCTGCATGACGACCGGCGCGGACTGCGCGCCAGGGGTTTCGCCGTCGTCGCTGCCTGATCCCGCAACGCCGTCGAATATCAGGGCCTTGGCAAGTTCGCCCGGGCAAGCGGGCTTGCAAGATGTTCGGCACAATGCTGTAGGAGGCACGACGCCACATCTTTGAAACGACGGACGCATGGCTTCGCCCTTACGCACCGCAGCGCGGGTATTTTATTTCATACGCAACATCACGCGCGATGTGGTGCCGCAGGCTCTCTTTCGCCAGCGCCTGGCCAGCCGGCTAGAGCAGGCGAGGCTCTCCGGCAAGACGGTCCGCGACCGCGTCAACTACTACAACAAGCTCGACCATAGCTTCGTGCCGAGCGCGGCCGCCGTGCCGGCCGGTCAAATACCCAAGTTCGGGAGCATGTACTATTACGACCTGAAGGAGTTCGCCCGCTACTTCGATCGCGACCTGCTCATCGATCTCGAATTCGGCGATGTCGTCGACGTGCCTAAGATGCCGGCGATCGTCAAGGATCGGCCGATCCGCGACGACAACGGCAACGCCGTGATCATGAAGCTCGACAAGTTCCGCCATTTCAACATGCCGGGGGACACTCTGGCCTTCGCCGACAAGCGCCCGATGGCGGTCTGGCGCGGCCATTTCAACAATCCGATCCGCAAGCGGTTCGTCGATGCCGTGCGCAACCTGCCGTCCTGCGATGCCGGCTCGCCCAAGCCGGATGCGCCAGAGGGATACCGCAGGCCTTACCTGACCATCCCGCAGCAGCGGCAGTTCCGCTACATCGTCTCGCTCGAGGGCAACGACGTGGCGACGAACTTGAAATGGGTCATGAGCTCGAATTCGCTCTGCCTGATGCCGCCCCCGACCTATGAGACCTGGTTCGCCGAAGCCGAGCTCGAGGCCGATGTCCACTACGTGCCGCTGGCGCAGGACTTTTCGGACGTCGCCGACAAGATCGCCTATTTCGAAAAGCACCCGGCGGAAGCCCAACGCATCACAAAGGCGGCCAACGCCTATTGCCGCAAATTCAGCAACGAAAGGGACGAGCGAGCGGTCTCGCTGCTCGTCCTCTACAAATATTTCGTGCTGAGCGGCCAGATCGAACCTGACCCGGAAGTCTGGCGCTTCATCACGGGCTGACCCAGCCTTTTCGGGCACGGGACATTTGTGCAGCTCTCAGATATCGCTGCGGTCGAGCACCAGGTCGGCCGGGCCGAACCGGTCCTTGGCGGTGAACTGCTGGTGCCAATAGGGATAAAGCACCGGCGGCCGGCTGACGGCGTCGAGTCGCATGCGCTCGTCCAGCGACAGCGTCAGGCTTGCCGCGGCAAGGTTGTCCTTGAGCTGGGCTTCGTTGCGGGCGCCGATCACCAGCGAAGAAACGGCTGGGCGGCCGAGCAGCCAGGCAAGCGCCACTTGCGCCGCCGAAACGTCGCGCGCCTTGCCGATCTCGACCAGCACGTCGACGATCCGCCACAGCCTGTCCTCGTCGCGGATCGGCGGCTCCGACCAACCGCCAAGCTGGCGCGCCGTCGGGCTGTCGCGGCGGTATTTGCCGGAAAGCAGGCCGCCGGCCAGCGGGCTCCACACCAGCGCGCCGAGGCCCTGGTCGACCGAGATCGGCAACAACTCGTATTCGGCCTCGCGCGCTTCCAGCGTGTAGTGGATCTGCTGGGTGACGAAGCGCGGCTGATGATGGCTGTCGCTGATCGAGAGCGCCTTCATCACCTGCCAGCCCGAATAGTTGGAGCAGCCGACATAGCGGACCTTGCCCTGGGTCACCAGCGTGTCGAGCGCGGCGATCGTTTCCTCCAGCGGCGTGACGCCGTCCCACTCATGCAGGAAATAGATGTCGATGACATCGGTCTTGAGCCGCTTCAGGCTCCTTTCGCATTCGCGGATCAGGTGATGGCGCGACAGGCCTTCATCGTTGGGGCCGTTGCCGATCCGCATGCGCGCCTTGGAAGCAATGAGAACATCGTTCTTGCGCTTGCCGCCGAGCGCTTCGCCGACGATCTCCTCCGACAGGCCGTTCGAATAGACGTTGGCGGTGTCGATGAGATTGATGCCGGCGTCGATACAAGTGTCGATGATGCGCCTGGCCTCCGAAAGATCGGAATTGCCGACAGCGGCGAACGGGCCCGTGCCGCCGAAGGTCATCGTGCCGAGCGTCAATGTCGAAACCTTCAGGCCGGAACGGCCAAGGGTACGGTATTCCATGTCGGGGTCCTCGCGATTTTGTTTTGAAAAGGGCGCGCCGTGGCGGGCGCCTGAAAGAGGCGAGGGCATTTGTAGGACAATTCGAGCGGCTTGTCGCCCCGCGATCGATACGGACCGATCACATATCGGCTAGTGCGACATTGCCGGTCCCGCGCTTGCAATAAAACCGTCATTGCGGGTCTGTATCTCAGTCGGCTTACGGAGGTGTGTTTGCGGCGACGGCCGGGACGCATCCGAGGCGAAGGTGGCCGGCAGGCAGGAGCTGCGCGATGAACGAACTCAAACCGAATTCCGAGCCGAATTCCGGAGCCAAGGACTGGCTGGAAGCCGAGCTTGAGGACACGCTCGATGAGGACTACGAGCTGGAGATTTCCGAACCGGCGCTCTCGCTGGAGATCGCCAAGATCTACAAGAAGTCGCATCCGCCCTCCATCGACCGGATGACCTATTTCCGCGAATTGCTCAGGCTGCAGTCGGAACTGATCAAGCTGCAGTCCTGGGTCGCCTATCACAAGAAGAAGCTGGTGGTGATCTTCGAGGGCCGCGACTCCGCCGGCAAGGGCGGCGTCATCAAGCGCATCACCCAGCGGCTCAACCCGCGCATCGCCCGTGTCGTGGCATTGCCGGCGCCGACCGAGCGCGAGAAGTCGCAATGGTATTTCCAGCGCTACGTGCCGCATCTGCCCGCCGGCGGCGAGATCGTGCTGTTCGACCGTTCTTGGTACAACCGCTCCGGCGTCGAGCGCGTGATGGGCTTTGCCAACAAGGATCAGGTCGAAGAATTTTTCCACGACGTGCCGGAATTCGAGCGCATGCTGGTACGCTCCGGCATCACGCTGGTGAAATACTGGTTCTCCATCACCGACGAGGAGCAGCAGATGCGCTTTTTGATGCGCATCCACGATCCGATGAAGCAGTGGAAGCTGTCGCCGATGGACCTGCAGTCGCGCGTGCGCTGGGAGCTGTACACCAAAGCCAAGGAAGAGACCTTCGCCCGCACCAACATCAAGGAAGCGCCCTGGTTCATCGTCGAGGGCAACGACAAGAAACGGGCGCGGCTGAACTGCATCGACCACCTCTTGCAGCAGTTGCCTTACGAGGACGTGCCGCACGAGGAAATCACGCTGCCGGAACGCGTCTTCAACCCGGACTACGAGCGCCAGGTGCTGCCGCGCGAGCTCTACGTGCCGGAGAAGTATTGAGCGCTTTCTCCTCCTCTCCTTGTGGGAGAAGGCGGATCGGCGCGCAGCGCCGAGACGGATGAGGGGCGTTGGAAGAAATGAGGCGCTGACAAACCTGCCTTGTGCCTCCAGTCTGGGAGAGGGGTAGCGCCAAGCTGGAGCACCCCTCATCCGACCGAGCTTCGCTCGGCCACCTTCTCCCACAAGGGGAGAAGGGGAGGTCAGTTACGCCCGCCCAATCGTCACATGCGTCGCATCGGCCGTCGCGACCTGCCCGGTGCAGCGATAGCCGAGCTTCAGCATGTCCAGGCCGGCGAAGAGGTGCTCGCCTGACCCAAGCAGCACCGGCGAGATGGCCAGGTGCATGTCGTCGATGAGCCCCTCCTGCAGATATTGCCGGATGGTCGAGACACCGCCGCCGACGCGCACGTCCTTGCCGCCTGCTGCAGCCCTTGCTTGTTCGAGCGCTGAGTGAATGCCGTCGATGACGAAATGAAAGATCGTGCCGCCTTCCATGACGATCGGGTCGCGCTTGTGGTGGGTAAGCACGAAGGCCGGCACGTGATAGGGCGGGTTGTCGCCCCACCAGCCTTTCCAGTTGTCGTCCGGCCACTCGCCGCGGATCGGCCCGAACATGTTGCGGCCGAGAATCCAGGCGCCGACATTCTCGAAGCTGCGCGCTGCGAATTGGTCGTCTGCGCCAGTGGTTCCGCCATCCTTGCCGATCACCATCTCGCGAAAGGTGCGGGTGCCGACCATCCATTTGTGCAAACCTTCGCCGCCAACGCCGAGCGGATTGGTGAGGTCTTGGTCGGGACCGGCGCCATAACCATCGAGCGACAAGGTGAAAGCGTTGACACGCAACTTGGACATAATTGCTTCCTCCATAACCAGTTGTAAGTTGCAATCGGTTAATGGGTAACTTAACTGATTGTGAATTGCAAGCGGTATGTGGCGAAGAAACGCGATGAGACGCGCGTGATCGCGATAGGGCAGATTCGGGCGATCATCTGTTCGGCGTTTGTGGCTAGCGCCACCCTCGCTAGCCGCTCTCGCCAGCAGGCGCAGTTCGACCGGCCACAAGCTGGCGCTGCAATGCCATCAAAATGGCTTGGCCGAGCTCATCGGCTGCCTCGCAGTTCGACGACGCACGATAGTAGCCGTCGACGTAAAAGTTCAGACCGATGGCCAACAACTCAACGTCGCCGGCCGTCTCCAATTGTCGAACCACTCGTAATAGGTGGTCATGGAGATAGCGCGGACCATTTGCGTGAAGCGTGGAATCGTCAACCGGCGCCCCGTCGGACAGGACAAGCAGCATTTTCCGAGATTCAGGACGTTCTCGCAGTCGCCCGGCCGCCCATTCGATGGCTTCGCCGTCGATATTCTCCTTGAGCAGGTCCGGCCGCAACATCGGTTTGAGAGAATGACCGATACTGCTTTGTCGCGTATCGTCGGCCTCCCGGTAGACGATATGAAGCAGGTCGTTCAGCCTGCCCGGATTTTTGGGTCGGCCATCTGCATCCCAAGTGAGCCGGGATAGCCCGCCGCGCCAAGCGCGCGTGGTGAAGCCTAAGACTTCGACCTTTATGCCGAGCGTTCTAAGGAACTCCTGCGCAATGTCGACGGAAGCGGCGGCATACAGCATTTTATGGCCGCGCATCGATCCAGACTGGTCGACGAGAATGGAAACCACCGTGTTGGCAAGGTCGGCTGCCGACAGGTTGTTGCGGATCTTCGCCGCGACATCCGCCGCCAGGATCAGATGTTTCGTCTTCCAACTGGCCAGACCGCTTTCCAACTCGGCCCATGCGGCATCGAGGGCGGATTTATGTTTTTCCGAGAGCGGCCCTATGGCGCTGGACAACTTGGAACTCGGCACAATCCAGTCATGGAGCGTGACGTAGGCGTGATACCCGGGCGTAGTAGTGTCTCCGCGGGGCGCGGCCACGAACAATGTCCTGAAACGCTTGCCGAGCCCCCGCAGCAAGGCCAGCTATCCCCTCAGCATCTCTGCCACGGTCGGTGCGAAATAGGTGAGGATGCCGTCGCAGCCGGCGCGTTTTAAGGCGAGAAGCGATTCCAGCATCGCCTTTTCGCCGTCGATCCAGCCATTGGCGGCCGCCGCCTTGATCATCGAATATTCGCCGGACACCTGATAGGCGAAGGTCGGCATCTGAAGCTCGTCCTTCAGCCGGCGGATGATGTCGAGATAGGGCAGGCCGGGCTTGACCATCAGCATGTCGGCGCCTTCGGCGAGGTCCTGCTCGGCCTCGCGCACCGCCTCGTCGGAATTGGCGTGGTCGATGTAGTAGGTCTTCTTGTCGCCCTTGAGCAGGCCGGCGGTGCCGACGGCCTCGCGATAGGGACCGTAGAAGGCAGAGGCGAATTTCGTCGCATAGGACATGATCGCCACGTCCTGAAAACCGTTGGCGTCGAGCGCGTCGCGGATGGCGCCGATGCGGCCGTCCATCATGTCGGACGGCGCGATGATGTCGGCGCCGGCCGCCGCCTGGATGACTGCCGCCGCCGCCACCTGCTCCACCGTCTCGTCGTTGACGATGATGCCGTCGCGCAAAATGCCGTCATGGCCGTGGCTGGTGAACGGGTCGAGCGCGGCATCGGTGATGATGCCGATCTCCGGCACCGCGTCCTTGATCGCGCGCGTGGCGCGGTTGATGATGTTGTCGGGGTCGAGGATGTGCGAACCGGTCTGGTCGCGCAACGAAAGCTCGACATTGGGGAAAGTAGCGATCGCGGGGATGCCGAGCCTGGCGGCGCGCTCCGCTTCCTTGACCGCGAGGTCGACGGAGAGCCGAAAGACGTCCGGCATGGCGGCGATCGGCTCGCGCACATTTTTGCCGTCGACGACGAAGATCGGCCAGATCAGGTCGTTCACCGAAAGCTGGTTCTCCTGCACCAGCCGGCGCGACCAGTCGGCCTTGCGCATACGCCTCAGCCGCCGGCTGCCGGTGATCTCGTCGACGCTACGTGCGCCTGCGGGTTTTGCGGGGGTGAATCTGTTCATCGCCAAAACTCTCTTTTGGTTCCGGCTTTTACCACGCGTCCCAGCCGCTGACCAATGCGACACGATTGTGCCAGGGTCGGGCGAGGAACTTTACGGCTGTCCATTCCCCGACAAGATCTGCGCCGCGCCCCTCACAGCCACGCGAAAAGCCTCATCGAAGCTGACGCCGCGCACTTGCCAGCGATAGGTCTTGCCGCGGTCGCTGAGCCGCCAGTCGGCGATCCAGCCGAGGTCCTTGTCGCTCCACACGATGCTGCCGGCGAGAGCCTTGCTGGCGCCAGTTCCCTTTGCAAGCCGGTCGAGCCTTGCCATCTCGGCGACCTGCAACGCCCTTTCGTCGAGCCCGGCAAGCTGAGCAGCCTTTGGAAAGGTGACGCGCATCAGCATTGGCGCCGTGGCATTGTCGAAGGATTCGCGCATCGTCTCGCCGCGATCCTCGTCGGCCGTCAGCACGAAATGCCTCGCGCCTTGCTCGGCCGTGAGCAGGACGGCGAGCGTCGGCCGCTCGCCGAGCCAGGCCCTGCTGCCGAGCTGCGCCAGGAGCTTGTCGACCACGGCGGGCTTGTAAAGGCAGGTCAGATCGTGCGGCCTGTCATGCGTGCCTTGCTCGTCATGGATCGGAATGCCTTCCAGCCGGTCGTGATAGCGGAAGGATTGGACGAAATCGGCCGCCTTGCCGCGCAACGCCAGCATCTCCGGCTTCTGCGTCAGCCGCTGGTCGCCGGAAACCTTGACCAGCACCTTGTCCAGGCAATCTTTGAAGCCGATTTGCCGGTTCGGCTCGCCGGTGCCGGTGACGATGGTCTGCGCCTGGTAGAGTTCGGCGGTCGTCGCGGCGATGGCGGCGCAAGACATGAGGCAGAGGGCGATCAGACTGATCAAACTGGCTGCGAGGCGATAAAATCCAGACATGTCTTGCCGGTTGGTTCGAAGAGGTCATTTCTAGCACCGGGCGCGGATACCGGCCAATACTGGTTGCCGGCTAACCTGGGACAAAGGCATGGCTTTCATCTGGTTCGTCTATGCCGCCTGGCTGGTGCTGATTGTCTATCTGACTGTTCAGGCGATCGGTGTGAAACGCGATACCGAGCCGCATCTGCTGCAGAGTTTCGGACTGATGTTTGCCATGATCGCGGCTTTCCTGCTGCCGCGCCTGCCATTGTTTGGCTTCGTCAACTTCGCGCCCGTCAACCCCATCCTGAGCAGCATCGGCGCCGTTCTGGCGGTTGCCGGCATGGCGCTGCTGGTCTGGGCGCGGCAGACCCTCGGCCGCAACTGGAGCCAGACCGTTTCCGCCAAGCAGGATCATGAGCTGGTGACGTCCGGCCCATACCGCTTGCTGCGTCATCCCATGTACACGGGCGGCCTGCTCGCATGCATCGGCTCGGCGATCGTGGTGGGCGGGCCGTTCGTCTTTCTCCTCGTCCTGCTGGGGGCGATCTTTATCTGGCGCGTCGGCGCCGAGGATCGGCTTCTGGCGCGTCAGTTTCCCGATGAATTCCCGGGCTATGCGCGTCGAACCAACGCGCTCATTCCCTTCGTCTGGTAGTGCTCACCGCAAAAGGCTGGCCGTGTCGGGCACTCGACAATTGACGTCCGCGCGGTCGCCGCTTAGCACTTCAGTCCCCCTGGAAGGGCGGGGAGAAGGATTCTGCGGTGATGGATTTTGGCGGAGGCGACGAGATTCGCTTCGAGCGGCTGGGCAAGGCGGGCGTCGTCACGCTGACGCGGCCGCAGGCGCTCAATGCCGTCACCCACCGCATGGTCAGGGCGCTCGGCAAGGCGCTCGATGCCTGGGAGGACGATGCCGGCGTCGCCGTCGTCATCGTCAAGGCCGAGGGCAGGGCGTTTTCCGCCGGCGGCGACATCCTGCACATCTACGAGGCAGGCCGCGCCGGCAAGCCGCCGGTCGACTTCTTCGCCGACGAGTACCGGCTCAACGCCCGCATCGCGCGCTTCAGGAAACCCTATGTCGCGCTGATCGACGGCATCGTGATGGGCGGCGGTGTCGGCATTTCCTTCCACGGCTCGCACCGCGTGCTGACCGAGAACGCCCAGTTCGCCATGCCGGAGGTCGGCATCGGCTTCTTCCCCGACGTCGGCGCCAGCCATCTGCTTCCGGACCTCGGCGGTAGCTTCGGCATGTATCTGGGGCTGACGGGAAATCGCATCCGCTATGGCGATGCGCTGTGGTCCGGCCTCGCTACGCACACAATCAAGGCCGAGGACCAGGCCGGACTGCTCGACGAGCTGGCAGCGTCGGGCGACCTGGGTGAGGAGCTGCGCGGCTTCTTCACCCCGGCAAAGCGCGAGACGGAGCGGCAGGATCTGGAGGCGATCGCCCGTCATTTTTCGCAACCTTCCCTTGCCGACATCATCGCCAGCCTTGAGCACGCTTCCGCCGCCGACGCCTTCGCCGCCAAGACATTGGCGACGATGAGAACGCGTTCGCCGACCAGCCTCAACGTCGCCTGGCGCGAGATCAGCGCCGGGCTGAGGCTGTCGATGGACGAGTGCATGAAGATGGAGTTCCGCATCCTAAACCGAATGCTTACCGGCCACGATTTCTATGAAGGCATCCGCGCCGCCATCATCGACAAGGGCTCGAAGCCCGAGTGGCGGCCGGCAAGCCTCGAAGCGGTGAGCGACGCCGATGTCGACGCCTATTTCGCGCCGCTCGGGGCAGGGGAGCTCGAGCTGTGAGCGAGGTGACTTCCAGGCGCGTGGTGCTGCAGCCCTCGACCACCGAGGTCATCTTCGCCTGGTTCCAGCGCGTGATTGCCGGCTATTGCCTGCTCTTCGGCATCCTCTACTGGATCCGCCTCATCGGCATCTATCCTGGCGAGCTCTGGCGCTTCGACCTGATGCCGGTGCACTGGCAGGTGGCGGCGGCCACGCTTGCCGTCTTTTTTCCCTTTGCCGCCGCTGGTTTGTGGATGCTCGCCTCCTGGGGGCCGGTGATCTGGTTCATCTGCGCGGCGACCGAGACCGTCATGTATGCCGGCTTTCCCAACCTCTTCGGCCACCGGCTGCTGATCGTCGTCTCGCATGCCTGCGTGGCACTGCTCTACATCGTCTTCCGGGTGGTCATCTGGCTGCAGAAGCGCCAGCTCAGGCAGTGATGCATGTCGCCCGAAAGTGGGCAGCGGGCAGTGGTTTTGGGAGGACGACATTGCATCGAAACGAAGAGATGCATGTCGCCTGACAGCGGGCTGCGGCTCGGGTTGCCAGGCGGCTCCGGGGACCTAGATTCTGGGTCGGCGATTGCCCTAAGATCATTGGCTAAATCTTTAGGTTAATTGTTCTTGCGGGCGTGACCGTTCGTTAAGCCTCTTTCGAAACCTCTTACCGGTAAGCTCTTGTTAGCCCTGGCGTTTAAGTCGAATTTTATGAGTATTCGATAGTGTCGCGATCAAGGTGAAGAACAAAAAATCACCGGGCGACAAACGAGAGGCAAAGACAATGATCAATTCGCGTCCGGCGGCGAAGACCGCCAACGTATCCGACGACCGCCGCGAGGCGATCCGTTCGCTGTACATGGAATCGCTGCAGCTGGTGGAGCGCCTGCACCGCCGTCTGCTTGACGTGATCAAGGACGAGTTCGACCGCAACGGCCGCTCCGACATCAACGCCATCCAGGCGCTGCTGCTCTTCAACATCGGCAATTCGGAGCTGACCGCCGGCGAGCTGCGCTCGCGTGGTTATTATCTCGGCTCGAACGTTTCCTATAATTTGAAGAAGCTGGTCGACCTCGGCTTCATCAACCACCAGCGCTCGCGCATCGACCGCCGCTCGGTCCGCGTCTCGCTGACGCCGAAGGGCAACGAGGTGGCGGACGTCGTCGCCGGCCTCTACGAGCGCCATGTCGGCTCGATCGAGGCTGTCGGCGGCATCAACACCGACGAGTTCAAGCAGATGAACCGCGCCCTGCAGCGCCTGGACCGCTTCTGGAACGATACGATCGCTTATCGGATGTAAGCGCATTCGAAATCTGAGACATCAAAGCCACGCCGAAGAAGCGCGGCCGGGGGAAAAATATGGGGCTGGCGCCGAAGCGCGCCGGCCCTTTTCTTTGCCGAAGCCAGCTGCAGTGCGGAATTTGACCGCCGGGCGGCGCGACCGACTATCTGATCACCGACACGGACGAGAACGTGGTTCTCGATGGCTCGGGCGCCTCCGGTTACGACTATACAATCGATCAATTCAAAGCCCTGTGCCCGAACCGGATGAAGCAACGGCAAGCCTGCCGGGCCGGGTGCGATGCCAAAATGCATCGGTCCTTTTTCTTTGATCGCATCGCCGCAAGCAAATCGCGGGCCAAGGCCACGTTGCCGCCATAATCGCGGGCAATGCGAAGGGTGGGTGATGCTGCGGGCCTGTGCCCTGCGCTCCTTGGAACCTGCGTTGCGGCAGCGCGTTTCTGGCAGCCGGTGAAGCGGGTCATGGTTGGCGAATTGTTAAGTTTGCCGACCCTAGAGTGCGGACAAAGCCGCCCGGCAAGCGATTGAGCGAGAGCGATTAAGCAAAGAATGTCTGCCATGAGAACCAGCCGCCGTTTCTTCCTTACCGGAGCCTCCGCGCTCGCCGCAGCCATTGTCGCCGGCCATGCCAGCGCGCAGGATGTGGTCGGGGATATCCTGAAATCCTCGACCCGCGGCAATTGGGACGACCAGTTCGACGCCCGCGCCAGCGAGACCGGCAAGGTTGCCTCGACGCTGCCGATCTTCAGCCTGCAGACCGTCGCCTTCACCGAGCAGGCGGTGGCGCAGTACCAGAACATCGTCGGCCAGGGCGGCTGGGAGCAGGTTCCGGCGACCAAGAAATTGCAGCTCGGCGTCGACGATCCGGATGTCGTGCCGCTGCGCAAGCGGCTGATGATCTCGGGCGACCTGGCGCAGAGCGCCGGCATTTCGACCGCCTTCGATTCCTATGTCGACTCGGCGGTCAAGCGCTTCCAGCTTCGCCACGGCCTGCCGGCCGACGGCGCCATGGGCAAATACACCTATGCGGCAATGAACGTCTCGGCCCAGATCCGCCTCGGCCAGTTGCAGACCAATCTGCAGCGCCTGAAGGAAAAGGCCGGCACGCTGGGCAACCGCTACGTGCTGGTCGACATTCCGGGCGCCCAGATCGAAGCGGTCGAGAACGACCGCGTCGTGCTTCGCCATACCGCGATCGTCGGCAAGATCGACCGTCAGACGCCGATCGTGAATTCCAAGATCAACGAGATCATCGTCAATCCGTACTGGAACGCGCCGGTTTCGATCGTGCGCAAGGACATCATTCCGCTGATGCGGAAGGATCCCAACTACCTCAAGGAGAGCCACATCCGGCTGTTCGCGCCGGACGGCAGCGAGGTCGATCCGATGACCATCGACTGGTCGACGGACGATGCCGCCAAGTACCGCTTCCGCCAAGATCCGGGCTCCGGCAACGCCATGGCCTCGGTCAAGATCAACTTCCCGAGCCCGGACGGCGTCTATATGCACGACACGCCGCAGCAGAGCCTGTTCGGCAAGCTGATGCGTTTCGACTCTTCCGGCTGCGTGCGCGTCCAGAACGTGCGTGACCTCGTCACCTGGATCCTGCGCGACACGCCCGGCTGGGACCGCCAGCATTTCGAGGCGACGATCAAGACCGGCGAGAACACGCCGGTGCAGGTCGTCAATCCGGTGCCGGTCCACTTCCTCTATCTGTCGGCGTGGTCGACAGGCACCGGCGTCGTGCAGTTCCGCGACGACATCTACGGCCTCGACGGCAACAGCGAGCTGCAGATCACTTCTGCGCTGTAAGTGACCGATATAAAACTGAAAAAGCCGCTCTTGGAGCGGCTTTTTTGTTTGCATGTCGCCCAAAAGTGTCCAGCAGTTTTGAGGACGACATGCATCGAAATATGGACTTAAAGCGCGAGTAGCCGGGATCGCACCATGGACGTCGCCGTCTTCATTCTCGTCGTGCTCGCTTTCGTGGCGCTGTCCGGCGCGCTGGTGCGGCTGGTGCGGGTGCCTCTGCCCGTGCTGCAGATCGCCATCGGCGCCGCCCTTGCCTGGCCGGCGCGCGGCCTGCATGTCGAGATCGATCCGGAGCTGTTCCTTCTGGTGTTCATCCCGCCGCTCCTGTTCGGCGATGCCTTCGCGGCGCCGAAGCGGGAACTGATCGAGCTGCGCGGACCGATCCTCGATCTTGCGATCGGACTGGTCTTCTTCACCATCGTCGGCTTCGGCTACGCCCTGCACTGGCTGGTGCCCAGCATCCCCCTGGTGGTCGCCTTCGCTTTGGCTGCCGTGCTGTCGCCGACCGATGCGGTCGCCGTGTCCTCGATCGTCGACCGCAACGTCGTTCCGGCGCGGCTGATGCACATATTGGAAGGCGAGTCGCTGCTCAACGACGCCTCCGGCCTGGTGATGTTCCGCTTCGCGACGGCGGCGGCGCTGACGGGCAGCTTTTCCCTGGCGGCCGCTTCATTGACCTTCCTCTATGCCGTGGCCGCCGGCATCCTTGCCGGCGTGGCGGCGCTTATCATCGCCGCCAAGGCGCTGCAAATCCTCGGTCGCATCGGCGGCACGCCGGCGGAGGCGCAGGTGCTGGTCATGATCCTGCTGCCCTTCGTCTCCTACCTCATCGCCGAGCATGTCGGCGCCTCCGGCATCCTGGCGGCGGTCACGGCCGGCCTGCTCACCGGAACCTCTGGCATTTTCCGCTTTTTGTCGGTCTCGGCGCGCATTCAGGCGATGTCGCTGTGGTCGACGCTGGCTTTCATCTTCAATGGTGCGCTCTTCATCCTCCTCGGCCTGCAGTTGCCCGACATCATCCGCAAGGTCCCGCCGGAACTCACCAGCCGCCACTGGCTGTTCGAGCCGGCGCTGACCGTATTGCTTCTGACACTCTGCCTGATCGGCCTGCGCTTCCTCTGGATCTGGATCGGCGATATCGCAGCGGGGATCGCGGCGCGGCTCGGCAAGCGCGAGGCCGAACCCTTCGGTTTCCGTGTCAGGCTTGCCGGATCGGTGGCTGGCGTGCGCGGGGCGATCACACTGGCCGGCATTCTGTCGCTGCCGCTCGCCCTGCAGGATGGCTCAGCCTTTCCTGCTCGAGACGTGGTGATCTTCCTCGCCGCCGGCGTCATCATCTGCTCGCTCATCATCGCCAGCCTCGCTTTGCCGAGGATCGCGCGCGGGTTGGTCGAGCCGGGCGAGGATCCGGGTGCGGCCGAAGAGCGCCGGGCCCGCGTCGGCGCCGCCAATGCTGCGATCGCCAAGATCGAGAGCCTCGCCGGCGAGGGCGAGGAAGGGGAGGTGGCCGAGGCCCGGCTTGCGGTCGCCGACAGCATCGTCGCCGGTTACCGCCGCCGCATCGCGGCTTCCGACGAAGCCGAAGAGGCGCGCACCGAGGCCCGTGAAGCCGGGCGGCTGGAGCTCGAACTTAGGCGCGCCGGCATCGAGGCGGAGCGCACCGCCGTGCGGGCCATGTTCCGCAGCCGCGAAATCAACGATCACACGATGCGGGCACTGCTCTCCGAAATCACGCTGACCGAAGCGCTGCTCAAAAGCCGGCGGGACAGGAAATAACGGTTCAGTCGATTTGCTTGGCGCAATCCGGCCAGCAAATTTCGCGCCGCAAACGTGGCGGGTTTCAAACAACTGTGTTAATGGCGCGGCACTTCGCAGACCTCCGGCCCCAAGGGAAAGCAAGCCATGTCAGATGCAGCGGTAGCCTCCAGCAAATTCGAATCCTTCTTCGAGACCACGCTTGCCGACGCCGATCCGGAAATTTTCGGCGCCATCCGCAACGAGCTTGGCCGCCAGCGCCATGAGATCGAGCTGATCGCCTCCGAAAACATTGTTTCCCGCGCCGTGCTCGAGGCTCAGGGGTCGATCATGACCAACAAATATGCCGAGGGCTATCCGGGCAAGCGCTACTACGGCGGCTGCCAGTTCGTCGACGTGGCCGAGGAACTGGCCATCGAGCGCGCGAAGAAATTGTTCGGCTGCAACTTCGCCAATGTCCAGCCGAATTCCGGCAGCCAGATGAACCAGGCCGTGTTCCTGGCGCTGCTGCAGCCCGGCGACACCTTCATGGGCCTCGACCTGAATTCGGGCGGCCATCTCACCCACGGCTCGCCGGTCAACATGAGCGGCAAGTGGTTCAAGGTCGTCTCCTACGGCGTGCGCAAGGACGATCACCTGCTCGACATGGACGCGATCGAAAAGACCGCGCATGAGACGAAGCCGAAGCTGATCCTGGCCGGCGGCACCGCCTATTCACGGATTTGGGACTGGAAGCGCTTCCGCGAGATCGCCGATTCGATCGGCGCCTATCTGATGGTCGACATGGCCCATATCGCCGGCTTGGTGGCGGGCGGCATGCACCCATCGCCGCTGCCCCATGCCCATGTCGTGACCACGACCACGCACAAATCGCTGCGCGGCCCGCGCGGCGGCATGATCCTGTGCAACGATGAGGAGATCGCCAAGAAGATGAACTCGGCGGTCTTCCCGGGTCTGCAGGGCGGCCCGCTGATGCATGTCATCGCCGCCAAGGCCGTGGCGCTTGGCGAAGCGCTGAAGCCGAGCTTCAAGGCTTATGCCGAGAGCATTGTCGCCAACGCCAAGGCGCTGGCCTCCAGCCTGCAGGAAACCGGTCTCGACATCGTCTCAGGTGGCACCGACAACCACCTGATGCTCGTCGACCTGCGGCCGAAGAATGCCACCGGCAAGCGCGCCGAGGCGGCGCTCGGCCGCGCCAACATCACTTGCAACAAGAACGGCATCCCCTTCGATCCGGAAAAGCCTTTTGTCACCTCCGGTGTCCGCCTCGGTACGCCCGCCGGCACCACGCGCGGCTTCGGCCAGGCCGAATTCCGCGAGATCGGCAAGCTGATCGCCGAGGTGCTGGACGGGCTGAAGGTGGCGAACTCCGACGAGGGCAACGCCGCTGTCGAGGCCGCGGTCAAGGCCAAGGTCACGGCGCTGACGGATCGTTTCCCGCTCTACCCTTATCTCGGTTGACCCCCCTCTCTCGGTTGCGCCTTTCTCTCGGTTGACCGGGCGCCGCGCATCATCTTTTATCCGCCGGCATTGCGCCGCCCTTCATTGGGCGGCGCCGCTTATAGGAGACAAGATGATGCGCATATCCCGTCTTGCCGCCGCGGCCCTCATCGGTTCGCTGGCCGGTTTCGCTGCGTCCAGCGCGGTCGCCCAGGAGCAGACGCAGGCGGGCACGGATATGCCGGTCACCAGCACCTTCGGCGGGTGGACCACCCTCATCGATACGCTCGATACCGGGCAGGATGCGCACAAGACCTGCGCAGCCTCGACGGCGTTCGTTGACGGCAGCGGCAGTGCGGGCACGCTCACGCTGTCGATCTCGACCGGCGATGCCCTGCCGCCCGATGCCTATCCCGCCATCATGATCACCCTCGACAACAATAGCCTGCCGACCGGCAAGAACATCGCGGCGACCTTCGGCGATCCCGGCGTCAAGGTTTCCGCGAAAGTCTATTCGAACGATGCCGTCAACGGCCGTCCCAGTTGGACGGTCGACAACCAGGCCAAGACAAGTCTCGCCCTGCTGCGCGCGATGCGCAAAGTCACCTCGCTCGATGTCGCCTTCGGCAAGCAGACCGTCGCCAGCATCCCGATGGACGGCTTCACCAAGGCCTACCGCAACCTCGGCACATCCTGCGGCTTCCCGACAAAGGATGTTGCGCCGTAACCCAGGCGGGCGGTCGGGGTAGGGGGCAATAGATGGATATCGTCTGGAAGGCGTGGTCGGCGGACTGGTCACGGCGTTGATCGTCTAGGCCTCCAAACGCGGCAATGTGCTGCCGGGCATACTGCCGCTGGCGCCGACCTTTGCGGTGATTGCGCTGCTCGCCGTCGGCTCCAAAGGCAGCATGCCTGGTTTTCGCGAGGCCTGTCTTGCCGGCGTGAAGACCATTCCCGCCTATCTCGCCTTTCTCGGAGCTTGCTGGCTTTTTAACGAGCGCCTCGATTATCGGCTCGCAGTTTTGGGCGGCATCGCGGTGTGGCTGGTGGCGGCGCTGGCAATCTTCCTCGCGCCTCGCTATCTCTGAGGCATAAAAGGCTCTAAGCCTTCCGGCCATCAGAATCGCGAACCCAAGGCTCTCCATGCGCTGTCCCTATTGCCAGTCCGAAGATACGCAGGTGAAGGATTCGCGTCCCGCCGAGGACGGCGCGGCGATCCGCAGGCGCCGCGTCTGTCCGGATTGCGGCGGCCGTTTCACCACCTTCGAGCGCGTGCAATTGCGCGATCTCGTCGTCATCAAGAAGTCCGGCCGCAAGGTGCCGTTCGACCGCGACAAGCTGCTGCGCTCCGTCGAGATCGCCGTGCGCAAGCGCAATGTTGATCCCGAGCGCATCGACCGCGCGGTGACCGGCATCGTGCGCCAGCTCGAAAGCTCCGGCGAGACGGAAGTGGCCTCCGGTGAGGTCGGCCGCCTGGTCATGGAGGCGCTGAAATCGCTCGACGACGTCGCCTATGTCCGCTTCGCCTCTGTCTACCGCAATTTTCGCGAAGCCAAGGATTTCCACGAATTGCTGGGCGAATTGAAGGGCGACGAGGAAAAGACCGAAGAGGACGCCGGCTGACCATGGCCAAACCTCGACCGAGCGAGGCCGGCGAGACGGCCCTGGATCGCCGTTTCATGGCCGCGGCCATCCGGCTGTCGCGCCGAAACGCCGGCCGCACCTCGACCAACCCATCCGTCGGCACCATCATCGTGCGCGACGACGGCGCCGGGCCGATGATCGTCGGCACCGGCGTCACCGCCGTCGGCGGCCGCCCGCACGCCGAGACCGAGGCATTGGCTGAGGCCGGCGAGCTCGCGCGCGGCGCTACGGCTTACGTTACCTTGGAGCCCTGCGCCCATCATGGCCGCACGCCGCCTTGCGCCAATGCACTGGTAACTGCCGGCATTGCGCGCGTCGTGGGCGCGGCGAGCGATCCGGATCCGCGTGTCTCCGGCAAGGGCTACGCCATCCTGCGCGCCGCCGGCATCGAGGTGGTGGAGAAGGTGCTTGCCGCCGAAGCCGCCGAGCAGATGGCCGGCTATTTGATTCGGTCGTTGAAGAAGCGCCCGGAAGTAACTCTGAAACTTGCATTTTCGAGCGACGGCAAGATCGGTCGGAAAGGCGCCGGCCAGGTCGCCATCACCGGCGAGATCGCCAGGCGCGAGGTCTATCTGATGCGCGCGGAGGCGGACGCCATCCTGGTCGGCATCGGCACGGCGCTGGAGGACGACCCGGCGCTGACGGTGCGTCTGCCGGGGCTGGAGAGCCGCTCGCCGGCGCGCATCATCCTCGATCGCCAGATCCGGTTGCCGGAGACGTCGAAGCTGGTTTCCGGCGTCGATCGCGTGCCCCTCTATGTCGCGGCTTGTCCGGAGGCCGATGCGCACCGGCGGGCCGCGCTCGAACGCGTGGGCGTGCACTTCATCGGCACGGAAACCTATGAAAGCGAAATAGCCTTGCCGGAGCTGCTGGAGGACCTCGCGGCCCTTGGCATGGCAAGCGTTTTGGTCGAGGGCGGCGCCAAGGTCGCCAGGGCTTTCCTGGATGAAGACCTGGTCGATCGCATCGTGTTGTTCCAGGGGCCGGAAGCGATCGGCGAGGACGGCATTGCATCGCCCATCGACGCCAACCATATCCCGCCAGGGTTCCGCAAATTGCGCGAAATGCGCTTCGGCGAGGATAGCTACGCCGAATGGGTGCGGGCGTGATCCCAAAAGTGGGAACCGGCATTTCATGGTCAACTTGAAAGACAGAGTCTGATGTTTACTGGAATCGTGACCGATGTGGGTACGGTGGCTTCGGTCAAGCCATTGAGCGAAGGCGTCGGCCTGCGCATCGACACCGCCTACGATCCGGAGAGCATCGCCATCGGCGCCTCGATCTCCTGCGGCGGCGTCTGCCTGACCGTGACGGCGCTGCCCGAGCGTGGCTCGAACGCGCGCTGGTTCGAGGTCGAAGCCTGGGAAGAAGCGCTGCGGCTGACCACCGCTTCGAGCTGGCAATCAGGTACAAGGATCAACCTCGAACGGGCGCTGAAGATCGGCGACGAACTCGGCGGTCACATCGTCTCCGGACACGTCGACGGCACGGCTGAGATCGTCGAGCGCAAGGAAGAGGGCGATGCAGTTCGCTTCACGCTTGAAGCGCCGCGGCATCTGGCGAAGTTCATCGCACCGAAGGGCTCGGTTGCGCTCGACGGCACATCGCTCACCGTCAACAAGGTCGAGGGTACCCGCTTCGACGTGCTCTTGATCCAGCATTCGCTGAGCGTCACCACCTGGGGCGAGCGCCAGGCCGGTGACCGCGTAAACATCGAGATCGACACCATGGCCCGCTACGCCGCGCGCCTGGCGGAGGCCGCGAAGGAAGGGCTTTGATGACAGCTCCTTGGTCCGAATAGACTACGGAACGTCGCAGCCCACCATCTTCCGCTTGCGATCAATCCGGCTTCGGCCTAAGTCACCGGCAAGCCCCGGAGACTTTTATGGCAGGCATATCCCAACACGGCAAAGCGTTCATTCGTCCGAAGGCGAAAGCGCATCTGCTCATTGTCGAGGCGCGTTTCCACGACGATCTTGCCGACGCGCTGCTCGAAGGCGCGACCGGCGCGCTGGACGAAGCCGGCGCCAGCTATGACGTCGTGACTGTTCCCGGCTCGCTGGAAATCCCGGCGGTCATCACCTTCGCGCTGGACGGCGCCGCCGAAGGTGGCACGCATTATGACGGCTTCGTCGCGCTCGGTACCATCGTCCGTGGCGACACCTATCATTTCGACATCGTCGCCAATGAATCGAGCCGCGCGCTGATGGATCTCTCGGTGCAGGAAGCGATCGCGATCGGCAACGGCATCCTGACCACCGAGAACGACGCGCAGGCTTGGACGCGAGCCCGTCGGACGGAAGGCGACAAGGGCGGTTTCGCCGCGCGCGCGGCGCTGACCATGATCGCGCTCAAAGAGAAATTCGGAGCCCAATCGTGAGCGAGCCCGCTTCGACCGGCCACCCGAACGTGCGCCATGCCAACAAGCGTGGTGCCGCCCGGCTCGCCGCCGTGCAGGCGCTCTACCAGATGGATGTGGCCGGCAGCGGTGTCTTCGAGACGACCGCCGAATACGAGACTTTCCGACTCGGCAAGGAAGTCGACGGCGCACTTTATCGCGAGGCGGATGCCCAATGGTTCCGCGCCATCCTCACAGGTGTCGTCGAGAACCAGAAGACCATCGATCCGGTCATCCGCCAGGCGCTCACCGATGACTGGCCACTGTCGCGGCTGGATTCGACCCTCCGCGCCATCCTGCGCGCCGGCGTCTATGAACTGATGAAGCGCGAGGACGTGCCGGTGGCCGTCATCGTGTCGGAATATGTCGACATCGCCAAAGCCTTCTACGAGGAGGACGAGCCGAAGCTGGTCAACGCCGTGCTCGATCGCGTGTCGCGCCGGGTGCGCGGCGAAGGTCGCGGCAAGGACGCGTCGTGACCGCTGCGGCAGTCGTCGCTGGCGCCGGCAGGGAAGCGCGCCGCACGGCGGTGCTCCTCGCGGCCGCCCAGGCGATCGTCGGCTCGGCTGCGCCGATCGCCATTTCGCTCGGCGCGCTTGCCGGACAGTATCTGCTCGGTCCTGACAAATCGCTGGCGACGGCGCCGGTCACCGGCTTCAACCTCGGCGTGGCGCTCGGCGCCTTGCCGGCCGCCGCCATCATCCGCCAGCTTGGCCATCGCGGCGGCTTCATGACCGGCACCGTCATCACCGCGCTCGGCGGCCTGATCGCAACGCTGGCGCTCTTTCAGGCGAGCTTCTGGCTGTTCGCTTTCGGCCTCTGCGTGATCGGCGTCGGCGGGGCCTTCGTCCAGCAGTTCCGCTTCGCCGCGGCCGACAACGCGCCGCCGGAGTTCAAGGCGCGCGCCATTTCCTTCGTGCTGGCGGGCGGCATCGTCACCGCCATCCTCGGGCCCCAGATCGTCATCTACACCCGCGAGCTTCTGGCGCCGGTGATGTTTGCCGGATCCTTCGCCTCCATCCTCGTGCTCGCCGCGGTCGGCGCCGTCATCCTTTCCTTCCTGCATATGTCCAGGCGGGCAGGCAGCGCCACCCAAGCCGTCGCAGCCGATGCGCGTCCGTTGGTCGAGATCGTTACCCAGCCGCGCTTCGTCGCCGCGTTGTTCTGCGCCGTCGGCAGCTACGCGCTGATGAGCTTCGTCATGACCGGCGCGCCGCTGGCCATGGTCGGCTGCGGGCTCTCGACCGATGATGCCACGCTCGGCATTTCCTGGCACGTCATGGCGATGTTCGGACCGAGCTTCTTCACCGGTTCGCTTATCCATCGTTTCGGCGCTGAGCGCATCATGGCTGTCGGGCTCGTCCTGCTCATCGGCTGCGCCAGCGTGGCGCTTTCGGGCCTCGCGCTATGGCAGTTCTGGACGGCGCTGATCCTGCTCGGCCTCGGCTGGAATTTCAGCTTCATCGGCGCCACCGCCATGGTCGCCGCCAGCTACCGGCCGTCCGAAAAAGGCAAGGTGCAGGGTTTCCACGACTTCGTCCTGTTCGGCTCCGTCGCCTTTGCCTCGCTTATGTCGGGCGCGGTCTACAATGCCTGGGGCTGGACCATGCTGAACTGGGTCGTGTTCCCGGTCGTTGCGCTCTGCTTCCTGGCGCTCGGCGCCTTGAAGCTGCCGGGCTTGCGCAGAGCCAGCTGACATTACGCTGTCGGCACTTGGCCCGGCGCGCCATTCGCGGCGGGAATAAAATTATTGCGTGCATCCCCTTTGTTATGAAACCGTGTACGCCGACGGCGCGTTGAAGCCATGCTCTTATGCCGCCACCGAATTCTCGGCTCATAGCAAAAGGACTTCACAATGTTTTCAATCGGAAAGCTCGCCGTAGCGGCGATCGCGCTTGGCCTTGCCGCAGCCTCCGCGAATGCGCAGGTCGTTGTCTCCTCCAAGATCGACACCGAGGGCGGCGTGCTCGGCAACATCATCCAGCTGGTCCTGAACGCCAACAACATCTGGAAGGATGCCGCCAAGGCCTACGAGACCGCCAAGAAGCTCGACTATGATGC
Source organism: Mesorhizobium sp. M1C.F.Ca.ET.210.01.1.1 (assembly GCF_004791585.1). GTDB lineage: Bacteria > Pseudomonadota > Alphaproteobacteria > Rhizobiales > Rhizobiaceae > Mesorhizobium. The sequence continues at coordinate 177,397 of NZ_SRUU01000010.1, forward strand.
CAACAAGATCGTCTGGCTTTCGCCGTCACCGGCCAACAACACCTGGGCGATCGCGCTGCGCAAGGAAGTGGCCGACGAGAACAAGCTCGTCACCCTGTCGGACTTCGGCAAGTACGTCTCGGGCGGCGGCAAGGTGGTGCTTGCCGCGTCGGCCGAGTTCGTCAATTCGGCGGCGGCGCTCCCGGCCTTCCAGACCACGTACCGCTTCGCGCTGGAGCCGGACCAGTTGATCACGCTTTCCGGCGGCGACACCGCCGCGACCATCGCCGCCGCCGCCAACCAGACCAACGGCGCCAACGCCGCGATGGTCTACGGCACCGACGGCGGCATCCAGCCCTCCGGCCTCGTCGTGCTCGAGGACGACAAGGCCGTGCAGCCAGTCTATCAGCCGGCGCCGATCATCCGCGAGCAGGTGCTAAAGGCGCATCCGGAGATCGAGACGCTGCTGAAGCCGGTCTTCGCCAAGCTCGACCTGGTCACGCTGCAGCAGCTCAACGGCCGTGTCCAACTCGGTGGCGAGCCTGCGAAAGCCGTCGCGGAGGACTTTTTGAAAAAGGACGGGTTTTTGAAGTAGCCGCGAGCGCGTCGAAAAAGACGTGACGCCGGTGCGAGGCGCCCCCCTCTGTCCTGCCGGACATCTTCCCCACCAGGAGGGAGATTGGCAGCGTCATCGCCGGCGCTGTTCTTACCGCGATGGGGATTGGCGAAAGCCAGCGCGGCATCTGATCTCCCCCCAAGTGGGGGAGATGTCCGGCAGGACAGAGGGGGGCGCGAAGGAACGAGGCCTTCCTAATCCTGTCCCTCCAAATCGCCGCGCGGCCACCCGATGACCCTGCGCTTCGACAAGCTCGGCGTGGTCATTGCTGCGATCGTGGCCTATGCCGCGTTCCTCGCCCCGTTCGCCACCTTCCGCGCCAACCGTATCGTGCCCGGACAGGCGCGCCCGATCCTCGATGCGCTGCCGCCGGCGCTTGGCATGTTGCTGCTCGCTATCGTCGTTGTTGGCGCCATCATTGCCTTGCTGCGGTCGCCGCTCATCCCCAGGCTTGCCGCCAGCGTTATCGCGCTCGCGGCTCTTGCCATGTTGATCGGCACATCGGGAAGTTTCCTGACCCCCGCCGGCAACACTTTCGCGCGCGTTGCTCCCGCTTCCGGCTTTTGGCTGCTGATCTTTGCTTTTACGCTGCTTCTGGCCGATGTGCTGACCCGGCTGGAGCTCGCACCATGGGCGCGCGTCGGCGTCCTTGCCGTTGCCGCGCTCGCCGTCGGCGCGCTGCTCGTGTCGGGGAGTTGGGACAGTCTCTCCATCCTCAAGGAGTACGCCAGCCGCGCCGACAGTTTCTGGGCCGAGGGCTCCAAGCACATCACATTGGCGCTGGGCTCGCTGGCGGCTGCGGTGGTGGTTGGCCTGCCGCTCGGCATCCTCTGTCATCGCGTCGACAAGCTGCGGGCAGGGGTTCTGAACGTGCTCAACATCATCCAGACCATTCCCTCGATCGCGCTCTTCGGCCTGCTCATCGCGCCGCTCGGCTGGCTTGCCGTGCATGTGCCGGGCGCGGCGGCGATCGGCATCAGGGGCATCGGCACCGCGCCGGCCTTCGTCGCGCTGTTTCTCTATTCGCTGCTGCCGGTGGTGGCCAACACCGTTGTCGGTCTCGCCGGCGTGCCGCGCGCCGCCAACGACGCCGCCCGCGGCATGGGAATGACCGACCGCCAGCGCCTGTTCGATGTCGAGTTCCCGCTCGCTTTCCCCGTGATCCTCACCGGCATCCGTATCGTGCTGGTGCAGAATATCGGGCTTGCCACCATCGCGGCGCTGATCGGTGGCGGCGGCTTCGGCGTCTTCGTCTTCCAGGGCGTCGGCCAGACGGCGATGGACCTTGTGCTGCTCGGCGCCCTGCCTACGGTGGCGCTCGCCTTTGCCGCCGCGATCATCCTCGACGCTGTCATCGAAATGACCTCCACCAAGCGCAGGGCGGACCCCGCATGATCGAGATCGAAGGCATCACCAAGCGCTATGACGCGACGACGGTGGTCGACAATGTGTCGATGGCCATCGAGCCGCGCACCATTGCCGTGATCGTCGGCACCTCAGGCTCCGGCAAGACGACGCTGCTCAGGATGATCAACCGCCTCGTCGAGGCGACCGCCGGCGTGATCAAGCTCGACGGCGTCGACAACCGCTCCGTGCCGGACTACCAGCTGCGCCGCAGCATCGGTTACGCCATCCAGGGCCATGGCCTGTTTCCGCATCGCACGGTTGCGCAGAACATCGCCACCGTGCCGCTGCTGCTCGGTTGGGACAGGGACCGCATCAAGGCACGCGTCGAAGAATTGATGACGCTCTACCAGCTCGACCCGCAGGCCTATGGCCCGCGCTATCCGCACGAGCTTTCCGGCGGCCAGCAGCAGCGCGTCGGCGTCGCCCGCGCTTTGGCCGCTGAGCCCAATGTGCTGCTGATGGACGAGCCCTTCGGCGCGCTCGACCCGATCATCCGCACCAAGGCGCAGGAGGACCTGCTGGCGATCCAGAAGCGTTTCGGCACCACCATCATCCTCGTCACCCACGACATGGAGGAGGCGGTGCATATGGGCGACAAGATCGCGGTCATGGATGCCGGCAAGCTTGTGCAGTACGCGAAGCCCGCCGAGATCCTGGCGAGGCCGGCGAACGGCTTCGTCGAGACCCTGGTCGGTTCCAGCGAGCGGCCGTTCCGGCTCTTGTCGCTTGGCCGCGTGCGCGATGCCGTGGAGGCAGGCGGCGCCGAAGGCGAGGCGATCCCTGGCGATGCCAGCCAGCGCGACGCGCTGGCTGAGCTTCTGTGGTCGGGCCGCCTGGCGCTGCCGGTGAGGGGCGCCGACGGCAAGCTCATCGGCCGCGTCACCGTGGAAGAACTGGTGAAGCGCGCGAGGCCGGCATGAAGGCGTGGCTGCCCGCGCTGTTGAGGCTGGCTCTTCTGGTGCTGCTGGTGGTCTTTATCGCCAGCCCGGCCTTGTTCGAGCCCCTGCTCAAGCCGCTGACCGAAAATGGCGCGCCGGCAATCTACAACCAGGGCAGCCTGTTGACGCTGACATTGCTGCATTTGAGGACGGTGCTCATCGCCACGGTGGCCGCGACAATCGTTGCCGTCGCGCTCGCCATCCTGGTCACCCGGCCCGCCGGCGCCGAGTTCCTGCCGCTGTCGCGCAGCCTGGTCAATATCGGCCAGACCTTCCCGCCGGTCGCGGTGCTGGCGCTCGCCGTGCCGGCGGTCGGCTTCGGCGAGAAGCCGACGCTGATCGCGCTTTTCCTCTACGGGCTGCTGCCGATCTTCGAGAACGCGCTGACCGCGCTCACCACGCTGCCCGGCAATGTCATGGAAGCGGCGCGCGGCGCCGGCATGACCGGCTGGCAAAGGCTCGTGAAGGTCGAGCTGCCGCTGAGTGCTCCGGTGATCCTCGGCGGTATCCGGCTTTCCGTGGTCATCAGCCTCGCCACCGCCACCATCGGTTCGACCGTGGCGGCCAAGACGCTGGGCGAGGTGATCATCGCCGGCCTGATATCGAACAACCTGGCCTTCGTCCTGCAGGGCGGCCTGATCGTTGCGGCGCTCGCGGTGCTGATCTATGACGGCCTGTCGGCTATAGAGCGCTACGCCGCGCGGCGCATGGGCAGGGAGATGCAGTAGCTGTCGGCGACCGGCCGCAATCCCAGACAGGCCTGATTCCCATACGTCATTTCAATCGATCTAAACGCTCGGCCACGCCTGCCGATGAATCGCCGTCCTCGTCTTTTGGGCGAAAGCCGGGCAAAAACCGAACAATATCTTGACGTTCCAGGCCCTGTTTCGCATACACCGCAGCCAAGGGGTGGATTCCGCGCACGGCATTCATCCCCGTTCCAACGGCCCAGGGAGGGGTTCTTTTGGGCCATCAATCGAGGAAAATCCGGCAATGACCATCATTACCGCCGTCATCGCCTGCGGCTTGCTGTCAATTCTGTACGCCATCTGGGCGACACGTTCGGTCCTTGCGTCCGATCAGGGCAATCAACGCATGCAGGAAATCTCCGCAGCCATTCGCGAAGGCGCCCAAGCCTATCTGGCGCGCCAATACACGACCATCGCCGTCGTCGGCGTCGTCGTGCTCGTGCTTGCCTGGTGGCTGCTCTCCATCACTTCCGCAATCGGCTTCCTGATCGGCGCCGTGCTTTCGGGCGCTGCCGGCTTCATCGGCATGCATGTCTCGGTGCGCGCCAACGTCCGCACCGCGCAGGCCGCTTCCAACAGCCTCGCCGCCGGCCTCGACATCGCCTTCAAGTCGGGCGCCATCACCGGCCTGCTGGTGGCGGGCCTTGCCCTGCTCGGCGTCTCCATCTACTACGCCATCCTGACCGGCCCCTTGGGCCTGCAGCCGAACGACCGCGTCGTCATAGACTCGCTGGTCTCGCTCGGCTTCGGCGCCTCGCTGATCTCGATCTTCGCCCGTCTCGGCGGCGGCATCTTCACCAAGGGCGCCGATGTCGGCGGCGACCTTGTCGGAAAGGTGGAAGCCGGCATTCCGGAAGATGATCCGCGCAATCCGGCCACCATCGCCGACAATGTCGGCGACAATGTCGGCGACTGCGCCGGCATGGCCGCTGACCTTTTCGAGACCTATGCGGTGACGGTCGTCGCCACCATGGTTCTGGCCTCCATCTTCTTCGGCGGCACGGCAGTGTTGGGTGCGGCGATGCTCTATCCGCTCGCCATATGCGGCGCCTGCATCCTGACCTCGATCGTCGGCACCTTCTTCGTCAAGCTCGGTTCCAACGGCTCGATCATGGGCGCGCTCTACAAGGGCCTGATCGTCACCGGCCTGCTGTCGATCGTCGGCCTCGCCATCGCCACCTCAGCGGTGCTTGGCTGGGGTGAGATCGGCACTGTCGGCGGCCTCGCCATCACCGGCAAGAACCTGTTCATCTGCGGCCTGATCGGCCTGCTGGTGACCGGCCTCATCGTGGTGATCACCGAATACTACACCGGCACCAACAAGCGCCCGGTCAACTCGATCGCCCAGGCCTCGGTGACCGGCCACGGCACCAACGTCATCCAGGGCCTCGCGGTCTCGCTGGAATCGACGGCGCTTCCGGCAATCGTCATCGTCGGCGGCATCATCGCCACCTTTCAGCTCGGCGGCCTCTTCGGTACCGCGATCGCCGTCACCACCATGCTCGGCCTTGCCGGCATGATCGTCGCCCTCGACGCTTTCGGGCCGGTCACCGACAATGCCGGCGGCATTGCCGAAATGTCCGGCCTGCCCAAGGAAGTGCGCCAGTCCACCGACGCGCTCGACGCGGTCGGCAACACCACCAAGGCGGTGACCAAAGGCTATGCCATCGGCTCCGCCGGCCTCGGCGCGCTGGTGCTGTTTGCGGCATACTCGAACGACCTGAAGTTCTTTGCCGCCAATGGCGACAAGTACCCCTACTTCCAGGGCATGGGCGAGGTCTCCTTCGATCTCTCCAACCCTTACGTCGTCGCCGGCCTGATCTTCGGCGGCCTGATCCCTTATCTGTTCGGCGGCATCGCGATGACCGCCGTCGGCCGCGCGGCGGGCTCGATCGTTGAGGAGGTGCGCAAGCAGTTCCGCGAAGACAAGGGCATCATGGCCGGCACGTCCAAGCCGAACTATGCGCGCGCCGTCGACCTGCTGACCAGGGCCGCAATCCGCGAGATGATCATTCCCTCGCTGCTGCCGGTGCTGGCGCCGCTCGTCGTCTATTTCGGCGTGTACCTGATCTCGGGCTCGAAGGCCTCGGCCTTCGCCGCGCTCGGCGCCTCGCTGCTCGGTGTCATCGTCAATGGCCTGTTCGTCGCCATCTCGATGACCTCCGGCGGCGGCGCCTGGGACAACGCCAAGAAGTCGTTCGAGGACGGCTTCACCGACAAGGGCGGCGTCAAGCACCTGAAGGGTTCCGAGGCGCACAAGGCCTCGGTCACGGGCGACACCGTCGGCGACCCCTACAAGGACACCGCCGGCCCGGCCGTCAACCCGGCGATCAAGATCACCAATATCGTGGCGCTGCTCTTGCTTGCCGTGCTTGCGCACGGCTGATCAAAGCCGCCTGTTTCAAGACAAAAAACCCGCGGGAGCGATCCCGCGGGTTTTGCTTTTTTGGTCGACGGTCCCGCCGAAACAAAAGGACCCGCCGGTCCGATTCGGCGGGTCCTGTCTGTCTGAAATCCAGCGAGCCGAGCTTAGGGCGTCCCGCTGCCGCCGCCCGGGATGCCGGGTGCCAGCTTGCTGGCGCCGTTGATGATCTGGCTGAGGAAGTTCTGGTCCTTGCCGCCCGTCGGCGTCGTCCTCGAGATGAAATCGAAGATCTTGCCGTCCTTCAGGCCGTAATTGGCGATCTGGGTGACGCGGCCGTCGGCGCCGAAATAGACCGCCAGCACGTGCTGGTCGACCAGACGCGGCTTGTCGAAGGCGACGTAGCGCTTGCGCGTCTGCGAGATGTAATAGAAGGTCTCGTTGTCGAAGGTCGCCGTCGTTGACGGCGTCCCCAGCGCCAGGAGCACCTGCTCGCGGCTCGAGCCGACCGGCACCGAGTCGATCGCCGCCTGGTCGATGACATAACCCTGCGTCAGCGTCTCGCTCGGGCTGAGGTCGCCGATCATCTTGGACGAATTGCAGGCCGAAAGCGCGGATACCGCCACCAGCAGAGAAGCCACGCCCGCTGGCAAGGGCGTAAGAAACGACTTGAATTTCAGCGCACCCAACAACAATTCTCCATCACATCCCCGCAACTTGCGCTGGGCCGCAAAACCGGTAAACCAGCTTGCATGCCGATGCAACAAGGCCAAATCAAACAACAGGTCCCCAGGAGACCACCCTCAATGTTCCAGCGTCTTTTTGGCCGTGAACGCCACGCCAACCGCGCTATCACCGAGGCGCTCTACGCACAAATCGTGGCGGCGGCGCGGCAAAAAGTGTTTTATTCCGACTGGAATGTGCCGGATACGCTGCTTGGCCGCTTCGAGATGCTGTCGCTGCATATGTACCTGGTCCAGCACCGGCTGCGCGGGGAGGGTGGAGCGGCGGCCGAGGTCGCGCAGGTGCTGATCGACGAGTTCTTCCTCGATGTCGACCATTCGCTGAGGGAACTCGGCATCAGCGATGTCGGCGTGCCGAAGCGCATGAAGAAGCTGGCAAAGATGTTCTATGGCCGCACAGCGGCTTATGACGGCGCCTTGCGCGACGATGATCGCGCCGCCCTCGCCGCCGCGCTCGCCCGTAATGTCAGGCCTGATGCCGGTGAGTGGCCCGAGGCGCCGCAACTGGCCAGCTACGTTTCCGCAGCGTCCCGGCAGCTAACCGCGCAACCGAGCGAATCGATCGTGGCCGGCGCCGTCACGTTCCCGGTCGCCGGAGCCGCGTGAAGGAGGCGAGAATGAAATACGCCGAACCGCAAAGCCCCGTGTCCTTCGTAGCCAATGTCGCCCGCCTGCCGCAAAAGGGCTTGCCGGTCGTGATCGAGGCGGATGAGCGCCAGCGCGCGGCACTTGCAGCCGAGTACGATCTGCTCTTGGTCGAGAGCTACCGCGCCGAGCTGCTTGTGACGTCCTGGAAGCGCAACGGCGTCAAGGTCAGCGGCCGCGTCGAGGCCGGTATCACGCAGGCTTGCATCGTCACCCTCGATCCGGTCGCCGCCCATATCGACGAGCCCGTCGAGGCGTTGTTCCTGCCCGAGCAGTCGAAGCTCGGACGCGAGGGCTTCGAGGGCGGCGGCGAGATCGTCCTCGACGCCGACGGGCCGGACAGTCCCGAAACCTTTTCCGGCGACACCATCGATGTCGGTGCGCTCGCGGAGCAGTTTTTCGGCCTGGCGATCGATCCTTATCCGCGCAAGCCCGGAGCCTCGCTCGACGCCGAGGGCGACGATCCTCCGGAAGAAAGCGAATTCCAGAAAAAGCTGCGTTCGCTGCTCGGAAAATCCTGAAGGCCGCCTGGATTTTGGAAAAGTTGGTTGTGCGGCAGCCCAAAACCGGTATTTTCGCCGAACCTTCGCGAGCCCCCTTACCTCGGCAGGCGCCCGCCGCTAGCCAGGCAAACCGTGAGAAACACACCGCGTGATCAGGATTTCCATCGATGCCATGGGCGGCGACCACGGACCAGGCGTCGTCATCCCGGCGCTGATGACGGTCGCCATCCGCCGCCCTGACATCCGCTTCGTCATCTATGGCCGCGAGGACGCCGTGCGTCCCGAACTGGCCAAGTTTCCCAAGCTCGCCGAGGTCAGCGAATTCGTTCATTGCGAGATCGCGGTGAGGATGGACGACAAGCCGAGCCAGGCGCTGCGCCACGGCCGCTGGAAATCGTCGATGTGGAAGGCGGTCGAGGCGGTGAAGAACGGCGCCGCGCAAGCCTGCATCTCGGCCGGCAACACCGGCGCGCTGATGGCGATGTCAAAATTCTGCCTGCGCACAATGGCTACCATCGACCGCCCGGCGATCGCAGCGCTTTGGCCGACGACGCGCGGCGAGAGCGTGGTGCTCGACGTCGGCGCCACCATCGGCGCGGATGCCCATCAACTCGTCGATTTCGCCATCCTGGGTACCGGCATGGCGCGCTCTGTGTTCGGCATCGAGCGGCCGAGCGTCGGCCTGCTCAATGTCGGCGTCGAGGAGATCAAGGGCCAGGAGGAGGTCAAGGAGGCTGGGCGCATGCTGCGCGAGGCCAACATGGCTTCGATGAACTATCGCGGCTTCGTCGAGGGCGACGATATCGGCAAGGGCACGGTCGACGTGGTCGTGAGCGAGGGCTTTGCCGGCAACATCGCGCTCAAGACCGCCGAGGGCACGGCAAGGCAGATCGCCGGCTACCTGCGCGCCGCCATGAGCCGCACGCTGATGGCCAGGATCGGTTACGTCTTCGCCAAAGGCGCCTTCGACCGGCTGCGCGAGAAGATGGATGTCGGCCGCTCCAACGGCGGCGTCTTCCTGGGCCTGAACGGCATCGTGGTGAAGAGCCACGGCGGCGCCGATTCGGACGGCTTTGCGGCGGCGATCGAGCTCGGCTACGACATGGTGCGCAACAATCTGCTTGACCGGATCGAGGCCGATCTCGATCTGTTCCATGCGCGCAATCCGAATGCCCAGGCAAACAGGAAATCCGGCGTCGCCGTCGACGCCGAGGAATAGGAACGAACCTTGATCAGATCAGTCGTGCGCGGCAACGGTGCCGCGCTGCCCCGCCGCATCATGAAGAACGCCGACTTCGAAGGCATGGTCGAGACCTCCGACGAGTGGATCGTCCAGCGCACCGGCATTCGCCAGCGCCACGTCGCGGCCGATGACGAGACGACGGCCTCGCTGGGCGAGGCGGCGGCGCGCGCCGCGCTCGACAGCGCCGGCTTGACGCCTGCCGACATCGACCTGATCGTGCTGGCGACATCGACGCCCAACAACACTTTTCCCGCGACCGCGGTGGAGATCCAGAACCGGCTCGGCATGCATCACGGCTTCGCCTTCGACATGCAGGCCGTGTGCTCGGGCTTCGTCTATGCGGTCGCCACCGCCGATCTCTATATCCGCGGCGGGCTGGCAAAACGCGTGCTGGTGATCGGCTCGGAAACCTTCTCGCGCATCCTCGACTGGAGCGACCGCTCGACCTGCGTGCTTTTCGGCGATGGCGCCGGGGCGGTTGTGCTCGAGGCAGCGGAGGGGGCGGGCAGCATCGCCGATCGCGGCGTGCTGGCGGCCAGCCTGCGCTCGGATGGCGTCCACAAGGAGAAGCTCTTCGTCGACGGCGGCCCATCGACGACGGGCACGGTCGGCCATCTCAGGATGGAAGGCCGCGAGGTGTTCAAGCACGCGGTCGGCATGATCACCGACGTCATCGAAGCGACCTTTGCGCAGGCCGGGATCACGGCGCAGGACCTCGACTGGTTCGTGCCGCATCAGGCCAATAAACGGATTATTGACGCTTCCGCCAAGAAGCTCGGGATTGCCGAACAGAAAGTTGTGGTCACCGTCGATTTGCACGGTAACACCTCTGCTGCCTCCGTGCCGCTCGCCTTGTCGGTGGCCGTCGCCGATGGCCGCATCAAGAAGGGCGACCTGGTTCTGCTCGAGGCGATGGGCGGAGGTTTCACCTGGGGCGCGGTGTTGCTCCGCTGGTAAGTGCCGAACGCGCTGGTTCGGTCCTTGACCTTGCCGGATCAATTACTTAGGCTCTGCCGCTGGCTGTATCGATTTACGTTTTTTTGAGCTGATGGGACGGTTTGCATGGGGGGAAAGACACTTACGCGTGCCGACCTTGCCGAAGCCGTTTACCGCAAGGTTGGGTTGTCGCGAACTGAATCGGCCGAACTCGTCGAGGCCGTTCTGGATGAAATCTGCGAGGCCATCGTTCGCGGTGAAACGGTGAAGCTGTCGTCCTTCGCAACCTTCCATGTCCGCTCCAAGAACGAGCGCATCGGTCGCAATCCGAAGACCGGCGAGGAAGTGCCTATCCTGCCGCGCCGGGTGATGACGTTCAAATCGTCGAACGTGCTGAAGAACCGCATTCTGCGCTCGCACCAGAACAGCAAGGCCAAGGGCGGCAAATAGCGCGCCGGCAAATACGGTTGAAAACCGCCGTCAGCTCTGACGCTGGGCTTGAATATCGTTTCATAAATCGCTGAAATAAGACCCGATTCGGATCAACCCCGGATCGCGGTCCAGCGTGAGGATTCGCCCATGGACAAAAGCCCCGATGCTTTCCGCACAATCAGCGAAGTCGCGGAAGATCTTGACCTGCCGCAGCATGTGCTGCGCTTCTGGGAAACGCGTTTTAACCAGATCAAGCCGATGAAGCGCGGCGGCGGCCGCCGTTACTACAGGCCGCAGGATGTCGAACTGATCAAGGGCATAAGGCACATGCTCTACGACCAGGGCTACACGATCAAGGGCGTGCAGAAGCTGCTGCGCGAGAACGGCAACCATTTCCTGGTCGCCATCGGCAATGGCGACATGGCCGCCGTCGAGGCGATCGCGCAGCGCCGTCAGGCCGATCAGGTGCCGCTGACCGCGGCCGCCCAGCCGCGCGGCGACGAGGATGCGCTGGTCGGCCAGCCCAAGGTGAAGCCCAGCCGCCGTTTCTTCGGCCTCGGCAAGGGCGACGACGAAGGCCCCGTGCAGCCGGACTCCTCGAAACTGTCGCGCGACAACCGCGCTTTGCTGCAGGAGGCGCTCTTTGACCTCCTGGAGTGCAAGCGGCTGCTCGACCAGGTGCGTTGAGTTGCCGGTCTTGGACTGAACGGCCATCGTCTTTGACAGCCGGAACTGCCGTCGCGCCCATGCGTTAGGCCTTCTCTGCAAGAGAAGGATACCTGGCATGGCGTTGTTCGCGACCGATCACGATCTGGACAGGCAGTTTGCGGCGCTCTCGCGGCAAGTCGACGATCTCAGGAAAACCTTGGCTAAACGCGGCGACGCCTATTACGAGGACGGCCGCGAGGCGGCGTCCGACTACTATTCGCATCTCGCCGACCGCCTCCACGAGGCGCTGCCGGCAGTCAGACGAAGGGGCAGGGCGCTCGAGCGCACCGCGCGCGATCATCCGGCCACCGCCGCCGCCGTCGGCCTTGTCGTGGTCGGCCTGCTTGCCGGCCTTCTCCTCAGCCGGCGCTGAACTTCGATGGACTGCGAAACAGAAATGGCGGCCGCTCGTTGCGGCCGCCATTTCCGTTCCCTTGGAGGATGATCTCGAAACAGAGAGTCCTATCGGGATGGAACAGGCTCCAACCGCGATCAGTTAGCGAGCTTGAGCCGGGTCTTCGGGTCGACCTTCATGACCTGGCTGCACTTGCCGTAGACAGTGCCGTTCTTGTCGGTGGCGTCGGTGTAGGTGCCCTTGCAGTCGAGCTGCAGCACAAGACAGGAGCCTGAGCCCTTGCAGACAGCGCCGCCGTCGCCGGTCGGATGCGTGCCGGCAAAGGCCGGTGCCGAGACCGAGCCGAAAGCCGAGACGACGAGGGCAGCGGCGAGCGAGATACGCTTGAAGTTGGTCATTTGCGCATTTCCTTCCATTGGTTGTCGGGATCGCGTTCTTGGCGTCCCGGTTGGGTTGAGGAGCGCCTTCGCGGCGCCCATGACCGCTTGGTGCGCCGTCCAATGGGAAGGTTCACGTCCCGTGCGATTTTTTTCGCCGGGGCAGATGTGGGGCGTTGCTCTGGAAGGTGTCAGGCGTTGGATTGGTTTGCGCGGCAAGAGGCCGGACTGGGACGAAAGCATCGAACGCGGCTGCGCGCGCCATCGGGTCACCGAATGCTCAAAGGACGACGTTGCCCGGGGAGCGAAAAATTCCGACGGGAAGACAAGCCCGATCGATATGCGGAAAGCCTGTCTTCCCATCGGTAGGTGGGGAGGAATCAGGCCTTCTTCGCGACCATCCTCTTGTGGTGGTGGTGGCGATGGTGATGGTGGTGACGGTGGTGATGACGGTGCCAGCGGTGATGATGGTGATGCTTATGCATTGGAGCCGCATCGGCGCTGGTCGTGCCGAGGATCGGCATGGTGAACGCCAGGGCCAGAGCCAGCCCGAGCGGGGACAGGAGAGACTTCGTCATGATTTCGTTTCCTTTCGCGGGCATTCCGAGATTCACCGGACCAAATCGGTGACCCAAGCCTCGCGATCGGGACTATCCTCCTGGTTTTTTTCGACAATTTTTCCGGACTGTAGATTTTTGTTTCCGGATCGTTTCCGGCTGGACCACGATGGCCCTGCGCGCCTCGCCGGACGCGCAGGGCACACAGCGGCATCGGGACCTTTTTGGGGTGCGTTTGGTCGGTGCGCCGGCTTCTCGCCTCACATCGGCGGGGCGACGCCATGATTGCCGACCACCACGCGGCGCGAAACGAGCTTGCCGTCGCTGCCGCGCTCGGCGCTGACGAACACCGCCATGCCCGGCTTGAGATCCGCCGGCGTGGCGGTCGCGAAGGTCACGATCGGTGTCGATTGCGGAATGGCGATCTCCTTCTTCAGGCCATTGCTGTAGGTGAGCGTCACCGTCTGGCCGTTGATCCCTGTCACGTCGGCCACGGTGCCGTTGGTCATCCGGCTGTTGGGCTGCAGATCCCAGTCACGGTCGCCTTCTCCCGTTCCCCTCAACGCCGCCGGGAAGATCACGACTTCCAGCGCGCCGCTGCCGCCATCAACCTTGGAGACCGACGCGATGCCGAGGAAATCACCCTGCTTGATATCGGTGGCCGACGCCTTGGCGCCGGAGATCATCCAGCCGGGGGTAAGGGTGACTGTATCGGTCTTGCCGTCGTGGGCTTTCACCGTCAACGCCGTTCCGGCGAGGTCGACCACCGTTCCGCGCACACGCACGGTGTCCGCCTGTGCGGCGCCCGCAAGGCTTGAAACCGTGCCGAGCACAATCGCGAATAATTTCAGTTTCATGCTATCCGATCCTTTCAAAGCGGCTGGCGCCACCCGCCGTCGGCCAGCGACGGAAAGCTAACGAACCGGAGCGGGCAAAATGCCGGCGGACCCCGGCCTGCAGCGCTTCAAAAGAACTTGATTGAGCGCAGGGCTATCCTACATTCTGCAAGCCAGCGGCCCCCAACCGGGAGCGCCGGTTCACGATGGCGTGACGGTCGCAACGGCCCCTCTTGGCAAATCACCTGTTAACGGCCATTCTCCCGGCCGTCTCAGGCAACGCCACATTTCATCTGTCTTGTTTCATCCCAAGGAGTTGCCATGCCCAACACCGCACGAAACGCTGTTTCCAACGACATGATTGCCGCGTCCGGCCTCAATCCGCTCAAGGCCGCGCGCGAAACGAGGGGATATACGATCGAAGAGCTCTCATTGACTTGCGGCCTGGCCGTGGGCGAGATCGTCGAGATCGAGGACGGCAAGGACGCCGACCCCGCCAAGTTGAGGCGTATCGCTTCCGCGCTGCAGATGCCGGAAGAGGAATTGATCACGGTGCCGGCCGAAGAGAACCGGCCCACGCAGCAATAGAGACGCCGAAGCGTCCGCATGAAAAAGCCTGCCACGGTAGCGCCATGGCGGGCTTTTTTGCGGCTTCGACGCATGGTTCCCGGCTCTTGCCAACAGCCCAGGCGCCATGTGCCAATCCCGACCGGCACCGCGATTCGGGCGGCGTCGGCCAACACGCCTGACGAGGGTCCGCTCATGAGCCTGGAATCGGTCCGCGCCTTCTTCGCCGAAAATGCGCCCGACATCGAGGTTCTGGTCACCGACGCGAGCTCGGCCACCGTGGCGCTGGCGGCGGAGGCGCATGGCGTGACGCCGGCGCAGATCGCCAAGACCATCTGCATGCGAGTCGGCGAAAGGACCATGCTGGTCGTGACCAGCGGCACCGCCAGGCTCGACAATCGCAAGTGCAAGGACACGCTCGGCGGCAAGCCGCGCATGCTTGACGGCGAACAGGTGCTCGCGGCGACCAGCCATCCGCCGGGCGGCGTCTGCCCCTTCGGCCTGCCGGCGCCGCTGCCGGTCTATTGCGATGAGTCGCTACGAGCCTTCGACGAGGTCGTCCCCGCCGCTGGCGCCACCAACGCCGCCGTGCGCATCGCGCCGCAGCGCATGGCCGATCTGGTTGGCGCTGAATGGGTCGATGTTTGCCAGTAGGAGATCGTCTCTTGCCTTCCTATGTGCACGGCGAGCGCTGCACGGGTAGGGGAGAGATCCAGCGTCTGCTTTGGCGAGGGGTTTGGCGACTGCCGACGCGCAGGTGATCACTTGGCAAGCGCTGCACCAAGAATGTTTCGTTGCAGGGCGGCGCTATAGGCCCCCTCGTTCGCAAATCTATCCCACATAGCGAAGCAGCTAGAGAGCGCGGCCAGAGCTAGAATCGTGCGCATTGAAACCTCCGCCACAAACGCCTGAAAATCGCGCAATGCTACGGTCGGCTCAGAATGCAAACTATTGCCAATAAAGTAGGTGAACGCGATTGGACCCGTCCTTGCGCCTACGGCAAATAGATGAGCCCGCGTCAACCAATCGATGATGAGGCCCATCCTGGCCCGGTGTTACTTAAAGGGGCGGTAACCCGGTTTTGCAGCCCAAGAAGCCAGTCGGCTTTAGGGGTTGGATATGAGCAAGATGACTCTCGTCGCTATCGCTATCCTCGCAATCAGCATCGGCAATGCCGAAGCCAGGGACCGTAAGGTCCGGCCGGTTTGCACGGCGTCAAGCCCGCTCTTCGATGTCTTGGGCGGCAGCTGTTTTCTCGTCAAAGGTTCGATGATCTATGGCCACATCGCGGATCTTTCGCAGATAGTCCAACTGGGCTGGTAGCCAGAGCGGAGCGCTCGACTGAGGAAGGCGAGCTCGATGCCGCAATTCCCGGAGGTTCCGGTTTTCCGGGCTCTTGTTACCCAGAACAGGTCAATCTTCAGCGATTTTGGGGACGTCGGACTTTGGGGGTAAGTCCTTGATCTTAGAATGGTCGGAGTGGCCGGATTCGAACCGACGACCCCTTGACCCCCAGTCAAGTGCGCTACCGGGCTGCGCTACACTCCGGACCGGTGGCGATGTATCGTGATAACCACGTGCGGGTCAACCGAATTCGGCGGCTATTTCGCCGATGAAATTGCAGGGGCCGCAACGGAGGAGCGTGCCAGCCGCAATTGCTTCTGATGCCGGTATTCAAGCGCGATCGCGCCCCAGATCAGGCCGAGCAGCAGATAGAGATGGCGCCAGTGGTCGATGTCGATGAAGGTGCCGAGCCCGATATTGCCGAGATAGGCGACATAGGCGCAAAGCAGATAGGGCTGCCATGGCCGGTCGCGCAGAAGGATGCGGAAGCCGGCCGCGATCGTCCAGAGCGTCAGCGTCAGAAACGAGACGAAGCCCAGCCAGCCATAGTCCATCAGCGTCTTCAGCCAGATGTCGTGCGTGTCCTCGCCATAGATCGTGCCGAAGACCAGCGGGCCGATGCCCAACGGGTGCTCCAGCGCCAGCTGGAAGCCGATCGCGTAGCGGGCGAAGCGGCCAAGGCGCGCGGTGTCGTAGCTCTGCTCGAGTTGGGCGCGCTGGGTGAACATGTCCGACACGCCCGGCAGTTGCAGGATGACGAGGACGGCGATCACCAGCAGCGCGACCGCGGCGATCGTCATCACCACGACCCGCAGCCGGAACATGCCGCTGGCGCTTTGCAGGAACAGGCAAGCGGTGAGCAGCACCGCCGACACCGCGAACATGCCCCAGGCGCCGCGCGAGAAGGAAAAGAAGATGCCGGCGGTGATGATCAGCAGCGGCACCGCCAGCAGAGGCATGCGCGACACAGGGCCGGTGAGCAGCAGGTAGAGCAGATAGGTGCCGGGCAGCACCAGGAACGGACCGAACACGTTCGGATCCTGGAAGGCGCCGGCCGCGCGGTCGTATTTGGTGAACATCTCCGCGCCCGGGAAGGCATGGAAATAGCCGGCAATGCCGAGCAGCGACGTCGCCACCGCCGAGACCACATAGGCGATGAAGATCAGCCGGTAGAGGTCGGGCTGGGTCGATGTCGCCGAGGCGAAGAAGACCGCGCTGAAGGTGAGGAACAGCGACACCGCAAGATAGAGCGGCGTGTTGGCGAGCTCCGCCATCTGCGTCATCGCGATCATGCCGCCGATATTCATCGCCACCAGGAGCACGAGCAGCGGCAATATCGCCCGCGATATCTTCAGGCCGAACAGCGCCCAGACGGCGATCAGCCCGGCCATGTAGAGCTCGTAAGGCGCGGGCTCGCTGATGACGAAGCCGGAAAGCAGGATGCCGACGCCGATCGCGGCCGACGCGATCAGCGCGATCAGCTTGGCATTGACCGCCTGGGGCGGCAACTGGTTGACCGCCTGAGGCGGCAAATTGTTGATCGCCCGAGGCGACAACTGGTTGACCGCCGACGCCCGCAGTTCATGCGTGACGGCGCTCAATAGGCGTTTTCCGTATTGAGCAGGCGGACCGGCGTCAGGAACAGGATGCGCAGGTCGAACAGCATCGACCAGTTCTCGATGTAGTAGAGATCGTACTCGGTGCGCATGCGGATCTTTTCATTGGTGTCCATCTCGCCGCGCCAGCCATTGATCTGCGCCCAGCCGGTGACGCCGGGCTTCACCTTGTGGCGGGCGAAATAGCCGTCGACCACCTCGTTGTAGAGCAAATTGTGCGATTGGGCGGCGATGGCATGCGGGCGCGGCCCGACCAGCGACAGCGAGCCGAACAGCGAGTTGAAGAACTGCGGCAGTTCGTCGATCGAGGTCTTGCGGATGAAGCGGCCGACACGGGTGACGCGCGGGTCGTTCTTGGTCACCGTCTGCTTGGCGGTCGGGTCCGACCGGTCGGCATACATCGAGCGGAACTTGTAGACCTCGATGATCTCGTTGTTGAAGCCGTGTCGCTTCTGCTTGAACAGCACCGGCCCCTTGCTGTCGAGCTTGATGGCGATCGCGGTGGCGACCATCACCGGCGAGAAAATGATGATGCCGACGAGCGAGAAGATGATGTCGAAGCTGCGCTTGGCGACCGAGTCCCAGTCGTTGATCGGCTTGTCGAAGATGTCGAGCATCGGCACCGAGCCGATGTAGGAATAGGCGCGCGGACGGAACTGCAGCGCGTTGGAATGCGCCGAGAGACGAATGTCGACCGGCAGCACCCAGAGCTTCTTCAGAAGCTGCAGCACGCGCGATTCGGCGGTTAGTGGCAGCGACACGATCAGCATGTCGATGCGGGCGATGCGGGCGAATTCGATCAACTCGGAAATGGTGCCGAGCTTCGGGTAGCCGGCGACGATGGGCGGCGAGCGTTTGTCGCCGCGGTCGTCGAAAATGCCGCAGATGCGGATGTCGTTGTAGGGCTGCTTCTCGACCGAGCGGATCAGCATTTCGGCCGACTTGCCGCCGCCGACGATAACGGCGCGGCGCTCCATGCGCCCGTCGCGCGCCCAGCGCCTGATCAGCCTGGATATCACGAGCCTGAGGCCGAAGATCAGCACGAAACCGACCACGAACCAGGTGCCGAACAGGAGGCGCGAATAGTCCTCCGATGCCTTCATGGCGAAGGCAGTGAGGGCCATCAGCGCGAAGGGGCCGGCCCATACCAGCAGCACGCGGCCGAAGTTTGCGACAGGGCGCATCAGCGCAGCGATCTGGTAGCTGTCGGTGACGTCGAGCAGCACCACCGCCATGAACGAAGCCGCCGCGATCGCCAGCGGATATTGCCAGGCGAGATAGTTGAAGAAGCCGACGAGGCAGAAATAGAGGCCGAGCCCCGACAGGAACAGCACCGCGAATTCGACCATGCGCAGCACGCCGCTGACCATGATCGGCGACATCGTATCGCGCCGGTACTGGGAAGCGACCTGGCGCGCGACGTCATTGATGCCGCTGGGCGCCTGACCTTCGGCCGGGCCGTCGAATTTGCGCACCGCATCGATGGAAAAGCGATGCGCGGGATCGATCTCGTTCATGGGATTGTCCGCGAGCTACGCGCAAACGGATACCAAAAGAGAGCTAAGAAAGCCTTGAAACAACCGGTGGTTTTGGAGCTGTATCATTGTCGGCGACGACCGACGCCAAGTTGGTGCGCCGCGAATTAGGCCCGCTCCGCCCCGGTCGCCATGGCGCAACTGCCGCGATGTCGGCGACATTGGGCTCGGCTTCATCCGGGCAGTGAGGTCGGGAGTTGATCGAGCCATCCGCGCTACGGCAAAGGCCGATGTCCTCCAGTTCGGTGGCGTTCAGCCGCTCAAGGATGCGGCGATCTCGATATCTTGCCGCTGCGTTCGCGAGCGCGCTTCTGGCGACCCGTAAGGCCGCGGCGACAAGGCGCGGCACGAACTGAAGGGAGGTTTGGAGGCTTTGCATCGTTTTTCTCCATTGTGAATGGCGGGACGATGCGGCTGCGCGGATGAAAAGTCCTTGATGCGATCCTGAAATCTTCTGTAGCGTTTCCCTATGGTCAATTCAGGATTGGCGATGGCGCTGTCCTTCGGCGATTTCGTGCTGGACGAGCGGGAGCGTTCGCTGAGCGGCCCGCGGGGAGCGATTGGACTTAGCGCGCGCAGCATCGACATGCTGTTCGTGTTCCTGGAGCGCCCGAACGTGCTGGTCGAAAAGCGCGAATTGTTCGACCTTCTCTGGCCGGGCGTGATCGTGGAAGAAAACACCCTCCACGTGCACATGTCGGCACTCAGAAAAGCGCTGGGCCCGAACTTCGTTGCGACTGTTCATGGCCGCGGCTACCGCTATGTCGGCCCGCCCCCCACGCGCATCCAGGAGCGTGGGGCGCCAACTGCTCGCTCCGGCGGAAATCTGTCTCTGTACCGAATGGAATGCATTGCGCGGGATGCCGAGACCAGGAGGCTCGTGGAGTTCGTCAACCAGTACCCATTGGTTACGATCCTTGGCCCCGGCGGCGTGGGCAAGACGACGCTGGCCCTGAAAGCCGCCGAGGAACTTGCCGGCGGTTTTCAAGATGGCGTCTGGGTGGTGGACCTGGTATCCGTGCCCGATGGCAGCTTCGTCGAGAGCGCGATCATGCAGGTGCTCGGCATTCCCGTCAGAACCGAAACCACGCCGCTGCTCGCTCTCCTCGATATGCTGCGGCCACTTTCCGGGCTGCTCGTTCTGGACAATTGCGAGCACGTTGCGCATGCGGTTGCCAACATCGTCCGCTCCTTGCTGTCCGACGCCACGAGGCTGAGGATCGTCACGACCTCGCAAGTCCCTCTCGGCCTGAGCGGAGAGCACATTTTCAAGCTCGCGCCGTTCGCCGTCGAGACAACGTCCGAAAGCGGTCGTTCGGCTGCCGAAATGTTCCTCATCCACTGCTACGAAGCGCAGGGCGAGACCCTTGCCGCGGACGAATTGCCTCTGGTCCGGCAGCTCTGCGTTCGCCTCGATGGAGTCGCTCTTGCCCTCAAGATGGCGGCGGCAAGATCGGCGACTCTGGGCCTCGCCGAGGTCGACCGCCAACTGGCTGAGCGCATGGGAGAGCTTTCGACCGATTGGGGCGACACGCCGGGACGGCATCGCTCGTTGGCGGCATCGCTCGAGTGGAGCTATGGGTTGCTCGCCGAGGACGAGCGGAGAGCCCTGCGAACGCTTGGCGTGTTCCAGGGCAGCTTTACGTTGGATGGTGTGCGCGCTGTGGTCGGCGAGCACGCCGATGATCATTTGTCCGAGCTGGTCAGACGATCGCTGATCACGCGCGACCGCGAAGATCGGACCCGCTACAGGTTGCTGGAGACGACCAGGCACTTCGCCTTGCAGGAATTGGCCAGGCAGAACGAAGAGCAGGATGCGCGCTCGCGCCTGGCCGACCATGTCCGGAGCCGCTTCGAGGAAAGCCTCGCTCGATGGGAGCTGATCCCGGACACAGCCTGGGTTGCAGCCTATCGGCCGGACACGGACAATCTGCGCTCGGCCCTCGAATGGGCGAGATCGAGCGCCGACTGGGTCTTGTTCGTCGGTTTGGCTGCTGCCAGCTACCGCTATTGGATAGAGGCTCAACTCGCCGGGGAGGGTCTTCGATTTGCCGAAGCCGCAATTGCCTTCTCCGATGAAGTCGCCCCTTCGCTTCGCGGCCGCCTTCTCCTTGCGCTGGGAGAATTGGCGCGGATCAATTCCCAGGACCTGCGCGCGATCGCGGCGCTGACCCAGGCGGTGAAGCAATTCGACGCCGACGCCAATGATGAACTGCTGGCGCATGCCCTCGTTCTTCTTGGGACCACACTCAACTTCGCCGGCCGCCGTTCGGAGGCAGCCCCGGTCTTCGCGCGGCTCGAGGCCCTGTCGGGCACGCTTGCCCCGTCAAAGCTGAAGGCCTGGGCTCTTGTTTCGATTGGCTTGTGGCTGTTGACGGGTGGAGAAGACGTCGCCGGAATGGCCAAATGCCAGGCGGGACTGGCAATGCACCGGTCGTGCGGGAACGAGCGTGGCTTGTTCCGGTCGACGATGTATCTGGCTGAAATGATTCACAGGAGGCAGGATCATCAAGGCGCGCTGGCGCTCGCCGAAGGCATCTTGCCAAGCCTTCGGGAACACGGCAGCTCGCTTGAACTCGGCGCTCAGCTCAGCAATCTTGCATGCTACTCCATGGCGCTCGGCAAAAGCGAGGCGGCGAGGGACGCAATCAACGAAGCGTGGAAATATCTGCCGCGCGATCGCGGCTCATGGCACTGGTGCCTCATCCAGAACGCCACTGAACTCGCGGCACGAGACGGAAGATCGAGCGATGCCGCGCTCATGCTTGGCTTCGTCGATCATTGCTTTGACGACTGGCCCGACGGCCGGCAGCCTAGCGAGGCGGCCCAGCGGGAACGGATCGACGCGATTTTGTCGGCGCAGATCGAACCCGAATCCTATGCTGAGCTGTGGCAGAGGGGGCGGTCGTTGAGCTTGTTCGAGGCGGATGTTCTTGCGGGTTTTGAGCGATGACTTGCGGCTTCCGAGCGGAACCTACCCGCGCAGCGCCGCGAAATACGCCTTTTCGATCTCGGCTGCCATCACGTCGGCGCCGAATCGCGCCTTGAGCTCGCCGGTCTGCGGCATCAGCTTCCGGTAGGCGCCGTGATCGTTGAGCGCCGTTCCGAGCCTGTCGGCGAGCTGGCCGGCATCCGGCCGGATCAGGGCAGGGGAGCCTTCGCCGAAGATCTCGGGAATGCCGCCCACCGCGGTGGCAATCATCGGCATGCCGGCAGCCAGCGCCTCCAGCACGACGTAGGGCATCGCTTCCGCGCGGGACGGGACGACGATCAGTGCGGCCAGCGCGAAGGCTTGTCTCGCCGGCATCGGCGGCAGGAAACGGACATGGCCCTTCAATCCGAGTCGCTCCACTTGCGCGTGGTAGCGCGGCAGGTCGTCGCCGTTGCCGACCATCACCGCGCTCAACGGGCGGCCAAGCTCGCTGCCGGCCCGCGCCAGTGCATCGATGAATATGTCCGGACCTTTCAGGTCGCGCATCATGCCGATGTATAAGAGATCGGCGGCATCCGCCGCCGTCGCTATCGGTTCGAACTCCACGGCCCGCAGGCCGTTATAGACCAGCCTGTTGGGGACTGGCGGCTCACCGACCTTGCGGCGATAGGTTCGCCGTTCGTAGTCGGAAACGAATAGCAGGCAGTCGGTGAAGCGTGCCATGAAGCGCTCAAGCGCGAAGAACAGCTTTCCGGTGGCCGTCGTTTCGTCATAGTGGAGGGAGCCGCCATGCGGCGAATAAAGGCGGGCCACGCGAGACCTTGAAACCCGCAACAGTGAGCCGAACAGACGGGCATAGGCGCCACCCTTGGCGCCGTGCCCGTGCAGCACGTCCGGCCGCAATTCCTTGATGATTCCATATGTGCGCCAGGCCGCAGCGATATCGCCCGGCCCGATGTGACGCTGCATCGGCGTGCGATGGATGCCGAGCGCCAGGCTAGCCGTCATCGCCTCGAACAGCCGCTCTTCGTAGTCTCCGCCCGTGGTCGAATCGCAGACGATGCCCACGGAATGGCCGGCGGCGACCTGCGCCTCGGTCAGATCGCGCACATGCCGGAAGATTCCCCCGACAGGTGAGCGGAAGCAGTGGACGATGCGCAGATTTGCCGCCACGTTGATTTTCAGAACAGCCGTTCGCGGACGTAGACAGTGTCGCCCGGCAGGAGCGGGTCGGATGTCTGCACCCTGCCGGTCATCACCTTGCCGTTGATATCGCGGGTGATGTCGACGCTTTCCTGGTTGGCGCGCGGCGAGAAGCCTCCGGCGATCGCGATCGCCTTCTGCACGGTCAGTCCCGGCACATAGGAATACTGGCCCGCGGCGCCGACCTCGCCCATGACGAAGATCGGCCGGTAGCGGTCGATCTCGACCGAGACATCGGGATCGCGCAGATATCCCTGGCGCAACTTGTCGGCGATTTCCTTCTCGAGCTGCTGGGCGGTGTGGCCGCGCGCCGGCACGGCGCCGACGAGCGGGAAGGAGATGTAGCCGGACTGGTCGACGCTGTAGGTGTTGGTCAGGCCGTCCTGTTCGAACACTGTGACACGGATGCGGTCGCCGGCGCCGAGTCTGTAGGGCTGGTCGAGCACTTCATGGAAGGCGGCGGGGGTCGGGCGGTAGCTGGAGCAGCCGGTAAGCAGCGACAGGACAAGCATGGCGCGCAAGAGATGGGCAGTGCTTTTCATGATCGGACACGAACCTTCGTCGCTCTCGCCGCCAGTTGCAGCGGCCAACCCCAGGAAGTGCGCCCGTTATCATCCTGTTAGGGTTAATGGCCGGTAAAGGACCGGATGCGGAGGAGGCGACGGCGGGCAAAAAACCCAATTGTTCTATTGCTTTCCTCGGGTGTTCTTTGAGTGTCCTCTAATAACTACGCATTCTGATCTTAACGGCTGAGTTACCATAGTTGTTTACGGTCCATCCTCGACTCAAAGTTCCGGAGCAGGATGCATGTCCGTTCAGTCCGCGGCCGCAGATGTCGATGTCGACCTGAGGCAGCTCTTCGCCAGCCTGGCGAGGAACTGGCTGCGCATCGTTTTCGTCACGCTCGTGGTCACAGGGCTGGCCTTTGCCTTCGCCTGGCTGGCCACGCCGCAATACAAGGCGGTGGCCAAGCTGGAGATCGGGCCGCGCGAATCGGTCTTCACCCGGCCGGCCGGCACAAGCAATGACGACAAGCCGGCAACCGACGGGGAGGCGGTGGCCACCGAGGTCCAGATCATATCGTCCCCCGATATCCTGAAGAAGGTTGCCGCGGACCTCAACCTGGAGAAGCTGCCCGAATTCGACGAAGCGCTGAAGATGTCGGCGCTCTCTCGCGCCCTCGTGCTGGTCGGCCTCAAGAGCGATCCTTTCGACATTCCGCCGGAAGAGCGCGTGCTCAACGCAATGCACGATAAGCTCAACGTCTACGGTGTTGAAAAATCTCGCGTTATTGCGGTCGAGTTCTCTTCGAGGGACCCAAAGCTTGCTGCGCAGGTCGCCGACGCCATCGCTCAGGCCTATCTCGCCTCCAAGGGTAACGCAAAGAAGGAATCGAACACCGCCGCTACGGGCTTTCTCGGTCCGGAAATCACCGATCTGCAGAACCGGGTGAAGGAGGCCGAGGCCAAGGTCGCCGCCTACCGGGCGCAATCCGACCTGTTGATGGGCGGCAACAATTCGGTGCTCGCGACCCAGCAGCTCTCGGAACTGTCGACCGAGCTTTCGCGGGTGCGCGCCAATCGCGCCGCCGCCGAGGCGACCGCCGACAGCGTGCGCAAGGCGCTGCAGAGCGGCGGCACGCTCGACAGCGTGCCGGAGGTTCTGTCTTCCGAATTGATCCAGCGCCTGCTCGAGCGGCAGGTGGAGCTGAGGGCCAATATCGCCGACTTGTCGACGACCCTGCTGGATAACCATCCGCGCATCCGCGCGCTGAAGTCGCAACTTGCCGATCTCGACGGCCAGATCCGCAACGAGGGGCAGAAAATACTGAAGGGATTGGCGACCCAGGCGCAGACGGCCAAGGCTCGCGAGGACCAGCTCGTCGCGGAGGTCAACACGTTGAAGGCCGCTTCAGCCCGCGCCGGCGAGCAGCAGGTGGAACTCGACGCGCTGCAGCGCGACGCCAATGCGCAGCGCCAGCAGCTCGAGTCCTATATGGCGAGCTACCGCGAGGCGACCTCGCGCGCCGACCGCAACTACTTGCCAGTGGACGCCCGTCTGCTTTCGAAAGTGCAGGTGCCGACGGAACCTTATTTCCCGAAGATCGGTCCGATAACAGGTGCGGCTGCCGCGGCGTCGCTGCTGTTGATGGCGATCGGCACGCTGTTGAAGGAATTGTTCTCCGGCCGTGCCATGCGGCCGGCTGCCGGCGCCAGATTCGAGCCGATCGAGCAGGTGGCGATGCCCGTGGCGCGCACCGAGCTGACAGTCGCCGAGCGCGGGGACGACGACAGCGACGATTCGGTCGCCCAAGACCGGATCGGGCAGGGCGCCGCCTTCGAGGCGCCGGCTGCCGGATTGGCAGAGGCGGAAGCGCATGAGCCGCGACGGTCCAGGCTGGGCGAGATCGATGTCGAGAAGGCGGCGGAGAAGCTGATTGCTTCTGGAGCCGCGCGCGCCATCTTCGTCTCGCCGGAAGGCGACGAGGCGGCCGCTACCGCCGTGCTGGTGGCGCGCGAAGTTTCGGATGCGGGCTTGCGCGTGCTGCTGCTCGACCTCACCGCCTCGGGCGCCGCCTCGCGGCCGATGCTGGACAGCGGGCTGTTCCCCGGCATCACCAATCTCCTGGCATCCGAAGCCCAGTTCAGCGACGTCATTCACGCCGATCTCTATTCGGACGCGCATGTCATTCCCGTCGGCACCGCCGATCCGGTCCGCGCCATGCGCGCCGCAGACCGGCTGCCGATCATCATGCAGTCGCTGACCACGGCCTATGACCTGGTCGTGGTCGAATGCGGCCCTGCCGACGCGCAAGGCATCAGCCGCCTCGTCGGCGATGGCACGGAAGTCTTCTTGTCGATGCTCGAGGCCGATGATCAGGTGACGCAGGCGGCGGTGAAGCTGATCGAGAACGGCTATCCGGACGTCACGCTTGTGACCCCGGTCGGCCAAGAGCCGGGAAATCCGCTGCCAGGACGCCGTTCGGCGGCGTAGGACCGAGCGCCAGTCGGGCTGGACTGCACTGCCGTAGCGCTTGCCAGGAGGGCACCGGCGAAGAGACCGAAGTCGACGACGAATCGAGCGCGGTTCGGTCGGCGCCGGCTATGACGACTCCAGGCTGGAAGACCGAGCCATGGCAGCTCCAGCACTTTACATCGGAAGCGGGGTCCCTAGTTTTAGCGTTTCGCGCCGCGCGCTTTCGTGCGTGGATGATCGAGAGCGGGGCCGTGAACCTTAGGCCGGTCCCTCAAAACTCCCAAAAGGATGGCTGCTATGACACAGGCCAAGAATGGCGACACTGTACGCATCAACTATACTGGACGTTTGGCCGACGGCACCCAATTCGACTCTTCCGGCAGTGAACCGCTGCAATTTACACTGGGTGAAGGACAGGTAATTCCCGGTCTTGAAACCCATGTCGAGGGTATGGAGGTCGGCGCAAAAAGCACCGTCACCGTTCCCGCCGACGCCGCCTATGGCCCCCATCGCCCCGAAGCTGTCGTAACCATCGACCGCGCCAGCGTGCCGGAAAACATCAACGTTGATATTGGCACTCAATTGCAGGCCCGCACCCGTGAAGGGCGCGCCATGCAGGTAACGGTCGTCGGCGTAGACGATGCCAGCGTCAAGCTCGACGGCAATCATCCGTTGGCCGGAAAGGACCTGGTGTTCGACGTTGAATTGGTCGAGATCGTCCAGGCGGCTTAGTCAGAACTTGAATGACTGCTCAGGATTGCGGTTAAGGGCTGCCTGGAACGCGTTCCGGATGGCCCTCCAAAGCAGGGGGCAAAGAGCTTGCCGACGTCAGGGCGCGCGATCGGTCAGGGCGTTGGCACCTTCCTGCCCGGCGCAATGCGCGCAGCAATAGATGATGTCGCCCTGCTCGACGCCATGCCCCATGATCCGTACGCCGCAATGAGGGCACGTCGGCGCAAGCTTCTGGATTGCACATTCGAAGCTGTCAAACGTGTAGATTTGCTCGCCCAGACTTACTTGGAATGCCTTGTCGTAGTCATTGCCGCACTGGTCGCACTTAGCCATGGCCGGTTCCTCCTTCTGGGTGCGAAAACCTCGCGGCTAGCGATAGGTTCCGCCCAAGGCCCGTCAAAGGTCTCGACCTCTACCTACTTGCCCCTATCAACCCGGAGCTCGACAGCGATCGTGCGACATGCCGACAGTCTTCCCAGAGCTAACTGTCCTCCTCGACGGCGGCAGGTGCAGCCGCTTGTCCTGCAGCCTTGCGGCGCAGCATCTTGGTCAGCTTCCAGACCGTCGGATTGTTCTTGATGAACGCCTTTGCCCGCGCGCCTTGCCTGAGCGCCGTCGCCAGGGCCCGGCCCTTCAGCGTCAGCGGTGCCAGCACCTCGAAATGCCGGACCTCGATGTCGCACCAGAGCCGCTTGTAGGGCTCGTCGCCGACCGAGAAATCGTAGACGTCGAAGCCTTGCTCGCAGGCCTCCTGGATGTTGTCGAAGAACAGGAAGTCGCCGGGGCTGGTGGAGGCGAGATCGTCCTCGCCGATGGCGCCGAACTCGCAGATCAGGCGCTTGCCCGAGCGGCTGGAGCCGGTGAGGGCGCGAAGTTTCCCGGCCACCTCCAGCCCATGCAGTACGAAGGAAGGTTTCTGCTCGGCAAGCGCATCGGCAAACAGCGCCCGAAAGAAGGCGCGGACTTCCTTGTCGCCGAACACATCGGCGATGCCCATCTTGGCGAAGCGCACCTCCTTCATGTCGAGGAAGGCATCGAGCAGCCTGTCGACCTCTTCGCGCGTGCGTGCCTCGATGCGGCGGAAGCTGCCGACGGCCTCGAACTTGCGCGTCTGCGAGCGATGCTTCTTGCGCTTGCGCTTGCCGCTCGCGCGGGACAGCAGCGCATCGAACCCGCCGTCGAGACCGACCGCCAGCGCAAGGTTCGGGCTCGGGAAATTGGGCAGCGCGGCGAGCGGGTTGGCAACGCCGTCGAGATCGGGCAGCAACCGCTCCAGCGATACGAGGTCGATATCCGGCCGCGCCCTGGCGATGGCCGAGAGCAGCGAGCGGATCGCCGGGCCGTCGATGGCGGGCAGCAACCGCGGATCGGCGGCAGGGAAATTGCCGTTGGCATGACGTCCGCCGGCGAAACGAGCGACGCGGAAAGGACCGCTTCGCACGACCTCCAGTGCCAGCGAAAGCGCTGGTCGACCTTCGAGGTTCAGCGTGGCGACCACAGTGTCGGCCTTGGTCTCGGCCGTCCAGTTGCGCACCCAGGACGCGCTCTGCGCCGGGGCAAACAGCGCCGAGGCGCAGAATTCCGCATAGCCGGCGAGGCCGGCGCCGTCGCTCACCGCTGTCGTCAACCGACCCTGGCTCGAGGCGGGCGCACGCGCAGGCGCTTCGTTGGCCGCGACCCGATTGCCGTCAAATGACGCGGCGGCGTCAACCATCCCTCAATCCTTAAGACGTATTGGTTGCAACCTGGGGTTCGCATAGGCGCAGTCGTGCTTGGATGAGCCTAGGCGCAAAAGGTGAAGGAATGATCGACGGGGGCGAGGCGATCCGGAAACTGGCCTTGAACGTTGCCCGCTACACCGGCCTCGCTCCGCTGGCGAAGCCGTTTGTCGGCGGCATCGGCGCCATCCTGATGCTGCATCGCGTGACCGCGACCCCGGAGAGGCCGAACAGCGTCAATCGCCATCTGAACATCGCCCCTGCCTTTCTCGACAAGCTGATCGCCGACATGAAGGGAAGGGGCTATGCCTTTGTTACGCTTGATGAAGCGATCGAGCGCATCAAGATTGGCGGCAAGGGTGGTCAGTTCGCCACGATCACCGCCGACGATGCCTATCGCGACAACATGACGGAAGCGCTTCCAGTGCTGGAAAAGCACGGCGCGCCTATCACCATCTATGTCGCGCCTGGCTTGACCGACGGCGCGGCCGACCTCTGGTGGGACGTGGTCGAGGATCTCGTCGACACGAGCTCGCGGCTTACGCTGAAGACGGCGAACGGGTCGACGGTCGTCGATTCTTCGACCCCCGGCAAGAAGATCCAGGCCGTTGCCCGGCTGAATGCCTGGCTGACCCTCGAAGTCCGCGAGGAAGAGCAGGGTGCGGCGCTACGCGAGCTGGCGCGCTCCAACGGGATCGATATCGGAACCGGCCGTCCCGGCATCCTGATGAGCTGGGACGAGATCCGCAGGATGGCCGCGCATCCGCTGGTCACGATCGGCGCGCATACCATCAATCACCGCAACCTCAAGCGGCTTGCCGAGGCGGACGCGCGGCATGAAATTGGCGACGTCCGGCGTATCCTCATGGAAAGGCTCGGGCAGGAGCCGCGCCATTTCGCCTACCCCTACGGCTATGCCAGCGCGGTCGGCTGCCGCGAGGTGGGTTTTGCCCGCGACGCAGGCTACGTCTCCGCCGTGACGACCCGGCACGGCGTGCTGAGAGCCGAGCATGGCGGTTACCTGCATGCGCTGCCGCGCATCTCCGTCAATGGTCGCTACCAGAGCGTCGCCCATATTCGCACGATGCTGTCGGGCGTGACGACGCCGCTCGCCAATGCCGGCAAGATGGTCGTCACGATCTGATAGGGTGCCTTAGCCTTTTTGAGGCGGTTCGATGATCAGCCATTTGATGATCCCCATCGCCGGCAGCACCCAGAGCAGGCCGCTGAACAGGAAGAACAGGAAATGCGCCGTCGCGCCATATTCGGCGAGCCTGGTGACTGCGACCGCCGAGGCGATCAGCGCGTAGATGATCACCAGCGCCACCAGCAGAATGGTTCCGATCAGCTTTTTCAGGCGAATGGGCATGTCGCGGTCCCGTTGACCAGTCCCGCTTAGGCCGATTGGGGAGCGCGCGCAACCGTCGTGGGCCAGCGCGACGGCGTGCCGCGCTGTCCGCCCTTGCCAGCGCGGCGGCCTTGGTCCACCAATCCCGCGAGTTCAACTGCCGGGAAGTGTCCCATGGCTGCCATCACCGCCACGGCTCCGTTTGCCGCCCGCGACCGCGATCTGCATAACCGCACGCTGGTGCGCGGTTGGCTGTATGTCGTGCTGGTCGTGCTGTCCGCGCTGGTGCTGGTCGGCGGCGCCACCAGGCTTACCGGTTCCGGCCTGTCGATCACCGAGTGGCGGCCGATCCACGGTGTCATCCCGCCGCTCAATGATGCCGAGTGGCAGGAAGAATTCCAGCGCTACCAGCAGATCCCGCAATATGCCGAGCTCAACAAGGGCATGAGCATCGAGGCGTTCAAGTCGATCTTCTGGTGGGAATGGGTGCACCGCATTCTTGCGCGCAGCGTCGGCGCGGTCTTTGCCTTGCCGCTCTTGTTCTTCTGGGCGACACGCCGCATCGAACGCGGCCTCGGGCCGAAACTGGCCGGTATCCTGCTGCTCGGCGGCCTTCAGGGCGCCATCGGCTGGTGGATGGTGGCCTCCGGCCTGGTCGAGCGTGTCTCGGTCAGCCAGTACCGGCTGGCCACGCATCTGACGCTCGCCGCGCTGATCTTCACCGCCACAATGGTGGTCGCGCGGGGCCTTGCGCCGCATTCGGAGCCGGCCGCCGACCGCTCGACGCAGCGGTTTGCCGGCGTGATCGTGCTTCTGGCGTTGATCCAGATCTATCTCGGCGGGCTTGTCGCCGGCCTCCATGCTGGCCTGAGCTACAACACTTGGCCGCTGATGGACGGGCAACTGGTCCCGGCCGATCTCCTGCTTCTAAAACCCGCCTGGCTGAACGTCTTCGAGAATCCGAAGACGGTGCAGTTCGTGCACCGGCTGGGCGCCTACACGCTCTTTTTGGCCGCGCTCTGGCACATGATCGCAACGTGGCGGCGCCAGCCAGGCACCACCCATGCCCGCCGCGCCACGCTTTTGTTCCTGCTGGTGCTGGTGCAAGCCTCGATCGGCATCGGCACGTTGCTGATGCAGGTGCCGCTGCATATGGCGCTCACCCATCAGGGCTTCGCGCTGATCGTGCTTGGCTTCGCCGTGGCGCATTGGCGCGGCACCAAGGGCGCCTATCCGCTGCCGACCGAGATCGCTGTCAGAAGCTGAAGCATACCTTCCGGATCGCCTCGACCACCGAAAGCTCGCGGCTCTCATCGGCGGCGTTGCGGTCCTCGCGGTGCCAAGGAAGCGGACAGGCAGCCATAGGCGACCGCGCGCGGCTGCTGTCGCTCAGTGCCTGATGCCGAGCATCAGGTCCAGGTTCTGCACGGCCGCTCCTGACGCGCCCTTGCCGAGATTGTCGTAGACTGCCAAGAGCAGCGCCTGCGCCCGCTCGTCATTGGCGAACACATAGACCCTCATGCGGTTGGTGCCGTTATAGGCTTCCGGGTCGATCTCCGGCATGCGCTCCATATGCGTATAAGGCGCGACCTCGACCACACCGCCATCGATCGACGCGTAATGGTCGGCGATCGCGGCATGAAGCTCGGCGCCGGTCGGCACGCGGTCGAGGCCGCCGAGCTGCAGCGGCACCACCGTGATCATGCCTTGCGCGAAATTGCCGACAGCCGGCTGCATGATCGGATCGTGCGACAGCTTCGCATAGGTCCTGAGTTCCGGCACATGCTTGTGCTGCAGCGTCAGGCCATAGGGCAGGAACTCCGGCGCGTCCTCGCCCTTGCCGACATAGTCTTCGATCATCGGCCGGCCGCCGCCCGAATAGCCGGAAATGCCGTTGACGGTGATCGGGAAATCGGCGGGCAAGAGGCCGGCGGAAATCAGCGGCCGCAGCGTCGCGATCGGGCCCTGCGGCCAGCAGCCGGGATTGGCGATGCGTTTTGCGCTGGCGATCTTCCTCGCCTGGTCCTTGTCCATTTCGGCAAAGCCGTATTCCCAGCCTTCGGCCACGCGGTGCGCGGTCGAGGCGTCGATGACCTTTGTCTTGTCGTTCTCGATCAGCGACACGCTTTCCTTGGCCGCAGCATCCGGCAGGCAGAGGATCGCGACGTCGGCGGCATTGAGGAATTCGGCCCTGGCCGCGGCTTCCTTGCGGCGGTCGGCGGGGATGGAGATGATCTCCAGGTCGCCGCGGTCGGCCAGCAGCGCCCGGATCTGCAGGCCCGTCGTGCCATGTTCGCCGTCAATGAAGATTTTCGGTTTCATCGGTACCAAATTCCCTGCGATTCCAATGTTATATGCCGTTGGCATGATGTATCACGGCATGAGTGCCGTTGTTCAGGTCCTCGAGCCGCGCCTTCCGCTCGGCCACCAGGCCAAGATAGTGCATGGCAATGATCGATCCGGCGATCGCCGTAATATCGGCATGATCATAGGCCGGCGCAACCTCGACGACGTCGGCGCCCACGATATCGACCTGGCCGAGCTGGCGCAGCGTCGAGAGCATCTTGGCCGAGGACGGGCCGCCGGCCACCGGCGTGCCGGTGCCGGGGGCGAAGGCCGGGTCGAGGCAGTCGATGTCGAAGGTGAGATAGGTCTTCCTGCCGCCGGTGCGCTCAACGATCGCGTAGGCGATGTCGGAGGCGCGCATCTCCTCGACCTCGTGGCCGTAGAGGATCTTGATGCCGAAGCTGTCCGGCGCATGCGTGCGGATGCCGATCTGGATCGACCGGTCGGGATCGATGATGCCTTCGCGAACGGCTCGCGCGACGAAGGAGCCATGGTCGATGCGCTTGCCGTCGTCCGGCCAGGTGTCCTGATGCGCGTCGAACTGCACCAGCGCCAGCGGCCCGTGGATCGCGGCATGCGCCTTGAGCAGCGGCCAGGTGACGAAATGGTCGCCGCCGAGCGTCAAGAGAAACGCGCCTGACTTCAGGATCTTGGCCGCCTCGCGCTCGATCGTGCCGGGCGTCTTCTGATGGTTGCCGCTGTCCAGCAGGCAATCGCCATAGTCGACCACCGCGAGCTGTTCGAACAGGTCTCGCGAGAACGGGTATTGCGGATCGTTGTCGAGGATCGCCGAGGCGCGGCGGATCGCCTGCGGCCCGAAACGCGCGCCCGGCCGGTTGGTGACGGCGGCGTCGAAGGGAATGCCCCACACCACGGCGTCCGCGCCCTTCACGTCCTTCGTGTATTTGCGCCGCATGAACGAAAGCGCGCCGGCATAGGTCGGCTCGAACGACGCGCCCGTCTTGGAACGGGCGGTGAAGGCGTGGTCGATCTCTTTGTTCGCCATTACGGGTCCTCGGTTGTCATCGGGGCAGCCACAACTACAGAACCGGCACGCAACATGCCAGTCACAGCTTGAGGAGACGGAATGGCGCTCGGCGAGTGCCACGGCAGCACAGGATTTGTATCATTATGACTGAAGCCGCCTTGCTCAACCTCGCGCCCCCGCCGGTGGCGACCCGCGTCGGCACGACGGCCGGCGACCGCTTCCTGGTGCTCGATTCCTGGCGCGGCATCTGTGCGCTCCTGGTGGCGCTGTTCCATTTTCCGACCACATCGATGATCTCGCAGAGCGCCTTTGTCGGCGGTTCCTATCTGTTCGTCGATTTCTTCTTTGTCCTCTCCGGCTTCGTCATCGCCAGCTCCTATGGCGGCCGGCTGAGCGAGCCGGATGGGCTTGCCCGTTTCGCGCTGGTGCGCTTCGGCCGCATCTACCCGCTGCATCTTCTGATGCTTGCCGCCTTCGTCGCCTTCGAGGCGGTGCGGCTTGTGCTGCCGGCCCTGCGCGGAACCGGTGCCGCGCCTTTCACCGGCGGCTTCGATCTCAAAAGCCTCATCGCCAATCTCCTGCTGCTGCAAGGCATGGGGGTAGAGGATCAATTGAGCTGGAACGCGCCGAGCTGGAGCATCTCCGCCGAATTCTTCACCTATCTGCTGTTTGCCGGCGTGGTGTTCGCGAGCGGCCGGCGTGCCTGGATATGGTTCGTCGCCGCGGCCGTTACCGCGCCGTTCTTCCTGCTTGCCTTTTCGACCCGTCATATGGACGTGTCCTTCGATTTCGGCTTCATCCGCTGCCTCTACGGCTTCTCGCTCGGCGCGCTGCTTGCCTGGTTTCAGCATGATTCCATTGCAGACGCGCGACAGGCTCTTGCCGGCGGGGCAGGGCGCGCGGTCTGGACATTGGCCGAGCTCGTCATGATCGCGGTGATCGGCGTCTTCGTCTCCGCCGCCGGAACGAACGGCGCCGGCATCGCGGCGCCGCTTGTCTTTGCGCTGGCGCTCTACCTCTTCGCCCACGAGGGCGGCCTGATCAGCGCGTTGCTGCGCAGTCGGCCGATGCTGCTGCTCGGCTCGCTCTCCTATTCGATCTACATGGTCCACATCTTCGTCCAGGCGCGCATGGTCAATGCCGGCGGCCTGATCGAGCGCAAGCTTGGGCTTGGCGTTGTCGGCGACATGACGCTGCGCGGCGATCAGGTGACCGGCTTCGGCGTCGCCTCGCCATGGATCGGCTTCGCGGCTTTGATGGCGATGCTGATCGCCGTCATCGTCGCCTCTTGGGTTTCCTGGCGCTTCGTCGAAATGCCGGCGCTGGCCTGGTTCCGCCGCCTTTCCAAACGGATTTGACAGAAACGCTAGCCGGCTTCGTTCACCGCCCTGTCATGGGCATCGCCTAACCGGGTTCCGACCCGGAACGGAGCGATTCCCCCGATGCGAACACTCTGGCTGAGCCTTCTTCTGTCCGCCACGCTAGCGGCCGCCTCTGGCCAAAGCTTAGCCGGCGAGACGCGCGCTGCCCAAATCCTCGACCGTTTCAAGCACGCCAACCAGTGGCGCGACCATGTGATGATCGCCGCGCACCGCGCCGGCAGCATGCAGGCCGGCAAGACGCTGTACGCAGAGAATTCGCTTGCCGCTGTCGAGGGTTCGATTGCGATCGGCGCGGAGATCGTCGAGGTCGATGTCAGGCGCGCCAAGGAGGGCCAGTTCGTCATCATGCATGACAGCTGGCTTGACCGCACCACCACCTGCAAGGGCGAAGTGGTGAAGTATACGCTGGCCGAGCTGAAGAAATGCCGGCTGGTGATCGAGGGCACCGGCGCCGTCACCGATGAGACCGTGTCCACGCTGCACGAGATGCTGGCAGCGACAAAGGACAGGATCCTGATTAACCTCGACAACAAGCTGGAGGTGACCGACCTGCCCGCCATGATCGCGGTCGCCCGCGATCTCGGCATGGCCGACCAGGTGATCGTGAAAGAGAACCTGTGGGACCGTCAGCGCATCGACGCCGCCAGGGCGGCACTTGCCCAGGCAGGCGGCGGCTTCCAGTTCATGCCGATCCTCGCCGACGACGCCGTGCATGACGCGGCCTTCGCGGAACAAGTCGACAAGGCGTTTGCGCCACGCGCCATCGAACTGATCAATTGGCGCAATGACGCCGAGACGCTGACCCCAAGCGGCGGTCCGCTGTTCAGCACCCGCATGCGAGCTTCTGCCGTGCGCGGCGATTGGCATCTCTGGGCCGACACCTATGCCATCGTCAACAAGCCGGGTGGCTTCCTGGCCGGCGGCCGCGGCGACCAGCTGGCGGTCGCCGCCAGCCTGCCGCGCGAAGCCTGGGGTTTCTGGGTCGACCGCGGCGCCACCATCATCCAGACCGACGAGCCGAGGGCGGCGATCGAGTGGCTGACGGCGAACGGTTTCAGGGTGCCTTACACCGACGAGGCGAGGCCAGCCGAGCCGGCGCATACGGCAAGCATCAATTGAGAGCGCGGCGTGGAGCTACGAATCTCCCCCACAAGGGGGAGATCAGCTTAATCAGGCCGCCTTCGCGACCCCATCCAGTTCCTGGAGCATCTCGGGCGGCAACTCGAGCTCCGCTGCCGCCAGGTTCTCCCGCAAATGCTCGACCGACGACGTGCCGGGGATCAGCAGGATGTTCGGCGAACGCTGTAACAGCCAGGCCAACGCCACCTGCATTGGCGTCGCGCCGAGCCGTTCCGCGACGCCCGACAGGGTCGAGGACTGCAGCGGGCTGAAGCCGCCGAGCGGGAAGAACGGCACATAGGCGATGCCGGCGCGCGCGAGTTCATTGATCAGCGCGTCATCGTCGCGGTGCGCCAGGTTGTACTGGTTCTGCACGCAGACGATGTCGCAGATCTTACGACCTTCCGCGATCTGCGCGCGTGTGACGTTGCTGAGGCCGATATGGCGCACCAGGCCCTTGCGTTGCAACTCGGCAAGCTTGGTGACCTGCGCCTCGATGGAGCCTTCCGCTGGACCGTGCACCCCGAACATGATGCGCAGATTGACGACATCCATCACCTCGAGGCCAAGATTACGAAGGTTGTCGTGAACGGCCTGCTCGAGCTCATCGGCTGTGAAGGCCGGCAGCCAGGAAGCGTCTTCGCCGCGGCGGGCGCCGATCTTGGTGACGATGGTGAGGTCGTCGGGGTAGGGCGCCAGCGCCTCGCGGATCAGCTTGTTGGTGACGTGCGGGCCGTAGTAGTCGCTGGTGTCGATGTGGTTCACGCCTTGCGCTACCGCTTCGCGCAGCACGGCGACTGCCGCGTCATGGTCCTTTGGCGGACCGAACACGCCCTTGCCGGCAAGCTGCATGGCGCCGTAGCCGAGGCGGCGGACCATGCGGTCGCCGAGTTTATAAGTACCGGATTTGTCGCTGGACATCGTGGTTCTCCTTCGCTGTCGGCGAGTGAGATAGGGCATGGCCGCTGTCCCGATAACCGGGTATAACCAGCACGACCTGTGCGGAACTAAGAACAATGGCGGCTGATCTCAACGATCTCCAGGGGTTTCTGGCGGTGGCGCGTGCCGGCGGCTTCCGCGAAGCGGCCCGCGTGACGGCGGGCAGCGCGTCCGTGCTCAGTGAAGCCATTCGCCGTTTGGAGACCCAACTTGGCGTGCGGCTCTTCAACCGCACCACACGCAGTGTTGCTTTGACCGAGGCGGGCGCCAGCCTGCTGGCCCGGCTTGCCCCGGCGCTGGGCGAGGTCGAAGCGGCGCTTGATGTCGTAAACGGCTTTCGCGACCGGCCCGCCGGCACCTTGCGCCTCAACGTCCCGATCAGTGCGTCTCGGCTGCTGTTACCCAGAATCGTGCCCGGATTTCTCGCCGCCTATCCCGCCATTCGCCTGGAAGTGATCGCGGAGGAGAACTTCGTCGACCTGCTGGTGGCAGGCTGCGATGCCGGCATCCGCTACGACGAGCGGCTGGAGCAGGACATGATCGCGGTGCCGATCGGGCCGCGCGCGCAGCGCTTCACCACCTCCGCCTCTCCGGCCTATCTTGATCGGCACGGCCGGCCGCAACACCCGCGTGACCTGCTTGGCCATGCGTGCGTGCGCGGTCGCTTTCCCAGCGGGGTCATGACGCCTTGGGAATTCGAGCGCGACGGCGAGGTGGTGCGGGTCGATACCACGGGGCCATTGGTCGTCAGCATCGGTGGTGGCGTCGATCTCGCTATCGATGCGGCGATCGCCGGGGTCGGCATTCTCTGGCTCTTCGAGGACTGGGTGCGCCCGCATTTCGAGAGCGGCGTGCTGGAACCTGTGCTGGAGCCGTGGTGGCAGGAATTCTCCGGGCCGTTTCTGTACTATCCCGGACGCCGGCTGGTGCCGGCGCCGCTGCGCGCCTTCATAGACTACATCAAGACGCCGGCCGGACATTGGTAGCGGAAAACAAAAAGGCCGCCCGGAGGCGGCCTTTCGAAAAGCTTGGAACTCGTAAAGCTTAGCGCTTCGAGAACTGGAAGCTGCGGCGGGCCTTTGCCTTGCCGTACTTCTTGCGCTCGACGACGCGGCTGTCGCGGGTCAGGAAGCCGCCCTTCTTGAGCACGGAGCGCAGCGCCGGCTCGTAGTAGGTCAGCGCCTTGGAGATGCCGTGACGCACGGCGCCCGCCTGGCCGGAGAGGCCGCCGCCGATGACGGTGGCGACGATGTCGTACTGGCCGGCGCGGTTGGCGGCGACGATCGGCTGGTTGAGGATCATCTGCAGTACCGGACGCGCGAAATAGGTCGCGAATTCCTTGTCGTTGACAGTGATCTTGCCGGAACCCGGCTTCACCCAGACGCGCGCGATGGCGTTCTTGCGCTTGCCGGTGGCATAGGCGCGGCCCGACTTGTCGAGCTTCTGGACGTGGACGGGCGCGGCAGGCTGCGCGGCGGCAGTGACAGTCCCGAGTTCTGCGAGCGAGGAAAGCTCAGCCATTACGAGGCCCTCTTGTTCTTGGAGTTCAGCTTGGCCACGTCGAGCGTGACGGGCTGCTGGGCGGCGTGCGGATGCTCGGCGCCTGCATAGACGCGGAGATTCTTCATTTGGCGGCGGCCAAGCGGGCCGCGCGGGATCATGCGCTCGACGGCCTTCTCGACGACGCGCTCTGGGAAGCGGCCCTCGAGTAGCTGGCGCGCGGTGCGCTCCTTGATGCCGCCGGGGTGCCCGGTGTGCCAGTAGTAGACCTTGTCGGTGTATTTCTTGCCGGTGAACACCACCTTGTCGGCATTGATGACGATGACGTTGTCGCCATCATCGACATGCGGGGTGAAGGTGGGCTTGTGCTTGCCGCGCAGATGGTTGGCGATGACAGTGGCGAGGCGGCCGACGACGAGACCTTCGGCGTCGATCAGCACCCACTTCTTCACCACATCCGCAGGCTTCTGCGAAAAGGTAGCCATGGTTTTGCTCTCAGGTTTGACCTTCTCCTCCGCGAAGGAGCAGGAAGGCGTTTCTTGTTGCTTGGATTGACGAGGGCGCTGCCGCCGTCCGCCAATAACAAAACGGCGGCCGTAGCGGGCCGCTGCTTCGGGTCGGCTTATAGGCGAGGGTGCTGTAGGCGTCAAGCCGGCGAGAAACTCTCTTGGCGTCGAAAATAAAGCAAAAACAATTAGTTGATTAAGCGGTATTATTTTACCGCATCGCTTGCTCGCTTCGGCGGGATCGAATAGGTGCCTGTGGCATGCGCCACGGTGTGCCCGTCCCGGCCGGCGACGATGTCGATGTCGAACACCATTAGGCTTTTCCCGAGCTTCAGGATGCGGCAATGGCCGTCGATCGGCCCGGCCTCGGCCTTGCGGACAAAATTGATGTCGAGGTTGACCGTCACCGAAAGCGCGTCCGGTCCGGCGTGGCTGAGCACGCAGACATAACCGCCGATGTCGGCCAGCGTGAATAGCGACGGACCGGAAACCGTGCCGCCCGGGCGCAGGTGCCGTTCGTCGGCATTGAGGCGAACCGTGCAGCCGCCTGGAAACACGTCCAGCGCCTCATAGGATGTGAGCCGGTCGTTGAGCTGCGGGTACACGCTTGCCATCAGTGCATTGACTTCGGCCGCGTTGAGCATTGGCTTCAGATTGCTTTGGGCAGGCATGCGCCGCGTCCTATATGAGATGGCAAGCTCCGGGCATGCGCCTGGACCAAACGGTGCGACGGAGAAAACACGTCTCGCGGCTTTTCTTCAACCGGCAGCGTGTTAGTTCTGTTGTTCCATGGTCTGCGAGTGCCGATCGAGAGGTTCATGAAAGTGGCCGAAGTCGTTGCCATCAAGTCCGCCGTCGCCGACGGCCCCGTTCTCGCCAGCCGGGATAAGGGCGTTTTGCGGCTGACGCTCGCCAGCCCGCCGGCTAACGCGCTCTCGCTGGCGACGATGGCGGCGCTGCAGGCCGAACTCGACCGGGTGAAGGAAGACAAGTCCGTTCGTGTCATCATCCTGGCGGCGTCCGGAAAGGTGTTCTGCGCCGGCCACGACCTCAAGGAAATGACCGCGCACCGCGCCGATCCCGACCGCGGCAGGGCCTTTTTCGAAAAGACTTTCGCTGCCTGTGCGGGCCTGATGCAGACGATTGTGCGCCACCCGAAGCCGGTGATCGCAGAGGTCGATGGCCTGGCCACCGCCGCCGGCCTGCAGCTCGTCGCAAGTTGCGATCTTGCGATTGCCTCCCATGAGGCGACCTTCTGCACGCCTGGCGTCAACATCGGTCTGTTCTGCTCGACGCCGATGGTGGCGCTGTCGCGCAACGTCTCGCGCAAGCAGGCGATGGAGATGCTTCTGACCGGCGAGACGATCGATGCGGCGACGGCCAGGGAATTCGGCCTCGTCAACCGTATCGTGCCGCGCGAATATCTAAATCAGGTTGTCAACAAATACGCGCAAACCATTGCGTCCAAATCATCTTTGGTGGTCAAGGTCGGCAAGGAAGCGTTCTACGCGCAGGCCGAGATGGGGCTTGCCGACGCCTATGCCTATGCCGGCAGGGTGATGGTGGAAAACATGCTGGCGCGCGACGCCGAGGAAGGCATCGGCGCCTTCATCGGCAAGCGCAAGCCGGAATGGACCGACGAATAACTGACCCGGGATGCAGCCGCGTTTTTCCATCGTTGAGGGTTCGACGTGGCTAGCCGCAGGCAACTGACGCGGCTGAAAGCGCCCTATCTCAAGCGCATCCTGCTTGAGCCGTCGCGGGTCGCGGATTGGGAAAAGTATCCCTGGAACCTGCCGATCTTTCGGGACCGTGAATTCGAGTTCGAGTTCACGAGCGCCATCACCATCATCGTCGGCGAGAATGGCACCGGCAAATCGACGCTGCTCGAAGCGATCGGCGCATTAGCCGGCTATGACGAGGCCGGCGGCGGCAAGGGCTACATGCCTGTCGACCACTCCGGCGCTATCGACCGGAGCGGCGGAGCAATTGCCAACGCCCTACGCGCTCACTGGCTGCCGAAAGTCACCGCGGGCTGGTTCTTTCGCGCCGAGTCCTTCTATTCGGTGGCGCGCTATCTCGATCGTTCAGCTTTGGAAGCCGGCGCGGCGCCACCTGATTTCCTGTCTTGGTCGCATGGCGAAGGCTTCATTCGCTTTTTCGAGGAGCGCTGCAGCCGCCAGGGCATCTACATTCTCGACGAACCCGAAAGCGCGCTCTCGCCGACACGCCAGATCGAACTGATCAAGCTCCTGCAGCGGATGGATCGATCCGGCATCGCGCAGGTGATCATGGCCACGCATTCGCCGCTTTTGATGGCCTGCCCGAATGCGCGCCTCTTTCGCGTCAGCCGGTTCGGCCTCGATCCGACCGATTTTCAGGACACCGACCATTTTCGCATGATGCGCGACTTCTGCAGCGACCCGGCTGCCTTTCTCGCCGAAGCGCTGTATGAGGACGAGCCATGAATCATGACGCCTACGACAACACCTACATCGCCGGCATTCTGAACTCGGTGAAGACCATCGCCATGGTCGGCGCCTCGCCCAACGATGTGCGGCCGAGCTACTTCGTGCTGAAATATCTGCTTGCCAAGGGCTTTTCGGTGTTTCCGATCAATCCGGGCCATGCCGGCAAGGAGATCCTCGGCCGCACGGTCTATGCCAGCCTGGCGGACCTGCCTCAGCCGGTCGACATGATCGACATCTTTCGCGGCTCGCCAGCCATACCGGGCATCGTCGACCAAGTGCTGAAGCTCGATCCGCTGCCGAAGGTGATCTGGATGCAGCTTGGCGTGCGCAATGATGAGGCGGCCGCGCGCGCCGAGGCCGCCGGCATCAATGTGGTGATGAACCGCTGCCCGAAGATCGAATATGGGAAGCTGTCGGGCGAGATCGGCTGGACCGGCGTCAATTCCGGCGTGCTGTCGTCGAAGAAGCCTGTGATGCGGCAGGGCTTCCAGAGTTTTGGCGTTAGGCAGAAATAGGCCGGCTATCGGTTGCGCAAAGTTATTCCGGGAATAATTGGTTTTTCCCAGGCGTTCGTCGCAAATCGCAAGCCGAAAGGTATTTTCTTCTTTGCATTCACGACCGCGCTTCGCCAAGAATGCGCGGCGATTTTCGAAAGGCTTAGAGAGGGAGGCTTCGATGACACGTACGCCCGGTTTCAACACGCTCGCCGTTCACGCAGGCGCCAAGCCCGATCCGGCGACGGGCGCGCGCGCCACGCCGATCTACCAGACCACCTCCTATGTCTTCGACGATGCCGACCACGCCGCCTCGCTGTTCGGGCTGAAGGCCTTCGGCAACATCTACACCCGAATCATGAACCCGACCCAGGCGGTTCTGGAGGAGCGTCTCGCGGCTCTGGAAGGCGGGACGGCGGCGCTCGCCGTCGCCTCCGGCCATGCCGCGCAGGTGCTGGTCTTCCACAATCTGATGCAGCCCGGCGATAATTTCGTATCCGCGACAAAGCTCTATGGCGGTTCGATCAACCAGTTCGGCCACGCCTTCAAGAACTATGGCTGGGAGGTGCGTTGGGCCGATACCAACGACCCGTCGACGTTCGAGAGCCAGATCGACGACAGGACCAAGGCGATCTTCATCGAGAGCCTCGCCAATCCCGGCGGCATCTTCGTCGACATCGAGAAGATCGGCGACATCGCCCGCAGGCACGGCCTGCCGTTGATCGTCGACAACACGCTGGCCTCGCCCTATCTGGTGCGGCCGATCGAGCATGGCGCCGACATCGTGGTGCATTCGCTGACCAAGTTCATCGGCGGCCACGGCAACTCGATCGGCGGCGCCGTCGTCGATGGCGGCACCTTCGACTGGTCGAAGTCCGGCAAGTATCCGATGCTGTCCGAGCCGCGCCCCGAATATGGCGGCATCGTCCTGCACGAGACCTTCGGCAACTTCGCCTTTGCGATTGCCGCCCGCGTGCTCGGCCTGCGCGACCTCGGCCCGGCGATCTCGCCCTTCAACGCCTTCCTGATCCTGACCGGCCTGGAAACGCTGCCGCTGCGCATGCAGCGCCATTGCGACAACGCGGTGAGCGTCGCGGCCTGGCTTTCGAACCATCCGAAAGTCGCGTGGGTGAACTATCCAGGACTGCCGAGCGACAAGAACAACGCGCTGCAGAAGAAATATTCGCCGCAGGGCGCCGGCGCCGTGTTCACCTTCGGGCTCAAGGGCGGCTACGAGGCCGGCGTCAAGTTCGTCGAGGCGCTGGAGCTGTTCTCGCATCTGGCCAATGTCGGCGACACCAAGTCGCTGGTCATCCATCCGGCCTCGACCACGCATCGCCAGCTTTCCGACGAGCAGAAGATCAAGGCTGGCGCCGGGCCGGACACCGTCCGGCTGTCGATCGGCATCGAGGATGTCAACGACATCGTCGCCGATCTGGAGCAGGCGCTCAGCAAGGTTTGATCCGATGTCGGGCTTCCTTGCCGTGAATATCGAAGGCGTCGACCCGGAGGCCGGAGCGCCGGCCCCGGACCGGGTAATCTCAGGCGATCCCAAATTCCGCACCTGGAATGTCGAGGAACGGGGCGGCGACCTCTATGCCGGCATCTGGGAAGCGACGCCCGGCAAATGGCGGATCGTCTATGACGAGTGGGAGTTCTGCCACATCCTGTCCGGCGTCTCGGTGATTTCCGAGGATGGCGGCGAGGCGCGCACGGTCAGGGCCGGCGACAGCTTCGTGCTGCAGCCCGGCTTCAAGGGCACTTGGGAAGTGCTGGAGACGACCCGCAAGGAATATGTGATCAAGCTCTGAATGGGCTTCTGGTCAATCTCGCCGCGCGATGTCACCTGGGAGATTGGGCTGCTTCGTCATCCTTGGGCGTAGCGACGCAGCGCGGAGCGAAGACCCAAGGATCCATTCCGTGACCTCGGCGAAAGGTGCAAACGGAGCAGAATTCTGCACCGCTGCAACGCTTCAAAATCACGGCATGGCAACTGTGTTCATGCGAAGGCGGTTTTGTCGCGGATGATAGCATTGAGTGTGACGAGAAGCTTTCTGGCGACGGCCACGATTGCGAGTTTCTTCGAACCGGATCGAGCCGCGAGCGCGGTGTAGAAGGCTTTGAAGCGATCGTTGGCGCGAATGGCGCCCAGAGCAG
>NZ_SRUU01000110.1 GCF_004791585.1 Mesorhizobium sp. M1C.F.Ca.ET.210.01.1.1
CGATTTTCTCGCCATGGTCGAGCACGATCACGCGGCTGCACACTTTCATGATGGCGTCGACCTTGTGCTCGACCCAGAGCATCGAGATGCCCTTCTCGCAGCGAACGCGTCGGATGACATCGACCATGCGCTGGATCTCGGTCGGGTTG
Source organism: Mesorhizobium sp. M1C.F.Ca.ET.210.01.1.1 (assembly GCF_004791585.1). GTDB lineage: Bacteria > Pseudomonadota > Alphaproteobacteria > Rhizobiales > Rhizobiaceae > Mesorhizobium. The sequence continues at coordinate 150 of NZ_SRUU01000110.1, forward strand.
AGGCCGGCCATTGGCTCGTCGAGCAGGAGCAGCTCCGGATCGGAGGCGACGGCGCGCGCAATCTCCAGCATGCGACGGTCGGATAACGTCATATGCGCGGTGCGCATGTCGCGTCGCGCCGTCAGGCCGACCAGCTCCAATGCCGCATTCGCGGTCTCTGTCGCATGCTTGACGCGGGCCCCTGCCCCGTAGACGGCGCCGACCATGACATTCTCGAAGGCGGTCATGGTGAGGAAAGTGCGCACCAACTGAAAGGTCCGGGCGATGCCGAGCCGCGCGATGCGGTGCGGCGCGATGCCGGTG
>NZ_SRUU01000111.1 GCF_004791585.1 Mesorhizobium sp. M1C.F.Ca.ET.210.01.1.1
GCAGGCGGGAGCCGCTCGTAACCCGGATCTGAAGCGTCTCCCCCCCGTTGACGAGCAAGGTAGCCCGATCTTGGACGCCCCAGGACTCAACAGGGTCGCCTGGCCCTACCGTCGCCACGGCACCGGGGCCGGAGACATTGCCGCCCACGGCTGGGCCAGCCAAGCCAACTAGCATCCCCACCCAAAGCGTATTGAGGCTAAGTGAGACGGTTCTGTGGCTGTGGATAAAACAACTCATATCTAACTCCGTTCATTTGGCAGGCTCTCGCTGTGCGGACTGCAGCTGCGTCAAAGCGTGTGGCAGCGCATGTTGAGAAGTCGGTTCAACGGGGTCCATGCAACTTGTTGCAAAAGCAATAGGGCGTCGACGGAGATCTAAGTTTCCATTCAGGTTGCACCTGCCGCCGTGACGGGCACGTGCTTTTCCGTTGGCAAGATGGTTGGGGC
>NZ_SRUU01000112.1 GCF_004791585.1 Mesorhizobium sp. M1C.F.Ca.ET.210.01.1.1
AAATCTGCCTGTCCAGCCGCTATATCTTGCAACTGATAGGAAACCCAGTCACCCTGCCGAGCCGGGCTATTATGCTGTCCTACGGACTTGCTCGGCAATCTTAGGGGGAGCAAAAGAGCCTATCTGATCTGACACGGTCAGCCGTCGAACTCGCTATAGCCGAGTATGACGAGATCGGTCCCGAGCGCTTTTTGGAAAAGTATGGCTTCGCCAAGGCCCGAAAGTACTTTCTGGTCATTGGAAATCGCGAATATCACTCTAAGGCCATCGCAGGGGCAGCCCATGGTTATCTTCCCGGGCGGCATTTGCCGCTGCGCTCGATCGATTTCTCAGGCGGAGAGAACACCGTTGCGCATGTGCTGGGCAATCTCGGCTTCGTCGTGCGCTCAACAGAACCGAAGCCACGCAATCCGACTTGGACCCGTGATGAGCTCATCCTTG
>NZ_SRUU01000113.1 GCF_004791585.1 Mesorhizobium sp. M1C.F.Ca.ET.210.01.1.1
AATCGATCACCGCCTGGTCGTCGGCAAACTCCATAGGCCAGCCGCCCAGCCAGTCGCGGATGTCGGTCATGTAGCTCATGCCGCGACCTTTTTTCTTTTGATAGATCTGCTTCACGAGCAAGGGCAGTTGAAGTGGATTGCGACCGAGCCCGAAGCGCCAGATGTACCAGTACTCCATCCACCGCCTTTGGCGAGGGTTGGCGCCGTTGTATCGCGGTTTCACGTCGAGCCAGAATTGCCCGGACGGCTTCACGACATTCGACGAATAGAGCGCGACGAAGAATAGACCGCCGGGGGCAACCGTGCGCGCCGCATTTTCGATCGCCTGCCACATCGCGCCGGTGTGGTGGAGGGATGTGCTGCCGGTCTGCGCGCCGGACTTCTGGCAGCGGCACGGCAATGGCGATACGGGCCTCACCGATCTGCATGAGAGCCTGTTCA
>NZ_SRUU01000114.1 GCF_004791585.1 Mesorhizobium sp. M1C.F.Ca.ET.210.01.1.1
GACAGCACAGCCGCATCATTGGTGCCGAGGATGTCGATATGGACCGAGGTGTGGGTGCCGTCGGCGCTGACCACATCGAAGTCTTCGGTGTAGTGCTGGCCGTCGACGAACTCGTTGTGCGCCGAGGACGCCGTGTAGCTCCAGTTGCCGTCGACATCGATCGAGAACGAGCCGTAGGTGCCGGCGGTGCCAGCCTGGGCGACGAAGTGCGGGTCGCTGTCGACGTCCGAGATGGTGAGCGCGCCGCTGGTCGAGATGTCGGCCGCGTCATCGGTCTCGGTCAGGTTGACCGAGGCCGACGACAGCACAGCCGCATCATTGGTGCCGAGGATGTCGATATGGACCGAGGTGTGGGTGCCGTCGGCGCTGACCACATCGAAGTCTTCGGTGTAGTGCTGGCCGTCGACGAACTCGTTGTGCGCCGAGG
>NZ_SRUU01000115.1 GCF_004791585.1 Mesorhizobium sp. M1C.F.Ca.ET.210.01.1.1
GTCCGTATCGCACGAGATCTGGAAGAAGCCAGACCTTGGAACAAACGGCGACCTAAGACTTGGGCAGGCGGCAAATGACAGTCACGCCGAAGAAGATGGGGGCTGACGACGGCCTCGTTCCCTCCCCAAAACCGCATTTCGAGATCGATCTCGGAAATGATGTCCATGTCCTCATGCTGACCGGGATCAGATAGATGTGAGACGGAGGGCCTTGAGAAAGGTTCGGGGGTTTAGAAGCTGGAGTTGCAACACAACCGGTTTCTGGAGAACCCCCGATCCAGGTTTTTGGCATCAAGGGATCACACGCTCAGGCACACGTATTTCATCTCTGTATAATCATCGATTCCGTATTTTGACCCTTCGCGGCCAAGGCCAGATTGCTTGATGCCACCAAAAGGCGCAACTTCCGTGGAGATCAGCCCA
>NZ_SRUU01000116.1 GCF_004791585.1 Mesorhizobium sp. M1C.F.Ca.ET.210.01.1.1
CGGCCTTCCTTGCCAAACCAGACACACGCCGCAGGCCCGACCGGGCCCGCGTGCAGCGGGCGCAGGGGCCCGCAACTGGTGTATCGGCCGCGAACGCGCAGAGTGAAGCGCGTGCTCGCCTGCGCTCAGCCGGCGTTGTCGTTGCTGAAGAAGCGCAGGATCACTTCGGCGACCCGCGCCGGATCTTCCATGTGCAGGTGGTGGTTGCCGGGAAACACCGCCAGCCGTCCATCGCGCAGGTGCCGCAGGCGATCGCTGCGCATCGGTTCGGGATAGTAGGGCTGTGCGGGAGTGGCGTAGATCACCTGCGTCGGGCAGGTGATCGCCTGCAGCAGGTTGTCGATCTGGCCCTCGCTGAGGCGGATCGCCGTGGGCATCATCAACCGTGGATCACTGCACCAGCGATAGCCACCCTCGACCGGC
>NZ_SRUU01000117.1 GCF_004791585.1 Mesorhizobium sp. M1C.F.Ca.ET.210.01.1.1
GCCGGTCCGTCTATCGGTCGTGTTAGAGGTGCCCTCCCGGCCCACGTGCCCATGGAGGAATGGCACCATGAGCGCATTTTGTCGGGGCAGCGCAAGATATTTCTTTACCGCTGGCACTCTGGCGCAAGCGATTGCTTTATCTGGAATTGCCACCAACGCGCTTTCATGATTGCTGGGTCCATGTCACGTCCTCGCCTGCTGCCTGAAAAGAATTTTCCGGGCTACGCATACCTGCCTCGCAAACATCCACATCCGGTTCGCGACCCGTTGTGTCACAGTTATCAAAGCGACCCGGTCACCCTTGTTACAGTCGAGGAATCACTCAGTTCAAACGTGTTCCGATGGGGAATCGACCTTTTCAACCACGGGTATTACTGGGAAGCTCATGAGGCTTGGGAGCCTCTTTGGCATGCTGC
>NZ_SRUU01000118.1 GCF_004791585.1 Mesorhizobium sp. M1C.F.Ca.ET.210.01.1.1
GTGCAGGCAGCGACCAAGATCTATCACACGGCGTCAGGCGACCTCCTGGCGCTGGACCGCTGCAGCCTCGACGTCAGGGCCAATGAAATCGTCTCGATCGTCGGCCCGTCGGGCTGTGGCAAGACCACGCTGCTGTGGTCAATGTCGGGCTTGCACAGCCTGACCAGCGGCGAAATCCGGCTCGACGGCAAGGCGATCACCGGGCCGCATCCCGATATCGGTATCGTTTTCCAGGAAGCCAACCTTTTGCCGTGGCGCAATCTCGACGCCAACATCCGCTTTCCCTTCGAGATCAAGGGCGAAAAACCCGACCGCGCCTGGATCGCGCACCTCCTGAACCGCGTCGGCCTCGATGGTTTCGGCGGCAAGTTCCCGCGCGAGCTTTCGGGCGGCATGCAGCAGCGCGCGGCAATCG
>NZ_SRUU01000011.1 GCF_004791585.1 Mesorhizobium sp. M1C.F.Ca.ET.210.01.1.1
TCGGGCTCCTTGTTGAAGAAGCCCGTGATGCTCTGCCGCTGCCGAACCACCCTCAATGCGAGCGCGACGTCCGGTTCTTGACCTCTACCTCAACCGTTCGCGCCCTCCCGCGCAGCGGGTTTCGTTCAGCGGCCCCTTAGCGGCCCTTCCGTGCCCGATAGTCGCGCGGCGTACAATGTCAGCATAACGTGCCAACCGGCAATGGTGCCGATCTTACGTTGCTCCCTATCGTCCAGGGGCTTCTCCGATTGAGACGCAATCGACGCTCCGTCGCGAGTGAATCTGAAAGGCTGCAGGTTGCACGCTGACGGAAAAACCGGCGATTCCATTCACGAGCTTGTTCCGGATCGCTTTTGCGAAGTCGGCTGTCTTTTCGACAGTGACGATGAAGGCTCCCGAACCGCCGATCACGCAGTTTTCATAATACAGCTCGACGTAGCCGGGACCGAAACTGTCGAGTATGTCTGCTGAGTGCAACGAAATCGGCAGTCCGTTGATGGTGACGCCGGAGTCAATGAGTGCGTCGCGCACCGGCTGAAGGGGCAAACCTGAATTGTTAGCTCCATCCCCGGAGACATCGATGACCATGCGGTCAGCTATCGGCGAGCCTGCCAACAGCTTGCCCGCCGCCAGTAATGCTCCCGTGATAGAGGTGCCATGTCCTCGGACGATCGGCTGAACCCGGAGGGCCCCGGCGAAGCCGGCCGCATCGTCGGGCGTGTCGAGAACGGTCCACGGCACGAGGACACGCTGATAGTTTGGGCCTGCCCACTCGACGTAAGCTATGGCGATTTTGCCATGTCGGCCGGACTTGATTGACCGTAGCACGACGGGATCGCGCAGCGCGCTGACATATCCTTCCCGCTGCAGATGCAGTTCCCCCTCGCTCATTGAGGACGAAACATCCGCGCAAAGAATCAGTTCTAGATCCACAGAAGAAATCCGCCCCGCCGTGGACGGCGTTGGCATTGCCAGACTCAACAATACAGCAAACAGCTTGCCTTTCGCCCGTCCGGGTTCCGCCCGGTCAGCGATGCATGGGGTAAGGGGCATGTTCCTGGGCCTCCAATAGGCGGTCGAACAGGAGGATGCTCTAGGCGACTTTGCCTCGCATCACCTGTACGGGTGAACCGGGGGCGCGTCTCTGCTGGCAGGATGGGCAGATATCCAGCATGCTGTCGCTCCGGGGCGCGACGTGCTATTGAACTTGCCTACCCGACCGCGAGATGGGTCGATGCTATTGGCGGAGCGAACTGAACGGGCCATCGAGGCCTGTTACGATGCGGTCCTGGCACCAGCCAAGTGGCCTCGCGCGCTGCAATTGCTTGCTGAGTCGCTAGGAGCCGAAAGCTGCACCTTCTTCTCAGACGACGAAGAGGTGCTACCGAAGATGCCTATCTCTTCCGAGCACGCCGAATTCCACGAATTGTGGCTGCGCAATGAGGCCGATGCTCCGGATCCTCACACCAGGAGAGCACCGGCATTTCGCCGGGCAGGCTACACCACGCTAGTCGAAAATCAGATCTCGACGGAGGAGGAACGCAGGACGCTGCCCTACTACCAGGAAATTGCTCGTCCGGGAGCAAGGGATTGGTATGCGTCAACGCCCTTCATGGTCGATGCGCATCGCTGGAGCCTGCCGCTTTATCGTGGCGCGCGCCGTGGCGGGTTCGTTCCTGAGGAAACCCGCTGTTTCGCAGCAGTTGGTCCGCATCTTGGCAGGATCGTAAGGCTCGCGAAGCGGTTCGCGGCGTTTCAGCTCGCGTCGGGACTCTCGTCGCTTGAACGAGCAAGCGCCGCGCTGGTGCTCAACGCCGAGGGTCGCGCAAAGGACATGAATCTTATGGCATAGAAGCTGATTGGCGAGGACTTCTACCTTGTCAGAGGTCGCCCGGCGACCAAAGACCCAGCGAGCGACAATCGGCTTCGGCAGCTCTCGCTCGGCCTGCGTAGCCGGCGATAGGCATCTCCTCCTACCGCACCAGTGGTCATCTGTCGCGGCGAAAGGCCTTGGCTTCTGGCGGAGGTGATGCCGCTGACCGCATTCGGCAGCGATCTGTTCACGACCGGCTGCGCCATCCTCCTGCTGACAGATCTGAGGTCTCTGGCGCGCCCGGATGCACTGCGCCTGAGTGCTGCATTCGGCCTGACTGCGGCCGAAGCCAGATTGGCCGCTCGGATCGCCTCGGGCGACGGCATCAATGCCGCGGCAATTGCACTTGGTATTAGCCGCGAAACGGTCCGCACCCAGCTCAGCGCGGTATTTTCCAAGACCAACACCCACCGCCAGGCCGAACTCGCCATACTCGTCGCCCGGCTTGGGCTATCGAGCGCTATGGGCCAATCCTGGATTGGCGCTTAGCGGGAGCTTTGTGGACTGGGCCGGAGACGACGTTTAATTAGCCATAATGTCAGTATGGCTGATCCACGTGATCTCGGATCGAGGCCCGCAAATCTGATTTCGACGGCCGCCTCATCTCGGCCGTAGAGGTCGACTTCGCAGCTTCCTGAAAGCGGACCTTGCCGGCGATTATGGAGGTCGCGGTTGCGCCATGGCAGACGAATTGAGTCCAGTCGACGAGGCGGGATCAGTGACCCACTCTGACATGACACTCGACGGCTTGATTTGTGCCGGGCCGAAACCACCCAACCTCAGTATGGTTCAAGAAAGCGGGATGATTCCTTCGAGTGCTGCATAGACCGAGGTTCGCAGCCAACGGTCCATGCTTCGGGCAAGGCCGGGGTCGCCGCTCAGGAAAAGGCCGCCCCTTTCTTTCTCGCGCTCGATGCTTGAGCGGCCCTCCAGGATGGCCCCCAGCGAAACAACGCCGGTCTCGACGTAAAGGTCGACGTCCCGGCGCGGGTCGGCCGAGCATAGCTCGGGCACATTGGCGCCCGGCTCGACCACAAGCCAGTAATGAGGGTACTTCGGCGGGGGATCGTCGCGGAAATGGAAGCGGATGACGGCACGTCGCCTCGGCAGCTCAGCGAGGTCGATCTTTCGACGCACAAACCACATCAGGGTGGAAACATCCACGTCGGCGAGCGCGACCTCCGCCTCGATGTTGCATTGCGCCCATTCCGCCAGCGCGTTCATCGCGGGCTCGAGCTTGATCGACTTCTCGGTGCGGAAATAGGCGATGGTGCCCGACGCCTCGTCCTCGATGCGCTCGACTAGGCCCAACGCTTCCATCTCCTTGAGCCGCCTCGACAAGAGGGCGGACGAGATGTTGCCTACGCCCTTGCGAATGTCGTTGAAGCGGGTCGAGCCGTTCCAAAGCTCTGTCAGGATTTGGATCGTCCAGCGCGGCTCCAGGAACTCGCAGGCGCGCGAGATCGGACAGAGCAATCCGTAAGGCCGTCGCGTCATGGCTGAACGCTCCTCTGCCGCAAGTTAGGCCTCCAGAAGGGTTAAGGCCAGTTCACAATCTGAAGCTGAACGCTTCCGAAGCTGTGCTGGCGACTTACCCTCTTCTGCCGTCATGGTGATCTTCTTTCGCGCAACCTCGACCAACGGAGGATACCATGACCATCAGGCAGAATGCGGCACAAGCGCCGCTAGCCCAGACCGCACGGCGCTCGCGGGGGACTGTGCTCCATCCGTTCGAACGCCTGCTTGCCCTTACTGATGAGTGGCGAACCCGCCGCGAGATTGAGCGTTCGATTGGCCGGCTGTCCAATTTCCACTTACGCGACGTTGGCTTGACAAAATTTGACGTCGAAGCGGCCTGCGCCGACAGCTTCGATCGATCCGCCTCTCGCGCGCTCATGAGCGTAGGGCAGAAGCGATCAGGCAATTGGTAAGGGCGCCGCCGGACCTCTGCGGCGACTGATGCGACCTCCAGCCTGAAGATTAGAAACCTCTAATGTGATATGCCGGCTGCGAGGGGATTTTCCATGGCGCGGTCAAACTGCTATCTCGCAACGGCCTGGCTCGCTCTGCTCGGCAATGCCGAGGCCCATGATTGGTATACTGGTAAGACGGACCCAGTTCTCCAGTATGACTGCTGTGGAGGCAAGGACTGTCACCCGATTGATCCGAGCGAAGTCAGGATGACAAAAGATGGCTATTTCGTGCGGCGGCCACGCCCCTTCTACTTAAACGAGCCACAGGAGCCGGAGTGGTTTATACCCAGAGAGCGTGTCCAGACCTCACCGGATGATCGCTACCACATTTGTGAGCGTCTGATGACGTTCTACAGATCGATCACTCCCCGCATGCAGTACCAAGCCTATCAGAGATTTAGATGGACGTGCTTTTTCGCGCCACCCGGCACAAGCTCAATAGGACAAAGATGAAGAAACGCTCAGATCGCATCTGCCGGCGCAAAGAAGCAATTCTCATCCTCTTCGGTCGGATGCAGGCAGATGTGGAAATTATCGTCGCCTGACGGGATAACAGCGTCGTAAGGCACGAAGTAGCGGTTCTGGTGGGTTACTTTTCGGTGGTCGCCCGGTCGCAGGATGATGACGTAGCCGTCTGGTCGTGGCGTCACCGCCAGGCTTGGGATTTTTTCGCACTCTCCGCTAACTTGGTCGCCATGGCAGCAGGCAGGTGGATACGTCCAGTTCCCGTTGGGGCTGTGGGCTAGAGCGGCGCTGGCCTCGAACGCAGTGACCATGATGATCACTCCTACTAGACAAGCCTTACGGTAGGTTGCTCCCTGATGCACCAGACGGCCCTCAAACCCGTCGATGAAGTTCTTGGTATACACCATTAGCAAATACTAATATAGTCACTAGGACGACTGCTCATTCGGCATCGACCATCAACGACGACGGCTGAACTGCTTGTTGAGGGAGAGCAGGATGCACTCCGCGAAAGCGCTCTCCGCGAGCACGTCCGCAGCCAATGCAATAGGCTCTCCATGGGGCAAGAGGAGTATCGGATGACCATCCGATTTACTCAAGTGTGGGTGTGGGGCCACGGGCGGTGGCTCCGAGAGGCGTTCCAGGCGACGCCGATCCGGTAGGACGCTGCGGAGAACAAGTGCATGCAAATCGTTAAACTCGCCCCAAAAAAGGCATCGATCTCGCGGTCAGCGAAGACAAACTCGGGGTGCACCTCTCAGGCTGTCGCTGTTAAGGGGAAGAGGCTGGCCGGGTCGCCCTGCGTGAAAGGTGCGGTCTAGGCCAGAATGCATGCGGCTCCGTGGCCAAATCGCCGCGGACAATGGTGACTTAGCTGGTGCCGCGCGCCTATTCGAAACAGCGATTGCTACTGCCCGTCGGCCAGCAAGCGAGATTCTTCGAGCTTCGCGCCACAACGCAACTAGCACCAGTTCTCGCGCGACAAGGTCGCGTCAACGACGCCGAGACGCGGCTACGATCCGTGATCGACGCGTTTGAAACCAGATATCCAGTCGTGGACCTCATCGCAGCGCAAAGGGCGCTGGACTTGCTGTGTCAAATGCTACGCAAGCGCCCCGTCTAGACTAACTGTAATGGAACGAGGAGTGAGACGCACGACGCCGGAAAGCAGACATTGCGGATTGAAGGATAATGACGCGGCCGCGATTGCCACCCGGCTCCCGTCATTCCGGCAAGCCCGCCGACGCAAGCCCTCCTTCAGGTGATTGTGATCTTTATTCTGCCCGTACGCCGGTCGTGGAATCCAGCACTTCATGCTGGAGTACTTTAAGTTCTTTCCATTAGGCCGCGGGCCTCACTTTGCACGGTCGAGCGAGTGCGGCGGAGGACGAAAGCCTGTCCTTCAAGATTGCCGGTTCTTATGCTAATTTGCGAGCCGCCAATGCTCGCGTACGGCCCATTCTTCAGCAGGCTCGGAGCCCGCGATGCCCCCGGTGAACGAGACATCCTTCGAGACGGCTCTGGGCGAACGTGTCCAGGATATGGTTGACGCTTGCACGCGATGTGGCAAGTGCGTTGAGGTTTGTCCAAGCGTAGCGCCCGCCGGCATCTCGGATGCGAGGCGCGGAGACCTCATCGGCGGTGTTCTCGATCTTGTGCGAAACGGCAGCGGTCCGGAAGCGTCCCGCAAATGGGCAGCCGCTTGCATGCTCAGTGGAGAATGTATCAAGGCGTGCGATTACGGCGTCAATCCGCGCTTTCTCCTCGCAATGGCACGCCTCGGTGTTGCGAAGTCCGACAAAGAGCTTACTGAGAGACGCATCACAGCCGTCGAGAGGTACCGCGAGGTCAGCCGCGGTGTGACGATGCTGTCGCGCTTGCAACTCGAGACGGAAGTCCTGGAACGGCTCGGCCAAAAATCAGCGTCGGTATCCATGCCCGCCGAGCCGGCGGATTTCGTGTTTTACACCGGCTGCAATGTGCTGAAGACGCCGCACATTGCCTTGCTTGCGCTCGATATCATGGATGTGCTCGGCGTCAGTTACCGGGTCATGGGCGGTCCCAGCCATTGTTGCGGCATCGTGCAGCTCAAGTCCGGTGATGCCGAGATGAGCGGTCGCATGGGGTCGAGCTCGATGGAGAAGTTGTCGCACTCCAGGTTGGGACAGGTAATCACCTGGTGTCCGACCTGCTACGTTCAATTCACGGAAACCATCCTGCCGACCGTAGAACGACAGCGCGGCTCCCGCCCGTTCGAGATGAACCCATTCCTAAGATTCCTCGGCCAGCGGCTGGCGCAGTTAAAGCCGCATCTCCAGCACAGGCTCGAGATGCGCGTCGCGCTGCACAAGCATCCTGGCGTAGCGGGCATCGTGGAGGCCGCCACCGAAATCCTTAAGATGGTTCCCGGAATCTCGCTTGTCGATCTGAACCAGCCGGCTGTGGGTCTGCAGAGCGTACATGTCGGTGTGCTTCCAAAGTTCAAACGCGAGTTGCAGCTGAGAGAACTTGAAGCGGCGCGTGCTGCGGGTGTCGACGCGTTGGTTGCGGTTTATCATTCCGATCATCGCGAACTGTGTGCCCACGAGCGCGATTGGCCATTCCGCATCATCAATATCCTCGAAGTGGTTGGTGAAAGCTGGGGCTGCATCGGCACGATCGCTACAAAGAGCTCAAGGTCATGCAAGACGCCGATCAGATCGTCAACGAGTGTCGGGACCTCATAGCAAAGCATTCCCTCGACCCCCAAGATGCTCGTGATTTCGTTGTCAGAGTGCTCCTGGGCGATCAGCCGCTTCCTCTGAAGACCAGCACGCCAGGTTGAATTTTGGCTTCCTGGCCAACGTATCGTTTGGAGCCGCGGCAATTTGGTCGCTTCCAGAGGAGGCGGTGTTGTCAGCTGTGGGGCGCGCTTTCTACGCATCGGGCAATCAGACACTTAGCTGGGACACTTGAAACAGGCGCATCATTTCGCCGTCATGTCATTCATGGCCGCTTCAGTTCACTATATCGATCATGCTCCCGTCGAGCCTGGCTGGCATGCTGTGCGACTCTGTGATCTTGGGCTCTATGACTTCAGCGCGAAGCCTCTTCAGATGGCAAGCGTGCCAACCTCGTCGGCTCCCATCAGGCGGCTGTAGCCGACGACGTCGGCGGCAAGGATTGCGGTGAGGCGTCGCTCCATGCTTGTGTCCCGGCTCTCCCATAGGTCGCTTCGACTGGCGAGCGTAGCTAGTCCTACCTCGAATGCGAGCGTGCAGTGCCGGCGCCAATAACGGGCGACCTCGCTAGTGGTCGCGTTTAGCCAGACAGCCGCCGTTGCGTATAGACGATCGGCATACTTGTCACTCAGGCAGCCCGGCCTTGGCCCTCCTGGAAGCACACATCGCCGGTTGTGTCGCACTTCAGACCCGAAGCGGCCCCAGGCCGAACGGATCTAAATGGAGCAGCCCTCCTGAGTCTGTGATATGTCGGATAGGGAAGGAGGGGCAAATGAGCGAGACCCGCAAGCTTGCGGCGATCCTGGCCGCCGACGTCGTCGGATACAGCCGACTGGCTGGCGTGGACGAAGATCGGACTCTCGCGCGCCTGCGGGCGCTCCGCAGCGATCTGGTTGATCCTACCATCGCGGTACACATCGGACGCGTGGTGAAACGTACCGGTGACGGAGCCCTTGTCGAGTTCCGTAGCGTGGTCGATGCCCTCCGATGCGCTATCGAAGTGCAGAACGCCATGCTCGAACGCAACGCCGGGGTGCCGCCTGATCGACGTATCGAGTTTCGCATAGGAATACATGTTGGCGATGTAGTCGAGGAGAGCGACGGCGACCTGATGGGCGACGGCGTCAACATTGCTGCCCGTCTGCAAGGTATCGCCCAACCTAACGGTATTTGCCTGTCGGGTGCGGCGTATGAACAGGTACGCGATAAGCTCAAAGTTGATTTCGAGGATATCGGCGACCAGGAACTCAAAAACATTGCACGGCCGGTGCGAGCCTATCGCGTGGCCTTAAACAGTGGCACCGAAAAAGAGCCGACAGTGCCCGACGTCTCCGGTGGAAAACTGGCGCTGCCCGACAAGCCGTCGATTGCTGTCCTCCCGTTCCAGAACATGAGCGGCGACACCGAACAGGAATACTTCGGCGACGGGATCGCGGAGGACATCATTACCGCCTTATCCAAGCTGCGGGGCTTCTTCGTTATCGCGCGCAATTCGTCCTTCGCGTACAAAGGCAAGGCGCCAGATATCCGTCAGGTCGCGCGCGAGCTGAATGTTCGCTATGTACTGGAAGGCAGCGTTCGCAAGGCGGGTGAGCGATTGCGGGTAACTGGCCAGCTTATTGACGCGGCCAGCGGCAATCACATCTGGGCAGAGCGCTACGACCGCCCCGCCTCTGATATTTTCGCAGTGCAGGACGAGATCACTCACAGCGTTGTCGCCGCGATAGAGCCGCAGATTTACGCAGCTGAACGCCTTCGCCTTCAAAGTAAGACGCCGGAGAGTCTCGATGCGTGGGGCTGCGTTGTCCGAGCAATGCCTTATATCTGGACATGGGTTATTCAGGACGAGGACACTGGCATCAACCTCCTGAAGCGAGCGATTGAGCTTGATCCCCACTACGCTCGCGCCCGCAGCCTACTCGCGTGGGCCTTCGCCACCCGTGTAATTTCCGGCAATTTGGAGTTTGAGTCGGGCATATCTAGTGCCCTCGCGCTTGCCCAAGGTGCGATAGACCTCGATCCCGACGACCCATGGGCCCATTTCGCGGCAGGTTACATATCCGCGTTTTCGAGACGATTTGGGCCGGCAGTGGAGGAACTGAACGAGGCACTGCAGCGCAACCCGAACTTTGCATTCGTCCACATAATCTTGGGGGTAGCCTACGGCTATGCGGGGCTTGCCGAAGATGGCCTCCGCCAGCTCGAAATCGCACGACGACTGAGTCCCCTTGATCAAACCCAAGCAGCGAATCTTTCGGTGGAGGGTCTTTGCCATCTGGTCGCCGGCCGCTACGCCGAAGCGGTAAGAGCTGAACGTCGGGCTGTACTGATGAGACCAAATTTTGGAACCGCTTGGCGCACACTCACAGCAGCCGCAGGACTGGCCGGTGATCTGGAAATCGCACGTCAAGGACTAGTCGAATGCAAACGGCTGCAGCCGAATCTCAGCATCGACTGGGTCGAGAAATACCACCCATTGATACGGTCAGAGGACCGTGCCAGATATATCGAAGGCCTACGAAATGCAGGCCTGGAATAATCACCTGCCAACTGGTTCGTCACTGAAGAAACTGCTAATATTCGTTTTGGGCTCACCAATCGGTCAGCAACGCTTGGCGGGTTGATGGCGACAGCTGACGTCGAGGGGACGGCATGCGGATCGCAATGATGGGAGCGGGCGGCATTGGCGGATATATTGGCGCCAGGCTAGCCCAGGTTGGGGGCAACGTGAGCTTCATTGCTCGCGGAGCGCACCTCGCGGCAATGCTCCAGACTGGTCTGAGTATCCAGAGCGACCTCGGCAGCTTTGTTCTTGCGCCTGTGTCCGCTAGCAAAGCGGCGGTTGATATCGGACCCGTCGATCTGGTGATTTTCGCTGTCAAGCTCTACGACAGCGAGGAGGCGGCTGCATCCATCGCACCCCTCGTAGGCGCCAACACGCGCATCGTTACGCTGCAAAACGGCATCGACAGCGTCGAAATTCTTTGTCGTCACCTGCCGCGCGACCGCGTGATCGGCGGCGCCACCTACCTTTCCGGCTTCATCAGCAAGCCGGGCGAGGTCGTTCATTCCGGCGGGCTGCCGCAAATCCTGGTCGGCGGCCAAAATGATCCCGTCATCGAGCAATTGCGGGAGTTGTGTGATCGCGCCATCGGGCTCGAGCTCAAACCAGTCGCAGACATCGACGAAGTGCTTTGGGAGAAGTTTGTAACGCTTTGCGCCTTCTCGGGAGGAACATCGCTGATGCGCTCCGGCATCGGTCCGATCCTGGCCGATCCGGAAGCACGCATATTCATTGAACAGTTGAGGGATGAGGGGATGGCGGTAGCCGCAGCGGCCGGCCACCCAATGGCCGACGGGTTCCCGGGCCGCGTCGAGACCAGGTGGTCCGCGTTTCCTCCGCATGTGAAATCCTCAATGGCAAATGACCTCGAACGTGGGAGACCCATCGAGGTCGCGTGGCTTTCCGGGCGCATGCATCAACTGGGAATGCAGTTGGGTGTCGTCACGCCAGGCCACACGGCGGTGTTTCGCGCGCTGCATCTGCATGCACTGGGGACGCAGCGCCAGAATTCCAATCTCTGAGTCACGGTCATAGCCGCATCTATTGGGAGGACGTCATGGCAGGTTCCTCGAACGACACAATGCTGGTCAGGGCAGGCGACGACGCTTTTGGCTCCCAGGACATGTTCAACAAGGAACTGCAAACCTATCGCAAGATCGTAGGCGCGAATCTCATGTTCCATCGCGAGGTCTACGGCGTCCTTCGCGATCTGCTTGTCGAGCATGCACCGGCGTCATTCCGGTTTCTCGACATTGCCTGTGGAGATGCCAGCGCCTCCGCCGCAATGCTGAAGACGACGGCGATCGGAAATTATGTCGGCATCGACTTGTCTGAGGCATCTCTGCGAATGGCGGCACAAGAGCTCGACGGTCTGCCATGTCCGGTCGAGTTGCGGTGCAATGATTTCGCCCAGGCCATGGCGGAATGGTCTGAGCCTGTCGATGTAATCTGGATCGGCATGTCGCTGCACCACCTACCTGCCACGGGCAAGGCACAGCTGATGCGGGACGCCCGCCGCTCTCTGGGCGGGAAGGGCCTGTTTATCATTTGGGAGCCGGCGCTGTTCGAAGGAGAGGAGCGCTTATCCTGGCTGGCACGATTTTCTTTGCTGCGTGACGAATGGTCGGCAGTTTCAGATGAGGAATTTGCTTCGATGGAAAGGCACATGCTTCTTGCCGATTTCCCGGAGACGGTCGGCACATGGCTCGGCATGGGCACGGACGCCGGCTTCTCCCGGGCGGAGGAGATTTTCATGATGCCTAACAAAATGGGCAGGGTGTTTCGGTTCTCAAATTGAGTCTGAGCCGAGAATAGCCGCCGTCATCTTCGGCACGACCACACAGCGCTGGGAGACTATTTTGGACGAGATGTGCCGATCTACCAATCGAAACGTCGAATTCGGCCCCCAAGCAGCCGCGCTCAGACGCTCGATTAACACGCATTCATCGACATCCTTCTAGTCGTCCTCCCGGTCTTTAGGTTCGCCAGGCCATACGAGAGAATACGAGGAAAATGGGTTGGCGAACCGTCCGCTAACCTCTTGATTTCCTATAGAAAACGATGACCCTCCGGGCCCACCAGCTACTAAATATCAATACGTTACGCCAAATTCTTTGAGTTTGAATTGAGCGTTGTCGAGTAAATGTTTGTCTTCTGGGTGAATGGGTTTTGGCCCGTTCGTCAATTCCTCGATCTAGTTGATGACGCCGTCAGACGTAGCCCAACAGCATGGGCTTCGAAAGACCTTTGGGCAATCTGTACGGTAATCGGCGAAAATGGCGTGCAATTCGGCGGACCTTGACCTGAAGCGGGCGATCGTTCCGAATCGCGCCGTCGGCAGCTTTGCGCCCCACCACGGTCGTTGGAGTGATCACCGCCTGGAAGCAGACATCGTTCGCGGAGACTCGGACTGTCCGGAAATTTTCAGGCCACGTCCCGCCGAGTTGGCTTGCGATCATCGGCCGCGAACACCGCGCTCGCCTCGCTGACGATAGAGACATGATCTCGCGCGGCCTTACCCGCGCCCACGCCGTCGCCGCGCATGATCGCGGTGACGATCATGTCATGCTCCTGCCAGGACTTGGCCAGTCGGCCCGGCAGCATGAATTGCGCGCGCCGGAACGGCGCCAGCCGGCTGCGGGTCGTCACCGTCAAATCATGGATATGCGTGTTGTGGGCACCACGATAAAGCCGGCTGTGGAAGTCGGTGTTGAAATACTCGTAGTCCTCCTCGGCGCCGAGCTGCACCAGTCGCGCCGACGCCTGATGCTCCATCTCCAGCGAGCGACGCTCTGCGCCGGTCATGCGTTCGGCCGAGAAGCGGGCGCAGATCGCTTCTAGCTCGGCCATGCTCTCGAACATCGAGGCGAGATGCTCCTGCGTGATGACGGCGACGATGGCGCCTCTATTGGGCCGCCTTTCGACCAGTCCCATGGCGCTCAGCTGGCCGAGCGCCTCCCGGACCGGCGTGCGCGAGACGTCGAAGCGGGCGGCGAGCGAGCCCTCGTCGAGCTTTTCGCCGGGGTGCAGATAGCCCGTGACGATGCGGTCCGCGATCGCCCGCACCATCTGATCCACGGTCGTGCCCGACCTGACCAAGCTGCGCTTTCCCGACACGTCTCCTCCCGCCCAGTTTATTGCGGGCGACCCGCAAGGTGGACGGCCCACGGGCTATTTCGACTCAAGGCCGTATCCCTGTATGCCTAGATTTTGACCTCAGTGTCAAATTGATCGCTTTTCAGGCAAAAAGTGCATGCACTTGCCTTTGGTTTATGCAGGCCTGCTAAATTCATCTGTTGATTTTATTACAGAAAATCAGAAAAAGGAACTGGCACAGCGATTGCATGCACTTTCTTGACAACATGTTAACCGACCCTGCCAGGGTCCAAGAAAGGGGAGCATTCGATGACCGAGAGATTCATGCTTAGCCGCCGCGACCTGCTCAAGACCTCCGCCGCCGGAGCGGCGCTCGGCCTGGCCTCAGCAGCGTTTCCGATCCGCGCGGCGCGCGCCGCCGCCGCGACCGTCGGCTTCATCTATGTCGGCCCGAAGGACGACTACGGCTACAACCAGGCGCATGCCGAAGGCGCGGCGACCCTGAAATCCATCGAAGGCATTTCCATCGTCGAGGAAGAAAACGTTCCCGAGACGGTCGACGTGCAAAAGACGATGGAATCGATGATCAATCTCGACGGCGCCTCGCTGATCTTCCCGACCTCGTTCGGCTATTTCGATCCGCACATGCTGGCCATGTGCGCGAAATTCCCCGACGTGCAGTTCCGCCATTGCGGCGGCATGTGGAACAAGGACAAGCACCCGATGAATGCCGGCTCCTATTTCGGCTATATCGGCATGGGCCAGTACCTCAACGGCGTCGTCGCCGGCCACACCACCAAGTCGAAGAAACTCGGCTTCGTCGCCGCCAAGCCGATCCCGCAGGTCCTGCTCAACATCAATTCCTTCCTGCTCGGCGCGCGCTCGGTCGACCCGGCGATCACCTGCCAGGTCATCTTCACCGGCGAATGGTCACTGGCGGTGAAGGAGGCTGAGGCCACCAACGCGCTGGTCGACCAGGGCGCCGACGTCGTCACCTGCCATGTCGACAGCCCCAAGGTGGTGGTCGAGACGGCCGCCGGACGCGGCGCCTTCGTCTGCGGCTATCACGCCAACCAGAGTCCGCTGGCGCCGGAAAAATACCTGACCGGCGCGGAGTGGAACTGGGCCAAGGTCTACAAGATGTTTGTCGACGATCTCATCGCCGGCAAGCCGCTGCCCAACTTCACCCGCGGCGGCCTGGCCGACGCCTTCGTCAAGATGAGCCCGCTCGGTCCCGCCGTCAACGAGGCGGCCCGCAAGCAATTCGACGCCACCCTGGCCGAAATGATGAAGGGCGGCTTCTCCGTCATCAAGGGCCCGCTGAAAAGCAACAAGGGCGCGGTCGTGGCGACGGAAGGCCAGGCCTTCGTGGAGACCGCCATCGAGCTCGAAAGCATGGATTATCTCGTCGAGGGCGTAGTCGGCTCGACCGCCTGACCCGGACGGAGGCGGCAAGATGACAGACACGGTGGCAGGTGCCGGCACGCCGGCGATGCTCGGCGCCAGGGGATATCCGGCGGCGCTGGAATGGATCGCCAGGCGGGCAGAGGCTTTCGTTATTCCGCTCGCGGCGCTGGTCGTCGGCATGCTCCTGTTCAGCCTGTTCATTGCGCTCGTCGGCAAGTCGCCGGTCCAGCTCTATGAGACAATGTGGCGCGGCGGCTTCGGCTCGTGGTTCTCCATCCAGAACTCGCTGTCGCGCGCTGCACCGCTCTTGCTCGCGGCGCTCTGCGTGGCACTGCCGGCGCGGCTCGGCCTCGTCGTCATCGGCGGCGAGGGCGCCATCGTGCTCGGTGGCGTCGCCGCCGCTGCCATCGGCGTGGCGCTGGGCGGCGCACCTTCCTTCATCGTCATTCTTGCCATGGGCGTGGCGGGCCTGGCCGCCGGCGGCATCTGGATCGGTGCCGTCGGCGCGCTGCGCCACTACCGGGCTGTCAACGAAACCATCTCCAGCCTGCTGATGGCCTATATCGCCATCGCCCTGATGAACCAGCTGGTGGAAGGGCCGCTGCGCGACCCGGCCTCGCTCAACAAGCCCTCGACGCAGCCGCTGGCCAACATTTACCGCATCGGCAACATTCCGGGCATGGAGGTGCATTGGGGGCTCGCCGTCGGCGTCGTGGCCTGCGTGCTCTCCTGGGTGCTAATCGAAAAGACCCGCTGGGGCTTTGCCGCCCGCATCGCCGGCGGCAATGTCAGGGCAGCGCAGGTGCAGGGATTGGCTGTCGGACCGCTCATCGTCGGCTTTACCGCGCTTGCCGGCGGCTTTGCCGGTCTTGCCGGCATGCTGGAAGTTGCTGCCGTGCAAGGCAGCGCCAACAGCTCGCTCGCCGCCGGCTATGGCTACACCGGCATCCTCGTCGCCTTCCTCGCCCGCCACAATCCGCTGGCCATCATCCCCGTCGCCATCCTGCTTGGCGGTATCGACGCGTCCGGCGGGCTGATCCAGCGCCGCATGGACCTGCCCGACGCCACCGTGCTGGTGCTGCAAGGCATGCTGTTCATCGTCATCCTGTTCAGCGAAACTTTCTACGGTCGCTTCAAGGCCTTCAATCCCGACCTTTGGCAGAGGACCTCCTGATGGGCGCCACCGACATCGGCCTCTGGGGCGTGCCGCTTGCCATCCTCGGCGGCGCCATCCGCGTGTCGACGCCCTTCATCTTCGTTTCGCTCGGCGAGGCCATCACCGAGCGGTCAGGCCGCATCAATCTGGGCTTGGAAGGCACGCTCGTCTTCGGCGCCATGACCGCATATGCGGTCGCGGTCATGACCGGCTCGCCGTGGCTCGGTCTATTGGCCGCCGCGGCTGCCGGCCTTTGCTTCGGCCTGTTCCATGGCTGGATCTGCAAATTCCCGAAGGTCAACGATATCGCCATCGGCATCGCGCTGATGCTGTTCGGTTCGGGGCTCGCCTTCTTCTTCGGCAAGCCGTTCATCAAGCCGAAGGCGCCCAACCTTCCGGCCATTGCCTTCGGCGCCTGGTCCGACATTCCGCAGGTGCAGGCGGCACTCGACGTCAACGTGCTGTTCCTGATCGGGGCGGCACTTTCGCTCGTCCTGTGGTGGGCCTTCCGCAACACCCGCGCCGGCCTCATCGTGCGCGTCGTCGGCGACAGTTCCGACGCCGCGCGCGCCATGGGCCTCAACCCGAATACGGTGCGCCTCGTGGCCACCGGCGTCGGCGGCGCGCTGGCTGGCATCGGCGGCGCCTATCTGTCGCTCTACTATCCCGGCAGCTGGACCGAGCGCATCTCGTCGGGGCAGGGGCTGATGGCGGTGGCGCTGGTTATTTTCGCACGCTGGAATCCTCTCGGCTGCTTTGCCGCCGCCCTTTTGTTCGGCGGCGCCGGAGCGCTCGGGCCGGCGCTGCAGTCGGTCGGCGTCACGCAAGGCTACTACCTGTTCTACGCCGCGCCCTACATCCTCACCTTGATCATCATGATCGCCACCTCGTCGCCGACCCGTTCGCTTACCGGTGCGCCGGGCGAATTGTCGATCACCAAATAACTGGAGTTTCTGCCCATGAACGCCAGAGCCGAAATCACCCAGCGCTATATCGACGCCGACCCGTATCCATGGCCCTACAATGGCGAACTTCGCCCCGACAACACGGCGTTGATCATCATCGACATGCAGACGGATTTCTGCGGACCGGGCGGCTATGTCGACCATATGGGCTATGACCTCTCGCTGGTGCGCGCGCCGATCGAGCCGATCAAGGCGGTGCTGTCGGCTATGCGCGCGAAAGGCTACACCATCATCCACACGCGCGAAGGGCATCGTCCCGACCTCGCCGACCTGCCCGCCAACAAACGCTGGCGCTCGCGCCGCATCAATGCCGGCATTGGCGACCCCGGCCCATGCGGACGCATCCTGGTGCGCGGCGAGCCGGGCTGGGATATCATTCCCGACCTCTATCCGGCCGAGGGCGAGCCGATCATCGACAAGCCGGGCAAGGGCTCGTTCTGCGCCACCGACCTGGAACTGATCCTCAACCAGCGCGGTATCGAAAATATCGTGCTCACCGGCATCACCACCGATGTCTGCGTCCACACCACCATGCGCGAGGCCAACGACCGCGGCTTCGAATGCGTGATGCTGGAGGATTGCTGCGGTGCGACCGACCACGGCAATCATCTCGCCGCGATCAAGATGATCAAGATGCAGGGCGGCGTCTTCGGCGCGGTGTCGAACGCGGCGTCCTTCGTCGCTCAGCTGCCGTGAGGAAACCAGGATGAGCGCGATCACTGGCAAGGCCGTCGGGGTCGAGACCATTGGCATGACCATGCGTTTCGGCGCCTTCACGGCGCTGGGCGATGTCTCCATCAAGATGCCGGCCGGATCGTTCCACGCACTGCTCGGCGAGAACGGCGCCGGCAAGTCGACGCTGGTCAAATGCATGATGGGCTTTTATCGCCCGACCGGCGGCGAGATCCTGGTCGACGGCCGCGAGGTGGCGATCGCCAGCCCCAGGGACGCATCGGCGCTCGGCCTCGGCATGGTCTACCAGCACTTCACCCTCGTGCCGTCGCTGACCGGCGCGGAAAACCTGGTTATTTCGCGCGAGACGGTGCCCGGCGTGATCGACTGGCGCAAGGAGCGCGGCGACCTTGCCGTGTTCATGGATCGCATGCCGTTCAAACTGCCGCTCGACGTCAAGGTGGCCGAGCTTGCGGCCGGCGAGAAGCAGAAGCTGGAGATCATCAAGCAGCTCTATCTCGGCCGCTCCTTCTTGGTTCTGGACGAGCCGACCTCAGTGCTCACCCCCGGCGAGGCGCAGGAGGTGCTTGGCCTTGTGCGTGCCATGACAAAAGCGGGCGACCTGACCGTGCTGATGATCTCGCATAAATTCCATGAGGTCACGGCCTTTGCCGACGACGTCAGTCTGCTGCGCAAGGGTCGGCTGACCGGCACCGGCCGAGTCGCCGACCTCGACCGCAAAGTCATGGCGGCGATGATGATCGGTGATCAGCCGATCGCAGCGCTCGACAGCCGCGCAGCGCCCAGGGCCGATGCCGAGACGGTTCTGAAGATCAGGTCGCTGAAGGCGCCTGACCGCACCGGGCTGAAGTCGATCCGGATCGAGGATCTCGGCGTGCGCTCCGGCGAGATCGTCGGGATCGCCGGCATTTCCGGCAACGGCCAGAAGGAATTCCTCGAAGTGCTGGCCGGGCAGCGCCCCCGCGATGCCGGCGACGTCATGGTGCGCGGCACCGCCTATGCGGCGACGCGCGCCGAGGCGCGTGCGCTCAACGTCCGCCTTATCCCGGAAGAGCCGCTGAAGAACGCCTGCGCGCCGAAGATGACGGTGGCCGAGAACATCTCGTTCCGCACCTTCGACATCGACAGCAACGGCAAGCCGGTTAGCTGGATCAGCGCAGGCACCATCAAATCCTTCAGCGCCAGGCTGGTCGAGCAGTTCAAGGTCAAGACCGCATCGCTATCGTCGCCCATCGCCTCGCTGTCGGGCGGCAATGTGCAGCGCGCCGTGCTTGCCCGCGAGCTCACCGGCGAAGTCGATCTGCTGATCGTCTCCAACCCGTGCTTCGGCCTCGACTTCTCGGCCGTGGCCGAGATCCGCGCCCGCATCATGAAGGCGCGCAATGCGGGTGCCGCCGTGCTTCTGATGTCGGAGGATCTCGACGAACTGCTCGAGCTTTCAGACCGCATCTTCGTCATGTCGGACGGCGTCCTAGTCTACGAGACGCCGATCGCGCAGGCCAGTGTCCAGACCATCGGCGAGCACATGGCGGGACATCACTGATGGCGGAAATCGCAGCGCAGCCATTTCCGTTCGCCTTCAAGCCGCGGACCATGGCGCTGGTCGTCATCGACATGCAGCGAGACTTCGCCGAGCCCGGCGGCTTCGGCGCCAGTCTCGGCAACGACGTCAGCCGGGTGGTGGCGATCGTGCCGACAGTGAAGAAGCTGATCGAGGGCTTTCGCGCCGCCGGCCTGCCGGTGATCCACACCATGGAGTGCCACCGGCCGGACCTTTCCGACCTGCCGCCGGCCAAGCGCAATCGCGGCAATCCGTCGATCCGTATCGGCGATGTCGGCCCGATGGGTCGGGTGCTGATAGCCGGCGAGCCGGGCACGGCGATCCTCGACGAACTTGCGCCGCTGCCCGGCGAGATCGTCATCGAGAAGCCGGGCAAGGGCGCCTTCTATGCAACCTCCTTCGGCGATGACCTGAAAAGGCTCGGCGCCGAGCAGCTGGTCTTTGCCGGCGTCACCACCGAGGTCTGCGTGCAGACGACGATGCGCGAGGCCAACGATCGCGGCTATGAGTGCCTGCTCGCCGAGGACGCGACGGAAAGTTATTTTCCCGAGTTCAAGGCGGCGGCGATCGCTATGATCAGGGCGCAGGGCGCCATCGTCGGCTGGACGGCGACAACCGACCAGGTGCTCGAGGGAATTGCCAATGCCTAATCTCGCTTTTGCCGGCCTGCTCGATGGTGGCTGGCGCGATCTGGCGTTCGAGCATTTTCGCGACGGCATCAGCGTGCACTGGCTCCTCAAGAGCGGGCCGGTCGAGCCGTCGGTCGCGATCCTGAAATACCGGCCCGGCGCAGGCGTGCCGCGCCACCGCCATGTCGGGCTGGAGACCATCGTCGTGCTGGAAGGCACCCAGAGCGACGAGAACGGCGACTATCCTGCCGGCAGCGTGATCCTCAATCCGGTCGGGACCGAGCATTCGGTGTGGACGAAGGACGGCTGTGTCGTGCTGATCCAATGGGACCTGCCGGTGATCATTCTGGGGGAGACGAAATGAGTGATGTCCACTTCGACATAGCAAGCCTGCACGCCGCTTACCGGGACGGCGTCGGCGTTGGCGATGTGGTCGCGACGATTCATACCCGCATCGAGACGGCTGATGATCCGGGCATCTTCATCCATCTCGCCGCCAGAGCGGATCTGCTTGCCGCGGCCGAAGCGCTCGGCCCGTTCGACGCAATAGCAAAACCGCTGTGGGGTGTTCCCTTCGCCGTCAAGGACAACATCGACGTCGCCGGCATGCCGACGACGGCGGCCTGCGCCGAATACACCTACTGGCCCGACAGGGACGCCACGGTGGTGGCGCGGCTCAAGGCCGCCGGCGCGCTCGTCGTCGGCAAGACCAATCTCGACCAGTTCGCCACCGGCCTCGTCGGCGTGCGCACGCCCTGGCCGATCCCGCGTAACGCCATCGACGCTGAGCTGGTGCCGGGCGGTTCCTCCTCGGGGTCGGCGGTGGCAACGGCGCGCGGCATCATCTCTTTCGCGCTCGGCACCGACACCGCCGGCTCCGGCCGCATTCCGGCCGGCCTCAACAACATCGTCGGGCTGAAGCCGACCGTCGGTGCGTTGTCGACGGCCGGCGTCGTGCCGGCCTGCCGCACGCTGGACTGCGTGTCGGTGTTCGCGCTGACCGTCGATGACGCCTATGCGGTATTCTCGGTCGCAGCGGCGCGCGATGCCGCCGATGCCTATTCGCGCGGCGTCGCTGTCCAGCCGCTCGCCGCGCGCCCGCCGGTGCTGAGCGTAGGCGTTCCGGCGAAAGCCGACCTGAAATTCTTCGGCGATGCGGCGATGCAGGCCGGCTTCGAGGCCTCGCTTGCCATGCTGTCGCGGCTCGGCTGCCGGCTGGTCGAAATCCCGTTCGGCGATTTCTACGCCACCGCCAACCTGCTCTACGAGGGCGCCTGGGTGGCCGAACGCTATGCCGCGATCCGCGATTTCATGGAAGCCAACGAAACCGCCATGCATTCGGTGACGCGCACGATCATCGGCGGCGCCAGAAGTCTGTCGGCGGCGGACGCCTTTCGCGGCCTCTATGCCTTGCAGGCCTACAAGGCGAAGCTCGCCCCGGTCGTCGCCTCGGTCGACCTGTTCTGCGTGCCGACCGCTCCGACGCATTACACCACCGCCGCGGTGCTCGCCGATCCGGTCGAGACCAACAGCCGGCTCGGCACCTACACCAATTTCGTCAACCTGCTCGACATGTGCGGCATCGCCGTGCCGGCCGGCACGCGCGATGACGGCCTGCCGATGAGCGTGACGCTGCTCGCGACCGCCGGAATGGACGGCCTTGTGGCGTCCGTCGCGCGCGATCTCCATGCCGCGAGCGGTCTCGCCCTCGGCGCGACCGGCTGGCGGCAACCGAACGCCCGACCTGTCGGCGCATCGGCCGAAGACGGCACGATCGAATTGGTGGTGGTCGGCGCTCACCTCTCGGGAATGCCGCTCAATGGCCAGCTCAAAGATGCCGGCGCCCAGTTCTGCCGGGCGATGAGGACGGCCCCTTCATACAAGCTTTATGAGCTTGCGGGCCAGGCCACGCCCAAGCCGGGACTCGTCCGTGTGGGGAACGGCGGCACTGCGATCGAGGTAGAGGTCTGGCGGCTGCCTGCCGACGCTTTCGGCCACTTTGTAGCCGCCATCCCGCCGCCGCTGGGCATTGGCAGTATAGAGCTTGACGACGGCAGCACCGCCAAAGGCTTTCTGGTGGAATCCGTGGGTTTGCTGGGCGCTTCTGACATCTCGTCATTCGGCGGCTGGCGCCGCTTTCTGTCGGATCGCGTTCCCGCTTGAATCTAAAGTGATTTGGCGGCAACGGTGGTATTTTGCGGAGGCAGGTGTGAACTTCTGAATGCGCCGTCGCGAAGGCGGAATGCTGCCATTCTGCTTGCGGCCCCATTTCGGCCGTTCGCCAATGCGCCAGTTGGTGACACGATGGAGGCAAGAGGGCGTCTGACAGATTGGTTAGAGAATCTGATGTTCGAACTAAATGAGCCGCGGAACCATACGAAACGATACGGGAAAGCTCTCGATTTTCGCCCGCGAAAAGCTAAATTAAATCAACAATTTGAGCGCGTCCTCCGGGCCCACCATTATCGTTATTTATCAAGGATTTATAGGGAGGTTCGCCAACAGGTTCGCCAAGCATCGGCTTGCGCGTGACCAGACGCACGACTCGATCCATACCCTGTACCGCCAGCCGAACCTGTGATGCCTCGAGCGAATAGAGTTCCGCATGATCGATGTCGTCGTGCCCAGTACGTCCATGAGCTGTCTCGTCGACGCCTCTGCCTCGGCGAGATAAATGCCGAGCGACTTCCTCAGCCCGTGCAAGGTCGGGCCCTTGGGCAGGCCGGCAAGCTTGCACGAATGTGCCATCATTCCAGTCAGCGACTTGCCGGAGAATGGGTCCCCGTAGCCGTTGACCAGGACAGTCTCGCCCCGCCTGTCGGCCGCATCCAGGATCTCAGACAGCATCGGTGTGATCGGCACAAAAAGCCGTTTGCCACCTGTTCGTCCCTTGTTCTTGGCCTGAATGATATCAAATCCGTCGAAGTGACGCTCGACGCCCTCGATGAACACACGACGAGTGACTCTTTGATCCCAGCGACAAGGATCCATCGAACAGATTTCCTCATCTCCTTCTCCTAGTGTTAAAGTGCTCTAGCAACAGGGCTCCTAGCGAAGCACCAGGAACAGCTTTTCTCCACCGCGAAACAGATCCAGGGCGATCGTTCCGCTAGCCTCGCGCAACGCGGCTGTTAACTCGGCCACGGTGGCAACCGGTTTCCGGTTGATCGCAACGATGACGTCGCCGGCGCGCAATCCTGCCCTGGCCGCGGCGCTGCCCTCCTCGACGCGCGAGACAACCACGTTGCCGGCCGCGTCCGCGAATTGCGCGCCTTCCAGACGATCCGGCAGCGCTGGCGCGGACAGTGCCGCGTTCTCTGGCGCGACACGGATAGTCAGGCTCTTGCGTGCGCCATCGCGCAGATATTCGACGGCCACGTCGGATCCGACCGGTGTCAAACCGATTCGGTTTCTCAGATCGGCTGAGCCGGAGATCGGGTGCCTGTCGACGCTCACAATCACATCGCCGGCCTGGAGGCCAGCACTGGCGGCTGGAGAACCGTCTTCGACGCTACCGACGACGGCGCCCGAACTGTCGGTGAGGTTGAGTGCATCCGCGAGGTCTGGCGTGAGGTCCTGTACAGCAACGCCGATGCGGCCGCGGCGCACTTCGCCACGGTCGATCAGTTGCCTCATCACCGATGACACCATCGCGATCGGAACTGCAAAGCCTATGCCAACATTGCCGCCGGCCGGCGCTATGATCGCAGTGTTTATGCCGACCAGCTTTCCATCGGCAGTTACAAGCGCCCCGCCGGAATTGCCGGGGTTGATCGAGGCATCGGTCTGGATAAAATCCTCATAGCCTTCGATGTTGATGCCGCTGCGGCCGAGCGCGCTGACAATTCCTGAGGTCACTGTCTGGCCAAGGCCGAAGGGATTGCCGATCGCCACAACAGTGTCGCCCACGCGAAGTGTATCGGAGTTACCGAAAGGAAGCGCCGCTAGCCTGCTTGCCTTGATTCTGAGCACGGCGATGTCGGTCGCCTGATCGCTGCCGACAAGTTCCGCTTTAAAATGGCGGCGATCCTTGAGCGTTACCGAAATCTCACTGGCATCGGCGACGACGTGATGGTTGGTCAGGATAAGACCCTTTTCGGCATCGACAATGACGCCGGAACCGGCGCTCAGCCTGGGCCGTGCTTCAGGCGTGTTGAAGTAGCGCCGGAAGAAGGGATCGTTGTAGAGCGGATTGGTTTGCCCAGGCGATTTCGAGGTTACGGCAATATTGACCACCGCAGGCGTCACCTGTTCAAGGACGTCCGGCAGCGGTCGTTGGGTAGTGGCGTTGACGACGGGCTCGGCTGCGGCCGGGTACGCCGGCATTGGTGTAAGCGCGAGATAGAATGCGGCGAGCACGCCGATGTAACTTGACGATCGCACAGTCATTTTTCGGCCCCGAAACGTAGATTGCTCCTCTCGGCGCGGCCGGCTGGCTATCGGGTCTGCCTTGGTGGACCGGACCCCGTTGTCCGATCCGTCATTTCGTGCCGGCCTGAACCAGTTCGAATGCCAGAGCCGCCGGGCCCCTTCAGGGCGCGGCGGGCATCAACTCACTGAAGGTGCGATTTCTGGGCTCGGTTTGGTGTCCGTGAGCTTGCGAGCGGCCAGAAACATTATCGTATATGCCGCTTTGCGCCGGTCCCAACCCGCAGCCTCGGTTCTGTCGAGCAAATCGTCCAGCACCGGGTCGAGCGCGACCTTCAGGTCGGCTTCGTAGCTCAGATCGGTGGCCGCGCGTGACGGCGAAGGGATTGCGTTTAAGTTCAACATATTCATTGCTGTGCCCATCTGTCAGGAGTGTCGTTACCCATCAGAAGTCCATGCCGCCACCCGGCATCGCCGGAGCCGCGGGTTCCTTCTTCGGCTTCTCGGCAACCATCGCTTCCGTTGTCACCAGCAGGCCGGCAACCGATGCCGCGTCCTGGAGCGCGGTCCGCACCACCTTCACCGGATCGATGACGCCTTCCTTGTATAGGTCGCCGAAGGCATTAGTCTGTGCATTCCAGCCGTAACCGAATTCCGGTTTCTCGCGAAGCTTGCCGACGATGATCGAGCCTTCTGCACCGGCGTTCTCGGCGATCTGCCGCACCGGGGCCTCGATTGCGCGACGCACGATCTCGATACCGTGCTTCTGGTCCTCATTCTCGGCCTGCAACCTGTCCAGAGCCTTGGCGGCCCGCAGCAGGGCCACGCCGCCACCTGGCAAGACGCCTTCCTCGACCGCAGCGCGGGTCGCGTGCATGGCATCGTCGACGCGGTCCTTGCGTTCCTTGACCTCGACCTCGGTCGAGCCACCGACGCGGATCACCGCGACGCCGCCGGCGAGTTTGGCCAGCCGCTCCTGCAACTTCTCGCGATCGTAGTCGGACGCGGTTTCCTCGATCTGCGCTTTGATCTGCGTGACCCGCCCCTGGATCTCGCTCTTCGAGCCGGCGCCGTCGACGATGGTAGTGTTCTCCTTTTCGATCACCACCTTCTTGGCGCGACCGAGCATCTGCAGCGTCACGTTCTCCAACTTGATGCCGAGATCTTCCGAGATCGCGGTGCCGCCAGTGAGGATGGCAATATCCTCCAGCATCGCCTTGCGGCGGTCGCCGAAGCCCGGCGCCTTGACGGCCGCAACCTTCAAGCCGCCGCGCAGCTTGTTGACCACAAGCGTCGCCAGCGCCTCGCCCTCGACATCTTCCGCGATGATCAGCAGGGGTTTGCTGGACTGCACTACGGCTTCCAGCACCGGGAGCAGAGCCTGCAGATTTGAGAGCTTCTTCTCGTGGATCAGAACATAAGGCTCTTCCAGCTCGACGCGCATCTTGTCCTGGTTGGTGATGAAATACGGGCTGAGATAGCCGCGGTCGAACTGCATGCCTTCGACGACTTCCAACTCGGTTTCGGCGGTCTTTGCTTCCTCGACCGTGATGACGCCTTCGTTGCCAACCTTCTGCATCGCTTCGGCCAGGAATCGGCCGATTTCGGCATCGCCATTGGCCGAAATCGTGCCGACCTGGGCAATCTCGTCATTCCTGGTCACCTTGCGGGCGTTGGTCTTCAACTCCTGGACGACAGCCTCGACGGCTTTGTCGATGCCGCGTTTCAGATCCATCGGATTCATGCCCGAGGCAACGGCCTTGGCCCCTTCCTTGACGATGGCCTGGGCGAGAACGGTCGCAGTCGTGGTGCCGTCGCCGGCGATGTCGCTGGTTTTCGAGGCAACCTCGCGCACCATCAGCGCGCCCATGTTCTCGAACTTGTCCTCGAGTTCGATCTCCTTGGCGACGGTGACGCCGTCCTTGGTGATGCGCGGGGCGCCGAACGACTTGTCGATGACGACGTTGCGGCCTTTGGGGCCGAGCGTGACCTTCACCGCATCGGCGAGGATGTTGACGCCGCGCAGCATCTTATCGCGGGCGTCGGAATGGAATTTCACTTCCTTGGCAGCCATTGGATCACTCCTTCAATAGGCAGTTTCTTTGACCGGATTGCGGTTGGACCACAGCCTCGGTCAGGCGGCCTTCTTGACCGCCGCGGTCTCCTCGATCACGCCCATCACGTCGCTTTCCTTCATGATGACCAGGTCCTCGCCGTTGAGCTTGATCTCAGTGCCGGACCACTTGCCAAACAGGATGCGGTCGCCGATCTTGACGTCGAGCGGGGTGAGCCTGCCGCTCTCGTCGCGGGCGCCCGGGCCAACGGCAATCACCTCGCCCTGCTGCGGCTTCTCCCTGGCAGTGTCGGGAATGATGATGCCGCCGGCCGTCTTCTCCTCGGCTTCGATGCGGCGGACCAGGATACGGTCATGCAATGGACGGAACGTCATATCGTTCTCCTTCAGGACAAACAGATTTTTGAGGTTCCTCCACACCGGACCGGCAATGTCGGGCCGGTGCGGGGCGCCGCGACCCTTGTTCAGGCATCGCGCGCATATCGAGCTAGTTTTGGAATTTTCGAGTTTCAAGGGGTCGCTGGAAAAATTTTGGCACTCTGCATTCAAGAGTGCTAGGGACATGAATTCATGAAGCTATTTTCGCTGGGGCGCGCGATTTGCAGGTCTTGAAATTCGATCCGAACTCCACGAAATTTTTTGCGATTGGAGTCCCAAGTAGACAACCATGCCAAGGAGATTGTCAGGAAACGGAGACCATCGATGGAACGAACCTTGTCGAAAAACATCCCCTCGATCGCCCCTGAAACCTCTGATCCTTCGCTTGACCGCCTGCTGTTCCCGGCGCGGCACTTTAATCACCCCGATGAGGTGGTGGGCCACCGTACGCTCGACATTCAGGAAAAGCGCGCCATTCTTGCCTCATGGGCGTCGGATGCCTGTGCTGTCGAATCCATGCCTGCGCTGCGTAAGCCACCGGGTGCCGCGAGCTCCGTGACGTTTGACGCGGTCATGGATGCACTTCGCTGCCTGGACGATAGTCGCGGCGAGGTAGGCTGTGACTTCAAGGAACAGCAGGCCCGGGATCGCCCGCAAAGACTTGATGCCTGAACGCGCGCGATAGGAGAGAAGCATGGTCAGCAGGGAATTCCAGCTGCAGATGGAGGGCTACGGTCTCACAACCGCGGAGATCCACTACCACCTTCCCGATCATCCAAGCCTTTTGCAGCTCTACGTCTGGCAGGAATACGATCTTGCACCGGAATTCCCGACCCTTAAGGGGTTTCTGGATTACTGGGAGCGCGAACTCGAAGGCGCGCTCCATTCCGTGCGCGTCGCCCATCACCGCTTGATCCGGCCTTCCGACTGGAAGGCGGCGGACGGCATCTTCACCATTCAATAGCCGGGCCCAGGCCGGGTCCGCCAGGTCACCGCCATCAGGCTAGTGGCCAAGACGGTTGCAGCAAAGCCCTCTTTGTTGATGCTGATGGCGTTGTGCAGCAGCCAAAACGCCAAAAAACGATGCGCCCGGATCGGTCAGTTCCACTGGATTTGGGGAACAGACGAACGAGCATTGCAGGGGTCGCGGCGCCATTCTGGATTTCGCGCGACGGGTTCTCCCAGAAACGAGGCGTCCAATTTCCTGGAAACTGTGATCGCGCCAATTGGACGGCTAAATTCACTGCGGCGGTAATCTACTGCCGCAGCATCAGAGCGGCGCGTCACCGGGGCAACGGGCGCGGGAAAGCCCAGCCCCTTATCATTGCCTGTTCATACATTTCGGATGACTTCTTCGGCACAGACAATTTACCAAGCGGATCGCACTAATGAGTGCGCCTGCCTGAATGGCAAGTCATAGACGGCATCTTCACCATTCAATAGCCGGCGCCCGAGTCCCCTTGGGCCGGATCCACCAGGTCGGCTTCGTCGTCGGGCTCGATCAGGTCGATTAGCGTTGCCACCCGTGTTCCCCGGCAGCGGTCGTCCCTGGCTCATCAACGGCTCATCACCAAAGGCCCAGGCCCATGCCTCTCTCAACTCCTCAAGCGTGGCACCGGACGCGATGATTTCCGCAATCGTCGCGTTGTCCACGAGTCCGAGGACCGAGACAACGTCTTGGCGTGTCATGGTCATCCTTTTTCCTCCGTTCGAAATACCAGCGAAGCAGATGGGTATTCGATGGAGCGCTTGCCACCGGCCATTCGAAGGCGGTCGAGAAACTGCCTTGGTGGTTCCTCTTGACGCTGCGGAAGTCAATTCCCAACTCATTCTCGTCGGTCGCCGCATAAGGGGCTGATGTGTCAGGGAGCGCCATGCTTCTTGGCGTTCCCTCGTATCTATGTTGCTCCAAGGAGGATGTAGTTATGAGAACGAACCTGGACTTTTCCCCCTTCTATCGGTCGAGCATCGGCTTTGACCGCATCTTCAACCTGCTCGAAAACGCCAGCCCGCCGCAGAACGCGGACAACTGGCCGCCCTACGATATCGCCAAGCTCGGCGAAGATTCCTACCGCATTGTCCTCGCGGTCGCCGGTTTCGGTGAAGACGAGCTTACGATCACGCATGAGCCAAATATGCTCGTGATCGAGGGCGCCAAGACAGAGAACGACGAGGTTCAGTACCTCCATCATGGCCTGGCGTTGAGGTCGTTCGCGCGCCGCTTCGAACTAGCCGATCATGTGACCATTGTCGGGGCAAAGCTCGAAAACGGTCTGCTGATCATCGACCTCAAGAAAGAAATTCCCGAGGAGATGAAGCCGCGCCGCATCGCGATCAATGTCGAGACCGACAAGAAGGCGGCGTCCAAGCGCATTGAAAGCGCGGCGGCCTGATCTTTGGCGGTCGGCCTGCAGCAGACGCCCCGTCCTGTCGTGGGTGGGGTCTGGGTGCGACCATAAAACGGAAAGGAGAAGGACAAATGAGCGTACGTGACTTGATTCCCTGGAGCCGCGGCGGCAGCCAGCAGGCACCGAGCATTTATCGCGGTGACGACATGGATCCGTTCCTGTCGTTGCACCGCAATGTCAACCGGCTATTCGACGAGGTGTTCCGCGGTTTTGATACGCCTTCGGTCCTGGGCCGCATGGCACCTCTCAACGGCACTTGGCCAAGCGTGGAGTTCTCGGAAACCGACAAGGAAATCCGGGTGACAGCCGAAATCCCGGGCCTCGATGAAAACGACGTCGAGGTCATGCTGGATGATGGTGTTCTGACGCTTCGCGGCGAGAAGAAAGCAGAGACCGAGGACAAGGACCGCCAGTTCAGCGAACGCTATTATGGGCGTTTTGAGCGGCGCTTTAGTCTCGGTCGTGAGGTTGAAGACGACAAGGTGGCGGCGACGTTCAAGAACGGTGTGCTCACTGTGACACTGCCGAAGACCAAAAAGGCGCAGGCAAACGCCAAGCGCATTGCAATCAACGGCAACAAATGACGGTCGCGAAGCAAGACCGGGGCTCGATGAGCCCCGGTCCTCGCAGATGGCGAGGAACGTCAAATGACGGAGATACTCACAGGAACCACACAATCGAGCCGCATCGCCTTAAGGTCCTGGCAGGGCGAGGAAATCCAACTGTTCGATGGCGGTCTCAACACCCCGGCTCCAGCGGCCCACAAATCGGCACGGATATTTCGGCCTAGCCGCCCAGTCACCACATCGGCGCGGGTTACGTGCCGGCCCTGGCGCCTTGAGTTCGAACGCCGAACTCCGACCGTCATCGATCATCTGATGGGCTATTGCGGCGGGGGCGACACACTTACCCACGTGCAACTGGATTTTCCCACCCGCGAAGGAGCAGTGGCCTTCGCTGAGAAACAGCAACTGGACTATGTCGTGCAGGCCGATCCACCCGTGCGGCCTCGACCCAACGTTCGAAAGCTTTCCGTGAACGGCTAGCTAGCCGTCCGACAGACCCAAACAAAAGAGCCGCCTCATGGGAGCTGAATCAACCTGCAATCACAGGGAGGTAACAATGACGGTTCTGGCTTTCCTTGCCCCCGTCCAGGTTAAGACCAACGACGTGATCCACGACATCAACTCGGTACGGGAGGCGCTCGTGTTCTTGAATCAATGGCCTAAGGCCCGTCGGGGACCGGTAGACAGTTGCGCGGTGAGAAGCTGCAACGCCGCGATCGCCGGCCAGATGACAACCGAACAGGCGCGGCAGGCATTTGTGCTGGCCAAGTCCGATTTTTCGCCACTGGCCGGGGCTGATCAAAAGCTGCCTGTTTCTGGGCGCGGTCCCTGACTTCAGTTCAGGGCTTCTCCTGGGCGCGCGTAGGCCAGTGAAATTCGACTGGACGAGGTCGGTCGCGGAAGCCATGCGGAACGGTGCGGGAGTTATTTGATCTTGATGCAAGAAAAACTCAACAAAATCAACGGTCTTGATACGTCCTCAGCGACTAACATAATCGTTATTCTCCAATGGGTTGCGAAGCTGTTCGCCAAAGTTGATTCAAGAATCTGATCCAGCCACTCGACGATCGCATCTAGCTTCTCTGAATGGCAGATGTCGGTCATTGAAGCCGGCGTCGCTGCGGTCTGGAAGCGGATATCCCGAACGCCAAGCCGTGCGTCACAGTATCATATGGTAGCCGCGGTTTTCGACCGCTTAGTCCGCCTTGCCCTTCGATCAATTCAAATGCTGCTGCATTATGGCCTGTAGCCATTGAAAAAGGTTCATGTCTACTGGACGGCGATCATATTCCTCTATCGCGGTCTGAAGCGTCACCCCAACCAACATTTGCCCTAATTTGGCTGATCCGCCTCGATATTGGCGGGCTATTATACGCAGTGCTCCGAGGAGTTGCTCGTCACCGCATCGGGTCGGGAGAAGGTCATTGTCCTCGGAAGGCACTCGCCGACTCCGATCTTTTGCAGACGGGAGCCCGCTACAGTCTCTCAGCCGCCGACGTCCCTTAGATCGCTGCTGACGATTGGTAGAGCGTAGGCTTCTGGACCCAACGCTGCAAGGAAAGAATGGGGGGTGCCAATCGCGAACCGTAGCTGCCGGTAGCGACGATCAATTCGATCCCAATAGGCGCGCCCCTACGGGACAGATGTTCCTCCAGACCGGCGGCCCCGCCGCCATGCCTTTCGCCAATATCCATGGCTTGGCTAGCAGCAGTCTCCTTGCCCAATCTGCACGTCGCCGTATAACTCGGCTATCGCCGACAACTTACCAAGGACGTTGGCGGCTGAGAGACTGTAGCGGGCTCCCGTCATGCAAAGATCGGAGCGCCATCATGCCCCAAGACAAGACCGTGCCATTGCAGAAAGCTACCCGCATCCGCCCGCAAGCGATGGGCAGGTGCCCACTCACACGAGAGCATGCATAGAGCACGGTGAGCGGATGCTGGTCGAGACCGAATTGCTGGTTGATCCCCGCAGGTAGCGCCAGCAGTCCGAGCCTGGGGATGCGCCGATCAAATTTCAAGCTGAAGCACTGCTTGGCCGGCAGCCATCGTCTGAATGGACAAACGGTCGGATCCTATGTGGCCGTCGCCTTTTCACTCCCCAGCTAGAAGCGTGGCAACGACGTCCTCGAGACGCTTAGCAACGGACGGTTGGGTTCAAATCAGGCGGTTGCGTTCCGCGAGTTCGCGTGCCCGCCTTAGAGTGCCGTCGGTGTCAGCGATCCTGCGCCTGGCTGCTTCGTCGGTTCTGATCGTGAGCCGAGCTGAGATAATCTTGGATGACTTCGCGACCGCCACGATCACGACGGGCGGGGCATCAGGTGTTTTCATGGTTCTCATGGGTCTTATCCCTTCAAGTGAAATGACTGCAGGAGGCAGTCGACATTCGGCGATTGCTCCACATGATCGGGCCAGGAGCGCTGACCCGCAAAATCGGCCTTGCCGCAATCAGGTTTCCCGGCCGGTCTCTTCCCGCCGCTTGGCGTCCTGAGTGTTCAGTTCACCAACGATCTTTTCCGCCCGGCGCGTCTTGATGCCGATCATCATCTTTTTCTCAAACTCGGCAGGTTGGCCGGTGAAGACGTCGAAAACGGTCCAGCTGTTCGGCTCGTCCATCCGAAGCGCGTAGCGGTTTGCCATGTTCGCATCCTTCTCGTTTTCGCGTCTCGACGAATGTCGACCGCCTCAGGCTTTTATGATGACAAAAACCGAGGCCAGCACAGCGGCAATCCAGAACGCGACACACACCTTCAAGGCGAGTGGACCATATGAAGGGAGCGCCGACCTCACGCGCGTCCCCATTATCGCGTTCGCGCTAATGAGCCCCGTCGCGACAGCGAGCGGCGTCTTGGTGCCAAGCTTGCCGAAAGCGCGATGCGGTTCGCGCTTGGACGAGACTCCGGATGTGCCCAAAATGCCAGGCTTCACGGTTGGCGCGACCGTCGGGCGACCAAGCTTCGACGGCAGCTTCTTTCGTGTAGCTGAACGGGTGCGCATATCCTTCTATAGACTGCTTGCCTCGCGATAGATAGGAGAACCGAAATTATTCGCCAGGTCGGCAAAATTGTCTGCCTCAATAATTGCGAGGCGTGTAAAATATCGCGTTGGATGAGGAGAATTTTTGCTGATTTTTTTTTTGACCTCGGTGTTCGAATTTTTATTTAACCAATAAAAAACGCCATCGCCGTCTTGTTCGCAGCGCAATTGGGGCGCATATATAAAATTCGTTGATTTGGTCGAGGTGGCTTTCGTGATCATGAAGCCTCGCCATCCGCCTCCGAATTTTCGACAGTGAATGCATTGCGCCGCTCCCGGCGCGGCATCTCGCTTCGTTCGAACCCTGAAATGATGCCGGCGCTGACCACGGATGTGCTGGCGGTATCCGAACACTGTTTTGCCGGTTCGCTAAGCGAAGGCGCATGCGCGCATTTCCGCAGAAAGCCGCAAAGTGACCGCTCGCACCACGCCGACCGTCGTTCGCTTCAATGTGGCGTTTATGCTGCCGGGCTTCGATGCGCCGCAGCCAGCCGGAGAGTATCGCGTCGATCTCGACGAGGAATCTCTCGAAGGGGCTTCCCGCACCGCATGGCGCCGCGTGGCAACTTTCATTTACCTGCCTGCGATCTCCGCGAGGGGATCCACGCAGCAAATGGTGCCGATCGAAGCGGTCTCGCTCGAGGCCGCGCTCGACAAGGACGGGAGGCAATCATGACAACCCTCATGCAACGCAATGCACGACCAATCCAGCACGGAGCCCCGACACGGCTTTTTGACATCGGACAGGCGGTCCGGCTTAAAGGCGGTCCCGGCGTTGGTCCGAAGACCGGTGAAATCTACCATGTCAACCGTACCCTGCCGCCGAGGGGAAACTCGCCGCAAAACCGCATCCGCAGCGACGCCGAACCACACGAGCGGATGGTGACGGAGGACAGGCTGGAACCGGTCGACGAGGTGTCGGACGGCGGCATAATGCTCATCGAAAGGACGTTCGGACATGGTCAAGGGACAGAAGCACCCGAACCGAGAGATCAGGAAGCCGAAGCAGGAAAAGATTCCGGTCAAGTCTGAGAGTGCGTTCGGCCAAATCAAAGGTACCGGCGGCCCCCACGCTCAAAGCAAGAGCAAGGGCTGACGGCAGATGTTTGCGCGAGACGGACTCCTATGAAGGTCATGATCGAATTCTATCGCACGCGCGTTGCCGACGACGCGCACGCCGTCCTCGGCCGTGAGACCGTGGACGCCGCCGACCTCGACGCGGCGATCGAGATTGCGCGGCTTCTGGCAAGAACGCTGAACATGCCGCAGTGGCCGGATGCCGTCGCCATCGCCGACGCCGACGGCGCGACGATCTATTCCAGCATCATCGCCGCGCAGGCGGACATAGACAAAGGGCCGACATCATGAACGCCAGCGACCATCGCACCGATGCCGCTCGCGACGCCTGGCCTTATCCCCGCGAGGAAAATGCAGGCGGCGCGCAGGCATGCTGCTTTGGGGACCACCAATATGGCCGTCGCGTCGAAGCCGATCGTTCCTGGACCGTCTATCACGTCTTCACGGGCATTCCAGCCCATGTGAACGGCGCCTCCATGATCGGGCTCAGCCGTTCGGAGGCGACGAAAAGCATGCTGTGCCTCAACTTTTGCAGCAGTGAGCGCCGCAAGGAGAGGATCGCCGCGCGGTTCTTCGTTGCGCCCGAGAAACCGGCAGACCAGTCATGACGCTCGCATTCCCGAACCCCAGCCGAAACTTTGATCAGGAGCGCAACGGCGTCTACTTCATCGGTCATGACGGCATGTTTCAAATCCGTTTCTTCATCGAGGCCGCGGCTCTGGCCAAAGACGGCATTGTCCTGGGTGGGAAGGCTAGCGTAGAGACGGCCTATCTTTCGGCATTCGATGGCTTGCGTACCTCCATCCAGCAGGTGGCAGGCAAGGTCTATGCCCGCCACCGCCGCGACTCCTACACTTTGACCGCCGCCGATTTCAGGTAGCAGCGCTCGAGGCAGGTGAAACAATACGCCCCTGCCATGCTCGTCTTTCCATGCAACCGGGCGTAGGGTGCGCGATGGCTGGCAAAAAATTCCGGGTTCCCGTGGTTGTCTATATCGCCGGTCCGATCGGTTTCACTCTGATTGAGTCCGTTGCACAGGCCTCGGATTTCCTGTTTGACCATTGGCCAGGAAACGACAGCTTCGCTTGGACCGACGCAATGAAGCGCTGCGCCGAAGATGGTGCTGCCGATGACGCGAGTGCCGCATTCCTCGCCGCGCTTGCGGGGGCGGGATCAGCTACAACCGCATGGTAGAAATCTACTGAACTGGCGACAGCGGGTGCGCGGTTTGAATCCGCGCGCTGGCCGGGTAGCGATCCTCCAGCCAGCATTCGGCCTGCGGAGCTACCAGATAGGAGAGTTCGAATGGCGATGAAGCCGAACTATCGATACGAGCGCAGTCAACGAGACAAGGCCAAAGCGGCCAAGAAAGAAGCCAAGCTTGCCGGGAAAGCTGCGAAGGAGAAACCTTTATCCATAGAGCGGAAAGAACAGCGAGAGCCCGCTGCTGACGAAAGCTTAGGCATGGCGATGACGCAGCGCGAGACCGACAGCTTCGAAATCGACGTAGAATGCCCCCGGTGCCATCATCAGGCAAAGATCCTCGTCGGCTGGATTCGAACCCACACCGAGATGGAATGCCCGAGCTGCGGCGATATCATTGACATTGAGAGCAAGAACTTCAGGTGGCGCGAACAGCGCTAAAGGAAAGACTATGATGCCGTCCGAACCGCGCTCGCCACGACTTGCCGTTCTGATCGATGCCGACAATGCCTCGGCCAAGATCGCCGATGGGCTGTTCGAGGAGATCGCCAAGATTGGCGAGGCCAGCGTGCGTCGCATCTACGGCGATTTTTCGAGTTCGCGCTCGAAAGCGTGGGCCGAGGTTCTTTCGAAGCACGCAATCATACCCCAGCAGCAGTTCGCCTACACGACAGGCAAGAACGCCTCCGACATCACGCTTGTCATCGACGCGATGGATCTGCTCCATAGTGGTCGGTTCGACGGTTTCTGCCTGGTTTCCTCCGACAGCGATTTTACCCGACTGGCCGCCCGTATCCGCGAGCAGGGCATCGACGTGTTCGGCTTTGGCGAGCAGAAGACACCCGAGAGTTTCCGCCAGGCATGCCGGCGATTTGTCTATGCCGAGAACCTGCTGCCGTCCGCGCCCGCGAACGAGCCCGAGGCCCCATCGAGCATGAAGCCATTGCAGCCGCCCTCAGCGTCCGTGCCGATCATCCGGAAGATCATCGCGCAGATGGAAAGCGAGGATGGCTGGGTTCCGCTCGGTGCGGTCGGCACGCAGCTTGCTAATCTGGCTTCCGACTTCGATCCGCGCACCTTCGGCTTTCGCAAGCTGAGCGATCTCGTCCGCAAGACGAACGCGTTCGAAATCGACCGCCCGGAGGGCGGAACGTTGCGTATCAGAATCAAGCCGGAGGCGGCGCGAAGGGGTGGGCGGAAGACGTGATCGGTACGGCGCAGGTATGCCGACGCCCTAGTAGGTTGGCTATCTATCGATCGCCTAGCCTATCCATGCCCTCCCGGTCCTGTTCGCTGCGCAGTTGGTCGAGCAGATCGATCAAGGCTTTGCCTTCAGGTGAGCCAGGTCTGCAGGCCATGAACGTCTCGATGTCAACCACCGAAGGTTGACCGCCCGAGGCCCGGTTTGGCTCATGCCTTACGAAAATCTCGTCGCGTTCGCCGACCTTGACGACCAGCCAGCGGTCGCCGTTCGAACTTGTGTAGAATGCCCGTGACGAGTGTGACATGGGGACGTCCTTTGACCTGTCTGCCAACGACCTGACGAAGACGGTCGTTCTTTTCATGTCCTTTGGCCCGGTAACCTTATTGCTCGGCAAACCGGTCCGTTACTGCCCGACCAGAATACCAGCCTCGCGCGCCGCCAAGGCGAACGCCCGCCGAACGCTCGATATGGGCTTTTTGTTCGCGCTGGCGTCGTGGCAAGCCTGGAGCGCGGCGCGATGCGACGGCCCACGCTTGCCCGGCCACTTCCGAAGCAGAAATGACGAGCATTCATAGACGTCGGTGATGACTGTCTCGAGGTCTTGGGTGCCAGCCCGAACGCTCACGGGCTGAGTGAATTTGGGATTTTGCATTGTTGTCCATAAGGCATTGCCACATGGATAGCGAGGCAATTGTAGATTTCGATCGAGCTCGTCACCGACGTTCCGCTTCGCGCAGGGCACCGCAATGGAAGCCCGAGCTAAAAATGTGGCAAGAGAAGCCAAGAACTCGCGCACCGCGCGGGGCCTCGTCCTGCTTTCAGACTTGAGTTGATACTCAGCCATTCGCTGGGCCCGACTTTTCAGGCCGTGGCGCATCGCTCGCGATGAGGCGAACGTCCAACTGCCCGAGGTTAGCCACTTGTGATCTGTCGGCCTAAGCGAGTTGTCTCTCATCCGCCGGCTGGAGTGTGCGGCCAGCGCACGTCTACAGTTTTGCAGTCAGAAAGCGGGCTTCGCGAATGAGCGATGCCCAGTCGCGCCCCAAAAGAGTGATGAGATCGAGGGCTTGTGCTTCCGTTATGCCGGATTCTCTGACCAGACGGCCAACGAGGCCGTCGGTCGCAGCCTGTGGCCTCCCCTGGTCATCAACCATCTGTGGAATGTTCCCTTCAAACGCCCCAACGGACGCAACAGAAAATGGTTCCGTTGGCTCTACCCGGCTGTGCTCGCATGCCGCGCCGGCCGACCCGCCACGTAAAGCTGCCGCTCGGTGATCAGGGGACGCGGAGTCTCTTTGCAGCCAGATACATTGCGTATTCCGACGAAGCCGGCCATCGATTCCGATTTGAAGCCGGCCAGTCATTCCGATTTCATTCCGGCCGGTGTTCCGATTTGAAGCCGGCCATTTTTCGGACTGATCCTGGGTCTCGTTGATGTTTGGGTTGGGTTTCGTTTCAGGTCAAGCTTGCGCTGTTTCAGAGGCTCTTGGCGAGCGCTGTTTTCGCATGCTTTCACCGGTGAGATCGATGCGATAGGCGTTGTGAACGAGGCGGTCCAGGATGGCATCGGCCAGAGTTGGGTTTGCAATGATCTCGTACCAGCGATCCAGGGGCAACTGACTGGTGACGATTGTCGATCGGCGTTCGTAGCGGTCTTCAATGATCTCAAGCACATCACGCCGCTGGTCATCATTGAGTTTTTCCGGTCCCCAGTCATCGAGAACGAGCAGGTCGGTTTTGGCGAGTTGCTTGAGGATCCGGCCATAACGTCCGTCGCCTCTCGCGAGGGCAAGTGTTGCAAACAGCCGGGGAACGCGGTGATAGGCGACGGAGAAATCCTCTCGGCAAGCTTTGTGGCCAAGCGCACAGGCCAGCCAGCTCTTGCCGACGCCCGCCGGCCCGGTGATGAGAAGACTGTGATGCTTTCTGATCCAGTCGCAGCCGGCGAGCGTCATGAACAGATTGCGATCAAGACCGCGTGCGGCACGAAAGTCGGCATTCTCGATCTGTGCGTCATGGCGAAGTTTGGCAGCCCTGGCGCGGGCTTCGAAACGCTTCTGGCGGCGCATGGTGGCCTCGCGCTCGAGCAGCACGGCAAGCCATTCTCCATGCTCGAGGCCGCGTGCTTCGGATTGTGCGTCGAGCTCCTGGAAGGCGCTGGCCATGCCATGAAGGCCGAGTTCGCGCAGCATGTCGATGGTTGGATGGATGAGCATTGGTGTGTCTCCTCAATGGAAGTAATCAGGGCCACGCAGATTGGCGTGATCGACGATGGCGGTCGGTTCGGTGGAATGCCTTGCGGCCTTGTGATTGGCGATAAGCGAGGCGATGCTCTTGCAGTTCAGCCCACCGATCTCGACAGCACGGGCTGACACGACCTCGGCGCGATCGCGTGGGATATCGCGAAACAGGCGAAGGACACCCAGGCATGTCCGAAAGCCTTGTTCAGGATGTGGGCGGCTGGCGAGGATTGCGACAACCAAGCCTTCCGTCTCGGGCCCGACGGATGCGGCCCAGCGACGGAAACGATCCGGCGTCCACTCGGCATATCGCCGGTGGGAGCTGGGCATATGATCTGGATCCGTCCCATGACGAGGGCCGCCATAGCGGCGCTGATGGACGGCAATGCGCTTGCCGCGGTGAAAGATCTCGATGGTGCGTGCCGTTGCTCTCAGATCGACTTGCTGGCGAATGAGGCTGTGCGGTACGGAAT
Organism: Mesorhizobium sp. M1C.F.Ca.ET.210.01.1.1; assembly: GCF_004791585.1. Lineage (GTDB taxonomy): Bacteria > Pseudomonadota > Alphaproteobacteria > Rhizobiales > Rhizobiaceae > Mesorhizobium. The sequence continues at coordinate 38,128 of NZ_SRUU01000011.1, forward strand.
AAAAGAAGGTCTTGAACTCGACGTGGTAATCCGTCGAGACGCGGGCCAAACGCCACTCGGCGAATTCGTAGTCTTTGCTCGGAAGGCTTGCGAGCGCGGCACGCTCGACGCTCTCAAACAATTGCCGGCGACTGACGCCCAGCCGACGCATGACGTGATCATTGATGCGATCGAGTGCCTGGCGAATGGCGGCATTGGCCTCGGCCAGCGAGAAGAAGGTTTGGTTGCGCAGCCGCCCCAGAATGCATGACTGGGCGAAACGCACGCCGTTCTCGACTTTCGATTTGTCCTTCGGTCGTCGCGGCCGTGCCGGAAGGACGCCGACGCCATAATGGGATGCCATCATGCCGTAGCTGCGATTGATCTCGGGATCGTAGAAGCTGGCGCGGCTGACACCCGACTTCAGATTGTCGGGGACGATCAGTCGGGGAACGCCATCAAAGAAACGAAACATCCTGACGTGTGAACCAATCCAATCAGGCAGTGTCTGGGTCCATGTTGCTTCGGCATAGGTGAAGCTGGAGGCACCCAGCACTGCCACGAAGATCTCCGCCTCACGGAGCTCGCCGGTGTCGCGATCAACGATCGGGATCTTCTTGCCGGAATAGTCCACGAAGACCTTGTCGCCGGCGGCGTGTTCTTGGCGCATCGTCGGCGAAAGCCGCTGTTCGAAGCTGCGAAAGAGCTCGCAGAACCGGCTATAGCCATATCCGTCGGGATGACTTCCTCGATACTCCTCCCACAAGATGAGGAGCGTGACGCCCGGCTTCTTGAGCTCGACGGCAAGATCGGCCCAGTTCGGCTCTGCGCGCCGCCGCGTGCCTTGTTTGACGCATTGCGAGCGAAGAGTTTGTTCTCAAGTGCGTCATCGGTCAGCTCGCCTGGCAGGGGCCAGCTCAACCCGATTGCCGCTGCGCGCCGCAGATTATCCTGCACCGTACTGCGTGCTATTCCCAGCACGACCGCAATCTCGCGGGAGCTGGTCCCGCTTCCGGCAAGCCGAAGCATTTGTCTCAACTGTCTCATGGTCAGCCTTCTCTTTGCCGGCATCAAAATGTCCTCGTTCATCGCGAGGTAATTGATGCCAAAGTTGCTGACCCAGGAGGTAATCTTCAGTGCCGAAAACCGGCCGGTCTTTGGTTGGAATGGTGGCCGGCTTCATACCGGAATGGCGGCCGGTGTTTGATCGGAATGGCGGCCGGCTTCACGTCGGAATCCGCAGATACATCAACGCAGAGGCTGCGCGGCTCCGCTCCCAGCCGGCGGTTTCGGCTTGATCAAGCAGATCGTCAAGATGCGCTGCCAACGCGTCCTGGCAATCGCTATCGTATCGTGCGGCGTTGACCTTATGCACGGGTGTTCTAATCAGTGTTTCCTTTGCCATGGTGCTCGTCGAAATTGGCGCTAGATAGCTCAACCAACTCATGTGGATGAGGCGGCACGACGCGCCGCCTCTGCCCAATCAGACGTGCCTTGATGGAACTTTGGGAATCGCAAGAGGCATTGTTTCATCCTCGATAAGGATGTCCTTCTTGCGGGCAAAGGCTACGAAAATCCCTCTTGCCGTTTCACAATCGACATCTTCCACCAAATGCAGCCTTGCAAGCGCGAATAGCCGCTTTCTGTTCCGGGCTGTTGCCGCACCAATCGGCGGCGAACTGGTAGGCGTCGGCGACAGTGTTCAGTTGACGCGGAAAACCCAGTCCGACCCAGACGCGGACCGGCTTTTCGAAGGGTCTGGACAGCATGGTGACCTCCCTTACGGCAGCTTAAGCGACCGCTCCGCCGCCTTGGCCGCGATTGCCGCTGACCATCCAAGGCAAGGCAGTGGTCACTTCCTCATGGATTCTGGCCGACTTTGCGAAGCCGCAGAAGGCTTCCCTGGCGGCCGACAGCGGATAGTCGCTGTCGAAAGCGCACTGGCAGGCGCGCAGCGCGGTTTCATAAATGGGGCCGCGTCTGTTTTTTGGCCACTCGTAGAGAAATTCCAGGGCGTCCTCGATACACCCGATTTCCTGGATGAGGCTGTTCCCATTTTTCACGAAAACAGGGCTGTCGAACATCCGATCGTTCATAAGATCCTCCAAGTCGAACGAACAATTGAATTTTGAATGGGCGGGACCGACAGCGGCCCGCCCAACGGGCGATATGGGTTTGTGGATTTTGATCGTCAAGGGCTCGGGCTCTGGCCCGCAACAGAGAAAAAATGGCCCGCTCGATGCCGAAGGCGCTGAACTGATCGCCTGTTCCGGACAACTTGCGAGGATGGCGGTGGTCAATTCCGGGATGAAGGTGTCGGTGGCCGGCTGCCTTCCTCCGATTTTCGGGTCTTACGAACCACAACGCTTCGAACCCGAGCGAGTGCAGGACTACCTTGGCGTCTTCATTGTCGGGCTGGAGCCCTATGTCGATCTGTGGCTCGGCGAGACTTTGACCCTGATTGCCGAAGGCGAGGCCGTCCGGCCCGCCGTGCAGCCGACCAACAAGCCGCTCGGGATTTCCTTTTCCAGCATTGATGCATTGCTGCTGGGTTCAGGCGCGGCGGCGGCAGCGCGCCATGCGCATTGGCCAGGGGTCGATCCAAGCGGCGACCGCCAGCGGGAAACGTTCACATGACGGGGATATGGCCGGTTTCCGCCATACAACGGTGGTTGGACGGGCACCTAGTAGACGGCATGGTGCGACCGTTTCGGACACCCGGCTCCAAGTACCGAATGACAAAAAGGCACGTCAAGGCGAACGTTGATCTCTCCCTTAAGTCGGCTTCGAGCAGTCACCCAGAAATTCGATGAAGCGTTGCGTCTTGCCGAAGCAGGGCGTTTCGATGGCGGCGAAGACAGAGCGGCGGCGACGATTTCCTCCGCCAGAAGCGCATGCCTAGCATCGGAATTGAGCCGGCGTTCTCATCGCATCGGATGCAACGAGACGCGAAGGGCGAGCAGGCGGTCACGTTACTCAGGCGTCAGTTCAACTCGATACGTTCTCCCGTTGCCGCCGAGCGTTTTACCGCATCGACTACCCTCAAGGTTTTGAGCCCCTCTCGCCCGCTGACAAGCGGCGGTTCGTCTCCGCGGATCACCTTGCAGAATTGCCTGATCTGCAGAACGAGTGGGTCCTGGTTGTCGACGTCGATACGCGTTTGGTCAAAGGGTTCCCACCAACTCCGTTTACCAGGATTGCGCCAGACCTCGAGTGACGGAACAGCCAGCGACCCGTGCGTTCCTCCGATCAAGTAACAGGATTGCTCGGTTTTGGGGTAAGCCGGATTCTCTCCGGTTGTCATCTCCCAGCTCCACGGTGCGACCACCGCGTCCGAGACTGTCGCAGTTCCCAACACTCCGTTCTTGAACTCAATCAGGATCGCTGCCGTTTCCTCAACTGCGTTGCCGCGCACCGCGTTGGACTCGCGTGCCTGAACCGCAGCCACATCGCCGAAAAGGTAGCGCAGATTATCGACATCGTGGATGAGATTGAGGAAAACCGGCCCCGCACCGCGCTCACGACGCCACGAGATGTCGAAGTAGTCGTCGGGTTTGAATAGCCAGAACATTGCATTGACAACAAGAACGCGGCCGAGCTTTCCGCTTTCGATGATTTCCTTTGCCTTTTGCATCACCGGATTGTGTCGGCGGTGATGACCGGTCAAAAGAGGAACACCTTTTGCCTCAGCCGCTGCGATCAGCCTTTCCCCGGATATAATGTCGTCGGCGATAGGCTTCTCGATGAGTGCAGGAATGCCGGCTTCAACGGCTTCCAACCCGTTCTGAACGTGAGCCGGGTTGGGCGTAGCCACGATGATCCCATCAGGTAGGTCTGCGGCAATCATTTCTGCCAAGCTTGGAAACCACTTCACGCCGGCTTCGCTGGCAATGGTCTCGCCAGCCGGCGTGGGATCGACCACGGCGCTGAGTTGCGCCGAGGGCTCGGCCAGGACGTGCTGAATATGGCGCTTACCGATGAGGCCGGCCCCAACCACGGCCAGCTTAACCTGTTGGGTCATGGTCACCTCAGCCCTTGCCCGCCGCCTTGATCATTGTCGCCGCGCGTCGGATGGCAAGCTGGTATCCTTCCGTTCCAAGGCCGCAGATCACACCATCCGCGCGGTGCGAAACGAACGAATGGTGTCGGAAGCTTTCGCGCTTGTGCACATTGGATATGTGAATCTCGATCACAGGCCCCTCAAATGTGTTCAGAGCGTCGAGGATGGCAAGTGAGGTATGGGTGAAGGCTGCCGGATTGATGACGATGCCTGCACCGTCCTCGCGCGCCTCATGAATCCAATCGATGATCTCGTATTCCCGGTTGCTCTGATGGAAGCGGATTTCATGGCCGAGTTCTGCCGCCAGCTTGCGGCAGTCCGCCTCTACGTCTGCGAGCGTTTCATGCCCGTAGATATGCGGCTGGCGTTTGCCAAGCAGATTGAGGTTTGGTCCATTGAGAACGTAGATCAGGCTCATAGCATAGTGTCCTTCTTGAGCACGCTGTTCTGGTCAGGCGAACGCGATTGCTTGAACTGCAAAATCAGGGTCCGACTCGTAGAGATCCGCGCGCAAACCGAGCTTTCCAGCTTCGAGAGCAGGCGCGGCGATCGTCCGCGCGGCCTCTAGAACGGCAGTGAGAAGCTTCTGCTTGGCCTCTGCAGTACGACCCGGTGCCATCCGCACGATGATTTGAATGAAATGATGATCGACATGCTCATCGCCCACGCAGGAGTATGTCGCCTCCCGCGCAAACGTGCGCACGGCGGAAGGTTTCACAAGGCCGCCATCGCGAACGCAGCGATGCACGGACAGCGTCAGTCGGTCCATGGCTACATGCTCGCCTGCGCCCCGGCTATAATCGATGATGATATGCGGCATTTAGGATATCCCCATCAAGCCGACAGGCGGCACAGGTCCGTAAAGTGAAGGGACATGCGCTCTACGTCCGGTGCTATCCCGGTGAACAATTCGAAAGCCGCTGCTGCCTGGTAGACGGTCATGCCGCCGCCCCGAAGGGTCCGGCAGCCTTTTCCTTCGGCGAGAGCAAGGAGCTCTGTGACGAGTGGCATATAGACAATGTCGGCCACCCAATGCCGTGGCAGAAGCCATTCCGCATCGATCGGCAAACCAGGATGGCTCTTCATACCCGTCGGCGTCGCGTGGATGAGGCCGTCCGCGGAACGCAGGGCGCTGCCGACATCCGTCGTGGCACGCGCGCAATCCCACGAGAACCGATCGTTCAACTGCTGGGCCAAGGTTTCTGCCCGTTTTGATTCCTGGTCAAAGATCGATAGTCTGTCAAATCCGAGCTTGATGGCGGCATGCGCCACGGCGACACCGGCGCCGCCGGCGCCAAGCAGGACGACATGCGACTTCGCGACATCCGGAAGGCCGCGCTGGAAATTCTCGTAGAAACCGTACCAATCCGTGTTGTGGCCGATCCTCTCGCTGTTGCGGAAGACCACGGTATTGACCGCACCGAGCATCTTTGCATCCTCGGAAAGGCGACTGAGGTGGGCGATCACTGTCTGCTTGCACGGATGTGTAATGTTGCTGCCGGCAAAACCGCGCTGCTCTTCCTCGTCCAGGAGGTCCGGCAGCGCGGAGGCGGGAAGGCCTCGCTCGGCGAAGTCGAGAAGCTCGTAACGGTAATCGAGGCCCTGGCGTCGCCCCTCCATTTCGTGGAGGGCCGGGGACTTTGACATTTGGATGTCGGCACCGATCAGCCCCACGAGGAATTTCTTGTCGTGCATTGGCATCGCTTTCGAAAGTCAGTGATGGGCCAGGATTTCACCGAGGAAGGTTTTCGTGCGCTGGTGCTCGGGAGACTTGAAGAAGACCTCCGGTTCGGCCTCTTCGACGATTTCTCCGGAGTCCATGAAGATGACGCGGTCAGCGACCTGACGGGCAAACCCCATTTCGTGCGTGACACAGATCATCGTCATGCCGTCACGGGCGAGCCCGATCATGGTGTCGAGCACCTCTTTCACCATTTCGGGATCGAGGGCAGAGGTCGGTTCGTCGAAGAGCATGACCTTCGGCTCCATGCAGAGCGCGCGGGCGATGGCGACGCGTTGTTGTTGTCCGCCCGATAGCTGCGCCGGATATTTGTCCGCCTGGTCAAGGATTCGAACGCGCTCGAGATATTTTCGACCCAGTCGCTCTGCGTCAGCGTGGCTTACGCCTCGAACACGCATTGGGGCGAGGGTACAGTTCTGAAGTGCGGTTATATGGGGGAAGAGATTGAAGCTCTGGAAGACCATTCCCACTTCGCGGCGTACAGCGTCGATGGATTTGGTGCTTCCGTCCAGTACGTGACCCTCGACGACGATTTTGCCTTCCTCGATCGTCTCGAGGGCATTGATGCAACGGATTAACGTTGATTTCCCAGAGCCTGACGGCCCGCAAAGGACGATTTTTTCGCCTTTGCGGACCGACAAACTGATGGATTTCAAGGCATGGAAAGTGCCGTACCACTTCTGCACGTCCTCAAGGGAAATCAGCATCGATTGATCTTTTGCGGAATTGAGCACGGAACCCTCCATTTGGGCCTTACTTCACGGTGAACGGGATGTTCGGAATGGATTCCGGGAACTTCGGCAGATCGATCGCCATCCACTTCTTCGTGATGGCGGCAAGCTCACCATTGGCCTTGATCTTGTCGATGAAGGCGTTGACGGCTTCGTTCCAGTCCTTCTCGCCGAGACGGGTACCGACGCCGTTGTAGGTTGTCAAAAAGTTAATCTTGCGCTCGTACGTGCCGGCACTGGCCGCATCCAGACGCTGACCATAGAACTGGTTGCCGCCAACCGCCTTTACCTGTCCGGAGACCAGTGCCTGGATGGTTGCGGCGTCGTCATCAAAGCGGCGAACCGTTGCGGTGGATCCGACGGCGTTCGTTACCGCCTTGTCCTGCGAACTGGATTTCGGAACGCCGATCTCCCATCCGGCAAGGTCTTCAGGCTTCGTAACCGTGTCGGACTTGGCGGCATAAAGCGAAATCGTGTTGGCAGCGTAAGGCTTGCTGTATTGAATTGCTTTCGCGCGTTCTTCCGTCATCGCCATCGTTGCGAATAGGATGTCGACTTTGCCGGTCGTAAGCGCCGGAATTCGGTTGGCAACGGCGAGCGGCTGGAATTGAACCTTCACGCCTAATTCCTTGGCAAAAAGGTTGGCGACGTCAGCGTCGAAGCCGTCCTGCACGCCGCTTGTGTTAACGAACCCCCATGGCGCATTGTCGCCCTGGATGCCGACCACGAGCGTGCCCTTTGCCTTGATTTCCTCTACAGTTGCCGCAGAGGCGGCGGCAGTGCCAAGGGTTGCGAAGGCAATAGTTGCCAGTGCAAGTCCGAGAAAATTTCTACGGCTGTTATGCATGCTTATTCTCCTCCTTAAGGGTTTTGCTTCGAGCGAAGCGGTTAGCGGGCAGCTTTCGCCATCCGTTTTTCAAGGCGACTTCCCGCATGGGAGAGCGGCCAGCAAATGATGAAGTAGATTGCGCCGACGATCCCGAAGACGAGCAGCGGACGATAGGTCTGGTTTGAAATGATCTGACCGGCGCGAGTCAGTTCAATGAAGCCGACGATTGCTGCCAGCGACGTGCCCTTGGTGAGCTGGACAAGGAAGCCGATCGTGGCCGGCATCGAAATTTTCAGGGCCTGCGGCAGAATGACGTCCTTCATCCGCGAGACATAATGCAGACCGAGGGCGTTGGCGGCTTCCGTCTGGCCCTTCGGCACAGCCTCGATGGAGCCACGCCAGATCTCGCCCAGGAAGGCGCTGGCATGGAGCGTGAAGGCGACTGCGACCGCGATCCACGCGTTAACGTCGATGCCCAACAGCGCAACGCCGTAATAGACAACGAAGAGCTGCATCAGAAGGGGCGTGCCCTGGAAGACGCCGATATACCCTGCGGTGATCGTCCGGGCGACCTTGTTCTTCGAGGTGCGCAGGAGCGCGATCAGGATTCCGAATATCCCCCCACCGATGAAGCCCACGATCGCCAGCAGCACGGTCCATTTCAAACCCTGCATCAAAAAGAGAAATTGATCTTCTCCGATGGGACCCATGGCTGCTTCCTATCGCGTCGGGTAGTTGAAGTAGTGGCGAGAAATGAGCGCAAAGAGGCCCATCATCAGGCTTGAGATGACCAGGTAGATAGCGGTCACCGTGAAATACACTTCGAAGCTGCGGAAGGTGTCAGACTCAATGCGCTGAGCGGCCGAGGTCAGCTCGTAGGCGGCGATCGACGTGCAGACAGACGTTGTCAGTGTCAGCATGATGAACTGGCTTGTGAGCGAGGGATAAATCGCCCGCAGCGCCGGCTTGAGCACGATGAGCCGGAAGACGTCCGCCTTGTGAAGACCAAGTGCGAAACCTGCCTCGATCTGGCCGCGCGACACGCTCTCGATCCCGCCTCGGATGATCTCGATTGCGTAGGCCCCACCATTGATGCCGAGGGCAATGATCGCCGTGACGGTCGGATTGAGGCGGATGCCCATGAGAGGAAGGGCAAAATATATGAAGAAGATCTGCACCAGGAATGGCGTATTACGCACAACCTCGACGAACACGATCACGGCAGCCCGCGTGATCTCGCTCTTGGAACTCCTTGCAACGACGCCGAGGAGCCCGATGACGAGTGCGAGGAGCATCCCAGCTAACGCAAGGCCAACCGTTCCAAGCGAACCCCATAGCAATTCCGGGGCGCGGTCGAGGACCGCACCGAAATCGAACGTATACCGCATTTAAGACTTCCTCCTCCTGACCGGCCTAGGCCGCGTCGGCGCCGGATCAATGATCCGGTTTCAAAATTCCCAGTGCGCTGGCATGCAGATGTTTTAGGTGTGCCTCCGGGTCGACCGACCCGACGAGTGGCACTTCGACCGAGATAGCAGCGCCGTATTCAGTTGCCGCACAAAGCTCCTCCAATGGCAGTTCGCCTTCTCCAGGAGCGAACCTACCGCTTCTCGCCTCGGCGATCATTGCGTCTGATGTTTTGGGCGCAGGACCGCGGGCGTCGCAAAGCTGGATGTGTTTTACCTTCCCTGCATTTGCGCGAAGCTCGTCGATCGAGGCTCCGTTTCGGAAGAAGTGAACCCCGTCAACGAGGGCACCGGCATTCTCTGCTCCACAGGCATTCAAGACCTCCACGCTGTCCCGAAAGGTCCTTACCGTCCGCCAGCCCATGTTTTCGATGTCGACTGACATGCCATATCGCGCCGCGACGCCGCAAAACTCTGCAAGGTTTGTGGCAAGACGGCCGCCGTCTCGATCATCCCCGCAAACACTCAGCCGGCGCGCACCTATGTTCGCAGCGGCTGCCACGGTCGCCTCATGGGAGGCCGCAACGAAGGTCTCGTCGATCACGAAGAACTCGATATCGAATATCTTGATGCCTTCGCCATCGGCAATTGCCTTGAATTCCTGGGCACTGTGGCTGCCCACCGGTAACTCGTAGAAAGGGGCTCCGGGAAAGGCGGGGTGAAGACGAAGCCCTATCGACGCAAAACCCGCCCGAGCAGCTATCAGCGCGAATTCCTTGGGCGGCAGCCCGATCGATGAAAAATGCGCCACGCCCAGTTCAAGGCGCGGCCCTGGGGTCGCGACGGTCATCACAAGGTCCCCTTTGTCGCAAGGTGATTGCGCAGATTGGTTCCCGTGCGGTGAATATGCTGACGCAACATATCGCACGCATAGTCCAGATCCCTGGCGACGGCTCCCTGAGCGATCTCACTGTGCTCCTGGCTGACGTTGCGGTCACCCGACGTGCGGGTCAGAAACACCCGGCGATAACGGTCGTTGAGATTAAGCAGCAGGCTGCAGAAATGGAGCAGGATCGGCTTCCCGCAGCCGGATATAAGTGTCAGATGGAATTCGCGGTGGAGCTCTTCCCAGCGCTCGAGTGTCTCGGGGCGGGCCGCGTCACGCTCAGTGCGGTTAAGGCGATGCAGCGCTCTCATAACGTTGCTTTCCCACTCCACATCGCCGATCCGCATGGACTCGCGAAGCGCAAAGACTTCGAGTTCTTCGCGCAGGATGGTTATCTCTTCCAGATTGGCCAAGGAGATTGATGAAACGCGGTAGCCGCGATTGTCCTCGAACTCCACTAGACCGTCCGATATCAGCCGCGCCAACCCTTCACGCAGCGGACTGAGACTTACGTTGAACGTCTTGCGCGCCTTGTCGAGATTGATCTTGCTGCCGGCCTGAAGCTCGCCGGAGATGATCGCCTCACGAAGACGGGATGCAAGCTGGCTCCCAATCGTGTTTTTGCCGTCATCGAGAAAGCCAGAAGACGATGGAGCATCTTCTGCCGGCGGAGCAGATGCGCCGTCATGCGGTACCATTGCCCGGCTCCCGAAATTGATCGTCGATGATCGGTATTATAAACGATTATTCCTGTCAACTTCGGCGCGCCGAAATTTGCAAAAAAGCCAAGCGATAATTTCGTTTATTGCAATAAAATATAATTAAATCAAGTAGATAGGCGTTTCCATCCCGATCTCTTCGGCATCTCGGTGTGGCGATATTGCGCGGCGGCGGCCTTGACAGATAATCGATTATTTGGATATTCGGGCAAATCGGGAGGTAGCCCACATGGTGATCAAAACTGAAAGCGATCTGACGCCAGCCGTCCTCGCTGTGATGAATCGCACTGAAGACCCCCGCCTGCGAGAGATCCTCGTGTCGATGGTCACGCATCTTCATGCGTTCGTGCGTGAGGTTCGACTGACTGAGGTCGAGTTTCGGGAGGCGACAGCCATGCTGAACGAGATCGGGCAGCTGCATACTGATCACCACAACGAGTTTGTGCTGATGGCCGGTTCTCTTGGCGTGTCTTCACTTGTCTGCCTGCTGAACAATGGCGACAGAGGACAGACTGAGACCTCCCAGTCGCTGTTGGGCCCATTCTGGCGCCTCAACTCTCCGCGAGTCGAAAATGGCGGCTCGATCATCCGATCCGAGACGCCGGGCACTCCCTTGTTCGTGCATGCCAAGGTCGTTGACCGCGACGGTAAGCCAATTGCCGGCGCTGAAGTGGATGTCTGGCATGCATCTCCCGTGGGTCTTTATGAAAACCAGGACCCGGACCAGGCCGAGATGAACTTGCGCGGCAAATTCACGACCGACGAGCAAGGTCGATTCTGGTTCAGGACCGTCAAGATGGTCGGGTATCCGATACCGGTCGATGGCGTGGTCGGACGCCTGCTCAGAGCTCAGGGACGCCATCCGTACCGACCAGCGCACCTGCACGCACTGATCTTCAAGCATGGATACAAGACGCTGATTTCCCAGGTCTTCGACCCCAGCGACCCGAACATCGACTCCGATGTTCAGTTCGGTGTCACGGCAGCGCTGACCGGCGACTTCATTCGTCATGAGGAGCCCCATCCGACCGAAGCGGATATTCCTGGTCCATGGTTCTCGCTCGACTACACCTATGCCATGGAGCCCGGCGAAGCCGTTTTGCCGCGTCCCCCGATCAAATAAATCACGATCAGCAGAGCAAACGATATGATCACCGAAGAAGAACGCCGGGCCGCGGCAGACGCGCTGCTCAAAGCTGAAATCGAGCGCAAGCCGATCATACAGCCTAGCGAGACCTACCCGAACCTCGAGCTCGAGGACGCCTACCGAATTCAGGCTTTGTGGGCGGAGGCGAGGGTAGCCAAGGGCGCACGGATCGTCGGGCATAAGATTGGCCTGACGTCACGCGCAATGCAGATGGCTTCGAAGATGACGGAGCCGGACTATGGCTGCATTCTTGACGATGCGCTTTACAACGACGGAGCGCAGATCAGGGCTGACTTGTTTATCAAGCCGCGCCTTGAGGTCGAGCTGGCCTTTGTTATGGGTGAGGATCTCGTCGGGCCCGGCACCAGGATCTATGACGTCATGCGTGCGACCGAATTCGTTGTCCCGGCGCTCGAGATTATCGACTACCGGACCGAAGTCCCTCGAGCGATCACGGATACCATTGCGGACAACGCGGCTTTCGGCGCCCTCGTCGTTGGCGGCCGTATAATTCGCCCGATGGACATCGATATCCGTTGGGTCGGAGCGACTCTTTCCAAGAACGGCATCATCGAGGAGTCGGGCGTGTCGGCGGCGATCATGGGACATCCGGCAGCCGGCATCGCGTGGCTGGTCAACAAACTTCATGTTGTGGGCGGTGGCCTGAAGAAGGGACAAATAGTCCTGGCCGGCTCCTTCACGCGTCCTGTCGATATCGCGAAAGGTGATGTCATCCAGGCCGACTATGGCCCTGTTGGCTCCATCGGCGTGTCGCTCGTGTGAGGTGCCAGTTGGATCATCCTGTCAATCGGTTCAAGCGGAAGCTCTTTGCTGGTCAAAGTCAGATCGGCCTGTGGTGTGGCCTGCCGGGAACCTACGCCGCGGAAATCGTCGCGCCTTCAGGTTTCGATTGGCTCCTGTTCGACACGGAACATTCTCCGGGTGACGTTCTGACCGTCCTGCCACAATTGCAAGCGGTCGCACCGTACGACGTTTCACCAGTCGTCCGCCCGGCCATCAACGACCCAGTTCTCATCAAACGTTTCCTGGATATTGGCGTTCAGACACTGCTCGTTCCCTACGTTCAGAACGCGGAAGAGGCGAAAGCCGCAGTCGCAGGCGTGCGATATCCCCCGGATGGAATCCGTGGTGTTTCTGCCCTGACGCGCGCCACCCGTTTCGGCCGAGTTGCGCAGTATGCGCAAAATGCGGAGCGGGAAATTTGCCTGTTGCTGCAAGTTGAGACGCGGGAAGCGCTTGGCAACCTCGAGTCGATTGCCTCGGTAGACGGGGTGGATGGCGTGTTCCTAGGACCGGCAGACCTTGCAGCGAGTTTCGGACACAGGGGCCAACCGGCCCACCCGGAGGTGGTCGATGCAATTGTCGACGCGATTGAACGCCTGAAAGCGTTGGGCAAGCCTGCGGGCATTCTTACCTCGGATGAGAAGTTCGCGGCACGGTGCATCGCACTGGGAACACTGTTCACTGCCGTTGGTGTCGATGTCGCTTTACTGGCGAGGGGATCGGAAGCACTCGCGGCACGCTTTGCATCGCAAGGAGCGGTCCACGATGCCGGAACGTGATGAACTCCTCACTGAAATCGCAGCGACGGGAGTTATCAGAGCGGCGGTCAACATGTCGAATGCAGCACTTGTCCAACTCGATCCGGTGACAGGCGTTCTAACAGGACCGAGCGTGCAGATCGCGATCGAACTTGCGGCAGAACTCGACTGCCCTTTGTCACTGGTTCGATACGGATCGGCCGCTGACATTCTTGCGGCTGCCAAAGGCGACGAGTGGGACGTTGCATTCATTGCTCCCGATCCGTCACGTGCCGACAGGTTCTCCTTCTCGCCCCCCTATACCACGGTGACCGCCAGCTTTCTGGTGCCAGACAGTAGCCCGCTAGGCAGCGTGGGGCATGTCGACGTCGAAGGGGTGCGCATCGCCGCCGCCAAAACCGCCGCGTATACAAAGCAGCTTGAGCGACAGGTTAGAAATGCCATCCTCCTCCATACCGAAAATCCCGCCTCCGCCCTGGACATGCTTATATCCTCCCAGTGCGATGCGGCTGCGGGCTTGACCGAGTCCCTGTCACGTTTCTGCGAAGAGAATCCAGGTTTCCGCGTTGTTGAGGGGACATTCTCGAAAGTGCCTCAGGCGATCGCTGTGCATCGGAGGTGCGCGCATGCTTCAACCTTCCTGTCGGATTTCATCCGGCAGCATTGCAGCGCGGATAAGCCGAGCAATTGAAGCAGGTGGCGGAACATGCGAGGGAGCCGGACCGAGGGCGCTGTCGAGCCTTTGTGTAGGCTAGATAGAGAACCCGCTCGCACAGAAAACTAGTCCTCTTCCTCGCCACTAGGTTCGCCAGACCAAACGAGATCATACGAAGGAAACGGGTTGGCGAACCAGCCACTAACATATTGATTTCCTGTCGAAAACGTTGACCCTCCGGCCCATCATTGTTGTTATTTATCAATTACTTAGTGCCCATTATTCTCTCGGCTAGCCAAGTCCAAGGTGGGCGAACCTTCGCGCATCGCTTTGATTTTGTTGATTTACGGTGGGTCACCAAGGCCCATCAAACGTCGTAGAAGGCGCGGCGGGCACGCGGACCGCCACCGTGGTTCCTATCCCGTATGGGGGAACAGTCAGAACGGGCAGCGGATCGTCGACGATCTGCACGACGAAGGCATCGTCGCGTTCGATACCGAACCCGCATCACCGTCGCGCGCAACTCGTCGTCCTGACCGCTCGCGGCAGAGCGGCTTACGACGCGGTCTTGCGGCTGTGGAGCCCTCTGGTCGAGGAGCTTGCGGCCGGACTCTCTGCGAGCGAGGTCGCGGTCGCGCGCACGGGGATGATGGCGTTCCGTCAAAAGCTGGAAAAGCTTATTGGCGAGGAACCCAATGAACTCCGGTGACGCGCAGGGTCATTTGCGGGAGGCAGGTATGAGCGCGCGGTTGATCTTCAACATTCAAGCCATAACCGGACCCGCGGCGTTGCCAGCAACAAAAGAACCGTGAGTGCATGAGCGTCCAGCCATTCCACGCAACAGGAGAGCAGGCGCACACGAACCGGTTCCGGCGCCTGGTGAAGATCCACCGGGGAGAGGCGGGTGATCTGGCGAGACGAGACATAGCTGAACGACTTGGGCGCCGAGCACCCAAGCTCGGCGCCGGCTTCGATTACCCGCGCACGTCAGCAAGGCGGCTGTCAGGCCATCTTTGCCAATATCTTGGTCATATCTGCCGTGTCGAATGCCCTCAGCGTCTCAGTCCTGATATTGCCCATTGATGCGATTGATAAGGCTAGTGCGGTCGCAGCAATGTCGTCTTCTGCTTCGACAATCACTACGACATCATGTTTGCCAAGCGTCCACAACAGGGTGTGAACCTTGACCCCGCTTTTGCTGGCCATCGCCTTGAAGGCCTCAGCCCGCTTCTGAGTATCCTTTATAGTCCTGATACCTTGATCGGTGAAATTCGACAGTAATACGTAATGAGCCATTGGTTCCTCCCACAATGGGGAACCGGCGGGGCGCTCACGGCGCGTCCGCCGTTTCCCGGAACCACGATAACACGAGCCGGGTGCGCGAACCACAAGCGGTCAAGAAACGACAACGGCGCTTGATGGCGTGTCGACCATATAGCACTTCTTCGTTGCCGCATCGCAGCGATGACGTGCGGCGCACTGTCACCGACGTCCAATGGCAGAATCGCGATCTGCTGCAGTCGGCTCATCAATCGCCGGATTCCCAAAGGGGTGGGTCAGTCTCGATCAGTTACGGAGACGATCGATCCCGATCTGTACGAGGCAGCCCAGATGGCAGATATTGGTCAGCAGGCGTGCTGTCCGCATGACCTGGACCGCCGGGTCGAGACGGCCGACATGAGCGGACAAAGTCCAAGCTATGGCTGCCATGAACCATCGCGTCGTCACCGTGTTCGGTGGAACCGGCTTTCTCGGCCGCCGCGTTGTTCCGCATCTCCGCGACGGTGGGTTGTTCGTTCGGATTGCATCAAGACATCCGGAGCGGGCCAAGAGGTTGTTCGGTTCCGATGATCCGCAACTTCAACCGGTCGAAGCCGATATCCATGATGAGCGGGCGATCGCCCATGCACTTGCAGGTGCTTACGGCGTTGTAAATGCCGTCAGTCTTTACGTCGAGCAGGGACGGGAGACCTTTCACTCGGTGCATGTCGAGTCGGCCCGGCGGGTCGCAGCTGAAGCACACCGAGCCGGCGTCGAACGGTTCGCTCACGTTTCAGGAATTGGCTCTGATGTTGCCTCGCCGTCGCTCTACATCCGCAAGCGTGGCGAAGGCGAACAGGCGGTGCGTGCCGCGTTTGCTGACGCCATCATCATCCGTCCGGCGGTGATGTTCGGACCGGATGACGCGTTTCTCACCACTATCCTCAAGCTTCTGCGCCGGCTTCCAATCTATCCGATGTTCGGTCGCGGCCTGACGCGATTGCAGCCGGCCTATGTGGGCGATGTGGCGCAGGCGACCGCAAGAGTGCTGCAGGGGACGCAAACGCATGCGATCACGTATGAGTGCGGCGGTCCCCGCGTCTACTCTTACGAGGAATTCCTCAGAGCCGTTGCACACCAGGCCGGCCTTAGACCGATACTGGTCCCAGTGCCATTTGTCGCTTGGCACGCACTGGCATGGGCCGCGGAAATGCTTGCGAGTCCGCCCGTCACTCGCAATCAAGTGGAACTGATGCAGGTCGACAACGTGTCGTCGCCGCAGATGCCCGGTTTCGAAGAACTTGGCATTTCGCCACATCCGGTCGAGGAAATACTCCAGGAGATGTTGCGCGATCACTGATCAACGAGCATTCTTCCGTACTCGGGCGCCATGATTGAGTGTCAGGAAATCGCGCTAGCCGGCCGATCATGAATGCGAACTTCTGGACCCGCTCCGGTGGTTGGGGTGCCGAGCACCTCTCTACGAACCGGCGATGAGGTTGATCTTGGCGGCCATGATGAAGTCATTCTCGTGCAACCCCTTGATCTTGTGTGTCTGAAGCGAGACTGCCGCATAACCCCAGCCGAAGCAGATGTCGGGATGATGCCGTTCTTGTTCCGCCAATCGGGCAACTTTGTCGACGAAGTCGAGGCGATTGACGGAAATCCGTAAATTTGAATTTGCGGCGCAGCAGTTGCGCCTCCTCCTCCAGTTCCCAGCCGGGGGTCTGGGACAGATAGCCCTCGGCTGCTTCCTGCGTTAGCGGCGCAACGCCGCCGCGACAGGGCGTGCAGGTTTTCTGAGCAATACCATCGGTCATGACAACCTCCCTTCGTGCTCATTCCTGGTGCGGCGATCGCGTTTTTCACCTTGCGCGGTATTTGCTCGCATAGTGCTTGGCGAGAACCTTGCGAATCTGCTCGGCGAGGCGCCTGTTGCCGGTCTTCGCCCGCGCCTTGTCATCGCCTTTTTGCGGCTTCGGCGGATTGGCGCCCGGGCCTCGTTTCGTTGATTTGCGCATCGCAATAGATCAACGCCGTGACCGACAACCGGTTTCGTTCAAAAGACGATCTCCACAGGACTACCGATCGCGAGATCGAGCTCGCCGTCCGCGCGCCCTTGATTGACAGCAATCTCGACAAGCCCGTTCGAGTTCTCGTACCAAAAGGCCGTGCCCGGCGGACGATCGCTGAAGGTCGTCGCGGCCTCCAGCACGCGATCTGCTGCGGCGAGCCTTGCGCCTGCCGGCAGCCTGGCCGCCCTCAGGCCGGTCATGGCATTGCCGAAATGGTCGATATAGACGATCTCGGCGAGGTCCTCCGGCCAGTCTCTACGGCGATCTGCTTCATCCAGGCGCGGCCTTCCGGGCGGCGGCTCGCGGCGTGCCAGCATGGCCGCGACCGGGGCAAACAGGTCACGCCCGTGGAAGCTGGCAGACAAGCGCTTTGGCTTCCAGTCGATATCCCAGCGGAACGTCTCAGCCGCGCGGCGCTGGATCAGTTCGAACAGGCCGTTGCCGGGGCCGACATACAAGCGACCGTCGGCCTCGACAATGACCGACGGGCGCGTCCCTCCGACGCCTGGATCGACGACACAGAGGAAGACGGTTCCCGCAGGAAACCACTCCGCGTAGGCCGCCAGCAGGTAGGCCGAGGCCTTGGGATTGCCAACTGGTGCATCGGAGAAGAGGTCGATCGCGGGGATGCCCGGTGCCATCTGGTGCAACACAGCCTTCATCTGGCCCGTGTAGGGGCCGTGCAAGCCGAAATCGGTGAACAAGACAATCATGGACGGGCGCCGACTGCGCTGCGATCGACATATAAATAGTCGGCCGGAAGGCGCATCCGCCGGCAGGCCTGAACGGCTGGGCTGGTTTCCATAACGAGGCGATCCGCCAATGCCCCTGCCTGCCGGACTGCCTCAGCTTCCCAACGGCGCAAGCCGTGCCCGGTGAGCCCCAACTGGGCCTGCATCCAATCGGGCACCAAATCAACGGCTGCCGCCACCAGCAGGTGCTGTGCCGGCCTCAGCGGCAGCGGCAGGATAGGCGCTGACCGCATGATGGCGAGGAATTCGAACACTATGGCCGAGCGCTCCAGCCGTCTGGCGGTCGCATGGAACAGCGCTTCAAGCTCGGCTTCCGATCCCGGCGCGCCTGTGGCGCCGAAAAGGCGCGCAGCCGGAACGCCCTCGGTGTAATAGCGGTCGCGCTCCGATGCGGAGAGCTGCCGCACATAGACGTGATAAGCTTGGACAAAGCCGTATGCGGCCGTGCCCTGAACCCAGTTCAGAAGGTCGGGGTCATTGGCGCAGTACGCTTCGCCCGACGATGTCACGCCTGCGACCCGGTCGTGTATCCGCCGAACGCGGGCGATCATGGCCTCGGCCGTGGTGCGGGAACCGTAGATCGTCACCATGGCGGCGAGCCCCGTGCTGTGTAGTCGCCGTATTGGATTCAGACGGAAAGACGTATGCTCCCAAACGCCAGTGCGCACGCGTGGTTCTGCAAGCTCCATGATCACGGCGGTGACGCCGCCGATGAACAGCGAAAGCGGGTTCTTGAACACGCACCATGACACGGAGTCCGGCGATACCAGTCCGGCCTCGCCGATCGGTCGCGAGAAATCGATGTGAGGCAGGTCGCCAGGTTGCAGCACCGCCCGCGCTACCGCCTCCAGGAGGCTCTGCAACGGCCAAGGCAGGACGATCGGTGTGGTCATGGCAACGAGAGCCATTCACAAGAAACGCGTGCTTCCGAACAGCGCAGTTGAGCCGCTGGACGCACTCCGGCCACCTTCTGCAGGGCTCGGTCGCGCATTGTAGCTCAATTGGCAGACAGCGCCCACCGCCAGTTCACCCCACCGCCAGTTCACATTGTCGGCCAGGACAGCGCAAGCCTTCCGCCTGGCGCAGTGCCAACGCACGTAGCAAACTGCCGACTTTCTCGGTCCAGGGTCTGCCGCAACCAGGCAATGTCGCTGTTCGCCGCCTGGACGAGCTGGAAACGGCGGATCTGGAACGGCACCAGTTTGAGCGCGACGAGATCGCTCCCAGGACCAAGGTCAGCGATGTACATCAGGGCAAGGTCGGGCCGAAATTCCCCGTGGCCTTTGATGCCTTCATAGTCATTCAGGAAGTCGCCGCAGCCATAGAGAATAAGGCGGTTCTTGTACACTTCGATGGATTTGGCATGATGCGATGAATGGCCGTGAACGATCGATATGCCCGCTCTGTCGATCAGCTCGTGGGCGAACCACCTTTGCTCCTCCGGGATGTCATAGCCCCAGTTTGGTCCCCAATGAAGGGAGACCACAACCGCATCATTTTCTCGTCGGACAGCAGCCACCTGATCGGCGATCGCCGCGACAGTCGCATCGGAAAGCGCTGGCAGAAAGTTCACTCCGGCCCGGTCATGCGTCGCTGCCCAATGTCGAGGGACGCCGCTCGTCTTGGAGGCGAACGAAAAAACAAGTACACGCCTCGCGTCGGTGTCTGCCAAAATCGCCGGAGCGCTTGCCTGGGCGGCATTGCGCCCCGCTCCGGCGGTCTTGATTTGCAAGCGCTCGAGCGTCGCCAGGGTCTCCAGCAGTCCAGCGCGCCCCCAATCGAGAACGTGATTGTTACCGAGCACGCAGCAGTCGACCCCCGCGGCGACGAGGCATTCGGCGTTCTCGGGGCTCATCCTGTAGTTGATGCCTTTGGCGACATAGGCATCGCAGCGCGTAATGCTGGTTTCAAGATTTATGATGCTGGCGTCCGGCCGCGCCCGCTCCAATCCCTGCAGCGCTGCGCCCCAGATGTAGGGGAAGTCGACCGGCATCGGTATCGGTTGGTTCGCGACCTCCGCCATCCGGACATAGTCTATGGCCGATTGCACATAGCGCTCGTGAAGACGAGGGTCACACGGATGCGGAAGCGCCTGGTCTATGCCTCGCCCCGTCATCACATCGCCACAGAGAAATATCCGCATGACGCGCACCAGCCGGGCCCATCACGATCAGTCATGTCGCTCATGACCCGCAGGCCTTCCTCAATTGCCGGAGTTCACAGGAGCGAAGACCATCATCGCTCATACACTCCGACGAGAACCGCCTCGGCGAGGAGATGCTTGCGCGCTTCTCGTTCGACCGCCTGACACGATGGGTTGTCGCCGAGCGGCAGGCGATCGATCGACAGCGCAAGCAACCGGAAGTGATAGCGGTGTCGGCCGTGGCGATGCGGTGGGCAGGGACCACCGTAACCTGGTCGCCGGAAATCGTTGGTAGCCTGCCTGAAGTCTTGCTTGGCGGCGTGCTGGGCGGCGCCTTCGGCCAACCCTACACAATCGGCCGCAATGTCATAGGCCGCCCAGTGATGCCAGATCCCCGCCGGAGCGTCCGGATCATCGCAGAGAAGGACAAAGCTGCCGGTTCCGGCCGGAGCGCCGGTCCAGCCGAGGGGAGGGGAAAGATCCTCACCGTCGCAGGTGAAGCGCCGCGGGATCGTTGTACCGTTCGCAAAGCTGCCTGAACTGAGCTGCATGGGTCGCTCCCAACGCTGTTGCCACGCTGTGCAACACTCAGTCCCAAACGCTAGGTGCCAGGCAAAACTGGTAGGAAGCGCGGGCGTCGCCTTGAGGCTGCGTTGCGACACGAGCTTCACGGTTGATCTGACGCAAGGATAGGCGCTCTGTCGAAAATGTACGAGACAATATTGAACGGCAGTTCGTTTCGGCCTGCCGCCCCGTCTAAACGCCACGCCGCGCGCATCGTAGCCAGTGATGGCAAGGCTGTGATATTATTGCTCAAGTTGCGTCGCGCTTGGCATTGTCATGCCCGCGCACCACTATGCAGTGCTAATCGGGTCGCGGGTCTCGTCCCGTCGAACGAGTGGCCTCGGATCATGGAACTCGTCGTTGCTCTTGGGCTGATCGTCTTCAAGGTCGCGTTGCTGATTGCGATCCTGCTGCTGTTGCCCCTGCCGCTGACCTGGCTGGAACGCAAGATCGCGGGGCACATCCAGCAGAGGATGGGGCCGATGCGTGTGGGATGGCATGGGCTGCTGCAGCCGGTGGCGGATGGGGTCAAGCTCTTGACCAAGGAGGACCACATCCCGGCCGAGGCCGACCGCTTCCTGTTCAAATTGGCGCCAATCCTGGCGCTCGCTCCGCCCTTCGTGGTGTTCGCCGCGGTCCCCTTCGGCGAATCCGTCTCGGTGCTCGGCACCAAGATCACTCTCTACATCTCCAACATGAATGTAGCGCTGCTTTTCGTCTTTGCAGTGATCGGGATCGAGGTCTATGGCGTCATCTTCGGCGGCTGGGCGGCGAACAGCAAATATGCCGTCCTGGGCAGTCTCAGGACCTGCGCGCAGATGATCAGCTACGAGATCCCGATGGGGTTCGCGGTCATCGGCGTGGTCATGCTGGCGCAATCCATGAGCCTGCTCGACATCGTGCGAGCGCAAGCCAATGTCTGGAACATCGTCTACCAACCGGTTGGGTTCTTCGTGTTCTTCGTCGCAGGGCTGGCTGAATCGCAGCGCATTCCCTTTGACTTGGCGGAAGCGGAAGGCGATCTGGGGGCCGGGTTCCATACCGAATACAGCGGGATCCGCTTCGCATTCTTCATGGTCAGTGAATACGCCGTCATGCTTCTGACGTCGGTCCTGGCGGTGATCCTGTTCTTCGGCGGCTGGAACGGCGTGCTGGTCCCGTTGCCTCCGCTCCTCTGGTTCCTGCTCAAGGTCGCGTTCTTCGTCTATGTGTTTATCTGGTTTCGCTTCACTTTTCCGCGCTACCGCTACGACCAGCTGATGGCGATCGGGTGGAAAGTCTTGCTTCCTTTGTCGATGGCGAACATAATCATAACCGGTGTTGCTTTCCTTTAGGGGTTGCAACGAGGCGACGATGTCGCGCGTACTGGACAGAACTGGGACATGGATCGGCTGGGCGTTCTTCGCCGATCTGACGAACGCCTTGGCGCTGACGTTCGGCTACATGTTTTCCAGATCCGTGACCATGCAATATCCAGACAAGGAAAAATGGTTGCCCTACTCGCGTTATCGCGGGCATCACTTCCTGAAGCGCGACGACGAGGGTGAGATCAAGTGCGTAGCCTGCGAACTCTGCGCGCGGATCTGTCCCTGCGATTGCATCGAGGTCATCCCCTACGAGGACGAGAAAGGCAACCGACACCCGGCAAAATTCGAGATCGACATGGCCCGGTGCCTATTTTGCGGGCTATGCGAGGACGCCTGTCCGGCGGACGCGGTCGCGCTCGGCCAACAGTACGAATTCTCGAGTTTCTCCTCGCGTGACCTTGTGATCGGGCGTGACGATCTGCTCGGCAAGCCGGGCAAGGCGACGACCGGCGGCGGCGTGGTCGCCGCACGACTGAACACCGAGCAGGACGTGCTGGTCGAGACGAGCGAGCCGCAGGGGTACAACTGGTGGCGGAATATTCGACGAACGTGAAGGCGCGCCAGCTGGCAAGCCGGAGCGCGCAGACAGGAGGCTCATATGCTGGTCTGCCAAATCTTGAAGATCAAGGCTCCCGAGGTTGTCTCGGTCACTCCAAGTCAGACGATGGTGGAAGTGCTACGGCTGTTTAGGGAGAACAACATCGGCTTCGTGGTCGTCAGCCGCTTCCCCGGCGATTGCATGGGCACGCTGTCGGAGCGGGACTGCTGCAATGCCGTGGCCGAACACGGAACCAAGGCCCCCTTGATGCGGGTCGCCGAGATCATGAACCGCAGTGTGGCGACCTGTTCGACACAGGATTTGCTGCCCTCGGTGATGGCGATCATGACCGAACGGCGCACACGCCATGTGCTGGTCGTGGATGGCCGCACAATTATGGGCGTGGTGAGCATCGGCGACGTGGTCAAGCACCGCCTCGAAGAATTGATGAGCAACGAGCAGGTGCTGTACGATTACATTGCCGGGACCGGTTATCACTGACCGCGGGCTCAAGGCGCAGGGGGCAGGCTGCCGGGGACCCGTGGTGCCTCAGCCCGGATTGCCAGGCCACGCCCCGACGCCGGCGAGAGTGGCGATCTCGAAAGCCGGGTGCGCCATTTCAACTTCCACCGGACATGGATATTCGCCCCGCCGCATCAGGCTGTTGAGACGCAGGGATCTGTAGTTCTCGGGAACGAACACGAGGCCCTTGGGAAAACGCTTGTTGACCTTGAGCTTCGCCGTCAGTTCGCCATGGGCGGATCGCACGACCACCTGATCGCCATCCGCAAGGCCAAGCTGCGCCGTATCGCCCGCGCTTATCTCGACATATGGATCATCGGCGACCGTGTTCAGGATATCCGAGCGCTCGGAAAGATATCCGTTGTGGAACAGGCAGTTGCCGGTGACCAGCATGAGCCCGCCGGCGGCAATGGGGGCTGGCGGAGGGGCAAAGAACTCGCTTGCCGGCGGCACGAGGGCCGCCTTCGTGAATGCTCCGTCGGGACCAAGTCCGTCCTGCGTCAACCCTTGGTAGGCCGGAACCAGCCGGGCAATCTCGCCGAAGATTTCGCGTTGGACCGACGGCCGCAACGGCCGGCCGCGAAGCGTGGCAACGAAGTCGAATATCGCCAGATTGTCCCGTGTCTCGAGGGCCGGTTCGCGGAACTTACAGACCTTCTGGGTCCGGCCTTCGTTGTTGGTGAACGTGCCGGATTCCTCGCCATGGCTTGCCGCGGGCAGCACGACATCCGCCAGGCCCGCAGTATCCGTGAGGAAGGCGTCCTGCACGATCAGGAGATCGGCGGCACGAAGTGCCTTCTGCACGAATTTCCGGTCGGGGTAGGACATCAGGGGATCGCCTCCGGCGATATAGAGCGCACCCATTCGCTTCCTGTCGCAAAGCTCCAGCATGGCGTCGAAATCCACGCCGGGTTCAGATGGGATTTCGGCGCCCCAGGCTCGTTCGAAAGCTGCGCGCGCCGCATCGTCGGCGAGCGCGCGCAGCCCTGGCAGCGCCGTCGGCAGAACGCCCATGTCCCAGGCGCCCAGTTGGTTGGCACGGTCGAAGAGGAACTGCATCGCCAGGCCCTTACCGAGTGCGCGGAGAACCTGCAAAAGGTTGCTGAGCTGCTGTAGGGTCGCGCGCGCCAGCGGCGATCTCAGGAGGTCGGCGCTGACGAACACGGTCACGCTGCGGCCTTCCAGCAGCGCCGTGGCCAGACGGGTCGGATCGTCACCGTCAGTGGCTGCTGCTGGCCCGCCGGTTGTCGCGCTGATGTCCGTAACGTCGCCCGGCACTGCCTGACCAGCCGCCCCCAGGCCCCTCACCACCGCGGCAAGGCCCTGAGCCTCACCGCCCGGCGGCACCCGAACGACCACGTGGGCATCGGCGTCCAGACGCGAAGGCCGTGCCGAGAGCATGAGCAACCGGGTCTTGCGCCGCCGCGCACCGTCGCGCAGCAAATATTCCGTGACCGGATTTTCGTCCGTCACATTGCCGCCGACGACAAGCACGCAGTCTTTGCCGATTACCTCCTCCAGCGGCGCGCGCGTGTAGAAGCCGGTCACCAGCGGGCGGAGCGCATCGAAAGGCGTGGACCAGCGCGAGGAGCAGTCGATATTGTTGGTCCGGAATTCCGTGCGCATCAGCTTCTGGAACTGATAGAGCACCTCGCTGGGCAGGCGCGGCGAGGCCAGCCCGCCCGCAGCCTTGCCGGCGACGGCCGACAGCCGCCTGCCGAGGTAGTCGCCGGCATCATCCCAGGAAACTGGAACCAGGACTCCGTCACGACGGATCATCGGCCGCTCGATCCGGTCCTGGCTGCCGACGAAGTCGAGGCCAAAGCGCCCGCGCACACAGAGCGTTTCGCGGTTGACGCCGTACTCCATCTTCGAGCGGACCCGCATGAACTCGCCCTTGCGCGCGCCGACGGTAAGTTGGCAGCCGGTGCCGCAATGCGGGCAGACCGTGTCGGTCTCGACCAGATCCCAGGGCCGCGCCTTATAACGATAGGGGAAGCTCATCAGTGCGCCGACCGGGCAGACCTCGACGCAATTGCCGCATTGATCGCAACTCGCGAGACTGCCCTCGAAGCCGGTGACAGCGGTATCCATGCCTTTTTCGACGGTGCCCAGGGCGACCGCGCCGACGACTTCTTCGCACATCCGGACGCAGCGCTGGCACTGGATGCAGCGGTTGACGTTCATGATGATGACCGGGCTGAGACGGATGTCCTCGGAGTGGAACACACGCTTGGCATCGCGGAAGCGGCTTGTGCGGGGGCCGTATGCCATCACCATATCTTGAAGCTCGCACTCGCCGCCCTTGTCGCAGATCGGGCAGTCGAGGGGGTGGTTGGCAAGCAGCATGTCGAGCATGGAAGAGCGCGTTTCATCGATCAGCTGCGTGTTCGTGTGCACCACCATGCCGTCGGTGGCCGCGGTGGCGCAGGCAGGCTGCAGCCGCCGCTGCCCCTCAATCTCCACAAGGCACATGCGGCAGGAGGCCAGCGGGGGGAGGCGCTTCAAGTAGCAGAAGGTCGGGATGTCGATGCCCAGACGCTCGGCGGCCTGGAGCACCGTCGAGCCCGCCTCCACTTCCAGCGTTCGTTCATCGATTGTGACGCGAACCATGGTTTCCTCGTGATCCTCTCACTGCGCCCTCGTCAGTGAAACGGGCACCTCCGCTCCTCGATATGCACGACGAATTCATGCTCGAAATGCGCCAGTGCCGCCCGCAGGCCCATCGCCGCGCCGTCGCCCAGGGCGCAGAACGTGTTGCCGAAAATGCCCTTGCAGAGTGCTCCCAGCTGTTCCATGTCGCCAGGCGCTCCTCGGCCCGCCTCGACCCGGCGTAGCACTTTGACGACCCAGTTCAGCCCTTCGCGGCACGGCGTGCACTTGCCGCAGGACTCGTGATGGAAGAACTCGATGATCCGCGTGGCGACTTTGACGATGCAGGTCGAGTCGTCGATCACGATCACTCCGGCCGAGCCGAGCATCGAGCCGGCTGCGGCCAGCGAGTCGAAGTCCATTCCGACGTCCAACCCGCGCTCCGGGATCAGCGGCGCCGAGACCCCGCCCGGGATCACCGCCTTGAGCTTGCGCCCCGGGAGCGGCCCGCCGGCATGGTCACAGACCAGATCGCGCAGCGGTATCCCCATCGGCAGCTCGTAGAGGCCCGGTTTCCGCACCTGTCCGCTGAGGCAATAGAGCTTCGGGCCGGGGCTCTTGTCCGGGCCGATGCCACGGAACCAGTCCGCCCCCCGCGCCACGATATGCGGGACGCAGGCCAGTGTCTCGACATTGTTGATCACGGTCGGGCTGGCGTAGAGCCCTTCGACCGCCGGAAACGGCGGTTTCAGGCGCGGCTGCGCCCGCTTGCCTTCGAGCGAGTCGAGCATCGCGGTCTCCTCGCCGCAGATATAGGCGCCGGCGCCGCAATGGATGTGCACGACGAAGTTGAAATCCGAGCCCAAAATCCGTGTTCCCAGATAACCCTTCGCATGGGCCTCGGCGATCGCCTGCTCCAGCCGTGCGATCGCCAGTGTGTATTCCCCGCGAATGTAGACATAGGCGGTTTCCGCCCCGATCGCGTAAGCGGAGATCGCCATACCCTCGATCAGTTGGTGCGGGTCACGTTCCATGATGATCCGGTCCTTGAAGGTGCCCGGCTCGCCTTCATCGGCATTGCAACACAGGTATTTCGGCTTGCCGGCACGCTTAGGCACGAAGCTCCATTTCAGTCCCGTAGGAAATCCGGCTCCGCCGCGACCGCGCAGGTTGGATTTCTTGACGAGGTCGATGATCTCGTCGGGCGTGTGCTCCCGCAGGGCCTTGGCTAGCGCCCTGTAGCCGCCGCCGGCCTCATAGGTCGACAGCAGATAGCCATCCGGCACGTCCACGTTCCTGAGAAGGACCGGTTCGAACATGGCGCTATTCTCCCGGCGGCCCTGCGGCCGCGAGATCGGCGCCAGTCGGTCGCCGCACCGTTGCGCGCAACCTGTCCAGGAGCGCGTCGATCCGCGCGATGTCGAGGTCGCCATGATAGTCGTCGCCGACCTGCATCACCGGGGCCATCTCGCAAGCGCCGAGGCATTCGACGGTTGAAAGTGTGAACAGCCCGTCCGGGGTCGTGCCGCCTTTCTTGATGCCGAGCACCTCCTCCAGATGCCTCAGCAGATCCTCGGATCGGCGCAGCATGCAGGAGACGTTGTCACAGAGCTGCAGGTGAAAAATGCCGACCGGCTCGGTGTGGAAGAGGGTGTAGAAGGTCGCCAGTTCGTAGACCCAGATACGCTCGACGCCGAGGATGTCGGCGACCTCTGCCAGCACCGGGCCGGGCAGATGGCCATGTTCCCTTTGCGCGATCAGAAGCGCGGGCATGATCGCCGAGCGCTGGTCGGGATATCGCGAGGCTGCCTCCTCGATCTTTTCGCGCATGGTCATCGCGTCCAAATCCCCTGCTACTTGTCCACCTCCGCCATCACTGGATCGAGGCTGCCGAGCACTGCGATCATATCCGCCAGATAGTGCGCATTGGTGACCCCGAAGAGTCCCTGAAGGTTGACGAACGAGGGTGACCGCACCTTCATGCGGAACGGCTTCGGCGACCCGTCGCTGACGATGTAGAAGCCGAGCTCGCCCTTCGGCGCCTCGATCGCCGAATAGACCTCGCCCTTCGGCACCTTGAAGCCATAGGCCGACAGGTCGAAATGCTGGATCAGCGCCTCCATCGAGCAGTGCACCCGGTCCTTGTCCACCGGGAAGGCGATCGTCGGCATGTCGATCTGGAACGGTCCATCGGGCATCTGGTCGAGGCATTGCTCGATGATCCGGACGCTCTCGCGCATTTCCTCGACCCGGCATCGCCAGCGTGCGTAGCAATCGCCCTCCTGGCTGGTGATGACATCGAAATCGAGCCGGTCGTAAATCTCGTAAGGCTCGTCGCGGCGGATATCCCAGTCGACGCCCGAGGCGCGCAGGTTCGGGCCGCTCAGGCCGAGATCGATGCCGTCTTCGGCCGAAATCACACCGATCCCCTGCGTGCGTTTCAAGAACACCCGATTGCCGTCCAGCAGCCGTTCATAGTCGCGGATCCGGTTCGGGAAGATGTCGCAGAACTCCCGGATCTTGGGGAAGAACTCGTCGGGTAGATCCTCGCGCACACCGCCGACCCGGCAGAAGGAGGTGTGCATCCGCGCCCCGCTGATCATCTCCAGCAGGTCCATGATCATTTCGCGCTCGCGCATAGCGTAGAGGAGCGCGGTCATGGCGCCGAGGTCCATCGGCAGCGCGCCGGTGATCAGGAGATGGCCGGAAATCCGCGCCAGTTCTGCCATCATCACGCGGATGTATTGAGCGCGGATCGGCGCTTCGATGCCGAGCAGCTTCTCCACCGCAAGCGCGAAGGCCAGGTTGTTCGAGGGCGGGCAGAGGTAATCGAGCCGGTCGGTCAGCGGAAAGATCTGGGTGTAGGTGAAGCTTTCGGCCAGCTTTTCGGTGCCGCGGTGAAGGTAGCCGATATGCGGGTCCACGCGCTTAACATATTCGCCGTCCAACTCGAGGACGAGCCGCAGCACTCCATGCGTGCTGGGATGCTGCGGCCCGAGGTTGAGGAGCACCTCCTTGGTGCGGGGCGCATCGGATTCCAGCCGGCTCAGTTCCGTGACTTCGGTCATCTCACGTCCCCGGTGTGGAGCGGCCTCCCTGCGGAATGTCCTTGGTGGCAAGATCGGGCTGCGTCGGCGGCGAGCCTTCGGCGCCGAACGGGTTCAGCTTGTCCTTGTAGCCCCGCAGCGGAAAGTCCTTGCGTTGCGGGAAGCCCTCGAACCCTTCCCACATATAGATCCGGCGCAGGTCGGGGTGGCCCTCGAATCTGATCCCGTACATGTCCCACGTCTCGCGCTCATGCCAGTTGGCAGTGCGCCAGACCCGCGTCACCGACGGGACCCGGGGCGGATCACCGAGGCGGCACTTGATCCGCACGCGCCATTTGTTCGGCAGCGAACTGAGGTGGTACACCGCCTCGTAGCGCGGCATTTCGGGGTAGTGATCGACTCCGCAGATGTCGGACAGGAAATCGAACCGCAGCGCCGGGTCGTCCTTCAGGAACCGGCAAAGCTCGACGACCATGTCAGGCGGCGCGGCGAAAGCGTGAACCCCATGCGAGAAGCCAAGCTCCTCGATTGCCTCCCCGAAACGCTCCGCGATCAGGGTGCGGATGAGGGACGTCTCCGCGCTCATGGCACTGTGACCCGGTCCAGAGGCGTCCCGGCCAGCGCCCTGGATTTCTTGATCTTCTCCTGAAGCAGAAGGAAGCCGTGCATCAGCGCTTCGGGCCGCGGCGGGCAGCCGGGCACATGCACGTCCACCGGCACGAAGGTCTCGGCCCCTTGCACAACCGCATAGGTATTGTAGACCCCGCCAGAGATGGCGCAGGTGCCCATGGCGATGACCCAGCGCGGCTCCGGCATCTGGTCATAGAGCCGGCGCACCACGGGCGCGAATTTCCGCGTTATGGTGCCGGCGATGATCATCACGTCGGATTGGCGCGGCGAAGGCCGGAACACCACGCCAAAGCGGTCGAGATCGTAGCGAGCACACCCCGCCGAGATCATCTCGATGGCGCAGCAGGCAATGCCGAAGGTTTCTGGCCACAGCGCCGACCTTCGGCTCCAACTGATCAGGCTGTCGGCCGTGGTGAACAGCACGCTGTCGCGGATGGTGTCGTTTACACCTCCCATTCCAGCGCCCCCTTCAGCCAGGCGTAGGCGAAGCCCACGAGAAGCAGCAAAATGAAGACGAACATCTCGACATAGCCGACCAGCCCGATCTCCTTCAGGACGACGGCCCACGGGAAGAGGAACATCGTCTCGACATCGAAGACCACGAACAGGATCGCGATGATGAAGAACTGCACCCTGAAGCGCCCCCCGGCGGCTTCGCCCGACGGATCCATGCCGCATTCATAGGGCATGTTCTTTGCGGGATAAGGATTGGATGGGCGCAGGAGCGAGGAGACAAAAAGCGTAGCTCCCGCCACCAGAACAATTCCGGCGACCATGAAAAGTACCGGCAGGAACTCCATTCCGGTCACGTCACACAGCCCCGGTCACCCGCCGAGGGCTTTACTCAAACCGCCACCGACGCCTTTGGGATCGGTGATGCGGGCGCCCTTTGGAAGCGACTAGGGCATTCCTTTCTTGGTACCGCCAGAGTATTCCGTCAGCCCGATCATTGCAAATCCAATCGGTCAACCGCCAACTGCGGCATGTTGAGCAAGTCTCAGAAAAACCGCTGGAAACAGGCCGATGCCGATGGTGCCGGCAGCGGTGAAGACGAGGGTGGCGCCGACCGCGGGCGTCAGAGCGGGGTCGAACGCGCCCTCCGGCTCGCGCATGTAGATCACCATCACGACGCGGATGTAGAAGTAGGCGGCAACGGCGCTCAGCAGAACCGCGATCACCGCCAGCATGACGAAACCCCGCTCGACGAGCGCGACCAGCACATAGAACTTGGCGAAGAACCCGGCCGTCGGCGGAATGCCGGCCAAAGAGAACAGATAAAGCAGCATCAGAAGCGCCAGCCTGCGATGCGACTTGGCGAAACCAGCGTAGTCTTCGATGATCTCGCCCGAGAAATTGCCGTTCCGCATCATGATGACGGTGCCGAATATACCGAGGTTCATGAACGTATAGATCAGCAAATAGAGCATCACGCTGGCCACCCCGTCCGCACCGCCGGCCGCCACGCCGAACATGGCGAACCCGGCATGGGCGATGCTGGAATAGGCCAGAAGGCGCTTGAAATTGTCCTGCACCAGCGCCACGAAACTGCCGAGCGCCATCGTCACTGCTGCAATGACGGCGACGATGATCCAGACATTCGAGGCGGCGACAAGCGGGTTGAGGAACACCCGCAGGATCACGGCGAATCCCGCTGCCTTTGGGCCCACCGACATGAAGGCGGTGATCGTCGTCGGCGCGCCTTCATAGACGTCCGGCACCCACATGTGGAACGGCACAGCGCCGACCTTGAATGCCAGCCCGGCGACGATAAAGACCACGGCGAGGAGCAATCCGGGATCGAGCGGACCACCGGTGGCCGCCGCTGCCATCTTGTCCAACTGCGTGGTGCCGATGAGCCCGTAGACCAGCGAAACGCCGTACAGGAAAATTGCGGTCGA
Source organism: Mesorhizobium sp. M1C.F.Ca.ET.210.01.1.1 (assembly GCF_004791585.1). Lineage (GTDB taxonomy): Bacteria > Pseudomonadota > Alphaproteobacteria > Rhizobiales > Rhizobiaceae > Mesorhizobium. Next base: position 69,231 of record NZ_SRUU01000011.1, read on the forward strand.
GACCCCGCCAAGGATCACGTATTTCAGCGCCGCTTCGTTCGACCGCCGCTGCTGCCGCAGGAAGCCGGTCAGCACATAGGTGCAGAGCACCATCAGTTCGAGGCCCACATAGATCGACAGGAGGTCGGTCGCCGAGGCCATGATCATCATTCCCGAAAGCGCCAGGAGCAGCAGTACATAGTATTCACTGCGCCCGATCCCTTCGATCTCGGCATATTTTTGCGAAAGAAGGAATGTCAGGACTGTAGCTATGTAGAACACGATCTTGAAGAAGACCGCGAAGCGGTCGGCGATGAACATGCCCGAGTAGGCCGGCCGCACCTCGCCCGCGAGCATCAATGTCCCCAAGGCGGCAATCAGCACGACTGCGACTGAGGCCCAGACGAGGAAATGTTCCTGCCCCTTGCGCACAAACTGCCCCAGGATCAGCAGGATGCAGGCCCCGGTAACCACGACCATCTCGGGCAGGCCCGCCAGAATCGACTGGAAAAGTGCGGCGGCAGTCATTGGGCGCCTCCCCGACTGTGTACCTGCGCCAGTAGATGCTTCACCGAAGCGTCGATGATTTCGAGAAAGGGCCTGGGATAGAGCCCGACCCAAAGAACGAAGACGGCTAGCGGAAGGATCGCCGCCATCTCGCGGGCGTTCACGTCGCGGACCTTGAACCGCAAGCCGACGCTGACCGGGCCAAGCGCGACTTTCCTGTACATGCCAAGCAGATAGGCCGCTCCCAGCAAGGCCCCCAGAACGGCGGCGGCGCCGACAGCCAGGTTGGCGGCAAACGCGCCCGACAGCACCAGCAACTCGCCTACGAAAGAATTCGTTCCCGGCAGCGCCATCGACGACAGGGCAAACAGTGCAAGAAGAGCCGTATAGACCGGCGCTACCTTCATCAGTCCGCCGTAGTCCGCGATGCTGCGGGTATGGGTCCGCTCGTAGATGAGGCCCACGAACAGGAACAGCGCTCCCGTCGTTACGCCGTGATTGAACATTTGCAGAATGCCGCCCTCGAGCCCACGGAGGTTCAGCGTGAAAATCCCCAGCGTCACCAGGCCCATGTGGCTGATGCTGGAATAGGCCACCAGCTTCTTCAGGTCGTCCTGCGCCAAGGCAAGCAACCCGCCATAGACAATGGCGACTGCCGAAAGGACCAGCATCAGCGTCGAATAATGCACCGTCGCCTCGGGCAGCATTGGCAGCGAGAAGCGCAAGAACCCGTAGGCGCCCATCTTCAGGAGCACGGCGGCGAGGATGATGCTGCCGGCCGTCGGTGCCTGCACATGGGCATCCGGCAGCCACGTATGGACCGGGACCATCGGCACCTTGACCGCGAAGGCGATCAGGAAGGCGAAGAACAGCCATGACTGGACCTGGAACGGCAAATCCTGCGCCATCAGGGTGCGGATGTCGAAGGTCTCACCACCGTGGAAATAGAGCACGATGACACCGATCAGGAACATGAGGCTGCCTGCCAACGTGTAGAGGAAGAACTTGAATGCCGCATAGACCCGGCCGTCGCCACCCCAGACGCCGATGATCACGTACATCGGAATCAGCATCGCCTCCCAGAAAACGTAGAACAGGAACAGGTCCAGCGCGCAGAACACGCCCAGCATCAGCGCCTGCATTGCCAGCAGGCTGACCATGAACTCCTTCACCTTGCGGTCGATCGCAGTCCACGAGGCGAGCACGCAGATCCAGCCCAACAGCGCGGTCAGGAACACGAAGAGTGCGCTGATCCCGTCGATGCCAAGTGCGTAAGTGATGCCCAGCGTGGGCACCCATGGGCGCGTCTCTGTGAACTGCATCCCGTAGGTAGAGGTGTCAAAGCCGCTCAACATGGCGATACAAAGCGCGAAGTCGAGGATCGTGACACCCAGTGCCGTCCACCGCACCACATCGTCGTTGCGCATAAACATCAGCGCCGCTGCCCCGACGGCTGGCGTGAAGACGATGAGGCTGAGCAGGGGGACCGCCATGGCGCCCTCTACTGCCACGCCACAGCGAATACCGCGATGGCCGCGATCACACCTGCGATCATCGCCAGCGCGTAGTGGGTGACGACGCCGCTCTGGAGCCGCCGCAATAGCCCACCGCCTCGAAGGATCGTGCGGGCGAAGCCATTCACGAGTGCGTCCACGCCGTGGAGATCGATCCGCAGGCCTGCCCGTGCCGCCCCGTGCAGGAAGGGCAGCGCCGCGGTTTCGGAGACGTCGCTCACCGCCTTCTCGTAGCGCGCCAGCGGTCTTTCGGCGAGCCACATGAAGTGCCGCGCGCCCATGCGGTAGAACCAGTCTGTATCGATGCTGATTTTATTCTCGGGCTCGAGCGCCTTGAGGAACATGACGAAGCCCAAGGCGGTGAACATCAGCACGCCGAGGCTCTCGGTGATGTGGACGGCAGTGTAGGGTTCGAAGTCGACCGGATGGGGCAGAAGCGCGTAGAGCATCTGGGGGAATACGCCGATCGCAATGCAGAGCACGGCCGCCATGCCCATCGCAACCAGCATGTTGCGCGGCGGTTCTCGCGCTTCCAGTCCCTGGTCCTTGCCGAAGAACATGTAGTACGGGAGCTTGAGCCCGGTGTGCAGGAACGTGCCTGACGACGCCATTGTCAGCGCCAGCACCACCAGTGCGCGATGATCCTGTCCGGCGGCGGCCACCACCATCGACTTGGTGACGAAGCCCGAGAAGAACGGGAATGCCGAGATCGCGAAGGCGCCAACCATGTAGAGCGCAACGGTTACCGGCATGGTTTTGTAGAGCCCTCCGAGTTCGGTGAGCTTGCGTCGCCCGGTGACGTGGATCACCGCCCCCGCGCCCATGAAGAGGAGCGCCTTGTAGAGGATATGCGCGAAGGCATGGCTGACGGCACCGTTCACCGCCATCTCGGTCCCGATGCCGATCCCCGCCACCATGTAGCCCACCTGGCTGACGATGTGATAGGCCAGGAGCCGTCGGCAATCGTTCTCCAGCACCGCGTAGATGACGCCGTAGAGCGCCATCACTGTGCCGAGCCAGACAAGAAGATCGGTCCCCGGAAACGCCCGCGCCAGCACATAGACAGCGGTCTTCGTGGTGAAGGCGCTCATGAATACGGCTCCGGTGACGGTCGCTTCCGGGTAGGCGTCGGTCAGCCAGGCGTTGAGCGGCGGCACCGCGGCGTTGAGCAGGAACCCGGCAAGGATCAGGCAGGTGGCGAAGTCCAGCCCGCCCTCGACCGGGCCGAAGAGCAGCGAACCGGTGGCGAACCCGCGGAGAATGATGCCGCCGAGCAGGGCAACGCCACCGGTGACATGGACCATGAGGTAGCGGAATCCAGCACGGAATGCCGGGTCGCTGCGTTGGGCAAAGACCAGGTAGGCGGAGGCAAACGTCATGCCTTCCCAGAACAGGAACAGGGTCAAGTAGTCGCCCGCGAAAACGACGCCGAGCGCGCTGCCGACATAGACGAACGCCGCCACATGCTGTCCCGCGCGCGTCAGATGCAGCGCATAGACCGTGCCGATCAACGCCATGATGCTGAAAACGGTGGCGAAGAGGATGCTTAGCTTGTCGACTTTCGCAACAATGATTTGCTGCCCGATGAACTGCGCAGTGCCGTAGGCGCCAGGATGCATCGTCAGCACGGCCAGGATCGCCAGCGTTGGGATCAGCAGCACATAGGCCTTACGGACAGACCGTTTCAGGAATGGAATCGGAAGAGCGCCGAGAATGAACATTAGCCCTGGATGGACGAAGTCAGTCATAATAGTCCTCGCGCCGCATCAGCCCGCACCGATGGCCAAGAAACTTGGACACGAAGATTAGAAGCACGCAGGAGCCGAAGCCGTAGACGGCAGACCAGCCAGGCAGCCGCTCCCACAAGTATTCGGCGTGTGCGCGGAAGACCAGAAAATCGGCGATAACGATCAGCACGAGCACCAGATAGAACAGCCGGCGACGCGTTTTCGCATGTCTCTCATCGCCAAAGAAATCGACGACGCGCTTGATCATCTGACGATCCTTTCCGCCAGGGCGACGAAATAGTCCGGGAAGATGCCCATCGCCACCGAAAGGATGGCGGTCGCGACCAGCGGGATCGTCAACATCGGAATTTCACGAACGGTCGGCGGGCTCTCCTGCGCCTCCGTCCCGAAGAAAGCGGCATAGCTGACCGGGAGGAAATAGGCGGCGTTCAGGACCGAACTTATCAAGAGCACGATCAGGAACGGGGTTTCCCCGGCCTCCGCAGAGCCGAGCACCAGATACCACTTGCTGATGAAGCCCGCCGCGGGCGGCACGCCGATCATGCTGAGCGAGCCGACGAAGAATGCTCCCATCGTCCAGGGCAGCCTGCGGCCGATGCCGGCCATGTCGCTGATGTTGCGTTTGCCGGACGCGCAATAGATCGAACCGGCGCAGAAAAACAGCGTGATCTTCGAGAACGCATGCGCCGCGATGTGAATGATTCCCCCGACCATCGCGACGGGCGACAGCAGAACCGCGCCCAGCACGACGTAGGAGAGTTGGCTGACCGTCGAATAGGCGAGTCGTGCCTTCAGGTCGTCCCGCGTCAGGGCGTAGATGGACGCCATCAGGATCGTGAACGAGGCGACATAGGCAGTCGCGATGCCGAGCCCCAGTCCGCCCACCAGCCCTACGCCGAAGACATGGAACACCACGCGCAGCACGCAGAACACACCCATCTTGACGACGGCCACCGCATGCAGGAGCGCGCTGACCGGTGTCGGCGCCACCATCGCGGCAGGCAGCCACGCGTGCATCGGCATCACAGCGGCCTTGGCGAAGCCGAAGAGGTAGCAGAAATAGACGACGGTCAGCAGCTGCGCCGAGGCGTTGACCCCCGCCAGCAGCCCCCCCGGCACAAAGTCGAGCGACCCCGCAATCTGGTAAGTCAACGCAAGCGCGGCCAGAAGCACACTTTTTGACGCGCCCATCAAATAGACTAGGTACTTGCGACTGCCGGCCCATCCCTCCTCGTCCTCATGGTGGTAGACAAGCGGATAGGTAACGAGGCTCAACAGCTCGTAGAAGATCACCAAGGTGAATAGGTTGGCGGCGAAGGCGCCGCCGGCGGCTGCCGCGAGACTGGTGGCGAAGCAGGCGAAGAACCGGGTCTGCGCATGCTCATTCAAATGCCGCATGTAGCCGATGGAATAGATCGACGCCGCGATCCACAGCAGCGAAGAGACAGTGGCAAAAACCATGCCCAGCGCATCGACACGGAAGGCGAAGTCGATCCCAGGCAGAATCTCGAACAGGCGCAAATCGACTGTCCCGCCCGCCAGCACCGTGGGCGCCATCGAGGCGACGATTGCGAACATGGCGATCGAGGCCACCGGCGAGACGGCATCGCGGAGCTTCACGCGCTTGTTCAGAAGGAGAACTGCAAGGGCCGCCAGAACTGCGACGGCAACGGCGAGCAGTGGCCGGATCGATATCACCGGCTATCCTTTCATCATGCTCACTTCGTCGACCTTGAGGGTGGCTTTGTTCCTCGCCAAGGCGACCAAGATGCCGAGGGCAACGGCAACCTCCGCTGCAGTGATCGCGATGACGAAGATGGCGAAAATCTGCCCGCGGTAGTCGTCGTAGTAATGTCCGAAAGCGATGAAATTGATGTTGACCGAGTTGAGCAGCAGTTCCAGCGACATCAACACGACCAGGATATTTCGCCTGAGCAGCACGCCCGCCGCTCCGATCACGAACAGGACCACTCCGAGCACGATATACCACCAGAGCGGCACCATCACGCCGGCTCCTTCCGCGCCAGAACGATGGCGCCGACCAGGGCCGCCAGCAGGATGATGGAGGCGACTTCAAACGGCAGCAGATAGTCGGCGAACAGCGTCGTGCTGAGCTGCCTGACCTCACCGCCGGTGCGCGTTGTGACGGGCTCAGCGGCCGAAAAGCGGCCGCTCCTCAGCACCAGTACAAGCATCTCGGCCCCAAGCACGATGAGCAGCACCAGAACCGGCAGGTTGCTGCCCGGCAAGAAACGCTGCAACACCGCCTCGCGCACATCGATCATCATGATCACGAACAGGAACAGGACCATGATCGCGCCGACATAGACGAAAATCTGGATGACGGCGAGCAGAGGCGCCTCGAGCAGGACGAAGATCGCCGATATCTGCAGGAAACAGGCCATCAGCGCCAATGCGCTGTGAACCGGATTGCGCGCCAGGACCAAGGTCAGGGCCGTGACCACGGACGCCGAAGCGAACAGAAGAAAGAACCCCTGATCCATAGACGCGGCTCCTCCGACCGAACTGTCACTCGACGCGACAGGGCCGGACTTGAGATAGCCGTCCTCTTCAGTTCGTAAATTGTGCCCTAATCTCGGATTTTTCTCAAGATTATCGTGGTTTGGCCCTACACTAAATTCGCCGGAGCGCAGCACTTTGGCTCAAATTCCGAGCTACCTCGGAAGACTTAGATGTCGCTCAGGGTGCCGCCCCCCTAGGCTTGGAAGAGGCGCTGACATCAAACGGTTTGCGGGGCAGGAGTGGTGCTCATCGCGGTGGTGACGCACTTTCCAGGAGTCTGCCACCGAACGGGTCAGTGGACTAGGGCTTGTGGACATTCATCGCAACGCCAGGAGCGTGCTGGCGGCATAGATCATGGCGCAGAAGCTCTCGTCGGTCTTTTCGTATCGAGTGGCGATGCGTCTGAATTGCTTGAGGTCGCAGAAGAAGTTCTCGATGAGATGGCGCCACTTGTACATGTCGAAGTCGCAGGGGATAGGCTGTTTTCGATCGGCTTTGGAGGGAATGACCGCCTGAGCGCCGCGCCGATCGGCAAGGCGTTGTTTTCGAAAGCCTTGTCGGCAAGTAAGGCGTCGAAGTCGATGCTGTGCAGGATCGGCTCGGCACCGATACTATCGCGGCGCTGGCTGGGCAGCAGGATGAAGCGTACCCTTTGTGGTCAACATGCGTTCGTCGACCCTTTGTGTGGATGAGATAGAGACCCCGCTTGCACGGAAAGCTAGTCCCTTTCTTGATCTTTAGGTTCGCCAGACCATACGAGAGAATACGAGGGAAACGGGTTGGCGAGCCAGCCGCTAACGTATTGATTTCCTGTAGAAAACGACGGCCTTCGGGGCCCGCCATAACTATTGATTTCATTGAGAAAAATTGTCGCTGGCCCGAAACGTTTTGGGCTCATTCCGGGGTACTCGAGGCTCGCGAAGCCTTCCGCGACGGCATAGGTGGCGCGCACCAGGCGGCGATCTTCGACTCACCTATCAATACGACTTTGGCCCGCCGTGATCCTCGGCGGCCTTTTTGATATCCGCGATCAATGGATCAAGGTTGTGCATATCGAAGAGCGAGGCGTGATGCCCGAGCACAAGGTCGTGGATAGTCCCGACAAAGTTGTGCGCTGCGCAGAAAGGTCGCCAACAACTATGAGCTTCTTTTTGACGACGAGGCTTTCTCCAGCCACTGCCCTTTCACAGCGCGATTACGCCGAAGCACCGCCCCAGCCCCCAGGCGCGTAAGTAGATAGGCGAAAGGCAACCTTGGTGTGTTATATAGACTGCGTTCTCGGTGCGGATACGAGATCGATGGATCAGGAAAGGCTTCTGGCCGCAGTCCTCTTAGCTGATGTCGTGGGCAGCACGCCCCTCTATGAGCGCATGGGCGACGCGGCCGCTCTGCAGCAGGTCTCGGATTGCCTCGACGCGATACGCGATATCGTCGCCCGGCACGGCGGTGATTTCATTTACTCAAAGGGCGATGATGTGCTCAGCCTGTTCGAGAGGCCGGAGGGGGCGCTGAGGGCCGTCTGCCAAATCAGCAGCCAACTGACGAAAGGGCCGTTGAGCGCCCGGATCGGATTGCATTTCGGGGCGGTCATTCGCGCGCGGGGCGCGGTATTCGGCGACGTTGTCAATGTCACCGCAAGGCTGTCCACTACAGCCAACCCCGGGGAAGTGCTGATCAGCCAGAGCTTCTTCGAAGCGCTTTCTGCGGGCAGCCGCAGTGCCTTGCGGCTCCTCGACAAAATGGCCTTCAAGGGGAAGCAGGAACTCTTCGATGTCTACACCCTGGGGAGCGACGACGGGGCCTTCAGTACGCAGACCACCATCCGGGGCGCCTTTACCGACAGGCGCTCTGCTCCGCTGCGGCAAATCAATCTGGTCATCCGCTATGGGGATCAGTTGCGATCCTGTCGAAACAACGAATTCGTGACCATCGGCCGATCTCCGGAATGCGATATTGTCGTCGAGCGGCCCTGGGTTTCAAGGCACCATGCGACCTTCACCATTTCGAATGGCAGGGCCCGGCTTGTCGAGCGAAGCTCGTCGGGCACGTTTGTGTCGATGGGACCCGGCCATGAAGTATTCGTACGCCGCGAAGATATTCTCCTCTTTGGCTCCGGCGTGGTTTCACCTGGACTGAGGTCGTCCCTCAGCGACGCCCAGGTTCTTCACTACGAAATAGTCTCAGACTGACCGGACGGACTCGTTAGCCGCGACCGGCTTCAAGCGGCCGCGACGATCTCTTCGGCAATTCCGCATGCGCGCAGCGCCGGTTCGCTGACGCCGTCGATGTTCGCGTTGAACCTTTCTCTGGCGTCTCGTCCTGCAGCATACGCAACGATCAAGCCCTGCGGCCCGGCTGCCTGACCGCCTTCTTCGCTGGCTTTGCCGCGGTTTTGCGCCGAGCCCGCTGGACTTCGTCAGCGCCGATCGCTGGGCGGCGTAGTTCGGGAGCCGCCATCGGGTAATAGCAGGCTAGCCGCCTCACTCCTTGCCCTTCGTCGGCCGCTCCGACGCATCCACAATCGAACTACAACGAGCCGCCTCCACCGGCTCTCGAACAACAAGGATTCCCCTAGGTGATAGCCGCATGCAGGCGTAGCATGCAGCTGATGGGGTGTGCGATGACGGATGTCGCGATACGCCGGGCGGACTTCATGATGGTCCTGGCCTATGCTTCGGACCTTGCCACCGGGCATTCGCGTGACTTCGCGCTCAAATCCTGTGTGATCGCAATGCGGATCGCTGAGCTTGCTGGCGTTGCGGAACAGGTTCGGCGCAACGCCTATCATCAATCTATGCTGCGCTATGTCGGCTGTAACGCCGACACCGATCTGCTCTCGGCCACCTTTGGCGATGAAATCGCGCTCCGCCAGGACCTCGTCGGTCTCGACATGGGCAACCGTGCGGAACTCGGCAGGGTCTTCGTGCAGGCATTCAAGCGGGTCTACTACGATCTCGCCCCTGACGCGCAGGCCAGGGCCATCGAGGTAGCGATGTCGCAGGCGCTCGCCGTGGCGCGCCCGGTGCTGACAGCGCATTGCGAGGTCGCGCAGCGGATCGGCGAGCGGCTTGGCCTGTCCGAGGAGATCCGGCGCAACCTTGGACAGATCTACGAACGTTGGGACGGCAAGGGCCTGCCGCGGGGGCTGAGCGGCGAAGACGTCCTGCCGGCCGTACGCCTGATCACGTTGGCGCAGGATGCGATTGCGCTCAGCGAAGCCGCCGGTATCGAGGCGATGGCCGAGACCATTGCCAGTCGCGCCGACGGTCCATACGAGGCGGATCTGGCCCGGCTCGTCTCCGCCAATGCGGCGATGTTGATGCAGGGCATCGGCGCGACGGTCGACCGCGAGACAATCCTGGCGCTGGAGCCCGATCCGCCGGTGACGCTTGACGAGCAGGCTTGCGATGAAGCGTTCCTCGCGATCGCCGACATGATCGACATGCGCATGCCGTTCACGCAGGGCCATTCGCGGATGGTGTCGGAGCTGGCCGCGGGTGCAGGGAAACGGATCGGGTTGCCCGATCCTGACGTCCGCGCGCTGCGTTGGTCGGGCTGTATCCATGATATCGGCGAACTCGTGGTGCCGGTGGCGACCTGGATGCGCAACGGTCCGCTGTCGGTGCGCGAGCGAGACGCGGCGCAGCTGCACGCCTATTACGGTGAGCGGGCACTGGCTTCCTTGGGCCGCGACGGCGATGCGATGGGCGGGCTCGTGCTGCGTCATCACGAACGCCTGGACGGCTCGGGATACCACCGCAAGGTCGGCGCCTCCGACCTGTCTCCGGCGGCCCGGATCCTGGCCGCCGCCGAAGCCTTCCAGACGTCGCGGGAGGAACGTCCGCATCGCAAGGCGTTGTCCAGCGAGGCGGCGGCAGCCCAGCTGCGCACGGCTGTTCGTGACGGGTGTATCTGCCCCGACGCCGCCGAGGTCGTATTGTCGGTTGCGGGGCAGCCATCGCGGCGGGCCCTGCCAAGAGCATTGGCCGGCATGACACCGCGCGAGATCGAGGTGCTGCGGCTGATCGCCGCCGGGCTTACAGCAAAGGAAGTGGCCCGGAAGCTGGATATCTCGCCCAAGACTGCGGACCATCATATCCAGGGCGTTTATGCCAAGATCGGCGTGACCACCCGCGCCGCCGCCGCGCTCTACGCGGTCGAGCACGGCCTTGTCAGGCCGGGCGAGATGCAGACATAGGGAATCCACCCTATGTGCGCCCGCCGCGAAGCGCGCATGGTGCTCCTGTCGACGGACCAATGGTGGCCGTGACCGACAGGAGGGTAATCAGATGCTTCTTGCAACGACCAAGGTGGCGGACATCGACCACTTCATCCGTATCTTTTCGACGAAGGGCGCCGACAAACGCCGGCTGCATGGTTCGAACGGCGCAACCGTGTTCCGCGACCCCAGCGAGCCCGACCGCGTCTGGGCGATATTCGACTGGGACGCAGAGGGCTGGAAGAATTTCGTATCGGATCCGGAGGTGCCGGCCATCCTGCAGGAAGCCGGCCATGTCGGCAAACCGCAGGCGGCACTGCTGCTCGGCCACTACGAGGCCTGATGTCCGCGATTGCGCGCGTCGTCTGCCGTCGCGGCGGCGCGCCCCACGAAACCCTAGAATCGGAGAAATCAGATGGATCCGAAACCCATCAAGATCGGCCTGATCGCCGAACTGACCGGCCCATTGTCTTTCATGGGCATCGCCAACGCGAACCTCACCACCATGCTCGTCGACGATATCAATGCCAAAGGCGGCCTCCTGGGCCGGCCGCTGGAACTCGTCATCGAGGATGGGGAGACTACCGACGGCGTTGCCAAGGCGAAGGCTGCGAAACTGGTCGATGTCGACAAGGTCGATGTGGTCGTCGGCGGTATCTACAGTTCGACACGCCTGGCCATCAAGAGCGAGGCGGTCACCAGGGGCAGGACGATTTACATCTATACCGAGCAGTATGAGGGACAGGAAAACGATCCCCTGATTTTCTGCACCGGACCAGTTCCCGCTCAGCAGGTCGAGCCGTTGATACCATGGCTCATGAACAACACCGGGGCGAAGCGGTTCTATTTGCCGTCGGCCGATTACATCTGGCCGCATTTGCTGAACAAGGCCGCGAGCCGGGCAGTGCGCACCAATGGCGGCGAGATCGTCGGCGAGGAGTATTTTCCGCTGGACACCGTCGATTTCCGGCGGACGGTTCAGCAGATCATGGCCAGCGGCACCGACGTGGTATTCAACACCATCGTCCCGCCGGGCTTGACGCCGTTTCTCGAAGAACTGCACAAGGCCGGTTTCGGCAAACGCGGCGGCAGGATCGTCTGCACCTACTTCGACGAGAACTTCTTCAATCTGGTGCCGTCGGAGCAGATCGAGGGCCTCTACAGCTGCCTCGACTATTACCAGGAACTCGACGAACCGTTCGGTCGCGCGCTCCTCCGCCGCTACAGCGAACGGTTCCCTGGCGGCGCCACCTTGACCGCGGGCAGCGGCTGCACCGGTCACTACCGGGCAATCAAGATGTGGGAAGCTGCGGTGAAGGAAGCAGGCAGTGTCGAGCGCGATGCGGTTATACGGGCACTTGACCATGCTCGCATCGCCGAAGGCCCAGGCGGCCCGGCCGAGATGGTTCCCGGCCAGCATCACGTTCGCATGAATATGTATATCGCGCAGGCGCAGGGCGGCCAATTCCGGGTCGTGAAGAACCTGGGTCCGATCGATCCCAACGAGCGAGTACTAGGCGACCTCCAATTCAAGAACGCAGGGTGACTTGAAGCGTCGATCGCTGGTCGTGTCAGTGGCAGCTATATACTGAGTCGACGGGGCTTGCTCTGTCACACTGACGAGAACAATTGGTAGATTCGCTCATCGGGAGATCATGCCGAAGGTGCTGGTCGTGGCACCTCAAACGTGATCGTCACGCCGGCTTGTCGTCGGGGTGCCCAAGTTCGCAGAACCAGCCGCCGAGATATTTCACCGACGGCTTTGTCGGATCGGGAACGGGCGTCTTCGCCTCGACGGCGGCGCGGAACGGTTCGGCGCTGTCCTGCGGGATGAAGCCGAGATGGTCCGCGCCGCTGTTGTCGACCATCTTCAGCTTGTTGTCGGAGACGCCGAACGAGATCGTGTGGCCGACGCGCGGCGCCGTCAGCGACGCCTCGACCAGACGCACGCAGTCGGCGAAGGAGAGATAGGACCACAGCATGCGGCGGTCGGCGGGTTCCGGGAAGGACGAGAAGATGCGCAGGCACACCGTCTCGATGCCGAACTTGTCCCAGTAGAGCCGGCTGAGGCTTTCGACGAAATTCTTCGATACGCCATAGAGGCTGTCGGGGCGCACCGGTGCGTCGACCCCGATATGCGCTTCGATCTCGTGAAAGCCGATGGCGTGCACCGATGAGGCATAGATGACGCGCCTCACACCGTGTTTCCGCGCGCCTTCGTAGATGTGATAGGAGCCGCGGATGCTGGAATCGAGGATGGTCTGCCACTCGCATTCGAGCGGCGCGCCGCCGAAATGCACGATGGCGTCGCAGTCCTTGGTCGCCGCGATCGTCGCCTCCATGTCGGCGAGATCGAACACCGCTTCTTCCTCGTGCGGCGCGAGATCGGAGAACGGTTCGCGCCCCGCTACTCGAATTGTCTTTGCCAGCGGGATCAGCCCCTTGCGCAACACCGAGCCGAGGCGGCCGGCGGCGCCGGTGATCAGGATACGTTCGTAATGCGGCATTCTCTACTCCACTTGCGCGACGGCGGCGTTGATCCGCGCGATCGCCTCGGTCAGCACCTCTTCGCTGGTCGCGGTCGAGATGCGGAAATAGGGTGACAGTCCATAGGCGACGCCGGGCACCGACGCCACCCGGCCTTCGTTCAGAAGATAGTTTGCCACGGCCGCATCATCCTCCAGCACGGCGCCCTTGCGCGTCTTGCGGCCGATCAGGCTGGCGCAGCCGATATAGGCGTAGAAAGCGCCGTCCGGTGGCGACAGCGTCAGGTCGTTGATCTTGCGGATGCCGTCGACGACCAGGTCGCGGCGCGCCTCGAAGGCCTGGCGGAAACGCGCCACCTCGTCCTGCGGGCCGTTGAGCGCGGCGACGGTCGCTGCCTGGGCGATCGAGCACACCGACGTGCAGGACTGGCTTTGGATCGTCGACATCGCTTTGATGAGCGGCGCGGGTCCGGCCGCATAGCCGACGCGCCAGCCGGTCATGGCATAGGATTTCGACACGCCATTGACGATCAATGTCCGGTCCTTGAGCCCGGGACAGGCCTTGCCGAAGGACGCGAATTCGCGTCCGTCGAAGAGAATGTGCTCGTAGATCTCGTCGGAGAGGATCAGCACCTGCGGATGCTTCGCCAGCACAGTGCCTAGCGCCTTGAGATCGGCCTCGGAATAGACCGCGCCAGACGGGTTCCCGGGCGTGTTGAGGAAAAGCCACTTTGTCCTTGGCGTGATCGCTTTTTCCAGCAGCGCCGGCGTCAATCGGAAACCGGTGGTTTCCGGGCATTCGACGACGACCGGGGTGCCGCCGAGCAGCTTCACCATCTCCGGATAGGAAACGAAGTAGGGGGCCGGCAGGATCGCCTCGTCGCCGCTCTCCAGCGTCGCCATCAGCGCGTTGAAGATGATCTGCTTGGCGCCGTTGGCGACGACGATATCGTCGGCCACATAGTCGAGTCCGTTCTCGCGCCGGAACTTGCCGGCCACGGCTTCGCGCACCTCGGCTGTACCGGCGGCTGCCGTGTAAAGCGTCTGTCCCGCTTTCGCGGCGAAATGGGCGGCATCGATGATGTGAAGCGGGGTCGGGAAATCGGGCTCGCCGAGCCCGAGGTCGATCACGTCGACCCCCTTGGCGCGCAACGCCTTGGCGGCCTGCGATGCCGCCATCGAGGCCGAAGGCTTCACCACCGACAGGCGCGAGGCAAGATAACTCATCTGTCGTTCTCCGAGTTGTATCCTTTGGATCGGTCGTTGGCCTGCGCGGCGGCGCTGCGCTTCAACGGATCGCCATAGCCGCCACCGCCCGGCAGTTCGAGGATCAGCCGACGCCCGGCCGGCACATGCTGCCAGCCCTTCGGTCGCATCTTCGTGCCGTCATCGAGCTTGACCACGCCGGCGATGCCGGGCTTGCCGCCATTGCGTCCCCGCGGCGGATGGTTGACGCGGTCGAACATGGCTGAGAAGTCGAACTCGTGCCCCTCGATTGCTGCGATCTCGATGATCTGCCCCAGGCCGCCGCGGAATTCACCGTCGCCGCCTGAGTCCGGGCGCAGTTCCTTGCGCCAGATGACGATCGGCCCGGTGTGCTCCGTCGCCTCGATCGGCATCGTGTGCACGCCCGACGGAAAGGCCGTCGCCGACAAGCCGTCGAGCCCGGGACGCGCGCCCATGCCGCCGGAGTTGAACATCAGCACCTCGGCGCGGCGGCCCGAGCTGCCCGCGACCGGGCGAACCGAGATGTGGATGTTCCATAGCGCGCCTGCGCCCTCGGCGAGGATCTTGCCCGGCAAAGCCTGAGAGATCGCGCCGAGCACGAGATCGGGAACCATGTGGCCGAAGATGTGTCTCAGCGCCACCGGCGCCGGCCGCACGGCGTTCAGGATGTTGACCGGTGAGGACACGGTGAAGAAGGCAAGCGAGGCGGCGTTGTTGGGAATGTCCGGCGCCACGACGCATTTCAGCGCGTAGCAGGCATAGGCCTTGCTGTAGATGATAGGGCAGTTGATGCCCCAGCGGCTCATCGGATCGGTGCCGGTGAAATCGACTTCGACATGGTCGTCGCGGACCGAAACCGTGGCCGCGAGCTTGACCGGCTCGTCGTAACCGTCGGTCACCAGCTCGTTCGACCAGCTGCCCTTGGGCAGCGCCTTGATGCGTTCGAGCATGGCGTCGCGGGTGCGCGAGAAGATGAACTCGCCGAGCCCGTCGAGCGAGGTCAGGCCGATCTCCTTCATCATGTCGACGAGGCGGCGGTGGCCGACTTCGTTGCAGGCGGCGAGCGAGTAGAAATCACCGACGACCTGGTTCGGCTCCCGGACATTGGCGCGCAGGATCCTGACCAGGTCGAGATTGATCTTGCCCTTCTCCGCGAACTTCATGATCGGAATCTGGATGCCTTCCTCGTAGACCGACTTGCCGTCGGCGCCGAAACCGCGCCCGCCGACATCCACCACATGCGCCGTGCAGGCGAAGAACGCCACCAGTTCGCCGTTGAGGAACGACGGCGACACCATGGTGATGTCGTGCAGATGGCCCGTGCCCTGCCAGGGATCGTTGGTGACATAGGTGTCGCCCTCGAACATGTCCTCGCGCGGGATTTCGTTCATGAAATGCAGCACGGCCTCGGCCATGGTGTTGACGTGGCCAGGCGTGCCGGTCACGGCCTGCGCCAGCATCTGGCCGCGCGGGTCGAACACGCCGGCCGACAGATCTCCGGATTCGCGCACCGAGGTCGAGAAGGCGGTGCGCAGCAAGGTGAGCGCCTGCTCCTCGACCACCGAGATCAAGCGGTTCCACATGACCTGCATGCGGATTTCGCCAATGCTGTTCGTGCCTGGGTCGCTCATGCCTGGCTGCCTTTGCGGGTCAGAAGGATTGCGCCGTCGCTCTGGATGACGGCGTCGAAGCTGGTGGTGACGACGGTCGAGGTCTCACGCTCGACGATCACTGCCGGGCCGGCCACGCGGTCGCCGGTGCAAAGTGTGTCGCGCTCGACAATGCCGTAGCTGCGCGGCGCGCCGCTGACCGGATCGAAGACCTCGCGCGTCGTCGTTGGTTGTTTGGTCTTTTTGCCGGTGGCCAGTTCATGCCTGGTGACGGCGGGCCGGACATCCGTCGCCTTGACCGACCAAGTGACGATCTCGATCTCCAACCCGTCGAGCCCTTCGATGGCGCGGCCGAAGAAGCGCTGGTAGTTCTCCTCGAACCGGTCCTTGAGCCTTGCGACCGCATCGTCGCCGAACGGCTCGTCCGCCAGCGGCACGGGAATTTCCCAGCCCTGGCCGGCATAGCGCATGAAGGCGGTGATCTCGCAGACGATCCTGCCGCTGGCGCCGCTGCGCACGAAGCCTTCGGCGGAGGCCTTGAGGTCCGCAAGCAACGCGTTGACCTCGGCCGGCTTGAACCGCGACAGGCGCGTCAGTTTCGACGCCAGCGCCTCATAGCCGAACGGCGCTTTCAGGAAGCCGATCGCCGAGCCGACACCCGCGCCCCGGGGAACGATGCACTGGTCGATGCCGAGCTTCTCGCAGAGCCTTGCGGCGTGAAGCGGGGCCGCGCCGCCGAACGCGATCATCAGATTGTCGGAGATGTTCTTGCCGTTCTCGACGGCATGGACGCGTGCCGCGTTCGCCATGTTTTCGTCCACCACCTCGCAGATGCCGAAGGCCGTCGACATGGCATCGAGCGACAGGCGCTCGCCGACGTCGCGCAGGATGGCCTGCTCGGACGCAATGGTGTCCAGCTTGATTGCGCCGCCGGCAAAATTGTCGGGATCGAGCTTGCCGAGCACCAGGTCGGCATCGGTGATCGCCGGGCGCTTGCCGCCGCGGCCATAGCAGGCCGGGCCCGGTTCCGATCCGGCGCTTTCGGGCCCGGTCTGGATGCGGCCCATGGCGTCGACCCAGGCGATGGAGCCGCCGCCCGCGCCGATCTCGATCATCTCGATCACCGGGATGGAGATCGGCATGCCGGAGCCTTTCGAGAAGCGGTAGGTGCGCGCCACTTCGAAGGTTCTGGCCGTGCGCGGCGCATAGTCCTCGATCAGGCAGATTTTTGCGGTCGTGCCGCCCATGTCGTAGGAAACGACCTTCTCCAGGCCGAAACGCTGGGCGATATCGGCGGCGAAGATGGCGCCACCAGCCGGGCCGGACTCGACCAGCCGCACCGGGAACTCCGAAGCTGTCTCCACCGAGATCAGCCCGCCGCCCGAATGGATCATGAAGACCGGGCATTCGGCGCCCATCTCCTTCAGTCGTGTCTGCAGGCGCGCCAGATAGTTGGCCATCTGCGGGCGCACATAGGCGTTGGCGCAGACGGTGTTGAAGCGTTCGAACTCGCGCATCTGTGGCGAGACTTCCGCGCTGATCGAGATCGGAATGCCGAGCTTCGTGGAGAGGATCTCGCGGGCGCGGCGCTCGTGCTCCGCGTTGGCGTAGGCATGGATGAAGCCGATCGCCACCGAGCCGAAGCCGCCGGCGGCAATCTTGTCAGCGATCTCTTCAAGAGCGGCTTCGTCGAGCGGCTGCAACTCCTGGCCTTCGGCGCCGATGCGGCCTTTGACCGTGAAACGATCCTCGCGCGGGATGAGCGGCGTCGGCAGTTGCAGGCTGAGGTCATATTGCTCGAAGCGGTTTTCCGTGCGCATCTCGATCACGTCGCGGAATCCTTCCGTCGTGACCAGCGCGGTCTTGGCCCCGCGCCGCTCGATGAGCGCGTTGGTTGCGAGCGTGGTGCCGTGGATGATGATGCCGATTTCGGCGGGCAAGATGCCGGCATCGCGGACGACGACGGCGATGCCGTCGAGGATCGCCTGCTCGGGAGCCGCGTAGTTGGTCAGCACCTTGGTCGAGAACATCGTCCCCCTGACGTCGAGGGCGATGTCGGTGAAGGTGCCGCCGATGTCCGCGCCGAGGCGGATGTCGTCAGTTCTGGAGGTCATGCCTTGGCCTTCTGGGAAGCGAGCGCGGCGTCGCGCATCTGGGAGAGGGTCTGCCGGGGTGTGAGCGCTTCGGGCGAGACTGCGATGTCGAGGACGGCGCCTGTCCCGGACTGCAGCGCTCGCTCGAACGCCGCCGCGAAATCCTGCGTGGCTTCGACCCGCTCGGCGTGAAAACCGTAAGCCTTTGCCAGCGCCACGAAGTCAGGGTTCTCGATCGTGGTTCCGGAGACGCGGGCCGGATAGTTGCGCTCCTGATGGGCACGGATCGTGCCATAGATGCCGTTGTTGACGATCAGCACGATGGGCTGTGCGCCCGCCTGCATGGCGGTCCCCAGTTCCTGGCAGTTCATCTGGAAGTCGCCGTCGCCGGCAAAGCAGACGACCGTGCGCTGCGGATAGGCGACCTTCGCGGCGACCGCGGCCGGCAGCCCGTAGCCCATCGCTCCCGACTGCGGCGCGAGCAGTCGCGCCCGCGGACCGAACTTGAAGAACTTGTTCGGCCATACGGTGAAATTTCCGGCGCCGTTGGTGAGGATGACATCGGCCGGCAGGTTCTCACGCAGCCAGGCGCTGACCGCGACCATGTCGACCGGGCCGGGCTGGACGGGCGCGGCGAAGGTGCCTTCATAGGCCTCGCGCGCCGCTGCGCGCCATTCCGCCCAAGCGCCTTTAATCGGGGCGAGCGCTCTGGCGAAGGCATTCGGGCCGGCATGGACGCCGATCGCGGGCACATAGATCTTGCCGATCTCGCGGTCGGAGCCGTGGACATGGATCAGCTTCTGGCGCGGCACGGGCACGGACAACAACGTGTAGCCGTCTGTTGTCATCTCGCCGAAGCGGACATTGACGGCGAGGATCACGTCGGCCTCGCGGATCAGGTTTTTAACATGGGGCACCATGCCGACGCCGGCCTCGCCGACGAAGACCGGCGAGTGGTTGTCGAACTGGTCCTGGTAGCGGAACGCCGCGACGACGGGAATGTCAGAGGCCTCGGCGAAGGCCTGAAGAGCGGCGCGTCCGTCCGCCGTCCAGTTGGCGCCGCCCATGAGCAGGACCGGCTTTTCGGCCGCCGCCAGCATCTTCAGCGCAGCGCCAATCGCTTCCTGCGCTGGCGCGGCTTCGAAAACGGCAGCCGGACCGCTGAGCGTCGCAGCTTCCGTCATGGTTGTCAGCATGTCTTCCGGCAGCGCAACGACGACGGGGCCGGGCCGTCCTGTCAAGGCTGTGGTCCAGGCCCGCGCCACGATTTCGGGCAGGCGCGCGACGTCGTCGATCTCGACCGCCCATTTGGCGACGGTGCCGAAGACGGCCCGGTAGTCGATTTCCTGGAAGGCCTCGCGCCCCTTCATGTCGGTGCCGACCTGGCCGACGAACAGGATCATCGGCGAACTGTCCTGCATGGCCGTATGGACGCCGATGCCGGCATTGGTCACGCCCGGACCGCGGGTCACGAAGCAGATACCCGGCGTGCCGGTCAGCTTGCCATAAGCCGAGGCCATGAACGACGCGCCGCCCTCGTTGCGGCAGAGCACGTAATCCAACTTGCCATGGGTGTCGTGAAGCGCGTCGAGGACGGCCAGATAGCTTTCGCCGGGAACGCCGAAGCTCTTGGTCGCGCCCAGCGCAATCAGGCACTCGACAAGAAGGTGACCGCCATTGCGGACCATGCTTCGAAATCCTCTTGGAACTTGCGGCAAGCGGACCGAGCCTGCCTTTTCGGATTTATTCCTGCACTCTGGTGGATCGCGGCGAAATCAAGAAATGCGATCCATTCGAAAGTTCTTCTTTATAGTGGTGAGCGCACCAGCACACCGGGATTCATGGTGCCGTGCGGGTCGAGCGCATCCTTCAGCCGTGCCATGAGTTCCCGCTCCACAATGCTGCGGTTTCGCTCCGCCATGACGATCTTGGCGCGGCCCAACCCATGCTCGGCCGCGAAGCTGCCGCCCATTTCCGTGGCAAGTGACGCCAGCGCTTCGGCGAACCGTCCCGCCTTGCCGTCGAAATCGGCGCGATTCTCCGGTGGCGACAGATTGTAGTGGATGTTGCCGTCGCCGAGATGCCCGAACGGGTTGATCCGGACGCCGGGCAGGATGTCGTCGCAAATCTTGGCGCCGACCTCGATGAAGCGGGCGATCGCGCCCGGCGGCACCGAGATGTCGTGCTTCAACTGCTCGCCTTCGAGCCGCTGCCCCTCGGGCTGTTCCTCGCGCAGGCGCCAGAATTGCGCCCGCTGCGCGCCCGACGTGGCCAGCGCGCCATCGACGACCAGGCCTTGCTCCATGCCCCATTCCAGCGCCGAAGCCAGGATGTCGTCGAGCGGAACGCGCGTCGAGCCCGACGCCAGCTCGACGAGCAGGTAGACTTCGCCGCGTGTCTCCAACTGATAGGCGAGATCGGGCAAGTGCTTGAGCGCCAGCGCCAGGCCGATATCGGAGAAGAACTCGAGCCCGGCGAGGAACTCGCCGGCCTCGCCGCGCAGGTAGGCGCCGAAGGAAACGGCGGCGGTGAAGTCGGACATGACGAGCAGCGCGCCCGCCTGCTGGCGCGGCGTGGGATAAAGCCGCAGCACCGCGCGCGTCACGATGCCCAGAGTGCCTTCGGCGCCGCAGTAAAGCTTGCGCAGCTGGTAGCCGGCATTGTCCTTCTGCACCGCGCGCAGGCCGTCCCATATTGCGCCGTCCGGGGTCACGACTTCGAGGCCGAGCACAAGATCCTGCATCATGCCGAAGCGAAACGCCTGGCTGCCACCGGCATTGGTGCCGATCAGGCCGCCGATCCTGGCGCTGCCTTCGGCGCCGAGATGCATTGGGAACATCAGGCCATGCGGCTCGAGCGCCTCGTGCAGCGCGGCGAGCACGACGCCAGCCTCGACAAGGATCGATCCGCCGTCCGGATCCGGTTCGCCGATTGCCGCCATGCGCGAAAGAGATACGATCACCGCGTTGGGCTGCTGGGCCACGGCGCCACCGCACAGGCCTGTGTTGCCACCTTGCGGTACAACGTCAAGTCCTGCCTCGCGGCACGCCTTGACGAGTGCGGCCACCTCGGCGGTATTCGACGGCCGGGCGACGCCAAGGGGCCGAACGCCATAACGGTTGAGCCAGTCGCGCTGGTAGGGCTCGGCGTCAGGGCCCGAAAGCCAGCCTTTCGGGCCGAGAATTTGGCGCAACGTGGTGACGGGGTCGGTCATTGAGATACCTGACATGTGCGGCACGCCGCGTACAGACAGTGGCGGCACCCGGATCAATGACCCAGGACCTGCGACAGGAATTGCCGGGTGCGCTCGTTACGGCAAGAGGTGAAGAACTCCTCAGGCGGCGCTTCCTCGACGATCTCGCCGCCGTCCATGAAGATCACCCTGTCGGCGACCCGGCGCGCAAAGCCCATCTCATGCGTGACGCAGATCATCGTCATGCCTTCAGAGGCAAGCGTGACCATGACATCCAGCACCTCGGCGATCATTTCCGGATCGAGCGCCGAGGTCGGCTCGTCGAACAGCATGATCTGCGGCTGCATGCAGAGCGCGCGCGCGATCGCGACGCGCTGCTGCTGGCCGCCGGAGAGCTGACCGGGAAACTTCGTCGCCTGCTCGGGAATGCGGACCTTCTCCAGATAGCGCCGGGCGGTTGCCTCGGCTTCCGCTCGGGGTCGCTTGCGGACGATCATCGGAGCAATCATGCAATTCTCCAGCACCGTCATGTGCGGAAACAGGTTGAAGTGCTGGAAAACCATGCCGACCTCGCGCCTGATACCGTCGATGTTGCCGACATCGTCGTTGAGCTCTGTGCCGAGCACGGTGATGCGGCCGCCATTGTGCTGCTCCAGCCGGTTGATGCAGCGGATCATGGTAGATTTGCCCGAGCCCGAGGGACCGCAGACGACGATCTTTTCGCCGCGCTCGACGGACAGGTTCACATTCCGCAGCGCGTGGAATGTCCCATAGTATTTGTCGAGGTTTTCGATGCGCACGGCGGCGCCGGGTGACTGCGTCGAATTCATGCCCGCCTCCTATCGTTCGCCGACCGACATGCGGCGTTCCAAGAAGGCGCCGTAGCGGGACAGGCTGAAGACGAAGACGAAGTAGATGAAGGCGATGAAGGCGTAGACTTCGACATAGGCGAAGCGCCATTCGCCGGTGCCGTAGGCGGCGTTGCCGGAGGCCAGGATCTCGAAGAAGCCGACGATCACCACCAGCGAGGTTTCCTTGAAGGAGATGACGAACTGGTTGATCGTGGCCGGCAGCGCGTTGCGCATGGCCTGCGGTAGCAGGATGCGGCCGATGCGCTGCCAATAGTTCATGCCGAGCGCCATGGCGGCCTCCTCCTGTCCGTTCGACACGCCCTGCATGCCGCCTCTGACGATCTCGGCCTGGTAGGCGGAGAAGAACAGGGCCGAACCCAGGATCACCCGGTAGAGCTTGTCGCCCACCAGCCACTGCGGCAACGCGAACGGCAGGACGATGGCGAAGGTGAACAGGATCGAGATCAGCGGCAGCGAGCGGACCGAGTCGATGATGATGCCGGTGATCCGGGAAATCCAGGGCAGCCCGGAGCGGCGCAGCAAAGCCAGGCAGATCGCCAGCGGGAAACCGATCAGGCAGGTGGTGACGAAGATGAAGAGAGTGAGCGCCAGACCGCCCCAGGCTTCCTCGCCGACATAGGGAAGGCCAAGCACGCCGCCTTTCATCAGCACGTAATAGAGGGCTGCCCCGGCTGCCCAGACCAGTCCGATGCGGCGTCCGGTCCAGAAGGCCGGGATGCAGCTCAGCACCGTCATCACCACCACCGTGACGCAGGCCAGCGCCGAGCGCCACTGTTCCTCGAAGGGATAAAGACCGAACAGGATGATGCGCCACCTGGCGGCGATGACCGACCAGCAGGCTCCCGCCGCCGCCTGGCAGGCCTCTGGCCCGCCGCTCGCGGTGAACACGGCCGAGAAGATCGCCCAGTTGAGCAGCTTCCAGGCCAGCAGGACCATGATCGCCAGGGAGACCAGCGATAACAAGGCCTGAAGCGGCGTCGCAAAAAAGCGTCGTCTCAGATCCTCGAGCGTTCCAGGAGCAGGTGGTGCGACAACGACCATTTCCATTTTCTCATCCCCTCAGTTGATTGCCCTTGAGGGCAATCGCCTTGTTGATGCGGTTGAACACTGCGGCGAGGCTAAGGTTGATGGTCAGAAAGCCAGCCATCAGGATGCCGATCGCTTCCAGGGTCTGGCCGGAGTGGTTGATGGTCAGTGCCACGATCATGAAGAAGTCGGTGAAACCGACCGCGATGCCCATCGTGGTCGCCTTGATCAGCCAGACATACTGGTTGGCGAGGATCGGCAGCATGGCCCGCAGCGCAAGCGGCAGCTTGACCAGAGTGAAGACACGCCAGGGGCTGAGCCCCAGTGAGAGCGCAGCCTCGACCTGGCCCTTGCCGACGGCCTTGAAACCGCCGCGCACGATCTCGGCGATGTAGGAGCCGCCATAGATAGCGATGGCGACTGCCAGCGCGGAAAACTCCGGCGGAATGCGCAAGCCCCCTTTGAGGTTGAGGCCTTGCAGGGCAGGGAAGTCGAGCAGCGGTGCATCGGGCAAGCGACCGACTATGAGGATGAGAACCGCGCAGGCAAGCGCTGCCGCAATCCCGGCGAGCTGGATGACGAGCCGTTCGCCGACCGGCCGGCTGAGCCGCGAGGTCCGGCCCAGCCAGACCGGCAGCGCGACGGCCGCGAACAAGGGCAAAATCGCCAGCGCCATTGCCACGCCGCCGACATTGGGAGCAGGCAGGTAGAGCCCACGGCTGGTCAGCAGCATGCCCCAGGCTTCATGCGCGGCGCGAGGCGTCGGCAGGTGGGTGATGATCGCATACCAAAAGAAGGCCTGGAGGATCAGCGGGATGTTGCGGAAGATGTCGACATAGGTGCGGCCGAGCAGCCGCGCCAATTCGTTGGAGGAAGTCCGTGCGAGACCGACGACCGTTCCGACGACTGTTGCCAGGAGCAGGCCGATGCTCCCCAGGAACAGCGTGTTGATGATGCCGATGAGGAAGAACCACCAATAAGGATCATTGGCCGTGACGGGCAGGAGCGAGAAGCTCACATCCCAGCCCGTCGATTTGTAGAGGAAGTCGAATCCCGAAGTGATCCCTTGCTCGGCAAGGTTGCGCCTCGCGATCACCACGCCGGCAAGCACAAGCGCTGCAAGCGAGCCGACATAGAAGACCTGCAACAGCGCGTTGCGGACCTTCTGATTTCTCAGCAGGCTGATCATCTGCCCAGTCCTTCCTGAATAGCCGCCGGTTCCACCCGGCGACAGCCAGGCGGAACCCATGGCGGGATACGTCTAGAAGCGGATCAGTCGATCACCAGCGGGAACAGGACGCCGCCATTGTTCCAGAGGTTGGTCAGGTCGCGATCCATCTTGTAGGGCGACTCCTTGCCGAGATCGCGATCGAAGATCTCCGAGTAGTTTCCGACCTTCTTGATCACGTTGTAGGCCCAGTCGTCGGCGAGCCCGAGACCCTTGCCCATGCCTGGCGAGGCACCGAGGAACTTGGCGACCGCCGGCGACGTGGGCTTGGCCTTGACCTCGTCGACGTTCTTGGAGGTGATGCCTTCCTGCTCGGCAAAGAGCAGAGCGCTGAGCGTCCAGTTGGCGACGTCGACCCAGTTGTCGTCGCCTTGCCGCACGATCATGACTTCGGGTTCGACGGCAAGCACGTCGGGCAGGATCACGTGGTCGTCCACCTTGCCCTTAGCGACACGCGCGATTGCAAGGACCGGCCCCCATTGGGCGTACATGTCGCATCGGCCCGAGAAGTATGCCTGCTCGAGCTCTTCGGTCTTTTCGATGACGACCGGCTCCAGCTTGATCCCGATCTTCTGCGCATAGGCGGCAACTTGCTGCTCGATGGTCGTTCCGGCGGGAATGCAGATCGTGCCGCCATTGGCGTCCTTGAGCGACTTCAGGTTCAGCTCCTTGTGCGCCATCACCTTGGTCGTGCCGAGATAATAGGACATGGAGAACTGCAGACCGAGCTCGGTGTCGCGGCTGAGCGTGCCGCCCGAGGCCTTGATGATGATGTCGACATCTCCCGACTGCAGCGACGGCCAGCGCTGGGCCCAGCTGATCGGAACCACTTTCAGCTTTGCCGGGTCGCCGAACACGGCGGTGGCCACCGCCCTGCAAAGGTCGATGTCCATGCCCTTCCAGTTGCCCTTGTCGTCCAC
Organism: Mesorhizobium sp. M1C.F.Ca.ET.210.01.1.1; assembly: GCF_004791585.1. Taxonomy (GTDB): domain Bacteria; phylum Pseudomonadota; class Alphaproteobacteria; order Rhizobiales; family Rhizobiaceae; genus Mesorhizobium. Next base: position 94,376 of record NZ_SRUU01000011.1, read on the forward strand.
CTCGGCAAAGCCGAGATAGGAGCCGTCATGGCCGGTGCAGTTGAGCACGCCGCGCGCCTTGACGGCTTCGAGCGTCTTGCCGCCCGCGGCCTCGGCCGGCGCCGCGAAATGAACCAGGCCAACGGCCAGGGCCACAGCCCCCCATTGCATCATTTTCATGCTGTTGTCTCCACTGTTGAGGTTGTTCCGTTTCTTGTTGTTGGAGATCCGAAAGCCGTCTTTCGGACCTCAGTCGCGAAGCCGCTCCTATTCGGAGAGCGGAGTCGGTTTCGGTAAGGAGGAGAGCTTCAGATCGCTTCCCCAATCCTGCTGCACGAGCCACCGATGCAAGGCGGCCACGGCCTTGACGCGCAGATGCCCGCGCGGGACGACGAGGTAGAAGCCTGGAACTTCCTCCGGCCTCATATCGACAATGGCGTCGCGGCCGATCGGCGCCACCAGTGCGCCCGACCGCAGATCTTCCTCGGCATCGATCACCGAGACCAAGCCCACGCCGATGCCTTGCAGGGTCGCGCGGCGCATGGTGGCCGCGTCATCGAAGCTGATGCTGCGGTCGCCCTCGGTCTGCTCGACGGCGAGGTGGCGCAATATGTCCGGCCACAGGCGCTTCGACTTGACGGTGTCGAGCAGCGTGAAGCGTGTCAGGTCCTGCGCCGATTTGATCTTTTCGCCGATCGCTGGCGTGCAGCAGATGATCTTCGGGTCCGGCACCAGCAGCGTGGTCTCGTATTCGGGCCAGCCGCCGTAACCCCACTGCACCGTCATATCGATGTCGTCGCGCCCGAAATCGGGCAGGTCGACCATCGTCGTCAGGCGCAGGTCGGCGCCCGGCAGGATTTCGCGGAACAGCGAGAGCCTTGGCAGCAGATAGTGCGTGGCGAAATACGGGCTCGCATTGAGGTTGATGCGGTCCCGGTAGTTCGACTTGGTGACGCGGCGGACGCCCTCCGAAAACTCGTCGAAGCCGGCCTTGACGTAGTGCGACAGCAGGATCGCCGACTCCGTCAGCTCGATCGACCGCCCCTTGCGCTCGAACAGCGTCACCTGGAGCGTGTCTTCCAGGAGCTTGATCTGCTGGCCGACCGCCTGCGGCGTGACCAGCAGTTCGTCGGCCGCCTGCCGGAAGCTCTTGTGCTGCGCAACGGCGTGGAAGACACGCAGCGCATTCAGCGAGGGAAGGCGAAGCTTGCCGGTCATCTAAGTTCCGCCTCCGTTTGTTCGAGACTCCGCTCATTCATGCACTGCCGCATCTTCCGCCGCCTGTCGGCAGCCGAAGTTGCGTCAGGCGTAGACGTAACCACCTGAAATGATAACGTTTTCGCCAGTCATATAGGTGTTCTTGGGGCCGCCGGTCATGAGCACCCACTCGGCAATCTCGGTCGGCTCGGCGCCGCGGCCGAGGGGGCTCGCCTTGGCCAGTTCCTCCAGAAAGCCGAGGGCTTTAGCCTTCTCCGTGGCCATGCCGGCCGGCGCCACCGAATTCACCAGGATACCGTCCTTGGCCACGTGATGGGCGAAGGAACGCGTCAGGCTGACGACCGCCGCCTTGGTTGCCGCGTAGTGGGCGTTCTGCGGGTGCGCCTTGAAAGCATCCACCGAAGTCAGGTTCACGATCCGTCCGCGCACCTGGGCTTTCGGCTCCTGCGACTGCATGTGGCGAACCGCCGCCACCATCATGTGATAGGTGCCCTTGATGTTGATGCCGTTGGAGGCGTCCCACTCGGCATCGGTAATCTCGAGGAGCGGGCGGCGCGGATAGATCGCGGCGCAGTTGATCAGCGTGTCGACGCGCCCGAGCGTCGAAACGATGGCCTCGAAGGCGGTGTGGCACTGAGGACCGACCTGGATGTCGCAGGTCGCGGTGGCCGTCGGCAGGCCCTTGGCCTTGGCCGGCTCCAGCGCGGATTCGGCGGCGCCCTGGTTGATGTCGATGATGCCGATCTTTGCCGCCCCGGCCTCTACCGCCATGCGAGCCAAAAGCGCGCCGAGGCCGGCGCCGCCACCAACGATGAGAACGGAAAGATCTTTCATCCTATTTTCCTTGCTTGCTGCCGCTCGGGCTGGTCGGCCGGGTCGGCATGATGTCGAAGCGGGTCACGTCGACCGATGCCGGTAGGCCGAGCAGGGCGACGACCATTTTGGCCACGTCGTCCGGCTGCACGGCGACGTTGCCGGCGTACATGGCGGCTCTCGCCTCCGGGTCGAGGATGTCCTTGTAGAGCTGCGTTTCGACGCGCCCGGGCACTATCTCGGTGACGCGGATGCCATGGGGGGAAAGGTCGGCGCGTAACGCGGCGGCGAAGCCGGCGAGTGCCGCCTTGGTGGCAGAATAAACGGCGACGTTGGGGAATGCCGCATGGGCGGCGGAAGAGCCGGTGAACAGGATATGCCCCGACTGCCGCTCGCGCATCTGCGGCACGACGAGCCGGGTGAGCAGGATCGCCGCGCTGACGTTCACCTCGAGCGCGGTGTCGATGTCGGCGATCTTCATGTCGGCGAAATTGCCGAGCGGCGGCATGATGCCGGCGTTGTTGATCAGCACGTCGATGGTGAGATCCGCCACGACCGATTCCAGCGCCTCGCGGTCGGTGACGTCGACGGCGATCGGCACGATGCCGGGCCGTTCGGCCTGCAACTCCTTGAGCGCGGCCTGGCTGCGCCCGACGGCATAGACGTCATAGCCGGCGTCGCTCAACGCGACCGCCATGGCCCGCCCTATGCCGCTCGTTGCTCCTGTGATGAAGGCTGTCGTCACTTGGGCTTCCCCGATTGCCTAGGTTTCAGTTTGCGGCCTGGGCCGGTGCCGCGAAACCAAGAAAACCAGCAAAAAGGAAAGATAAACTTTCGAAAGCGCTCGTCGTTCCCGAAACCCGTGAGAGTCTCCACGCAGTCGCCAAAGCCGAAAAGCCAAGGAAACAATGAGAAATCGACGTTTTCAGTGTGAGCGAAGCGGTTAGCGACTGCTGGCGGAGCAAAAACATGGCTTTCGCGACGTGTAGCCGTATTTGCTCCAGGAGACCCTGATACCCAGGCCTTATCCGCCGGTCTGCACGGGCCGCTTGATATCGGTGAAAAGCGAGGCCGCTGCCGCCTTCTGCTCGGCGTCCGTCGCCTCGACGCCCGAGGCCCGGGCGAGGGCGCGCACCCGCCCGAGACTGTTGTGCAGGTGCTTGCGCATGGCCTGACGGGCAGCGCGGCCGTCCTGCCTTTCGATGGCGTCGACGATTGCCTTGTGTTCGTTGTGGATGCGCGCGTAATAGCTGTCCTTCAGGGCAGGCTCGACCACATAGCCGAGCTGGAAGCGCGGCACGATTATCGGCCCGAGATAGCTCAGGAAGCCGTGGATGAATTCGTTGCGCGCGGCCTTGGCGATCGCGAGATGGAAGTCGTAGTCGTAGTGGATCTGGACGGCTGCGGGATCGGCCTGCTGGGCGTCAACCTGTTCCATCATGGCGCGGATATCGCGTGCGTCCTTGTCGGTCCGGCGCTCCGCGCAGAGCCCTGCGGATTCCACTTCGACGCTTAACCTGAGCTCAAGCAAAGCAATGGTTTCCGGCAAGGTCCTCAGCGTCTCGTCCGGTATCGAGAAATTGCGCGGCGCAGGCGTTTGGCTGACGAACATGCCGCGCCCCTGCTCCGGCACCACCATACCCTCCGAGCGCAGCCGCGCCACGGCTTCGCGTACGACGGTGCGGCTGACATCGTATTCGGCGCAAAGCTCCGCCTCGGTCGGCAGTTGCGCGCCGGGCTGCAACTGTCCGGAGCGGATCTTTTCGGCCAGGCTCTCCGCCACAAGGGTAGAAAGCGGCTTGCGTTTCGTCATTGACGTCCTTTCGCTCAAGTCCAGATTCGGGATGATGCCCGAACCGGCAAGACCATTCAAACCGCCGCGGTGACGATGAGTTCGACCAGCATGCCGGGCTTGGCCATCCGTCCTTCGCCAGAGGAGCGCGCCGGCGCATGCTCCTTCGGCATTCAGGCGTCCCAGACGGTGTTGACCTCATCGAAATCGCGCACGTCGTCCAGCCACATCTGGACATGAAGGATGCGGGTCTTGTCGGTGCCCGCCTTGGCAAGCAGCGCATCGATCTTGCCAAGCACCTCTCGCATCTGGTCGGCCGCGGACTGGCCAGGCCGGGCGACCTGGCCGGTCAGGTAGAGCGTGCCGTTGTGGATGACGCCGCGATGGATGCGGGTTTCGAAATCGAAGCGCTGGATATCGCTCATTGGATTGTCCTTGTCAGATTGCCCGCGTCTGCCGGATAGGATTGCCCTGCAGGTATTGCGCGTAAGGCGCCTGCACGAGCCAGCCGGCATCGACGGGAAGGGTGACGCCGGTGATCGACGCAGCACGGTCGGAGCAGAGGAACAAAACCGCCTCGGCGACGTCGCGCGGCTCGACGAAGCGGCGCAATGCGGTGGTGGCCTGTATGGCTTCCGGGTTGCGTTCGCCCTTGGCAATCTTCGCCTTGAGCCCGTCGGAAAGCGTGTACCCCGGCGCCACGGCGTTGACGCGAACGCCGCGTGGGCCGAGTTCGGCGGCCAGCATCTGCGTCAATGCCAGAACCGCATGCTTTCCGGGCGTGTAGGCCGGCAGCGACAGTGGCGCGAAGGAGGCGAGCGAGCCGACGTTGAGGATCGCGCCGCGTCCGGCCGCAGACATCAGCCGGCCGAACACCTGGCAGCCGAGAAGGGTGCCGCGATAGTTGATCCGCCACATCTTCTCGTCTTCGTCCAGGTCCTGGTCGAGCACATGCTTGCCGCTCTGCAGGATGCCGGCGCAGTTGACCACGACACGGGGCGTGCCGAGATCATCGCCGACGGTCCGCGCCAGCGCTTCGACAGAGCTGGGATCGCCGACATCCGTCTGGACAAAAAGCGCCCGGGGTGCGCCCTCACGCTCGCAGGCGCCAGCCGTTTCCTTGCCGCGCTCGGCATCCCTGCCGGCGACAACCATCTGATAACCGTCCTCGGCAAAGCGCAGCGCGATGGCGCGTCCGATGCCGGACGTGCCGCCGATGACGACGGCGATCGGCGCCTCAGCCATTGCCGCGATCCTTCCGCTCGATGTCGAAGAATTCGGACATGGCCTCGACCTGGAAATCCATCATCGGGCGCCCGGGCTGGATGCGGCAGCCGATCTCTTTCGCAGCCTTGAGCAACGCTGTCTCGGCCGGTTCCATGATGATGTCGACCACGGTCATCTCCGGCTTCAGCTTGCTCACATCCATAGGTAGCGGATCGCTGGCCTTCAGGCCGGACGGCGTCGCATTGATCGCCATGTCCATTCCCGACGGATCGGGCTCTCCGACCTCGATGCGGCATTTGGGGAAGGTCTTGCGGACCAGCGAAGCCAGTTTTTCCGCGCGATCCTTGTCTATGTCGGTCAGCCGGATCTCTGCCGCGCCTTCCTCGGCCAGGCAATAGGTCAGCGATGCACCGGCGCCGCCGGCGCCGACCTGGAGAATTCGCTTGTCGGCGATCTGGTGCCCGCCGGCTTTCAGTCCGTCGATGAAGCCGACACCGTCGAAATTGTCGGCGTACCAGGTGCCGTCCGCCTGCCGGCGCACCGAGTTGGCGCTTTGCACACGCGCGGCGCGGTCATGAGCGGCGGCGCATTTGTGAAAGACCGCGACTTTGTACGGCACCGAGATGATCACGCCGCGGATGTTTTCAGCCGCGGTGATACCGGCCCAGAAGGTGTCGAAATCCTCCGGACGGCAGCTCAGCGGCACCATCAGGCTGTCGAGCCCCTTCTGCTCGAATTTTTCGTTGAACATGCCGGGGCTCTTCGCATGGCCCACGGGGTGGGCGAGCATGACGAAAACGTCGGCCTTGCCGGTACCGCGCATCGGTTCATTCCTTTCCGTTTGACAGTTCATGAGCGCTGAGAAACTCGAGCGCCTTTACGAGTGAAGAGTGGTCAGCGTCCGCGCCGCCGGTTCGCGCCGAACAGGCATTCATCAGTTGCTGCACCGTTGCCGTGCCTGGCAGGGCGACGCCGAGGGCGCGGGCGCTTTCCAGCGCGAGATTGAGATCCTTCTGGTGCAGCCGGATCCGGAAGCCCGGCGCGAAGGTGCGGGCGATCATGCGCTCACCGTGCACTTCAAGCACGCGCGACGAGGCGAAGCCGCCCATCAACGCGGCACGCACCTTCGCCGGGTCGCAGCCGGCCTTGCTTGCAAAGACAAGCGCTTCGGCGACGGCTTCGATGTTAAGCGCGACGATGATCTGGTTGGCGATCTTGCAGGTCTGGCCGGCGCCGTTCGTTTCGCCGATCAAATTGATGTTCTTGCCGAGCTTCTGGAAAATCGGCAGCGCCCGCTCGAACTCGGAAGCCGGTCCGCCGACCATGATGGTGAGGCTGGCCGCCTTGGCGCCGACCTCGCCGCCAGAAACCGGCGCATCGAGATAGCCGGTTCCCGCTTGCCTGAACTTCGCTGCGAATTCGGCCGTGTCGATCGGGCTGATCGAGCTCATGTCGATGACCAGCTTGCCGGCCGAAGTTCCTTCCAGCACGCCGTTCTGTCCGAGCAGCACGCGCTCCACGTCAGGTGTGTCGGGCAGCATGGTGATGACGATCTCGGACATCCGCGCCACCTCGGCGGCGGAGGTGACGACCGATGCGTTCAGGTCCGTCGGAAGAGGGGAGCGATTGAGGACCGTGACGATCTCATATCCGGCATCGGCGAGATGCCTCGCCATCGGCGCTCCCATGACGCCCAGTCCGATGAAACCAATCTTCATGTACAACACCCGCGGCGGTTAGAGCCATCTTGCAGCTCAGGCTAGCCATATGATATAGGACATCATACAAATTTCAATGCACCTTCTTCTGGCTGGGAGACCGATCGCAAAATGCAGGAGCGCGTCAATTCGCTGAAGGCTGCCGTGCAGGCTGAGCGGCCGCATATCGGCATCTGGTGCTCGCTGGCTTCGGCACTCACAACCGAGGTGGTGGCAGGCTCTGGGGCCGGCTGGTTGCTGATCGATGGCGAGCACAGCCCGAACGATCTGCGCAGCATCATGGCGCAGCTGCAGGTCGCGGCGGCCTTTCCATGCGAGGCGGTGGTGCGCCTGCCGTCGGACGACGCGAACCTCATCAAGCAGGCGATGGACATCGGCGCCCGCAGCCTGATGATCCCGAACGTACGCACGGCGGATCAGGCGCGCAGCATCGTCGCCGCGATGACCTATGCTCCGGCCGGCTTCCGCGGTTTCTCGGTCAGTCACCGCGCCAACGCCTTCGGCCGCATCGCCGGCTATCACGCCAAGGCGCGCGAGCAGCAGCTTCTCGCCGTGCAGATCGAGGATGAGTCCGGCGTCGCCAATGCGGCCGAGATCGCAGCGGTGGATGGTGTCGATGTTCTTTTCGTCGGGCCGGGCGATCTTTCCACGAATATGGGCGCAATGGGCAATCCCGGCGCGGCGCATGTGCAGGAGGCGATTTCGTCAGTACGCAAGGCCGCAACTGCCGCCGGCAAGGCCAGCGGCATCCTGGCGCCGGCAAAGTCCGATGCCGACCGTTACCTGGCTGACGGCTTCACCATGGTGGCCGTCGGCTCGGACCTCGGCTTGCTGGCGCGGGGCTCGGATGCCCTGGTCGCGTCGTTCAACCAGTAGACCGAGAGAAGACCATGGCAATTCCTCCGTACAAAGCGCCATCGCGCAGGGCCTACGACATCGTCATTGTCGGCGGCGCGGTCATCGGCTCGTCGACGGCCTACTGGCTGAGCCAGGCACTTGGCAGCGGCGCATCGATCCTCATCGTCGAACGCGACTCGAGCTACGAATTCTCCTCGACGGCGCTGTCCACCAGCGCCATCCGCCAGCAATATTCCAATCCGATCAATGTGAAGATCAGCCAGTTCGGCATCGAGATCATCCGAACCTTCCAGGAGCGGATGGCGCCGTTCTACCCCAATGAGACGGCCCCCGATCTCGGCTTCAAGGAACATGGATATCTCTATTGCTGCTCGCCCGAGGGCGTGGAAGCAGCGCGCGAACGGGTCGAGCTGCAGCGCAGCCTGGGCGCCCACACTGTCTTTCTCGAGCCAGGCGCTTTGAAGGAACGCTTCCCGTGGCTCAACGTCGACGATCTCGGCGGCGGTTCGTGGGGCGCTCGCGAAGAGGGTTGGTTCGATTCTATGGGCATGTTGAACGGCTTTCGCCGCGCCGCCCGCGCCAGCGGCGTGGAATATATCGACAATGCCGTGACGGCGTTGGATGTGGTCGATGGGCGAGTGATCTCGGCCCGCCTCGCGACGGGCGAGACGGTGGCCTGCGGAACCCTGGTGAACGCTGCCGGTCCGCGAGCGCAGCAGGTGGCCGCAATGGCTGGCCTTTCCATTCCGGTCGCGCCCTACAAGCGCTACAGCTTCGTCTTCGCCAGCGCCAACCCAATCCCGGGCCGGATGCCAAATGTTATCGACTTGTCCGGCACGTTCGTGCGTCCGGAAGGCGAGCTCTTTCTGACCGGCAACACGCCGCAGGGCGATGGTCCCGCCGACTACGACGACTTCGAAATGCACTTCGAGGAGTTCGACGACTATATCTGGCCGGCGCTGTGGCACCGCATCCCGGCCTTCGATGCGCTGAAGGTCCAGACGAGCTGGACCGGCCACTACGAATACAACATGCTCGACCACAACGGCATCGTCGGCTTCCACCCCGAGGTGAAGAACTTCATGTTCGCCAACGGCTTCTCGGGCCACGGGCTGCAGCAGTCTCCGGCCGTCGGCCGGGCGGTGTCGGAACTGATCGTCCATGGCGCCTTCCAGACGCTCGACCTGTCACCATTCTGCTACGAGCGCATCCCGCGCAACGAGCCCTTCCTCGAGGAAGCGGTGATCTAGAACCTTGAAGATTGCCAAATAGCAGCCTGGGGCAAACTGCATGGAGCTGCCAATAAGCGTGGGAACCAGACTCTTCCTCGCGGAGGGCATCGTGAAAACGCCCCACCAACTCCAGCATATGACAGACCGGATGATTGAGGTCGGTTCACTGGCGAGAATTATCGGACAAGTGGTTCGCCAATGCCCGGGATCAGCTCAGCATTTTAAGGCATGGACTTGAGGATTGCGTGCAGCCCACCATGCGGCAGATATGGTGCGACCTGCGCTCAGATGTCGGGTTATTGCGCGCCCGGGCGGCGAGCGACACTATTGTTCGAAAGGCTCTCCCAGCGAAGCCACGCCGTTGAGCTTGAGCAGACGCCGGTTCGAAGAAATGATGCCCAGCACGACGATTGTCACGAGATAAGGTAGGCTCGATAGAAGTTGCGAGGAAACGTCGAGCCCAGTTGTCTGGGCCGCGAGGCTTGCGAGGGACACGGCGCCGAAGAGGCAAGCGCCGAGGAAGATACGGCTGGTAAGCCAAGTGCCGAAGACCACGAGCGCGATCGCGATCCAGCCGCGCCCGGCGATCATGCCATCGGCCCAGAGCGGAGTGTAGACCACGGCCGCGTAGGCACCGGCGAAACCCGCGAACGCGCCGCCGAAAGCGACCGCGGCGAAACGCACGGCGATTACCGGATAGCCGAGCGCACGGGCCGCCTTGGGATTCTCGCCGACGGCGCGCACGACAAGGCCGGTCTTGGTGTAGGCGAATATCGCCCAGATGGCGACGGTCGCAGCAAGCGAGAGCCACACGACGACGTCCTCGACGAACAGGCCGCCGATGACCGGGATATCTGAAAGCCAGGGCAATGAAAGCTTCGGTAGGCCTTTGACCGTGAGGCTCTCATAGCTCTTGCCGAACAGTGCCGAGAGACCCTGGCCGAGTATGCCGATGGCGAGACCCACCGCGACCTGGTTGGCGCGGAACCCTAGCGCGATGACGGCAAAGACAAGGGAAAGAGCCGTGCTGGCGAGGCCCGCGGCGACGAAACCCAGGAGGTGACCGCCGCCGTGATAGACGATGATGAAGGCGATGACCGCCCCCAGGGCCATCAGTCCCTCCACGCCGAGATTGAGGACGCCGGCCCGCTCGGCCACCATTTCTCCCAGCGCCGCCAAAAGGAACGGCGTGGCCGCCGCCAGCATTCCGGCAACGATGAACTCGAGGGCATTCATGGAGCGCTTCCGTGGGCGGCATGGCGCCATTCGAGCCGGTAGCGGACGAAGGCGATGGCGATGAGATAGGCGAGCAGCAGGCTGCCCTGGAAGACCCGGACCGCGGCGACTGGCAGATTTGCCGAGACCATGGCGTTGTCGCCACCGATATAGAGGGCCGCCATGAGCAGCGCGGAAAAAACGATGCCTATCGGGTGAAGGCCACCGAGATAGGCCACGATGATGGCCGCGTAGCCGTAGCCGGTCGAGATGGAGCGCTGCAGCTGGCCGAGCGGCCCGGCAACCTCGGCCGCCCCGGCGAGGCCCGCCGCGAAACCACCGATGAGGAGCGAAAGCCAGATCGCGCGTCCTTCGTTGAAGCCGGCGTATCCGGCGGCGCGCGGCGCGAGGCCGCCGACCTGCAGCTTGTAACCCGCGAAACTCCTCTGCATGAACACCCAGGCCGCGAGGGAGAAGGCGAAGGCGACAAGCAGCGAGACGTTGACGCGGGTGCCGGGGATCAGGATCGGCACCATCGCGTCAAACTGGAACATCACCGATTGCGGGAAGTTGAAGCCGTTCGGATCCTTCCAGGGGCCGAGAAGCAGATAGTTGAGCAATTGCGCGGCAACGAGCGCCAGCATGAGCGACACGAGAATCTCGTTTGCGTTGAGCCTCACGCGCCAGAAGGCCGTTAGCGACGCCCACAGCGCGCCGCCCAGCGCACCGATCACCAGCATGGAGGGCCAGATCCATTGGCCGGTTGCCTGCGGGAACCAGATGGGAATGGCGGATGCGAAGATTGCACCGAGGATGAACTGACCCTCGGCGCCGATGTTGAAGACCTTTGCGCGAAAGCCGATAGCAAGCCCCTGCGCGATCAGCAGGAGCGGCCCCGTCTTCAGCAGAACTTCCGAGAACGAGGCCCAGGACAGGAAAGGCTCCAGAAGCATCGCGTGGAAAACAGCGACCGGATCGCGGCCCATCAGGAGGTAGAGCCCGAGATTGAGGATTGTCGCCAGGCCGAGCGCCACGGGCGGGGCGACCAGCTTCACCGTAAGCGAGGCATGCTCCCGGCGAACCAGAACGGGAAGGAACGGCCTGGAGAGAGCGCTCATGCCGGGACCTTCCTGGCCGTTGAATGCGCGCCGATCATGTAGCGGCCGATCTCCTCGGGCCTGGTGTCGCGCGTCACCAGCGGCGGGCTCAGCCGGCCCTGATGGATCACCTGGATCGAATCGCAGAGTTCGAACAGTTCCTCCAGCTCCTCCGAGATGACGAGGATGCCCATGCCTTCGTTGCGCAGCGCGACAAGGCGCCGGCGGATGGCGGATGCGGCGCCGATGTCCACGCCCCAGGTGGGCTGCGCCACGAACAGCAATTTCGGGGACAGCATGATCTCGCGGCCGACGATGAACTTTTGCAGATTGCCCCCTGAAAGCGCGCCGGCCTCCGCTTCGGACCCGGGCGTGCGCACGTCGTATTGCCGGATGCAGTTATCGGTGAAAGCCTTGGCGCGGGTCGTGTCGACGAGGCCGCGTTTCAAGAGGCCGGAGGGATGGGCGGTCAGAAGGCTGTTGAGGACGAGCGACATTTCCGGCACCGCGCCGCGGCCCAGCCGCTCCTCCGGAACGAAGGCGAAGCCCAGTCGGCGGCGGGCCGCCGCGTCGAGCGCGCCGACATCCCTTCCCATCATGAAGATACGCTCTGACTTGTCGCGCGGCAGTACCGCCTCGCCCGAGATCAGCGCCGCGAGTTCGCTCTGCCCATTGCCCGATATGCCGGCGATACCGAGGATCTCGCCTGCCCGAACCGTCAGGCTGACGTCGGAAAGCGCCACGGCGAAGGGATCGTCCGGCCGATGCTCGAGGCCGAGGATTTCAAGGCGCTTTTCCCCGCCGGAATGCGCAACCGCCGGCATGGGCTGCGGCATATCGCGGCCGATCATCATGCGGGCGAGGTCGTGCGCGTCGTGGTCACGCGGATCCACATGGCCGGTGATGCGCCCGCCGCGCAGGATGGTCGCGCGGTCGCAGACCGCGCGGATCTCCTCCAGCTTGTGCGAGATGAACAGAATGGACACGCCGCCGTCGCGCAGCCGCCGCAACGTCTCGAAAAGCTTGTCCACCGATTGCGGCGGCAGGACGGAGGTCGGCTCGTCGAGGATCAGGAGCTGCGGTCGGGTCATCAGGCAGCGGATGATTTCCACCCGCTGCCGCTCTCCAACCGAGAGCGCGTGCACATGAGCGAGCGGATCGACCTCCAGGCCGAAGTCGCGGCCGAGCTTGCGGATGCCTTGCGCAAGATCCGATTTTTTCCCGGGCACGACCAGCCGGATGTTCTCCACCACCGTCAACGTCTCGAACAACGAGAAATGCTGGAAGACCATGCCGATCCCCTTGCGTCTCGCATCCGCCGGGGACGCGAGCGCGAGGGGCTCTCCTTTCCAGCTCGCCGTTCCGGCGTCCGGCTGCTCGACGCCGTAGATCAGCTTCATCAGCGTCGATTTGCCCGCCCCGTTCTCTCCGAGGATCGCGTGGATCGAGCGCGGAGCCACGTCCAGATCGATGTCCCGATTGGCATGGATCTGGCCGTAGCTCTTGGAGATGCCGCTCAGCGACAGAAGCGGGGCGGTCATGGTTACTTGGGCAGCGGCGTGGTGACACCCTTGACGTGCCAGTCCATGGCGACGATCTCGGCCTCGGTCATTGTCTTGCCGGCGGGAACGCCTTCGCTGCCGTCGGCCTTGGCGATCGGACCGGCAAAGGGCGAGAAGCTGCCGTCGGCGATCTTGGCTTCAACCTCCTTGATCTTGGTCATGATGTCGGCCGGGATGCCCGGGTTCCAATCGACGACTTCGACGACCTTGTCGCCGACACCCAAGAAGGCGTTGGCGCCCTTGAAGGTACCGGCAAGGTGGGCGTCGACCGAGGCTTTGAAGAAGGGCGACCAATCGGTCGCCACGCAGCCGAGATAGGTCTTGGGCGCGTATTTCTTCATCGACGAGTTGAGGTTGAAGGCGGGGATGCCGGCCTCCTCGCAGGCCGCAACGACGGAAGGCGTGTCCTGCGCGTTGGAGAAGATGACGTCGCATTTCTGCGCCAGCAGCGCCTTGGCGGCTTCCTGCTCCTTGGCCGGATCGAACCAGGAGTTCACCCATACGACCGAAACCTCGACATCGGGCTTCACCGCCTGCGCCCCCAGCGTGAAAGCGTTGACGGAGGTGATCAGCTCGGGAATGGCGAAGGCGGAGACCGAGCCGAGCTTGCCGGTCTTCGAAAGCGCGGCCGCCGCCATGCCCATCAGGTAGGTGCCCTGGGAATATTGGGCAGCAAAGGGCGAGAAGTTCGGCGCCACCTGGAAACCGGAAGCGTGCAGCACGGTGACGTCGGGATTGCGGCGCGCGATCTGCAGGGCGCCGTTCTGGTAGCCGAAGGAACCGGCGATCAGGAACTTGTTCCCGTCGGCGACCGCCTTGTTCATGATGCGGTCGGCGTCGGGGCCTTCCTGAATGTTCTCGATGATGGTGACCTTCACCTTGTCGCCGTAGGCAGCCTTGACCGGCTCGAGCCCGTCGGCCAGCGCACGGCCCCAGCCGACGTCGCCGACCGGCGAGGGGACCACAAGCACGATGCCCAGCGGTTCGTCGGCGGCAAGCGCGCGGCTACCCACCGCGGCGACGAGCCCGGTAGCGGCAGCGCCCTTCATCAATGTTCTGCGGGTAAGATTTGTCAGCATGTCGGTTCCCCTTGCTTTTGGTTTTGGCTTCTAGAATTCCACGGTCGCGAGCGCCGCCTCGGCTTGTGCGAACAGCCTGGCCTCGTCGAGCCCCGGGAACTCTCCCCTGGCCCAGACGATGCGGCCGTTGATCATCGTCATGTCGGTCGGCGTGCCGATGCCCACCTTGGCCAGCAGGCTCAGCGGATCGTGCCGCGTGCCGACATAGTCCATGCGCCGCGTGTCGATGGCGAACAGGTCGGCGGCCATGCCGGGCGACAGCCTGCCGATGTCGCCGCGCCCGAGCAGCGCCGCGCCCCCGGTTGTCGCATAGCCGAGGAAATCGGCCGGCGGCGGAACCGGATGGTCACGTGTCGACGCCGACAGGCATTGCAGCATGTAGGCGGAATGGATGCAGTGCATCAGGTTGGAATTGTCGTTCGAGGCGGCGCCGTCGCAACCCAAGCCCACAATGAGCCCGAGGGCCGACATCGCCGGTATGTCGGTGATTTCGGCGCCGACGAGATAGACCGGCTCCGGGCAGTGCGCGACGCCGGTGTCGCTGGCGGCCATCTTGCGCAGCTCGTCGTGGGTCAGTTCCCAGCAATGGGCATAGAAGGCATCCGACCCGCAGAAGCCTATCTCCGCGCAATAGTCCACCGTGCGCAGGCCATGGCGGGCCCGCATGACCGAGCTTTCGCCCTCGCCGACATGGGTATGCATGCGCACCTTGCGATCGCGCGCCAGCGCCACCGATTCCACGAATGTCTCGCGACAGCAGTTGACCGGCTGGCAGGGCGCGACGACGACCTGACGCATGCCGAAGCGACCGGCATCATGGTAGGCGTCGATCAGCCGGGCGCAGTCGGCGATGAACTCGTCCGTCGTTTCCAGCATGGCGTCGGGGATGGTCGAGCCTTCCGATTTCGGCAGCGTGTTGCCGCCACGTCCGGCATGGAAGCGCATGCCGAGCAGTTCGGCCGCCTCGAACTGCCGGTCGATCAGCCTTTTGCCGGCATGCCGCGGAAAGCAATACTGATGGTCGAACGCCGTCGTGCAGCCGTGCTTTATCAACTCCGCCATGGCCGTGACCGATGCGTGGTAGAAGCACTCCTCGGTCAACCGCGAGAAGATGGGATAGATGCGGTCGAGCCATTCGATGACCGACAGCTTCGTCCAGTCCAGATCGGCGCGGTTGCGCACGAAGCACTGAAAGAAGTGGTGATGGGTGTTGACGAGGCCGGGATAGACGAACCAGCCGGCGGCATCCTGCACGACGGTCCCGACAGGCAGCTCCCCCTTGTCGAGGCCTTCGCCGATGGCCCGTATTGCCGGGCCGTCGGTCAACACATCGACATTGCGACGGACGCGCGGACCGTTGCCATCGTCCACGATGACCGCAGCGCAGTTCTTCAACAGATAGCCCGCCACGTCAGGCCTCGCCTGGGACGGGCTCGGGTCTGAGCTCGTGCAGCCGGTGGATGCCGGGCATCTCGATGAAGCCGTCGAGTCCGCGGATCGCCCGCGACCACAGCCGGATCGCGGGATAGGGATCGAGTGAGACGCCGCCGTCCGGCGCCAGCGCCACATAGGGAAAGCAGGCGATGTCGGCGACACTCGGCCGGTCCGACGCGAGGAAACGCTGGCCGCGGATATGCTGTTCGACGAGGCCGGCTTCCAACTCCCTCAGGGCCGTTGTCCCCTGTCCCTGAAGGACATCGATATTGCCCGGACGCAGCAGCATCTCATGCAGGCGCGCCGCGCCCAGGCTGGCGGTCAGCCGATGCGAGAAGGAAAGCCATTGCTGGACGCGCGCCGCCTCTCCGGCCGTATCGTTGCCCAGCCATTGCGGTGCCGCCTTCGCGGCGAGGTAGACAAGCATGGCCGAGGATTCGGTCAGGACGAGGTCGCCATCCTCCAGGATCGGGATCGAACCCGCCGGGTTAAGCGCCATAAGTTCGGGACCGCGATGCTCGGCGCCGGGATGGAAGTCGACGGGCCGGATGTCGAGCTTCACCCCGGCCAGCGCAGCCATCAGGCGCGCCTTGTAGCAGCTCGGCGACAGCACGTAGTCGTAGAGCTTCATTGCGCCACCAGTTGCGCGCCGTAGGTGTAGCCATGGCGTTTCAGCCAGCGCCGGTAGGCAACCGAGGTCAGGTCGGCTCGCGTGGGAATCTCCATGCCGGGATCGA
Source organism: Mesorhizobium sp. M1C.F.Ca.ET.210.01.1.1 (assembly GCF_004791585.1). Lineage (GTDB taxonomy): Bacteria > Pseudomonadota > Alphaproteobacteria > Rhizobiales > Rhizobiaceae > Mesorhizobium. The sequence continues at coordinate 110,337 of NZ_SRUU01000011.1, forward strand.
GCGGCAGCAGCCCCGGAATCTGGTTTTCAAGGATCGACCGGTCCTGGACGAAGATCGTCTGCTGGAAATGGATCAGGTCTGTCATGGGCGTCTCGTCGTCGAACAGCGCCATCCATGGCCAGACGTCGCAGAGGTCTTCGGCAAGAGGCTGCACGAAAAGCGTGATGACGTCCCATTCACCCGGGCGCGGCGGACAGGTCTTGTAGAGGATCGAGCAGGTCGGCGCAGGCACGCGATACATGTATTCCGTGGTTATGCCGCCTTCCGCCGACTTGGCGGCCTGCGGCTGGTAGAACTTAACCTGGGTCGCCCAAACCTCGTCTTCGTCCTCGCGGATCTCGACCTTGTAGTTCTGCACCTCCGTATGCGGTTCGGCCCCCAGTATGTCGGTGTGTACGAAAGGAAAATGCGCGATGTCCAGGAAGTTCTCCACCGCACGCAATGGCGAACAGCGCACGCGCACCACCCCGACATCGACGAGCCGGCGGCCCGGCTGATCGGCCTCGGGGATCGCAAACAGCGGCTTTTGTGGATCGCCGAGCGATGACCAGACATGGCCATAGCGGATGCAGGTCGGCAGGTCACGTCCGTTACCGCCCGTCACCTTCGCGTTTCCATCTTCGCCGCGTCTCACCGCGATCGGTTCGCCCATCAGGGCCGTCCTGCGCCCATGCGCATCGAGCTGGCTAGCAAGGCTGACAGGGTACCATCCGTCGATCATCGTGTTGCGGGTCATCGGGCGATCCCGCCGCGCGCAATATCCTCGGCCGCCCCCCGCAGCGCCTCGGCGGCCCTCGACGCGGCGATACGCTCGTCCGGATTGCTGTCCTCGTCCACCAGAACATGCATCAGCGTGCGCGCCTGCCCTTCGGGAGCAAGCAGCAGCCAGACGGCTCGGTCATCGTGCGTGTAGTCGAGCAGGCCTTCAGCGGCCTTCGTGCCCGCGGCCGCCTCCAGCGCCACGATGCCCGCTTCCAGCACCATGGAGCGGAGCGGCGCAAGGCCCTCGAACCGCGGCGGCCCGGCGGCGGGTTCGCCAACCGAAATCCATATGATGCCGCCGCCATCCTCGACGCGCAGCGTCGCGACACGGATCGTGTCCGGCGGCGCCAGTGCCGGATGGGCCGGAATGCGAAGGCAGTTTCCCGCCTTGGCGTAGCTCCAGCCGTGATAGATGCAGGCCAGGGTCTCACCGCGTACAAAGCCGTGGGAAAGGCGCATGCCGCGATGGGGGCATCTGTCGGCAAAGGCCGCCGCACGGCCGGAGCGGCTTCGCCAAAGGGCAACCGGTCCGGCCGGGGATTGCGCCGGCATTACGGTTCCCGCCGGCAAGTCCGCGGAGAGAGCAACAGGCATCCATGAGCCGGTCGGATAAGGCGGCATTCATCGACTTTCAAAACGGTACCAGCATCTTCCCGAGCGCAGCTTCGCGGTCAAGGACATGCTAATACGCCGGACTACGTTTGCACAACATTTCCTCACTGGCAATAATGCCTAAAAAATGTGCATGCCACCTTGGTAGGTTGAGGCCGCAGGCCGGAAAGCTAGCCCGATTCGCACTCGATCGGCGCCCGGTGGATGGCCTCGACCCAGACATCGATTGGTCCAAGAGAGCACCCCATCTCCATCATGTCGATGAGTTCGGCCGGACCGGCAATGTCGAGTTCAATGCGGTCGGGACCAGCAACGCATATTGCCTGCACGAGCCCGAGCTTGGCGGCATGACGCTCGATCCACGGAAGAAAGGATGCCGCCTCGAACTCGCCGAGGATCGTCATGCGCTCCCGCCAGGAACATCGATTTTGCTCGTTCATAGAAAACCCCGGCAATGAAGCTGATACATATATCTATCTACATCACGCTCAATCGCTGAAGCATCTGATCAAGTGCCATGACCAGGCCGTGGTGAGGCATACGAGAGAATACGAAGGAAATGGGTTGGCGAACCATCCGCTAACATATTGATTTTCAGTAGAAAACGTTGTCTCTTCGGGCCCGTCATAACCTTTGATTTTGTTGCCGAAAATTGCTATCGGCCCCTGCAGCGAAGCGACCCGACTGATCCTGGGCGCCAAGCCCCAGGTTGATTGGGCAGCGTTGCAGTCAACTCAACGCCCCAAGCTCCGCGAGGTATCGTTTCCAACTGCATCAATCTCGGGCCGGCTGACCCTCGATGGCCGCGAAGTAGCAGGGATCTATCGCTATTCGGTCAGTCTGCCACTGCGGTGCCCAAGCGCCTGCCTGGCCGCGTACATGGTCGGCGAGCGCTTACCGGGAAGGTTGGCCTCGAGAACAAGCTGTTCGACAAAGCCCTGGTTCATTTCGAACTCGACGCATTGGTCGAGTTTATCAACGATCCAGACCCTGTAGTAGTCTTTCTTAAGATCATATCCGGAATCATCGCCGGGTATCTCTAGCGGAGGCGCGGGTATCAACATAATTTTGGGCTTTGGCAGATCGTATGTGTGCCCCTCATACGCGTATCCAAATATTATTCCAGAGCTAAATTTCTTCTTATCTTTCTTCGTATCTTTCTTCGTTTTTGGTTCTATGTCGATGGCGCTTATCAATAGCATATAATTTTCTAATACAGACTTCACAAAAACATAAGAGCTGTCGGGTTTTTCTCCTTGCTTGTTAAACATTACTTTTATTAACTTCAGTAACTCGTCATGGTTATAATCAAGATCGCCTTCTGCCAATTTGGAAAAAGTTATGGCGTACTGACCCTCTTTTACAATAGTGCTTATATCTCCAAAATCATTTTTGTGTTCTGGCTTTGGTAGTCCAGGAACCCCGTAGAGCCGCACCTGCGTTGCATTGAACGCTCCGTGCACATCGGTCGACGTATATGTAGGGCGGTGATAGTCGTCGCTCATGATGCTTCTCCTCGCTTTGACAATTCAGTTCATGAAATTTCTCGCCACCTGAAGTTTTCCTCGAACTTAGCGCCCAGCGCCGGCGCGATGCGACCACCAGCTTCGGTTACGGCAATCGCGGCATTCTCAAATGTCAGATCGTCTGCGTCGAGGCTGGACCAGGTCCGGGCAAGGGTCAGCGCCACATCGTCACGCGCCCGGGTAAGCGCGCTCTTGAACAGGAACGGTCTGGCACGGAAGGCCAGTGCCGTGAAATCCGAGATGCGTTGCATGGCGACCTCGTCGATATCCCTGATGTCGATATCGAGAAGCCGCTCGTCGGCCAGCCCATCACCCACGAGATTCGCGTGATAGGCGTCGACGATCGTGTCGAAAACGGCGCCAGTAAAGGGCCGCGACCTGTCATGAATTTCGTCAGTGACTTCAGACATACGGCGCGAATTGCTGGCCAGGCGAATCTGCCGGTCGCCGATCAGTTCGGCGATGCGGTTGAGTTCGTTTAGGACGAGGAGGTTGCCGTCGCAGTGGCGGAGCAGCCGGTCGAGACCGCTGTCGAAATGCAGAAAGGACAGAAGCGACGTTATGTCGGCGCTCGCCTCATGGAACGACGCGAAGTCGCCGGTCTTCAAGCCATTTGCCGGCACCCCAAAAAGGGAAAACAGAATCGCATGGCCGACTTCATGCGCAATCGTATCGAAGTTGAGGGCATAGGGATAATTTCGACCGTCGGGCGCCCTGTCCGCGCCGAGTTCCAGATAACCATAGCCAGACTGGGCGTTGTTCCAGTCGACCCACGGAATGATCTCCAACCGCTCATAGGTTTCCGCGAAGTACCAGGTAATCGGCCGCCCAAGGTAGCTTTCCCAGATGTCCAGGACCCGGCTGACTGCCCCAAAGGCGTGTGCCGCCAGGAACTGACGTGAATTCAATGAAATCTGGTCGAAGTGACCGTCGTAGGCGGGTTCCGCCGGCGGGAAGACCTCGCCAACGAAGGGCGGCAGATAGGGGTACTCGTAAGGTTCCTTGTCGAGGAGCGGATCGCGGACATAGATGCGATGGTCCTCCGGACCGGGGCCTAATTGGCCCGGCGGGGTCGATATCCAGACGGTCTCGGGCGTGCCGTAATCAGCAAGGTGAGGCACCTGGGGAAATAGCAGGAAGCGCGTGCCGACGGAGCGACTTTGGTCGCTGGATCGATCGAGCGTCCCCAGTAGCTCAGCCCCTCTCATTTTAATACATTAGCAAAATGGCATGCGTATTGTAAATTGAGATTGAGAATTCTCGCCCGGATGCTTTCAAACCTCTAACCCGGCTTCGTCGAGATCCTTGAAGAAAGCCGCAGTCAATTGGAAATCCGGCAGGGGTGCGGACTCCCTGAATAGACCGTGATGCAAGAGCCGGAGCGCATCACGCGCATCCTGCTTCTTTTGCTGAACGAAAGCTGCCGCCAGGATTTCCTGATATTTTTCGACAACGAGATCACCTTCACATGACAGGGCGTCACCGACCATGCGGGCGAGCGTGCGCTCGCGAAAATTGAGAGCTTGCGCGGCGCACTCCAGCCTGGTCCTGTATTCATCCGAAATGATGCCGCGAAGGCGGGCCCTGCGAACCGTCATGCGAAGATCGATCAGCGCGTGGGTTATCGGCGCGGAGTTTACCTGCCATGGTCCGTGCAGCACGGCCACTGCATCGTCAGGCGCAAACGCAAAACGACGATACCACCGGTAGATGAGCCCCACTCCCTGCATGTATGGAAAGAGTTCCGCAGCGCGAAGAGCCCCCATGCTCGCTGCGCCTATTACCGGAACACCTTTCGCTATTGCCCAAAGGATTTCCTTGTGCCTGACCGCCGGCTCCGACTGAAAGCCGCCGTCGATGATGACTATCGCACTCGGATCAAAATGCTGCACAGCCGCAATGATCGAACCCTGCACAGCCGGGGCAAGGCAGATCGCGTCCACCACTTCCTGCACTTCGCTCTGTGACAGGGTGGGACCGGCAAAGACCAGCTTGGGATGCATTTGCCTACCCATGCAACAGCGGCGTTAAGGCCGGTATGACGATCCTGACGACCGACAGATCGCTCAGCGGTCTTGTATCGAGCTGAATCCTGTACACCGCATCGATTCCTGCATCCTCGACCTGTGCGAGAAGAGCGGACATCCTCTTTCCCGCGCTGGTGTAGTTCTGCCCGGCAATCGCATGGAAATGCACTTCGCGAGGGCCGTCGGACAGGAGCCGTCGGTGCGCCGCAATTTTTTGCCAATCCGGATATTTAGGATAGAACGCGCGTGTCAGGTCATCACGGGCGCCGGAGATCGCCGTCAGTCGCGACTGCGCCGCCTCGTAGATTGCGTGAACGATCGCGGACGCGGCATCGAAACCTGCAGCCGAACCCTCTGCCGGATGGTGAAGAATTGCGGTTTCCGGCGGCCGATCCTCCATGAGATGGCACCAGATCACCGGCAGTCCCAGCGGTGAGGGGGCGTGCCAAAGCCCCACCAGCAGGCCTTTGGCTTCCAGGCTTTCGAGAAGGCCCGCAACTGTCGGATCGTCGATCGTTCTCGGGTCAATTCGACGGCGCTGGAAAAAGCCATGGGTTCGCTCCGCCCGCGTGAGTGCGTCGCGCTCGATGCATTCCATTATCCCGTGCAGGATGGAGTCCGTTTCCTCGAAGGAGGCCGCCAGGCCGGACGTCGATGAAGCGAAGATTTCCTCTTGGGGCCGTGGGGGAAACACGTAGGCAGTGTGCACAAGCTCGAATGGGACCCAATCCTGCAGACCACCCTTGAGGATATTCTCGGCATGAATCCAAGCTATCTCTCTGCTGCGCCATCCCGGGTCGACACCAGGCTGGAGATGGGCTTCGAATCTTTCAGGAGGGATATTCAGGGAGTCCGCGGAGGCGGCGATGGGGTCGTAGTGTGCCAAGCGTTCGGCAAAGTAGGACTCTGCAGTCTCGAGAATGGCCGACACCGCAGCTTCGGTTCTCGTCGGCCCCTTGCCTTGCGAGACGGAGTTTAAAAAGGAGAAAGGCCTGACCGCCTGAACTACGGGTATGTCAAGCACGTCGAGACCTGTGATGTCTGCAATCCTTGTTATGCCCAAGAGCTCGCGCATCGTCATTAGCCGCATGAGCGCTTCGTGCGGCGGAGGACCCGAGCGCTCGTATCGTTCCAGCATGGAGGGTTCCTGATCTCCCGGTCGCGCGGGCTAGTGACGCAGGCTCGGTTCTCGATTGACGAACAACGCCGCGCCTTGCTCGATGGCTGATTTCGCCAAGCCGACGCGACTGCGGTACTGCCGGGATAGTTCCTCTGATACGCCCCATGTCCTGAGCATCTCGTATGCATTGAGCAGGATTGGCACCGCGTTTTGCTCATCGGCAATGGCCAGGCTCTTGGAGAGCGCGGCAACAATATCCATGCCTGAGGAGCCGCTAAGCAGAAGAAGATGGGCCTTTCGCCGATAGAGTTCGGCGAGCCAAGAAAGACTGCCACCTGCTTCGGCTTCCGCAGCCGCGGAAGAGACAAGCGTAAGGGCCTCCTCAATCTCGCCTGTCCGGGCCAGAAGCTCCGCCAGCATGCCGTAGTAGACAGGATAGTCTTCCGGCGTCTGGAGTTCGCCGTGGATGGCAAGACCCTCCTTGATCTGGTCCCTGCCTTGCTCTACCCGAGCCGCATTTCCTTCGCACCAGCCTTCGAGGATTTGCGCCAAGGCGGCAAGGGAGGGCAGATGGTGGCGCTTCGTCAATTCGCGAATATCGGCGATGACGCCCCGGAGCGCCGAGAAATCGCGGCGATAGCAATCAAGCATCGCTTCGTTGATGTAGACATGGGCGATACTACCAACATGCGCCGTTTGCATTGCCCAGCTCCTGGCTTCAGCCAATGACCGAACTGCGCTTGCGGCCCGGCCGGTAAACCATTGAGAGAGACCCCTATGCGACAGGCCGCAGACCCTGGCGTCATGGCCGCCGAACAGAGTTGCATTCCCTGCCCTTTGGCCAGTCCCATAGAGCGCAAGTCCTTCGTCGACCGCCGCTATGCAGTTCTTGTGATGCCCAAGATTGAATTCGATTGCCCAAACACAGTGTCTGGCCTGAAACTGCACTTCGGGGTCGTCGACATCCCTCAGGTCGGTGAGGACGGTCCGTGCGCGTTCCCCGTCAATGGTGGGGCCGGTGAACCACCAACCCCAGTAGATCGGAAACCACTTCGCACGCTCGGCGAGTGGCCGCCGCCTGGCGATCTCTACCCCGTCCTCGTAAAGTTTGCGCGCCGGCAGCGAGTTTGGACCTTCCGTGGCTGTAAGTATCGGCCCGAGCGGCATCATCGCGGCGAGACGCAAGACATCCTGCTTGTCCGGCCTTCTCACGCGCTGGCAAAGGGTCATGGCATGGTCGAGAATCTGTCTCGCCTCGGCCATTGCAGAGCGGTCGTAACTTTCCCGGCCGGCTGCGATGTACTGATCGATCGCTTCCTCGATAAGGCCAGCGCGTTCAGCATGTTCCGCCAGTTCAGCCGTACCTAACCATGGGCCCAGACTTCGGTGGCGGCCGACAGCGGAGAAAAGCGACTGATGGAGGGCCTGCCGTCTCCTCCGCAGCAATGTATTGTAGATTGTCTCCCGGATCAGAGCATGACGAAACCCATAGTCGGGCTCGCCGGAAGGCCTGACCCGGATCAGGAATCCCGCCTCGCTGAGGGTGTCCAGTGCATTCCCTATCGTCTCGTCGCTGTATTCCGGCAACAGCTTCCGGAGCAATCCCAGATTGAAACGATTGCCGGCAACGGCGCCCGCTCGTGCCACATCCTTTGCAGGGCCCAAGGCTTCCAACCTGGCTTCAAGGATGCCTTCAAACACCGATATTCGGCTTGATGAGGCGGCTGGCGTAAGGCGATCCGTTATGGAGGCTGCATTCTCGGCGATCCATTGGCAGATTTCCTCGATGAAAAGAGGCACGCCCCCGGTTACCTCCACCACCACGCTAATGAGTTCCGAATGCGCGGCTGATCCGATTTCCGGCCTCATGGCCATGATTGCCTGTCGCGTTTCCTCGCGATCGAGCGGCTTCAGAGTAATATGCGGCAAGTCCCGGAACCCTGAATGGATCTCAGATCCAGGTCGCGCAGTCATTATGAGAAGCACGGGCAGCCGTTGAATGAAGAGTGCAAGTTCCGCCAGCAATTGCCTCGACGTGGGGTCGATCCAATGTATGTCTTCGACCACCAGGATGAGTGGTCCGCGTTCGCATATGGCTTCAATGCTTCTGCGAGCCGCCCAGGTGGCTTTCTCCCGGATGACCTTGAGATCAGCCTCCTTCAGAGCGGGATTCGATCCTTCAGCCCCAAGCAGAAACGAGAAGATGCCGACCACGTCGTCATCATGAACGCTTTGATTTGCGAAGACCTCCGCCACGTCTGAAGTCTCCAGCCGACCCTCTTTGCCGGCCAGGTCACTTCGAACATTTTGCAGCAGGGGATAAAGGGCCGAGTGGGAGCCGCCGGGCTGACATTGAAAAAGCAGCAATTTTGCACGCTGGAAGCGTGTCCTCTTGCGGACTTCATAAAGCAGGCGGGACTTGCCGATACCGGCCTCACCCTCAACCAAAATGACGCTGCCCTTGCCGGCGACGGCATCATCCCAACATGCAGCGATGGTGGCCAGTTCGTGCCTGCGGCCTATAAACGTATTGTTCAAGCGCCCGAAGGCGAAGAAGCGGTCAACGTCCCGCTTGTGGCTGATGGCACGCCAAGTCCGCTCCGGCTCCGCGAAACCTTTGACAGCGTGAATGCCGCCAAAACTGAAAACGTGGGACCGCCGCGCCAGATTTCGGGTCTCGTCGGATACCAATACTGCATCCGGCTGGGCCATAGCCTGGAGCCGCGTCGCCATGGCCAAAGCAGGGCCGGTGACGCTGGCATGCGCCAGGTTACTGCCGTCCCCATGAACGAGGATCATGGATGTAGCAATCCCGACCCGAACATGTAGGTCCGTATGGTCTTTCTCCAGCCCGACCCGCTTGCACGCTTCGATGATTTCGAGTCCTGCCCGGATCGCTTGCGAAGCCGCGTCCTTTGGCTCCATCTCTGCTGGAAAAAGTGCGACACCGCCGTCGCCGGCCTCGCTCACGACAACGCCCGAGTACGATGAGATTGCCTGGCTTGCCTCAGCCCGAAAGGCCGACATCAGTTCTTCATAGTCCTCGATGTCCAGAACCGCGAGCAGGTCGGTTGATCCGACCAGATCGTAACAGAGAGCTGTCATAACGCGCCGCTCGCTGCGAACGTCGGACACACCACTGTCGTCCGTGCTCGAAACGCCCTTGGCAAGGGCCACGATTGGACGCTGTACCCGAGGCTCTTCCGACATGCTGCAGTGCCTTGGCTGGCGGGGTGGGAGCGATACTATCAAATGCGCTAATATTCACCAGAGCGCGGGAGGTGCCGCAGCGGGTCAAAAGGTGTCGGAGGCGTACTCAGTCGGTGAAGGTTGCCCAGATGCCGGGCAGCATGCGGCTTGCGTCGCTCGGCGGCGCAGCGTCACCGACCGGCGCGACGCGGCCTTTCGGAATTGGAAGTCATGACCCAAAGCCGTCTTGCAGTCCCGAGCGGAAAATGGTTCTAAGCTCCGGAAGGCCGTCCTTCGGTTCCGCTTCCTGATTAGCCTTCCGCCTTCGCCAAACTGACCTCCAGATGCACAATCAGCGCCCGATAGCGCGGATGATCGCGCAGAGGGTTCATATCAACGTCCTGCGCCATCCAGTGCACTTGCTGCAATCCAAGCTGCGGCACGCAGTGCTCCAGCGTGTCGATCGCCTTTTCAACGGCGCCGATCGCCGCCAGGAAACACGCGACATTGTAGTGGCTGTTATAGTCCTCCGGGTCGATGGTGATCGCGCGCTCGGCCCACTGGAGGGCGCGTTCGTCTAGGCCGAGATTGTGGAGGATGTAACAACCATAGGCATAGGCTGCCCCATCGTCCGGATAGAGCTGCATGGCTTTCTCGATGCGGGTAAGCAACTCCTCTGAAAGCCTGTGGGCTTCCTCCTCCTCGCCCAGGGTCTTGCGGCAATCCCAGAGCATGCACATCGCACCATAGCTATTGCGATCAACCTCCGCCGCCTTTTCGTAGGCGGCCGCGGCCTCTGCAAACTTGCGCTCCATGCGCAACACGTCGCCCAAGGTCCTGTGCGCCTCGTAGAGATCGGGATCGAGCGCGATTGCTCGCCGGCAGGCGGCGCCTGCGAGCTCGATTTGCTCCTTCTGGAAATGTGCCATCGCGTGGGCCACGTGAGCTTCCGCCAGCGTCGAGTCCAGGGCCAGCGCGCGCTGCGCCTCGGCGCTCAGGGTGATAAGGTTTGCGCTGGGATCTCCGGATCTCAGCAGCATGCCTTCAGCTAGCGCCAGCCCGGCCCGCGCCAGCGCGTATCCGGGATCGATCTCGAGCGCCCGCTGGTAGAGGCGTCGGGCGGAAAGGTGATTGCGCCGGCCCAGGCGCAAGAAATGCTGCCGTCCCATGAGGTAGTATTGATAGGCTTCGACGTTCTCGGTCGTGCGCCTGCCGATGGCGGCATACTCGGCCGGCATCAGCCTGATCTTCAGGGCATCGACGATGGCCCGCGCAATCTCGTCCTGGAGCGCAAATATGTCGTTGAGATCACGGTCGTAGCGCTCGGCCCACACATGATGCCCACTCATCCCGTCGATCAGCTGCGCGGTGATGCGAACGCGACTACCCGCCTTGCGTACGCTGCCTTCCAGCACATGCGAAACGCGCAATTCCCGCGCCGCTTCGCTGACGTCCATCGACTTGCCTTTGAGGGCGAAGGTCGTGTTGCGCGCGGTGACTGCCAGCGCCCCGACCTTGCTGAGATCCGTAATGATGTCCTCGGTGATGCCGTCAGAGAAGTATTCCTGCTCTGGGTCGCCGCTCATGTTGGTGAAAGGCAGCACGGCAATCGATGGTCGGTTGCGGAACGGAAGCGCATCCTTGGCCGACGGTACGGACGAGCTGGTGGGGGATTGCTCAATGGACACGACCCGGTAAGCGCGTATCGGCTCCGCAATGTTGTGAACCCGTTGCTCGCCGATATCCGCATAGACGTATTCGAGCTTGCCTTTTACTTGATCGTAAATGGAGCGCCCTATGCAAACGCCGCCAGGCTCCGCGAGCTTTTCAAGCCGTGCCGCGATGTTCACACCGTCGCCGTATATCGTGTCGTCTTCGACGATCACGTCGCCGAGGTTCACGCCCATACGGAACGCCATACGCCGGTTTTCGGGGAGCCCGGCATTCTCGCCGCCCAGCTCGCGCTGCAGCTCGATCGCACACTGCACGGCGTTAACGGCGCTCGCAAACTCGATCAGCAGGCTGTCCCCGGCCGAGCCGACGATGCGTCCGTGGAACCGGGCGATCTTGGGTTCGAACACCTCGGCTCGGAGCCGCCTCAGCCGTCCCAGCGTTCCCGACTCGTCGGCTGCCATCAGCCGCGAGTAACCTGCCACGTCGGCAGCCAAAATCGCCGCAAGCCTGCGCTGCTCTTCTCGCAAGGGACGGACCTCCCGCCAGTTGAAACAATCTTAGCCTAAGAAACGGCGCGAGCGAGCCCTTGTTCGGATGCCTCAAATCCGAAATTGGCGTCAGGGAAGCATATGTAGCGAAATTCGACTGCGCGGCAGGCCGCATGCGCGCATCCGCCGGCCCGCCGTTGTCGTTATTTATCAACGGCTTCGTACCTATTTCTTGCTTTGGTTAGCCGAAACTCGATGGAAGCGATCGATACTGAAATCATCGAGTGGCGTTTCGCAGCGGCCGGTCGTGATCAACTCGGCCATGGCGTCGCCGACACCAGGACCGAGTTGGAAGCCGTGCCCACTGAAGCCGAAGGCGTGGAACAGGCCCGGCGTCGTCGCCGAGCGCCCCATGACCGGCAACATGTCGCGCACATAGCCTTCGCAGCCCGACCAGGTGCGGATTATCGCGACCTGCGCGATTGAAGGCAGCAGCCGCGCGACGGCGCGCAACTGCGCCGGCAGTCGCATTGGGTCGGCGGCCGCGTGGCCGGGGTCGAGGTCGACTGACACCCTCTCGGCCGCGCCGCCGAAGACGATGTTGCCCCGCTCGACCTGACGCAGATAGGCGCCATAGTTCTTGTCACGCGTCCAGATGCCGACCACCGGCAGGATCCGGTGCGGCAGCGGCTCGGTGACGCCCATTTGCGGGCCGCGGGCGTCGAGCGGAACCGCCTCGCCGAACTGCGCCGCGATGCGCGCGCCCCAGGCGCCTGCTGTGTTGAGCAGGCAATCGGCGGCGAACGTGCCCTTTGAAGTGGTGACGAGGAAGCTGGAGCCCGTGCGCCTGATCGTCTCGACCTCGGCGTCCTCAATGATTTCAGCGCCCAGCTTGCGGGCGGCTTCGGCAAAAGCCGGCGCGATCAGTCGTGGATTGCCGCTGCCGTCATACGGCGAGAGGGACGCCGCGATCGCGTCGGGACCGAGGCCCGGAAAGCGGGCACGGATCCCGCGCGGGGTGAGTTCCTCCAGCTCAAATCCCCAAGGCCGCGCCGCCTCGGCATAGGCCCGCATGTCGGCGAGGCTGTCTTCATCGAAAATCAGCCGGATGTGACCGGTGGCACGGAATTCGACATCGCGGCAAAGCATTTTGTCCGCCTCGCCCCACAGCCTCAGCGAGCGATGGGCAAGCAGAAGCTGGGAGAGATGCCGTCCGGTGCGCCGGATGTTGCCGAAGGACGCGACGGTCGCCCCGCTGCCGACCCGGTTGTGCTCGATCAGACTCACGCGCGCGCCGCGCCTGGCGAGGAAATAGGCCGAAGCCGATCCCATCAGGCCGCCGCCCAGCACGATCACATCCATAGCGGCTCCTTGCGAACAGCAACCGATCCTTGAAGTTCCGATCTTGTCCGCGCCGCGGCATTGCGTCAAAGATGGGTTTGAACGACAGCCATAAGCTTTACCTATGGAGTGGCAATGCGGGCCCGGCAGCTCGAAGTGTTCATCGCCGTCATGCGCGCGGGCACCATGACCGCCGCAGCGCGGATGCTGAACATCTCGCAGCCGGCGCTCAGCCAGGTGCTGCTGCACACCGAGGACGAGCTCGGCTTCACCCTGTTCGAGCGCGTCAAGGGCCGGCTGCGACCGACGCCTGAGGCGCTCGAGATCTTCGCGGATGCCGAGCGCCTGTCGGCGGGACTGGAGGGCCTTCGCCGCAAGACCACCGACCTGCGGCTGGGGCGGGCGGGACTGGTGCGGGTGGCGGCCTCGCCGCCGCCGGCCATGGCGATACTGCCGCGCGCATTCACCAGCTTCCGGGCGCAGCATCCCGATATCCTGCTGCGTTCGCATATGGCGCCGATCGCAGCGATCATCGACATGCTGCGCGCCGGCGATGCCAGCCTCGGCGTGGCCCTGGACGACCGCCTGCCGCCCGATATCGAGGCGGAGGTGATGGGCAGCGTGGGCTTCGCGTGCCTGCTGCCGGCCGGATATGCATTGGCCAGCAAAACCGAATTAACGCTGGCCGACCTCGCCGGCGAGGAGCTGATATCCTATCGCGGAAACACCCGTCCCGCCGACGAACTGGCCCATGCGGCCCGCGCGCAGGGTGTGGCGCTTTCGCCGTCGCTCGAGATCGACGTTTCCATTTCCGCGGTCGGCTTCGTCCAGGCCGGGCTGGGCATCGCGCTCGTCGACGCGCTGCTACCGTGGCATCAGTTTGCCGGGCTTGCCGTCCGACCGCTGGTGGCCGGGCCGGAATTTCCGATCGCGCTGCTTACGTCGCGCGCACGGGCGCTTTCGCGGGCCGATGAGATCATGCGCGATCACATCCGTACCGCCTGCTCCGCCGCCCTGACCGGCGACGAAGCGAGGGCATAAGCAAGCCTTATACGCTTGCCCATCATCCATCTTGGACCCGGGCGTTCCAGTCGTGTCAGCTTTGGTTGGCAGACAGGAAGGGACGCATCATGGATGGTGCCATTACAACGGATGAGGCGCGGAACGAAGCCGACTGGAAGGTCGGCGTCGATATCGGCGGGACATTCATCGATTTCTGCGCGCTCGAAGCGCGCTCCGGCCGCGTCGCCTCGCTGAAGGTGCTGACGACGCCGGAGGATCCAGGCGCCGAACTGATGACGGGTCTTACACTCCTGGCCGAGCGCGAAGGCTTCGATCCGACCCTTATGACGCGTTTCGTGCACGGCACCACCGTCGGCATCAACACCATCATTCAGCGCAAGGGCGCGCCACTGGCGCTGTTCACCAATGCCGGCTTCGAGGACGTGATCGAACTCGCACGGCTTCGCATGCCGGACATGTATTCGCTGTTCTGTGCGCGGCCGGATCCGCTGATCTCGCGCGACATGGTCTTCGGCATTCCGGTCCGCATGCGTGCCGATGGGCGTGAATCCCAGGCGCCGGACATGGCGGCCGTCGAGAGGGCTGTCGCGGCGGCGAAGGCCAATGGTGCGCAAGGCATCATCGTGTCCTTCCTCCACGCTTGGCGCAATGCCGCGCAGGAAGCTTCGGTGAAGGCGGCGATCGCGCGTCTTGCGCCCGACCTCTTCGTCTTCTCCTCGGCCGAGGTCTGGCCGGTCATTCGCGAATACGAGCGTAGCTCGACCGCCATCCTCAATGGCTATGTCCATCCGCGCGTCTCTGGCTATCTGGCGGCGCTGGAGGAGCGGCTGAAGAGCCGCGGGGTGCCGGCCCGCCCGATGCTGACGAAGTCGAATGGCGGGCTGATGAACGCCGCCGAAGGCAAGCGCGCCTGCGTGAACATGCTTTTGTCGGGAACGGCCTCCGGGGTCATCGGCGCCTCCTGGCTGGCGCGTCAGGCCGGAGAGGAAAAAGTCCTTACCCTCGACATCGGCGGAACCTCAGCGGATTTCGCACTGATCATCGGCGGCGAGGCGCAGTTCGGGACCGGCGAGCTGATCGGCGAGTTTCCGCTTCACATCCCATCTGTCTCGGTCAGCTCGATCGGCGTCGGCGGCGGCTCGATCGCCAGTGTCGACGCACAAGGCGTGCTGCGGGTTGGACCGGAGTCGGCCGGCTCGACGCCGGGACCGGCATGCTACGGCCGCGGCGGCGAGCGGGCGACGGTGACGGACGCCATGGTGGTGTGCGGATGGCTAGGTCACAGCGAGATGGCCTATGGCCAGCTCCGGATCGATACCGGACTGGCGCATCGCGCGGTCGGCGATCTTGCCGCCCGGCTCGACCGCACGGTCGAGCAGACCGCGCAGGCGATCCTCGACATCGCGGTGTCGGAAATGTTCGTTGAGGTCGAGAAACTCGCCTCGCGCGCCGGCGTGGACCTGCGCGATTTCACGCTGATGCCTTTCGGCGGCGGCGGTCCGATGCTTGGCGCCTTCCTTGCCCGCGAACTCGGCATGAAGCGGGTCATGGCGCCGCGCCGTCCCGGGGTGGTGTCGGCGCTCGGCGGGCTGGTGGCGGACCTCCGCGGGGATTTCATACGCACGATCTTCAGCCCGCTGTCGGCAGCGTCGCTCCCCACCATCCGCGCGGCCCTTGAGGTGCTTGCGCAAGAGGGCAGCGACTGGCTCGCGGCGCAGGGGCACGATGCAGCCGCGCAACTCAATCTGTCCTGCGACATGCGCTATGTCGGGCAGAGCTACGAGATCGACGTCGTCCTGTCGCCGAAATGGCTAGCCGAAGGTGATATGACCGCTATCGAGCAAGCCTTCCATCGAACCCATGAGCAGCTCTACGATTTCCACGATCCGGACGGCGAGATCGAGCTTGTCAATGTTCGGCTGTCCGCCATCGGCGCGGGTCCGGCACTCTCCTTCCCGGAGGTAGACGAGATAGCGGCTCCTGTCAGTCCGGCGCGCCGGCTTCCTGTCTACACGGGCCTCGGCATCGAGGCCGTCGACCTCCACGACCGGCAGGCCCTCTTGCCGGGCAGCACCTTCCGCGGGCCCGCCGTGGTCGTGCAGGAAGACACCACCTTTGCCATTCCCGCGGGAGCGCAGGCACGGGTCGACCGCCACCTCAACCTTCTGCTGACCTTCGCGGAGTGACAATATGTTTGACCGGACAAACCTGCAGGTTCTGGCGAACCATGCCCGGGCGGCGGCCGAGAACATGGCCCACACGCTGCACCGCACCGCGCACTCCGCCTTCGTCAAGGAGACGCAGGACTTCACCGTGATGCTGATGGACCGTTCGGGGGCGACCTTCGCCGTCCCGATGGAGCTTGGCGCCACCTGGTATCCGGGCCTGTCCTATCACCGCGCGATCGCGATGGTCGACGATTACCGGCCGGGCGACGTCGCATTCACCAACGATCCCTATTCCGGCCACGTCGCCACGCACGCGCCCGACACGCATTTGTGGAAGCCGGTCTTCGTCGACGGCGAGATCGTCGCCTGGGCCGGAGGGCATATCCACAACACCGACATGGGCGGGGCGGTGCCGGCTTCGCTCAGCCGGGCGCTGACCGAAATCCATCAGGAAGGCATCCGCTTTCCGCCGATGAAGCTGGTGAAGGAGGGCGTCTTCGACGAGACGATCCTCAGGATCATGAGCACCAATGTTCGCAAGCCCGACCTCAACATCGGCGACATCAAGGCGCTGGTCGGCGCGCTCAACACCGGCGAGCGCAAGATCCAGGCGATGGTGAGGAAGTTTGGCAAGGCCGGCTTCATCGAAGGCGTTGCCGCGCTCCTCGACCATGCGGAGGCGCAGGCGCGCGACGTGCTGCGCTCCATGCCCGACGGCACCTGGGAGTTCGCCGATTATGCGGATGAGGATTCGGTCGAGGCCAATCCCTGCCGGCTGAAGCTCAGGCTGACGATCAAGGGCGACGAGGCGGTGCTCGACTTCACCGGCTCCGACCCGCAGCTAGGCTCCTCGCTCAACGTGCCCTCGGGCGGCGACCCGCGCCACACCATGCTGCTGGTCGGCGTCTACTATGTTCTCTACACGCTCAACCCGAAGATACTGCTCAACACCGGCCTCACCCGGCCCTTCACCTGCATCACGCCGCAAGGCTCCGTGCTGAACCCGGTCCACCCCGCGGCCGTTGGCATGCGTTCGCTCACTTGTGCCAGGCTGCGGTCGGTCATCTTCGGCGCCTTCTCTCAGGCCGTGCCGGCGCGCCTGCCGGCGGCTCCGGCCGGCAACAACTGCATCGTCAACGTCATGACAATCGATGAGCGCACCAGCCGGAGCGTCATCGCGGCGGTGAACCCGGTGGTGGGCGGCGGCGGCGCCATGCCGCATCGCGACGGCACCAACGGATCGGGCGCCGATGCCGCGTATCTCAAGAACACGCCGATCGAGATCACCGAGACCGAGACCCCGGTCGAATTCGTCAGATACGGGCTCGCCAAGGACAGCGGCGGCGCCGGCCGCTGGCGCGGCGGGTTGGCGACCGAGATGGCCTTCCGCGTCTTCGCCCCCGATTCCAGGATCACGGCGCGAAACCGCGACCGCAGCTTTTTCCGTCCGTGGGGCGTGCTGGGCGGTAAGGCGGCGGGCCTGTCGGACATGGTCGTCAATCCGGGGACCGACCACGAGCGGCGGCTGGGCAACATCGACACCGCTGTCCTGCAGCCGGGCGACGTGCTCGAGATCCGCTCCGCCGGCGGCGGCGGGCGCGGCGATCCATATGAACGCGACCCATGGCGGGTCGCGCAAGACGTGCGGCGTGGCTATGTCTCGGCAACTGCCGCCGAACGCGACTATGGCGTCATCATCCGTGCCGGCGCGGTCGACGAGCAGGCGACGCAGCGGCTGCGCGCTGGGCATCAGCCCTCTGCCGGTCATTTCCATTTCGGTCCGGAGCGCGACGGCTACGAAGCGCAGTGGACGCCGGCGGCCTATGACCGGCTCCACGCTTTGCTGGATGCTTTGCCGATCCATTGGCGGTTCTTTGCCAAGACCGAGATCTTCCGCCGCATGAAAGGGCGCTCCGGGCCGGAGGGCGTCCAGGCGGCCTTCGACGCGGTTTGCGAACGCTTCCCCGAACTGCCTCGTGCTGACCCAGTGCGAGAGGCGGCGGAATGATCACGGACGGCCGCATCGTTCGGCTGGCCGAGCGCGATCGGGCAAAGGTGCAGTTCCTTCTTGACGGTGAGATGCGCGGCGCGCTGGCGGGCGACACGGTGCTGACCGCCGTGCTGGCGTCGGGCTGTGCGCTGCGAAAGTCCGAGTTCGGCCCCGAGCTGCGGGCCGGCTTCTGCCTGATGGGAGCCTGCCAGGATTGCTGGGTGTGGCAGGAGGAGGGGCCGCGTATGCGCGCGTGCACAACCCCAGTCACTGAAGGCATGCGGCTGCGCACGACGCCGCCGGAGAGTTGGCCGTGAGCGAGACGTCGTCGCCGCGGATCGTGATCGTAGGTGCCGGTCCGGCCGGCATAAGGGCCGCGGCGACGCTGGTCAATGCCGGGCTCCATCCGGTGGTGATCGATGAAAGCAATCGCGCGGGCGGGCAGATCTATCGTCGTCCGCCTGCCGGGTTTACCCGCACGCCGGAAGAGCTCTACGGGTCGGAGGCAGCCAAGGCATGCGCGCTGCATGCGCTGTTCGACCGGCTGGCCGAAGAGGGGCGGCTCACCCATCGCGCGCTAAGCTCCGTCATCGCCGTGTACGAGGGGCGGCTGCACGTGCTGGGCGAGGGCGGCGTGGAGGTGATCGGCTATGACCGGCTGATCCTTGCCACGGGCGCGTCCGACCGCGTCGCGCCGGTCCCAGGCTGGCAGAGCGCCGGGGTCTACAGCCTTGGCGCGGCGCAGATCGCGCTCAAGGCGCAAGCCGTCGCGCTCGGGCGGCGCATCGTCCTGATGGGATCGGGGCCCTTGCTGACGCTGGTCGGCGCGCAACTCGTGAAGGCTGGAGCCGATGTGGCGGCGGTGCTCGACACCTCGCCATGGCGCCGACAGATGCGCGGCTTCTTAGGACTTGCCGTTCGCCCGGTCGTCGCGCTGCGCGGTCTGGCGCTGCGGGCGAGGCTCGGCGGCCGCTATCATGCGGGAGTGAAGCTGGAACGGATCGAGGCGGATGCGTCCGGTGTCACGGCGATGCGTTGGCGCGATGCCGGCGGAATGCAGCGCCTCACCCCGTGCGACATGATCGGCATGGGCTGGCATCTGCGGGCTGAGACGCATCTGGCAGACTTGGCCGGCTGCGCCTTCACCTATGACGAACAGTGGCGGCAATGGCTGCCCAAGGCCGACGAAATGGGGCGTGCCGGCAACGGGGTCTACCTTGCCGGCGACGGCCTTCAACTCCTGGGGGCGGACGGAGCGGAGATCGCGGGGCGCCTTGCGGCGGCAGCATGCCTTGCCGATCTCGGACGTCCGGCGCCCTCCGCCAGCGCCGACCTGCGCAAACTCGCGCGGCTCGAACGCTTTGCCCGCGGTCTGGCGACCGCCTTTCCATGGCCGGACGCGATGGCGCGGTCGCTTCCCAACGATGAAATCGTCTGCCGTTGCGAGAACGTGAATGCTGGAGCCATACGCGAGAGCGTGGAACACAGCGGCGGCGAGGCCAACAGGGTGAAATCGCTGTCGCGCGTCGGCATGGGTCGCTGCCAGGGACGCTATTGCCAACTGGCCGCCGTCGAGCTTGTCGCAGAGCGGGCCGGCTGCACCGCCGGTGCTGTCGGCCGGTTCCGAGGCCAGGCGCCAGTCCGACCGGCGCCGATCGGCGCTTTTCTGCGGGAGGATTGATGCAATTGCGGAGGCTGCCCCGGGTGCCGACAAGGAACATCCCTTAGAAATCGGCGACCTTCCCCCAGGCGGACGCGTCGAAGCGCCGTGGATCGTAGGATGTCGCATCGACGATCGGTTCCGACGCGGTCACCAGATCGGCGACGAGGTGCCCGGCGCCGGGCCCGATGCCGAAGCCGTGCCCCGAAAACCCGGCGGCCAGAAAGAAACCTGGAACGGCGTCAATCTCGCCGATGGCGGGTACGCCGTCCGGCGTGCTGTCGATGTAGCCGGCCCAGGCCGCGCTGATCCTGGTCTTTCTGAGATCGGGCAGCAGTTCGAGTGCCCGGGCGTGGGTCAGGCGGATCGTCGCCTGGTCAGGGACCGGATCGAGGATGCGCATCCGCTCCATCGGCGTCGGCCGGTCGAGCCGCCAGCGCTTAAGCGTTTCGTGGCCGGAGCGCATGCCCTGCAGGCCGCCGGGCGCGAGGCTTCGCCAGCGCTTCAGGAACATGGGAAGGAACTGCGACGAGAAGCGCAACTGCTGTGGCGTCACGTCTACGCGCCCGCGTCCGCTGATGGCAAGCGTGTAGCCGCCGTCGCCGCGACGCGTGGCCGAGATCCGCGCCGTGTGGAGCGCGTCCGGCAGGCCCTCGGCGCCGGGCGATACGGACAGGATGGAGGAGCGGACAGACGCCTGCGGAAAGCGGAAATCGAACTGGTTGCAAAAGGAGGACGCCCAGGCACCGCCGGCCATGATCGCCACCTTCGTCCGGATCGTTCCGCTTTCGGCGACCACGCCGCTCAAGCGCCCGCCCTCGGTTTCGATGCCGCGCGCGGCGCAATTCTGGTGCACGCTGCCGCCGAGCTTCAGAATTGCGCGGGCGACCGCGGGCGCGGCCCGCGACGGATCGGCGGTGCCGTCGGTCGGCGAGAAGACGCCGCCCTTCCACGTCCGGCCCGTGGCGCGGCCGCGCGCGCTGGCCTCGGCGCTGTCCAAAATATGCGTGGTGACGCCGGCCGTCCTGGCGAAGTCGCGCCAGCGCGCCCAACCGGCCAACTCCGCTTCGTCATTACTGAGATAAAGCAGGCCGCAGCGGCGGAAGCCGGTGTCCTCGCCGGTCTCCGCTGCAAAGCGCTGCCACAGATCAAGGCTTCGGGTCGCCATCGGCAGCTCGCGGGCATCGCGGTTCTGCTGACGGCACCAGCCCCAGTTCCGCGAAGACTGCTCGGCGCCGATGCGGCCCTTTTCGACAAGCGCGATTTTCATGCCGCGCCGCGCCAGATAATAGGCCGCGAAGACACCGACGATGCCGCCGCCGATCACCACCGCGTCCGCGGATTGCGGCAGTTCGCCGGACGTCTCGATTTGCTGCAACGGCGCGCGCATCGTCTCTCCACCTTGAAGCGTCAATCTAGCGCGTTGCGCAGGCAGCCGCTGCTGCAGTTAGGACCAAGGCAGAATTTTATTCCGGCGGTCCGGTGGAAATCGGGAGCCGATGCGTTTCAAAGCGGTGTCCGCGCTGATGGACAGGCCAGTGAGCTGTGGTAGTGTCGATGGCCAATGGCAACGCGGCATTTTGTGCTGTGGCGTGCGCTCTGTGGAGACGGCCGTGAAACTGGATCGGATCGATATCAAGATTCTGCACGAACTGCAGAAAAACGGCCGCATCACCAATGTGGAACTGGCCGAGTTGGTGCACCTGTCGCCCAGCCCATGCCTGATG
Source organism: Mesorhizobium sp. M1C.F.Ca.ET.210.01.1.1 (assembly GCF_004791585.1). Classification (GTDB taxonomy): domain Bacteria; phylum Pseudomonadota; class Alphaproteobacteria; order Rhizobiales; family Rhizobiaceae; genus Mesorhizobium. Next base: position 131,644 of record NZ_SRUU01000011.1, read on the forward strand.
CGGGTCAAGAAACTCCAGTCGGAAGGCTATATCGAAGGCTATTCCGCTCAGGTCAATCTCGGCAAGCTCGGTCAGACGCTGACCGTCTTCACCGAGATCACCTTGAAGAACCATCGCCAGGTCGACTTCGCCCGCTTTCTGGCTGTCGTGGAGAAAATCGACCAGGTCATCGAATGCCACCTCGTGTCAGGCGGCTATGACTATCTGATGAAATTCGTGACCGCCGGCATCGGCGAGTACCAGACGATCATGGAACGGCTGACCGACATGGATATCGGCATCGACAAGTATTTCTCGTTCGTGGTGCTGAAGTCGCCCATCGTCAAGACGCACATGCCGCTGCCCAGCCTGTTTCCGATGTGAGGCTCAGCCGCTGTAGCACTTTGATTTTGCGCATGCCTCCCGAAACCGGTTCCCACTTTCGGGAGACATGTGCAAGAGCGTTTCAGCGATTCATAGATCGCCGAACCGCTCTAAGTATTTGTTTTTACGCAATTCCGGACGGAAAACCGTTACACACTTTTCCTGGAATTGCTCTAGCGGTGACCGTACTGGCTGACCAGCGCGGGGTCGCGGACGAGGCCGTCGAGCCAGGTCGGGTCGAGCTTCGGCACCGAGGAGAACAGAAGCTTGGAGTAGGGGTGGGCGGGCGTCTTCACCTTGTCGGGTGTGATCTGCTCCACCCGCTCGCCATTGTACATGACCATGATCTGATCGCAGATGGCCTCGACGACGGAAAGGTCGTGGCTAATGAAGATGTAGGAGAGTCCCAGCTCGCGCTGCAGCTCCTTGAGCAATTCGATCACGGCGGACGCCACCACCGTGTCGAGCGCCGAGGTGATCTCGTCGCAGATGATGAGCTTGGGATCCGCGGCCAACGCGCGAGCAAAGTTCACGCGCTGCTTCTGGCCGCCCGAGAGCTCCGATGGATGACGGTAGCGAAGCGCCCTCGGCAGGCGCACCATGTCGAGCAGTTCGTCGACGCGCTTCGAGCGCGCCTGCCTGTCGAGCCCGTGATAGAAAGCCAGCGGCCGCGAGATGATGTCCTCCACCGGCTTGGCCGGATTGAGCGCGGTATCGGCATATTGGAACACGATCTGCATCTCGCGAAGCTGATCTTGGCCGCGTTTCCTGGCCGCGCGCTCCAATTCCTTGCCGTCGAAGACGATCTCGCCAGCGGCCGCCGGGTGGATGCCGGCGATGACCCGTGCCAGCGTCGATTTTCCGCAGCCGGATTCGCCGATGACGCCGAGATTGCGCCCCTTTTCCACGACCAGACTGACGGAATCGACTGCCCGGACAAGCGGCAGTCCGTCATCTCGTACCGGGCCGTAGCCGGCGGTCAGATTGTCGATACGCAGCAGCTCTTTCTTTCCGGCATCCGCGTCGGCCAGCGCCTGCCGCCGCTTCGGTTCGAAGGCGGCCAGCAATTCCCGGGTGTAGGGATGCTGGGCCGTTGAAAGAATCTCCCCGGTCGTTCCGGTTTCCTGCACTTCGCCGCCCTTCAGCACCACGATGCGGTCTGCGATCTGGGCGACGACCGCGAGGTCGTGGGAAACGTAGACGCCCGCTATCCCGCCCGCCCGCATGACCGACTTGAATGCCTTCAGCACGTCGATCTGCGTCGTCACGTCGAGCGCCGTCGTCGGCTCGTCGAAAATGACCAGCTTGGGATCGCCGATGAGCGCCATGGCCGCTCCCAGCCGCTGCAATTGCCCACCCGAAACCTGGTGCGGATAGCGGGCGCCGATCCCATCCGGATCCGGCAGCGACAAGGCCCTGAACAGCTCGACCGCGCGCCGGCGCGCCTGTTCGGGCGGCATCAGCTTGTGGATGCGCGTCACCTCGATCACCTGTTCCATGATCGTGGACGACGGGTTGAACGAGGCAGCGGCACTTTGCGGGACATAGGCAATATCGGTGCCGCGCAGCCTCGCTCGTTCCTTCTCGGAAAGCGCGGCCATGTCCTTGCCGTTGACGTTGATCTCGCCGCCGGTGATGCGGCAGCCGGGCCGCGCGTAGCCCATCAGCGAGAGCGCCACGGTCGTCTTGCCGGAGCCGCTCTCGCCGATCAGGGCGACGATCTCGCCGTCGGCGATGTCGAGGCTGACGCCCTTGATGATATCGACGACACGTCCGGCGTCGGTCGTCGCCTCGATCTTCAGATTTCTGACCTCGACGAGATTGGTCATGCGTCCCTGTCCCTGATCTTCTGCGGCAGGTTGTCGATCAGCAGGTTGACGCTGATGGTGAGGCTGGCGATCGCCAGCGAGGGCACGATGACGGCGGGAGCCGCGAAGGGCAGGCCGCCGATATTCTCGCGCACCAGCGCACCCCAGTCGGCTAGAGGCGGCTGCAGGCCAAGCCCAAGGAAAGACAAGCCCGAGAGCAAGAGCACGATGAAGACGAAGCGCAGGCCGAAGTCGGCCAGCACCGGGCGGATGATGTTGGGCAGGATCTCGGAGCCGATGAGATAGACGGTGCTTTCGCCGCGCACGCGGGCGACGGTCATGAAGTCCATGGTGTTGATGTTGACCGCAAGCGCCCGCGCGAAGCGGTAGGCGCCCGGAATATAGATGACGGCGAGCGTCAGGATCAGCACCGGGATCGACGAGCCGACCGCGGCGACGACCACAAGACCGAACAGCTTGCTGGGAATGGAGTTCATGGCGTCGAGGAAGCGACTGAGGCAGGTGTCGAGCCAGCCGCCGGTGACGGCCGCTATCATCCCCAGCACGACACCCGAAAAGCAGGCGATAGAGACGGCCGCGAGCGATATGCCGACGGTGTAGCGCGCGCCCATCAGAACCCGCGAGAGCATGTCCCGGCCCAGATAATCCGAACCGAGCCACAGTCCCTGGCGCATCGGGCCGAAATAGTCGTCGTCGACGATGTCTCCAATCGGGTGGGGGATGACGTAGGGCGCGAAGATGGCGACAAGCGTCCACGCTAGGATGACCAGCGAGGCCACGACGCCCACGAGGTTATAGCTGTGGCCCAGGAGGGACCGTCGGGAGGATACCGCGCGCGCCATCGTCATCTGAGCCTCGGGTTGGACATGATGGCGACGATGTCGGCCGCCGTGATGAGCAGGAGATAGCCGAGGCAGAAGATCATCGCGCAGCTCTGGATCAGCGGCAGGTCGCGGGTCGCGACCGCATCGACCATCAGCTTGGCGATGCCGGGATAGTTGAAGATCGTCTCCACGATGATGACGCCACCGACCAGATAGGACAGCGAGAGCGCGACCGCGTTGACGATCGGGCCAAGGGCGTTGGGAAGCGCATGCCTCAGCACCATGCGGCTGCGCGAGGCGCCCTTGAGAAGCGCCATCTCGACATAAGGCGTGGACAGCGTTTCGATCACCGCGGCGCGAGTCATGCGGATCATCTGGGCGGAGATGACGAAGGTGAGCGTGATCACCGGCATCGCAAAGATGCGCACGAGATCGGCAAGCGAGTGCGCCTCATTGACCGAGGACAGCGCCGGCAGCCATCTGAGATAAACGGCGAAGAGCAGGACCGCCAGCGTCGCGACCATGAACTCAGGCACGGAGATGACGCCGATCGAAAGGATGGTGACTGCGCGGTCGAAGAAGGAGCCGCGCAGCATCGCGGCGGTGATGCCGAGCGTCAGCGCCAGCGGCACCGAGATCAGCGTGGTGATGCCGGCGAGCTTCATGGTGTTGACGAAGCGCCCGCCAATCAGCGCCGCCACCGGCATCTCGTTGGCATAGGAAGTGCCAAGGTCGCCGTGGAGCAGGCCGAGAAGCCAGCGCAGGAAGCGAAGGATTGCCGGATCGTTGAGATGCATGGCCTCGCGCAGGCCGGCGACCGCTTCCGGAGTCGCCGCCTGGCCGAGCAGGATCGACGCGGTATCGCCAGGCAGCATGCTGGTGGCGAAAAACACGGCGAACAGGACGATCAGAAGGGTGACGACCGCGACCGCCAACCGCTTCAGCACGAGGTTCAGAACCCCAGACTTCATGGAAGCTCCCTGCGGTTTCGTTCAGCCGGACAATGTTGCGCAATGCAGTGCCGGGGGCCGGCTGACCGGTCCCCGGCAGGCGCCTCTCAGGCTTCGAGCCAGAGGTATTCCGCCATTGCGTAGCCCATCATGCCACCGAGCGGGTTCGCTTCCAAACCCTTCACCTTGCTGGAGAGGGCATCGACGTTGGAAATATAGGCTGGGATGATGGTGCCGGCCTCTTCGGCGATCATTCCCTGCATCTGGCCGTAGATTTCCTTGCGCTTGGCCTGGTCGAGCGAACCGCGCGCCTCGATGAGCAGCTTGTCGAACTTCTCGGACTTGTACTGGCTTTCGTTCCAGGGCGCATTGGAGGCGTAGAGGAGCGAGAACAGGATGTCCGGCGTCGGGCGCGGATTGATGTTGCCGAAATGGACAGGCGCCTTGAGCCAGTAATTGTCCCAGTAGCCGTCGGACGGAACGCGCTGGACGTCGAGCTTCATGCCGATATCCGCGCCGGCGGCCTGGATGATCACCGCCATGTCGATCGACGAGGTAGCGGCTTCGGAGGCGATCACAGGGATGGACTGGCCGAGCAGGCCCGACTTCTGGAAGTGGAACTTCGCCTTGTCGGGGTCGAACGCCTTCGGCTTGAGGTCGGCGTTGTGGAAGATGTTCGCTGGCGAGACGGGCTGGTCGTTGCCGATTTCGCCGAGGCCGCGCAAGGCCGATTTGACGATCTGCTCACGGTTGACGAGATACTTCATGCCGGTCACGAAGTCGGCCTTGCTGCCGGGATCCATATCGAGGCGGATGTTGAGGTCCGTGTAGTTGCCCGATGTGGTCTTCGACAGTTCAAAGCCCTGCTGACCGCTGATGAGCTTCATCGCACGCGGATTGATCGAGGCGGCAAAATTGATGTCGCCGGAAAGCAGTGCGTTGACGCGGGCGCTGTCATCGCTGATGGCGATGAACTCGAACGAGTCGAGATAAGGCTTGCCCGACTTCCAGTAGTTCTTGTTCTTGGTCACGACCGACCGCACGCCCGGCTCGAACGTTTCCAGCACGAAGGCGCCCGTGCCGTTGCCCTTCGAGAAATCCGTGGTGCCGTCCTGGACGATCATGAAGTGATGCAGGGCCAGGATGGTCGGCAGGTCGGCATTGGGATCGGCAAGCGTGATTTCGACGGTCGACTTGTCGACCGCCTTGAAGCCGGTCATCTGCGCGGCGATCTTGGCGACCTTGGAGCCGACCGCTTTGTCGAGATGGCGTTTCAGGGAGAAGACAACGTCGTCAGCGGTCAAGTCCTTGCCGTCGTGGAAGGTGACACCCTTGCGCAGCTTCACGGTCCAGGTCTTGGCGTCCTTGCTGTCGAAGCTTTCGGCCAGCTCCATCTGCGTGACGCCGTCCTTGTCGAGGAAAGTCAGGCGGTTGTAGAGCGAGCAGCAACGGACATAGTCGGTGGAGAGCGACGCCTTTGCCGGATCGAGCGTATCGGCGGTCGAGGACGACCAGCCGGCCGCCTTGAAATTTCCACCGGAAACCGGCGTGGCGGCGACGGCTTGCGTGGCGCGGCCAAGCACGACGCTGCCTGCGGCAACCGCGGCGCCGCCGGCCAGCAGCATCTTGAGGAGTTCGCGGCGGCTGGCGCCCCGTCGAATGGCGTTTTCGACCGTGGCATCGTCCGCTCTGGTCCAGTTCGTGATCTTGTCGGTCATGTCATTCCCCTTTCTGATGGTTTCGCCGGAATGCCCGTCTTATCGCGCGCCTTTCCGAACTTGGGCTCAGGTTCGTTCCTTCAGGCTCTCCCGCACGGCCGCCGCAAACGCGGCCATCGAGGTGAAGTGGTAGTCCGGCACGGTAAAGGTCTCGGGCTCTATCGTGCCGCCGTAGCCTTTCTGGGCATGACGGCGCTCGATCCAGCAATTGGTCAGGCCAAGCGCCCGGGAGATGCCGATGTCGTGATACTGGCTTTGCGCGACATGCAGGATGTCGTCCTTGCTGTCGCCGCGGGAGGCCACGAAATCGAAGACCTTATGGAAGAAGGCCGGGTCGGGCTTCTCCGCGCCGGTATCGTCGGCTGTGAAGGTGGCGAAGAAGGGCGATCCGAGTTGCTTCTCGAAATGGTCGAGCGCCCAGCGCCGGGCATTGGTCATGGCGATCAGCTTGTGCGACTTCGCGAGACTGGCCAATGCCGCAGCGCTGTCGGGAAAGCCCTGCCAGAGGCCGGCTGAATTCCGCAGGCGGACGCCGTATTTCTCCTCGGCCGGCAGACCGAGCCGGGGCGCGATGACCATGTAGACGCGCGCAAGATCGTCAGGGAATAGGTCCGCATCGGGCATGTAGCGAGCCTGCCGGTAAAGGGCCAATGCCTCCTCACCGTCGACGGAGACACCTGCCTCGGCCGCAATTCCGGCCAGGCAGCTCGTGATGCCGCCCTCGAAATCGATCAGCGTGCCGACCACATCGAAGGTCATGTATTTGAATTCGCTAAAGCCCCTGGCCAAGACTGGCTCTCCTCTGCGCGCGACCGAATTGCATCATGCTGAACAGAACAAAATTCCGTGCTGTCCGGGGCGTCGGCCCTTTTCAAAAGTCCGGAAATTCGGGCTTTCTGGCCTTGTCTTCAAAAGCAGTCTGGCACTTCCCCTGCGCTGGATTCGCCGAAAAGGCGCGGGGCTGCGGCACAAAATTGCGAAATCGTCCGCCCCGGCGATATTTCGAAACACGAATATTTCGCCGCCCGTCATGCCAGCGCCTGGCGGACATCCGCGTCGTCCAGCGTCTGGTCCAGCGTCCGTCGCGTGCGCTCGATGATCGCATCGATGTTGCTCTCGGTGCAGCAGAGCGGGGGCGCATAGCCGAGAACCCCATGCGCGAAGGCGCGGATGATGAGGCCGTTGTCCCATGCCCTGTCGAACACGCGCCGGGCCGGCATAGCCGCGGCGGGAAGCGGCGTCTTCTTCTGTTTGTCGACCACGAGCTCGATCGCCGCGAGCATGCCGCGGCCACGCACGTCGCCGACCAGTGGGTGGTCGCTCAGGTCTGCCAAGCCCGCCATCAGGCGAGCGCCCGCCCTGGCGCCGTTCTCCAGAAGGCCGTCCTCATAGAGTTTCAACACTTCGAGCGCGACGGCAGCGCTGACCGGATGGGCCGAATAGGTGTAGCCGTGGCCGACCGCCGCGTTGCCCGCGCCGTCGGCGATGACGTTGTAGACATGGTCGGCCATGAACACCGCGCCCATCGGAACATAGCCTGAGGTCAACCCCTTCGCGGTCGTCATGAAATCGGGAACGATGTCCTCGTCCGTGCAGGCGAACAACGGCCCCGTGCGGCCGAAGCCAGTGATCACCTCGTCGGCAATGAACAGGATGCCGTATTCCCGGCAGAGCTCGCGCATCGCCTTTATCCAGCCTTTCGGCGGGACGATGACGCCGCCCGAGCCCTGGATCGGCTCGGCATAGAAGGCAGCGACCCGCTCCGGCCCGATCTCCTCGATCTTGCCCTTCAGCGCGGCAAGCGATGCGGCGATGATCGCATCGGAGTCCTCGCCCACCGGGTTGCGATAGGGATAGGGCGAGGGGATCTTGTGCTGCCATTCGAAGGGAATGCCGAAACCGGCATGGAAGGCGGGCAGGGCGGTCAGCCCCGCGCCGACCACTGACGACCCGTGATACCCCTGCTCGATCGAAATGAACTGGTCGCGTTTCGGCTCGCCCCTGGCATTCCAGTAGAAGCGGACGAAGCGGATCGTGCTGTCGACCGCGTCCGATCCCCCAAGCGTGAAATAGACGTGATTGAGATCTCCCGGCGTGCGCTCGGCCAGTTCCGAGGCGAGCCTGATGGCCGGTTCAGAACCGAGGTCGAAATAGGCGGTGGCGTAAGGAAGCTCGCGCATCTGCCGGGCCGCCGCCTCGACGATGCTGTCGTGGCCGTAACCGGCATTGACGCACCACAGCCCCGCGAAGCCGTCGACAAGTTGCCGGCCTGACGCGTCGGTCACGGTTGCTCCCTTCGCCGATTTCAGCACGCGCACGCCGAGCGCCTCATGGCCGCGATATGAGGAGACCGGGTGGATGAGATGGGCGCGGTCGAGTTCGACCAGGGAATTGGCGAGCATTGTTGTCCTCCGGACTAGCCGAGCGCCTGGTTGGCGAGGGCGTAAACTTTCGACTTGGCCTGTTCGGCTTGTTTCTTGGACGGACGGTCCATGGCCACGCCGCCGCCGACATGGGAAAGGCCGACCTGCTGAAGCCAATCGGCGATGCCGGTCCTGCTGTCGGTGTCCACGCGCAGGAATGCGTCAGCGCGGGTCGCGGCGAAGAAGCTAATAAGAGCCTTGGCTTCCAAGGCACTTCCCGCGATAACCGGACCGATCACCTCGCCGCGCCCGAACGGGCGGATCGCGGCATAAGCCTCGATGGCCCCGTTGCGGCGGATGACGGCGAATTGGCCGCGCTCGGCCAGCGCATCGATCAAGGCTTCACGGTTGGCGCCGTAGGCGTCGCGGTCCAGCGCCTTGATTTCCGGCAGATCGCCGGCGCCCGCAGCTTCCACGCCATCGGGCATGCCAAGCTCGGCAACCTTGCCTTGATGCTGCAGGATGGTGCCGGAGGGCACGAAGCCCAGCTTCTGGTAGAGAGGCATGCCGTCCGCTGTCGCGACGAGCCGCAGCGGACGGTCGCCGGCAAGGGTGAAGGCCTGTTCCATGAGCTTGCGCCCGAGGCCTTTGCCCCGCACGTTCTGATCGACGATCACCATGTTGATCATCGCGCAATCCCAGCCGTAAGGCGTGACCAGGATGGTTCCGGCGACCCGGCCCTGGTCATCCAGCGCAACCGCGCCGCTCGAGAGCTGCAGCGCCATCTGCCAGTCTTGCGGGCGGTGCGGCCAATTCTCCTGACGAGACAGCGCCACCGCGCCCTCGATATGGTCCGGTCCGAAGTCCTGGAGCTCGATCTCGCCTTGCTGCATGAGGCAATCCTTTTATCTGCCCCAAGTCTCGGCCATCGGCGCGCCGCAGATCGTCTGAAGGTTTCGACTTCGGCAGTATCATTCGCCGTTGCGCGGGGGGTGCGCCGAATCTTGTGCTGGCGTCCATCGAACTGGATGCGCTTTACGCCACCGACCGGCGCTTCCATCGACGCTCGAGATGCTACAGCGTGCCAAACCGGGTGGCGGATACGGAACTTTCTGCTTCAGGGAGGCGCTTTTCAGTCAGGAGGCCCGCCGCCTGCCGGCCTATGATGAAACACATCCCAGCGCGGATGTGCTTCCACCGGAGATCGACGGACATGGCTTCTTTCAGGCCCAAATACATCACCTTCGACTGCTACGGCACGTTGACCAATTTCCAGATGGCGGAAGCGGCGCGCGACCTCTATGGCAGCCGGCTCGACGAGCCGCGCATGCAGGAGTTCATCAAGAATTTTGCGGCCTACCGGCTCGACGAGATCCTGGGCGACTGGAAGCCTTATGCCGACGTCATCCATAACGCGCTCGAGCGCGCCTGCAAGCGCAACGGCGTCGCCTTCAGCCCCGACGACGCCAAGATGGTGTATGAGCGCGTCCCAACCTGGGGGCCGCATGCGGACGTTCCGGCCGGGCTGGCGAAGGTCGCCAAGGAAATTCCGCTGGTCATCCTCTCCAATGCGATGAATACGCAGATCATGTCCAATGTCGAAAAGCTCGGCGCGCCGTTCCATGCCGTATACACGGCTGAGCAGGCACAGGCCTACAAGCCGCGCTTCAAGGCCTTCGAATACATGCTCGATAGGCTGGGCTGCGGTCCGGAAGATATCCTTCACTGTTCGTCTTCATTCCGCTACGACCTGATGTCGGCGCACGATCTCGGCATCAAGAACAAGGTCTGGGTCAACCGCGGCCACGAACCGGCCAACCCCTATTACGGCTATGTCGAGATCGCCAATATTTCCGGTCTTCCGGGCGTGGTCGGGCTTTGAGACAGGCGGGCTGCCGATGAAATTCGTCTCCTATTGGCACGACACGGCCCCTGTCTTTTCCGGCGGGGTGAAAGGTCAGCTCGAGGGGCATTACGACGCCGCCATCGTAGGCGGCGGCTTCACGGGCCTCGCCGCGGCCCGCCAATTGGCGAAGGCCGGTGCCAAGGTGATCGTGCTGGAAGCGGAGCGCGTGGGCTGGGGTGCATCCGGGCGCAATGGCGGGCACCTCAACAACGGCCTCGCCCACAGCTACCTTTCGGCCAAGGCGGAGTTCGGCAAGGAACGTGCGATCGCTCTCTACCGGGCGCTGGACGACTCCGTCGACACGATCGAGGCGCTGGTTGCAGAGGAAAACATCGACTGCAGTTTCCGCCGCGCCGGCAAGCTGAAGCTCGCCTCCAAGCCGCAGCATTTCGAAGCGATCGCTCGCAACTTCGAGGCCGTCCATGCCGAGGTCGACCCGGACACGGCGCTGCTGTCGGCCGCCGATCTCAAGTCCGAGATCGGCTCGCCCTTCCATGGCGCGATGCTGTCGAAGAAGAGCGCCATGATGCACATGGGCCGCTATGTGGCAGGCCTGGCCACGGCCGCCACGCGCCACGGTGCCGTGATCCACGAGAACGCGGCGGTGACCGACCGCAAGCAGGCCGGTAGCAGGCATGAATTGACCACTTCGCGCGGCAAGATCAGCGCCGACAACGTGCTGGTGGCAACCGGCGCTTATACCACGCCGAATTTCAATTATTTCCGCCGCAGGATCATCTCCGTCGGCAGCTTCATCATCGCAACGCGGCCGTTGAGCGAGGCCGAGATCGCCGCGACCATGCCGGGCAACCGGACATGCGTGACCTCGATGAACATCGGCAACTACTTCCGGCTCTCGCCGGACAAGCGCCTGATCTTCGGCGGTCGCGCGCGCTTCTCGGCGACCTCCGACCAACGTTCCGACGCCAAGAGCGGACAAATATTGCGGGCGAGCCTCGCCGCGATCTTCCCGCAGCTTGCCACGGTCGAGATCGACTATTGCTGGGGTGGGTTGGTCGACATGACCAAGGACCGTTTTCCGCGCGCCGGCTACCATGACGGGGTCTGGTACGCGATGGGCTATTCCGGCCACGGTGCGCAGCTATCTACCCATCTCGGCATGATCCTGGCCGATGCCATGCTCGGCCGCGAGGACCGCAACCCGATGAAGGGACTCGAGTGGCCGTCAATCCCCGGTTATTCCGGCAAGCCCTGGTTCCTGCCGATGGTCGGTCTCTACTACAAAGCGCTCGACCGGGTTCGATAGGGAGGTGGGGAGTAGGTTTAGGCCTTATTCCCTACTGCCTTACTCCCCTACGCCCATGTGAAAGCTCTTCATCTCGAGATACTCCTCGATGCCGGCCTGCGCACCCTCGCGCCCGAGGCCGGACTGCTTGACCCCGCCGAAGGGGGCAACCTCCATCGAGACCGAGCCGGTGTTGAGCCCCACCATGCCGAACTCCAGCGCCTCGCCGACGCGCCAAGCGCGTTTCAGGTTCTCGGTATAGAAGTAGGAGGCGAGGCCGTAGGGCGTGCCGTTGGCGAGCGCGATCGCCTCCTCTTCCGTCTCGAAACGGAAAAGCGGCGCGACCGGACCGAAGGTTTCCTCGCCGGCGAGCTGCATCTCTTTTGTTGCGCCGGTCAGCACCAGCGGCGCGACGTACTGAGGCCCCTCCGGCAAAGCCGGGCTCTTTGTGACAATCGTGGCGCCTTTGGCGAGCGCGTCCTCGACGTGCCGGTTGATTTTGTCGACCGCCGCCATGTTGATCATCGGCCCGATGGCGACGCCGGCTTGAGTGCCGGGCCCGACCGTCATCGCATTGACGCGGGCGCTGAGCTTGGCGGCGAAGGCGTCATAGACGCCGGCCTGAACGAGGATGCGGTTGGCGCAGACGCAGGTCTGGCCGCCGTTGCGGAATTTCGAGGCGAGCGCGCCCTCGACGGCGAGGTCGAGGTCGGCGTCGTCGAAGACGATGAAGGGCGCGTTGCCGCCGAGCTCGAGGCTGAGCCTTTTCACGCTGTCGGCCGCGCCGCGCATCAGCAGCGAACCGACCCGCGTCGAGCCGGTGAAGGAGATCTTGCGCACAGTCTCGTTCGCCATGATCTCGTTGCCGATGTCGGCCGGCATGCCCGTGACGATGTTGATGACGCCGGCGGGGATGCCCGCCCGTTCGGCGAGCACGCCGAGCGCCAGCGCCGAATAGGGCGTGAACTCGGACGGTTTGATCACCACCGTGCAGCCGGCGGCCAACGCCGGCGCGACTTTTCGGGTGATCATCGCGTTGGGGAAATTCCACGGCGTAATGATGCCGCACACGCCGACCGGCTCTTTCAGAATGATGATGCGGCGGTCCGGCGTCGGCGAGGGGATGGTGTGGCCGTTGATGCGGCGCGCCTCCTCCGCGAACCATTTGACGAAGGAGGCGCCGTAGCGAATCTCGCCTCTCGCTTCGTCCAGCGGTTTGCCCTGTTCCGTCGTCAGGATCAGCGCGAGATCCTCTAGATGCATAAGCATCAGGCCGTGCCAGGCCTCCAGCAGGACTGCGCGTTCGGCATTCGTCTTCTTCCGCCAATCCCGAGAGGCGGAAGACGCTGCGTCTATGGCCGCGCGGGTGTCAGAACCGGCCATGTCGGGTACCGTGCCGATCGCGGCCTGGGTCGCCGGATCAATAACATCGACCGTTTGGCCGGAGGCGGCGGCGACCCATTTGCCGCCGATCAGGCCGGCCTCGCGGAATAGACTTTTGTCTTTCAGGCTCTTCATCGAAAACGACCTTGCAATCAGTTGAGCGCCGCGATGACTGCGGCCGTGATGGTGTTCGTGCTGTCCTTGCCGGCAATCGTTCCAAGGCCCCGAGCGGTTGTCGCCTCGATCGCTTTCATGACGCGGCCGGCTGCGTCTTTTTCGCCCAAGTGGTCGAGCATCATCGCACCTGACCAGATGGTGGCGATCGGATTGGCGATGCCGAGATGGGCGATGTCGGGCGCGGAGCCGTGCACCGGCTCGAACATGGACGGCGCCGAGCGGTCGGGATTGATGTTGGCGGAAGCGGCGTAGCCCAACCCACCCTGGATCGCCGCGCCGATATCGGTCAGGATGTCGCCGAAGAGATTGGAGGCGGCGATAACGTCGAGGCTCTCCGGCGCCATGATCATGCGCGCGGCGAGCGCGTCGACGTGATAGCTGGTCACTTCGACGTCAGAGTACTCCGCGGCCAGCTTGCGGGTGATCTCGTCCCAGAACACCATCGAGTATTTCTGCGCGTTGGATTTGGTGACGGAGGCAAGCTTGCCCCGCCGCGTCCGCGCCTGCTCGAAGCCGAAGCGCAGGATACGCTCGACGCCGGCGCGGGTGAAGATCGAAGTCTCCACGGCGACCTCGTCCAGCGTGCCCTGGTGCACGCGCCCGCCGGCGCCCGAATATTCTCCTTCGGTGTTCTCACGGATGCACAGGATGTCGAAGCTTTCCGCCCGCAGCGGTCCCGTGACGCCCGGCAACAGGCGGTGCGGCCGGGTGTTGGCGTATTGCACGAATGCCTTGCGGATCGGCAGCAGCAGGCCGTGCAGCGAAACCGAATCCGGCACCTCCGCCGGCCAGCCGACCGCGCCGAGAAGAATGGCGTCGAAGCCGCGCAAGGTCTCGATGCCGTCCTCGGGCATCATGCGGCCGGTCTCCTTGAAGAAGCGGCAGGACCAGGGGAACTCAGTTCCCGTCAAACCAAAGCCGCAATGTTTGGCCGCCGTTTCCAGCACTGTCCAGGCGGCGGCGGTGACATCGCGGCCGATGCCATCACCAGGGATCAGGGCGATCGAACAGAATTTCATCGGCATCTCTTCACAGGCTGACCAGGACGCTCTTGGTCCTGCGGTTGGCGAGATAGGCGTCGCGGCCAAGGTCCTTGCCGATGCCGGAACGCTTGTAGCCGCCGGTCGGCAGGATGTGGTCGCGCGAGCGGCTGTAGCGGTTGACCCAGACGGTGCCCGCTTCGAGCCTGCGCGCGATGCGGATCGCACGGGACAGGTCGGTGGTGAACAGGCCGGAAGCCAGTCCATAGGTCGGATGGCTGGACAGCGTCAGCGCTTCTTCCTCGGTCTCGAAGGTCTGGACGGTCAGGACCGGGCCGAAGATTTCCTCGACGATCGCCGGGTTGGCCTGGTCGACATTGGCGATCAGCGTCGGCTGGTAGAAATAGCCGGGGTCGTCCATGGCGGCGCCCCCGGTCAGGCACTCGCCGCCGGCCTGTCTGGCCGCCTGGACGATGCCGTCGACACGCGCGCGCTGCCGTTCCGAGATGATCGGCGAATAGTGCGTCGCCTCGTCCCAGGTCGGGCCGGAGCGCACCGCCTTCATCTTCTCCAGGATCGCCGCTGCCAGCCTGTCGGCCACGCTCTCCTCGGCAATCAGGCGCGTGCCGGCGACACAGGCCTGGCCGGCGTTGAAGGTGACGCTGCCTGCGATCGCCGTCGCCGCCTTGTCGAGGTCGGCGTCGGCGAAGACGATCTGAGGGCTCTTGCCGCCGAGTTCCAGCGTCATCGGCTTGACGCCGGTGCGGGCGACGTTCTCCATGATCGCCGAGCCGGCGCGGGTCGAGCCGGTGAAGCTGACCTTGGCGATCTCGGGATGGCAGGTCAGCGCCGTACCGGTCGTCGGACCGTCGCCCAGGACCACATTGATCAGCCCTGCCGGCAGGCCCGCCCTGACCGCTAGCTCAGCCATGTACACAGCCGAGAAAGGCGTCATTTCCGACGGCTTCAGCACCACCGCGTTGCCTGCGGCCAGTGCCGGGCCGAGCTTCCACCCGGCCATCAAGATGGGAAAATTCCACGGCGTGATCGCGCCGACGACGCCATAGGGCTCGCTCATGATCATGCCGAGGCTGGCATCGTCAGTCGGCACGACCTCGCTGCCTTCCTTATCGGCGAACTCGGCAAAGAAGCGGATCTGCTCGGCAGTGACGGCGATGTCGCCTGCAACCACTTGGCCGATAGGCCGCGTGGAGCACAGCGCCTCGATCCTGGCCAACGTTACGGCTTCAGCCTCGATCAGGTCGGCCCACGTCTGCAGGGCCCTGGTGCGCTCGCGCGGCCGAACGCCGCCCCAGTTGCTGGTCTTGAGGGTCGCTTTGGCGCTTTCCACCGCGCGGTCGACCATGTCGACGCCAGCCACCGGGCAGGCGGCGTATGCCTTGCCGTCCGACGGGCGACGCATCTCGATCGCGCCCCCGGCCGCGATCAGTTCGCCGCCGATAAAATGGCCGACGGGAAGGGGGACCGTGTCCGGATCGAAGCTCAGGCTCATGGGCAACCCCTTAGCAGCGTTAGCCGCAGCCTAGCGCGGGCGGGCAAGCAGCATGCGTCGTTCGGCGAACCGCGGCGGACGATTGTTGCGTCCAGCCCGCGCGGGACGGCAAAATCTGTCGCAGCGGCGGAAACGCCACGCGCATGGCTATCCGACCGTCACGTAGATCTTGCGCACGGTTTCGATCGTCTTCCAAACCCCGGTGAAGCCCGGCTTCATCACGAAGCTGTCGCCGGCGCGGTAGGTCACCGGCTGGCCGCCGTCCGGGGAGATTTCGATCACGCCGGAGAGGATGTGGCAGAACTCGAAAGTCTCCCCCTTGATCGATCGCGTCTCGCCCGGCGTCGCTTCCCAGACGCCGGTGTGGACGAGATCGTCCTTGGCCGCGTCCTGCGCCCAGGTCTTGAAGGCGGGGTCGCCGGCAATCAGCCGTTCGGGCAACGCCTTGGACTGGCGCGGCGTGAAGGACGGGTCTGTATCGACGGTCTTGAGCAGGGACAAGGGACGGCCTTTCAGGTTGGAGCTTCAATAGCCGCGCGACCGGTCGACGAGCCCGATCGGGTCGAGACCGGCGCGATGGCGCTTGATGTTGTCGATGACGGCGCGCGCGGCGCTCGCGGGCTGGGTGACACTGGCGACATGCGGGGTCAGGATGATCTTCGGATGCGACCAGAAAGGATGACCAGGGGGCAGCGGCTCCGGATCGGTCACGTCGATCATGGCGGCCGACAGCTGGCCGCTGTCGAGGGCGGCGACAAGCGCCTCGTGATCGAGTTGCGGGCCGCGGCCGGTATGGACGAGCGCCGCGCCCTCAGGCAGTTTTGCGAACAGCTCGGCATTGAGGAAGCCGCGCGTTTCCTCGGTCAGCGGCAGCAGGCAGACCAGTATATCGCTGGCTTCGAGCATCTCCTCCAGCCCGTGCCGGCCATCGTGGCAGGTCACGCCCTCGATCCGCCGCGGCGAACGGCTCCAGCCGGCGAGCGGAAAGCCGAAAGGTTTCAGCCGCTCGAGGACGGCCTGGCCGAGTTGCCCGAGGCCGAGCACGCCGATCCGGCGCGCCGCAGCCTGGAGCTGCGGGATGTCGCGCCATTCGCCTGCACGCTGCTGGGCGAGATAGGCCGGCAGGTTGCGGTGGAGCGCAAGCACAGCCAGCGCCACATATTCCTGCATCATGCGCACGATGCCTTGCTCGATCATGCGCACGACCTTCACCTTCGCGGGCACGGTGTCGAAGCGGAACTGGTCGACGCCGGCGCCGAAGGAGAACAGGATTTCGAGGTTCCTGTAGCGAACGAGATTTTCCGGCACGGTCCAGGTGATCAGATAGCGCACCGCGTCGGGATCGACCGTCGTGGCGTCCATGGCGAAGGGGAGGTCTGGCAGTTCACCAGCGAAGGCCTCCGCGAAGACCGCGCCGCGCCGGGCATCGGAGTTGAACAGGAACGTCATTCCGGTTGCTCCCTCAGGCCGAGCAGCGCGCGCCCAGCGCTTCGATCATCCGCTGGCAGGCGGTGAGTTCGCTGGCAAGAATGTATTCGTTCGGCTTGTGGGCGCGGTCGATGTCGCCGGGGCCGCAGATGATCGCATCGAAGCCGGCGGCCTGATAGAGACCGGCCTCCGTGCCGTAGCTGACGGCGGCGAGCGGCGCTTCACCGGTCAGCTCCCGCAGCAGCGCCGCCAGTGCCGCGTCCTGCGGCAGCGACAGTGCCGGATAGGCGCTGAGCGGCCTCCAGTCGATGCGAAAACCGTTGGCCTCACAGGCCTCTGCCCGCGCCCTTACCGGCGCGAGCAGGCTGGCCGGGTCGACGCCGGGTATTGCCCGCGCCTCCAGGTCCAGCGTGCAGGTGGCGGGAATGATGTTGACCGACTGTCCGCCCGCAATCACGCCGGCCTGCAGCGAGGAATAGGGCGGCTCGAAGGCAGGATCGAACGGACCATGCGTCAGCCGCTCGGCTTCGCTCACGGTCGCGCCCAGCACACCGGCCATGGCGTGGATGGCGTTGAGCCCGAGATCGGGTCGCGAGGAATGGCCAGAGCGCCCATGGATAATCACGCGGGCGGCGGCCTTGCCCTTGTGGCCGCGCACGGCGCGCATGCCGCTCGGCTCGCCGACGATGACGCCGAGGGGCTTGGCGCAAAGTGCGGACAGGCGGGCGATCAGATGCGGCGCGCCGCGGCATCCGACCTCCTCGTCGTAGGAAAAGGCGAGGTGGATCGGTCTGGCCAGGCGCAGTCCGGTCAAGTGAGGTACAGCAGCGAGTGCCGCGGCAAGGAACCCTTTCATGTCCGTGGTGCCGCGTCCGTAGAAATGTTCGCCCTCCCGGCGCAATGCGAAGGGAGGCGAACTCCATTGAGGCTCGGCAGCGGGGACAACGTCCATGTGGCCCGACAGGATGTAGCCCGGCACATCGGCCGGGCCGATCGTCGCGAAAAGATTGGAACGGTCGCCTTCCGGCCCCGGGAGCAGGGCGACCTGCGCACCGCGTTCCGCGAGATAGGTCTCGATCCAGCCGGCGATGTCGGCGTTCGGCTGACCGGCGACTGACTGGAAGGCGACGAGCCGGTCGAGGATGTCGAGAACGTCCATTCAGGCCCTCAAAGCATTTCGGGTTCGCCGGGATTGGTCCCGTCGACCATGTGCTGCAAGATTTCCGGAGAGGATGTGCGCATGCTTTCGCGATTGCGTGCCGAAAGCGGAAGTGTTTCAGTTGAATCTTGCGTTGGCGCGCGGCTTTCGAGCAAATCGTATCGGTCTGGTTGTTTAGCGTTGGCGGGGGCGGGGCGGCCATTGTGTGCCACCCGTAACGCAATCTTTCAGAGGCATGAAATTGAAGCCATCCGGAAGTTTGAAGATCGATACCTTCTCGATGCGCATCGGCGACATCGACGGCATCGAGCTAGACCGGTTGCACGCGCACACCCTATCCGTGGGTTGGCCGCACCGAGCCGAAGACTGGCAGTTCCTGCGCGAAACGGGACACGGGTTCGTTGCGCTCGATGATATCGGCCGCGTTCTCGGTTCGGCCATGTGGTTCCCACATGGCGCCGATTTCGCGACAATCGGAATGGTCATTACCTCGCCGCGGCTGCAGACGCTTGGGGCAGGGCAGTGGCTGATGAAACGGGTCTTCGAGAGGGTCGCCGGGCGCGACCTGCGGCTCAATGCCACCCGGGCGGCAAGGCGGCTTTATCTTTCGCTCGATTTCAAGCCGGAGAAGACCGTCTATCAATGCCAGGGAGTTGTCCATACGATTGGGGCGCCAGGCGTAGAAAAGGCCGACGGCGAGGTGCGGCGGTTGCGGGCCGAGCATGTGCCGGCGGTCATCGCCCTCGACGCGGCCGGTTACGGGGTGCGCAGGGAAACACTTGTCCAAAAGTTGTTCGATCAATCCGTTGGCTACGGGCTCTTCGACGACGGCGCCGTTAAGTCCTTCGCCCTTTGCCGACCGTTCGGCCGCGGCCACGTCGTCGGCCCGGTGGTGGCGCAGCGGGATGCCGATGCCGTCGCGGTGGTGCGACCGCACGTGGCAGAGCATGCGGGCAGCTTCCTTCGGGTGGATACCCATATGGAAAGCGGTGAGTTCGCCGCGTTTCTGTCTCACAGCGGAATGCCTGTCTTCGACACCGTGCTGACTATGTCGATGGGCAAACGCCTTGCCGATTTTGCCGTCGACAGCGCAGCCACGCCAAGGACTTATGCCCTTGCCAGCCAGACGCTCGGGTAGTTCACACGGGCACGCGCCAATAGTTTCATCTCATGTAGCTAGTCGTGATTCACTCAAGCGGGCGCTCGTGGAACGATGAGCAAAAAAGGCGACGCGCCGAACGTCCGATTCTACTGCAAAGCGCGTCCGCACTACGCTGCATGAAAAGGTCGTCGTCCTGGCGTTCGGCTTTAGATCGGACATGCAAAAGCGTCTATCACGCCAATTTCAAAACATGGTTGTCGTCGAAGTCCGCGAGCTTCGGATAAATGATTGTGGGGGCATGAACGAGGCTGAGGACGCGTTCGCGGTAACGATCGAGCCACATCTGGCGCTCACCGTCGCCGATGCGCGCCGGTGCGTGCACGAGGAAAGGCTCGATCACCGTGAAGCCGACAAAGTAGAGCATACCGTGGTTGATCGGGAATAGGATCGCATCGATTGGGCCGTTCAGTCCTCGGCTCAAATAGATCGGCGGCGGCCCGCCGATGGTGACGGAACACATCGCGCGTTTTCCGGCGAAGACGCCGCGATCATACCATTTGCCACCGCCATAGATGCGGCCACCCGACGCGAACACCCGGTCAACCCAACCCTTCAGGATCGCCGGCAGTCCAAACCACCAGAGCGGGAACTGCAGGATCAAGACGTCGCACCAGAAGAGCTTGTCCATCTCCGCCTGAATGTCTGGAGCGAATCCGCCTTGGGCAGCCGCATTCGCCTCCTCAGCCTGCTGGCGGTAGTAGTTCGCGTCGCCGACCGTCGTGAAGTTGCGGCGATCCGATACTGGGTTGAATCCCATGGCGTAGAGATCGGAAATGACGACTTCGTGCCCCGCTGCGGACAGCGCCCCTTGTGCGGCTCGGGTCAGCCCACCGTTGAAGCTGTTGGGCTCGGGGTGGGCATGAACGATGAAGACGCGCATCGTGCGTCCCGATCCGGCCGAAATGTTCATTTTCTGGATGCCGAAAAGGTCCATTCAGCGATGCGATCGAGCGAGAACACACCGGCACCGCGTGTCAGCACAAGCAGCAGCAACGACGCCCATAGCAGGTGCTCCGCCCAGTTCTCCGGATAGACGAAGATCTGGATGACGGAGACGACGCCGAGCAGCATCAGAGCGGCGAGGCGCGAGAGCAACCCGAGGAAGATCAGCGCCGAACCTGTGAGCTCAGCGGCGGTGGCAAGCGGCGCCGCGATCGAGGGGTCGATGAACGGCAGATTGTATTCGTCGGCGAATAGCTGCAGCGTCACGGGCCAGGAGGCCAGCTTGCTCTGCGCCGATTGCCAGAAGACATGCGCGACCGCCACGCGTGCGGCGAGCTGGACCAGCGAAAACGGAATGTGTTCGGGCAGCCTGAGGATACGCTTGCAGAAGCCGACAAAGCCGGCCAGGTTGGACGAGGAATGCTCGGATATTGCGGTCACAACTGTCTCCATCAATTTGAGGGGGAATCCGCGGCGACCCGCACGTTGGTGACGAGCCTGTCGCGGAACAGACGCACAAGGGCGGAAACCAGGTCGAAGGCCGGGTCGAGAGCCAGGGCACGGCCAGTGGCATGCTCGAGGCCGAAACCGTGCTTCAGCGAATGCCAGAAGGCGAAGCTCGCGCGGTCGAGTAGAAAAAGCCGGACGTAGTTCCCAGATCGCCACAGCGCCACGCGTTCGGGGCGCCTTGCCCAGATGCTGTTTTGGTCGACCGCCGTCTCCTGCTGATGCGCCATCCATACCGACAGGATCGACCAGTGCGAGACGATCAGTCGCAGTGAGGGCTGGAGCAGGATATCCGGCGAGAGCCCAAGGTCGGTGTTGTTGTATTCTGCGAGGCTGCGGGGCGGCAGCGAAGCTGTATCGAGCGCCTCCGCTATGGCCCATTCTAGCCGCGCCGTTTCGGCGACGATCGGCATGTCGGACAGCGTGTCGATCGCTTTCAGGAAACGTGGAAAGCCGGCGCCATAGCGTGCCAGCCGCGACTCCACCGGCGGATGCCGTCGAATGAATTCGCTTGCCGCGAAGCGGAAGAAGCGTTCGTCGACGAGGCGGACGGTTACAGGAAACACCGCCATCAGCGCCGCGGTGAGCGAGCTGCGCGTGTTGTTCTGGTAGATGCGCAAGCGGGCCAGCGGATCTGCCTTGCCGGCGGTCAGCATGTTTGCGGCGACAACTGGCTCCATGGCGAGCACCGAGCGCGCCATGGTGGTCTGCAGGTGTTCAAGCGGCAGCATGGTATTCCTCCTCGATTGACGGCAGCACCGCAGACATGGACGGCCTGGCGCACCTGGCAGCCGCGAACGCGGCAAGCACCGGCATGCTGGTCGTCGTTTCGCTTTCGACAGCAAGGCAGATGGGCGTCGAGCGGGCTTCGGTCGGTTGGCTTTGTCTCGCGGCTTGCTTGCGGTTGAACATGATCGAAGCGGTGAGCATGTCGGCCCACATCGCTTCGCCAAGCAGCACATCGAGAATGGGAACGTCGGTGTCCCATTCGATCAGGGTCGGGCGCGGTCCGAGCCGTTCTATGGCATGCCGATACAGCGTCCAGACGACCGGCGGCACCCGCGAGCCATGGTCGTCGATGAGCACCGTGTCGGCCCCGACCCTGTTGGTCGCGTGACCGGCAAGGTGGATCTCACCGATCGCGTCGGCCGGCAACGCATCGATGAAGGCCTTGGCGTCGTATTGCAGATTGTGGGCCGAGACATGGACGTTGTTGACGTCCAGCAGCAGACCGCAGCCGGTCCTTGCTGCGAGCTCGGCGAGGAACTCGGCCTCGTTCATCGAGGAGTCCGCGAAGGCCAGATAGGCCGACAGGTTCTCGATCAGTACCTGCCGCTTCAGCGCGTCCTGGACCGTCTCGACATTGCGCGCCACGATCGCCAGCGCCTCTTCGTCATAGCGTAGCGGCAAGAGATCGTTGAGGTAGGCGCCGTCGGCGACGCTCCAGGCGAGATGCTCCGAGACCAGGTCGGGCTGGAAGCGCTCGCAGACCTTGCGCAGCTTCTCCAGGTGATCGCGATCCAATCCTTGCGCGCTGCCCAGCGACAGGCCGACGCCATGCACCGACAGCGGGTAGATCTGGCGTAGCCTCTCCAGCGCCTCGACCCCGGCGCCGTCGCCCATGTAGTTTTCCGCGTGGACCTCGAGCCAGCCAGCAGAAGGGCGCCGCGTCAACATCTCCGCGATGTGAGGCGAGCGAAGGCCGATGCCCGCCGATTCGGGGATTGTGAAAGGCGAAAACTTGGTGGGCATCGGTCTCCTCCGTTTTTGGTCTGGTTGGCTCGAGTGGAAGTTGGCTAGACTTTCGGCTTGTCGCTGCCGCCCGTGATCTTGGCGCAGCTGCCGGCTGGCACGTAGAGCCAGGAATCCGGCTGGTTGTCGGCGGTCGAAGTGCCGGCGCATGAATGCGTCGCTGTCTGGCAGTCGTTCTGGCCCGCCTTGACGACGCCATAGCATTTCTCGAAGGCGAAGCCGGGCTTGGCGGCCGGACCGCTGTAGGCCGCCGTCGCGGCGAGCGAGGTGGCGGCCGCGAGGGCCGATCCGATGAGGGTCTTGGTGTTGATCACAGGCTTGTCTCCTGGTTACGTTTCGAGGGAAAGACCGGCCTTGCGGCCCGTCTGCAAGCAGTCTCTCCGATCGTGATGCCGAGCTGAAATGCTGTCTCGGCATGGAATTGATACGCGGCCACTATGTTCTGGAGCACGGCGCGAAAAAGCCCTCCGGCGGGGACACCGGAGGGCTTGGCGCCTGCGTTCGGGAGTACGCGAAGCAGGCGCGGCCAGGCAGGAGGGATGCGCCTAGATGTATTGGGCTCGGCAGCCGATGGCCGGGCGTTCGTCGGTGCTGAAAAGGTCAGCCGCAAGCCAGCCTTCGGCACATTGCCGACCTCTGTCACGCATGTCGGTCAGTTCACCCCAGTCGATCCAGGGTCTCACGAAGAGCGCAGCCCCAACTCGGTATTGACTGTCGAAGATGGTGTGAACCGGCGCGCATTTGGTCGCGCAATGGGTAGAGGAGAAGCTGCGATCCGGACATAGTGTCGTGAACAATGACGGCCTACCCGCGACGATCAGGCGATGGCTCGTTTTCGGCGACCAAGCAGGCGGCAACTGCGAGAGCTCGCTATCACCCCAATAACTATCGCCGTCGATTTCGACAGGCGGGGAGAGGAACGGCACGGTGGCTGCCGCCACTACGGCTTTGATCGACAGCTGCTCGCCGGAGAATATCGTGACAGCATCGGTGCGGGCGTTGACGGCCAGGATGCCGAGTTTCACCGGGCAGCGTTCGTCGCGGATTTGCTCGATGTCGATTGACTGTTCCAGAATCGATCGAAGCAGGCTCGCTCTGTCTATGGCGAACATCGAAGCGTGGCTGACGCGCCGCCAGAAATTGGCGAGTGTAGTCCGCGCGCCACGCCGGCCGCCAAGGCTTAGGCCGTAGGCCAGGACCGCCGCTTCCACCGCTCCGAAACCGGCGGCGGTGATGGCCTCAAAGGTGAAGTTCGGCTCGTCGAGCAGGCGGTCGAGCACGCCCCAGACAAAGGCGCCATGCGCGTCGCTTGCCAGGACGATGTCAACAGACTGGCCCCCTTCTAGCCGGGAATTCGTCCTGGAAATGACGGCCTGGTCAGTTCGCGTTCCGGATTGGACGTGCATCTTTTTGTCTCCATCCCAAAGTCGCCGGCAAGGGCGACTGGTGGAGAGACTGCCGCATCTTCTTTTTTGGCCGAAATGCCAAGGTGGCATGAAGTCCATAGGCAGATTGCATTGGCTGCCGGTCTTCATGCACCGCAAGCTCACTGCAGTCGGGCGAAGTGACGCGATGTTGCTCGCCCCCGCCCCCTGACGGCGTCTGGGTCAGGGTGGAGAGGAGTGTGCCGTGAGAATACGAACTGTCTGCCTCAGCGTGATTGCCGTAGGTCTTCTTGTCAGGGCGGCATCCGCCGACCCGTTCAGTGACCTGGCGGCCTTTCCAACATTCTATACGGACGCCAGCATGAAGACGATGAAGCCAATGGCCGAATTCAGGAAGGCCTGGTTTGCCATGCCCAGGCATGATCGGGTCACGATGACCAAGGCCTGCAACGACCCGGCAATGATGAAGCCCCATGCCGCTTTCTGCGCGAACGTGCTGGCTTTGGGCGGTGCCAACTAGCGGCCGTGGCGCCAGGCATCCGCGCGGATGCAGCACCGGCATAAACTTTATTCGCAGATGGCATTGGCGAGTTGAGAACCGGATGAAGCACAGTCCATCTCAGCAAGGAGGAACCCGGTAATTCTGAATTGCTGCCAAATCATCCAAGCGGTTGTCGATAGGACGACTACCTAACCAGAGAAGGCCTTAAAATGAATATCAAAGCTATCTGCCTCGGCGCTTTTGCTCTTTCGGTTCTTGGCGGCGCTACCTTCGCCGGCGCGCTCGATGAGCCGTCCAACATGCAGCCCTTCTTCACCGATTCCGGCATGAAGACGATGAAGTCGAGTGCTGATTTCGAGACGGCGTGGAAGGCTACGCCGAAGACGACGCAGGACGCGATGATGAAGGAATGCAACGACGCCGCCATGAGCAAGCCGCACGCTCAGTTCTGCGCCCAGCTCTTCGCCTTGGGCCATCACAGCTGACACTCCTCGGCGTCAGCTGCGACTGGACAGTTTGATGGCGGGCCCTTGGCCCGCCATCGCCGCATGACGAAACGCTATCGACTTTATAGCCCCCGTGCATTGGCGTGATGGAATGCTTTGCGGCAGGGTTCCAACCTGCACATGCATCTATGCAGCAGAGGGACAAACCGGCATGGACATTCATCACATCCGCTACTTCCTGGCCGTGTGCGAGACGCGGAACTTCACGCGCGCCGGCGAAAAATGCAACGTCACCCAGCCGGCGCTGTCGCGCGCCATCCAGCAACTGGAGGATGAGGTCGGCGGCCTGCTGTTTCGCCGTGAACGGAACCTGACCCATCTTACCGATCTGGGCGCATTGCTGCGCCCGCGGTTCCAGCAGATCCTCGATGAGGTAACCGGCGTGCGCCAGGAGGCATCGAGGTTCCTCTGCCTGGAGAACGCCAATCTCAAGGTCGGCGTCATGTGCACCATCGGTCCGCGCCGCTTCACCGGCTTGCTCACCGATTTCAACAGACGCCAGCAGGGCATCCAGCTGCAATTGGTGGAGGGTGTGCCGGCCTCGCTGTCGCAACTGCTCGAAGCGGGTGAGATCGACGTCGCCATCATGGCGTCCAGCAACGCTTTTCCGGAGCGCTTCGACGTCACGCCGCTCTATCGCGAGCGGTTCGTCCTGGCTTTCCCCAATGGCCACCGGCTGGCCCGCAACGACAATGTCGCCATCTCCGAGCTCGATGGCGAGAACTACCTGAGGCGGCTGAATTGCGAGTATCGCGATCACCTCGCCGGTCTCTGCAACGATCGCGGCGTGAAGCTCAGGATCTCCTACGCCAGCGAGCGGGAAGACTGGATCCAGAACATGGTTTCCGGTGGGCTTGGCATCTGCTTCATCCCCGAATTCAGCGCCGTCATCCCGGGCTTGCAGATCAGGCCCGTCGTCGATCCGGAGGTCTGGCGCGAGGTCTCGCTGGTCGTGGTGGCCGGGCGCCGCTTCTCGCCGGCGACGTCGACATTCGTGAACAGCGTCAAGGCACACAGTTGGCCGGAAAGCGGCATCGACCTGTCGGTCAGGAAAACGGCCGCGTAGCAAATCGAAGTGAAAGCCTGACGCCGCGATGAATGTCATGGCGGAGATGGCTTGTTGGCGGGATGATCCGCCATAGTTTTCAGGTATCGATTTAAGAGCCGATCAGCATTTCTCTTTCTTCGAGGCTGCCGTCACTCTCCTGTCATGCCCCGCTTCCGCGATTGGGCACCGAAAAAGGAGAACTAGACATGGCTTCCAAGACTATTGCATTGCAGGTGCCGATGAAGCTGGCGCTGACACTCGGACTGCTTACCGCGACCGCTGCGTTTTCAGTCGCTCCGGTTTTCGCCGGCGAATGTCCTGCCGGCCAGGCCGCCACGACCGACATCCAGGAACATCCCAGCAAGCCGGTCGGCGTCACCGACACGGTGCTCGCCGGGATCGACCTGAGCAGCAAGGGCGAAGCCTGGAAGGGCAATATGCTGCGCCTGCGCAAGCTGGTCGTTCAGCCCGGCGGCGTGGTGCCGTGGCATGAGCACAATGTCCGCCCGGCCAATATCATCGTCGTCGAAGGCTCGATCACCGAATACGCCAGCACCTGCAAGGTCGGCATCGAACATCCAGCCGGCGATGTGACGGCCGAGTTCGGCCAACTCGCCCATTGGTGGAAGAACAACGGCAAGGTCCCGGCGGTGCTCTATTCGGCCGACGTCCTGCCGCCCGCGATGCACGACGACCACATGATGTGAGCCGCACGTCGCGGTGAGCTGATCCCAGCATCAGCAACCAAAAAGCGCGTCCTCGGGCGACCGCCTGGGGACGTGTGGACACGGAGCCCCGTCATGACGACCAGTGAACATACCGAACCCACGCGGCTCCGCATGGTTGCCGCGGACAGCTGGCGCTTCGGCCTGATTGCCTTGATCGCGTTTCTGACGCTGGTCGACCTGTTTGCCGCCCAGGCCATCCTGCCTTCGCTGGTGGTAAAATTCGGCGTCAGCCGGGCGACCATGGGCTTCGCCGTCAATGCCAGCACCTTCGGCATGGCGGTGGCCGGCATCGCGGTTGCGCTCTTCGGACGCGGCATCGATCGCCGCAACGGCATCTGGATCAGCCTGGCCGCCCTGGCGATCCCGACGACGTTGCTTTCGCAGACGGACAGCATCCTCGTCTTCGCCCTGCTGCGCGTTGCGCAAGGCCTGTGCATGTCGACCGCCTTCACGCTGACGATGGCCTACCTCGCCGAGCATTTTTCCGCGCGGCAGACGACGGGCGCGCTCGCGGCCTATGTGACGGGCAACGTCGCCAGCAACTTCTTCGGCCGGCTGATGTCGGCAGCCGTCGCCGACACGTTCGGCATCTCCACCAACTTCCTGACCTTCGCCGGCCTCAATCTGTTCGGCGCAGCCCTTGTCTGGTTCACGCTGCAGAAGACCTCTGCAATGATGCGCGCCGATGCTAAGGGCGGGCCCGCCCGCGCAGCCTGGAAGGCTCCGCTGCAAAATGCCGAGCTGCGCGCCTGTTTCGCGATCGGCTTCCTGATCCTTTTCGTCTTCATCGGCACCTTCACCTATGTGAACTTCCAGCTCGTTGCGGCGCCCCTGTCGCTGACGCCGATGGCTCTTGGCGCGGTCTATTTCGTCTTCCTGCCCTCGATGCTGACGACCCCGCTTGCCGGGCGCGTCGCGGCAGGTCTCGGTCCGAGAGGAGGGATCGGAGCGACGCTCGGGCTGGCGATCGCCGGGCTGCTTCTGCTGCTCGCCGCCAGCCTTTCCGTCGTTCTTGCCGGCATGGCTTTGGTCGCCATCGGCACCTTCCTGGCACAGGCAATAGCCACCGGGCATGTGAGCCGAACCGCCTCGCGCGATCGCGCCGCCGCGAGCGGCGTCTACCTTGCCTCCTACTATGCGGGCGGGCTCGCCGGCAGCTTCATCATCGGCCAGCTCTACGACCGCTTCGGCTGGACCGCATGCGTGGTTCTGCTCGCCGCGGTTCTCGCCGGAGCGATCGCGATCGCGCACGTGCTGCAGACGCCGAGGACGTGACACGCCAAGACCGACAACTTCGCTATCCAACCAAAGGAGACTGACATGACCAACCACCTGAAAACCCTTATTGCCGGCGCCGCCATGCTGATGGCGGTTGCCCTTCCGGCCGCCGCATCCGACGGCGTCGTCACGGTCAAGAGCGACTATTCGGTCGCCGAGACCGTCGCCCGCATCAAGAAGGACGTGCTGAAGAAGGGCATCATGTTCTTCGGCGTGATCGACCAGGCAAGGCTCGGCAACAAAGCCGGCAACGATGTCAGGCCGTCCCGGCTGGTGATGTTCGGCAATCCGGCGCTCGGCACGACCTTCATCACGTCCAATCCGGAGGCCGGTCTCGACTGGCCTGTGCGGGTGCTGGTCTACCAGACCGCGGATGGTTCGGTTTACGCCGCCTATAGCGATTTCGGCTGGATCGCCAAACGGCACGGCATCACCGACCGCGCCGCGCAGTTCAAGATGGCGACGGAGGTCATCCAGTCCGTGACCTCGACGGTGAGAAAGAACTGAGCGCGGACAGGGCCGGAGATCCGCTGCCTGGGCCAGCCAGGCAGATTGCTCGGGCAGGCAAACTATTCGGCGGCGGCCGCGGACAAAGCCTTTGCCCGCTCGCCGAACCACTTCTTCTGCGTGGCCTCGCGCACCAGCGCGCCGACCGCCGGTGAATGCCTGCGGCCGCGCACGGTGACGAGATTGACCTCGCGCCAGAATTCCGGCTCGGTGATCGGCAAGGCCACCACTCCGGGATGCTTGGCGGTATGCTCGGGCATGAAGCCGAAACCGAGCCCGGCTGCGATCATGGCCAGCGTCCAGTCGTCACGATCGCTCCAGTAGACGGGACTGACCGTGACGCCCTGTTCGGCGAGGATCGCGTCCGCATAGCCGGCAAACTCGCAATTGTTGCGATGGATGTAGCTTTCATTGCTCATATCCTTCACCCGCACCACGCTCTGGTTGGCGAGGCGATGGGCCACGTGAACAGCCATCACCATCTGCTCTTGAAACAGTGGCAGGGAATGCACCTCTTCGTCGGGCACGTTCGATGGCAACGCATAGATGGCGGCCTCGAGGTCGCCTTCCAGCAACCTTCGCCTCAGGCTCGCGGCGTCTGAATCGCAAAGGTGAAGCTCCACGCCGGGGTGATGGCCACGGACAGCCGCGATGAGCTCGATGATCTCATCCGGCGCGATCGTGCTCATGATGCCGACTCTCAGCGGCATCTTTTTCAGGTTCACATACTGCTCGGCGATCTGCTTTGCCTGGCGGGAGTTCTCGAACACGCCCTCGAGATAGGTCTCGACCATGCGGCCGAGCTCCGTGAGGTGGGTGAAGCGGCGCTCACGATGAAAAAGCGGCCCGCCGAATTCATCCTCCAGCAGTTTTATGGCGCGTGAAAGCGCCGGCTGCGTGACGTTGCACTGCTCGGCGG
This sequence comes from Mesorhizobium sp. M1C.F.Ca.ET.210.01.1.1, assembly GCF_004791585.1. GTDB lineage: Bacteria > Pseudomonadota > Alphaproteobacteria > Rhizobiales > Rhizobiaceae > Mesorhizobium. The sequence continues at coordinate 160,719 of NZ_SRUU01000011.1, forward strand.
CACGGGTGAAATTCAGCTCCTTGGCGACGGCCAAGAAGTATCTGACCTGGCTGATCTCCACTGCACGCTTCCCCTCGGGCGCTGTCCAGACGCCCCGGCGTTGCCAAGCAATATTACTAGCTGCTGTTACGTCAAACAACCCGGCCCGCGGATCTGCATCGCGAGGCGCGCCGGTCAGACTGTCGGCTATCGAATCCATGTCTCAACGGCATTTCCGCGGTTTCAGGCGGCTCGTCATACTGGTCCGCAGATCCAGAGCCGGGCGCTGCTGCCCGCCGCTCGCAGCCGCCGGCCGACGCCGGCGGCCCAGACACAGGGAAACGACGATGCTCAGTGGCAAGACAGCGCTCATCACCGGTTCGACCAGCGGTATCGGCCAGGGTATCGCCGAAGCCTTCGCGGCCAAGGGCTGCAACATCGTTCTGAACGGTTTCGGAAATGCCGGCGAGATCGAGTTGCTGCGGGCGAAACTGGCCGCCGACCATGGCGTGACCGTCCGCTATGACGGCGCTGACATGAGCAAGGGCGATGCCATCACTGCGATGATGGACAAGGCCATCGCAGAATTCGGCGCGGTCGACATCCTGGTCAACAATGCCGGCATTCAGCATGTCGCGCCGATCGATGACTTCCCGATCGAGAAATGGGAGGCAGTCGTGGCCATCGATCTGATGTCGTCCTTCTTCACGATCCGGCGCGCCCTGCAGGCGATGAAGGCGCGCAAATGGGGGCGCATCATCAACGTCGCCTCGGCGCACGCGCTGGTCGCTTCCCCTTACAAATCAGCCTATGTCGCGGCCAAGCATGGCGTCGCCGGCCTGACGAAGACCGTCGCGCTGGAAGTTGCCGAACAGGGCATCACCGTCAACGCGGTCTGCCCCGGCTACGTGCTCACCCCACTGGTCGAGAAGCAGATACCGGACACGGCCAAGGCCCGCGGGATCACCGAAGAGCAGGTGATCAAGGATGTGCTGCTTGCCGCGCAGCCGACCAAGCAGTTTGTCACCGTGGAGCAGGTTGCAGCGCTCTGCCTGTTCCTGGCCTCCGATGAAGCGGCCTCGATCACCGGCGCCGTCATGCCGATCGAAGGCGGCTGGACCGCTCACTAGATCCGGCACGAGGAGCGAAAGCCATGAACAAGTTCTCGCAAAATCCGCCCGTCTCCGAGCCGGCGGTCGAAGTCTCCCATCAAGGTGAGCCCAAACGCCAGACCGTCCTTGTCCTGCAAGGCGGTGGCGCGCTCGGCGCCTATCAGGCAGGCGTCTACCAGGCGCTTGTCGAAGGCGGCGTTGAACCGGATTGGGTCATCGGCACCTCGATCGGCGCCATCAACGCCGCGCTGATTGCCGGAAACGAGCCCGGCGATCGGCTGCCGAGGCTCCAGGAGTTCTGGGAAGGGGTCAGCCGGAGCAGCCCGCTCGACGAGTTTTTCCGGATGATGGTTCCGAGCAACATCTTCGCCAACATGGGCACCGTTATGCGCGGCATCCCTGGGTTCTTCGAACCGAACCCAAGCGCCGTGTTCGGGGTCAATCACGAAGTCGGCGTCGAGAACGCGTCCTACTACACCACCGATCCGCTGAAGAGGACGCTGAGCAATCTGATCGACATCGACTACCTCAACGGGCGCCACACGCGGCTGACGGTTGGCGCGGTCAACGTCAACACCAGCGAACTCAAATATTTCGACACGCGCGAGATGGCGCTGTCGGTGGCGCATGTCATGGCGTCGGGCGCCCTGCCGCCGGCGTTTCCGGCCGTCTGCATCGACGGCGAGCCCTACTGGGATGGCGGCATCTATTCGAACACGCCGATCGAGGTCGTGCTGGACGAGCGCCCGCGGCGCGACGCGCTGATCTTTGCAGTCAACATGTGGCAGCCCCGCGCCACCGAACCGAAGTCGATCTGGCAGGTGATGGGGCGGCAGAAGGACCTTCAATACGCCAGCCGCGGCAAGAGCCATGTCGCCCGCCAGGAGCAACTGCACCGGCTTCGTCATGTGGTGCGCGAGATGGGAAAGCTGGTGCCGGAGGACCGGCGCGAGGATCCGATGTTCAAGGAGCTCGCGTCCTATGGCTGCCCTTCGGTCATGCATCTTGTCCGGCTGCTCTCGCCGCGCCTCGACGGCGAGGACCACACCAAGGACATCGACTTCACCCGCTCGGGCATCCGCACCCGCTGGCAGGCAGGATACGAGCATGGCCAGCGCGTGCTGACGGACAAGCCCTGGGAATGCGACGTCGACATGCTGCAGGGCATCGTCATCCACGAATCGCAAGAGTGATGGGCTCAGGCGCGCTGAAGCCTGGCAGACAGACGGAGAAGACCGATGCAGATCATCACTCCCGGCATGCGGTTGATCCCGGAAGCCGTGCTTGCCAACAACGCCGCGCTCTTCCGTACGATCCCGGAGACCCCTTCCCATGCGGACAAGTCACTGCATCGCGTGGTCATCGTCGGCGGCGGCGCAGGCGGACTGGAACTGGCGACGCGCCTTGGCCGCAAGTTCGGCAAGCGGCGACTCTCCATCACGCTCGTCGACCGCAACCGCACCCATATCTGGAAGCCGCTTCTGCATGAGGTGGCATCCGGTGCGCTGAACGCCTCGCACGACGCCGTCGAATACATCGCCCATGCCAGCCGGCACCACTATCGATACCGCATCGGCGAGGTCGTCGGCATCGATCGGGCAAAGCGCCAGGTCTTTGTCGCTCCCAGCTTCGATGATGACGGCCGGCAGGTCATACCGCCGCGGGTGCTGGGCTATGACACGCTGGTGCTGGCCGTCGGCAGCGTCAGCAACGATTTCGGCACGCCGGGTGCTGTGCGCCATGCCATCTCGCTCGATACGGCCGAGCAGGCCGCCCGCTTCAACAAGCGCATGATAGACGCATGCCTGCGCGCCAATGCGCAGTACGAGCAGCTGTCGCCCGGTCAGCTCCATTGCGTCATCGTCGGCGCCGGCGCAACCGGCGTCGAACTGGCCGCGGAACTGCACAAGTCGATGCGTGAAATTGCGTCGCACAATCTCGACAATATCGATTTCGAGAGGTTGATCCGCATCACCATCGTCGAGGCCGGGCCGCGCATCCTGCCGGCGCTTCCCGAACACATGGCGCGTGCTTCGGCACGCCTACTGATCAAGCTGGGTGTGCAGATACGCTGCGGCATCAAGGTCACCGAAGTGACCGAGGACGGCATCAGGCTTGGCGAAAAGCTGTTTGTGCCGGCCGAGCTCGTGGTCTGGGCGGCCGGGATCAAGGCGCCGGATTTCCTGAAAACCCTCGATGGCCTCGAAACCGACCGTATCAATCGCCTGGTGGTGGACAAGACCTTGCGTTCTGTCGGGGACGTGAACGTGTTCGCGATCGGAGACTGCGCGAACTGCGTGCTGCCGGGCGAGGGCGATGCCTTGCCGCCCCGAGCCCAGACAGCACACCAGCAGGCGGATCATCTGGTGAGGGTGATCGCCGCGCGCCTTTCGGGACAAGCTGCGCCGGCCTTCCGCTACCGCGACTACGGGTCGCTCGTGTCGCTCGCCGATTACGGCGCATTCGGCAGTCTGATCGGCGGGCTGAAGATCGAGGGTCTGCTGGCGAGGCTTGCCTATCGCTCGCTGCACAAGATGCATCTCAAGGCGGTGCACGGCCTCGCAAAGACCGCGTTGGATTCGATCGGCGAGATGGTGGTCAGGCGCGCCAGACCGCGGATCAAGCTCCACTAGGCATGGCGGAGTCGGTCAATGGAAAAGTATGACGTGGTGATCCTTGGCGGCGGCAATGCTGGAATGGGCGTTACGGTCGCGACCCGCGCCGCCGGGCTTTCCGTTGCCATGATAGAGGCCCGCGACCTCGGCGGCACCTGCCCCAATCGCGGCTGCACGCCGAAGAAGGTACTGGTTGCAGCAGCCCACGGGCTCGACGAGATCGAACGCGCCGATCGTCATGCGATCACGGTCGATACCCCGAGACTTGACTGGCGCGCCCTGATCGAGCGGGAGAAGGCAATAATCAGGGACATTCCGTCCCGCCTGTCCGGATTGATGGCCAGGCGAGGCGTCGATGTCATCCACGGTGAGGCTTCTTTTGTCGGCAGCAACGCCATCCGCGTCGATGGACGAGAACTGGAGGCCAGGAACATCGTCATCGCCACCGGCTCAAAGCCGCGCTCGCTGCCGATCCCGGGCGCCGAGCACCTGACGACTTCCGACGATGTCCTGAACGATCCTGTGTTGCCTCGCTCGGTCGTTTTCATTGGCGGCGGCGTCATCGCCTTCGAGCTTGGCCACGTCTACGCGTGCGCCGGCGTTGAGGTCACGATTCTCGAAGCGCTGCCGCATTTGCTCGGGGGTTTCGATGTCGACGCCGTCGAACAGATCCGAGCCGAAAGCGAGCGCATCGGTATACGCATACGCACCCTGGCCTGGGTCAAGAGGATCGACAAGGCTGGCGGACGACTGCGTGTCACTTTCGTGGCGGACGGTGCTGAGTGCGCGGTGGATGCGGACAGGGTTGTCAATTGCGCCGGGCGCGTGGCCAATGTCGACGGGCTCGATCTTGGTGCTGGCGTGATCGTGCATCGCGAAGGCCGGATCGAAATCGACGATCATCTGAGGTCCCGCTCCAATCCCGATGTCTATATCTGCGGTGACGCGGTGTGGAACTCTCCGCAGCTTTCGCCGATAGCGACTTATGAGGGGAGCATCGTTGGCCGAAACATCGTAGACGGCCCGAAGCATCGGCCCGACTACAGTCATATCCCGGCGTGCCTCTACAGCATTCCGGCCGTGGCAAGTGTCGGACTGACCGAAGCCAAGGCGAGGGAACGGGGCCTCGGCGTCAAGGTCCATATCAACAACATGCAAGACTGGCTCACGGCGAGGACCTATGCCGAGACGGTGGCGTGGTCGAAGATCATTGTCGAGGATGCGACGGACAGGATCGTCGGCGCTCACATGGTCGGCCATGCCGGCGAGGAACTGATCCACATCTTCGCGCTTGCCATGAAACACGCCATCACGGCATCGCAGCTTGCCGACATGGTCTACGGCTTTCCGACTTTTTCCGCCGATATCAGGAACATGTTGTAACGAATTGAGGTCTGGCGGCGAACGGAATACGAACCTCGCCCGCTTTGATGCGCGCAAGGCATCAAAACCATGCAAGAAAAACATGGCCGTGGCCGGGGGGCTTCGATGATAGGCTGCGTCAGATCGATGAAAGTGCAGAAATGGCCGCCGACGACCAGCCCATGACATTTGAACAGGCCGTCCAGGCAGCCGTCGAACTTGATGCGCCTCTCAACGAGCGGCTGGCGGTGATTGCCGCGGCGGTCCGACGGATCGACGCGAATTTCGCCGATGCGGTAGACCGCCTGGTGGAACGCCTGGAGAAACAGGGCGCCGGAGCAGCGGCGCCAACTCCGGGCGATGTCATGCCGCCGTTCCTGCTGCCGGACGACGAGGGCAGGCTGGTTGGCTTGGCCGACGTCCTGCTCGGGGGGCCCGCTGTGATCACCTTCCAGCGCGGGCATTGGTGCCCTTACTGCCGTTTGAACGCGATCGGCATCGTCGAAGTCCAGCAGGAGATCGCGGCTTTGGGCGGGCAAATCGTGGCGATCATGCCCGAGCGAGGCAAATTCGCCAGGGCGATGAAGGCCGCGGTTGGCGCAAGCTTCCCCTTCCTGGCCGATATGGACAATGGCTACGCACTGTCTCTCAACCTGGCGATTTGGATCGGGGCCGAGATGGAGCGGTTAATGGGCGTTGCCTACGACCTCCCAAGCTACCAGGGCAACTCCAGTTGGTTCTTGCCGATCCCTGCGACCTTCATCGTTGGGACGGATGGCGTCATCACGGATCGCTTTGTCGATCCCGATTACCGCCGACGCATGGACATTGACGACCTGATCGCCGCGCTCAGGCGGGCTCGCTGACGCCGAAGGGCGACCAGTCCGTTGACCTCAACAGGTTGAGCAGCGTCGCGGCCACCGGAGATCTGTGCCGCCCGGCAACCGCGTAGACGGAGACGATCCGCGAAACATCGAGATCGCGAAGCTTGAGCCGGCGCGTGTTCGGCGACCGGGGTGCCGTCAGAGAGACGAATCCAACGCCGGCGTTGGCCTCGAGCAGCGCGAGAAGGTCCTGGTCGGTCTCGACTTCGTGCGCGGTTCGAGGCGTAAGGCCTTTGGCAGACAGCGAGCGCGACAGTTCCTCGCTCGTTTCCCAATCGATGCGGCTTAGAACCGGTTCGGCGGCCAGCTGGTTCAAGGCGACATCGGCTTCGTTGCGTCGGGCCAGCGGATGATCGGAATTTACGGCGAGTTCTATCCCTTCCTGAAACAGCGGCCATACGTCGAGGCGATCCCACGCCTGTCCGAGCGGGCCGGCAACAGCCAGCTCGACGTCACCGCTTTTCAATGCATCGACCACGGCGGCCGGCGAGCCACGGTTGATCTTGAGGTGGACGCCGGGATAGGCCCGGAAAAGCTCCGTGAAAGGCGAAACCAGCAGCGCAATATTGATGCTGTTGGAAATCGTCACGTTGAGAGGCGCGACGTCGCTGCTTTGCACGGCCTTGGCCAACGATTTGGCGGACGTGGCCGCATCATAGCACTGCTGCAGCAGCGGCAGCATACGCCGCCCAAGTTCCGTCAGGTGCGAGTGCTGGCGCTCGCGCCGAAGCAGTTCTCCGCCCAATTCCTCTTCGAGCGTCTTGATCGCACGCGTGAGCGCCGGCTGCGTGACGTTGCATTCCTCGGCCGCTCTGGTGAAATTCAACGTATTCGACAGGGCCAAAAAATAGCGGACCTGCTGCATCTCCATGAACTTTCGCCCCCTCAGCGAAATGGTCTATCAGCGACTATGCATGTTCGCAGGCTAACGCATTCGCGCGGTCTCGGCAAAGCATGGCCAGTCTGAATGTCTGCTTTCGTCATGCCGCCCAGCGTGCAAAGCAGGACTTGGTCTCATACGTTGCGCTCTTCGGTAGAAATTTCCCGTAGCCAATCACGCAAAAGCTCTGCTGCCGGCGACAGCGTCCGGTGGTCGTTCCACGTCATGTAGTACCCTCCCAAGGCGGGCAGCTCGAGGTCGGTAATCTTGACGAGCTTGCCTTCGTCAACCAAGTGCCGCACCAAGCGGTGCCAACCCACGGCAACCCCCTGATTGGCCTGGGCAGCCTGCAACGCCACGAAGACCTTACCGAATCTTCGACCACGAAGTGGCCCGTGTGTAATTCCGCAACGACGCATGATCTCGTCCCAACTCGACCAATCAGGGTCGACCCAATCCACATGCAAGAGCGGCAGGTCAGGAAGGGATCCAGCGGTCGCGTCGGAGTGCTCCCAGCCAGGGTGCCCGAGCGCAACGCATGCACAATGCCGCGCGACGACAGCGGATCGGCGGCGAACAAGCTGTCGCCCGCCGCGACCCAGCGCTCGCCTGCGGCCGGATCGATCGTGGCGGTTCCCGCCGACCTCCCCATGTCGAGTTGAGCGGCCATCCCAAGTGAAAGCATGCGAGGGATACGAGCTGGCGAACCTTCCGCTAACATTTTGATTCTGCATCAAAACATTGGTCCTTCCAGGCCCCGAAAGCAGGCGGGTGGCCTGTGAACCCATAAACCAATCAAAGATAAATCGTGCCGCCGGGCTACTGCTCGGCCTTCAGCCTGAAGCGTTGGATCTTGCCGGTCTGGGTCTTGGGAAGCGCGTCGGTGAACTTGATCGATCGCGGGTATTTGTAAGGCGCTATCGTTGCCTTGACATGGTCCTGCAACAGCCGTCGCTCCAGGTCGCCCGGCTCTACCCCGGCGGCCAGGACAACGTGGGCCTCGACGATTTGGCCACGGTCGAGGTCGGGCATGCCGACGACGACGCATTCCTTGACATGGGGGTGGGAGAGCAATGCCGCCTCGACCTCGGGGCCCGCGATGTTGTAGCCGGCGGAGATTATCATGTCATCCGAGCGGGCGGCGAAATGGAAATAGCCATCCTCGTCCTGGAAGAAGGAATCGCCGGTCAGGTTCCAGCCTTCGCGCACATAATCTCTCTGGCGCGGATCGTTTAGATAGCGGCAGCCCGTCGGACCGCGCACTGCAAGTCGACCGATCTCGCCGCGCGGCAGGTCGTTCATGTCGGCGTCGACGATTCGGGCCTCGTAACCGGCAACCGGACGCCCGGTTCGGCCAGGCGCCAGGTCGTCGAGCCGATTGGAAATGAAGATATGCAGCATCTCCGTCGCGCCGATGCCATCCACGATCGGCCTGCCGGTCCGCTGCACCCACGCTTCGAACACCGGCGCGGGAAGGGTCTCGCCGGCGGAGACCGCAATCCGCAGCGACGAAAGGTTGGCGCCCTCGTCGAGAGCGGCGATCATCGCCCGGTACGCGGTCGGAGCGGTGAACACGATAGTGGCGCCATATTTTTCGATGATCTCGATCATGTTGGTGGGAGAGGCATATTCAAGCAGCGTCGCCGCGGCGCCGAAGCGGAGCGGGAAGATCGCAAGGCCGCCGAGGCCAAAGGTGAAAGCGATGGGCGGCGATCCGACGAAGATATCCTGCGGCGTGACCTGCAGCACCTCACGCGCATAGCCGTCGGCAATGATCAGCAGATCCCGGTGAAAGTGCATCGTCGCCTTCGGCAACCCGGTGGTGCCCGACGTGAACCCGAGGAGGGCGACATCGTCACGCCCGGTTGCGACGCAGTCGAATACGACCGGCTTGTCGAGCGCCGCCCTGTCCAGTTCGGCGTCATGATTGGCCGTGCCGTCGAAGCCGACCACCTGCTTGAGGAACCGGCTGTTCTTGGCGCAGGCCACCATCTCGTCCATCAGTCTTGTATCGCACAGCGCCAGCGCGATCTCGGCCTTGTCCACGATCTGCGACAACTCGCCGGATCGCAGCATCGGCATGGTGTTGACCACGACCGCGCCCGCCTTGGTGGCAGCCAGCCAGCACGCCACCATCGCCGGGTTGTTGGCGGAGCGGATCAGCACGCGGTTGCCAGGCCGCACGCCGTAATTTTCGACGAGCGCGTGCGCGAGACGATTGGTCCAGTCGGACAGTTCCTTGTAGGTCCTGCGGCGGCCGTTGCCGATGAGCGCAACGTGGTCGCCAAGGCCGCGCTCGACCTGCCGGTCGGTCAGTTCGAAACCGATATTCAGATGTTCCGGATAGTCGAACCCGTCGAGCAGCAGCGTCGGCCACTGATCGGCCGGCGGAAGGTTGTCACGCGCGAACGTGTCGACATGCGCAGAGCGACCGAGCATTGGCAAACCCTCCATCCGTCGAGAAACTGCCATGGACAGACCTGCCGACGGTGGCACGACGATCCCATTATTTCAAGCTTAAAACGATCCGGCGCCAGATTGGGTTGAGAGGGGGAGCAAGCGGCCGCGATGGTGTGGGCCAAGGGCGCGAATTTCGTCACCGCAGACGCAAGGATGTCACAGGTTGGCGACGCTTATTTGCTGGCATCGAGTTTCGGGAACGACTTCTCGAAAATGCTTGTGACCGGCAAGACTCCCTTCAAGGGACTGCCCAAGCTTCCATCCTACCAGAAGCTGAAATCCAACCTTGGCGGCAAACCGAAATATCCCGCCTGCGAAAGATTCGGCCGGGACCCGGGACTGATCGATTTCGCAGCGTCCCAGGTAGGACTCCCACCGTCCTGGACGGACAAACCGCTCCGACAGTAGGTCCAGGTGAATTCGAGCGAGAACCGACCAGCGATTGCCACGAAGATCGAACTTGCGGAAGAAGCGGGTGTATCAGATCCGGCGTCGGCGGATCCAAACACCCGACTGCAGAGTGGGGCGAACCTGGGCGCCGACGTGTGAGGCCGGGGAGTCGTAGCTGATCAAGCGCGGTTGTCGGGTCGAGTTGCGGCGCCGATCCGCCGGAAAATGAAGCTCTCCGCGCCCTCCGGCGCGGCTTCTGCCAGCGCGGCATCGGTCAGTATCGCCATGTGCTTGTGGATCGGCGACTTGATGCAGGCCGGATCCGTAGCAGCGGCATTGCCGGCAATCGCCATCGCCTGACACCTGCAGCCGCCCCAGTCGACCTCGCGACGCTCGCAGCTTCGACACGGCTCCTGCATCCACTCGGTGCCGCGGAAGGCATTGAATGCCGGTGAATCGCTCCAGATCTCGGCAAGCGTGCGCTCTCCGAAGCGCTCGAACCGAAGCGAGGGAATCGTCTGCGCGGCATGGCACGGCAGCACCGTGCCGTCCGGGGCCACCATGAACGCGTCGCGCGCCCAGCCGCCCATGCACGGCTTGGGATAAGTGGCAAAATAGTCAGGCGTGACGAAATCGATGTTGATGATTCCGGCCAGCTGTTCCTGCGCCGCCGCGACGATGTCCGCCTGCCGGTCGACCGCGGCACGTTCGGGCATCAGCGCGTTGCGATTGGCCAGCGCCCAGCCGGCATACTGCACGTTGGCGATCTCGAGCCGCTCCGCGCCCAACGAAAGGGCCAGATCGATGAATTCCGGCACTTCCTCGATGTTGTGACGATGGATCGGCGCGTTGATGGTGAGCGGCAGTCCGGCCGCGCGGGCGCGGCGTGCCGTTTCCAGCTTCCTCTGGTGGCTGCCCTTGCGGTTGCCGATGCGGTCGGTGGTCTCCTGGCGGGCACCCTGAAAGCTCAGTTGCAGGTGGTCGAGACCGGCTTCGGCAAAGGCCTCGATGCGGCCTTCGGCAATGTTGACGCCGGCGGTGATGAGGTTGGTGTAGACACCGCGCGCCGAAAGCCCGGCAATCAATTGCTCCAGATCGCGGCGCAGCGTCGGCTCGCCGCCGGACAGATGCACCTGCAGGACGCCGAGATCGGCGGCCTGCGAGAAGAGATCGAGCCAGGTCAGTGTGTCGAGCTCGCGATTGGCCTTCAGCAATTCGAGCGGATTGGAGCAGTACGGGCACTGCAGCGGGCAACGATGCGTCAGTTCCGCCAGCATGCCGATCGGAGGCAGGAGGGGGGCGCTCATAGCTTCACCAAAAGCTTGTCCGACCATTCCTGCAGGAAGGCGATGACGTCGGCCGCCACGGCCTCCCGATCCGCATCATAGTCGGCCGCGAGGTCGGCGATGATGTGGTCGACGGTGGACCGCCCGTCGCAGCGGCGCAAAATGTCGAGGCTGATCTCGTTCGGCCAGAAGACCTTCTCCGGCGAAAGCACGGCGAAGGCCTGCCGCACGGGGTCGTATTGTATGCGCACATGCTTCGGCAGCGATGGCGTTGATCGCAGCGACACGATGGCTCTTTCGCGCAGCCCCGTCATAAGGCCGCCTCCGGGCGGAAGGTGCCGGGCGGTATGTTTCCCGGCTCGCCATAGGCGTGTTGAAGCGCGTCTAGCATGGCCCACAGTATGTCGCATTTGAACACCAGCGCATCGATCGCCTGCTGCTGGCGCTCCGCCGTGTCGGCGTGGCCCAGCACATAGGCGAGGGCGAAGTCGGCATCGCGCGACGCCTGTTCGGGCCGCCGGCTGAAATAAGCCAGCGTATCCTCGGTGATGTAGTCGTATTTCGCCAGCATCGCCGGCACCCGCTCGCCGATGATGGTTGGCGAGAACATCTCGGTCAGCGACGACGCGACCGCCTCGAGCAGCGTCCGGTTCGTGCAGAAGGAAAGGTAGGCGCCGACGGCGAAACGGGTCGCCGGCAGCGCCAGCCTTTCGCTCCTGACCGCTTCGGCATCGATGCCGAGCGAGGTCGCCAGATGCAGCCAGCGCGCGATGCCGCCGCTCCAGCCATCCTCGCCGTCGTGGTCCTCGATGCGTTTGCGCCAGGCGGCGCGAAACGCCGGATCCTCGGCATGTGCTAGGATCATGGCGTCCTTGCGCGGAATGACGGCCTGGTAGCAATAGCGGTTCAGCGCCCAGGCCTGCATTTCGGCCTTCGACAGGGCGCCGCTGGTCATTCTGTGATGGAAGGGATGGCGGTTGTGATAGCGCTCGTCACCGACCCGCCGCAGCACGGCCTCGAGCCCGCTCTTGGATAGGCCACCTTGGGCCGCGTCGTGAAAGTCACTCAAAATTCGATCTCCATTCCATCCCGGGCGACTTCCCAGCCGGCCGCCTTGACCGCCGCGTGCTCGGCGGAATTCTCGTCAAGAACAGGATTGGTGTTGTTGACATGGACGAAGATGCGGCGGCCGATCTTCACATCGGCCAGGCCGGCAATCGAACCCGCTTCGCCAGACATTGCGATGTGCCCCATGCGCGCACCGGTTTTCTGGCCGACGCGGGCAAAGATCATCTCGTCGTCCGTGTAGACGGTGCCGTCGAACAGAAGGCAGGCGGCATCGGCCACACGCGTGCGCAGGGAGGCATCGATGCGGGCGCAGCCCGGGATGTAGAAGACAGCGCCGCGACTGCCGGCCCCGGTGATGCGCACTCCGATCGTGTCACCCGAGTCGGAGCTGAAATCGGCGCTGGGATCGCCTCTTTGCTCGAGATAGAGCGCGATCTTGCTGGGCACGGGAAAGGCGTCGACGACCACACCGGTCCCATGGCCGTCGGCATCGCGGATCGCCAGTTCCTCTGTTGGCGCCAGGAGGCGCCGCGGCACGATCGCCGGATCGAGGACATTGAAAATCGAATTCGCCTCCAGCGTCGCCAGCACCTGTGCCGTTGCATAGATGGCGAAAGGCTGTCGCTCCCGCAGGCTGAGCAGGCCGGCGATATGGTCCACGTCGGCATTGGTCAGCACCACGGCGCGGATCGGCGTCGAGCGCAGCGGCGCGTCGGCCGCTGGCTGCAGTTCAGGCGTTTGCGCAATCTGCTGGCGAATGTCGGGCGATGCGTTGAAAAGAACCCAGCCTGTCCCGTCCGCCGATGCGGCGATGCATGATTGGGTTCGTGAATGCACGCTGGACATCCCGGTCCGAGCCGCGCGGCTCAGGCGATAGTTGCAGTTCCATTGCGGAAAGCCGCCTCCCGCCGCCGACCCGATGATCTTCACGCGCATGGCAATGCCCGCTCCGCGGCCCGTTTGACCGGCAGGAAATTCACGGCGGTAAACGGCTTCGCGTCCGCGTTTCCCGCGGCAAAGCCCGTCGCGAAGACATCACGCGGCAAGGGGGCGCATGCCCCTGTTGCCAGGAGCATGCACCTTCGCGGCCTACTTCCTGGGAGGAATTTCAGCAGGCAGATACCGCGAAATTTCGAAGCCCGCAGCAACCTGGCACATGGTCGGTTTCTTCCAGCTCTTCTTCTTCATGGCATTCTCCTCTTTTGCCAGCCCGAAGGGGCCGGTCATGTCGTTGGCGCCATTGCGGGCTATGCAATGGCTCGTCCATCACTTCACAAATGGACAAATGAAACACTGGGTTCTCAAACAACAAAAAAATCGGCCTCGCAGATCAGTTCCTTTCCTCCATCGCCTGTCCCGTTTCGCGCCGCTCAGGCTCACCCCGGCGTCGCCGTGATCGGGTTGTCATGTTCGTCGATCAGCGGCACGTTGTAGTCGAGCAGGAGCTTGTTGATCTCTGCCTGGTTCTCCCGGATCACTTTGTTGAGCGTGCGCTTCCATTCCTGGTCGGATGGACGTACCCCCATGGTGATGCGGTAGGACATGCGCGAGCCGGTCCTTTCCTTGACCAGCGGGACGATCGCAACGTCCGCATTGAGTTGCCTGGCATAGTAGCCTGCCATCGGTCCCCACAGGATCGCCGCGTCTATCTTGCCGGCAAGCATGTCCTTGATCACAACCTCTCCCATCGACGGGGTGACGCGCGTATCGACGGTCAGCGGGTAGATTTTTGCCGTTCGCAAGAGTTTGTTGGCGGCCATGTTGGCGGTTGGCGGCGTGCGTTCGACGATGCCAATCCTCTTGCCGGTGAGTTTCGGATCCTCGATCGTCTCGACACCCTCGAGATCGTCGCCCTTCGGATGAACAAGCACGTAGGAGGAGCGATAGTAGGCGTTGGTGTTCTGCACCAGTTCATCACCCTGGGCATAACCCATGATGACGTCGCATCGGTTGGCGGCAAGAGTGTTGCGCACGAAGCCTATGACGGTCGGAAACCAGGTGTAGGCGACCGACTTCCTTCCCGTCTTCCTGGCAACCAGCTCGGCCAGCTTGTTCTCGAAACCTTGGCCGCTCTGGTCGGTGAACGGCATGTTCGAAGGATCGGCGCAGACGCGCAGTGTATCCGGATCGACCAGTTCGCCCGCTGCCCCGAGGCCTGCGCCTTGCGCCTGGGCGTTCGACGGCGACATGGCGAGTGCGCCGAGGATCAGCAAGACGACACGCAGGCTGGATGCGTCACGGCCGTTCATGTCACCCACCCATGCATGATGCTTCGGCATCCTTCGCCGCCTTAGCCTTGTCTTCGTGCTTGGGCGGTCTTCCGCGGGGTGCAACGCCATCGGCGCGGGCGCGCAGATAGATGTAGAGATCGTCCAGGTAGCAATAGACGTTCTTGTTGTCGCCGAAGGCAGGCATGACGTTTTCCTTGCCGTTGCCGGTATTCTTGCGGCCCTGGGCGACGATCGAGAGGAAAGTGGGGTAGTCGATGTTTTTCAGGCTGTTCGCCAGGGCCGGCGCGTAGCTCGAACCCGTTCCGTCCTGTCCGTGGCAGACATGGCAGTCCGAGTGATAGCGGCGATAGCCGCTGAAGGTGTACCAATCCACGGTTCCGTTTTCGATTTTGTAAGTTGGATTTCCATCCGCATCCAAATATTTGCCGCCCTCTTCCTTCACCGCCTTGGCTTTTTCGGCGCTGTCCTCGGCCCGCGCCAGACTTGAGCCGGCCAGAGGCAGAAGAGCCAGGGCGAGAACGGAAATTGCAATGCGAACAAACATTCAGACGCTTCCTTCTTTTGCCAAAGGACAAAGGGTTTGCCGTCGCGCAGCAGCGTTGATCGATGTTTCGGTTGCGCGGCAAATCGAGAGCCCGGGAATACCTCCGGGAGATCCGGGCTCTCGAATATTCAGGCCTTCGGTCTCTAAGGCCGTTTCCGGATATCAGTCCGGAAGACCGAAGACGGTCAGCTGGCCGCCCAGCGTGGTGTAGTCGGCAAGTGCTGCGTAGCCACCGACTGCTCCCAGGCCTGCGGTTCCAACCACTGCGGCCTGATCGCCTTGAGCGCGGCCCTGATCGACGGCGCCATGCCAGGCAGCCGCGTTGTCGGGTGACAGCAACCCGCCGGCGAGGCCGATGCCGGCCCATCCGCCGACGCCGGACAGCACGGCGATGTACTGTTTGCCGTTGTGCTCGAAGGGGGTGACGTTGCCGATGATGCCGGACGGGGTCTTGAACTTGTAGAGTTCCTTGCCCTTCTCATCGACCGCCTTGATGTAGCCTTCGAGCGTGCCGTAGAAGATGACGTCGCCGGCGGTCGCCAGGGCGCCCGACCACACCGAGAACTGCTCGGGCTTCGACCAGACGATCTCGCCTTTGGCAGCATCCCAGGCAATGAAGTTGCCCATATTGCCGTCACCGCCGGGTGCGGGATACATCGACACCGTGGCGCCCACATAAGGCTGGCCGGCCGTGTAGCTCACCTTATATGGCTCATAGTCCATGCAGACATGGTTGGTCGGCACATAGAACAGTCCGGTCTTCGGCGAGTATGCGGCCGGCTGCTGGTCCTTGGTTCCAAGCGCTGCCGGGCAGATGCCCGTCGAGTTGGTGTCTTCGCCGTTCTGCTGCGTCGAATATTTCGCCACGACCTGCGGACGGCCGTATTCCTTGCTCTTGGGGTCCATGTTGACCTCAGTCGCCCAGTTCACCGCCGGATCGTATTTCTTGGCAACGAGAAGCTCGCCGCTGGCGCGATCCATGGTGTAGGCGAAGCCGTTGCGGTCGAAATGCACCAGCACGTCATGCTTCTTGCCTTTGACCTCCATGCCGTCGACGAGGATCATCTCGTTGATGCCGTCATAGTCCCACTCGTCATGCGGGGTCATCTGGTAGACCCATTTCGCCTTGCCGGTGTCGGCATCGCGGGCGAAGATCGTCATCGACCAGCGATTGTCGCCGGGGCGCTGGACCGGGTTCCAGGTCGAGGGATTGCCGGTGCCGTAATAGACGAGGTTCAGCTTGGGATCATAGGAATACCATCCCCATGTCGTGCCGCCGCCGGTCTTCCACTGCTCGCCTTCCCAAGTACTCGTGCCGGAGTCCTTTCCCACCGGCTTGCCAAGTTGCGTGGTCTTTTCGGGGTCGAGCAGGGTGTCGGCATCCGGACCTTCCGAATAGGCCTTCCAGGCGAGCTTGCCGTCCTTCAGATTGTACGCGGCCAACCAACCGCGGACACCGAACTCCGCGCCGGAGACACCAACGAGAACCTTGTCCTTGACGACCACGGGCGCCGAAGTCCCGGATTCACCCTTTCCGCCGTCCGTGTTCTCGCCGTTCTTGACCGACCACACGACCTTGCCGGTCTTGGCATCGAGCGCAACGACGGTGGTGTCGGCCTGGTTGAGAATGATCTTGCCGTCCCCGTAAGCGACGCCGCGATTGACCGTGTCGCAGCACATGATCGGAATGACGTTCGTGTCTTGCTTGGGCTCGTATTTCCAGAGGATCTTCCCGTCGTTGTTGAGATCGAGGGCGTAGACGATGTTGGGGAAGGGTGTGTGAACATACATCACGTCGCCGATGATCAGCGGTCCACCCTCATGGCCGCGCAGCACGCCAGTCGAGAAGGTCCACTTGACCTGCAGATTCTTCACGTTTTCCTTGGTGATCTGCTTGAGCTTGGAGTATCGGGTGTTGGCGTAATCGCCAGTCTGCATCACCCAATCTTTCGGGTTTTCGGCCATTTTCGCGAGTTCTTCGTTGGCTGACGCTATATAGGACGCGCCGAACGACAGTAGCGCAGAGGTCGTTGCGATGTAGGTAGCTTGCGTAAGTGCTCGCATCAAATTCCTCCCAGGTTGACAACAAGAAATCAGTCTTCAGGCTCGCAAGAGCCCGGCAAAGCGATTCATCGTGGGAAGTATTTCCGGCAGCTGTCACAACCTAAGCTGTCAATAGCAGAGGCGCATTTCTGCCCTCCACCAAGTCAGCTCTAGCCTGCACCCGCCCAATTGGCCTACGAAAGACTACCGCCGTTCCCGAATTACAGCGGCATCCTTGAAGCCGGAAAC
The DNA here is from genome assembly GCF_004791585.1 of Mesorhizobium sp. M1C.F.Ca.ET.210.01.1.1. Taxonomy (GTDB): domain Bacteria; phylum Pseudomonadota; class Alphaproteobacteria; order Rhizobiales; family Rhizobiaceae; genus Mesorhizobium. The sequence continues at coordinate 177,822 of NZ_SRUU01000011.1, forward strand.
GAGGTAAGGCTATGTCATTGCAAAATATCAGGCAAGGAAAAACCCCCGCTTGGAGCGTGCGCTGCAGCATCTATATATTGCAATGCAACATGAAGAAGAATAATAAAAACTGACTAAAACGAAGATAGGCCGATGGTATAAGAGCGAAATTTTCTCACACAAAATTCCTATTTCTTCGTATTTTTCCTATGAAAAGCTTCACGATGTATTTAATCAGTGTTTTTCAATCACATCTTTCTGACATTTTTTGGTTGACAGTAGTGGATGAGTCGCGAAAACTACTCAGGAATTTGGGGCGCCTGACCGACCGTGAGGCCGCCCTGAAGCGCTGATGTCGGAGGGCAAAGCATTCCTCCTTTGGTCCTATACGGGGGTGGTGAGAACTTGACCGGGCGTACGGCATGTCGCCAACTGGGCAGCGATAATGCCGTCGCGCTGCGCCGCGCCCAGGCAATAGGAGGAATTTCTCATGGCCAGATATGTCGGATTTTCGATCCTGCCGCTCTTCCTTTCGTCGACAATGGCGCTTGCAAATCCGGCCGGCGCGGCGGGAGACTATCCGACGGCGACGATTGTCGACTATGTGCTCGGCTGCATGCAGACGAATGGCCAGACACGTCAGGCGTTGGAGAGCTGTTCCTGCTCGATCGACGTCATCGCCTCGATCATCCCTTACGACCACTACGAGAGGGCCGAGACCTTCAAGAGCATGTCTCTGACGACAGGTGAGAATGCGGGCTTGTTCCGCGAAAGCGCGCCGGCGAAAGCCGCGCGAACGGAGCTGAAGCGTGCGCAGGCGGAAGCCGACGTGCGTTGCTTCTGATTCGACTCCTTCAAGGGGTATCCCGCTCACTGCGGGCGATCAGGTCACGCCTGGAAATGTTTGATGGAACGACCGCAAAAGGTCGCCCGTCGCGTCTGGGCTGCGGTGTTGCCTCGGTAGGCTTACATCGAAAATGCCGAGCACATGCGCGGGCCGCGGCGCGAGCACGATGATGCGATCCGAGAGCGTCAGGGCCTCGGTCAGATTGTGCGTCACCATAAGGGCGGTCGTGGGCCGGGCCGACCAGACCGCAAGAAGCAGGCGCCGGAGCTGCTCGGCGGTCCGCCCGTCAAGCGAGACGAAGGGCTCGTCCAGGAAAAGCACAGCCGGTTCGGTCGCGAAAGCCCTCGCAAGTGCCGCCCTTCGCGCAAGGCCAAGCGAGAGCTCCGCCGGATAGAGTGAGCGCATGCCGGTAAGACCGAGCGAGGCAAACAGCCCGTCGAGATTTTTCGTTCGCAGGTCTTTCGGCAGCGCCAGCCTGACATTCTGCTCCACCGTCCGCCAGGGCAGCAGGGTGGGTTCCTGGAACACAGCGGCTATGCGGTGCGAACCGACTTCAGGCAGTTGGAAGGATCCGGAAAACTGCTTATCGAGCCCAAGCAGAATACGCAGCGTCGTGGTCTTGCCGCAGCCCGATGGTCCGAGCAGGCAAGCGAACTCGCCTTGCCGGACCTCGAAGGAAAGGTTCTTGAGCGCCGTGACCGAGACGCCTTGCGCGGACCTGAAGGTCTTTTCGGCGATGTCGACCCTAAGCGGGACGGCGGCGCCAACGGGTTGCATGTCGTTCAACGGGCTGCACCAGAAGAAGTTCGACGACAAGCATCACGGCCACGAACGCCAGCGTGTAGGCGAGAATGGCAGCGACGTCGAAAAGCTGGAAATAGAGATAGATCTGGAAGCCCACGCCGTTGGAGCGGCCGAGCAGTTCGACCACCAGGACGATCTTCCATATGAGGGCGATGCCTGAGCGCGAGGCCGCGGCCAGGTAGGGCTGCAGTTGCGGCAGCAGGATATGGCGGACGCGGTCGAGGGGGCCGAAGCGGTAGACTGCCGCCATTTCGGCGTAACGCGGGTCCAGCGCCCTGGCGCCTTCGCGCATGGTCACCACGACGTTCGGGATCTTGTTCACGGCAACCGCGCCTATCGCCGCGACCTCGTTGAGGCCGAACCAGATATAGGCCAGCACGATGATCACCAGCGCGGGGATATTGAGGAACAGGATTACCCAGGGATTGAAGAACCGGTCCGCGCCGCGATAGCTGCCGAGGAGAATCCCGATCACCGATCCGGCGATCATGGCGACGAGGTATGCCGCGGCAACCCGGCCCAGCGTTGCACCGAGATGGTAGAAAAGGTCGCCGCTCGCCGCCTCTCTCAGCAGTACCTGCCAAACCTCTTCCGGACCCGGAAAGGCACGGCTCGGCCAGGCATTCGCCGCCAGGCTCCACAGCAAGCAGAGCCCGAGCAGGGAGATCGTCACCGTCAGCGCGGGCATCAGCGCCGCTGCGGGGCCGGAACGGGTGGAAATGTCGGCCGAGCCGCCAGGCGTGCGATCGCCGGTATCTCCTGCGGTCATTTCGAGGGCTCCTGCCAGAACGTGCCCGGCGCCATCTCCGGCGCGCTGCCGACCAGCTTTTCGCCGCCGATCCCGGCCAGCACCCGGTAGAGCCTGCCGGCATCGACCGCTTCCTCGGCGACCGGGCGCCTGGGAATGCCCTGGCGATAGCGGTCGCGCAGCTTTGCCAGTTCCTTGCCTTCAGAGCGGACAATCGGCGCAAGACGCAGCCACTCTTCGTCGGATCTTGCCAGCAGATCCTTGGCCTGCGCTGAAGCCTTGAGGAAGCCGCGGACGGCTTGCGGATTTTCGTTCGCCCATTTGTCGTGGAATACATAGCCGAGCGCGGATACCGGGCCCGAAGCTCCGAGCGCTGTCTCCGCATCGTCGGCGCCGATCAGCCGACGGAATCCGTTGGCCTCGAGCCGGGCGCAAAAATGCCAGAAATCGAGCACCGCATCGAGCTCTCCCTGATTTGCCTTTTCCGAAATCAGCGGCGGCGCGCCAAAGACGACGTCGCTTGTCGCCGGCAGGTCGAGGCCGTGATCGCGCCTGGCCAGCGCCTGTATCAGCAGCCAGCTCTTGTCGAGCGCCCCGCCGGCGACGCCGATCTTCTTTCCCTTGAGGCCGGCGATCGTGCGGATTGGCGATGCGTCCTTCACCATTATCGCTCCGACGGCCGTCGAATAGGGGGCCAATGTGACATCGCCGCCAGCCGAACGCTGGCGCGAGACCCACAGCCAATCGGTCACGATCATGTCGATCGCGCCTGCCAGCATCGCGACATTGGTCGCATCCTCTCCGGCGAAATAGATGACATCCAGATCGATCCCGTTTGCCGCGTCGAGCTTGTGTTCCTTCAGCGTGTCAAGCTCCCAGCTCACCGTGCCGAACTTCAGCACGCCGATGCGGAGCTTGGACGCGGCGGAGGCGGCAATGGCGTGTGAGCCAAACATCGCGGCCGTTCCAAGGGCCGCCAGACGGAGCGTTTCCCGCCGCGAAATCATCGTGTTCCTCCCGGGACTGCAACAAACCAGGGGCGCGGTCAGATCGACTGGTCCTTCGTCGGAAAAGCGCATTTCCAGCGCCTGACCTTGAGGGTGGGGTGTTCCTGCGACCATTTCGCGATTTCGCTGGGCGCCAGGATCATGCATTGGAACAGAGAGCCGCGGCTCTCGAAATAGAGATGTTCGTTACGGCAATCACCAGGATTGGCACTCAGGCAAACCGTCAATATGAGGTCGACCATATTCATTCAGCACCTCTTGCGCGCGAAAACGCCCGCTCTGGCGAAATGCCGCCGCCCCCATTGCCTGGGCAAAATCTCAGTCCGGATGAAACCGGCCTGACCGGTGTCCCAAGGTGCCCGTGGGAATCCGGAATGACCTGAGGCTACGCACTCGCTCTGAGGCCGTCAACAAAGGCGAAAGTACAAGGTAGCCTGTCTCCGGTGCCGGAGTTGTTCTGGACCTTCGTATGATTGACTTCCGCCATCCGCCGGTTAGCTTTTCGGTCTTACAGGCGCCGGGCATCTTGACGATCAATGAGGGAATTGCCATGCGCGCTATCGCCTTTTTCGCCGTCGTATTCCTGGTGACTTTCAGCACGAGCCAATCCCAGGCGCAGGATGCCGCGGCAGGTGAGAAGGTCTTCACCAAATGCAAGGTCTGCCACGTGGCGGACAAGGACCAGAACAAGGTCGGCCCGTCGTTGAACGGAGTCATCGGCCGCACCGCCGGCACGCATCCGGGGTTCAGCTATTCCCAGGCCATGGTTGCGGTCGGAAAATCCGGCGTGAAATGGGACGAACCGACGCTGACGACCTATCTCCATGATCCAAAGGCCATGGTGAAAGGCACGAAGATGGCGTTTGCCGGCCTCAAGGACGACAAGGACGTGGCCAACGTCATCGCCTATCTCAAGCAATTCTCGAAGTAGCCGCTTCGCCGACCGTTCGATTTGCGATCGGCCGGCGACTGCCATCGTAATCGATGCTGTCTGTCAGGCCGCGGCCCGCAGCCTCTGCATCGCGGAAGGCAGATCGAGCAGGCTGGCGCAAACAAGGTCTGCGCCAAGCTCTTCGACGGGGATCTGGGTGTAGCCGCCGCGCAGCAGAACGACGGGCATGCCGGCGGCGCGCGCGGCGCCGACGTCGCTGCTGCTGTCTCCCACCATCAGCGCGTCGGCGGGGCCGACCCCAAGCTTGTCGAGCGCCAGCAGCAGCGCATCAGGCGCCGGTTTCAGCTGTGTCACCGCGTCTCCGCCGACGATCGCGCCGAGATATTCCGTCAAGTGGAAATGCAACAGGATTTCGCGCGTGGCCAATTGCGGCTTGTTGGTGACAACGCCCATGGCCATGCCGTTCAGATGGAAGTGGGTGAGAACCTCCCTGACGCCGGGCATCAGCCTCGTCAGGCGGGTCAGATGCCTGCGGTAGATCGGCGCCATGTCTCGATTGGCTTCCTCGAGCGCGCTGTCCGCAAGCGGGGACCCTGAGGCTGCAAAGGCTCGCTCGACCAACTTCCTCACGCCGCCGCCGATCATTGCCTTGACCTGATCCACGCGCAGCGGCGGCAGGTCGCTGGCGCCCAGCAGTTCGTTGACGGCCGTCGCGATGTCGGGCGCCGAATCGACCAGCGTGCCGTCGAGATCGAACAGGATCGCCCGCTGCGACCGAAACTGCCTGCTTGCGCCGACGTTCATGCGGCCTCCTTCCATTTGATCGAGCAGCCGATCGAAGCGATCTGGTCAGGCGGTCCGTCACCGGTTCGGGCAACCTGCTTCATCGCCTCGAACAGATCGCGCCTCAGGCCGGGCGGTCCGGCGTCCCGCCGCGATGCGTCCAGCCGGCCACGATATTGCAGCGTCAACGCGCTGTTGAGGCCGAAGAAGTCCGGCGTGCACACGGCTCCATAGGCGCTCGCCACTGCCTGCGACTCATCATGGAGGTACGGGAAGGTGAAAACGTTCGCCCTGGCGAAGCGCTTCATGTTGTCGAAGGAATCGTCCGGATAGGCGTCGGCATCATTGGAGTTGATCGCGACAAAGCCGATCCCTTCGGCCCTGAGGTCGCCGGCATCACGCACGATGCGTGAAATCACCGCCTTCACATAGGGGCAGTGATTGCAGATGAAGGCGACGACCAGTCCGTTGGGTCCGGCTTGGCCGAAGATCGAATGCGATCTGCCGTCGATGCCGGGCAAAACGGCATCGACGGCGTGCCAGCCGAAAGCGCAGACAGGTGGGATTGCGGCCATATCATCCTCCAAGCAGTTCACGCGGTTCGCCGGATCGCTCCGTCGGCCGCCTGTCTGATCGCGCCGATATTGGCGCGATAGGCGGCCTCGGTGCCACCCTTGAAGACGGCAGATCCTGCGACGAGCACATTGGCGCCGGCCGCGGTGACCAGGGGAGCCGTCTCGGGCGTGACGCCACCGTCGATCTCGATGTCGATCGGACGTTGGCCGACGAGCGCCTTGACACGCCTGACCTTGTCGATGACCGCCGAAATGAAGGCCTGGCCGCCGAAACCGGGATTGACCGTCATCAGAAGCACCAGATCGAGCCGGTCGAGAACATACTCGATGACGCTTTCCGGCGTGGAGGGATTAAGCGACACGCCGGCCTTCTTGCCAAGGCTCCTGATCGCTTGCAGCGAACGGTCGAGATGCGGCCCGGCCTCTGCATGCACCGTGATGATGTCGCAACCGGCGTCGGCGAAAGCGGCGAGATAGGGATCGGCCGGCGCGATCATCAGATGACAGTCGAAGGCCTTGTCCGTTCGATCGCGGATCGTCTTGATCACCGGCGGGCCGAAGGTGATGTTGGGCACGAAATGCCCGTCCATCACGTCGAGATGGATCCAATCGGCGCCTGCCTGCGCGACCGCTTCGACCTCGTCGCCGAGCCGCGAGAAATCTGACGACAGAACGGAAGGGGCGATGATGGTCTTTCCGGTCATTTGCTTTCTCCTTCGCCGGGCTTTCGCGCGAACACCCGGCTGGCGGTGATGTCCTCGGCCGAGATCGTCGACAGCGCCTTGGCGTCGAGCGGTCCCTTGGCGCTCTCGAACAGGCGGTTGGCCTGCCGCAGCCTTGCCCGGTCGAGCGCGTTGCGGATCGAGCGGGCATTGGCGAAATGCGGCTGCGCGCGGCGGCGAGCGATGTAGTCGGCCATTGCGGTAGTTGCCTTCGTGTCGAACAGGTAATTTTGCTGGTCGAGCATTTGTTCCGCGATCCTGAGAAGCTCGTCGTCGGAATAGTCGGGAAAGTCGATGTGGTGGGCGATGCGCGAGCGGAATCCCGGATTGCTTTCGAAGAAGCGGTCCATCCGCTGCGCGTAGCCGGCGAGGATCACCACCAGATCGTCGCGCTGGTTCTCCATCACCTGCAGCAGGATCTCGATCGCCTCCTGGCCGTAATCGCGCTCGTTCTCGGGGCGATAGAGATAGTAGGCCTCGTCGATGAACAGCACGCCGCCCATCGCCTTCTTCAGGATCTCCTTGGTCTTCGGGGCAGTGTGGCCGATATACTGGCCGACCAGGTCGTCGCGCGTCACCGAAACCAGATGGCCCTTGCGGACATAGCCCAGCCGATGCAGCAGGTCAGCCATTCGCAATGCGACGGTGGTCTTGCCGGTGCCCGGATTGCCGGTGAAGCTCATATGTAGTGTCGGCGTTTCGTGCGCCAGGCCCATGCGGCGGCGCGCCCGCTCGACCAGCAGGAGCGCTGCCGTCTCGCGGATGCGTCTTTTGACCGGGGCGAGCCCGATCAGCTCGCGGTCGAGCTCCGCCAAGACGTCCTTGACGCCGGAAGTCTCGAATTCCCCGCGCAGGTCGATCGCCGCCGGGACGGCGTTTTGAGGCACTTCCGTTTCGGCAAGGGCAGGGGCCGACATGGCATTCTCCTCTCGTCCCGATGGTCAGCCGTACCTTGCTCCAGCCGGCCTGTCGGCGGCATAGGGCCTGGTGGTGTAGCGGATCATGCGGCCCGCGGCCTCTTGCCGATCGAGCCGATAGCCGGGTTCCTCGGCCGGACGATTGACGATGAAGGAGAGCTTCACCGATTCCCAGCCATGCGAGGAATCGAAGGCGACGACGCGGATATAGCGGTCGCCATAGATCTTGCGGCATGCGTTCAGCTCCATCATCAGCGCCGCTGCGTCGGGATTGTCGAACATCGGGTGGCCCCACATGTCCCAGTAGGTGTTGCGCGGGTGCGGCTCGTCGGTGAACTCGAGGCTGACGGCCCATTTGTTGTCGATGCAATACTGCACCTGCGCGCGGATCTGGTCGTGGGTCAGGTCGGGCAGGAAGGAAAAGGCCCCTTGGGTGATGCGCATTGTCCGTCTCCTTATTCGGCGGCCGTTGCCACGGGGACAAAGTCCGGCGTGTCGGTCGAGGCGTAGTTGAATGTCACGTCCTTCCAGACATCGAGGGCCTGTCGCAGCGGCAGGCAGGTTTTGGCTGCGTTCTCCAGGATCTGCGGTCCTTCCCGCACATAGTCGCGGCCCTCGTTGCGGGCGAGGATCATGCATTCGAGGGCAACCCGATTGGCCGTGGCGCCGGCAGCGATCCCCATCGGATGGCCGATGGTGCCGCCGCCGAACTGGAGCACGACGTCTTCGCCGAGCAGGTCGATGAGCTGATGCATCTGGCCGGCATGGATGCCTCCCGACGCCACCGGCATCAGCTTGTTGAGCGACGCCCAGTTCTGGTCGAAGAAGATGCCGTTCTCCAGTTTCATCGGGTTATGGTTCTCGCGGCAGATGTCGTAGTAACCCCTTGTCGTCGCGGGATCGCCTTCCAGCTTGCCGACGACGGTGCCGGCATGGATGTGGTCGACGCCGGCAAGCCGCATCCATTTGGCGATGACGCGGAAGGAGACGCCGTGCGACTTCTGCCGCGTGTAGGTCGAGTGCCCGGCGCGATGCAGGTGCAGGATCATGTCGTTCCTGCGCGCCCATTTCGCCATCGACTGAATTGCCGTGTAGCCGATCACGAGGTCGATCATGACGATGTTGGAGCCGAGTTCCTTGGCGAAGTCGGCCCGTTCGTACATGTCCTCCATGGTGGCCGCCGTGACGTTGAGATAGGTCCCCTTGATCTCACCGGTCTCGGCCTGCGCCTTGTTGACCGCCTCCATGCAGTAGAGAAAACGCTCGCGCCAATGCATGAAGGGCTGCGAGTTGATGTTCTCGTCGTCCTTGGTGAAATCGAGCCCGCCCTTCAGCGCCTCATAGACGACACGGCCGTAGTTGCGGCCCGAAAGGCCAAGCTTCGGCTTGACGGTGGCGCCGAGCAACGGGCGGCCGAACTTGTCGAGGCGCTCGCGCTCGACGACGATGCCGGTCGCAGGACCCTGGAAGGTCTTCACGTAGGCGACCGGAAAACGCATGTCTTCCAGCCGCAACGCCTTCAACGGCTTGAAGCCGAAGACGTTGCCGATGATCGACGCCGAAAGATTGGCGATCGAACCGGGCTCGAACAGGTCGAGGTCATAGGCGATATAGGCGAAATACTGCCCGGGGGCGTTCGGCACCGGGTCGACCCGATAGGCCTTGGCGCGGTATTTTTCCGTCGCCGTCAGCCGGTCGGTCCAGACCACCGTCCAGGTCGCGGTAGAGGATTCGCCGGCGACGGCTGCGGCGGCCTCAATCGGGTCGACGCCGTCCTGCGGCGTGATCCTGAACACCGAGACTATGTCGGTGTCCTTCGGCTCGTAGTCGGGCTCCCAATAGCCCATCTTCTTGTATTCCATGACACCGGATCTGTAGCGGTCCTTGCCGGTTACGGTTTCGGATCTGTTGGGCATGGCGCTGGTCCCTTCCTTTTTGGCGGACCGCCGCTCAGGCGGCTTTCGCGGTTGCGATTTGCGGGTCGAGTTTTCCCGCGGCGTAGCGTTTCGCCATCTCGTCCATGGCGATGACCTTGATCTTCGAGGCGCTGCCCGCAGTGCCGAAGCGCTCGAAACGATCACGGCAGAGGTCGCGCAAGGCATCCATGGCTGGCTTGAGGAATTTGCGCGGATCGAATTCGCGCGGATCCTGCGTAGCAATGCGGCGGAACTGTCCGGCCATGGCCATGCGGCAATCGGTGTCGATGTTGACCTTGCGCACGCCGTGGCGGATGCCGCGCTCGATCTCCTCGACCGGAACGCCGAAGGTCTGGGGCATCTCGCCACCATACTTGTTGATGATGTCCTGCAGTTCCTGCGGCACGGAGGACGAACCGTGCATGACCAGATGCGTGTTCGGCAGCTTCTCGTGGATCGCCTCGATCACCTGCATGGCCAGGATGTCGCCGTCCGGCCTGCGCGTGAACTTGTAAGCGCCGTGGGAAGTGCCGCAGGCGATCGCCAGCGCATCGACGCGGGTGGCGGTCACGAAGTCGACCGCCTGGTCGGGGTCGGTCAGGAGCTGGTCGTGCGATAGCGCGCCCTCTGCGCCGTGACCGTCCTCGACCTCGCCGTGGCCGGTTTCCAGCGAGCCGAGCACGCCGAGCTCGCCTTCGACGGAAGCGCCGACCCAATGCGCCATGCGCGCGACGCGCTCGGTGATAGCGACGTTGTAGTCGTATGTCGCCGGGGTCTTGGCGTCCGCCATCAATGAGCCGTCCATCATCACCGATGTGAAGCCGCGGCGGATCGCCGAAAGACAGGTGGCTTCGCTGTTGCCGTGATCCTGATGGATGCACAGTGGAATGGCCGGATGCATCTCGGTCAGCGCCTCCATCATCTTGGCCAGCATGATGTCGTTGGCATAGGAGCGGGCGCCGCGCGAGGCCTGGATGATCACCGGCGCGTCGCAGGCCCTGGCTGCTTCCATGATGGCGAGGCCCTGTTCCATGTTGTTGATGTTGAACGCCGGCACGCCGTAGCCGTGCTCGGCGGCATGGTCGAGAAGCTGGCGAAGGGTGATGCGGGCCATTGTCGGTCCTCCTAGATGATGAGCTTCAGCGCCGCTGCCACGACGGCTTCGGGTATGATGTCGAAATGCCGGTAGAGGTCCGGGGCGGGAGCACTGGCGCCGAAGCCGGTCATGCCGACAAAAGCGCCCGTGTCGCCGATCCAGCGGTCCCAGCCGAGACGCGCGGCCGCCTCAACGGCAACGCGCGGCGCGGAACCGAGGACGGACTTCCGGTAATCGGCGTCCTGTTCCTCGAACAGTTCCCAGCACGGCATCGAGACGACTGCGGCGGCGATGCCGTGCTGGGTTTGCAGCCGCTCGGCGGCGGCAAGGGCGATCTCGACTTCCGAGCCGGTCGCGATCAGCGTCACGGCGCGGTGCTCGGATGGCTCGCGCAGGATGTATGCGCCCCGGCTGGACCGGTTTTCGTCGCTGTGTGCCGGGCGCAGCATCGGCAGGTTCTGGCGCGAGAGCACCAGCACGCTCGGACGCGTCTCGCTCTTCAGCGCCAGTTCCCAGCATTCCGCGGTTTCGATGATGTCGGCCGGACGGAAGACGTTGAGGTTCGGTGTCGCCCGCAGCATCGCCAGGTGCTCGACCGGCTGATGGGTCGGGCCGTCCTCGCCGAGACCGATGGAATCATGCGTCATCACATAGACGACACGCCGGCTCATGAGCGCCGAGAGCCGCATCGCGCCGCGCGCATAGTCGGCGAAGCACAGAAAGGTGCCGCCGTAGGGAACGAACCCGCCATGCAGTGCGATGCCGTTCATGGCCGCGGCCATGCCGTGCTCGCGAATGCCGTAGTGAATGTAGCGGCCTGCATAGCTGCCTCGCGCTATGCGATCCATGCCTTTGGTGATCGTCAGGTTCGAATGCGTCAGATCGGCGGAGCCGCCAACCGTAAGCTCGGTTGCGTCGTTGATCGCGGCAAGCGCCATCTCGGAGGCTTTGCGCGTTGCAACCTTTGTCGCCTTCTCGACATGTTCCTTGCGGAAGGCGCCAAGGGCCTCGAACACCGCGTCGGGAAACTTGCCGCCGATCGCGCGCTCGAAGGCCTCCCGCCGCGGCGAGGCGGCAAGCCGCTGCTCCCAGGCGCGCCGCGCCGCCTGCCCGCGCTCGGCAATCTCGCGCCATGCGCAAAGGATATCGTCCGGAACCTCGAACGGAGCGTAGGCCCAGCCGATGTTCTCGCGCGTCGCGGCTATCTCCGCATCGCCCAGCGGCGCGCCATGCGTCTTTTCCGAGCCGCCCAGGTTGGGCGCGCCCTTGCCGATCACCGTGCGGCAGGCGATCAAAGATGGCCGATCCGACTGCCGCGCGGCGTCGATTGCCGCAGCGATGGCCTCCATGTCGTGGCCGTCAACCGACTGGACAAGCCATCCCGCGGCTTTGAACCGGGCTGGCTGGTCCATCGATGTCGACAGCGAGGTCGGTCCGTCGATGGAGATCGCGTTGTCGTCCCAGAGGACGATCAGGCGGGAGAGCTTCAGGTGACCCGCGAGGTCGATCGCCTCGTGGCTGATGCCTTCCTGCAGGCAGCCGTCTCCGGCGATCACATAAGTGTAGTGACCGACGAGGTCGGCGCCGTGGCGGGCAGCAAGCATGCGTTCGGCCAGCGCCATGCCGACAGCGGTCGAGATTCCTTGCCCGAGCGGACCGGTCGTCGTCTCGATGCCAAGCGCGTGGCCATGCTCCGGATGTCCGGCGGTACGGCTGCCCAGCTGACGGAACCGCTGCAATTCCTCGATCGGCATGTCTTCGTAGCCGAGCAGGTAATGCAGCGCATATTGCAGCATCGAGCCGTGGCCGGCTGAAAGCACGAAGCGGTCGCGATCAGGCCAGTCCGGAACTTGCGGGTCGATGTTGATGAAGCGGCCGAACAATACCGTCGCGACGTCGGCCATGCCCATCGGCATGCCCGGATGCCCGGAATTGGCCTTCTGCACGCTGTCCATGGCCAGCGCGCGGATAGCGTTCGCCATGTCGCGCTCGGAGACGGCGGCGGCGACGGACTTCAATGCTGCCAGGCTGGTCATGGCGTCCTCCTCACGACACACGCTTCTTGCGTTCGATCAATTGCAGGATGAGCGGCGTCAGGATCAGCTGCATGGCAAGGTCGAGCTTGTTGCCTGGCACCACTATGGAATTCGGCCGCGACATGAACGAGTCGTGGATCATTGAAAGCAGGTAAGGGAAATCGATGCCGCGAGGATTGGCGAAACGGATGACCAGCATCGATTCGTCGGGGGTTGGAATCCAGCGTGCGATGAACGGGTTGGACGTGTCGACGATCGGCACGCGCTGGAAGTTGATCGCGGTCTGCGAGAATTGCGGGACGATGTAGCGGACATAGTCCGGCATTCGGCGCAGGATCACGTCCATCACCGCCTCGGTGGAATAGCCGCGCGTTGCTCGGTCGCGATGGATCTTCTGGATCCATTCGAGATTTATGACCGGCACCACGCCGATCTTGAGGTCCGCATGCCTGGCCAGGTTGATCTTGTCGGTGACGACGCAGCCATGCAGGCCTTCGTAGAAGAGCAGGTCGCTTGGGTCGAACTCGCGCCATTCGGTGAAATTGCCCGGCGGTGTGCCGTACAGCTTCTCCTCGTCCTCGTCATGGACGTAGGTGCGGGTCCTTCCGGTCCCCCGGCGGCCGTATTCCTCGAACACCCCTTCGAGGATTCCGAGCTCGTTGGCCTCGGCATGGAAATGTGTGAAATTCGGGTTGCCCGCCTTTTCCTGCGCGGTGACCTCTGCCTTCATAGCCATGCGGTCGTAGCGATGAAAGGCATCGCCCTCGATGAAGGCAGCCTCGATGTTCTCGCGCCGGAAGATCAGCTCGAAGATGCGCTTTACCGAGGTTGTGCCAGCGCCCGACGACCCGGTGATGGTGATGATGGGGTGCTTTGCCGACATGACGCTCAGGCCCTGAAAAGTCCGCGGCGGCTGAACAGCGGCGCACGCTCGCCGATGGCGCTGGGTTCGGTGTGGTAGCGGGCGATCCGCGCGACTTCGCGCGCGGATCCGAAGACCACGGGTATGCGCTGATGCAGGCTCTCGGGTTGGATTTCGAGGATGCGGGTGATCGTATCGGTCGCGGCACCGGCCGCCTGTTCGACCAGGAAGGCAATCGGGTTGGCCTCATAGACCAGCCGAAGCCGGCCTTGGCGGTAGCCCCTGCGTTGGTCGCCGGGATACAGAAACACGCCGCCGCGCATCAATATGCGATAGCAGTCGGCGACAAGCGAGGCGATCCAGCGCATGTTGAAGTCCTTCTCCCGAGGACCTTCGGTGCCTTCCAGACAGTCGTCGACATAGAGGCGCACGGCCTCGTCCCAGTGGCGGTAATTGGCGGCGTTGATGGCGAACTCCTGGGTCCGCTGCGGGATGATCCGGCTTTCGTAGGCCTGGACAAAGGTGCCCAGCCTGGTCGAATGCACGAATGCATGCGTGCCGCTGCCGAGCGACAGAACGAGCGCCAGCTGCGGCCCGTAGATGAAGAACCCGGCGCCCAGCATGCTCACGCCTGCCTGCAGAAAAGAGGCGGCCGGATTGACGTCCGGCGCGCCAGTTGCAGGGAGGAGGGAGAAGATAGTCCCGATCGACACGTTGGTGTCGATGTTGGAAGAACCGTCCAGCGGATCGATGGCGATTGCGAGGGGAGCTTGCCTGTCGAGCAGGACCGGCTGCTCCAGCTCCTCAGACGCATAGAGCGCGACCGGAGCGTGGCGCATGGCGTCGAGGAAGATGTCGTCGGCGAAGATGTCGAGATCCTTCTGGACATCGCCGTCGGCATTGGCGCCGCGGATCCCGGCAAAAGCGCTGCCGAGCGCCCCTTGGTTGATGGCATTGCGGACCTTGGTGGCTGCTTGCGTCAGCTGACGGATGGTGGCCACGACCGCGCTGCGGCGTTCGTCGGGCGGATCGCCGAGATAGGAGTTCAGAAAAGCGTCGAGCGTTGCCGCTGGCATCGTAACCTCCCGGCCGTGTCTCCTCGAGGCAGGATGGGGAGATGGAACCAAAGGATCCGTGATAAGTAAAATTCAATAACTTTACTTAGGCAGTAAAAAGAATTTATTGTACCTTATGAAAAACCTCACGCTCAAGCAGTTCAAGGCCGTTCAGGCAATCGCCAGCCACGGGAAAATCGTCAGCGCGGCCAAGGTGTTAGGCCTTTCTCCTCCAGCGGTGACGATCCAGTTGCGACAAGTGGAGGAGGAGTTCCGGCTGGCCTTGTTCGACCGCACGTCGGACGGCATGCGTCCCACCGCCGCAGGGCTGGCCTTCGTCGAGGCGGCGCAGGCCATCGAGGAGCGGCTTCGCCTGCTCGAAGATGAGATGGATGCCATCAAGGGCGTGCGCACCGGCAGCCTGAGGCTCGGCGTCGTTTCCACCGCCAAATATTTCGCGCCGCGGCTCATGGCCGGCTTCATGAAGGAGCATCCCGACATCGATATGCGGCTTGCCATCGGCAATCGCGCAGAGACAATCGACAGCCTGAAGAGCCACGACATCGATATCGCGCTGATGGGTCGTCCGCCCAAGGAAGTTTCGGTGCGCGCTTCGGTTTTCGGCGATCATCCGCTGGTTATCATCGCGCCGCCGGAACACCCGCTAGCGTCGGCACGCGACATTTCCAAGGAAAGGATCGCCGAGGAGCATTTCCTTATCCGCGAGCCAGGCTCAGGCACGCGCATCTCGCTGGAGATATTCCTGAGCGACGTGCCTGGCCGGATCGACGATCTCGGCGTCGAGATGGGTTCGAACGAGACGATCAAGCAGGCGGTGATGGCAGGCCTCGGCATTGCATTTATCTCCGCCCACACCATTGCCGCGGAAACGGAAGCCGGGCGGCTGGTTATTCTCGACGTGGTCGGCATGCCGATCCGCCGGCAATGGTATTCGGTGATGCGTACCGATCACGTGATCTCGCCGGCTATGGCGACCTTCAACGACTTCCTGATGCGCAAGGGCGCAACATACCTGCCCCTGTTCGGCAAACTGTATCCGCATGCCGAAGCGAATGAAGCCGCGCCGACGCAACAAGCGTGGGCGGCCGGAAAACGGCCGAAGTGAAACGCCTGACATATCTGCCGTCGAGATCGTGCGAAAAGGGCCTGGAAGGGCGTGAAGAACGGGCTGCTGCCGATGGTGGTCGGCAGGCCCCCATGTTATATTGCTTATTGCTTATGGAAGGGTAGGGCACGCAGTTCTCGGCAACACGGAAGAGCAGCCAACCCTGCCGACAAATCGCTACGCGTCCCGGGCGTGGGGTTCGGGAATACGAAGGGGAAGGGGCAATGCTTTATACAATCGTGATGATGGTCTGCATGACGTCGGTGCCGCAGACCTGCGAGCAACGCGAGGAAATGGCGGACGGCCTAGCCATGAATCCCGGGGTAGCTTTCATGCAGGCGCAGCCGCTTGTCGCCCATTGGTTGGAGACACATCCCGGCTATTTCGTGCAGCGCTGGCGTGTGCTGCCCGGCCGGGGAACCTGACGGGGCTTCCAATGCATGTCGCTCAAAAGCGCGCAGCGGTTTTGGGAACGACACGCATCAAAACAAGAATTTGAAGCGCGTCGCGTGAACCCGTTTCGACGCGACGCGCTTCAAGCGGGCCCTATTTCTTCGCTGCAAGCGTTTCCGACACAGTCTTGGACAACTGATAAAGCCGCTGCTCGATTATGGTCGGCACATCGCAGACGTAAGTCAGAGACTGCACACGCTCGTTGAAGATTCGCGTCGCGAAATTCAGTTGGTCGGTCCGCCGCTCGACCTCGTCCTGATCCGCGTCGGGTTTTGCCCGCAACTGATCGACATCGGACGCTTGCTTGCGCAATGCGGCGGCCATTTCCAGCTGCTTGTGGGCGTATCGGGAAATGCCGGAAATCACGTGCGAACGCTCGGCGTCCATGTGGTCGAACATGCCCTGCACGAGCATCGTCATTTTCGGCGCAAGCTGCTCGGCCGGCAGGGAGGCCGCAAAATCGCTGATCTTCTTCTGCGCGTCCGCAATCTGCAGCCTGCGAGCCGCCACCTCTTCGACCAAGGCGGAGACCGAAGGGTCCTCCGCCCAGTCCTTCGCCGCTGGCGGAAGCTCCGGTCCGTTCCAGACCTGGCCGAGTGAGAGCTGCGGCACCTTGCGCTGCACGCAGGGCCAGTCCGGATCGGCGTTCGCGGCCATGGCGCTGGCGTGCGGCACGAGCATTGCAGCCGCAACCAGGCTGCGAACAAGGCTCATCCTTTCCATCAACCATTTCCTCCCTGTTTGCGGGTTATCAGGCCGCGCGAAGGGTCATAGGCGATGATGGCGCCTCCCAGGAACAGCAGCGTGCAGCCGGCCACGACACCCAGCGACACCCAATCGACCTGCCCGTAGAAGGCGAAGCGGATCAGTTCGACGGCGTAGGTGAAGGGATTGGCGAGGCAGAGCTTGTAAAGCAGCGGGCTCGCTTCCTGGATACGCCACAAAGGGTAGAGCGCTGGAGAAGCGAAATAGCCTGGAAAGATGACGAAGTTCATGATGCCGGCGAAGTTTTCGAGCTGCTTGATCATCGAGGACAAAAGCATGCCGAGCGCGCAAAGCATCATGCCCGACAGGAACAGGGCCGGCAGCACGAACAGATAGCCGAGCAGCGGCGCCTTGACGCCCCAGAACCAGGCAACGATCAGGAACGCATAGACCTGCGCGATCGATACGGAAACGCCGGCGAGCATCTTCGACAGCAGCAGGTACCAGCGGGGGAATGGACTGACCAGCAGGATGCGCATGTTGCCCATCTCGCGGTCGTAGACCATCGACAGCGAAGACTGCATGCCCGAGAACAGCAGGATCATGCCGCACAAGCCTGGCGTGATGTAGACCTCGTAGAGCACGTAGGTCTTGTAGGGCGGGATGATCGAAACGCCGAGCACCTGGCGGAATCCGGCGGCAAAAATGAATAGCCAGACGAGCGGTCGAACCAGCGATGAGATGAAACGCTCGCGCTGGTGCAGGAAGCGCAGGCATTCCCGAACGACGACACCTTTGAGGCAGATGAGATAGTGACGAAGGCCGAACGCGCCGGACGCCGCCGGCATGACGGCGGCAACCTTTTCCGGCATTGCGGAAGTGCTCATGGCGAGATCTCCGCGATGCTGGCCGCCTGGCTGCGGCTGAGCTTCGAAAAGGCCTCGCCGATCGAACCGGAACCGCTTGCCTTGACCACGTCGGCCACCTTGCCCTTGGCGACCAGGTCACCCTGGCGCAGCACCACGACGTGGTCGCTGTCATCGACCTCGTCGATCAGATGGGTGGCCCAAAGCACGCCGATGCCCTCGGTTTCGACCAGCTTGCGGATGGTGACAAGAATGCCAGCACGGGACTGGATGTCGAGACCGACAGTCGCCTCGTCGAGCAGCAGCAGGGAAGGGCGGTGGAGCAGTGCTCTGGCGATCTCGATGCGCCGCATCTGGCCGCCTGAAAGAGAACGAGCCTTGTCATGCTCGCGGTCCTGCATGTCGACCGTTTCAAGCAGGGCGGTGATGCGCTGCCGGGCTTCATGCCGGCCGATGCCGTGCAGCGAGGCGTGATAGGAGAGGTTCTGGTAAACGCTCAGATCGAGGTCGAGCGTTCGCGCCTGGAACACGATGCCGACACGTCTGAGCGCCTCGCCGGAAGCACGGCTGACGTCGTGGCCGAAGATGCGGATCGATCCGCGGCGAGTGTCGTAAAGGTGGCTGATCAACGAGAACAGAGTTGTCTTGCCGGCGCCGTTGAGGCCGAGCAGGGCAGTGAAAGTCGCCGGCGCGATCGAAAACGAGACGTCGTCGAGCGCCCGCTTCGGGCCATAGGAATGGCTGACGCCGGCGACGTCGAGCGCCGTCGTCTCATCCCGCGATCCGCTTGTCCTTACATGCTGCACGCTTATCGCCCCGTTCTCATTTGATTGTGATCTTTCCCTTGAGGCCCTTGTCGGCAAGGTCGGGAACGGACCAGGTGTATTCGCCGGGGCGCACGGTGTGGAACTGAACCAATATGGTTCCCGCGTCGTCGAATTCGAGCCAGGCCGGCGCGCCGGCCATGTGCACTTCGAGATCGTTTATCACGATTTGGTCGATCCAGACGTTGCGCCAGAGATCGGTCATGAACTTGTATTCGAAGCCGCCGTGGGAAGAGATCTTCCAGCGATAGCCCTGGCCTGCGACCAGTTCGAAATCCGCCCGGTTGACGTCGTAGCTGGATTTGTCGGAGCCCAGGACCAGCTCGGGAAGGTTCTTGCTGGATCGCGTCACCTTCGCGGCATCATCGTCGTCTGCATGGGCCGCGAGTGGGACAACCGTCAGTCCGACCAGAACGGCGAAGGCAATCGCGCGACGGATCTTCATGAAAGAGACCTCCTGGTTTGCCTGCAAGATCGCTACTTGGGCGATATGGCCACGCCCCATGGCTGCTGGCCTACGGTGAGCGACTGGACCGGCTCATCGGTCGCCGTGTCGATGAAGGTGATGTCGTTCGAGTTGCCGTTCGTGGTGATCATCGTCTTCTGATCGGGGGTGAAGGCCAGATGCCAGACGCGCTGGCCGACGAGGATGTATTTTTCCACCTCGTAGGTTTCGGTGTTGACCACGGCGACATGATTTGCCGGGCCGAGCGCGATATAGGCCTTCTTGCCGTCGGCGCTTATGGCGATGCCGACAGGCTGGATGGTTTCAGCCCGCAATCCATTGATCGCGAACTGGATTTTCTTCACGACCTGCCGCTTGGCATTGTCGATGACGCTTACCGTACCGCCGACCTCGGCGCTGACCCAGACCTGGGAGCCGTCGGGCTTGAATTCGGCGAAGCGCGGGCGTGTATCGACCAGCACGTTGTCAGTCAGCTCATGGCTTTGAGTATCGATGAAATGCGCCATGCTGGTGGTTTCCGAGGTGTTGACCATGGTCTTGCCGTCGGGGCTGACACCCATGCCTTCCGGCTCGACGCCGACCGGGATCTCCGAAAGCACCGCCTTGCTCTCGACATCGACGACGGTGACCAGATTGTCGTCCTCGTTGGCGATATAAAGCGTCTTGCCGTCAGGTGAGAGCACGAACAATTCAGGATCGGGCCCGGAAGGCAGCTCGCCTACTATTTGAAGGCTCGAGGTATCGATGATCTGGACCGTGTCGTTGTCGCTGGCGCACAGATAGACGAACTTGCCGTCGGGCGAGATCGTGATGCCGCGCGGCCTCTGCCCGACATCGACGGTCTTGATCACCTTCATCGTCGCCGTGTCGACGACGGTCATGGTGTTGTCCTTCTCGTTGGAGACATAGGCTGTATAGGCCGACGCCGGACCTGCCATGAGGCCGGCCGCGAGAAAGGCGAGTGCACACGCTCGTCCCTGCACCGAAATTCCTCCCGATTGATTTTACCTAAGGGCGCATTTCGTCTCCGGCTGGTCGACGCCGAGCGTGTCGAGCTCGGAAACCTGGTGGAGATAGCCCTCCTGTGGCGAGGTCGAGACGACCGACTTGGCATCGCCGAGCAGTATCGGCTGGCGCAGCTGAAGGTTCCATTTGCGGAAGGTCAGCTTCTGTCCCTTGAAGGCGGCCACCGAGAAATCGTCCGAGCGGATGTAGTCGCTTATCTTTTTCGGATCGTCGCCATTGGTGCGCGTGGCGGCTTCGCCGACGGCCCGCACGGCCGTCCAGGCCGACATGTCCTTGGATAGCATTCGCCGGCCTGTCGTCCTCAGGAAGCGGCTTTGCATCTGGATGCCGCCCCACTGCTCACTCGCGGGGTGCCATGACGATGCCACGAGACCGGCTGTGCCTGCGACCGGCCGCGGCGTCCAGGTGCGGTAGGGCACATAGGTTCCGAATACCTCGCTTTCGTCGGCGACCAGCACCACGTCATGCTCCGGCAGGTCCTGCGTGAATACGGAAATCTGCTGCTGGATCTGCGTGGCGCCGGTGTCGGTGCGCCTTGCCGTGCCGGTATCCTTGAATTCCTTCTCCGCCACGATCTGGGCGCCGAAGCGCGCCGCCGCGCGGCGCAACGCATCGGCGTAGAGATGATCCTGTTCATGGGAGCCATAGAGCAGCACCCAATTCGGCCATTTCTTCACCATGAGGTACTGCGCCAGCGCGTCGGCCAGCATGCTGCGCGTCGGCGCGATGTGGAAAACGTTTATGCGGCAGTCCTCCTCGCGCAGACTGTCGTCGGTGGCGCCGATGTTGAAGATCAGCACACCCTTGTCGCGCGCGATGTCGGCGATCGACAGCAACTGCCTGGCCGAGAGGTCCGCGACCACATAACGATCGCCCTTGGCGATCAGGTCATCGAATGCCTGGACCGCATCGGACGTCGGCTTTACCTCGGCGATGTCGAGGCTGAATTTCTGGCCGAGGAACGTTCCGGTCGTGTTGTTATCGCCGATCGCCACCTTGGCGCCAGCAATACCCTCGTCACTCGGCGGCTGGTCGAGCAGCGAAAGCGTCAGCTGCGGCGCGTAAGCCCGCAAATAGCCGATCTTGATTTCGGTGATCTTCTTTTCAGGCCTGGCCGTTGCGATCGGTTGCTTGCCCGCCGCTTCCTGGGCGGCCGCGCCGGAAACGTTGGCGACCAGGACAAGAAGGCACAAAAAGGCCGCGAGAGTGCTCGGCACCGCGCTCGTCATCGATAACACTGCCCGTTCTTGCGCCGAAGCCCGATCGTGCCGGACCGGCGCCAAGCCAAGGTGCCCGCGGCGAACTTAGCGGAAGTGCTGGATTTATCAAACCTTGCAAGCTTTCTGCTTTAGTCCAATTTGCCTCGTGTCCGGGGGCAAGCGACAATGCGGATCACGGCTTGCCGAAATCGCGCGGAAAGTTCCGGATTGATGCCCTAGGTCGGCACCGCGTCGATAACGCAGCGGGCTCGAAGCGGGAGAGGGTTGGGGGGACCTTTTGTAGAATAGACTTATCAGGTGGACCGTTCGATTATCGCGAACTCACTGCGGCTTGGGAGCGGTATTTTTTGTTGCGAGGCAGGCCTCAAGCCCGCCGGAACTTGAAGTTCTTCGATTGCCTTGGGAGGAATGCCTCATGAAGACGCGCGCCGCAGTTGCCGTTGGTGCCGGAAAGCCGCTGGAGATCATGGAGGTGGACCTCGAGGGTCCGCGCGATGGCGAGGTGCTGATCGAG
>NZ_SRUU01000119.1 GCF_004791585.1 Mesorhizobium sp. M1C.F.Ca.ET.210.01.1.1
CCGTCATTGTCCCCACCTTCAACCGTGAGAAGTACCTGCCCGAAGCCATCGCCAGCCTGCTCAAGCAGACTGTGGTGCCGGATCAGATTCTGATCGTCGACGACGGCTCGACCGACAACACCAGCGCGGTGGCCGCCTCTTTCCCCGCTCCGGTGGAATATTACCGCAAGGAAAATGGCGGCAAGTCGACGGCGCTGAACTTCGCCCTGAGGCATTGCAAGGGGGACTTCGTCTGGGTGTTCGATGACGACGATGTCGCGCACCCGACGGCGCTGGAACGGTTTCTCGCAGCGTTCGATCGGGAGCCGACGGCTGATTTCGCGTTCGGCGAATATGCGCGTTTCCAGCAGTCGGCTCAGATCGAAGAGCGGAATTACGAGATCGTCGCCTTCGGCCATGTCAGCCAGGACAA
>NZ_SRUU01000120.1 GCF_004791585.1 Mesorhizobium sp. M1C.F.Ca.ET.210.01.1.1
GGCGGCAAGACCCGCCGCTGAGCTGCAGCACCGGCGGGAACGAAAACGGCGCGCCCCTGGCGCGCCGGTTTGCTTGGAACCACGCCAACGATGCGTCAGCGTTTCGCACTGCATGCGGTACACACCCGCTCGACCTTGTAGCCCTTCGCCTTCAGCTTCTCGACCTCGCCATCACTGCCCAGCAGCACCTGCTGGAACTCGATCAGGTCCTGCAGGATGCGCCAGTGCCGGTACCAGGCAATCCAGCGCGGATCACCTCGGTCGCTGCCATAGCCCTCCTCGAATCCCAACGGGTTCTCGCGGCCCCAGCGCCCGCCGACCGCGCCGCCGATGAACATCAGGTCGCGCTCGCGCGGTGCCAGCGACAGCCCATCCCAGTCGATCAGGTGCAGGCCACCGTCGTTGCCCA
>NZ_SRUU01000121.1 GCF_004791585.1 Mesorhizobium sp. M1C.F.Ca.ET.210.01.1.1
GCCGCAGCAGACGACGGCAGCCGGGCCGCCGGTGCAAGCTGCCGCCGATGGCGCAGCGCCCGCGGCATCGCCGGTCGGCGGATCGCCCGCCACGGCGCAGGCGCCCGCCGCACAGCCAGGATCCACGCGCGCCGGGGCAGCCGGCATCCTCGCTTTGATCGCCCTGGCGCTCGGCTCGCTCACCGCTTGGGCCACTTATCTTCCCTGCAATCTCTTCGGAGTGCTCTGCCAATGATTGCCGTCATTATCCGCATCGCGCTGCGCTATCTCGCCGCCGCCCTTGTCGCCCGCGGCTTGTTCGGCGCGGACGACGCATCCGCATTCTCATCCGACCCGGACATCCAAAAGGCGATCGAGGCGGGCATCGGCTTCGCCATCGCTGGCGCAACGGAGTGGTGGCAC
>NZ_SRUU01000122.1 GCF_004791585.1 Mesorhizobium sp. M1C.F.Ca.ET.210.01.1.1
GATGGCTCGCCATCCTTTCGCGGCGCAGGCGAGATTTCCGTGCCTTTGGCGGCGACGCCGTCGATCAGCAATGGCGAACCGGTGGTGCTGGGAATACGGCCCGAGCACCTGAGGCTGTCCGAGGCGGGGATTCCGGTCACTGTCGCGGTGGTCGAGCCGACCGGCTCGGAGACTCTGGTGTTCGTGCGCTTCGGCGAGGGGGAGATGGTGGCGCTGTTTCGCGAGCGCCACGACTTCAAGCCCGGCGATACGCTGAAACTTCGGCCAAGGCTCGACCATATCCATCTGTTCGACGCCGAGACCGGCAAGCGTCTCTGATCTCAAACGCACTTCACGAGGACCATCATGCTCAAAGGGATCGATCCGTTGCTCAACGCCGACGTGCTCCAGGCATTGCGG
>NZ_SRUU01000123.1 GCF_004791585.1 Mesorhizobium sp. M1C.F.Ca.ET.210.01.1.1
AATACCGCAAAGCACGCCTGGTTCCGGCGTAAAAAATGTCGGAACGCGTCCAGGACGCGCGTCCTTGGGTCGTAGAGCAACGCGCGGCGGGACGCCGGCGCGAAGGAGACGATCATGATCACCTTTCCCAATGAATCCGCCAGATACCGCACCGCCCGCGAAAAGCTGCTGCGCAAGGAAATCGAGCTGCGCCGCGCCATGGAGGCGGTGGCCGAGGCGCGACGCGCTCTGCCGCAGGGCGGGCTGGTGCCGCAGCACTATGTGTTCGACGCTCTCGATGACCAAGGCCGGCCGGCGAAGGTGAAGCTTGCGGATCTCTTCGCGCCGGGCAAGGATTCGCTGATCCTCTACCAGATGATGTTCCCGCGCCATCCGCAGGAGACGCGCGATGTGGCGGC
>NZ_SRUU01000124.1 GCF_004791585.1 Mesorhizobium sp. M1C.F.Ca.ET.210.01.1.1
CAAGGACATGCGCGGTGCAAATCCTGATGGCTTCGCCATGCTGTCCAGGCTCTTCGATGAGAAACACGTCTACGAAGTGCCTTACATCCCGGATTATTATGACCTTCGCGATCGGTGCAAGCTGTTTGTCCAGACGGGCGACTATCGCGTGCATGCCAATGTGATCCTTGTCGGCGGCTATCCAAGCGCCGACATTCCCATGGACATGATCCTCAACGGGCTTGCCCCGTAACGAAGTAATCCGCCACAGGTGGTCGATGCCAAGGTTTGAGGGCGCTTCCGGACAGGTCTACTACCGCCACTGGGCTCCGCTGAAGCCCACTGCGCAGATCGTCTTTCTGCATGGATATGGCGAACACAGCGGCCTCTACCACCGCTTCGCGAACTCCTTGAATG
>NZ_SRUU01000125.1 GCF_004791585.1 Mesorhizobium sp. M1C.F.Ca.ET.210.01.1.1
GTCGCCGGCTTCGTCACTGGCGCCGCCTTCACTTCAGCCTTGCTCGCCGGCTTGGTTGCGGCCGGCTTCGTTGTCTTTGCTGGTGCGGCTGGCTTGGCGGCTTTCACCGGCGTCGGCTTTGCCTGCGCCTTCGCAGCCTTCGCCACGGTTGCGGGTGCCTTGGCAGTCTTCGCCGCGGCCGGCTTCTTGGCGTCCACCTTCTGCGGCGCCGCCGTTGCAGCGGCAACTGCCGGCGCCACAACGGCATCGTCGGTCATCGCCGGGAAGATGGGCGCCGCCGGCGTCGCTTCAGGTGTCTCGACGCCAGGCAATACCGTCGCGCCGTTCTTCAGCGGCTCGCTGGCCTGCGGCGTCGAAGCGGCGGGCGTGGCCGGATCGACGGCAGGCTTCGGC
>NZ_SRUU01000126.1 GCF_004791585.1 Mesorhizobium sp. M1C.F.Ca.ET.210.01.1.1
GCCGCAATCCTCCGGGCATCCACCTGTTTTGATGCTAAGAAGCCGGCTCAGCTGGACCTTGTTGGGATCGAAATTCTGGCGGTGAACGGTTTGCGCCAGGAACAGAAGATTGTTGAAGGTGCGTCGTGCAGCGCCTGCGCCTTTTCTAGGGTCCACATCCCACAATCATTGGATTGCGCCTGTGGCATTGTCTTCGTCGAGTTCGATGCGTGCATCTCTTCCTGTTCCTGGGGGGTTCCGGCCTTTACGGCTTCTTTCCTGGCCGATTGACAGGGATCGGAAACTCTATCAGCCCGCTGCCGTCCGTTCGTCGTGCGATCATGAGCTCCGATAGTCGAGGCCAATATCCAGGATCGGCGCGCTGTGGGTCAGCCAGCCAATTGAGATCAGA
>NZ_SRUU01000127.1 GCF_004791585.1 Mesorhizobium sp. M1C.F.Ca.ET.210.01.1.1
GTCGTCGGAACTTAGGCCTATGCGGCCACAGGATCCATTTGGATGAGTGTTGACTAGATCCTCATCGCCGCGCAGTACGCGTTTCTCATATCGGCCCGACCTCCTATATGCTTAGCGCAAAAGCATGGGAGAAAGGGCGTGTCCCGAGGGCGTGACGTGCGTATGTGGCGTGAGGCCGGGAAACTTGCCACATCTGGCGACTATGAAGGGTGGCAAGCCATCGAATCGGAGCTTCGTAGCAGAGGTTTCCGGCGCGCCAAGCTACTGCTTGATAACGATCGGGTTCGAGACAAATTGGATGAGCTCTGCAAGAGCGCACAGGAGAAGCGCGCCTATGCCAACCGGACCTAAAGCCAAAAGCGCCCCGCCGACATGATCGGCAAT
>NZ_SRUU01000128.1 GCF_004791585.1 Mesorhizobium sp. M1C.F.Ca.ET.210.01.1.1
CTGACGAGTAGCGTCATAATTGTCGATTGCTTTGGTGGGCTTTGGCGACGTTCAGAGCGCGCGAACGGCTTCCAGCACGGCCTCGGCATGGCCCTTGACGCGGACCTTGCGCCAAATCCTGGCGATCCGTCCGTCGCGTCCGATCAGGAACGTCGCGCGCTCGACACCCATGTATTTGCGGCCATACATCGATTTCTCGACCCACAGATGGTAGGCCTCGATCACCTTGCGCTCCTCGTCGGCGGCAAGATCGATGGTGAGATCGTATTTCGACTTGAACTTGTCGTGTTTCTTGGCGCTGTCGGGCGACAGGCCAATGACGACGGCGCCGGCCTTCTCGAATTCCGGCTTCAGTTGTGAGAAGCTGATCGCCTCTTGCGTGC
>NZ_SRUU01000012.1 GCF_004791585.1 Mesorhizobium sp. M1C.F.Ca.ET.210.01.1.1
TCCCGACGGCGGTCGCGCCATCGCCGACATCTGCCGAAAATCGAAATCCCCATAGCCATCGCCTGTGGCCCGCGGGTTCCTTCCTCGGGGACTTTCGTACGCCTGCCGGCGCCCGAAACTCTTCACGAGGGCGGACTGGCTGGTTCTGGCGTACGCGGAGCGAATAGCGGACATTTAAACCGATGGAGCTAGGTCCTGGATTGGACCCGAAGCCGTCACAGTCCCATTGCGAGGCAACTGCCGCGAACAAGCGGTAGGGAAGGTGGGACTCGCTCGTCAGTGGCGCTGCGGCAGGATCGCCAAGGCGTCGCGCGAGTCATACCTCAAGAAGCGTGATCTGTGGTATGATGGGCCGGAGAGGGCACGCTGGAAGCGCCGGTCCCTACCTGCCTCGGGTCTGCGGCTTGCGTGTCGCGAATCTTGACTGGGGCTCAACATGGAGCGGAAGCTCGCTGCCATCCTTGCCATCGATGTCGTAGGGTACTCGGCGCTCATGGAGGCGGATGAAGCGGGCACCTTCGATCGGCTGAAACGTGGCCGCAAAGAGCTGTTCGAGCCGGAAATCGAGACGCGACACGGGCGAATCTTCAAGCTGATGGGAGACGGCCTGCTGGCGGAGTTCGGCAGCGTGGTAGATGCGGTCGAATGCGCGGTCACGCTTCAGCGCGGCATGGCGGAACGTAATGCGAGCGTCGCCGAAGACCAGCGCTTCGAAGTCCGGATCGGAATCAACCTTGGGGAAGTGATCGTCGAAGGGGACGATCGCTATGGCGAGGGCGTGAATGTGGCGTCGCGCCTCCAACAACTCGCCGAGCCCGGTGGCATCTGCGTTTCGGAGAAGGTGTCCAAGGAGGTCAGGCAGAAGCTAGCGTTTGCGTTCGAGCCCATGGGCGAGCAGCGGGTGAAGAACATAGCCGAGCCGATATACTGCTATCGCGTGAACCTGCAGCTTCCGAGAGCGGCTCCGGTCGGGCGACTGGCATCGCTGGAATTGCCCGACAAGCCCTCAATCGCGGTTTTGCCTTTCACCAACATGAGCAACGATCCGGAGCAGGAAACCTTTGTCGACGGCTTGACCGAAGACCTGATCACCGACCTGTCTCGCTCAGCCGGCCTCTTCGTCATCGCGCGCAACTCGACCTTTGCTTACAAGGGGCGGTCGGTCGATGTGCGTTTGGCCGCGCGTGATCTTGGGGTGCGCTATGTGGTTGAAGGCAGCGCCCGGCGTGCTGCGGCGCGCGTGCGCATCAATGCGCAGTTGATCGACGCGATCGGCGGCGATCATATCTGGGCCGAGCGCTACGACAGCAGCCTCGAGGATATCTTTGCGGTGCAGGACGAGGTCACGGCCAAGATCGTCGAAGCCCTTGTCGGCCGATTGGCCGGACAGCCGGCGCGCAAACGGCCGACAAGTCTCGAAGCCTATGACCTCTGCGTGCGAGCCCGCGGCGTCAGTTTTCAGACCGGGTTAGGCGCGCGGGAAGCGCGCATGCTCCTGGAAAAGGCGATCGGACTCGATCCCGACTATGCCGAAGCACATAGCTTGCTGGCCCTCAATCTTTGGCTCGGCTGGCTGTTCTGGAACGAGCCGAAGGAAACCAACCAGCCTCGCGCACTGGCTGAAGCGCAGCGGGCTGTGGCGCTCGACCCTAACGATGCCGGGAACCGCTGGGGGCTGGGCATCATACTTGGTCACGAACGGCGATACGCGGAATCGGATGCCGAATTCGAGACGACCTTCAAGCTCGATCCCAATCATGCCGATGCCTGGGCGATGCGCTCGGATCTCATCACCTTGAGGGGCGACGCGGTCAAGGGCGTCGAATTCGTGAAGCGGGCTTTGCGGCTCAATCCGCACCCACCGGGGTGGTACTATTGGATGGCAGGCCAAGCCTACTATGCGCTCGGGGACTATCAATCCGCGGTCGAGGCTTTACGCAAACCGGAAACCTACCGCACCACGTCGCGGCGCATGCTGGCGGCAGCCCTCGCGCAGGTCGGGCGCCTGGATGAAGCCCGTCAGGAAGCGGAATTCTTCATGATGAGCAATCCCCATTTCAGCATCAGGCATTGGGCAACATCGCAGCCATTCGACGACGAGGAAGTGCTCCAGCGCTTCGTCGAAGGCTACCGCAAGGCTGGCCTTCCCGACTAAAGAGCGCATTGCTTTGGATCGCCGGCTTGCTCCCGTCAGGATATAGGCTCGTCTTTTGACTATGAGGGCAATGCCCGTGGGTTCCATCGATCAATGTCCGTTGAGGGCGCAAACGTCCCACCTTCGCCTGTTCGCTCAGATGTCTGCTATTGGGGTGCGGGTAGGGTCCACGCGACGACGAGATGCGGCGCAAAGCGGCCATACGTGACTCACCTATTGCTTTGAACCTCCGCCACGACGAAACCAGCTGAGAGTGTGCGTACCTCGCTCGGCGTCTGTGATGCAGGCGGATTGGGCGGTGAATTTTATAGCTGCGGGAGTAATTCGAAATCATGTCAATGGCGACAGCGGACTGGCTGGTTCAGGCTACGGATCTTTCAAAAGCGGACGTTCGGTTGAACGGGGACATAGTCGTGACCTGACCAAAATTAGCCCTTCGGCAGCAGCCGCGATCGGACGATAAACGACGCCGTGTTAGGAATGGCCCAAGCGACGTGGTGAGTTGATCGCTGCTGGCGCCGGCACTGCACGCTCGCATTCGAGGTAGGACTAGAATACGCTCGCCGCCCGGAGCTTCGACCTATGGAAGAGGCAGGACACAAGCATGGAGCGACGCCTCACCGCAATCCTTGCTGCCGACGTCGTCGGCTACAGCCGCCTCATGGGAGCCGACGAGGTTGGCACGCTTGCACAGCTGAAGAGGCTTCGCGCCGAAGTGATCGAGCCCAAGATCACAGAGTCCCACGGACGCATCGTCGGTTCCGCTGGCGACAGCCTTCTTGTCGAATTCGCCAGCGCAGTCCACGCGGTGCAGTGTGCGGTCGAAGCCCAGGAGGGATTGGCTGCTCACAATGCAAGTTTGCCCGAAGACAAGCGCATGACTTTCCGTATGGGCGTGAATCTGAGCGACGTGATTGCCGAGGACGATACAATCTACGGTGATGGTGTGAACATCGCCGCGCGGCTCGAGAAGCTTGCAGAACCTGGCGGCGTCTGCGTCGCGAGCAACGTCTACGAGCAGGTCAAGGGCAAACTAGACTATGCCTACACCGACCTCGGTAGCCATCAGGTCCACAACATCGTGGAGGCGGTGCGCGCCTATCAGGTCAGTCGAGCAAAACCAACTTCGGTATTCTCGACAAGGGAGAGGCTGACGCTTCCCGAAAAACCGTCCATTGCGGTCTTGCCATTCGACAACCTCAGTGGCGACCCCGAGCAGGGCTACTTCGCTGACGGCATGGTGGAGGAGATCATCACCGCGCTGTCCCGGACGCGCTGGCTGTTCGTCATCGCGCGCAACTCGAGCTTTACTTACAAGGGCCGGGCAGTGGACATTAAGCAGGTCGGGCGCGAGCTTGGTGTGCGCTATGTGCTTGAAGGGAGCGTGCGCAAGGCGGCGAGCAGGGTGCGCATTACCGGGCAGCTTATCGATGCGGCAACGGGTGCACATCTATGGGCCGACCGTTTCGACGGCGGGCTGGAGGACGTTTTTGACCTGCAGGAGGAAGTGACCCGGAGCGTCGTCGGAGCGATCGCTCCGAAGCTGGAACAGGCAGAGATCGAGCGGGCCAAGCGCAAACCGACCGAGCACCTTGACGCTTACGACTATTATCTGCGCGGGATAGCAAGCCTCCACCAGTTGACCAGGGAATCCAACGCAACCGCCCTTCAGTTGTTTTACAAGGCCATCGAACTCGACCCTGAATTCGCCTCGGCATACGGCATGGCCGCGTGGTGTGCCGTCATGCGCAAGGCGAACGGCTGGATGGCCGATCATGAGCAGGAAACCGTCGAGACAGAACGCCTGGCTCTGAAGGCAGTGGATTTGGGCAGGGATGACGGGGTTGCGCTCTCACTCGGCGGGCACGCGCTCGCGTATGTCGTGGGCGACAACAATAGCGGGGCAGCGTTCATTGATCGCGCGCTCGCGCTCAATCCGAACCTGGCTACCGCGTGGCTATTCAGCGGCTGGGTCAGAGTCGACCTCGGCGATACGGAAACCGCTCTCCAGCACCTCGCGACTGCGATACGCATGAGCCCGGTCGACCCGCTCATGTTCGATATGCAGAATGCGGTTGCAGTGGCTCATCTCTTCGCTGGTCGATTTGAGGAGGCATCATCTTGGGCCGAAAGGTCGTTGCGGGAAAAGCCGGACTTTTTGGGGTCGTTGCGCTATGCGGCTGCAAGCTATGCTCACGCCTGCCGAACCGAGGACGCGCAAAAGGTGGTGAGCCGAATTCTCGCCCTCGATCCTGGCCAACGAATTTCCAATCTCGCCGACGTCGTTTCAGCCGTCCCAGCCCATATGGCTCTGCTTGCAGAAGGTTTGCGAAAGGCGGGGCTGCCGGAATAGCGCTGCCAGGCTGGCGCATCGATCGTGAGTTGGGAACGCACCGAGCGGGGGGCAGATTCGGCGCGGATCACCTTGAGGCAGGGAGTCCGACACAGGACCATCCCGACGGAGACTCCCCGTCAAGCGCCTCTGGACACCATGGCAGGCATTGCCTCTCCGGCCGGTCCGCCCCCATCGCCCAATCGCGCTACTGTTTCACCGAGGTCGATGTGCCCCAGGTGTCCGACAGCACATAGCCTTGCGGATAGGGATCCGTCGGATCGAGATAGTAGCTGTGCTCGCCCGTGATCCAGGCGCGGCCGGTGATCTGCGGAACGATCGCCTTGCGTCCAGCAACCTCGGCCAGTTCGAGAATCCTGCCGGTGAAACGTGAGCCGATGATCGATTCATGGATCAGAACGTCGCCGACGTTCATCAGGCCCCGGGCCTGCAGCACGGCCATGCGGGCCGACGTGCCGGTTCCGGTCGGGCTGCGGTCGGAGCGTCCGGGCGAGACGATGCAGGTGTTGCGCGTGACGTTGCCCGGCCCCTGGAACGGCATGGCGAACTGCACGATCGACACACCGCGCACATTGTCGAATTCCGGATGCACGACATCGAGCTGCTCGCGCGCGGCGCGGCGGACCTTCTCGCCGGTAACCGCCAATTCCCGGGCCTCGTCGGGTGTGACCGAGAAGCCGAGCGCGGCTGCGTCGACGATCGCGTAGAACATCCCGCCATAGGCGATGTCGACCTTCAGCGTGCCGAGCCCTTCCACCTCGATATTGGCATCGAGGCGTTCGGCGAAGGCCGGCGCGTTGCGCAAGGTGATCGACAGGCACTTGCCGTCGCGGCATTCGGCACGCACTTCGATGACGCCGCCCGGCATGTCGAGCTTGAAGCGCGTCTCGGGCTCGTTCATCGGCACCATGCCGGTCTCGAGCAGCACAGTGGCGACGCAGATCGTGTTGGAGCCGGACATCGGCGGATATTCCGTCGGCTCCATGATGATTGCGCCGGCGACGCAATCCTCGCGCGTCGAGGGGACCAGGAGATTGACGTGCCGGGCAACGCTGCCGCGCGGCTCGCAGATCAGCATGCGCCTTATATGGTCGTGATCGCGCTCCATCGCGATCATCTTTTCCATCATAGTGCGGCCCGCCGGCGGCAGGACGCCGCCCACGATGACATCGCCGATCTCACCCTCGGCATGGCAGCCGACGACGCGAATGCTGGATCTGGTGCGCATTGTTTCTCCCTGCCGACCGCGACTATCCGCTTGGCAAGCGGTACCGCTCCGGGACAAACTGATCAATCTGCATGCTGA
This sequence comes from Mesorhizobium sp. M1C.F.Ca.ET.210.01.1.1, assembly GCF_004791585.1. Classification (GTDB taxonomy): domain Bacteria; phylum Pseudomonadota; class Alphaproteobacteria; order Rhizobiales; family Rhizobiaceae; genus Mesorhizobium. The sequence continues at coordinate 5,815 of NZ_SRUU01000012.1, forward strand.
TCAATCTGTATGCCAGGCTCAAGGAGAATCCGAATGAACGCCACTGTCTTCTCCGGCTGCATGCCGGCGCTGATGACGCCTTGCACCAACGACCGTCAGCCCGACTTCGAGGCGCTCGCGCGTAAGGGACGCGAGCTGATCGCCGCCGGCATGTCGGCGGTCGTCTATTGCGGATCCATGGGCGATTGGCCGCTGCTGAGCGACGAGCAGCGCATGGAAGGCGTCGAGCGGCTGGTGAAGGCCGGCGTGCCGGTGATCGTCGGCACCGGCGCGGTCAACACCGCCAGCGCCGTGGCCCATGCCGCGCACGCCCAGAAAGTTGGCGCGCGCGGCCTGATGGTGATCCCACGCGTCTTGTCGCGCGGACCCTCGGTGACGGCGCAGCGCCACCACTTCAAGGCCATCCTCGCCGCCGCCCCCGACCTGCCGGCGGTCATCTACAACAGCCCCTATTACGGTTTTGCCACGCGCGCCGATCTCTTCTTCGCGCTGCGCGCCGAACATCCGAACCTGGTTGGCTTCAAGGAATTCGGCGGCCCGTCGGACCTGCGCTATGCGGCGGAAAACATCACCAGCCGTGACGATGAAGTCGCGCTCATGATCGGCGTCGACACCGCCGTCTTCCATGGCTTCGTCAATTGCGGCGCCTCGGGCGCCATCACCGGCATCGGCAACGTGCTGCCCAAGGAGGTGCTGCATCTCGTCGGCCTCAGCCAAGCGGCGGCGAAGGGCGATGCCGAAGCGCGCCGGCTGGCGCTGGAGCTGGACGCCGCGCTTGCCGTGCTGTCCTCCTTCGACGAGGGTCCGGACCTGGTGCTCTATTTCAAGCACATGATGGTTTTGAAGGGGAATCCCGAGTACCGGCTGCATTTCAACGAAACGGACGCGCTGAGCGACAGCCAGCGCGGCTATGCCGAGCAGCAGATCAAGCTCTTCGACGCCTGGTACGCGCAGTGGTCGAGGCAGCCCGGCGTGGTGGCGAGATACGCTGCCTGACCGGCCGGCATGGCGGCGGAAGCTTCCTAAGCCACAACGCTCCCTCCGCCGTCAAATTGGAACTGGCTTGTCCTGCTGCCCTGCCGGCAAACCTCTCGCGATCTGGACGGATCGCCAGGATCGGCGAGTGCCTTCGAAAGCAGCGACAGCATCGGCTTCGCCCGACGTCCCGCCTTCCGTTTCACAAGCGAGGAGCTCGGCGTCTTATGACGCGAGGGTCCGGTGTTGCGAAGGCTCAGGATAGTCAAAAAAGTACCAATGACGGCACCGGAACATAGTGGCGCCGGTTTCGTCGGCTCAGTAGTCTGGCTGGCATGAGGCCGATGAGGGGAGCGCGTCGGCGAGGCGATCGCGCTGATGGCCTCGACACGGGAGGAACAGCGATGAAACCTGATCTCGAGCTTGTGCAGATCAGGCCGGGCGAATCTTTCACCGCCTGGTCGCACGGCTATCCGTTCCGCACGGTGCGCTGGCATTTCCACCCGGAATACGAGCTGCACCTCATCGTCGCCACCCGCGGCCGCTATTTCGTCGGCGACTTCATCGGCGAGTTCGAGCCGGGCAATCTCGTGCTGACCGGCCCCAACCTGCCGCACAATTGGGTGAGCGATGTGCCGAAGGACGCGACGGTGCCGCTGCGCTGCCGTATCATCCAGTTCAACGAGGGCTTCATCGACGGCGCCATCAACACCTTCCCCGAGCTCGCGGCGCTGACGCCGGTGTTGGAGGCCTCGCGCCGCGGCGTGCAGTTCAGCCGGCAGACCAGCCGGCAGCTCGCGCCGTTGATGGAAGAGATCATGAATTCGCAAGGCGTGCGCCGCATCGAGCTGTTCATGATGATGATGGGCCTGCTCAGCCGTGCCGAGGGCGCGCGCATGCTCGCCAGCGCAAGCTATCTGCCGGACCCGTCGGGCTACATGTCGGCCGGCATCAACAAGGCGCTTGCCTATCTGCGCGAGAACCTGACCCAGCCCTTCAGTGAGACCGATCTCGCCGGCATCGCAGGCCAGTCGCCCAGCGTCTTCTCGCGCTCCTTCCGCCAGCACACCGGCATGACCTTGGTGCAGTATGTGAAACGGCTGCGCATCAACCTGGCCTGCCAGATGCTGATGAGCGACGAGCTGGCCCCGATCACCAGCATCTGCTTCGAGGTCGGCTACAACACCCTTTCCAACTTCAACCGGCAGTTCCTCGCCGAAAAGGGCATGACGCCCTCGCATTTCCGGCGGCTGACGCTGCACAACATCAACCTGGCGAAAGCGGCCTAGGCGCCAGGCCGCGCGGCTCACCCAGTAATGACCTCCAAGCACATCGGCGCAACCGGCCGCGGAGTTGAATGATGAGCAGCCATTTCATCGGCATCGACATCGGCACCGGCAGTGCCCGCGCCGGCGTCTTTGATGAAGCCGGCGCCATGCTTGCATCCGCCAAGGCCGATATCGCCATCTGGCACGCCGAAGGCCATATCGTCGAGCAATCGAGCAACGACATCTGGCGCGCCGTTGCGGCCGCTGTCCGCGAGGCGGTGTCGCTCGCCGGCATTTCCGCGCAATCGGTACATGGCATTGGCTTCGACGCGACCTGCTCGCTTGTCGTTCTGGGACGAGGCGGCGCGCCGCTAACGGTGAGCCTGTCTGGCGATCCGGAGCGCAACATCATCGTCTGGATGGATCACCGCGCCACCGAGCAGGCGCGCCGCATCAACGACACCGGCGAAGATGTGCTCACCTATGTCGGCGGCGCCATCTCTCCGGAGATGGAAACGCCGAAGCTCCTGTGGCTCGCCGAGAACATGCCGCGGACTTTCGCTGACGCCTGGCAGTTCATGGACCTCGCCGATTTCCTGACCTGGCGGGCGACCGGCGGCCTGGCGCGCTCGACCTGCACGGTAACCTGCAAATGGACCTATCTCGCGCATGAGGCGCGATGGGACGACGCCTATTTCCGTAAAGTGGGGCTGGGCGCGCTGGCGGACGAGAAATTCGAGCGCATCGGCACCGAGATCGTGGCGCCCGGGAGCGCTCTCGCCAACGGCCTGACGAACGAGGCGGCGGCCGAGCTTGGCCTTTTGCCTGGAACGCCGGTCGCTGCCGGCATGATCGACGCCCACGCCGGCGGCATCGGTTCGGTCGGCGCGCGCGGCGCCGGCAGCGCGACGACGCGCATGGCCTATGTCTTCGGCACCTCCGCCTGCACCATGACGACGACCGAGCAGGCCGCCTTCGTGCCTGGCGTGTGGGGGCCTTATTTCTCCGCCATGGTGCCGGGCCTGTGGCTGAACGAAGGCGGCCAGTCGGCGGCCGGCGCCGCCATCGACCGCCTGGTCGGCATGCACCCAGCCGCTGCCGAGCTTGCCGGCGTCGCGGCGCGAAACGGCCAGAGCCTCAGCCAATGGCTGGCGCGGGAGGCTGAACAGCGAGGCGGCGCATCCAGGGCCGACAAGCTCATCGGCGGCCTGCACGTCGTTCCCGAGTTTCTCGGCAATCGCGCCCCCTTGGCCAATCCCGACGCGCGCGGGCTGATCGCCGGCCTGGACATGGCGACCGGCGCCGACAGCCTCGTCGCGCTTTATCTCGCCGGCCTCTGCGGCCTCGGCTACGGCGCCCGGCAGATCCTCGAAGCCATGCGCGCCTGCGGCATCACGATCGACACGATCGCCATCAGCGGCGGCGCGGGACAGAGCCCGCTGGTGCGGCAGCTCATCGCCGACACCACCGGCAAGCTGGTCTACGCGCCGACGTCGCCAGAGCCGGTGCTGCTCGGCTCGGCAATGCTCGGCGCCGTTGCCGCCGGCCGTCATCCCGACCTTCCGGCGGCCATGGCGGCGATGTCGGAGGTGGGCGAGATCTATTCGCCCAACTCCTCGCTTGCCTCCTGGCACGACAGGCGCTTCGCGGCGTTCGAACGCCTGCAGGCCGCGGCGCTGTCGGTGTTGACTGCCTGATCTTCCATTGGCGGTTATGCGCCGGGAACCATCGCCCGGCGCAGGGGTTGTGTCGTCAGACTTCGAGACAAGGAAGGTGAGACAAGGAAGGTGAGACGATGCGGACGTTGACGATGATGCTTGCGCTTTCAACCTTTGCCTTGGCGCAGCCGGTGTCCGCACAGCACGCCGATCCGCAGCCGCCCCAGGCTTTGCCGCCGGTTGAGCAGCCCCTGCCCGACCAGCCGCCGCCCGATCCGGGAAATTCCGGTCAGAACGTGACCAATGTCGTGGTGGTGGCGATCGAGGACCTGCCCGCGGAGATCAAGGCCCAGGCTGAAGCCGTGGTCACCAGGACGACTGCCAAGGACCTGGCCAGGCTGCAGAATTCGGTCGACGCCTCGCCTGAAGCCGTATCGGTCCTGCGCGCGAATGGACTGAATTCCTCGCAGGTCGTCGCCGCCAACATCGATGGCGACGGCACGCTGACGCTGATCATCCAGACCACGACTTGATCGGCCCCAGATCGGTTCAGCGCACCGGCCGAGGCAAAACCAGATTTCGCTGAGGGGCCGCTATGGCCGAAACCGCCGTCCGCAATTTCACCCTCAACTTCGGGCCGCAGCACCCGTCGGCGCATGGCGTGCTCAGGCTGGTGCTGGAGTTGGACGGCGAGATCGTCGACCGCGCCGATCCGCATATCGGCCTGCTCCACCGCGGCACCGAGAAGCTGATCGAATACAAGAGCTACCTGCAGGCCCTGCCCTATTTCGACCGGCTCGACTATGTGGCGCCGATGAACCAGGAGCATGCCTTCTGCCTCGCCACCGAGAAGCTGCTCGAAATTTCTGTTCCCCGGCGTGGGCAGCTCATCCGCGTCCTGTTTTGCGAGATCGGCCGGCTGTTGTCGCATCTGCTCAACGTCACCACGCAGGCCATGGATATCGGCGCACTGACGCCGCCGCTCTGGGGCTTCGCCGAGCGCGAGAAGCTGATGGTCTTCTATGAACGCGCGTCCGGCGCCCGTATGCACGCCAACTATTTCAGGGTCGGCGGCGTGCATCAGGATCTGCCGGGGCAGCTGCTCGACGACATCTGGGACTTCTGCGATCCGTTCTTGAAGGTCTGCGACAATCTCGAAGGCCTGCTGACCGGGAGCCGCATCTTCAAGCAGCGCAACGTCGATGTCGGCGTGATCTCGCTCGACGATGCCTGGGCCTGGGGTTTCTCCGGCCCGATGGTGCGCGGGTCGGGCGCCGCATGGGATCTGCGCAAGGCGCAGCCTTATGAGTGCTACCCTGAGATGGAGTTCGACATCCCGATCGGCAAGCACGGCGACTGCTACGACCGCTATCTCGTGCGCATGGAGGAGATGCGGCAGTCGGTGCGGATCATGAGGCAGTGCCTTGAAAGGCTGCGCTCGGCCGACGGGCAGGGGCCGGTCGCCGTGGCAGACCGGAAGATCACGCCGCCGCGGCGCGCCACCATGAAGCGCTCGATGGAAGCGATGATCCAGCATTTCAAGCTCTACACCGAAGGGCACCGCGTGCCGGCTGGCGAGGTCTACGCCGCGGTGGAGGCGCCGAAAGGGGAATTCGGCGTGTATCTGGTCTCGGACGGCAGCAACGTTCCATACCGCTGCAAGATACGTGCGCCGTCCTTCGCCCACCTCCAGGCGATGGACTATCTGTCGCGCGGGCACATGATCGCCGATGTCGCGGCCATCATCGGATCCCTGGACATCGTATTCGGCGAGATCGATCGCTGACTGACGGCGCGCCAAACCTCATCTCTCGACGGCTGGGGAGAAGCAGGCAACCCCCCGTCTCCGATCAAGTCCGATATGGAAGCTTTTGCCGCGGCTCTGACAGCCGCGGCAATCGCCTCAGTGCATGAACACCCCTCTCAGCCAGGCCAAGATGCCCGAGCCTGGAGAGATGGCCGCGCGGACGCGGGACGCCGCCCAGCGTGCCGGCAGGCTGGCGCCGACATGGCAGTGGCAGACGACCTCGTGCAGCTGCCAGTCGCTGAGTTCGAAGAAGCGCTTCGCTTCGCCGTAAGTGTCGTCCCGAAGGCCCTGCGCACGGAAGATCGGGTCTTCGAAAGCGACGGTGATCGGCGAACCGGCGGAGCGCATTTTCTCGCGCACGTCGGGAGTCGTGTATTCTGTGCCCGCAAGCGCCACGAGGCGCCGGCCGGGATCCTGCTCGAGAAGTTGCGCCCAGCGTTCGAGGCGCTGGCCTCGACTGGCGATGAGAACCGCTGCTTCAGCATGAACGTCGGCAACGGCATTGAGTTGGTCTACGGTTTGGTGCTTCAAGGCCGCCTCCTATGTCGGCAGATGATCACCCGCCCCGCAACGGAACTAAGGCGCTGCATGGCGCCGGCAAGGGCGAAATGGGCGACGGAAAATCATTTGATCGTCATTCGTGCCCGGCGGCGCCGAAACGCGACGAAGATCAATGCGGAACCATCCCGAGTCGCTACCGTTCTGCCCAGCGTAGCCGCCGGTCGGGTGCTCGATGAGTGCCGGGGCGATCATCCATCATGTTCTGGTCAGGCAGACATCCGGTTGCCGGAAACCGCATCACGCCGACAGTTCGCAGCGCAACGAGGGAAGTCAATTGATGGCCATTCTCCCCAATCCCGACCCGACGCCGACGCCGGTCCCCACGCCGCCGCCTTTTCCCGACCCGAAGCCGTTGCGCGAACCCGATCCGGAGAGGATGCCGGACGAGGAATCCTTCCCCAATCCGGATGAGAACGACGTGCCGCCCAAGCACTCGAGGGCAGGCCCGCTTCGATGCTAGTCGAAATGGCCGGCCGGCGGCGCCTCGGGCAGCCCTCCGTCCTAGGTGGCTGCTCGAAGCGATAACGCACAGCGCCATAGACCGCATGGGCGGCGTGACCGCATCTTCATGATCTGACGGCGAGCAGGAAATGCAGTCCGAGCCAACCAAGCGGACCGCCTTCTATGCGCTCGAAGCCGGCTGCCGCCATCGGTTCGCGAAGGCGATGCAGATCGAACTGGCCATGCATGCCGTGCTTTGCCGACATGTGCCCGCGCTCGCTCACGGGGCCGGCATAGTCGATCAGCAACAGCCGCCCGCCGGGAGGCAGGACGCGCGCGGCCTCGCGCAGGCAAAGGCCGCGCCGCGCCTCCGGCACCATGTGCAGCACCGTCGTGAAAGTGACGGCGTCGAAGCGACCGTCCTCGAACGGCAGTTCGGCCGCATCGGCATGGTGAAACGCGATGTCGAGACCCGCCCGGCTTGCCTTGCGGCGAGCGACGGCAAGCATCTTTTCGGAAACGTCGACGCCAACCACCGATCCGCCGGGCCCAACGCGGCGCCAGGCCGCGATCGCCTGCGTGCCGGTGCCGCATCCGACGTCCAGCAGGTGGAAGCCCGGCGCCAGGCCTGTCAGATCGAGCAGAGCCTCGCGATAGGCCCGGTCGCGCCCACGGGTCAGCATGAGGACCAGCAGGTCGTAGAGACGCGGAAAGCCGATGCCCTTGTTGGCATCCGGGCCGATTGCCGCCCCGGCATTGCGCGCTTCGCTTCGCATATGGTGCATGCTTGTCCATCCTTTCTTCAACAGCGCCAAAGGCCAGTGCCCGCGAACGCCGGAACAGCGGCTGTCGGCTCGTGAAACTTCGAAACAGTCGGTATAATAATGGACATGCTGTCCGGGATTTCGACAGACGATGCAGGCAAAATGTCCGTTAGTGGACAATCCAGGCCTGCCGTTCTGGAAAACGCGCCGGAAGCGGCGCTCCGTCAGTGTGGAAGGGCGTAGGAGGAGTGATCCATGCCACGGGATATCGATCGGCGGGCCGCCCGTACGCGCAAAGCGCTTCATCAGGCGCTGCTGACGCTCATGCTGCGCAAGGGCTACGAGGCTCTATCCGTGCAGGACATCATCGATGAAGCCGATGTCGGCCGCTCAACCTTCTACGCCCACTATACCGGCAAGGAGGACCTCTTGCGCAGCGGTTTCCAGATGCTTCGACAGGAGCTCAAGGAGGCACAATCGACGGTACGTGCGGGAGCCGAAGCATCACACGGCGATCCGCTTGGCTTCAGCACGGCCATGTTCGATCATGCCGCCCGGTATGCCGACCACTATCGGACGATGATCGGCGGGCGAGGCGGTGCGGTGACGGAGAACGAGATCCGCCTGATCCTGTCGGAAATGGTGCGGCAGGAACTGCCCGCTACCCTTCACGGCGACGCCGCCCCGCGCGACTTCGTCGTGCAATTCATCGTCGGCGCCTTTCTTACGGCGCTGAACTGGTGGTTCGAGCGGAAGCCGAAACTGTCGCCGTCCCAGGTCGACGCCATGTTCCGCAGCCTGGTGCTCCACGGGCTGTCATCCTCTATCGGTGGCGACCGCCGACCGTCGGCGGATTAGCATGCCATACATTGCGGGGCGGACCGACTGAACTGAAGGATCCGGCCGCGCTTCACCCAAACCGCGCTGCCGTCCAATCTCCCCCTGCCGCGTTCGACTCCACCGCCGCCGCGACGAACTTCACGCCGCGCGCGCCGTCGACAACGTCGGGCACCTGCGCCACGCGCGCCGCATCGACAGTTCCGCCCGAACGATGCGCGCGGATGATGTCGGCGGCGTCGCGGTAGAAATTGGCGAAAGCCTCGATGTAGCCTTCCGGATGCGCGGCCGGCATGCGGGACACGCGCCGGGCTTCGGCAGTCGAGCCGTGGCCGCCGCGCACCAGCGTGCGCGTCTCTTCGCCATAGGGCGAGAAGCGCAGTTCCTCCGGCCGCGCGCCCGACCATTCGAGCCCAGCCTTCTCGCCATAGATGCGCACCGAAAGGTCATTGTAGTGGCCCGGCGAGGTCTGGCTGGCGAGAATGGTGCCGCGCGCGCCGCCGGTCCAGCGCACCAAGACATGCGCATTGTCGTCGAGCCGCCGTCCGGGCACGGCGGTGAAAAGGTCGGCTGAAACCGCCTCGGCCTCGAAGCCGGAAATGAAGCTGGCCAGGTTGAAGGCATGCACGCCGATATCGGCGAGCACCGCCGATTGCCCGGCGCGCACCGGATCGGTGCGCCACTCGGCCTGCTTCTGGCCTTGCGCGTCGATCGGCTGCGTCAGCCAGTCCTGGATGTAGCCGCCATGCACCGAAACGATGCGCCCGAGTTCGCCTGCCGCCACCATCTCGCGCGCCTGCCGCACCATGGCGTAGCCGGTGTTGTTGAGCGTGACGACGAAGCGGCGCTTCCTCGCTCTTGTCAGCGACACCAGCGCTTCGGCCTCGGCAAGCGTTGTCGACAGCGGCTTGTCGCAGATGACGTCGATGCCGGCCTCGAGGAAGGCGGTCGCGATCGGCGCATGCAGATGGTTTGGCGTGACGATGACGACCGCCTCGATGCCGTCGGGGCGAGCCGCTTCCGCCTTTGCCATGGCGCGATAGTCGGCATAGCTGCGCTCCGGCGCGATGCCGATCTCGGTCGCCGATGCGGCGGCGTTTTCCGGGTCCGAGGACAGCGCGCCGGCCACCAACGCGATCTGGTCGTCGAGCCGCATGGCCAGCCGGTGCACGGCGCCGATAAAGGCGTTGCGCCCTCCACCAACCATGCCGACCGCCAGTCGTTTGCGCTTCGATCCGTCAGCCGTTGCATAGACCATGGTTGCGATTATCCTCTTCTGAATGGCGATCCGGTACGGCAGTCGTCGCGGGGGGCTTTGCCAGACGCCGACTACCATATTTTCGAATGATATTTCTATTTTTTGTTTTGTAAAATTCTTGTGCCGCGTTAGCTTTTTCCGTGGCCTGGTTGATGGGCCGCATCCGGAAGGGAGGTTCGGATGACGCATCCGATCTTTGGGGCCGTGGCGGGGTCCACAGCATGAGCAACCGTCGCAAGCCGGCGAATGAACCGTCTCAACTCAGCCTGGAGACGGCGGCAGGGAAGCGCGGCCGCTCGCTCGCAGCGCTCGGCTACACCAAACCGCAAACCTATGAAGAGCTGCGCGCCGTGCTCTCCTCCGGCACCGTGCATTTCCCGAAGCGGCTGCGCCAGGTCGCCATCTTCCTGTGGCAGCATCCGAGCGACGTGGCGCTGGGCACCATCGCCCAGGTGGCCGACCAGGCCGGCGTGCAGCCCTCGACGCTGGTGCGCTTCGCGCAAATCTTCGGCTATGCCGGATTCTCCGATTTCCAGGGCCTGTTCAAGGACCATATGAAAGGCTCCTGGCCGGAACGCGTGGACGCCGAACGCCCGGCAGGACCCAACGCCGACCTGCATTTCCTCAACGGCATGGTCGGCGCCTCGCAGGCCTCGCTCGGCCGCATCGGCAGCGGCTTCGACATCGACAGCTTCGAGAAGATGGCCGACCTGCTCGCCGGAGCCGAGCTGATCTATGTCATCGGCAGCAAGCGCGCCTTCCCCGTCACCACCTATCTTTCGCTGACGCTGTCGCAGCAGGGCGTGCGCAATGTGCTGGTCGACAATGTCGGCTCGACCGCGCTCGACCAGGTCGGCTGCACCGGCCCCCGCGACGCGGTGCTCGCCGTCTCCTTCAGCCCCTACAACTCGATCACGCCGGACCTGGTTGCCGTCGCGCATGAGCGCAAGGCGCGCATCGTCACCATCACCGACAGCACCTTCTCGCCGCTGGTGAAACTCTCCGACACCTGGCTGGAGGTGGTGGAACAGGATTTCGCAGGCTTCCGTTCACTGGCCGCGACGCTCGCCGTCGGCATGGCTTTGGTCCACGGCGTCGTCACCCGCCGGACAGGCTGACGGGCGCGATTGACTATCGGGAACTTTCGTTCCATATTCGAAAAAATAGAAACTTTGTTCCGGGAGAAGGAATGGAGGTTCGGCTCGACGGCAAGGTGGTGCTGGTCACCGGCTCGACGCAAGGCATCGGCCGCGCGATCGCCGAGACGGCCGCGCGTTCCGGCGCTGCCGGCCTGCTGATCACCGGCCGCAACCGGCAACGCGGCGACGCTGTCGCGGCGGAACTGTCGGCCCTGGGCACGCCTGCCGCATTCGTCGCCGCCGACCTCAGCGATCCCGAGACCCCGGCGCAGCTCGCGCGGACCTGTATCGAGCGCTTCGGCCGCATCGACGGGCTGGTCAATGCCGGCGCTCTGACCGACCGCGCCTCCTTCGTCGACGCCGGCCTGGACGACTGGGAACCATTGTTCGCCGTCAACGCACGCGCGCCTTTCTTCCTGATGCAGGCGGCGATCGCCGACATGAAGAAGCGTGGTGAAGGCGGCGCCATCGTCAACATCCTGTCGATCAATGCGCATTGCGGCGCGCCGGAGCTTGCCGTCTATTCCGCCACCAAGGGCGCGCTGGCGACGCTGACCAAGAACGCCGCCAACGCCCATCGCTTCGACCGCATCCGCGTCAACGGCATCAATGTCGGCTGGACCGACACGCCGGCCGAACGCGTCATGCAGGCCGAGACGCTGGGCCTCGGTCCGGGCTGGCTCGACGCCGCCAATGCCGCGCAGCCTTTCGGCAGGCTGCTCTCGACAAGCGATGTCGCGAACCTCGCGGTCTTCCTGCTCTCCGACGCCGCCGGCCCGATGACAGGCGCGCTGATCGACCAGGAGCAATGGGTGATCGGAGCCAACCGGTGAGCCCAGCGCACGCCGCGAACCTCGGCCCTGCCCTGCTCGGCAACTTGCCGTCCGAGGTCCGCCAGCCGGCTTACGATCGAGCGGCGCTCAAGCCGGGCATCGCCCATATCGGCGTCGGCGCGTTCCACCGCTCTCATCAGGCCGAATACACAGACGACCTTCTGGCGAAGAATTTCGACCGCTGGGGACTGGTCGGCATCAATATTCGTCCGCCTTTGCTTACCGATACGCTTGGCCGGCAGGACGGCCTCTACACGCGGCTGATCCGCCAGAACGACGAGGTCGAGGCACGTGTCATCGGCAGCATCGTGGGCGTCGTCGACAGCCAGGACAATGCCGCGCCGGCGCTTGAGGTGCTCGCTTCCCCCGAGATCGAAATGGTCACCATGACGGTGACAGAGAAGGGCTATTGCCATGTCCCGTCGAGTGGCGCGCTCGACCTCGACCATCCCGACATCGTGCACGATCTCGCCAACCCGCAAGCGCCGCGCAGCGTGCCCGGCATACTAGCCAAGGCGCTGGAGCTGCGCATGGCCTCGCATGGCCGGCCAGTGACGCTGCTGTCCTGCGACAACATCCCGGCCAACGGCATCATCCTCGGCAACGCCGTGCGGACGATCGCCGAACGGCGCGACAAGAAGCTGGCGGACTGGCTTGCCGCCAACGTCGCCTTCCCTTCGGCCATGGTCGACCGCATCGCCCCGGCAACGACCGGGGCCGATATCGACACCGTGGAGCAGCGCTTCGGCTACCGCGACAGCGCCGTAGTCGTCGGCGAGCGGTTTCGCCAATGGGTGATCGAGGACCGCTTTGCCGGCCGCGTGCCGCGCTGGGACCTTGTCGGCGCGACCTTTGTCGACGACGTCACCCCGTTCGAGCATCTCAAGATGCGGGTGCTGAACGGCGCCCAGACCACGCTCTCCTATCTCGGCGTGCTCGGCGGCTTCGCGCACACTTTCGAAGCGATCGCCGACTCCCTCCTGGCGACCTTCATCCGCCGCATGCTGACGGAGGAGACGGTACCCACATTGATGCCTGTGCCCGGCATCTCGCCACAGGCCTATGTCGAGCAAAGCCTCGCGCGCCTTGCCAACACGGCGATCCGCCACCGCAACCACCAGATCGCCACCGACGGCTCGCAGAAGATCGTCCAGCGCCTGCTCAACCCGATCCGCGACCGCCTGGCCAAGGGCGATAGCATCGCGCTGCTGTCGGTCTCGGTCGCCGCCTGGATGGCCTATCTGATCAAGGCCTCCGCCCGCTTCGGCCGCGCCTGGCAGGTGTCCGATCCTTTTGCCGAGAGGGTTGCGGCGATCGCGGATCGCGTTGGCGCCGACAGCACGGAATTGGCCAATGCAATCCTGGCGATCGAGGCCATCTTCGACCCATCACTCGCCGCCAGCGACATGTTCCGCGCAAGTCTCGTCGCCAGTCTCGAGGGCCTGCTCTCAGACGATCCAATGGCCTTTGTCAGACATGTCTGCGCTGAACCAACAGATGCGCGGTTGAAGCGACCAGCGCGATCTGCATAGTACAAGAAGGGAGGTATCATGAAGCTTGGACTACTCACGGCACCATTTCCCGATACTGCACTCGGGGACGTTGCCGACTGGGCACGGTCGGTCGGCTTCGAGGCGCTCGAGATCGCCTGCTGGCCGAAGGCCTCCGGCGCCAGCCGCCGCTACGCCGGCACCAGCCATATCGACGCCGGCATCGCCGCGTCTGAAGCCAGGGACATCGCCGCGGAGCTCGCCGGCAAGGGCCTGACGATCTCCGGCCTCGGCTTCTATCCAAACCCCCTGCACCCCGACCAGGCGCATCGCGAGGCGGTCATCGATCACCTGAAGAAGGTGATCGTGCTGGCAAGCCGCATGGGCGTCTCGCTGGTCAACACTTTCTGCGGCGGCGATGCCTCGAAGACTGTCGACGCCAACTGGGAGGCAGCGCAAAAAATCTGGCCAGCGATCATCGCTCATGCGCGCGAGCATGGCGTCAGGCTCGCCTTCGAGAACTGCCCGATGATCTTCAGCTATGACGAATGGCCGGGCGGGCACAACATCGCCTACTCGCCCTATGTCTGGCGCCGCATCCTGGAGGCATGGGGCGGCGACGTCGGCATGAATTTCGACCCCTCGCACCTCGTCTGGCAGATGATCGACAAGGAGCGCTTCATCCGCGAGTTCGGCCCGCACATGCTGCATGTGCATGCCAAGGACCTGATGATTGATCATGATGGTTTGTACGAGCGCGGAATCCTTTCGGCTGGCATAGGCTGGCAGGTGCCACGCATGCCGGGGCTGGGCGACATCAACTGGAGCACCATCTTTTCGGGCCTCTATCGGGCCGGATATGACGGGCCGGTCATCATTGAGCACGAGGACCGGCGCTTCGAGGGGAGCGACGACAAGGTGAAGCGCGGTTTCCTGCTGGCCCGCGACGTGCTGCGGCCCTTCGTCAAATGAAGGAACACGGCCTGGGTCCGATGCGATCGGAACCCTGGAACTGCAACTGACAGTCAATGTGGAGGAGTACTGAAATGAAGAAATACCTGACCATGGCCCCGCTGCTTGCCGGCGCCGCCTTGCTTGCCTCGGTGGGCGTCTCGTCCGCCGAGGGCAAGTACACCATCGGCATTTCCAACACCGTGCAGGGCAACGGCTGGCGCGAGGAGATGATCTGCGCCATGAAGGCGCAGGCTTTGGCGTCCGGCGAGGTGGCGAAGCTCAACATCGCCCATCGCAACACCGACGCCGCCGGCCAGCTCGAGGACATCCGCAACCTGATCAGCGCCAAGGTCAACGCCATTGTCGTCAACCCGGCCGACCCGGCCGGCATCAAGGCGGGCCTGGAGGAAGCGACCAAGGCCGGCATCGTTGTCGTCGCCGTCGACCAGGCCGTCACCGAGCCGTCCGCCTACATTATCTCCAACAACCAGGAGCAGTACGCCTATCTCGGCGCCAAGTGGCTGTTCCAGAAGATGGGCGGCAAGGGCGAGGTGCTGTATATGCGCGGCGCCGCCGGCGCCTCGGCCGACAGCGACCGCGACAAGGGCTTCAAGAAGGCGCTGGCCGAATTCCCCGACGTGAAGGTCGCGCAGGAAGTCTTCACCGGCTGGCAGCAGGACCAGGCCAAGCAGCAGATCCTCTCCTTCCTCGCCACCGGAACGCCGATCAACGGCATCTGGACCTCCGGCATCGACAACGTGATTGTCGACGCGCTGGTCGAGCAGCAGGCGCCGATGGTGCCGGTCGTCGGCGCCGACAATGCCGGCTTCGTCGGCCAGTTGAACACGGTCAAGGATCTGGTCGGCGCGGCCGTCACCAATCCCGGCTCGATCGGCGGCGCTGGCGTCACGCTGGCGCTGCAGATCCTCGACGGCAAGAAGCCGGCGCAGCAGACCGTGCTGGTCGAGCCCCAGCTCTGGGAGAACGCCACCGATGCGGGCAAGGCCAAGCTCAAGGCGGCCGCCGATCCGTCGCTCAGCCCCGAGTGGCCGGTCTCGATCTCGATCCCGGACTGGACCACCTACACCAAGGACCAGATCGTCGCCTGCAAGGGCCCGGGCGAATAATCGTCCATTGACTTGAACCACGAGGGCGGCAGGTATCAACCTTGCCGTCCTCGATGCTTGAGCCGAGAACACCCGTTCTGATGACGAATGA
Source organism: Mesorhizobium sp. M1C.F.Ca.ET.210.01.1.1 (assembly GCF_004791585.1). Classification (GTDB taxonomy): domain Bacteria; phylum Pseudomonadota; class Alphaproteobacteria; order Rhizobiales; family Rhizobiaceae; genus Mesorhizobium. Next base: position 21,018 of record NZ_SRUU01000012.1, read on the forward strand.
ATTGCCGAAAAGCCCATTGCTGGACGCCACGGGCGTCGCGAAGAGTTACGGCGCGGTGGCGGCACTGCGCAACGCCTCGCTGTCGGTGTTGCCGGGTGAAGTTCATGCGCTGATGGGCGCCAACGGCGCCGGCAAATCGACCTTGGTGAAGATCCTGACCGGTGCCCTGCGGGCGGACACCGGCCGCATCCTGATCCGCGGCGAGACCCGCGATGTCCGCTCGCCCGCTGCCGCGCGCCGCGCCGGCCTGCTGCCTGTCTATCAGGAGCCGGCGCTGATCCCGGATCTGGATGTCCTCTCGAACCTTCGCCTGACCGGCACGCCGGTCGAGCCGTTCCGCGCCTGGGTGCGCGAGCTCGGCATTCCCGACCTCGACATACGCGAGACCGCGCGCGACATTCCGCTGGCCGTCCTGCGCGTGCTCGACCTCGCCCGCGCGCTGGCCGTCGAGCCCGACGTGCTCCTGCTCGACGAGATGACCGCAGCGCTTCCCGCCAACCTCGCCGAAAAGGTGCTGGAAGTTGTGCGCCGACAGGGCGACAGCGGCCGCTCGGTCATCTTCATCTCGCACCGTTTCGTCGAGATCTCCGCGCTTTGCGACCGCGCCACGGTGCTGCGCGACGGCGCCACTGTCGGCGTCGTCGACATCGAGCCGGGCGTCGAGGAAAAGATCGTCGAGATGATGCTCGGTGCCCGCATCGAAAAGACCAGCGTCGCCGCCGCCAGGATGGCAAGCGAGGCGTCGTCCGTGCAGGATAGCCATCCTCGGCTTGTCGTGCGCAACCTTCGGCTCGGCACCAAGCTCAACGATGTCTCCTTCGATCTCGCCAATGGCGAGGTGGCCGGTGTCGTCGCGCTCGAGGGCCAGGGCCAGGATGAGCTCTTTGCAGCGCTTGCCGGCTCGATCCGGCCGGCCGGCGGCACGATCGAGGTCGACGGCGCGCCGGTGAAGTTTTCGCATCCGAGCGACGCGATCCAAGCCGGCATCGCTTATGTGCCTGGTGACCGGACCGAGGCGCTCGCCATGCAGCGCTCGGTGCGCGAGAACATCGCGCTGCCCTTCAGTGCAGCACTCCGCAAATGGGGGCCGATCCGGGTGCAGCGGGAACGCATGGTGGTTTCCAGCGCCATCGCCAGGCTGCAGATCGACACCCGCGCGCAGGGAGAGGTGCAGCGCCTTTCCGGCGGCAATCAGCAGAAGGTGACGATCGCCCGCTGGATCGCCGCGGACGCCCGCACCATCCTCTGCTTCGACCCGACCCGCGGCATCGATGTCGGCACCAAGCAGGAAATCTACAAGCTGCTGCGCGAGCTCGCGGGCCTCGGCAAGTCGGTGCTGTTCTACACGTCCGAGCTGGAGGAGGTGCAGCGTGTCTGCGACCGCGTCATCGTCATCTTCGGCGGTCGCGTCGTCGATACGTTCCCGGTCGAGCTTGCCGACGAGCCGGCGCTGATGCGGGCCGCCTACGGCCTGCCGCGCGGCGCCAGGGAGGATGTCGGCATCCTGGCCGATGTCAGGCCCGCCTCCGATACGGGGATCGCGCCATGACCCGCTTCCTGCGCCGCCAGGGCTGGGTCGCCGGCTTGCTCGCCTTGCTCATATTCCTGTTCGTCGTCACCAAGCTGATCCAGCCGGGCTACGGCAGCGGCGACTTCGGCTCGCTCGCGCGGGCAGTCTTGCCCTACGCTTTTGCAGTGGCAGCCCAGACCGTCGTCGTCATCGCCGGCGGCATCGACCTCTCCGTCGCCGCGATGATGGCGCTGACGAGTGTGACCGCCGCCTCGATGATGAACGGCGCCAGCGAGGAATACGCCTTCTTCGTCGTGCCCTTCGTGCTCACCATGGGGCTGGTGCTCGGCGCGCTGAACGGCTTCCTTATCGTTGTCACCCGTGTGCCGGATATCGTCGTCACCCTGGCAACCCTGTTCGTGCTGCAGGGGGCGGCGCTTCTGGTGCTCGACGCTCCTGGCGGCGGCGCCGCCGAGTGGCTGAAGGCAACCGTCGTCGGCACCATGCCGATACCGAACGTGCCTGACAATATTGACGCCTGGGTGCCGAAGGCGCTGGTGCTACTCGTCGTCTGCCTTTTCGTCATCTGGATCCCGCTCAGGCGCTCACGCCTCGGACCTTCCATCTACGCCATCGGCAGCGACGAGCTCGCCGCCTTCCGCAGCGGCGTGCCTGTGGCGCGCACCAGGATCGTCGCCTATGCGCTCTCCGGCCTGTTCGCGGCGCTTGGCGGCCTTTCGCTCACCATCAGCACCGGCATCGGCGCGCCGATCCCCGGCCCTTATCTGCTTGCCAGCGTCGCGGCGGTGGTCCTGGGCGGCGTCGCGCTTGGCGGCGGCAAGGGGGGGCTGCTCGGGCCGATCATCGCCGTCTTCGTGCTCAGGCTGGTGCGCACCGACCTCACGCTTCTCGCCATCGACCCCAACGTCACCGCCATCATCGAGGGCGCAATCATGGTCGCCGTCGTGATGTTCGGCGCCTTCATCACCATTCGCGGCCGCCCGGCAGGAGCAACGCCATGAGCTCAAGCGCGACCATGTCCCAGCCGGTCTCTTTCGGGCGGCGCCTGAAGCGCTTCATGGCGGACCGGCCGCTCATTCCGCTGATCATATTGCTCGTCATCCTCGTGGTTATCCTGCAGGCCCTGCGCCCCGGCATCGTCAACGAGCGCTGGATCGCCAACACGGCGAAGTTCGCCATTCCGCTGGCGATCCTCGCCGGCTGCCAGACCATGACGATGCTCACCGGCGGCATCGACCTCTCCGTCGGCACGGTGGCGACGATGAGCGCCTTCATCATGGCGACCCAGATCGTCAACCAGGATCCGGCGGTGGCATTTGTCCTGGCCATGCTGCCGGCGGTGCTGATCGGCTTCGTCAACGGCATCGGCGTCGGCGTCTTCCGCGTCCATCCGCTGATCATGACGCTTGGCACCAGCCTGATCGGCACCGGCTTCCTGCAGGTCTATCAGCGCACCGTGATCGCCTCCGGCGCCAGGATCCCGGACTTCCTCAACTGGCTGGGCACCGGCCTCACCTACGGCTTCCCCAACGCGCTCTTCCTGTTCGTTCCGGTGGCGGTGCTGATCGTCTTCACGCTCAACCGCACCGGCTTCGGCCGCCTGCTCTACGCCGTCGGCGACAATGAGCGCGCGGCACGCCTGTCCGGCGTCCGCTACTGGCAGGTGATCACGTCGCTCTATGTCATCTCCAGCCTGCTCGCCGGCATCACAGGCCTGCTCTATATCGGCCTGATCAAGGCGCCGTCGCTGTCGCTCGCCGAACCGCTGGTGCTGCCATCCGTGGCCGCAGCCGTCATCGGCGGCACCTCGATCTTCGGCGGCCGCGGCGGCTACACCGGCACCATCGTCGGCGCGCTGATCCTCACCGTGCTGACGACGCTGCTCACCATCCTGCACATGCCCGAAGGCGGCCGCCGTATCCTCTTCGGCTTCATCGTGCTGTTCGTGACGGCGGCGTATTTGAGGATCATCGAGGATCGGTAGGCGAAAGGCCCGCCGGTGCTTCGACGTATCACACCGCCAGTCTGCCCGGCTCTTCTTCTCCGGCATTTGGATCGCCCGGCGCCGTCGCCCAGGCGAGCTCGACCAGCGTGACCGTGCGCCGGCCGGTGCCGTCGACCTGGCAGACGATGAGGCCCTGCTCCTCGATATAGTCGAGCAGCCGCCGCGCCCGGCGCAGAGAATGCGAGCCGTAGGCGCGGGCGATCGCCGCATCGCTCGGGCAGGGCCAGCCTTCCTTTGCCGCCCTTGCGATCATCATGAACACGCCTTGCATGTCCTCCGGCAGCAGCGAGGCGCGCACCGAGACGTCCCGCCACGCATCGTCCTCGGCCATGTCGGAGCCGACGCCGGCGCGGGCGCGTGTCAGCATGCGGCGGAACTCCGACAGGTCGGGCACGACCGAAGCGAGCCCCTCGATCCGGCAGCGGACCACGAATTCCTGGTAAAGCACGCCGATGACGCGGAACCCGGCATCGGGCTCGGCCAGGATGGCACGCAGGATGCGGTCCATCCGCTCGCGCCGCTCGGCAAGGTCCTCGGCGCTGGGCTGCGGCTCGGCGGGCTCAGGACGGATGTCCAGCGGCGCGGCCTTGGCCGCCATCAGCTGATCGAGCAGGTCCGGCGAGGGCCGGCGCTGCGGCCGCACGGTCTCCGGCGGCGGCGCCGCAAGGATGATCGAGCGCGCATCCTCCAGCGCCGCCTCTGGCAGCGGCATCAGCCGCGGCGTGCCGTTGCGCGGGCTCGTCTCGGTCGATCCGATCCGCAAGCTCAGCGGACGGCGGGACAGCGCGGGCCCGAGCGCCATGAAATGCCCGCGCTCCAGGTCGCGAAACGATTCCGCCTGCCGCCGCTCCATGCCAAGCAGGTCGGCGGCGCGCGCCATGTCGATGTCGAGGAAGGTGCGGCCCATCAGGAAATTCGACGCCTCCGCCGCGACGTTCTTGGCGAGCTTTGCCAGCCGCTGCGTGGCGATGATGCCGGCAAGGCCGCGCTTGCGGCCGCGGCACATCAGATTGGTCATGGCGCCCAGCGAAAGCTTGCGCGCCTCGTCCGACACCTCGCCGGCGGCGGCGGGCGCGAAAAGCTGCGCCTCGTCCACCACCACCAGCATCGGATACCAATGGTCGCGCGCGACCTCGAACAGGCCGCCGAGGAAGGCGGCGGCACGCCGCATCTGGTTCTCGGCGTCGAGCCCTTCGAGGTTGAGCACCGTCGAAACGCGGTGGATGCGCGCCCGCTCGCCGGCCGCTTGCAGGCCGCGCTCGGTATGCTCCTCGGCATCGATCACCAGATGGCCGTAGCGCTCGCCGAGCGAGACGAAATCGCCTTCCGGGTCGATGATGGTCTGCTGCACCCAAGGCGCGCTCTGTTCGAGCAGACGGCGCAACAGATGCGACTTGCCCGAGCCCGAATTGCCCTGCACCAGCAGGCGGGTCGCCAGCAGTTCCTCAAGGTCGAGGGCCGCCGGCGCGCCTGCCGTCGTCTGCCCCATCTCGATCGCAACCGTCATCTCTCGACTCGACTAGTCTCCCTGCGCGGGAGGGGCTTAGCAACCCGAGCGCGACGCGTCGAGCGGACGGCGCGGCCGGCGGCCCGGTGTTCCACACCTAACGCATGTCGCCCAAAGCATGCCCTCGGGCTCGACCCGAGAGCGCGCGGCGGATTTGGGAAAACGAACATGCGTAATGCAAAGATTTGCAGCGCGTTGCCTGAATCCGTTCAGCGCGACGCGCTTTGAGGCGCAACTGGCGGCAGGCTGTCGCCAATCGCACTGGTCGGACCACCATTTCGCTGGCGCAATCCAGCCATCGGCGTATCATCCTTTCAGGGAGGGTTCATGGCAGGAGGAGGCCGATGAACGTCGCTGCGGAACTGCCCGTCACGGACCCGACGGTGCAAGATCTTGTTTCGTCTGCCCTTTCGAAATTTCGCGCCGGCGACACCATCTCGACCCGGGCGATGCTTGACGCCATCCGCCAAACCGATCCCGCCTGCGAGGACAGCGACGACCGTCTTGTCGAACTGATCGTCATGGCCGCCGTTGGTAAGACAATGGGCGTCGTGTTCGACCATCGCTCGCCCGACGAGCGGTTGCCGCGCCTGTTCTAGGAGGCTGACGCCTCCTCGAGTTGTCATCCTTGGGCGCAGCGACGCGAAGCGACCCCTAGCTTCCCAGCGGGTAGGGCATGTAGCCGACAAAGCCGGCGATCTTCCAGCGGCCGCCAACCTTGCGGCAGAAATACAGCGTCTGCCATTTGAGGCGGTCAACGCCGCCGTCCGCCTTGGCGACAGAGCCATCGAATTTCTTGTGCAGCACCGCCCGGTCGCCATCGACGTCGATGTCGCGCATGTTGGTGACGCGAAACAGCGCCTCGCGCAGCGGCTCCGCGAATTTCGTCGCCGCGGTCTCCTTGGCCTGCCGCAGCCATTCGTCGCGATACACTTCCAGCCTCGGAAACTGCAGCCGCCAGGCGTCGGCATTGGCAAGGAAATGCGCATGCATGCCGAAGAAGCTCTCGGCGGTGAAATCGTCCTCGACCATCGACCAGTCCTGGCCGAGGAAGGCATCGATGTCGCGCCGCACCAGCATTTCCCACAGCGCGTGGCGGTCGGCATCGCCTTCCGGAAACGGATTCTTGTCGAAGGTCATCGGATCACCCCTCTCTCATACGTGATTGGCCGGCTTTGAGGGCGCAGGATGCTCAGGCTTCTTGTAATAAAGCAACATGGATTTTTCGAAAAAATGTTGCTTTCCGACATTGCTCTGTGTGGAGCACGCCGATAAGCGTAGGCGGCTATAAGAGCGGCCCATCCGGTCGACAACAGGAGGCTCATTTGTCCAAGCAATGCTTTGGAAAGTCGCATGTCCCGCTCTCGCCCGCCGTACGGGCCGGCGATTTCGTCTATGTCTCCGGCCAGGTGCCGGTGGGAAGCGACGGCCTCGTGGTCAAGGGTGGGATTACAGAGCAGGCCGAGCAGGTGCTGCAGAACGTCAAGGCGGCGCTGGCGCTTGCCGGCTGCAGCATGGACGATGTGGTAAAGACCACCGTCTGGCTCGAGGACGCCCGCGACTTCGGCGCCTTCAACACGGTCTATGCCAGGCACTTCCCGAAGGACCCGCCGGCGCGCACAACGGTGGAGTCCCGCCTGATGATCGACATCAAGATCGAGATCGAAGCCGTCGCTTACCGGCCGGCCTGATCACGAAACGATAGCGAGGAGGCGCCGATGCAGTTCGACCTGCTGATCAAGGGCGGCCGTGTGATCGACCCGGCCTCCGGGTTGGACGCGCAGCGCGACGTCGCCATCGTTGATGGCCGTGTCGCGGCGATCGACGCGGCCATCGATGCCGAGACCGCCGGTGAGGTCGTCGACGCAAGGGAGTGCATCGTCGCGCCAGGCCTCGTCGACCTGCACAGCCATGTCTATTGGGGCGGCACCTCGCTCGGCGTCGACGCCGACCGGCTCGCCGCCAAGAGCGGCACCACCACCTTCATCGACGCCGGCAGCGCCGGCGCCGGCAATTTCCTGGGCTTTCGCCGCCACGTCATCGAGCGCTCGAAAGTCCGCATCCTCGCTTACGTCAACATCTCCTTCGCCGGCATATTCGGCTTCGCCAAGACCGTGTCGGTCGGCGAATGCAGCGACCTCAGGCTCTGCGAGCCGCGCGAGACGGTCGCCGCCGTGCGCGAGCACGCCGACGTCGTCGTCGGCGTCAAGGTCCGCTCCGGCCGCCATGCAAGCGGCACCAGCGGCATCGCGCCGGTCGACCTCGCGCTGGAAGCGGCCGACAGGGCCGGCCTGCCGCTGATGGCGCATATAGACGAACCGCCGCCCGGCCGCTCGGAAGTGCTGCCGCGCCTGCGCCGCGGCGACATCCTCACCCACTGCTTCCGTCCCTTCCCCAACGCGCCGGTTTTCGCCTCGGGCGCCGCGCGCCCCGACATGCGGCTTGCGCGCGAGCGCGGCGTCATCTTCGACATCGGCCATGGCATGGGCTCCTTCGACTTCGAAGTCGCGAAAGCGATGCTTGCCGAAGGCCTCGCGCCCGATGTCATCTCGAGCGATGTGCACCTCTACTGCGTCGACGGACCGGCCTTCGACATCCTCGTCTGCATGTCGAAGCTTTTGGCGCTGGGCATGCCGTTTACCGAGGTGCTGCGCGCGGCGACGCAGCGGCCGGCCGAGGCAATCGCCAGGCCGGAGCTCGGCACGCTGAAGGTTGGCGGCATCGGCGATGTCGCCGTGCTCAGGTTGAAGCAGGGCCGCTTCACCTTCGTCGATGCAGTCGGCGCTTCGCTGGTCGCGGATCAGCGGCTGGTCTCAGAGGGCATCGTCCTCGGCGGCAAATGGTGGCCGAACGAAGCGCCCGACCACAACGAGACCGAGCGCTTCGAGGCGCATGCGCATCATACGCATGTGGAGGTTACGGCCAGGCATTTTGGCCCCTCGTCATCCTAGCGCGGAGCGACGCGAAGCCGAGCGTAGACCCTAGGATGACGAACGCTAGGTTCGCGAATTGCTCGGCTTGCCATACACCGGCGTCGGGATGCCTTCCATACGCGCCTTGAGCTGCAGCGCCACGAATTTCGAATAGAAGCGCGACAGCGCGAGGTTGCCGCCGTGGAACCATAGCGCCTCCTGCGCCGTCGGCTTCCACATGTTGCGCAATTCGCCCTGCCAGGGGCCTGGATCGCCCTTGACGCCGGAGCCGAGACCCCAGCACGGACCGACCTTGTCGGCCACTTCGCGCGAAACGACTCCCGCCACCGTCTCGTTCATCGACTGGTAGCCCGTGCAGCAGACGATCGCGTCGACCGCAAGCTCGCTGCCGTCCTCGAACAGGATGCCGCTCGGCGTCAGCGACTTGATGCCGACGCCGCTCTTCACCGCGATCTCGCCGTTCAGGATCAGCTCGCAGGCGCCGACGTCGATGTAGAAGCCCGAGCCGGTGCGGTAGGCCTTCATCAGCAGGCCGGTTTCGTCCTCGCCGAAATCGATTGCGAAGCCGCTGTCGCTGAGGCGCTTGTAGAAGTCAGCGTCGCGCTCGCGGATGACGTCATAGAGCGCGCGCTGACCCTTCGGCACCAGCGCGAACGGTGTCGAGGCGACGATCATGTCGGCCTTGTCGGTGGTGATGCCGCGCGCCAGCGCCTTCTCCGAAAAGATCTCGAAGCCGACTTCCATAAGCGTGTCCGACTTCACCACGGTCGTCGGCGAGCGTTGCACCATGGTCACCTTGGCGCCCGCCTCCCAGAGATCGACGCTGACATCATGGCCGGAGCTCGCCGCGCCGATCACCGCGACGCGTCTGCCGCGGAATTTCTCGCCGGTGGAATATTGGCTCGAATGCAGGAGCTCGCCCTTGAAGGCATCGGCGCCCGGCAGCGCGATCTGCCGCGGCGGCCCGTAGGCGCCGGTGGCGAAGACGATGTGCTTCGGCTTCAGCGTGATGCGCTGGCCGACCCGGTCGACCACCACGGTCCAGACCTTTTCGGTCTCGTCATAGGCGGCGCTGATGCATTTGGTCGAGACCCAATAGTTCAGCTCCATGACGCGGGCATACATTTCCAGCCAGTCGCCCATCTTGTCCTTGGGCGTGAACACCGGCCAGTTCTCCGGGAACGGAATGTAGGGCAAATGGTCGTACCAGACCGGATCGTGCAGCACGAGCGAGCGGTAGCGGTTGCGCCAGGAATCGCCGGCGCGCGCGTTCTTCTCGATGATGACGGTTGGAACGCCGAGCTGCCGCAGCCGGGCGCCGAGCATGATGCCGCCCTGGCCGCCGCCGATCACTAGGCAATAGGGCTGCTCGTACACGCCAAGATCGCGCGCCTCGCGCGCTCTTTTCTCCGCCCAGGTCTCGCGCTCGGGATCGGCCTTGTGGCGAATGCCGAGCGGTCGAGCCGGACCCTTCCGCTCCTCGAAGCCCTTGAGCTCGCTCATCGCCGTGAACAGCGTCCGGCAGCGGCCGTCCTTGAGCCGCAGGATGCCCTCGCCCCGCGCCACGGCCGTCTCGAAGCTGAACCAGGCCTCGACGATGCCGTCGTCGACGCTCGCCTCTCCCGACAGGCGCCAGTGCGACGGCCTGGCCGCAGTCAGCGTCGCCTTCAGCATCTCTCGGACCGCCGCCTGGCCCTCCATGGTCTTTATGTTCCATGTGAAGGTCAGCAGATCGCGCCAGTAGCAATCCTCGATGAAAAGGCTGGTCGCCGCCTCGATGTCGCCGGCCTCGAGCGCCCGGCCGAACGAACCGAGCCAGGTTGCCGCCTGTTGCGATGGTGCGATGTCGAGCATTCTTCCTCATTCCCCTGGATTACGCAGATCGTAGCCGCATGACTGTCAGCTTCGGGCATTGGGCAGCCATTCCCAGCCGCCCGCTGGCCGGCTTCGCCTTCGTGCGTCCAAGTCACGTGCTTGCGCGCCATCGATTGCGACCCGCCTCAAGCCGCCGTGTAGGAAAGTAGCATAGCAAGTAAGATAGCCACAGATTGATTTGCGGACTGCGCTGCTTCGGCTCCTTGACCCATCATGACCTCGAGGCGGCTTTGCTTGCCACTCGGATGCCGGAGCAGCCGGCAGTGGAAACATTGTCGGCCAGGATCGCCACTTGCGGCTACCCAAAACGCGGCCAAAACCCCTATAAAATTCCTATATCTTCTCTCCCCGCCCCGTCTCGAACCTTTATGGCGATCGGGGTCATATTCCGTTCCGAAAAGAAGCTCTGGCCGCCGTCACCGCCAAGGTGACGTGCGCTCGCATGCAGTTTTTGAGTCCGCCGGTATCGGGCGGGAAAGCACCAACGAAAGCAAGGAACGCCTGAAATGGACTTCATTGTTCTCGGGATCGGGATTTTATTCTTCGCCCTGTCCTTAGCCTACGTCAAAGCCTGCGACAGAATCTGAGCACGAGGATCGGACCATGCTTTTCGATTACATCCTCGGCGGCGCGGTGACCTTGTTCCTGCTTGCCTACCTCACCTACGCGCTCATTCGCCCAGAGCGCTTCTGACCGGCACGCGGAGAGCTCATCATGACTATAAATGGCTGGATACAGATCCTCGTCTATTGCGGCATCCTTGTCGCGCTCGTGAAGCCGCTCGGCGGCTACATGTACCAGGTCTTCAATGGCGATCGCACCTTGCTGTCGCCGGCTCTGGTTCCGATCGAGCGCGGCCTCTATCGCCTCGCCGGCACAAGCGACAAGGAAGAACAGCACTGGGCCGCATATGCCACCGGCATGCTGCTCTTCAATCTCGCCGGCCTGCTGGTTCTCTACGCGCTGCAGCGGCTGCAGGGCGTGCTGCCGTATAATCCCGCCGGGATGACCGCTGTCGACCCGCAGCTTGCCTTCAATACCGCGGCGAGCTTCGTCACCAACACCAACTGGCAGAATTACGGCGGCGAAAGCACGATGTCCTACCTCGTGCAGATGGCCGGCCTCACCGTCCAGAATTTCGTCTCGGCCGCCACCGGCATTGCGATCGCGATCGCTTTGATCCGCGGCTTTGCCCGTGCTTCCGGCAAGTCGATCGGCAATTTCTGGGTCGATCTCACCCGTTGCACGCTCTACTTGCTCTTGCCGCTCTGCATCGTGCTGACGCTCGTCTATGTCTGGCTGGGTATGCCGCAGACCCTCGGTCCGTATGTCGACGCGACCACGCTGGAAGGCGTCAGGCAGACCATCGCGCTCGGCCCGGTCGCCTCGCAGGTGGCCATCAAGATGCTCGGCACCAATGGCGGCGGCTTCTTCAACGCCAATGCCGCGCACCCGTTCGAGAATCCGGACGCGATCTCCAATCTGATCCAGATGCTGACGATCTTCGTGCTCGGCGCCGGCCTCACCAACGTCTTTGGCCGCATGGTCGGCAATCAGCGCCAGGGCTGGGCGATCCTCGCCTCGATGGGCGTGCTGTTCATCGCCGGTGTCATCGTCTGCTACTGGGCCGAAGCCGCCGGCAACCCGCTGGTCCATGCGCTGGGCATCGACGGCGGCAACATGGAAGGCAAGGAAACCCGCTTCGGCATCGCCTTGTCGGCGCTGTTCGCTGTCATCACCACGGCCGCCTCCTGCGGCGCCGTCAACGCCATGCATGATAGTTTCACCGCGCTTGGCGGCATGATCCCGCTCATCGATATGCAGCTCGGCGAGGTTATCGTTGGCGGCGTCGGCGCTGGTTTCTACGGCATCCTGATGTTCGTCGTCGTCGCCGTCTTCGTCGCCGGCCTGATGGTCGGCCGCACGCCGGAATATCTCGGCAAGAAGATCGAGGCCAAGGAAGTCAAGATGGCGATGCTTGCCATCCTCTGCCTGCCGCTGGCGATGCTGATCTTCACTGCCATCGCCGTGGTCTTGCCGAGCGCCGTGGCCTCGATGGCCAATGGCGGCCCGCACGGCTTCAGCGAGGTGCTTTATGCCTATACCTCGGCGGCCGCGAACAACGGCTCGGCCTTCGGCGGCCTCACCGGCAACACGCCCTGGTACAACATCACCATGGCCATCGGCATGCTGATGGGCCGCTTCCTGGTCATCATCCCGGCGCTCGCAATCGCCGGCTCGCTGGCCGCGAAGAAGACCGTGCCCGCTTCCGCCGGCACGTTCCCGACTGACGGCATGCTGTTCGTCGGCCTGCTGGTCGGCGTCATCATCATCGTCGGCGGCCTCACCTTCTTCCCCTCGCTCGCCGTCGGTCCGATCGTCGAGCACCTGGCGATGATCCACGGACAGACCTTCTGAGATGACCATGCCCTGGTTCAACAACATACGCCGGCACGACCATCACCAACCCGGTGAAGGACAGCCCGATGACGGAGGGGACGAAAAGCCTCGTCCCTTCCCGACGCTCTCCACCTTCCTCGGCATGGCAGCCGTGCTGTTCGTGCTGTGGCTGCTGGCTTCCGGCCTTCCGCACCTGCTGCCGAAGACCGAGCACCCGGCGCCGTCCAACATAACCGATACTGGAGCCTCGAAATGAGCCAGGCCAAATCCGCGAGCATCCTGGATGCCCGCATCCTGGTGCCCGCCATCGGCGGCGCCTTCCGCAAGCTCGATCCGCGCACGCTGATCCGTAACCCGGTGATGTTCGTCGTCGCCGTCGTCTCGCTGCTCACCACCGTGCTGTTCGTCCGCGACCTGGTGGCCGGCGGCGGCGATCTCGTCTTCACCCTGCAGATCATCATCTGGCTGTGGTTCACCGTGCTGTTCGCCAACTTCGCCGAAGCCGTGGCCGAAGGCCGCGGCAAGGCACAGGCCGACTCGTTGCGCAAGGCGCGAACCGAGACCCAGGCCAAGCTGCTCATCAACGGCGAGGATCGCTCGAAGTTCAAGCTCGTGCCCGGCACCAGCCTGAAGGTCGGAGATGTCGTGCTGGTCGAAGCCGGCGACATCATCCCCTCCGACGGCGAAGTGATCGAAGGCGTGGCCTCCGTCAATGAGGCGGCGATCACCGGCGAATCCGCGCCCGTCATCCGCGAATCCGGCGGCGACCGCTCGGCCGTCACCGGCGGCACGCAGGTGCTGTCCGACTGGATCCGCGTGCGCATTTCCGCCGCGTCCGGCCATACCTTCCTCGACCGCATGATCTCGCTGGTCGAAGGCGCGGAGCGCCAGAAGACGCCGAACGAGATCGCGCTCAACATCCTCTTGGTCGGCATGACGCTGATCTTCGTGCTGGCGACCGCGACCATCCCGAGCTTCGCCTCCTATTCGGGCGGCTATATTCCCGTCACCATCCTCGTCGCGCTGTTCGTGACGCTCATCCCAACCACTATCGGCGCGCTGCTTTCGGCCATCGGCATCGCCGGCATGGACCGCCTGGTGCGCTTCAACGTGCTTGCCATGTCCGGCCGCGCCGTCGAGGCCGCCGGCGACGTCGACACGCTTCTCCTCGACAAGACCGGCACCATCACGCTCGGCAACCGCCAGGCGACCGAGTTCCGCCCGGTCAAGGGCGTCACCGAACAGGAACTGGCCGACGCGGCGCAGCTCGCCTCTTTGGCCGACGAGACCCCGGAAGGCCGCTCGATCGTCGTGCTGGCCAAGGAGAAGTACGGCATCCGCGCCCGCGACATGGCCACCCTGCATGCGGCCTTCGTGCCCTTCACCGCGCAGACCCGTATGAGCGGCGTCGACGTCGACGGCTCGTCGGTGCGCAAGGGCGCAGTCGACGCGGTGCTGGCCCATGTCAGCCAGGCGACAACCGCCGCCCACGGGACGAGGCCCGCGAGCGACACGATCCGCGACCTGCAGGTCATCGCCGACGAGATCGCCAAGGCCGGCGGCACGCCGCTGGCGGTCGAGCGCGACGGGCGGCTGCTCGGCGTCGTCCACCTCAAGGACATCGTCAAGGGCGGCATCAGCGAGCGTTTCGCGGAGCTGCGCAAGATGGGCATCCGCACGGTGATGATCACCGGAGATAACCCACTGACGGCGGCCGCGATCGCCGCCGAGGCCGGCGTCGACGACTTCCTCGCCCAGGCGACGCCCGAGAACAAGCTGTCGCTGATCCGCGAGGAGCAGGCCAAGGGCAAGCTGGTCGCCATGTGCGGCGACGGCACAAACGACGCGCCGGCGCTCGCCCAGGCCGATGTCGGCGTCGCCATGAACACCGGCACGGTCGCCGCGCGCGAAGCCGGCAACATGGTGGACCTCGACAGCGACCCGACCAAGCTGATCGAGATCGTCGAGATCGGCAAGGCGCTGCTGATGACACGCGGCTCACTGACCACCTTCTCGATCGCCAATGATGTGGCCAAGTACTTCGCCATCATCCCGGCCATGTTCGCGGTGTTCTACGTCGCGCCGGGCCAGACCGCCGGCCCGCTGCAGGCGCTCAACGTCATGCAGCTGGCGACGCCGCAAAGCGCCATCCTGTCGGCGATCATCTTCAACGCGCTGATCATTATCGCGCTGATCCCACTGTCGCTGGGGGGTGTGAAGTACCGCGCCATTGGCGCCGGCGCGCTGCTCACTCGCAATCTGCTCGTCTACGGCCTCGGCGGCATCATCGTGCCGTTCGTCGGCATCAAGGCGATCGATCTGATCGTCACGGCCCTCGGCCTCGCATAAGGATCACTCCGATGCTCAAGCAACTCAGACCGGCGATCGTCATGTTCGTCTTCTTCACGGTGCTGACCGGCCTCATCTATCCGATCGGCATGACCGGCATCGCCCAGGCGCTCTTTCCCAAGCAGGCCAACGGCAGTCTGGTCGAAAAGGATGGCAAGGTCATCGGCTCCGAACTGATCGGCCAGGCCTTCGCCAGCGATCGTTACTTTCATGGCAGGCCGTCGGCCGCCGGTGACGGCTATAATGCCGCTGCCTCCAGCGGCTCGAATCTCGGACCGACCAATGCGAAGCTGATCGAGCGCATCAAGGGCGACGCCGAGAAGCTGAAGGCCGAGAACCCGAACGCGCCGGTGCCGATGGACCTCGTTACGACTTCGGGCAGCGGCCTCGATCCGGACATCAGCCCCGATGCCGCCTATTTCCAGGTACGGAGGGTCGCCAAGGCGCGCGGCATCGACGAAGCCAAGGTCAAGGCGGTGGTCGACAGCCATGTCGAGGCGCGCGAGCTTGGTTTCATGGGAGAGCCGGTGGTCAATGTGCTCGCCCTCAACCTCGCACTGGACGACCTGAAGTAGCCAGCACCCGCGCCGGGGATCGACACGGTCCCCGGCACAATTCATGATTGGACCTGATGCCGGACGACAGGACCAACCCCGAGAATAGACCATCTCCCGACGCGCTGCTCGAGCATGCCGAGCGGGAGGGCCGGGGCCGTCTGCGCATATTCCTGGGTGCTGCGCCGGGTGTCGGCAAGACCTACGAGATGCTTTTGGCGGGCCGCGCCCGCCGCGTCGACGGCGTCGACGTCGTCATCGGCGTCGTCGAGACGCATGGCCGCAGGGAAACCCAGGCGCTGGTCGACGGCTATGAGGTGATCCCGCGCCGCAAGGTCGAGTACAGGGGGCGCACCCTCGACGAGATGGATATCGATGCCATCCTGAAACGGCGCCCGGCGCTGGTCCTCGTCGACGAGCTCGCCCACACCAACGCGCCCGGCAGCCGCCACCCAAAGCGCTACCTCGATGTGCAGGAAATCCTGACGCAGGGCATCGACGTCTACACCACGCTCAACATCCAGCATGTCGAAAGTCTGAATGATGTCGTGGCGCAGATCACCCGCGTTCGCGTGCGTGAAACCGTTCCCGATTCCATCATCGACGAGGCCGACGACATCGAGGTCATCGACCTCACCCCCAACGATCTGATCAAGCGGCTTCACGAAGGCAAGGTCTATTTCCCGCAAACCGCCCAGCGCGCGATCGAGAACTACTTCTCGCCCGGCAACCTGACGGCGCTGCGCGAGCTGGCGCTGAGGCGGACTGCCCAGCGCGTGGACGAGCAACTACTCAGCCACATGCAGTCCCACGCCATTCCGGGGCCGTGGGCTGCCGGCGAACGGGTGCTTGTCTGCGTCGACTCGCGTCCCGGCGGGGCCGCCCGCATCCGCTATGCGCGCCGGCTTGCCGACCGGCTGCGCGCGCCCTGGACGGCGCTCCATGTCGACACCCCTCGCCTGGCCGGCATGTCCGAGGAGGACAAGGACCGGCTTGCGAAGAACCTGCGCCTTGCCGAACAGCTCGGCGCCGAGGTGACGACCATTCCCGGCCAGAACGTCGCTCAGGACATCGTGCGCCACGCGACCGCGAACAACTTCACCCATATCGTCATCGGCAGGCCGACCCGCTCGCGCTGGCGGGAACTGATCGAGGGCTCGCTCACTTACGATCTGATCCGCAATGCCGGCGACATCAGCGTCCATGTCATTTCGGGCACCGAACGCGACGAACAAACGCCTTCGACGAGGGTTAAGGCAGCCACCGAGAAAAGGCCTTTCCAGGTCTGGCCCTATCTGCTCGCCACCGCCTATGTCGCGGGCGGGCTGGCCGTCAGCTCGGTTCTCGATCAGTTCCTCGACGTGCGCAATCTAGCGATAGTGCTGCTGCTGTCGGTGCTGACGGCGGCGGTCACCTGCGGGCTCTGGCCCGCGCTCTATGCCTGCTTCCTAAGCGCGCTTGGCTTCAACTATTTCTTCCTCCAGCCGCGCTACACGCTGACGATCAGGGACCCGGAGAGCATCGTCGCCTTCGCCGTCTTCCTCGTCGTCGCGGTCATCGCCAGCAATCTGACGGCGCGCGTCCAGCGCCAAGCCGTTGCCGCCCGTTCGCGCGCACGCGCCACCCAGGATATCTATTCCTTCTCGAAGAAGCTCGCCGGTGCCGGGACGCTCGACGACGTGCTATGGGCCACCGCCTTCCAGATCGCCTCGATGCTGAAAGTGCGCGTCGTGCTGCTCCTGCCGGAAGACGGCACGATCACAGTCAAGGCCGGCTACCCGCCAGACGACACGCTGGCCGAAGCGGACATCGCAGCGGCCCGTTGGGCCTGGGAGCACGACCGCCCGGCCGGCCGCGGCGCCGACACCTTGCCCGGCGCGAAACGGCTCTATCTCCCGTTGCGGACGGGCCGCACGGCGGTCGGTGTCATCGGCCTCGACAACGACAAGCAGGGACCGTTGCTGACGCCCGAGCAGCAGCGCCTTCTCGACGCGCTTGCCGACCAGGCGGCGGTCGCCATCGAACGGATCCAGCTCGTCGCCGATGTCGACCGCGCCAGGCTGGCGGCCGAAGCGGACCGGCTGCGCACCGCGCTGCTCACCTCGATCTCGCATGACCTGAAGACACCGCTTGCCGCCATCATGGGCGCCGCCGGCACGCTCAGGGACTACGCAGCCGCCCTTCCCGAAAAGGACCGCGCGGACCTTCTGTCGACCGTCGTCGACGAATCGGAGCGGCTGAACCGCTTCATCGCCAATCTGCTCGACATGACCAAGATCGAGTCGGGCGCAATGGAGCCGAACTATGCGTTCCACTATGTCGGCGACATTGTCGGCTCGGCGCTCGACCGAGCCCGCAAGATCACCGGTGAGCACCGGATCGACACCGACATTCCGCCGGATCTGCCGATGCTGCGCCTCGACCCGGTCCTGTTCGAGCAGGCGCTGTTCAACCTGCTCGACAATGCCGCGAAATATGCGCCGCCCGGCTCGACCATCCGCCTGCAGGGCTGGGTCGATAACGGGTCCGTCATCCTGCAGGTCATGGACGAGGGACCGGGCATTCCGCCCGACGATCTCGAACGGATCTTCGACACCTTCTACCGCGTGCGCAAGCGCGACCAGGTTCGCGCCGGCACCGGCCTCGGACTGTCGATCAGCCGCGGCTTCGTCGAGGCCATGGGCGGCACGATTTCGGCGGCGAACCGCACCGACCGGCCGGGCGCGATCTTCACCATCCGCATGCCGGTGCCGGCGGACTCGCCCGACATGAGCGACGCCAGAATGGACCATACGGCATGACCAGTCAGCACGTCAGCATCCTGGTCGTCGACGACGAGCCGCCGATCCGCAAGCTGCTGCGTGTCGGCCTCGGCAGCCAGGGCTATGCGGTCTCGGAGGCGCCTAACGCCAAGACCGCGATCGAGCTGGTGCAGGCGGAGGGGCCCGACCTGATCCTGCTCGATTTAGGTCTGCCCGGCATGACGGGCCTCGAATTGCTCGGCAAATGGCGTCGCGACGGCCTCGACATCCCGGTCGTCATCCTGTCAAGCCGCACCGACGAAGCGGGCATCGTCTCGGCGCTCGAGCTCGGCGCCGATGACTACGTGACGAAACCTTTCGGTATGAACGAGCTCGTCGCCCGCATCCGCGTGGCGCTGCGCCACAAGTTCCAGCAGCAGGGCGAGAAGCCGGTATTCCGGACCGGCGATCTGTCGGTCGACCTGGTCAAACGCATCGTCAAGGTCGAGGGCAAGGAAGTGAAACTGTCGCCCAAGGAATACGACATCCTGCGCATGCTCGTGCAATACGCCGGCAAGGTGCTCACCCATCAGTTCCTTATGAAGCAGATCTGGAACGACTCGACCGACGTGCAGTATCTCAGGGTCTATGTCCGCCAATTGAGGCAGAAGATCGAGAAGACGCCGGACCAACCGCGCTACATCATCACCGAGACCGGCGTCGGCTATCGTTTGCGTGAGGTCGATTAGCCGGCGCAAGTCGCGGCCGAAGCATCCAAAAGCCGTCATCCCGGGGCGGAGCGGGAGCGAAGCGATAGACCGTTCGGCCCGGCGAACCAGAGCGTTTCAGCGATTCAGTCGCCATGCGTTTCCGAAAGCGCCGAAGCGCCGCCCGGAAGCTGCGGCCTGGCCGTGGCGCCGGCCGGCTGGCTGGCCACCGGCGCGACCTTGTCGCCCTTGTTCTGCGCGGCGAGAGCCGGCGCGCCTGTGACGCAGGCGAGCCAGCATTGCGACCAACAACCTGGACCTGCTTGTCATCGAATTCCTCTTTACCCGACCGCGTCCAGCTTTGCGGACTGGCCGCGCCATAGAGCGGGGTAACGCCTGTTGCCGTCGAGCGCAAATGCTGGGCCGGAGACCAGATTTTCTTTGGCACGACAATCGATCAACTCGCGGCATGCGCTGCCCTGAACCATGGCACATCCGGACAAACACCCTATATTACGGCAAAGTTCTTTTTTCGTGGGATGGAAGCGATGTCGCATCCTCGTTTGTCGGCAGTTTTGGTCTCGGCAGCTCTCCTGGCTGCCGCCGCTTTAGGCGCGGCTTCATACGCTTCGGCCCAGGTCGTTGCCCCGACAAACCGCAACGCCCTGATCCAGCAGAACGAACTGCAGACGCTGCGGAACCAGTTGCAGCGGCAGCAGTTCCAGCAACAGCAGCAGCTTTATCGCGAGCAGGACCGGCAGATCGTGCCGAAACCTCGTCCTGAAGTGCCGGTCGTCAAGCAGAATTGCCAGTCTCAGGTGATTGGCACCACGATTTCGCGGGTTTGCCGCTGACATTTTTCGTTTTTCGGTTTATTTAGCCGACTTACAGTCAGGCAAGAGCCGGATTGCAAGGCCGGCGTTTTTGGGGTTTGCAGGAGCAGGATTGCCGCGCGCAGGTGTGGCGTGAACGCTGCTCTCACCGGATTTCGGGATGGCAACAGCCAAGAAGAAGACAGTACGCAAGGCTAAGAAGGGAGAGCGGATCCGTCAGGTGGCGGCCATCCCCTTTCGTCCGCGCGAAAATGGCGGCCTCGAGGTGTTGCTGGTCACCTCGCGCACGACCAGGCGCTTCATCGTGCCCAAGGGCTGGCCGATGAAGGGCAAGAGTGGGCGCAAGGCGGCCATGATCGAGGCCCAGGAGGAGGCGGGCGTGCTTGGCAAGGCGCTGAAACGGCCTGCCGGCAGCTACTCCTATTGGAAGCGGATGGCCAACCGCTTCGTCCGCGTCGACGTCGTGGTTTACTTGCTTGAGGTCACCGAGGAGATGACCGACTGGCGGGAAGCGGCGAACCGACAGCGCGCCTGGCTGCCGGCGGCCGACGCCGCCTTGCTTATCGACGAGCCGGAGCTTTCGACGCTGCTCAGGGACTTGACGATACCGGCGGCCGTGCAGGCCTGACAGGATTTCCCCATTCGGAGTCGCCGCAAAGGCTCTTGCCATTCGCGTCCCTCGGCAGCAGTGTCGGGCCACAGCCGCTCATCAGGTGGATGTCGGCGTGATGGGATTTTGCCATGACCCGCGATCAGATGCTCGCCCACCTCCGAGCCGCCGACGCCGTCGCGCGCGAGGCGGCGGCGCATGGCCATCATCCGTTCGGCGCGGTGCTGGTCGGCCCGGACGACGGCGTGCTGATGCGGCAGGGCAATCTCGACACGGTGCGCCACGCCGAGACCGAGCTCGCCCGGCGCGCCGCGGCGGCCTACGAGCCAGCGTTCCTGTGGCAATGCACGCTGGTCTCAACCGGTGAGCCCTGCGCGATGTGCGCAGGCACGCTCTACTGGGCGAATATCGGACGGCTGGTTTACGGCTTCGAGGAAACCGAACTGCTCGCGCTCACCGGGGATCACGCGGAGAATCCGACGATGAGCCTCTCCTCGCGCACCGTGCTCGGCTCCGGCCAGAAAGAGATCGAGGTCTTTGGCCCCTTCCCCGAAATCGCGGACGAGCTGATCGCTCCGCACCGCGATTTCTGGAAGCGCTGACGCGGCACCGCACCATCGGGCCCGGCATGCGACAGTCGTCCCGTGCCTTAAGTTGTCCGAAGCAGGAAATCGCAAACTCTCCGGCCTCTGGCCGGTGATGCCGGTGAAGTCGCCGCAGACCCGGCTGTAGCGATCTTCGGCGATTGAGGCACAGAGCGTGGCAAAGGCATGAGGCCAAGGTTCATCCAGGCGTGCCGACGCCGAGGTCAGATATTCGTCCTGGGCGCATGAGCGATAGCGCAATTGCTGCCCGATCGCTCGGCCATAGTCGGCGGCGATCTCGCCAAAGTCCAACGCCTGATCGCCCGTGATTGTATAAGTGGCACCGGATTTCTCGGTCGCTGCCGCCGCGACCGCGGTCGCCACGTCGTCGCGCGAGATTGGCGCGACCCGACCGTCTCCCGCGGGCAACGCGAATTCTCCGGACGTCCGGCATGGCTCAAGCCAGTGGTGGAGAATGAAGTCGCAGTAGAGCCCGCAGCGAAGGATCGTCGCCGGCACGCCGCAGCGCGCCAGCCGTCGTTCGGCATCGCGGTAGACGGGCGCGAAATAGAAGGGTGACGCCTCGTCGATATCGACAATGCTGGTGAATGTTATGTGGCGGATACCGGCCGACACGGCAGCTTCTATCGCATTGGCATGATGGCGGAGCACAGCGGTAGCCTCGCCATCGCTCGAAATGAGGACAAGCTCATCGATACCCGCGAACGCGTCTCTGAGGGTGAGGGCATCCTCATAATCCCCGACGCGCGTGGCGGTTCCGCGCGGCAGCCGCCGGCGCGCGGTCTCGACGTCGCGGATCATCGCGGCCACGTCATGGCCGCATGACGCCAGCCTGCGGACGACCGCGCGTCCGACATGCCCCGTTGCTCCTGTGACGAGGATCATCCTGCCGCTCCACGCTTCCGCCCCCTCTACGCTCTCGCTTGACTCACACATATCTCAACGGTTATAGATCGATCAATAACCAAAGGGTTATAGATTGAAATGGCGGCCACGCACGATATGCTCTTCCGGACGCTTGCCGATCCGACAAGGCGCGCCATTTTTGAGCGTCTGTGTCGTCAAGGCGAGAAGACGGTTGGAGCGCTCACGGCTGAGGCAGGCGTCTCGCAGCCTGCGGTATCGAAGCATCTCGGCCTTCTCAAGCAAGCCGGGCTGGTGCGTGATCGCCATGAGGGCCGGCAGACCCACTACAGCGCGCAGCTGGGCGCGCTGGCGCCGCTGATGGACTGGACGCGCGAGATGGCGGGGTTTTGGGAAAACCGGTTCGATGATCTCGAGGATCTGCTGAAGAGGATGGATCAATGAACGACAGGCCGGCCGGAACGCGCTCCGTCGTCGTCGAGCGCGAGATTCCCTATCCGCCGGAGAAGATCTGGCGCGCGCTGACCCAACCGCATCTCATCGAGGAGTGGCTGATGAAGAACAATTTCAAGCCGGTCGTGGACTACCGCTTCAATCTGAGCGCGGACTGGGGAGGTGTCGAGTGCCGGGTCCAGACCGTCGACCCCAACAAAACGCTATCCTACACCTGGGACACCAAGGATCTGGAGAGCGTCGTAACCTGGACGCTCACCCCGACAGGCACCGGCACTCGTCTGCGCATGGAACAGACAGGCTTCCGGACAGATCAGGAGCCGTATTTCCGGGGTGCCACCGTTGGCTGGCCGAGGTTCTTTGCGGCCCTGGAAGAGGTCCTGGCGCGGATCGACTGAAATCCCATCGAAGGGCTCAGAAAAGCAGAAGCTGTTGGCGGGTGGCAACCTGCAGGCGTGAGCGATTGGAGACATGCCATGAAGATCAAACTGACAAGCGTCTATGTCGACGACCAGGAGAAGGCCCTCGGTTTTTATACCGGCGTGCTGGGCTTCACCAAGAAAGCCGATTTCACCAACGGGCCATTTCGCTGGCTGACGGTCGCCTCGCCCGACGATCCGGACGGGACCGAGCTGCAGCTGGCGCTGAATGACAATCCTGCGGCCAGGACCTACCAGCAGGCCATCTTCAAGCAGGGCCAGCCGGCGCTCATGCTGTTCACCGACGACATCAAGGGCGACCATGAGCGCATCACGGCCAATGGCGGCAGCTTCGCCATGGCGCCGACCGCGGTGACCGGCTCGACCATCGCGCAGCTCAACGACACCTGCGGCAATCTCATCCAAATCACCCAGCTGGCGGGCTGGTGAAACCGACGTTCCATTCGTTCTTTCAGAGGAGGCAGCATTGGACTGGAGCAAGTGGATAAGGCAGTTGCATCGCTGGCTGTCGATCATTTTTACCGTGACCGTCATCGCCAACTTCGTCGCCATGGCCTTGGGAGAGCCGCCCGCCTGGGTGGTCTATTCGCCGCTCCTGCCGCTTTTCCTGCTGCTGTTCAGCGGCCTTTATATGTTCGTGCTGCCCTATGCAGCCAAACGGCGCGGTGAGCAGGCAAGCGAGCGCATAGGACCGGCCTGATGGCTAGGGCGAAATTGGCGAAGGCCTCCGCGAGGCCCTCGGACGCGAAACCCGTTCTGCTTTCAGGCGGCAACCCGCAGATCGCCAAGGGCTATGGCGACGCACCCGTGCAGGCCTATATCGCGGCGATGCCGGGCTGGAAAAGCGAGGTCGGTCGCCGGCTCGACCAGCTCATCACGCAGGCCGTTCCTGACGCGCGGAAGGCCGTCAAATGGAACTCGCCATTCTACGGGATGGAAGGCGAAGGCTGGTTTCTCGGCATCCATTGTTTCACCAGATACATCAAGGTGGCCTTCTTCCGCGGCATGTCGCTGAAGCCGGTGCCGCCCGGCGAATCCAAGAGCAAGGACACGCGCTATCTTCACATCCATGAGGACGACCAGCTCGACGAAGCGCAATTCGTCTCTTGGGTGAAGCAGGCGAGCCAATTGCCTGGCGAACGGATGTAGGCGAATTGTTGATCAAGCGTGGGTTCGCCCGAAGAGGCACTGTGGCGATCCATCTATCCAGCATGGCAGGAGAACAGATATGGAGAAAAGCCTATCGCCGGGAAGCAAGTCTCCCTCCGAGCTGATCGATGGCCGCATCGCCGAACTGGGCGATTGGCGAGGCGGGATGCTTGACCGGCTGCGCGCCCTGATCAAGCAGGCCGATCCTGATGTCACCGAAGAATGGAAATGGCGTGGCGTGCCGGTCTGGGAGGACGCCGGGATGATCTGCACCGGCGAGACCTATAAGGCGGTCGTCAAGCTGACCTTCGCCAAGGGCGCGGCGCTGCCGGATCCCTCACGCCTCTTCAATTCCAGCCTCGAAGGCAACACAAGGCGCGCCGTCGATTTTCGCGAGGGTGAGGAGATCGACGAGGAAGCGTTCAAGGCCCTCGTCCGTGCAGCGGTGGCCCTGAACAGGTCCAAGGCCAAACGCTGATCGACGGAACCCGCTGGGCGCGTCCATCGATTGTCATTCGTTCTGGCGAGCCTGGTTCACGGGCCTGCGAAATCGCAGTCTCCGGATATCCGACACGGAACACCGCTGCGCGGACGATTTCAGCGTTTAAATATCCGTATGACGTGGCGTAGCCGCAAACTTGTTTGTCGAAGAATTTTGAAAATAAATACTGTGCGAATTCATCGGCCGTTAAGCTAGGCACGCTATTTGGATTGCCGTCGCCAATTGCCGGCAGACATGAGGGGAACACCATCGTCTCAACCGACGGATGAACCGGCCGGACAGACGCCGACGGGGTCACGGCAAGCTCCATGGGAATGCGATGAAGCTCTCATCGACGGATGCCAGCCCGCGCCTCATCGGGCTGGTCTGGCCTTTCATTGTGGTCGTCCTTATCCAGGCACTGGTGGCCAGTCTCAGCCTCTACACGCTATCGGCCGTTCGCGCCTATGTCGGCGGCGAGAGCCAATGGTCGAAAGGCCAGAAGCAAGCCATCTATTTCCTCAGCCTCTATGCCGACACCGGCAAGCAGGAATATTTCCGCGAATACCGCCAGGCCATCGCCGTGCCGCTCGCCGATCGCTCGGCAAGGCTCGCGCTTGAAAGGACCAACCCCGACACGAGTGCCGCGCGACTGGGCTTCCTCGGCGGCAACAACCATGCCGACGACATTGCCGGCATGATCTGGCTGTTCCAGAACTTCCGTGGCGTGAGCTATCTCGACACCGCCATCCGGCACTGGACGGAGGCCGACGAGATGATCCTGGCCATCGACAGGCTTGGCGATGACATGCACGCAAGGCTCGAACAGGGTCCGGCCTCGCAGGCGCAGATCGTCGCCTGGAAAGCCGATATCCACCAGCTCGACCACCGGATCGCCCCCCTGTCCAAGGCCTTTTCCGAAAGCCTCGGCGAAGGCTCGCGCTTCATCAAGATGGCGCTCACGGCCGCCAACCTCGTCACCGCGGCGCTGCTTATCCTGCTGGCGGTATGGCGCACGCGAAAGCTGATGGCGCAGCGGCAGGCGTTCCGGAGCGCCTTGAACGCCGAGCGCGAACGCGCGCAGGTCATGGCCTCGATCGGCCAGGCTGTCATCAGCACCGATGCGGCGGGGCGGCTGGATTACATGAATGCCGTGGCCGAACGCCTGCTCGCCTGCCCCCTCGGCGCCGCCAAGGGCAAGCCTGCGGCCTCGCTGTTCCGGCTGATCGACAAGGATAGCGGGGTGGAGGAAACCGACCTGATTCCGCGCCTCCTGGCCGGCGAGCTGCGCCGCTCCAACGTGCGGCCGCAACTCCTGGAACGCCCCGATCGCTCTGTCGTCCCCGTCGCGCTCAACGGCGCGCCGCTCAGCGTCTCCGGCAAGATCGTCGGCGCAGTTCTCGCCCTGTACGACATGACCCGCGAGCAGGACTTCATCGAGCGTCTGTCGTGGCAGGCATCGCATGATGCGCTCACCGGTCTCACCAATCGCCGCGACTTCGAGAGCCGGCTCGCGGGCGCGATTTCCCAGCCACCGGAAAAACCGCGCGTCCATGCGCTGATGTATCTCGACCTTGACCAGTTCAAGCTGGTCAACGACACCTGCGGCCATGCGGCAGGCGATCAGCTGCTGCGCCAGATTTCCGTATTGCTCCTCAGCGAATTGCCGACCGGCGACATTCTGGCCAGGCTGGGCGGCGATGAGTTCGGCGTGCTGCTGTTCGATTGCGATAGCGGCTCCGCCATCGCCACAGCCGAGCGGCTGCGCGCCACCGTCCAGGATCTGCATTTTTCCTGGGAAGGCAGGCCCTTCAATATCAGCGTCAGCATCGGCATGGTCGAGATCGCCGATTGCGGGATGTCGCTGGAGGAGGTCCTGCGCGCCGCCGATGTCGCCTGCTACATGGCCAAGGAAAAGGGCCGCAACCGCGTCCAGCTCCACAGCGACAGCGATAGCGCCTTGCGCCAGCGCTTCGGCGAGATGGCCTGGGTCCAGCGCCTGCATGCCGCGCTCGAGGAGGACCGTTTCAGGCTCCATGCGCAGGAAATTGCCCCGCTGCACCAGAACACCGGCGAGGCGGGCGCACATATCGAGATCCTGCTCAGGCTGACCGATGAGGACGGCAACTACGTCACGCCGCAAAGCTTCATTCCGGCGGCGGAGCGTTACGGGCTGATGCCGTCGATCGACCGCTGGGTGGTGCGCAACACGTTCAGAACGCTGGCGGCCAGAATTGCCGATCCGCGCGCCACGCCGATATCCACCTGCGCCATCAACCTTTCCGGCGCCAGTTTCGGCGACGAGACTTTCCTCCGCTTCCTGCGCGAGCAGTTTGCCGCCCATGACATTGCGCCCGAGACGACCTGCCTGGAGATCACCGAAACCAGCGCCATCGCCAACCTGACGGAGGCTATGCGCTTCATCGCCGACCTGCGCGCCCTGGGCTGCCGCTTCGCGCTCGACGATTTCGGCTCCGGCATGTCATCCTTCGCCTATCTGAAGCACCTGCCGGTCGACTACCTCAAGATCGACGGCAGCTTCGTCAAGGACATGCTTGACGACCGCATCGACCGGGCCATGGTCGAGATGATCAAGGTGACGGGAAAACGCACGATCGCCGAATTCGTCGAAAGCCAGGGCATCATCGAGGCCTTGCGGGCGATTGGTGTCGACCACGCCCAGGGCTATGCGATCGCCAGGCCTCAGCCATTCGACGCGACGACGGTTTTGCGCAGCGGGGTGATCGACCGGAGCACAACGGTGGATGCCTGGGAGGGTTTGGCGCAGACGTTGCGCCGCAAGGCCGGCTGACAGCCGCCCGCCAACCCGCGCTCCGGAGCATGATGCCGTGTGGCGCGGTTTTCGGACGACATCATGCTCTATTCCTCTAAGCTGCCGCCTCCGGCCTGCCGCTCCAGCAGGATCGTCGGCTTGTCGTGATAGGTCGTCCGCAGGATTTCGCGATAGCCGTTCTTTTCGGCCACCTTGAGCGAAGCGCCATTGTCGGGGTCAATGATGCAGACGGTCCTGGCTCGCCCGAAGACTGCGTCCCCCCAGGCGACGATGCGCCCGACGACTTCGCTCGCCAGCCCGTGGCCGTGCGCCACCGAAGCCAGCGCCCAGCCGGCCTCCGGCACGCCTTCGATCGAAGGCTCGATCTCACGCTTCAGATCATGGAACCCGGCCTCGCCGATGAAGTGGCCTGTCGCCTTGTCCTCGATCGCCCAGAATCCATAGCCCAGCAGCGACCAGAGGCCGGCATGACGCAGGAAGCGCAACCAGCTTTCCTCGCGGGTGCGCGGCTTGCCGCCGATGAAACGGGTGACCCCCTGGTCCGCCCACATGGCGACATAGCTTTCGAAATCATCGAGCCGATGCGACCGCAGAACGGTTCGCGCCGTCTCCAGGATCGGCACGCCGGCTTCCCTTGCAATGCTCATGGCATTTCCCTTCGTTCAGGCGGAAGCGCTTAGCAAACCGGCGCGCTCGAACAAGGGCCAAGAGACGAAACTCAGCCGCGCCAGGCCATGTTCATGTAGACGCTGCCGCGCGCCAGTTCGTCGAGCATCTGATCGAGCCGCTTCTGCCTGGTGTCGGGGCGTTTGGCGCGCGCGATCCAGCCGAGATAGTCGTTCTTCTGATAGTCCGGCCGCGCGTCATAGGCGACAGTCAATCCGCGCTCCGCGAGAGTTGCTCGGACTTCCTCGGGCATTGGGTTGAGGGCACGCTTCAATCGGCTCATGATCCAAGCAATAGACTGTCGGTAGTTGGCGTCAACGCTAGCTTGCCCGTGTGGGCTTTTTATTCCGCGATGCTACTCTGCAGCCGCTGGAAACTGATTCAACATTCGCGCTCTTCGACCAAAGGAAGAAACCATGGACACCACCGACCTTCTGCTGGCGATCGCCCATCACCTTCTGGTGTTCTCGCTGGCCGGCATCATCGGGGCCGAGTTCGTGCTGGTACGCGGTGACCTGGGGGCGTCGGCGCTCAAGCGCGTTGCCGGCATCGACCGCCACTACGGCATCATCGCGGCGCTGATCGTCATCGTCGGCATCTGCCGGGTGTTCTTCGGCCTGAAGGGCTGGGAGTTCTACGTCTACAACTGGGTGTTCTGGGCCAAGATGGCGGCCTTCATCACCGTCGGCCTGCTGTCGATTGTCCCGACCAGTCGCTTCGTCTCCTGGAACAGGCAGGCGAGCGGCAATCCCTCTTTCTCGGTGCCGGCGGCGGAGCTTGCCTCGGTGAAGAACTATGTCCGCGTCGAGGGCTTCATCTTCCTGCTCATCCCCGTCTTTGCCGCGGCAATGGCGCGCGGCTACGGCTACTGACATCGAACTCGACGAGTCAAACTCGATGTTCTAGTATTGTTCTCCGAATCGCGATCTGGAGACACCAATGAAGGAAGACGCTCGACGCGCCGTGGCCTGCGCAGCAGCTTTGCGTGCTTCGAAGAAGGCTGCCAGCTCAATCTACAGCTACGAGAAGGGTCGTCATAGCTTTATGTCGACCAGCTATGACTATGACACCAGCTCCCATCTCAGTGGCGTGAAGTCAGGCAATATCTATCACTATGGACTTGGAGCCCACATTAGTTTGAATGTCAGTGGTCGGAATTTTTCTGGTTTTGACTATGACAGTTCTAGTCATTTTTCCGGCACAATTTCCGGAAGATCCATTCAGCTATACGATTACGGTGAAGCGAGATATTTCAACTACTCGGTCTGAATTCGAAACAGAGCGCAATTTGAGACAATAGTTCAATCGCTAAATAAGCGTCAGCCGGGCACTATCCTCCAGCGGCGCGATCGGCACCAGCCGCGCCGGCATGTCCGTGGTCTTCTCTGTGGACTTGCAGATATCGGCGATCACGCAGGCCGGACAATCGGGCTTGCGCGCCTTGCAGACATAGCGGCCATGCAGGATCAGCCAGTGATGCGCATGGCGCATATATTCGGCCGGGATGACCTTCAAGAGCCCCTGCTCGACCTGCTCCGGCGTCTTGCCGGGCGCCAATCCGATCCGGTTGCCGATGCGGAAGATGTGCGTGTCGACCGCCATCGTGTGCTGGCCGAAGGCGACGTTGAGCACGACATTGGCGGTCTTGCGCCCGACGCCCGGCAGCTTGACCAGCTCGTCGCGATCCTCCGGCACCTTGCCGGCATGGTCGTCGATCAGCGCCTTCGAGAGCGCGATCACGTTCTTGGCCTTGTTGCGCCACAGCCCGATGGTGCGGATATAGTCGCCCACCTTGGCCTCCCCGAGCGCCAGCATCTTCTGCGGCGTGTCGGCCACCGCAAACAACGGCTTCGTCGCCTTGTTGACGCCGGCATCGGTCGCCTGCGCCGACAGCACCACGGCGATCAGCAGCGTGAAGGCATTGACATAGTCGAGCTCGCCTTTCGGCTCCGGCCGCTGCACGGAAAAGCGCCGGAAGATCTCGCGCACCTCTGCCGGAGTGTAGAGCGAGCGCCGCCCGCGGGACGGGGTCCTTGCTTTCGCGCCGTCGCCTGAGGCGGAGGCTGATGGCTTTTTGACGGGGAAGGATTTTTTGGACTTGGGGAGCGCCATTCCATCCCTATAATATCTCCCCATGAGCGACACAAACGCCTCGTTCGAAGCCGACGAGCCATTCTTCCAGGCTCTGCTGACGCCTCATCGCTCCCTCGGCCGCACCGGCTTTCTGATTTTGATGGGCGCTCTGCTGTTCGGCTGGGGGATCATCGGCGCGATCTTCCTGGCGCATGGCGCATGGCCGGTCTTCGGCTTCTTCGGGCTCGACGTGATCGCCGTCTTCATCGCTTTCCGCGTCAACTACCGCGCCGCGCGCGCCCGTGAGGAAATATCGGTCTCGCGCACCAGCCTCGACATCCGCAAGACGGCGCCGTCGGGCCGCTTTGAGGCCCATCGCTTCAACCCGTTCTGGACGCGGTTTTCGATCGCCCGCCATGCCGAGATCGGCATCACCCAGATGGCCGTCGAGGCGCAAGGCAGGAGCGTGTCGATCGGCTCTTTCCTCGATCCCGACTCCCGCGAAAGTTTTGCGACGGCCTTTTCACGCGCGCTCGCGACCGCCAAGGCGCGCTGAACCGGCGCGGTCAAAAACGGTAGCGCAACAGCCTGCCGATCTTGCGCAGCGCCGGAATGTGTTTCCAAAGCCGAACGAACAGTTTTGCGGACCAGCGCATGTGCGCGGCATGCTCGGGTTTGTAGGCCGGAACCTCGTCGACGAACCGCAGCTTTGGAACGGCACGCTCAAGCTCGTGCGGATCCTCGATGGCCCAGTGAACCTCGGCGCCTGTCGCTTTCACGGCCGGATTGAGGCGAAGCAGCTTCAAGCCAAAACGGCTATAGGCATCGAACATCAGCTCACCGCTGGCCAGGTGCGATACAAGCCGCGAAAGCAGGCGTAGCCCCTGGTCTGCGGCGAGATAGGGCGTCAGCCCCTCCGCCACCACGATGGCCGGGCGGTTGCGCGATACATCGGTCAGCCAGCCCGGTTCGGTCAGCGACGAAGCGACCAGATGGTAGCCGTCCCGGGGCGGGTAGAGCTTGCGCCGGAGCGCGATGACTTCCGGATAGTCGACATCGAACCAGTCGACGTCTCGGGGCGGATCGACACGAAAGACGCGCGTGTCGAGGCCGCATCCCAGATGCAGCACGATGGCATCAGGGTTTCTGGCGAGAAAGTCCTCGACATGAACGTCCAGCGTCTTGGCCCTGATGGCGAAGCCGATGCCGAGATTGGCATCAACCTTGAGCCTGGAGAAATCGTAATCGATCCTGCGCACCGCCGCGTCGGCGAAATGGTCCTTGAGCAGCGAATGGGGCAGCCGGCTCTCCAGCGCCTTGCCGTAGAGCGTCATCAGCAAAGTCTCTTTGGCCCCGGTCAGATTGGCTTTTTCCGCGGTCATCAACGCCTCCGGCTCGAAATCGGAGTCTATCTGGGGGTGGGATTTGAGAAGGCAAGTTTCGGGTGGTGGCAGAGCACTGGAGGACCGATATTCGCGGTCAAAGAGATATTGCCATGGGAGATATTGCCATGAACGCCCAGATGACCATGAATACCCTGATGAGACCGACAGCGATCCTCCAGGACGACATCACGCCCGAAGGCAGCGACTACGAAGTCGTGCGTCGCGCCATCGAGAAGATCAGCCTCGACTATCGCGACCAGCCCTCGCTCGAGGTCCTTGCCGAGGCCGTCGGCGAGACGCCGACCGGCCTGCAGAAACTGTTCACGCGCTGGGCCGGCCTGTCGCCAAAGGCCTTCCTGCAAGCGGTCACGCTGGACCATGCCCGCAAGCTGCTCGATTCCGGCATGCCGCTGCTGGAGACCTCGTTCGAGCTCGGCATGTCAGGCCCGGGCCGGCTGCATGACCTCTTCGTCACCCACGAGGCGATGTCGCCCGGCGACTACAAAACCCGCGGCGCCGGCCTCACCATCCGCTATGGCTACCACATCTCGCCTTTCGGCATCGCGCTCATCATGGTCACCGACCGCGGACTGGCCGGCCTCGCCTTCTGCGATGCCGGCGGCGAACGGGCCGCTTTCGCCGACATGTCCGGCCGCTGGCCGAACGCAGCCTACGTCGAGGATATGTCGGCCACCCAGCCCTATGCCGGACGCATCTTCGATCCGACGCTCTGGCGGGCCGACCAGCCGCTGCGCGTGGTGATGATCGGCACCGATTTCCAGCTGCGCGTCTGGGAAGCGCTGCTGCGCATCCCGATGGGCAAGGCCTGCACCTATTCCTCGATCGCGGCAAGCATCGGCCATCCCAGCGCAAGCAGGGCTGTCGGTGCGGCGGTCGGCGCCAATCCGATGTCCTTCGTGGTTCCTTGCCACCGGGCCCTGGGCAAGTCCGGAGCCCTTACCGGCTACCATTGGGGCCTGACACGCAAGCGCGCCATCCTTGGCTGGGAGGCGGGACAAGTGGCGTCCTGAAACCTCGATTTTTCCGCGCGCCATTGCGAAAAAACCGCGGATCTGAATATAAGAAAGTATAATCGAACAAATCAGGCTCGAATATATGTGGAATACAACCGGCGACAACCCCTAGTTTCGCCGATTGTATTTCAAGCTGCTTGTCGTTGCTATTTCACTTAACGCGAAATTAACCATGATAAAGGGATGATGCCTCTATATTGAGCTGCAATCTCAGCTCGAAAGAGGGGTCCCAATGAAGTCCTTTCGCGCAGCAACGGCCGCGAGCTTGCTGGCCGCCTGCGCCGGCCAGACTGCATCGGCAGCCACCGGAAACGTGCTGTTCAACGGCACCATCACTGCGACCTGCACGATCACGATCAACTCCAACGGCACGATGACAGTCAGCGCCAATCTCCAGTCGCTGAGCTCCCATAATGCCGGCGGTTCGGCAGGCAGCGCCCAGGTCGATACCACAGGTGGCGTCACGCTCAGCGTCGACCCGGTCACCTCCACCACGGTGCCGGCCTCGGACACGACGGCCACGACATGGACCCCGACCTTCGCCACCTCCGGCGCGCAGACGATCGCGGAAACCGGCACCGCGACTGCGCTGACGGTGCCGGGCACATCGACGGTCGCGGTCAACCTGGACGGCACCAAGAGCGGCTCAAACCGCTTCTCCGCCGGCAACTACCAGGCAACCGTCACACTGCGCTGCGAATAGCCCTCTCGCGAAAGGAGCGGTCCTTGAGAACGATTGGAACCCTGGCGGCGCTGGCCGTCGCGCTGCCTCCCGTTGCCGCGACGGGCCAGTCGATGACGCCGATGCGGGGCGAGGTTCGCTCCTTCACGGATGCCTTTGCCGTCCGGGTCTTCCCGGGCAATCCGTACGACCAGCGCATCCGGGTCGAGGTTCACGTCTATGACCAGGATTTCCAGCCGATCGATGCCAGGATCACGCCGAGCGTCTTCCTTCTGGCCGGCCAGGCGTCGCGTCCGGTTCTGGTCGTCGTCCCGTTCGACGGCGCGAGCGAGCGTAAAGTGCGTATCTGTACCGAGAGTATCCCCTTTCCCAGCGAGCAGACGCAGATAAGGGCACAGATATGCGGAAAGTTCTTCGGGCATCGCAGGTCCTGACGCTCTCCCTGCTGCCCGCCTTGGCGGTCGTAAGTCAGGTGTTGGCCGAGGATATCCTGAACCTGAACCAGAACCAGACGGGTTTCACCTTGCCCGGCGTTTCTTTGCCCCAGGGCCAGGACGAGGTTCATGCTTCCGACGGCACGACCTGCCGCTCGGCCGTTTCCGGCAGCGGCGCCTATCTGGATGTCGGCGTCATCCGCGGCAACAGCAGCAGCCAGTCGAACAGCGACATCGCCACTTACGGCCGGGTGGTGCTTCCGATCGGGCGGACGCCGAAGCGCGTCGATTGCAGTCGTCTCTACGAGCTTGAAGTCGAGCGTCTGCAGCTTGAGTTGAAGCTCCTCAAGATGGGCCTCGGTGCCGACGGCCAGACGGGAAGCGTGGCTGCCCCTGCGGCTGCCCCCGCCACCGCTTCGGCCGGATGGGCCAACGAAGGCTGGAGCATCAGAGGCACAACCGGCAATGACAGGAAAAAGAAGAAGAAATAGTCGACCGCTGCTGGCGATGTCCTTGCTTGCCGCCTTCCCTCTCCCGGCGCAAGCGGCGATCGTCGGCACCTGCACTATAGTGATCGGTGCCTCGGGAACGATGAAATCGAACCCGGCGATCAACATATTCGGCTCTAAGCAGGCGGGCGGGTCGAGCGCCGGCGCCACGATCACCGCGAGTTCGCTTCTGTGCACGATCCTCAACCTGCTGGACTGCTATTCCGTCTCCGCGCCGGCGCCGATCGCCTTTACTTCCGCGCCGAGCGGAGGCGACACCAACGTCACCTTTGATACGGTCTTCCGCCTTGACGGCTCGGGGGTCGATATACCCGGCAGCTCGCCGCAGCGGGTCATCAACGGCACCCACTCCGTCCAGGTCGATCTCACGGCGACGAAATCATCCGGCATCTTCCCGGCAGGCAATTACCAGGGCACGGTCACCTTGCGCTGCGAATGATGCTGTGGGCCAGCGGCGCGCGCAACCGACATGATCTGGCAACCGGCGATCTTTGCGGCTAGCCTCCCGCCCAATCAATTGCGTAAAAGCAAGGACTTGGAGCGCATCGACCTTCGACCGAAGGCTCGCCCGCTCCGGCAGGAGGCGTTTCTTGATCATCATCGTCGGCTCGATCAACCTCGACCTGATCGCCAATGTCGACCGCTTGCCGGGACCCGGCGAGACGGTCCGCGGCTCCGGCTTCGCCACCGCCCCCGGCGGCAAGGGCGCCAACCAGGCGCTGGCCGCCGCCCGCGCCGGCGCCAAGGTGCGCATGGTGGGTGCCGTCGGCAAGGACAGCTTTGCCGCCGAAGCGCTGGCGTTGCTGAAAGCCGGCAACGTCGATCTCTCCGGCGTCGGCGAGAGCTTCGCCTCGACCGGCACGGCGCTGATCCTGGTCGGCGCCGACGGCGAGAATGTCATCGCCGTCGTACCGGGCGCCAACGATTCGGTTCTGCCCGGCGACATCGCCAAGGCCCATCTGAAAAAGGGCGATGTCGTGCTGTTGCAGCATGAGATCCCGCTGCAGACGGTCGAAGCGGCGCTCGACGCCGCGCCCGCGGCGGGCGCCGTCAGCGTGCTCAACACCGCGCCTTTCCGCGCCGAGGCTTCCGGTTTCCTCGGCAAGGCCGACTACGCCGTCGCCAACGAGACCGAGTTCGACCTCTATGGCGAGGCGCTGGCGCTTTCCGGGAGCGACCGGCAGGCCCGGATGCGCGACTACGCCCAGAAGACCGGCCGCACCATCGTCGTCACGCTCGGCGGCGACGGCGTCCTTGCCGCCACGCCCGACCATTTCCTCACCGTTCCGGCGCTGAAGATCACCCCGGTCGACACGGTCGGCGCCGGCGACACCTTTTGCGGCTATTTCGGCGCCGGCCTGTCGTCCGGCCTTTCGCTCGAGCAGGCGCTTGCGCGCGCCGCGGCCGCCGGCTCGCTCGCCTGCCTGAAGCCGGGCGCCCAGCCGGCGATCCCGCTGGCCAAGGATGTCGACGCCGCACTGGTGGCGGCGCGGTGACGGCGATGCGTCCGTCGACGAAACATGCCGTGCCGCCGGCCGGCGACATCTGCCGCCTGTCCGCGATCGAACTTGCCCAAGCCATCCGGCAGCGGCGCCTTTCGGCGCGCGAAGTCGTCAGTGCCTTCCTCGACCGCATCGAGACCGTGAACCCGTTGGTCAACGCCATCGTGTCGCTGCGCCAGCGCGCCGACATCCTGGCCGAAGCCGACAGGGCCGATGCCCATCTGGCTGAGGGCGGAGATGCCGGACCGCTGTTCGGCCTGCCGATCGCCATCAAGGACCTGGCCTTGACCAAGGGCCTGAGGACCACCTTCGGCTCGCCGATCTTCGCCGATTTCGTCCCGCAAGAGGATGACTTCTTCGTCGAGCGCCTTCGCAAGGCCGGCGTCATCATCATCGGCAAGACCAATGTGCCGGAATTCGGGTTGGGTTCGAACACCTACAATCCGGTCTTCGGCCCAACGCTCAACGCCTTCGATCCGGCGCTCACCGCCGGCGGCTCAAGCGGCGGCGCCGCCGTTGCACTGGCGCTCGACATGGTGCCTGTGGCCGACGGCAGCGACTTCGGCGGCTCGCTGCGCAATCCGGCCGCCTACAACAACGTCTATGGCTTCCGCCCTTCGCAGGGGCTGGTGCCCGCCGGCCCCGACATCGACGTCTTCCACGCCCAGATGGGCGTTGAAGGCCCGATGGGCCGAAACGTGCGCGACATCGCCCTGCTGCTCGACGAGCAGGCCGGTTACCATCCTCGCGCGCCATTGTCGCACGACAAGCAGGGTTCCTTCCTCGAAGGTTTGGGCAAAAAAGCCGCCGGCGGCCGCATCGCCTGGCTCGGCAATCTCGGCGGCCACCTGCCGATGGAGCCAGGAATCCTCGAGCTGTGCGAGGCCGCCCTGGGCCGCTTCGCCGAGGCATCCTTCCACACCGAAGCCCTGGTGCCGGATTTCGACTTCGAGGCGCTGTGGCAGGCCTTTGTGACGCTGCGCCAGGCAAGTAGCGGCTGCGGGCTGAAGGCGCACTATGACGATCCGGAGAAACGCAGGCTGCTGAAGCCGGAAGCGGTTTGGGAAGTCGAGCAGGCGATGCGCCTCAGCGCGCCTCAGGTCCACGCCGCCACAGTCCGGCGCTCCTCATGGCACAGGACGCTGCTGTCGCTGTTCGAGCGCTTCGACCTCGTCGTCCTGCCGACCGCGCAGGTCTTCCCTTTCGACGTCGCCACCCACTGGCCGCGCGAGGTCGCTGGGCGGGCCATGGACAGCTATCACCGCTGGATGCAGGTCTCCGCCTTTGCCACGCTGGGCGGCTGCCCGGCGCTCAACGTCCCGGTCGGCTTCGACGACAAGGGCCGGCCGATGGGCATGCAACTGATCGGCCGTCCGCGAGGCGACCTCGCCGTGCTCAAGGCCGGCGCCGCCTATGAGGCGACGCTGCCCTGGCCGGCGGGGGCCGGCTGACTGGCCACCCTGCGCGGCCAGCTTGCACCGGCGCCAACTCCGTGCATTGATCGCGCTCCGCCCAAGTCGGCGCCATCCTGTTCGAGGAAAGATCATGTCGCTGGAACTCTACGCCACCTATGTCGTCGCCTGCATCGTCATCATCCTGGTGCCCGGCCCGACAGTCACGCTGATCATCGCCAACAGCATGCGCCACGGCTCGCGCGCCGGGCTTGCCAACGTGGCTGGCACCCAGGCGGGCCTCGCCATCATGATTGCCATCGTCGGCATCGGCCTCAACACGCTGATCGCCGGCATGGGCCACTGGTTCGAATGGGTGCGGCTGATCGGCGCCGCCTACCTGATCTGGATGGGCGTGCAGATGTTTCGTTCGAAGGGCACGCTGAGCCCCGACGGTTCCGCGAAGAAGCCGCGCGGCGGCTTCTTCCTGCAGGGTTTCCTCGTGGCGATCTCCAATCCGAAGACGCTTGTCTTCTTCGGCGCGTTCTTCCCGCAGTTCATCGCGCCTCAGGGCAATTACACGCTGCAGATCATTGTCATGGGCCTGACCGCGATGGTCTTCGCCGCCATGTCCGATTCCACCTACGCGCTTGCCGCCGGCCGCGCTGGACGCCTGCTGTCGGCCAGCCGTGTGAAGCTCATGTCCCGGATCAGCGGCAGCTTCCTGGTCGGCGACGGCCTGTGGCTGGCGTTTTCGAAGGCGAAGTAAGCGCGCGTCCTCTTCTCCCCCTGTGGGAGAAGGTGTCGCCGAAGGCGACGGATGAGGGCCGTTCTAGGAAACACCAGCGTCTCACTCCGTCCAACACCTTCATCCGTCTCGGCGCTGCGCACCGATTTCCCATCCCCCACCAGGGGGAAGGGAAAGGCCCTAGAGCCGCCCCAGCCTCTCGACCAGCAGGGCAAAGAAGGCGTCATGGTCGATGTCGCGCATCACCATGGCGTTCTTTTCCCGCTTGGTGACGCCCCACCAGTCGATCACCGTCATGCCCATGGTGAGTTCGGAGGTGGTCTCGACGCTGACGTTGCAATGGCGGCCCTTGAACAGTTCCGGCTTGATCAGATAGGCGATCACGCATGGGTCGTGCAGCGGCCCGCCGTCGGTGCCGTATTTCTCCTCGTCGAAACGCTCGAAGAATTCCAGCATCTCGGCGGTCGCGGTGCCGACCCTGGTGCCGAGCTCGCGGAAAGCGTTGGTGCGCCTGGCCGTGGTCAGCGCCTTGTGGGTGACGTCGAGCGGCATCATCACGATCGGGATACCCGACTTGAACACCACATCGGCCGCCTGCGGGTCGACATAGATGTTGAACTCGGCAGCGGGCGTGACGTTGCCGCCTTCGAAGAAGCCGCCGCCCATCAGCACGATTTCCTTGATGCGCGGCGCGATGCGCGGCTCGCGGATCAGCGCCAGGGCGATATTGGTGAGCGGCCCGAGCGGGCAGAGCGTGATCGTGCCGCTTTCCTCGCGCATCAGCGTCTCGACGATGAAATCGACGGCGTGCTGCGTCTGCAGCGGCATTGTCGGCTCCGGCAACTGCGGCCCGTTGAGGCCGGTCTTGCCGTGCACTTCCTCGGCGGTGACGAGCTCGCGCGCCAGCGGGCGGATGGCGCCGGCATAGACCTTGATGTCGGGCCGGCCGGCAAGCTCGCAGATCTTGCGGGCATTCTTCTCGGTGAGTTTCAGCGGCACGTTGCCGGCAACGGCGGTGATGCCGACGACCTCCAACTCGGAGCTGCCGAGCGCCAGCAATATGGCGACGGCATCGTCCTGGCCGGGGTCGGTGTCGATGATGATCTTTCGGGTCTGGGGCATTTCAATTCCTTTTTGGGGAGTCTTTTTGGGCGGGGTTTTGATGGCTTGAACTTGATCGCGCGGCGGACCATATCAAGACCATCGGGAAAAATGCCATCCGGGTTTTTCCAGTTTATGTCGCTCTTGAGAGGACAGTGTAACATGAGCCGAATGACGCCCTTCTCCAGCCCGCTTCTCTTGGGTTTCGACACCATGGAAAAGACGCTCGAGCGTCTGGCGAAGTCGGGCGACAGCTATCCTCCCTATAACATCGAGCGCTTGGGCGCTGTCGACGGCAGGGCCGAGAGGCTGCGCATCACGCTTGCCGTGGCGGGTTTCGCCGAAAGCGACCTCGATGTCACCACTGAGGAGAACCAGCTGATCGTGCGCGGCCGTCAGACCGACGACACCGAGCGTGAATTCCTCCACCGTGGCATCGCCGCGCGCCAGTTCCAGCGCTGTTTCGTGCTGGCCGACGGCATGCGGGTGATCGGTGCTGAGCTCAAGAACGGCCTTCTGTCGATCGATCTCGACCGGCCGGAAGCCGAGCGGCTGGTACGGAAAATAAACATATCGGTGAAAGACTGACCTTTGCCGATGGCTCTAATGCGGGACGGCCGGAAGTGGCGTCTCGCGCCAAGGAGGCTTGAAAATGCCCAGAACTGACGAAACCCTGACCATGACCAGCGGCGAACTCGCCCATTTGGGCGAAGGTTCGGTCGCTTACCTGAGGAAAGTATCAAGCGACGATCTGCGCGGCCGCTTCCCCGGCCTCACCGAGATCGCGCCCGGCCTGGAACTGTGGGCGCTGTTTGCCGCCAACGGCCAGCCTATCCTGCTTTCCGATGCTCGTGACCGGGCGCTGGCGGGTGCGCTGGAGAACGATCTGACCACGGTCGCGATCCACTAAGGTTCGCTTCCCGCCGTCCCAGGCGGCGTGTGGTTTGCGTCTGAAACGGAAAGGGCCGCTCGCGGCGGCCCTTTGAAGGTTTTATCCCCGAAAATCAAGCCGCGTGCGAGGCCTGCGTGTCCGACAAGAGCGCGTGGATGGCCACGGCGTCGCGCGTCCCCCTGATCTTGGCCACCGTATCGGCGTCGCGCAGCACGCGCGCGATGCGCGACAGCGCCTTGAGATGGTCGGCGCCGGCGCCTTCGGGCGCAAGCAGCAGAAACACCAGGTCGACCGGCTGGTCGTCGAGCGCCTCGAAATCCACCGGCGTCTCCAGCCGGGCGAACACGCCTGCGATCCGCTTCACGCCCGCCAGCTTGCCGTGTGGGATGGCGATACCGTTGCCGACGCCGGTCGAGCCCAGCCGCTCGCGCTGCAGGATGGTGTCGAACACTTCCCGCTCCGGAATCCCGGAAATCGCCGCGGCCCTCTCCGACAGCAATTGCAGAAGCTGCTTTTTGGAATTCGCCTTCAACGCCGGCATGATAGCCGGGACGCTGATGAGATCGCTAAGATCCATGCTTGAAAAATCCCTTGCTCGCCTGCCGCGCCGGTCGTCGTCCCCCTCGCGCGGCCGGCTTTCTTATCCCTGCGCGACTTTGGTCGTCGACGGATCGATCCAGCCGATGTTTCCATCCGGCCGGCGGTAGACAATATTGAGATGGTCGTTTCCGGCGTTGCGGAATACGAAAACCGGGCTGTCCTTGGTATCGAGCTCGATGACGGCAGACGCCACCGACATGGTGCGAAGCGCCATGGTCGATTCGGCGACGATAGCCGGAGCGAAGTTCTCCGGGATTTCCTCGTCATCGTCGGCGAGCGGCTCCATCACGGTATAAGCGATGTCGGTGGACTCGCCATTGCCATTGCTGGAATTGTGCGACTTCAGCCGGCGCTTGTAGCGCCTGAGCCGCGTTTCGAGGCGATCGGCGGCCGCCTCGAAGGCAAGCGTGGGATCCTGGGCGTCACCGGTTGCCTGCAGTGAGGCGCCGGAATCGAGACGGATCATGCAATCGGCCGAGAAGCGCGATCCCGCCTTGATGACCGTTACATGTCCTGAAAAACCTCGATCGAAATATTTTTCGATCACTTCGTTGACACGATCGTTGATGCGCGTACGGAACGCATCGCCGATGTCCATATGTTTTCCCGAAATGCGCAGATTCATCTGAAAACTGACCTTCCTTGCTCAGGCTTCAAACTGTCCCGAGTTTATACCCGTGGTGCGCGCGCACAAGCTTTGCAGCGGCACGCGCGCCGATTTTAGACCCGAACTTTCCGGTTGATCACAAGTCGCCTTCTTGGCCGTCCGAGGCCTTCGCTTTGACGGACCCATTCGCGAGCGGGCATCACGGCCCGGCTCATGCGGGCGGGCTTCTAGACACTTCATTGCAGCTTGTCAATGAAGCTCGGAGACTGTGAAATGCGCCATCGGGGCAGATCGTCAGCGCCCGGCGTTGGCCAAAGCCCGCTTCTCGCGTCGCCGCTGCACCGATGAAGGGATGTTCATGCCTTCGCGGTACTTGGCGACGGTGCGGCGCGCAATGTCGACGCCGCTTTCCCGCAGCATGTCGACGATGGCGTCGTCGGAAAGCACGTCGGCGGGCTTTTCCTCGTCGATCAGCTGCTTGATGCGGTCGCGCACGGCTTCCGAGGAGTGGGCTTCACCGCCTTCCGCCGAGGCGATCGAAGCGGTGAAGAAATAGCGCAGCTCGAAGACGCCGCGCGGCGTCAGCATGTATTTGTTGGCGGTGACGCGGCTCACGGTCGATTCATGCATGCCGATCGCGTCGGCCACCGTGCGCAGGTTGAGCGGCTTGAGATGCCGCACGCCATGGACAAGGAACGCGTCCTGCTGGCGCACGATTTCCGAGGCCACCTTGAGGATGGTCTTCGCCCGCTGGTCGAGGCTGCGCGTCAGCCAGTTGGCGTTCTGCAGGCATTCGGCGAGAAATTCCTTCTCCGCCTGGTCCCTGGCGTGGCAGGAAACCCGGGCGAAATAAACATGATCGACCAGGACGCGCGGCAGCGTGTCGGCGTTGAGCTCCACCGCCCAGCTGCCGTCAGCGGCGGCCCGCACCTCGACATCGGCGATGATCGCGTCGCTCGCGCCGCCCGAAAATGCCGTGCCGGGCCGCGGATCGAGCGCGCGGATCTCGGCCAGCATGTCGAGAAGGTCTTCCTCATCGACGCCGCAGATGCGCTTCAGCGTCTGGAAGTCGCGCCGCGCCAGAAGCTCGAGATTGGCGACCAATGCCTTCATCGCCGGATCGAGCCGGTCGCGCACGGCAAGCTGCAGCGACAGGCATTCGGCGAGATCTCGGGCAAACAGACCGGCCGGCTCGAAAGTCTGGCAGACCGTGAGTACGCGTGAAACCGCCTCCTTGTCCGCGCCAAGCCGCGCCGCGACCTCTTCCAGGTCGGCGCGCAGATAGCCCGCCTCGTCGAGGCTGTCGGCAAGCTCGCCGGCAATCAGGCGTTCGCCAGGGGCAGGAAAGGCAAGCGCGATCTGCTCGCCGACATGCTCGCGCAGCGTCACAATCGTTGCTGCCATCTCGCCGACATCGAAGCCTTCCGACGCAGCGCCGCCGGCGCTGCCGCCGGACGCTGACTTCCATTGCGCCGTGAGATCCGGTCCCAGCTTCTCGCTCGTCCCGGGATCGTCGGGAAACAGGTTCTCCAGCGAAGAGTCGAGCTTTTCCGAGATCGCCTCGGCGCTCCATTCCGTCTCGGCCTCGAACCAGTCATCCCCGCTGGCGGGTTCGGCCGCGGCCTCGCTCTTCTGCGGCTGGTCGCCGCTTGCGTCGTCCTGCGGCTCGGCCCGCTCCAGTAGCGGATTGCGCTCGATTTCCTCGTCGATGAAGCGCTCGAGCTCGACATGGGTGAGCTGCAGCAGCCGGATCGACTGCATCAGCTGGGGCGTCATCACCAGCGACTGGGACTGTCTGAGCTGCAGTTTGGCTGCCAGCGCCATGGTGGGATTCAAACGCCTCGTCTACGCGTCGAGCTACGGTTTTTCGGT
Organism: Mesorhizobium sp. M1C.F.Ca.ET.210.01.1.1; assembly: GCF_004791585.1. GTDB lineage: Bacteria > Pseudomonadota > Alphaproteobacteria > Rhizobiales > Rhizobiaceae > Mesorhizobium. The sequence continues at coordinate 63,345 of NZ_SRUU01000012.1, forward strand.
CGGGCATAGAAACTGGCCCGGCTTTTGCTTGTCAAGCCAAACGCTAGCAGCGACGGCTTACCGGAGCGTTATTCGAGGGCGGATTTGCCAAAAATTCGGCGAAACGGCGCGAAACTTCCGCAGAAAGCCTGATTTTACACTCTTAGAGGGTAAAGCCCTCGCCGAGATAGAGACGCCGCACATCGGCGTTGGCGACGATTTCGTCGGCCCGGCCATGCGTCAGCACTTGGCCGGCATGGATGATGTAAGCGCGGTCGATCAGGCCGAGCGTCTCGCGCACATTGTGGTCGGTGATCAGCACGCCGATGCCGCGTGCGGTCAGGTGGCGAACGAGCTGCTGTATGTCGGCGACCGCGATCGGGTCGATACCGGCGAAGGGCTCGTCGAGCAGCATGTAGGCCGGCCGCGTCGCCAGCGCCCGCGCGATCTCGAGGCGGCGTCTTTCACCGCCCGACAGCGACATCGACGGCGCCTTGCGCAGATGGCTGATGTGGAATTCCTCGAGCAGCTCGTCGAGCGTGCGCTCGCGTTCCTTGCGGCTCTTTTCCACCACTTCCAGAACGGCGCGGATGTTCTGCTCGACATTCAGGCCGCGGAAGATCGAGGCCTCCTGCGGCAGATAGCCGATGCCGAGACGGGCGCGGCGGTACATCGGCATCGAAGTGACGTCGAAGCCGTCGATCTCGATCGTGCCTTCGTCCACCGGCACGAGACCGGTGACCATGTAGAAACAGGTGGTCTTGCCCGCGCCGTTGGGGCCAAGCAGCCCGACGGCCTCGCCGGCGCGGACGCCGAGCGTCACGCCGCTCACCACTTTGCGGCCCTTGTAGCTCTTGGTCAGGCCCTTGGCGATCAGGGTGCCCTTGAACTTCGCCTTGTCGACACTGACCGTTGCCGGAGCAGCCGGTTTTGCGGCCGCCCGCCCTGGAAGGCGGGCCAGCAGCGACGATACGCCAGCCATTACTGCTGCTGCGCTCCCTGCTGAGCACCCTGCTTCTGGGGCGTGATCGACATGATGACGCGGCCGCTGGTGCCGCAACCGTCGACATTGGCAAGACCGCTCTTCATCTGAACGGTGAGCTTGCAGCCCTTGAGCACATTGTCGCCTTGCGACAGGACGACCTCCTTGCCCTGGAGGGTGAGCACCTGGGTCTTCATGTCGAAGGTGCCCTTGTCGCCGGTGGCGATCTGGTCGTTCGATTTGATGTAGACCTTGTTCTCGACCACGAGGTGGTCGATGTTGGCCGCGCCCGTCATCGCCGACGCGCCAGCCGCCGCGCCCTTGGGGGCGTTGGGATCCTTGACGTAGTAGACCGTCATCTTGCCGGCCTTGAGCAGCGTCGGCCCCTGATTGACGGTGACGTTGCCGCTGAAGATCGCCGCGCTGTCGGCCTGATGGACCTCGAGCTTGTCGCTTTCGATCTGGATCGGCTGGTCGCCCGACAATTTGAGGCCGGACATCTGGCTGGTGGTGCCGGACTGGGCGAGCGCGGGCGCCGCCCCCAGCAACATGAAGAGAGAGCCCGCCGCTGCAAGCCTTGCCGATTTACTGCGACGCATTCTGCTCTCCGCTCTTAGCCTCTGCCGCCTTCAGACTTGCCGCGTCGATGTCGACGCGCACCCGGTTCTCGAAGACCACGACCTGGCCGTTGTCTTCCACCGACATCGAGTCGGCGGTGATGCGCGAACCGTTGCGGCTGACATCGACCGGATTGTCCGTCTTCATAGAGCCTTTGCCCATGTCTAGGAAGACAGATTTGAACTTGGCCACCATGCCGTCCGAGGTCGTCACGTTGACATCGCTGGTGAGGTCCATCGTGTTGGCGTCGCGGTTGTAGATGCCGTGCGCGGCGGTGACCGACACCACATTGTCGCTGGCGACCGGCAATTTGGCGTTGATGCCTTCGAGGTCGATGATGGCTTGCGTGCCGACATTCTGGGTCGCCCTGGTCGCCGTCAGCGAATAAGGCAGTTTCTGCTTGGTGAAGCCGTTGAGCTTGGGATTGGCCATCACCAGCTTGCCGTCCGAGAAGGCGGTGCCGTCGGCCTGCACCGAAATCGACACCGGCGCGGCAAGATAGGAATAGATCGGGAAGGCGATCGCGATCGCGGCCGCCAGCAGCGGCACGGCGAACTTCAGCACGCGCACGCGGCGCGAATGCCGCCGCGCACGGTCGAACGCGTCGCCGCGCATGCCGCTTTCGCCAGCGGCAGTCGACGCCATTTCGGCATCGCTCGTTTCGTCAGATCGCGCCAACATGACTGTTTTCTAATGAGCCCTTGCCCGCCAAACACCGCCTATAGGTGGTATGCCGGCCCCCGCAAGCAAGCACAAGCGGAGGAAAACTGCAAAAATGTGACGGCTGCTACCGCACGACTAAGACGAATTCGGCTGAACTGCCAGCCCTTCATAGCAGATAGGGGCCGGCTGCGTTAATTTTTCGTGAGGTTGCCGTGAATGTCCTTTCATCGGCCTTGGAGCTGTCAGGAAACGGTGGCCCCGCGCGGAGGCTTGCTTTAAAAGCGTCCTTTCCCAGCGACTGAGAGGCTGAAATGACAATGAGAGCCGATGATCTGATCGACCGCCGCCGCTTGCGCCGCAAGCTGACGTTCTGGCGCGTGGCCGCGTTTGCGGTTCTTGCGGCGGCGCTGATCGCCTTTTCGGCATGGGTCTACAATGACGATTTTACCGGCCAGGCGGTCAACCACATCGCCAAGGTCAAGATCGAAGGCACCATCACCGAGGACGAGGAGCTGATCGAAAGGCTGGAGACGATCCGCAAATCGCCGACCGTGAAAGGCGTCATCCTGTCGATCGATTCGCCCGGAGGCACCACGGTCGGCGGCGAGTCGATCTACGAGGAAGTGCGCAAGCTGGCCGGCGACAAGCCCGTTGCGGCCGAGGTTGGCACGCTGGCGGCGTCCGCCGGCTATATGATCGCAAGCGCGGCCGACCACATCGTTGCCCGCAAGACCTCGATCATCGGCTCGATCGGCGTGCTGATCCAGTATCCCGACGTCAGCAGCCTCATGGATAAACTCGGCATCAAGCTGGAAGAGGTGAAGTCTTCGCCGCTCAAGGCCTCGCCCTCGCCCTTCAAGCCCACCAATGACGACGAGCGCGCCATGGTGCGCAAGCTCATCCTCGACAGCTATGACTGGTTCGTGGGCATCGTCGCCGAACGGCGCAAAATGACGCATGAGCAGGCGCTGGCGCTAGCCGACGGTTCGATCTTCACCGGCCGCCAGGCGCTTGGGAACCATCTGGTCGATGCGCTCGGCGGCGAGACCGAGGCGATCGACTGGCTGGCGACCAAGGGTGTCGACAGCAAGCTCAAGGTCGTCGAGTGGAAGGACACAGAAGGACGCGGCTTCTTCTTCACAAGGAGCATGACCAAAGCCATCGCCAATGCGCTCGGCCTGCCGGACGCCGGCGGCGACGTCATTCACGAGCTTGGCGCCGACCGGTTGTTTCTTGACGGTCTCGTTTCGGTCTGGCACCCTTGACATACTGTTGGGACGAGCCAAAAAAGCAATAAAATCATCCTGATAATTGACCGCAGTGGTTTACGGGGAACGTTCTTATGATCAAATCCGAACTTGTGCAGATCATTGCCGCGCGCAACCCGCATCTTTTCCTGCGCGACGTGGAAAACATCGTCGGCGCGATCTTTGACGAGATCACCGATGCGCTTGCCGAGGGCAACAGGGTCGAGCTGCGCGGTTTCGGCGCCTTTTCGGTGAAAAACCGCCCTGCCCGAACCGGCCGCAACCCGCGCACCGGTGAATCCGTCGAGGTCGAGGAGAAGTGGGTGCCGTTCTTCAAGACCGGCAAGGAGTTGCGCGAAAGGCTGAACGGCGGCAAATAGGCGCCGCGCCGTCGTATCACAGCGACATCTCGGCGCCTAAAGCATGTCTCCCGAAAGCGGGAACCGGTTTCGGGACAAGATATGCGTGGATCAAAACCGAAAGCGCACAGAGCGAATCCGAAAGATCGCAATGCGCCTTAAGCCGCCTCTCATGGAGATCTGATGTTCAATCGCTTCATGCTCGTCGTGGTCTTCGTGCCGCTGGCCATCATCCTGATCGCGCTTGCCGTCGCCAACCGCGGACTGGTCGCCTTCACGCTCGACCCGTTCCATCCGGGCAATCCGGCGCTGACGCTGAATTTGCCGCTCTTCATCTTCCTGTTCCTGGCTTTGGCCGTCGGCATGGTCGTCGGCAGCTTGGCGACCTGGGTGAAGCAGGGCCGCTATCGCAAGCTCGCGCGCCAGCGCGGCATCGAGGCCGAGAACCTGCGCCAGGCAGTGAGCCGCGCGCCCGCGGCGCCTAAAGGACCGGCGCTGCCGAAGCCGACGAACTAAGGCAATTCCGGTGTGGGCGATTTTGCGTCCGGAATCGCACAAGAAACAATAGTCTAGCGGCGCCTCGCTTTAGGGAGTTCTCCATGCTGACCATCTCGGCCGCCGAGGTCGATCGGGCGCTCACCTTTCCAGGGCTGGTCGAGACGCTGCGCACGGCCTTCCGCGACGGCGCCGTGCAGCCGGTTCGCCACCATCACGCGGTCGAGCGGCCGGATGGTGCCGCCTCGACGCTCCTGCTGATGCCGGCCTGGACCGATTTCAACGCCGCCGGCAGCTCGGCCGGTGGCCATATCGGCGTGAAGATCGTCACCGTGTCGCCGGACAACAACGCCATCGGCAAGCCGGCGGTGATGGGCCTCTATCTGCTGCTCGACGGCGTGACCGGCGAGCCGCAGGCGCTGATCGACGGCCAGCGGCTGACGCAATGGCGCACCGCCTGCGCCTCGGCGCTTGCCGCCTCCTATCTTGCCCGCCCGGATGCCTCGCGGCTGCTGGTGATCGGCGCCGGGGCGTTGTCGTCCTTCCTCGCCAAGGCGCATTCGGCGGTGCGACCGATCAAATCCATCCATATCTGGAACCGCACGCCGGCCAATGCCGAGAAAGTGGCAAGCGCACTGTGTGCCGAAGGTCACCCGGCAAGCGCTGCCGGCGATCTCGAAGCGGAACTTGGCGAGGCCGACATCATCGCCTCGGCGACGATTTCGACCACGCCGCTGATCAAGGGCGCGCTTTTGAAGCCCGGCACCCATGTCGACCTGGTCGGCGGCTTCACGCCGGCGATGCGCGAGAGCGACGACGATGCCGTTTCGCGCGCCCGCGTGTATGTCGACACCCGCGCCGGCGCCACCAAGGAGGCCGGCGACATCGTCCAGCCACTCGCTTCCGGCGTGCTGAAGCCGGAAGCGATAGTCGCGGACCTGCATGAGTTGGCGCGCGGCGAGAAACAGGGCCGGCGGGGCGACGGCGAGATCACGCTGTTCAAGTCGGTCGGCGCCGCGCTCGAAGACCTCGCCGCCGGCATCGCCGTCTACAAGGCGCTCAAATAGCCGACACCGCCGGCTTTGCGCCCATTGTCCCGCCGATCAGTCGGAAGTCGTGCTCGCTGATCTCGAAAAGGCCGAAACGAAGCTGATAGCCCCAGTTCGGCTTGCCGGCGGTGAAATCAAGGCGGTCGAGCAGCGGCTTGATTGGTGCTTCCTCGGCGTCTGACCAATCGACATCGCGCCGCGCCGGCTTGAAGCCACCGCCCATCTCGCCCTGGTAGATCTCCCCTTCGCGCACCGTGCCTATTGCCGTAAAGGACTGCAGCCCGTCCTTCTCGCCGAGCACGGTGCTCGGCGAGTAATAGACGATGCCGTCGCCCGGCTTGATACGGCGCAGCGGTGGGGCCTTGCCATGATTGACCTGCATGAAGCCGGCCTGGCGGCCGATCCTGACATGCCCGGCCGATGCGACAGCAACCCAGTAGGCGCTCATCCCTGCGCTCCCTCGCCAGTAGACTCGCAAGCGGTGATTGTCGGGGTCGAGCGCGACGAACGTGCGGCCGAAATCCATGTCGGTCGGGGTCTGGAGGATTTTCAGGCCGCGCTTGGCCCAGTCGGAATGGGTGGCGTCGACGGCGGCCGCGTTCTCGACCGCAAGCACCAGCTCGCCGCCTCCGCCCGCCGCGGCTGCCGCCGGCTCAACGGTGTGGCGCGACCAGAGCCCGAGCTTGAAGCCCTTGTCGAGCACGAACATGGCGAATGTGGGCGAGGTCTCGACCGGCTCGCGTCCAAGCAGTGAAGCATAGAACGCTCCGCTCCGTTCCGGGCTGTCGACGTAGAGGATGGCGAAATTGGGCGTGACCATGTCAGATCTCCAAGTTTGTTTGAACACTGGTGGTTTAGACCGCACCACTGTCAGATTCTGGCAGTAGCATCAACCAGCGGAGTCTGACGCCGCGTTCTGGCCAGGCTTGTCGAGCGTCGCCCGCCATTCCTTCAGCATTACCTGGCGGCGGCGCGGATAGCGGATATCGGTGGCGGTGAGGTGGGACATGCGATCGGCGCGGAAGTGGCGAAAATCCCGACGCATCTCGCACCATGCCACCATCACCCGCACCTTGTCGAAGAAGCCGAGAGCGAACGGCCAGACCAAGCGCTCCGAGGTGGCGCCGCCGGCATCGCGGTAGAGGAAGCCGAGCTTGCGCTCGTTGCGGATCGCCTGCCGCACCACGCCGAGATCGATCGCCTCGACGGTTCCCGAATGCGGTCCGACGAGCAGCGTCGTGGCGTCGAGATCCTCGCGCAGGTCGTCCGGCAGCACCGCCGCGATTTTGGCTACGGCATCGGTGGCAGCGGCGGCAAGTCGCTTGTCCGGCTGCTTGGCCACCCACCGCGAGCCGAGCACGATCGCCTCGATCTCCTCGTCGGTGAACATCAGCGGCGGCAGCATGAAGCCGGGCTTCAGCACATAACCCAAGCCCGCCTCGCCATCGATCGGCGCGCCCTGCCCCTGCAGCGTTGCGATGTCGCGATAGAGCGTGCGGATCGACACGCCCATCTCGCCGGCAAGCGTGCGGCCGCTCACCGGCCGGCGGTGGCGGCGCAGGATCTGGATGAGGTCAAGCAGGCGTTCCGAGCGGGACATGATGAGAGCTTTGCCTGTTTCTTCAGGCGAGGTCCATTGCATCACGACGGAGCCGCAACCGACCATCTTGTTGCGAAGGCGCAGGGCCTATGCCAAAAGCGGCCTGCCGTTCCGGAGATTTTTCTTGAAGTCCTTTCGCGACCGAAACCGCGACAACCGCCAGCGCCAGCCCGCGAAACCCGGTCCCAGCCAGCCGCGCTCGCGCGCCACCGCTTCGGAGGCGACGTCCGAATCGCACCATCGTCAGGAGCAGGGGCCCGCGCCGCGCGTGCTGGCCCGCCGCGACGGCGCGCTGCCTGCGGAACGGCTTCCGCTGATCCTCGAAGTCGCGCCCAATGCCGATTATGCGCTGCTGGACAGCGGCGCCGGCGAGAAACTGGAGCAATACGGCCCCTACCGCATCGTGCGCCCCGAAGGCCAGGCGATCTGGCAGCGGGCGCTTGCCGCCAAGGAATGGGAGCGCGCCGATGCTATCTTCACCGGCGACACCGACGAGGAAGGCATCGGCCGTTGGCGCTTCCCGAAAGCGCCGCTCGGCGAAACCTGGCCGATGAGGCATGACGGCATCGACTATCTTGGACGCTTCACCTCGTTCCGCCATGTCGGCGTCTTCCCCGAGCAGGCCTCGCACTGGGACCATATGGCCGGACTGATCGCCGCCGCAAAACGTCCGGTCAAGGTGCTCAATCTGTTTGGTTATACTGGCCTTGCATCTCTGGTCGCGGCCCGCGCTGGCGCCGAGGTGACCCACGTCGACGCCTCGAAGAAGGCGATCGGCTGGGCGCGCGAGAACCAGGAGATGGCCGGCCTCTCCGACAAGCCGATCCGCTGGATCGTCGAGGATGCGGTGAAATTCGCCGAGCGCGAGGAGCGCCGCGGCAGCCGCTACGACATCGTGCTGTTCGACCCGCCCGCCTATGGCCGCGGTCCGAAGGGCGAGGTCTGGCAATTGTTCGAGGATCTGCCCGGCCTCACCGACCTTTGCCGCTCGATCCTGACGCCAAAACCGCTGGCCGTGGTTCTCACCGCTTACTCGATCCGCGCCTCCTTCTTCGCCATTCATGCCTTGATGCGCGACACCTTCGCCGGCATGGGCGGCACGGTCGAATCCGGCGAACTGATCATCCGCGAGAAATCCGCCGGCCGCGCGCTGTCGACCTCGCTGTTCTCGCGCTGGGTGGCTTGAAATGGTCGCATATGACGGACACCGGCCGGTTGGCCAGGTCAAGGAAGTCACCAGCCTCGCCAACCCGCTGGTCAAGGACATCAAGGCGCTGGCGCTGAAGAAATTCCGCGACCAGCAGAACGCCTTCATGGCCGAAGGCTTGAAGCTGGTCATCGACGCGCTCGACCTCGGCTGGTCGATCAGGACGCTGGTCTTCGCAAAGGCGGGACGCGGCAATGCGGCGGTCGAAAAGGTCGCCGCGCGCACGGTCGCCGCCGGCGGCACCGTGCTCGAAGTCTCAGAGAAGGTACTGGCCGCAATCACCCGCCGCGAGAACCCGCAAATGGTCGTCGGCGTCTTCGCGCAGCAGACGCTGCCGCTGAGGGACATCCGCGCCACGGACGGCGATGTCTGGGTTGCGCTCGACCGCGTACGCGACCCTGGCAATCTCGGCACCGTCATCCGCACCGTCGATGCCGTCGGCGCTAAGGGCGTCATCCTGGTCGGCGACACCACCGATCCATTCTCGCTCGAGACGGTGCGCGCCACCATGGGCTCGATCTTTGCCGTGCCGGTCGCCAAGGCCACCGAGCAGGCCTTCCTCGCCTGGCGGCGCGACTTTCCGGGCCTCGTCGCCGGAACGCATCTCAAGGGCGCCGTCGACTATCGCTCGGTCGACTTCTCGAGGGGCCCGGTGCTGCTTCTGATGGGCAACGAGCAGCAGGGGCTGCCCGACAGCCTCGCCGAAAGCTGCGACCGGCTGCTCAGGATACCGCAGGCCGGCCGCGCCGATTCACTCAACCTGGCGGTCGCGACCGGCGTGATGCTGTTCGAGATCCGGCGCGGCGCCCTGAAGCTCGACCCCGCCACCGACACGCGATGAGGACTGCCAAGTGAAATCCTGGTCCCCCTACGCCCTGCTGGTCGTCGCGGCGGTCGCGCTCGACCAGTGGATCAAGCAGCTGGTCGAGAGCGGTCTCGCCTTTCAGGAAAAGCTCGATATCTTGCCTTTCCTGGCGCTGTTCCGCACCTACAACACCGGCATCGCCTTTTCGATGTTCTCCTCCTTCGGCGACACCGGCTTGGTGGTCATCGCCGCGCTTGTCGTCGCTTTCGTGCTCTATCTGGCCGTGCGCACGCCCGCCGGCCACGTCATAGCCCGCATCGGCTTTGCCCTGATCGTCGGCGGCGCGCTCGGCAATCTGATCGATCGCGCGATCTACGGCCATGTCATCGACTACATCCTGTTCCACACGCCGATCTGGTCCTTCGCGGTGTTCAACCTCGCCGACGCCTTCATTTCCGTTGGCGCCGCACTGGTCGTCTTCGACGAATTGATCGGCTGGCGGCGGGAGACCAAACCCCAGGACCGAGGCAATTGACCTCTCGGGGCCAGCGCCTCAAAGTCGAGGCTATTGCGCAAAAACAAATCGCCGGAACCGAGGAGACAAGAATGTCCGATACCTTCAAAGCCATCCTCGTTTCGCGCGACGCCGAGAAGAAGCAATCGGTCGAGGTCGTCGACCTCACCGAAGCCGAGTTGATGGAAGGCGACGTCACCGTCGCCGTCGAGGCGACGACGGTGAATTACAAGGATGGTCTGGCCATCACCGGCAAGGCGCCGGTCGTGCGCCGCTGGCCACTGGTGCCCGGCATTGATTTCGCTGGCACCGTCGTGTCCTCCTCCCATGCCGACTGGCGCAAGGGAGACAAGGTGATCCTCAACGGCTGGGGTGTCGGCGAGACGCACTACGGCGCCTATGCCGGGCGCGCCCGCGTCATGGGCGACTGGCTGGTGCCGCTGCCCGACGGCATGAGCCCCCATGACGCGATGGCCGTCGGCACCGCAGGCTACACAGCGATGCTTGCCGTCATGGCGCTGGAGCGGCACGGCATCGTGCCGGACCGCGGGCCCGTGGTGGTGACGGGTGCGGCCGGCGGCGTCGGCTCGGTCGCCGTCTCGATCCTCTCCACCCTCGGCTACCATGTGATAGCCTCCACCGGCCGCAATGCCGAAAGTCCCTATCTGATCGACCTCGGCGCGGCCGAGGTGATCTCGCGCGACGAGCTTAGCCAGCCGGCGAAGCCGCTCGCCAAGGAACGCTGGGCGGGCGGCGTCGACTCCATCGGCACCCACACGCTGGCCAATGTGCTGTCGATGACGTCCTATGGCGGCGCGATCGCCGCTTGCGGCCTGGCCGGCGGCATGGACCTGCCGACAACCGTCGCGCCTTTCATCCTGCGCGGCGTCTCGCTGCTCGGCATCGATTCCGTCATGGCGCCGAAACCGGTCCGCCTCGAGGCGTGGCGCCGCATCGGCACCGATCTCGACCTCAAGAAGCTGTCGACGCTCTCGCGGTCGATCGGCTTCGACGGCATCATCGGCGCCGCGCGCGACATCGTCGACGGCAAGATCAGGGGTCGTGTTGTCGTCGACATGTAGTGCAATCCCAGGAGAAACGTTCGGCGGTTTTCCGTTTGGAGTTGCGCCGAAACGCGCAGAAACCGCCCGAATTGGCTCGGACGACTAAAATTCGAACGATCCGCCGCAGTCTTCCATAATCTCTGTCTGGCAAGGTTTTCCGTATGTTCGCGGACTCCGACCACAGGCAGGACAGCAAGACCGCAGGCGATAACGGACCGGGTCCGGAGACGCCGAAGCGGCAGGTGCTTGTCGCGCCGCCACCGCTGGCTCCCGAACTGCCGACCGCCAGCCGCGAAGGCCTGCCGTTCCTGATGATCGTCGCCACGGCCATGCTGGCCGGGCTGGCGCATCTCACCGGAGCGCCGGTCTTCATCACCATCGGCCTCCTGGCGACGGGTCTGGGCGGCCTCGCCATGCATTTGCGCAGCCGACGCACCGAGCGCCGCGCCGCGGCGCTTCTCGACGAGACCGCCGCACGCAGCCGCGCCGAGATCGAGACGCTCGCCGACCGCATGTGGGAGATGCAGGAAAGCGAGGAGCGCTTTCGCGGCCTGATCGATGCGCTTGGCGATCTCGTCGTCCATCGCGACCGCGACGGCCACATCGTCTATGCCAACAGGGTGTTTGCTTCGCTGGTCGATCTCGATCAGCGCGACCTCGCCGGCAAGACGCTCTCCGAGCTCGGTATCGATGTCGGCGTCGTGCCCGACGCCGCCTTCTCGGACCATGAATGCCTGAGCTCCACCGATGTCGCCATCCGCACGCCGAACGGTCCGCGCTGGTTCTCCTGGATCGAGCTCTCGGTGCGCGACAGGGATACCGGCGCGGTCTCGCATCGGGCGATCGCCCGCGACATCACGGCCCGCAAGCGTGCCGAATCCTCGCTCATCACCGCCCGCGAGCGGGCTGAATATGCCAGCCAGGCCAAGTCGCGCTTCCTCGCCACCGTCAGCCACGAGATCCGCACGCCGATGAACGGCATCATGGGCATGGCGAAGCTGCTTGCCGATACCGACCTCTCGCCCGAGCAACGCACCTATGTCGGCGCCGTCTCCACCTCCGCGAGCGCGCTGCTTGCCCTCATCGAGGACCTGCTCGACTATTCCAAGATCGAGGCCGGCCGCTTCGATCCCGAGCCGCAGCCGACGTCGCTGCGCGAGATCGCCGACAACATCATCGAGCTCATGGCGGCGAAGGCCTTCTCCAAGAACATCGGCCTCGGCTGCCATGTCGAGCCCGACGTGCCGCAGATGATCACCGCCGACCCCGGCCGCGTGCGCCAGGTGCTGCTCAATCTCATCGGCAACGCCGTGAAATTCACCGATACCGGCGGCGTGCTGCTTACCGTCGCGCGCGCCCGCACTGAAGACACTGACCGCATCCGCTTCAGCATCGCCGACACCGGTCCGGGTCTGCGCGAAGAGGACATGGAGCGCATCTTTGAGGAGTTCGAGCAATCCGACGGCACCTCGACGAGGGTGCATGGCGGCGCGGGGCTCGGCCTTGCCATCTCCAAGCGGTTGGTGATCGCCATGGGTGGCACGATTTCGGTGTCGAGCCGGCTCGGCGAAGGATCCGAATTCGTCTTCGACATCCCGGCGACCGCGGCAACCGAACCGTCGCAATATCGCCAAAGCATCCTCGCGGACCGGCGCGCGGTGATCGTGTCCAGGAATGCCGTCGAGGCCGATGCGATCGCCCGCACCATCCGCGCCCATGGCGGCGCCGTCGAGATTGCCTCGACGCCGGACCAGGCCGCGCCGTACGCGGCCGGCTGCAATGTGCTTCTGGTCGACGCCGCGCTCGAGAGCAGCGACGGCGGCCTGCTCAAGCGCCTGCGCCAGAGCGGCTTTGTCGATTGCGAGGCCGTCACCCTGATCGCACCCTCCGATCGTGGCATGCTTGGCGAATTCCGCGCCGGCGGCTACGCGACGTTCCTCGCCCGGCCGGTGCGCGGCGAGACGCTGCTGCGCGTGCTGTTGACCAGCCATGTGCCGGCACCCGCCGAGCCGCGGCCGGAACCGCGTGGCGCCACGTCGATCCGCCGCCGCGATCAGGGTCTGTCCGTGCTGATCGCCGAGGACAACGACATCAACGCAATGCTTGCCCGCGCCACGCTGCTCAAGGCCGGGCATCGCGTCAAGATCGTCGGCAACGGCAAGGCCGCGGTCGAAGCCGTTACCGAGGCCGGACTCAAGCACCGCTTCGACATCGTGCTGATGGACCTGCACATGCCGGTGATGGACGGGCTCGACGCGATCGCCGCCATCCGCCGCCATGAGGAAGCGATGGCCGTGCCGCCGATCCCGATCATGGTGCTTTCGGCCGACAGCCAGGAAAAGACGCGCCACACCGTGCTGGCCCACGGCGCCAGCGGCTTCGTCACCAAGCCTCTCGACCCTGATGCGCTCGTCCAGGCCGTCGAAGGCCAGGCTGCGGCGTAACGATTTTTTTAGACTTTCCCGAACGCCTTGGATTGCTTGGCTTTCGCGACCGTAAGATAGCCGGTTGAGGGTATTGCCCAGCCGACGAAGTATTGCCGGGCTCGCCGTATCACGGTACTGTCACAATCCTGTTGCACCTACACCGTATCCCCGTGCCAAGAGGGATGGCTCGAAGGAGAATCACTCGTGCATACAGTCATGCCTGAATGCGATACTCGGCCGAACGCCAGCGCCCTGCTCGGCGCGCGCACCGCCGACGCCGTCGCAAACGGCGCACCGCTGGGCCGCATCGGCAACCTGGAAGTGCGGCTTGCACGCAACGAGGCTGAGATCGCAGCCGCCCAGGAAGTGCGCTACCGGGTATTCTATGACGAGCTTGGCGCGAGGAAGAATCTGTTCCAGGCGCAGGACCGGCGCGATGCCGACCGTTTCGACCCGCTCTGCGATCACCTTCTGGTGTTCGACACCTCGCTCCCCGGCCCCGAGCACCGCCGCATCGTCGGCACCTACCGCCTGCTGCGGCAGGAGATCGCCACGGCCGCCGGCGGCTTCTACTCCGAGGGCGAGTTCGAATTGACCAAGCTGGTGGCGCGCCATCCCGGCCAGCGCTTCCTGGAGCTCGGCCGCTCCTGTGTGCTGCCGGAATACCGCTCCAAGCGGACCATCGAGGCGCTCTGGCAAGGCATCTGGGCCTATATCAACCACTATGGCATCGGCGTGATGACCGGCTGCGCCTCCTTCCACGGCACCGTGCCGGCCGCGCATGCCGAGGCGCTGACCTATCTCGCCCATCACTGCCGCACCGACCAGGCATGGGATGTCAAGGCGGTCGCGGGCCGCTACTGCTCGATGGACCTGATGCCGATCGAGGCGGTCAACGCCAAGGCGGCGATCGCCGCGATGCCCCCGCTGGTCAAGGGGTATCTGCGCGTCGGAGCGCGCATCGGCGACGGCTGCGTCATCGATCGCGAATTCTCGACCGTCGATGTCTTCGTCGTCATGCCGGTGAAGGAAATCGGCGCCCGCTATGTCAACTACTACGGCGGTGAAGGCCAGCGCTTCGCGGCGTGAGTATAGCGAATAGCGAAAGAAACAAATGACGGCGGCTGATCACAACAGCGCTATTCGCTACTCCCTATTCGCTACTCGCCCCTTCACGGAATATCCTCCGGCCTTCGTCCAGGCCGGCTCTTATAGGCCGGGAACGACCAGCCGAATTTGAGCGCTCCGCCGCGCACCAGGAAGGCCGCGGCGAAGCCGAGCAGGCTGGACGGAAGGGCCGGCATGCCGACAAGATCGCAAAGCGTGAAGAGCGCCGCACCGGCAAGCGCCGCCGTGACATAGATTTCCGGCCTCAGCAGCACGGAAGGTTCGCCGGCGAGCAGGTCGCGCAATATGCCGCCGGAGGTCGCGGTGAGCACCCCGGTGATGACAGACACGACCGGCGAGCCGGTGATCGCCAGGCCTTTTGCAGCCCCCATCACCGCGAAGGCGGCAAGCCCAATGGCGTCGAGCCAGAGCAACAGCTTGTAGCGGGATTCGACGCGGTGAGCGCTGAAGAAGACAAGCACGGCGACAAAGGCGCAGATCAGCACATAACCGCTATTGGCGACCCAGAACACCGGCAGGTTGAGGATGACATCGCGCAGCGTGCCGCCGCCGATGCCGGTGACGCTGGCCAGGAACAGGAAGCCGATGATGTCCAGCTCTTTGCGCGACGCCGCAAGCGCGCCCGTCGCCGCAAAGACGGCGACGCCGGCATAGTCGAGCAGATCGATGGGGTTCATGGCAGTAGGGCAGTAGGGCAGTAGGGCAGTAGGGCAGTAGGGAATGCAACTGTGTAGGCCAAACCTACGCAATTGCCTATCGTCTCACATACTGCCTTATTGCCCTACTCCCTTACTCCCTTAACTACGCGTCCTTCTCAGCCTGCTCGTTCACCGGGCCAGGCTCGACCGCCGCCTCGGCCGCGGCGGCCTTCGGGCCGCCCTTGGAGACACCGACCATCGCGGGCCTCAATACGCGTTCGCCGATCGAATAGCCGGGCTGCACCACCTGGACGACGGTGCCGGCGGGAACGTCGGCGTTGGGCACCTCGAACATCGCCTGGTGGAAGTTCGGGTCGAACTTCTCGCCTTCCGGCGCGAGCTTCTTCACGCCATGCCGCTCCAGTGCCGACAGCATGGCGCGCTCGGTGAGGTCGACGCCTTCGATCAGCGCCTTGAAGCCGGCATCGCCGGAGGCTTTGGCCTCGGTCGGAATGGCATCGAGCGCGCGGCGCAGATTGTCCGACACCGACAGCATGTCGCGTGCGAAATTGGCCACCGCGTAGGTGCGCGCGTCGTGCACGTCGCGTGCCGTGCGCCGCCGCAGATTCTCCATTTCGGCCGCGACGCGAAGCGCGCGGTCCTTCAGTTCCTCGTTTTCCTTCAGCAGCCGCACAAGCGCCTCATAGTCGCCGTCGACGCCGCCTTCCGCGCGCTCGCCGGAGGCCTGGGTGGCCTCGGTTTCCTCGGGCGCGCGTTCGTCTTTTGCCTGGTCGCTCATCGCCGTTTCCCGTCATTCGGATTGGTTCGGATTTGCGCCCGATATCGAGGTTTGAAGGCCAAAAATCAAGGGGCAAGCGCCGGCGGCGGCCACCACCCGGTCGTTCCAGATTAATTCAAATTTTACCGTACCGGACAGCTTTGCTTGCCTCAATGGGCCAATGCGGGAACCATTGTCGGGCTGCGGGAGTTTCGAAGCCGACACAGGATTTGGGACCATGAACGGCAACAATGGCGAACGGAGCGCTGGACTCGCCAACGATATCAGGCGCCAGGTTGGCACAGAAGCGACGAAGCGCTTTCTGCGCACGCTCCCCGTATTTCGTCTGGAAAAAGAGGTGCCGAAGCGGCTTACGGACCTGCTCGACCGCCTCGAAGGGGCCGAGGCCGAAAGGGTAGGCGGCGAGCGGCGTCGATAGCCGCATGCCGCCCTTATGATGTTCCGCCGATGATGTTTCGTGCGGGGGCCAGGCGAACTAGGCTGCCTTGCGTTCGTCGCGCATAAGCGCCTCGCCATGGCGGATTTCGGTGCCGAGCACCTTCAGGCATTCCCGCATGAAGGCGGCAAGCCCCGGCCATCCCTTGGCTGACACCAGATTGCCGTGGACATGCGCGCCGGTCGGCGCAACGTCGATATAGATGCCGCCGGCGAGTGTCACCTCGGGCTCGCAATACTGCAGCGCCGCTACTTCCCTGCCGCGCACCACCCCGTCGACGGCGATCAGGATCTGCACGCCGTGGCAGATGGTGAAGATCGGCTTGCCGGTCTCGTGGAAATGTCTGACCAGCGCCTGCACGCGCTTGTCGATGCGGATATATTCCGGCCCGCGCCCGCCGGCCGCGTAGACCGCATCGTAGTCCGCGGGGTTCACCTCGGCGAAGGTCTTGTTGAGGATATAGTCGTGGCCGAGCTTTTCGGTATAGGTCTGATGGCCTTCGAAGTCGTGCAGCGAGGTCTTGAGCACGTCGCCGGCCTTCTTGTCCGGGCACACGACATGGACGGTGTGGCCGACCGCATGCATGGCCTGCTCAAAGACGAAAATCTCGTATTCCTCGCTGAACTCGCCAACGAGCATCAATATCTTCTTGCCTGCCATGCCGGGTCCTCCCTCTGCCGCTATTTATTTCGAGGTTCGAAATTATAACCCTACCCTAAGGGCAAGACGGCGGAAGAGGAAGTGCAAATCGCTCAAGTGGTCTGACCAGATGGATTCAGCCTCTTGGGCAAGGCGGGAAAGCCGACTCGCCCGAGACAAAATCCAGGGAACTGGTCCGACCAAGCAGGCGAAGGTCAGGCGGCCACCCGGATCATGTCCGCTGCCTTCTCGGCGATCATGATCGTCGGCGCGTTGGTGTTGCCGCCGATCAGGGTCGGCATCACCGAGGCATCGACCACGCGCAGCCCTTCGAGCCCGCGAACCTTGAGCTCCGGGTCGACCACGGCCATGTCGTCGATGCCCATCTTGCAGGTGCCGGCAGGGTGATAGATGGTGTCGGCGCGCGCCCTGATATGCGCCATCAGCTCGGCGTCGCTGGAAGCACCGGCCGTGTAGATCTCCTTCTGGCGATACTTCGCCAGCGCCGGCGCCTCCAATATGGTCCTCGTCATCCTCGCTCCCTTGAGCAGAAGGTCGGCGTCGCGCTCGTCCTCAAGGAAACGCGGATCGATGCGCGGCGGCGCCAGCGGATCCTTGCCGAACAACCCCACCTCGCCGCGCGAATACGGCCGAAGCACGCAGACATGGCAGGAAAAGCCGTAGCCCATATGCAGCTTGCGGCCGTGGTCGTCGACGATGGCGATGCAGAAATGCAATTGCAGGTCCGGACGCTCGAGCGACGGATCGGATTTAAGGAAAGCGCCGGCTTCGGCATAGGGCGTGGCGATCATGCCGGTGCCATCCTTGCGCCAGCGCAGCATGTGCCTGATCAGGCCGGGCATGCCGGTGAGGCCGATGCCCATCAAATCCGTCTCCCGCGACTTCCAGGCCAGGATGAAATCGAGATGATCCTGCAGGTTCTTGCCAACGCCCGGCAGCTCGTGGACGAGCGGAATGCCGTGCGCCGCGAGCTCGACCGCCGGACCGATGCCGGAGAGCAGAAGCAGCTGCGGCGAGCCGAACGCCCCGCCGCAGAGAATGACCTCGCGTCTGGCTTCCGCCACCGCTTCGCCTTTGCCGATGCGATATCGCACGCCCCTGGCGCGCTTGCCGTCGAGCACGAGGCCCGTCGCATGCGCGCCGGTGATGACGGTAAGATTCGGCCGGCTCATCGCCGGATGCAGATAGGCGGCGGCGGCCGAGCAGCGCTCGCCATTGCGGCGCTCGCTCCAGAATTGGGTGACCTGGTAGAGCCCCGCACCTTCCTGCTCCGGCCCGTTGAAGTCGTCATTGCGCCTGACCTGGTTTTCGCCGCAGGCCTCGACAAAGGCTTTCGAGATCGGACGCGGCTCCTGCTGCTCGGCAACCCTGAGCGGCCCATCGCCGCCATGCAGCGCGCCGGCACCGCGCTGGTTGCCCTCGGCGCGCCGGAAATAGGGCAGCACCTCTTCCCACGACCAGCCGTCGCAGCCGAGGTCGGCCCATTCGTCATAGTCGCGGCGGTTGCCCCGCGTGTAGAGCATGGCGTTGATGGCGCTGGAGCCGCCCAACGCCTTGCCGCGCGGCTGGTAGCCCCTGCGGCCGTTGAGACCCTCCTGCGGCACCGTCTGGAAGGCCCAGTTGTTGAGCTTCGGGCGTCCCGGCAGCAGCGCGATGATGCCCGCCGGTGCGCGGATCAGCAAATCCTTGCCGGCGCCTCCCGCTTCGAGCAGGCAAACCGTCTTCGATGGGTCTTCGGAAAGCCTGGCGGCAAGCGTCGAGCCGGCGGAGCCACCGCCGGCAATCACATAGTCGTAGCGCATCTTCTCCTCCCGGCGGATGTTTCCGTCCGTTCTTCGAGAAAATGCCTGCTTGCGTGGCTTGTAAAGATGCCGCTGCGTCAGCCGGGGCGCTTGCGCCGCCAGGAATATTTCGGGCCCTTGGGCTCGGGTTCCACGGCCGGCTGGTAATAGACCGGCAGACCGCCGGTGCGTCCTTCCTCCAGCCGCTTCAACAGCACCGGATTGGAGATCTCGAACTCGTCGAAGCCGAGCCTCAGCATGTGCGGCAGCTGGTCGACCAGCACCTGCCCCGTGGCGCGGACCGCGCCCTTGAAATCATGCCGGGCGCGCAGCAATTCGCCCTTGGAGAAGGAACGGCCGTCATTGAATGCCGGGAAAGCGAGCGCCACCAGCGACAGCTGGTCGAGCAGGCCGACGATCTTGTCGAGCTCGTCGCCGGGCAGCAGGAGCACGCCGATGCGCTCCTTGGCCGACTTGCGGGTCTCGTCATCAAGCGCGAGGAAAGCCTGCAACGGCAGGATGAAGCGGCCATTGCCAACAAGCGCCTCAGCGCTTTCTGCATGGGTCCATTCGTCCTCGCGAAAACCCTTCGGGGTCCAGAGGCGGGTCCCGGGTGTCGTCGATTCAGTCATCAAAAATCCTAAAGTCCAAAAAGTCCCAAGCGCGCCGGCAGACGGCCAGCAGCCGTGACTTGGAGCCGACATCACGTGAATAGCGATATACCCTAAAGTGAAGCGTCGGTCAGCGACTTCTCCAGCCCGGAGAGATGGATGCCGCACTCGGTCTTGGCGTGCCCTGCCCAGCGGCCGCTGCGCGCATCCTCGCCCGGCTGCACCGGTTGCGTGCAGGGGAAGCAGCCGATCGAGAGATAGCCATAGGCGACCAGCGGGTTTTCGCGGAGCGCATGCGCGCGCATGTAGTCGGCCTGGTCCGACGTCGTCCAGTGCGCCAGCGGATTGATGCGGATGCGCGAGCCGACCGCCTCGAAGACCGGAAGTGCCGCGCGCGTCGAGGCCTGGAAGCGCTTGCGCCCGGTGAACCAGGCGCGGAACGGCTCGACGCCGCGCGCCAGCGGCTCGACCTTGCGCACATTGCAGCAGGCGTCGGTGTCGGTCTCGTTGAGCCTGCCGGTCGGATCGACTCGCTCGAGCGCGGCTTCGTCGGGCTTGATCACCCTGATATCTGTCAGGCCGAAATCGGCAACCAGCGCGTCACGGTAACCCAGCGTTTCCTCGAAATGCTTGCCGGTATCGAGGAAGATCACCGGCAGCGAGCGGTCGATCTCCGCGATCATGTGCAGGAGCACCGCCGAATCCGCGCCGAAGGACGACACGGCGGCGACCTCGCCGCGGAAAGATTCGCGCACAGACCGCTCGATGATCTCGATCGGCTTCAGATGCCCGAGCAGCGCGTCGAGCCCCGCCGCTTCCGCGGCAACGCCGGCCTCGACGTCGACGATACGGTCAAGCGGCCTTGGTTTCGCCAGCATAGAGCGCCTCCTTGAACGGCGCGGGACCGACTCTGCGGTAGGCGTCGATAAAACGTTCATCGGGACTGAGCCGAAGGCCGAGATAGGTATCGACGATCTGCTCGATGGCATCGGTGATCTCTTCCGAAGAAAAGCCGCGGCCGATGATCTCGCCGACGGAGGTGTTCTCGTCGGCCGAGCCGCCAAGCGTCACCTGGTAGAGCTCGGAGCCCTTCTTCTCGACACCGAGAATGCCGATATGGCCGACATGGTGGTGGCCGCAGGCATTGATGCAGCCGGAGATCTTCAGCTTCAGTTCGCCGATCTCGCGCTGCCGCTCCAGCGAGGCGAAGCGGCGCGAGATTTCCTGCGCCACCGGAATGGAACGCGCTGTCGCCAGCGCACAGTAATCGAGGCCCGGGCAGGAGATGATGTCGCTGATCAGATTGGAATTGGCCGTCGCCAGGCTGATCTCGACCAGCGCGTCATAGACCGCCTTGAGGTCGGCGCGCGCCACATGCGGCAGGATCAGGTTCTGCTCGTGGCTGACACGCAATTCGTCGAAAGCGTATTTCTCGGCGATGTCGGCAACCGCTTCCATCTGGCTGTCGGTGGCGTCACCGGGCACCTCGCCGATGCCCTTGAGCGAGATGGTCACCGCCGCATAGTCGGGATGGCGGTGCGTCACCACGTTCTGGTCGAGCCATTCGGAAAAATTCTTGGAATCGAGCCGCGCCTGTTTCACTGCCGCGTCGCCTTCAGGCCGGTCGACCAGCTTCGGCGGCGCGAAATAGGCGTTGATCGCCTGGATGTCGGCCTCCGGCAGCTTCAGCTCGGCATCCTTCAGCTCCTGCCATTCGGCCTCGATCTGGCGGGTGATCTCCTCGACGCCGGTCTCGTGCACCAGGATCTTGATGCGCGCCTTGTACTTGTTGTCGCGGCGGCCATAGAGGTTGTAAACGCGCAGGATCGCCGTGCAGTAGGAGAGAAGGTCGGCTTCCGGCAGGAAGTCGCGGATCTTCTTCGCCACCATCGGTGTGCGCCCCTGGCCGCCGCCGACATAGACGGCGAAGCCCAGCTCGCCGGCCGCGTTCTTCTTCAGATGCAGGCCGATGTCGTGCGTCTGGATGGCGGCGCGGTCGCGCTCAGCGCCCGTCACCGCGATCTTGAACTTGCGCGGCAGGAATGAGAATTCCGGATGCACTGACGACCATTGGCGCAGTATTTCCGCATAGGGGCGCGGATCGGCGACCTCATCGGCGGCGGCTCCCGCGAAATGGTCGGCGGTGACGTTGCGGATGCAGTTGCCGCTGGTCTGGATGGCGTGCATCTCGACGCTCGCCAGATCGGCAAGGATCGCCGGAATATCGGACAGCGCCGGCCAGTTGAACTGGATGTTCTGGCGCGTCGTGAAATGGCCGTAGCCCTTGTCGTACTTGCGCGCGATGTGGCCGAGCATGCGCAATTGCCGGCTGTTCAGCGTGCCATAGGGCACGGCGATGCGCAGCATATAGGCATGCAGTTGCAGATAGACGCCGTTCATCAGCCTGAGCGGGCGGAACTGGTCCTCGGTGATCTCACCGGCAAGCCGGCGCTGCACCTGGTCGCTGAACTCGGCGACACGGGCCTCTACGAAATCGTGGTCGAACTCGTCGTAACGGTACATGCTTCGTCTTTCAGGGCGCGTCCGCCCGCTTTCCTGTGCTTTATGCCGCCCGGGCGGCTTCCGGGCTCGCCTGCTTGCCAAGATCGGTTCGGATGGTCGGACCCGCGGCGCGGATTTTCTCGCGCAGCCGCACCGGCTCGACCAGGCCGTCGGTCACGATGACGTCGATCAGGTTGACGTCAACCACCTCATTGTTGCCGGCGGCCGCGGCGCCGATGCCTTCGAGCCTGTCCTCCGCCGCCTTGTCATGGGCGATGTCGGCATGGCCGACCGTCTCCGCCCAGCCGCCATCGGCATACCAGACGGCGATGCCGTCGGAGAGCCTGTTCGCGGTCAGAACCTTCATTGTTCAACTCCCTCGTCGGCCGGATTGGCCGCACTCTCATGCCCTGTATCTTCACGTCTGTGTGCCGCGAGCGGCTCGGAACCTTCGAAATTGGCGCCGGCGACCGCGTCGCCGATGATCGTCATGACCGGGCCGGTGAGATCGGCGCGCGCTTCCAGCGACGGCAGATCGGCCAGCGTGCCGTGGAAACGCCGGCGGTTGCCGAGGCTGGCATTTTCGACGACGGCGACGGCGGTGTCGGGCGACAGTCCGGCCTCGATCAGACGGCCGGCGACTTCGGCGGCGACCGAGCGGCCCATATAGACGGCGACGGTGGCGCCCGAGATGGCAAGCTTGGCCCAGTCGGGCAGCGAGTTGCCCTTGAGGTCGTGGCCGGTGGTGAACACCATCGAGGACGAGACCCCGCGCAGCGTCAGCGGCAGTTCGAAATCGGCGGCGGCGGCGAAAGCGGCGGTGACGCCAGGAACAACTTCGTAGGCAACGCCGGCCTCGCGCAGCGCCGCCATCTCCTCGCCCGCCCGGCCGAACACCAGCGGATCGCCGGACTTCAGCCGCACCACGCGCTTGCCGGCACGGCCAAGCTCGATGAGCAGTGCGTTGATCTCTTCCTGGCTCTTGGAGTGGCAACCCTTGCGCTTGCCGACGGGCAGGCGCTCGGCGTCGCGGCGGCCCATGGCGACAATCCCCTCCGGAACCAGCGCGTCATAGACGATCGCGTCGGCCTCCATCAGCAGCCGGTGGGCGCGCAGCGTCAACAGGTCTTCCGCGCCCGGACCGGCGCCGACCAGCGCGATATGGCCGGCCGCTGGCGCATTCGAAGCCAGAAGATCAAGCGCCGCATCATGCGCCCTGGCGAACTCTCCGGCTTCGATCGCCTTGGCCGGGGCGCCGGCGAAGAAATCGCTCCAGAAACGGCGGCGGCGATTGCCCTTCGGCAGCCGCTCGGCCGCACCACGGAACGAAGCCGCCAAGGCAGCCAGCCGGCCGAGCGACGGCGACAGCATGCGGTCGATGCGCGCGCGCAGCAGCTGCGCGAGCACCGGGCCGGCGCCTTCGGTGCCGATGGCGATGGCAACCGGCGCCCGGTTGACCAGCGCTGGGGTGAAGAAATCGCAGAGTTCCGGCCGGTCCACGGCATTGACCGGGATACCCAGCCGGCGCGCGTCCTCGGCGACGCGGCGGTCGAGCGCCTCGTCGCCGTTGGCGGCAAATGCCAGGGCAGCGCCTTCGAGCTGCGCGGCATCGTAGGCGGCATCGACATGGACGGCGCCGGAGGTCGCGATGAAGGCAAGCAGCTCCGCATTGGCGTGATCTGCGATGATGCGCAGCTCGGCGCTCGACTGCGCAATCAGCCTTGCCTTGGCAAGCGCCTCCTCGCCATTGCCGACGATGGCCACGGCTCCGCCATCGACCCGCATGAAGACGGGGAAGGCGTTGAGCTTGGCGTTGGCTGGCGACATGGCGATAAGAATTAGTTGAACAGTTTGGCAGTTTTACGCGGGCTGGGCAAAAACCAGAAGGCAAGCACTCGCGCATCCCTCGGAGGCAGGCAATCGCTTTTTCGCAACCGCGAAAGGCAGGAGAAAAAAATTCTACGCCGAAGCGTGAGGTGGCCAGATACCTCGCCAGCATCCATTGATCCAGCATAATTTTTAGCGTTGCCCGGACAGCGCGGCAAAATAGTTTTTTCTAAATTCTACTAAATCAGTAGATTAAAGCCATGCCCGCGGCGCACGGCCGATTGATGCGCCTTGCAAGAGACGATCGATCACTCGCAGGTCGGCGGGAACAATCACGCTTGGCGGCACGTTTGGCTGACGATCACATGCCTGCCGACAGATCGCATTTTGCAACTCGGTCGACAGGCCCGGAAGCTAAAAGGAGAGCGCTATGAGCATCAGGCTGAAACACGATCTTTGGGTCATCGTGGCTGACGGCGAAAAGGCGCTTTTCCTCCGCAACCAGGGCGATACCAAATACCCGAACCTGCAGGTCGTGCAGGAGATGGAACAGGAAAACCCGGCCACCCGGGAGCAAGGCACCGACAAGCCAGGCCGCTACGCTGAGGGCCCCCGCAGCGCTATTGAAGAGACCGACTGGCATCGCCTCGGCAAGGAACGTTTTGCTGACGATATTGCCGACCGGCTCTACAAGCTTGCGCATCGGGGCGACTTCGACGAGATCGTGCTGATCGCGCCGCCTCAAGTGCTTGGCGAGATGCGGCAGAAACTGCACAAGGAGGTCTGCGATAAGGTGAAGGCGCAGATACCGAAGACGTTGACCAACCACACCATTCCCGAGATCGAGAAGCTGCTCCAAGCGGCCTGAGCCAAGGCAGCGAGAGGCTGTCGAACGCCATTGAGATCGATGCCGCGCGACCGCGCGGCCGGCTGGCTGCGGCTTTCGTCCTCCGGGGCCATCCGCGGCGCCGATTTCCATGCCGCGGTGGTTGCATCACCGCCGCTCTCCCCGCCATATTGCGAAAGGCGACGGCCTCGGGCGGCGCTTATCCGACATCGCAATTTCTGAAAGGCGCGCAAGAGACCATGCCGCATGACACGCCCCTTATCGCCACCATCGTCGCCGGTTTGGGGCTCGCCTTCGTCTTCGGAGCATTGGCCAACCGTTTCCGCATTCCGCCACTGGTCGGCTATCTCGTAGCCGGCGTGCTGGTCGGGCCGAACACTCCCGGCTTCGTCGCCGACGCCAGTCTCGCCAACGAGCTCGCCGAGATCGGCGTCATCCTGCTGATGTTCGGCGTCGGCCTGCATTTCTCGCTCAAGGATCTTCTGTCGGTCCGGGCCATCGCCGTGCCCGGCGCCATCGTGCAGATCGGCTTCGCCACGCTGCTCGGCGTGGGCCTCGCCTGGCTGCTCGGCTGGTCGCTGGGCGCCGGCCTGGTCTTCGGCCTGGCGCTTTCCGTCGCCTCGACCGTCGTGCTGCTGCGCGCCATGCAGGAGCGGCGGCTGATCGAGACGGAGCGCGGCCGCATCGCCGTCGGCTGGCTGATCGTCGAGGATCTGGCCATGGTGCTGGCGCTGGTGCTTTTGCCGGCGCTTGCCGGCGTGCTGGGCGGCCAGCCGCAGGCCAATGACCATGCGAGCCTGCTGTCGCTGCCCGCCAACTACGGCATCTGGGGCGTGGTCGGCCTGACGCTCGCCAAGGTCGCCGCCTTCGTCGTCGTCATGCTGGTGGTCGGCCGCCGGGTCATCCCGTGGATCCTGCACTATGTCGCCCATACCGGCTCGCGCGAATTGTTCCGGCTCTCGGTGCTGGCCATTGCGCTCGGCGTCGCCTTCGGCGCGGCAAAGCTGTTCGGCGTCTCGCTGGCGCTCGGCGCCTTCTTCGCCGGCATGATCATGAGCGAGTCCGAACTCAGCCACCGCGCAGCGGAGGAATCGCTGCCGCTGCGCGACGCCTTCTCGGTGTTGTTCTTCGTCTCGGTCGGCATGCTGTTCGACCCGCTGAGCCTGATCAGCAACGGCCTGCCGATCTTGGCGACTTTAGCCATCATCGTCATCGGCAAATCGCTTGCGGCGTTCGTCATCGTCATTGCCTTCCGCTATCCGATCGCAACCGCGCTGATGATTTCGGCCAGCCTTGCTCAGATCGGCGAGTTCTCCTTCATCCTGGCCGAGTTGGGCGTCGGGCTGAAGCTGTTGCCCGAACAGGGCCGCGACCTGATCCTGGCCGGCGCCATCCTGTCGATCCTGCTCAACCCACTGATGTTCCTCGCCGTGGACCGGATGAAACCATGGCTGGAAAAGCGCGCCGGCAAGGCCGAGACGGCCGAGGAGCCAAGACCGATCAGCCCCGCGACCGAACCGGGTCAGGTCGCATCGGTGGCGGCAGCGGCTGCGAAGGAGGATGGCCCGCCGCCAAAAACCTCGCTCACCGGCCATTCCATCCTGATCGGCTACGGCCGCGTGGGCAGCCTCGTCGGTGCCGCCCTGAAAGAGGCTGCCCTGCCCTTCCTTGTCATCGAGGATGCCGACAAGACGCTGGCGAAGCTGAACGCCGATGGCATCGAGACCGTCGCCGGCAACGCCGCCAATGCGGACGTCTTTTCGGCCGCCAATCCCGAAGGCGCGACGCGGCTGATCCTTGCCATTCCGAATGCCTTCGAAGCCGGGCAGATTGTGCTTCGCGCCCGCGCCGCCAATCCGCCAATAAACGTCATTGCCCGTGCCCATTCCGATGCCGAGGTCGAGCATCTCAAGGGGCTCGGCGCCGATACCGTCATCATGGGTGAGCGCGAGATCGCGCGCGGCATCGTCGAGGTCGTGAGGGGCAAAGCCGCCGTGCCGTAGGCGCCCTCAATCGAGATCAAACCGCAGCCCGCTTCAGGCACATATTCGCAGGGCAAGCTGATCAAGCGATAAAAGCCGAACCGCCGTTTTGCGCGATATCGCTGAGGTATTTTGCTGGCGGCTTGCCCAGCGCCTTCTTGAACATAGTGATGAAGGCGGTGACGGATTCGTAGCCGAGATCGCCCGAAACCTGCTGCACGCTGGCGCCGGAGGCCAGCTGCCTTAGCGCGACGATCAGGTGCAGTTGCTGGCGCCAGCGCCCGAAAGTCAGCCCGGTCTCCTTCACGACAAGGCGTGCCAGGCTGCTCTCGCTGAGCGCCACACGGTTTGCCCATTCAGCCAGGGTGCTGCGATCGGCAGGATCGTCGGCCAGCGCTTCGGCGATCCGCCGCAAGCGCGGCTCAGACGAGATCGGCAGATGCAATTGCTGCACAGGCATGCGCGGCAACTCGGCGAGCAGGATCTTTCCCAGGAAGCCGCATCTTGCGTCATCCGGCGCACAGTCCGACAGTTCGATGATCAATTCGCGCAACAGCGGCGAGATCGACAGCGTGCAACACCGGTCCGGCAGTTCGGCCGCGCCCGGCTCGATATAGACGAAGAACATCCGGGCATTGGCAGTTGCGATGTTGCTGTGTTCCATGCCGCCGGGAATCCACACGCCGCAATGTGGCGGCACCATCCACAGGCCGCTCTGAACGCGGCAGGTGACACCGCCTCCCAGCGCGAAGACCAGTTGTCCCTTGCGGTGCCAGTGGTCGGGCACCTCCGCCTTGGTCTCGGTCACGTCGACACGAACGGCTATTGCCGGCGCGAGCACGTCATCGACATCGAAATCCAGCCAGGGCCAGCGGAGAGGCTGTCTCATACTTGACTGCTTTTAGCGACCAATTGGCTTTATATCTAAATTTTTCAACCACGAAAGTCGATAGGCTCGAACCATCATCGTCGCGATCGATCGCGGCCCCAACCGCCAGTCTCAAAAGGTGGCCTATGCTCGCACTCGCCATTTCCTCCGACAGTCCCAACAGGCTGAGGCTCACCGAGATCGAGGAGCCACACCTTTGTGCGGATGAAGCATTGGTGGCGGTCCACGCAACGTCGCTGAATCGCGGTGAGCTGCGCCTGCTCGGCATACGTCCGGACGGCTGGATCCCCGGCCAGGATGTCGTTGGCTTTGTCGAACGGGCGGCAGCCGATGGCTCCGGGCCAGCCGTCGGCACCCGGGTTGCGGCCTTGGTCGATCAGGCCGGCTGGGCCGAACGTGTTGCCGTTGCAACCGACCGTCTCGCCATCCTGCCGGATGGGGTCAGCTTCGCGTCCGCGGCCACGCTTCCGGTTGCGGGCACGACGGCGCTGAGGACTTTGCGCCATGGCGGCGACCTGGCTGGCCAGCAGGTCCTGATCACCGGCGCAAGCGGCGCGGTCGGCCGTTTCCAGATCCAGCTCACCCACCTGCAGGGCGGGCGTGTGACCGCCGTCGCCGCCTCCCGGCACGACGAGGATCTGCGTGGGCTGGGCGCCGAGCGGGTTGTCGGTGCGATCGAACAGGCCGAGGGGCCGTTTTCGCTGATCACCGAGTCGGTCGGCGGTCAGAGCCTCGCGCATGCGATCGAACGCGTCGCGCCGGGCGGCACCATCGTCATGTTCGGTTCGAGCAGCGGCGAACTCACGCCGGTTGGATTCCGCCAGTTCGTTCCGAGTCACGAGGGGGCGAGGCTGCAGACCTTCGCCTACTACACTTCCGGTTCAGGCGTTGGCGCGGACATCGCCTCGCTGCTGGCCCTGGTCGCGGCCGGTCGGCTGGAAACCCGCGTGGCCTTGACCGTGCCGTGGACGGACATCGCCCAGGCGCTCGACGCGCTGCGGCAGCGCAGCTTCAGCGGCAAGGCCGTTCTCACCATGACCTAAAGCAATTCCAGGAAAAGTGTGTAGCGGTTTTCCGTCCGGAATTGCATAAAAACAGATAGTTAGAGCGGTTCGGCGATTCTGGCAAACGCTGGACCGCTCTAGCCTGAAGTCAGCCGCTCACACGTGCTGGCCGCCATTGATGTGGATTTCCGAACCGGTCACATAGGACGCCTGACCGGAGCACAGGAAGAAGATGATGTCGGCGACTTCCGAGGTGGCGCCGAGGCGCCTGAGCGGGATCGTCTCGACGATCTTGTCGGTGCCTGGCGACAGGATCGCCGTGTCGATCTCGCCCGGCGCGATCGCGTTGACGCGGATGCCGTGCGGACCGAAGTCATGCGCCATCTCGCGCGTCAGCGAGCCGAGCGCCGCCTTGGACGTCGCATAGGCCGTTCCGGCGAACGGATGCACGCGCGTGCCCGCGATCGAGGTGACGTTGACGATCGAACCCTTGGCTGCGGCAAGCTCCTTGAACAGGCCGCGCGCCAGCATGATCGGCGCGAAGAAATTGACCTGGAACACGTCGCGCCAGACATGCATCGGCGTGTCGATCGAGTTCATCCGGCCGCCGTCCTTGAGCTTAGGCGAGATGCCGGCATTGTTGACCAGTGCGTGCAACTGCCCGCCATGCGCCTCCAGCCGGTGACGGATTTCCGAGACCGCGATGCCGACATCTTCCTGATCGGCGAGATCGACTTTGATGTGGTCCTCGGGGCCGGCCGGCCAGGGACAGTCCTCGGCGAAGGCCTGGCGCGAGCAGGTGATGACGCGCCAGCCCTCGCGTGAAAAACGCTTCACCGTCGCATGGCCGATGCCACGGCTGGCGCCGGTGAGCACGATGGTCTTTCTGGGGTCGGTCTCGGCCATGGCTTGATCTCCGGCCGGACATGTAGCCGAACGCGCTTGCCATTGCGAGAGGCGAGTTTGCCGCTCAACCGCCGCCGAGGATGTCGAGGATCGAGGTCTGTCGCCGTTTCTTCGGGCCACCGACGTCGCCGGGCGGCACCGGATGCCCGACCGATGCGGTGGTGCCGCCGTCGCTGGGCATGTCGAAACCATCGGCGTCGACGGTCTGGGCCGGGCGCGCCTGTCGCGCGGGCGCCTGGGCGACGGGCGCGGACGACTGGCCGACCGGCGCCCGCGGCACCGGTGCCGGCTGTGAGTTGTCCGCAGACGGTATCTCGTCCGGCACGACCGTGTCGGACGGCGTCGACTTCCACGTGCCGGGCAGCGGCCTGACCGGCACGCCCTCATGCGCCGCGACCATGAATTCGTGCCAGGCCTGCGCCGGCAAGGCGCCGCCGGTCACCTTCTTCATCGGGCTGCCGTCGTCATTGCCGAACCACACGCCCGTGGTCAGGTTGGCCGTGTAGCCGACGAACCAGGCGTCGCGCGAATTCTGGCTTGTGCCGGTCTTGCCAGCCGAGGGCCAGTTGAAGGCCGCCTTCTTGGCGGTGCCGACCTCGACCGTTCCGGTCATCATCGAATTCATCATGCCGACAATGTCGGCCTTGATGACGCGCGGCGCGCTGCCGCCATTGCTGTCGTAGAGCACCTTGCCGTCGCCCGTGGTGATGCGGCGGATGAAATGGATGTCGGGCTTATAGCCGCCATTGGCGAAGGGCACATAGGCCGAGGTCAGCTCCAGCGGCGTCACTTCCGATGTGCCGAGCGCGATCGAGGTGTTCGACTGCAGCTCGGACTGGATGCCCATGCGATGCGCCGCCTCGACCACTGCGTCGGGCCCGACTTCCATGGTGAGCTGCGCCGCCACCGAGTTCAGCGACTTGGCGAGGGCGGTCGCCAGCGTCACCTTGCCGTAATACTTGCCGCCGTAATTGTCGGGCGTCCATTTGCCTATTCTGATCGGCGCGTCGTTGCGCACGCTGTCGGGCGTGCGGCCGGCTTCGAGCGCCGCCATGTAGACGAACGGCTTGAAGGCCGAGCCCGGCTGGCGGCGCGCTTCCGAGGCGCGGTCGAACTGGCTGGTCGAATAATCGTAGCCGCCGACCATGGCGCGCACGGCACCGGAATCGTCGATCGAGACCAGCGCGCCCTGCGTGACGTTGAGCTTCTTGCCGCTTTCGTCGATCAGCCGGCGGATCGACTGCTCGGCGAGCTTCTGCAGCGTCAGGTCGACGGTCGCGTCGATGACGATATCGCCGCGTACGTCGCCGATGAGGTCGGGCAGTTCTTCCATGATCGTATCGGCGACATAGTTTTCCGAGCCGGTCCAGTACGAGGGCGCGCGCGTCGCCGGCGCGCTCAGCGCCACCTTGTATTCCCTGTCGCTGATCTTGCCTTCCTGGCGCATCGCGGCGAGCACGAGCTGCGCGCGTTCTTCCGCCGCTTTCGGGTCGCGCGCCGGCGACAGCCGCGACGGCGCCTTGAGCAGGCCGGCAAGAAGCGCTGCCTCGGAGAGCGAGACATCGCGCGCGCTCTTGCCGAAATAGCGCCGCGAGGCCGCCTCAACGCCATAGGCGCCGGAACCGAAATAGACCCGGTTGAGGTACATTTCGAGGATCTGGTCCTTGCTGTGCTTGTGCTCGAGCCAGAGTGCGAGCAGCACTTCCTGCACCTTGCGCTCGAGCGTGCGGTCCGGCGTCAGGAACAGGTTCTTGGCGAGCTGCTGCGTCAGCGTCGAGCCGCCTTGCGAGAAATGCCCGCCGAGGACGTTGGTGACCATGGCGCGCGTCAGCCCGATCGGATCGATGCCGAAATGCGAATAGAAGCGCCGGTCCTCGATGGCGACGACTGCTTCGGGGATATAGGGCGACATTTCATGCAGGCCGACGGCTTCGCCGCCCGACATGCCACGATTGGCGATGAGCTGCCCGTCGACCGAGACGATCTTGATGTTGGGCGCGCGGTCGGGGATCGACCATGTGGTCGCCGCCGGCATCTTGGCACCGTAGTAGACGACGATGCCGGCCACTGCGATGCCGCCCCAGATGCAGAGCACGAAGCACCAGTAGAGCAGGCGGCCGAAAATGGAAAACAGCCCGCGCCGGCTGCGATCGCGCCCTCGGCCGCGCGACTTCGCCTTGGCGGATTTGCGTTTGGCTGCGGATTTGCGATTTGCCGGCACGACGCGATCCTCCTCGCTGACCGAAAAGCCGTCGGAGGATTTCGCCCGCGGCGAGCCCTCGAAGCTCGGTTCGATGCGACTGTCTCTGCGGTTCGCCATGCGCTGTGCTTGCTGTCCCCGGTGCCGATGGCGCTCGGGTTGCAGAGTAGATGCGGCGATTTAAGGGCGGGTTAAATGGAGAAAAATCGAAGCGATTGAAAATCAAATGCTTGACGATCGCACGATGCGGCCGGTTTCGCGGTCGCATCGTGGTAGCTCAATTCTGCTGGATCGAAATGCCCTTGTCGTCGATCTTGAGCTCCACGCCTTTCGGCCTAGTCTGCTCGCGATAGATGTAGATGCCAAGCGCGATGATCACGACGACCAGCGCGCCGATGATGAGATAGAGCAGGTTCTGTCTCATCGCGCTCCTTTGCAGCGATCGCGCCTCACGCTCGTTTCAGAACCTTGACCACGAGCAACAGGATGACGGCGCCGATCGTGGCGTGGATGATCGACGCCAGGATGCCGCCGCCGATGGCAAAACCCAGCCTCGGGAAGAGCCAGCCGGCGATGAAGGCGCCGATGATGCCGACGATGATGTTGCCGATCAGGCCGAAACCGAAGCCGGACACGATCAGGCCGGCCAGCCAGCCGGCAATGGCGCCGATGATGATGAAGACGAGAAGACTTTCGATACCCATGCAGGTTCCTCCGGGCAAGCGACGAAAGCGAAGGCTCCGAATCGCCTTCGAGATCAACGGCCTCAAGCTATGCGAAAGTGATTGCTCGCGCCAGCGACGGCGCTACGAACGCATGTCGCCCAAAAGTGCGCAGCGGTTTTGGGAAAACGACATGCGTAAAAATAGAAACTAAAGCGCGTTGCCTCCGGCTCAGATCGACGCGCTTTAGTCTTCGTCGTCGCCCGAAGCCGGCCGCCAGCTCGTCGGATCGACTTTTTTCTGGGTGTTGCTGTCGGTGTAGACCCACCAGCCGCCGTCGCGATACTGGCCGACGGACTCGTTGACGACGCCGTCGCCGTCCTTCCATAGGATGGTGACCTTGGAGCCGTCCTTCGGCGCGCTTTCTATCGGTTTGCGCTCTGCCATTTTCATTCCCTCCGCATCTCACGCTCTCAAATGGACCGGCAGGAACGCTGCAAGACGCGCCGGGTTCCGTCAGCTGTGCGCGAAGATATCCTCTTCCGCCCAGCCCATCAGGTCGAGCTTGGCGCGCGTCGGCAGGAAGCGGAAGCAGGCCTCGGCCTCCTTGGTGCGGCCCTCGCGCGCCAGCCGCGCGGCCAGCACCTCGCGCAGCCGGTGGAGGTAAAGCACGTCGGACGCGGCATATTCGAGCTGCTCGGGGGACAGCGTTTCGGCCGCCCAGTCCGAGGATTGCTGCGCCTTGGAAAGGCCGATGCCGAGCAGTTCGTTGCAGATGTCCTTCAGCCCGTGGCGGTCGGTGTAGGTGCGGACCAGCCGCGAGGCGATCTTGGTGCAGAACACCGGCTCGGCCATGACGCCGAAGGCGTTGTAGAGCACCGCGATGTCGAAGCGGCCGTAGTGGAACAGCTTGGTGATGGAGCGGCTCCGGAGCAGGCTGACGAGGTTCGGCGCCTTCTTCTGGCCGGGAGCGATCTGGATGACGTCGGCGCTGCCGTCGCCGGGCGAGATTTGCACCACGCAGAGCCGGTCGCGATGCGGGTTGAGCCCCAGCGTTTCCGTGTCGATGGCCACCGCCGCGACATTGTAGCGGGACAGGTCCGGCAGATCGTTCTTGTGGAAACGGATATCGGTCATTCTCTTCTCCGGATCGCGACCTGCGGCGCCGCGCATCCTTGAGGATGCGCAAAGGACGCTGCGGCACTTTGCGCTAGACAACTCGTCCTCGCCGCGATCCGGTGAAAAATCAACAGAAAGTTGATTTTCAGCGCGTCAACGCGTCGAGAATGCGCGCCCAGGAACGCTGTCCCTTGTGGAAGGAGGAGAGCTCGTATTTCTCGTTGGGCGAATGGATGCGGTCGTCGTCGAGGCCGAAGCCGACCAGCAGCGATTCCATGCCGAGATAGGTCTGGAAATCGCCGACGACGGGAATGGAGCCGCCGCCGCCGGTGGTGACGGCCTGCTTCTCCCATTCGTCGGACAGCGCATCCTTGGCCTTGGCGAGGAACGGCGAGTCGTAGGAAAGCTGGATCGCCGGCGAGCCGCCGTGCGGATGGAACTCGACCGAGCAGTCGCCCGGAATGCGTTCGCGCACGAAAGCCTGGAAGGCCGCGCGGATCTTCTTCGGGTCCTGCTTGTGGACAAGCCGGAACGACACTTTCGCCGAGGCTTCCGCCGCGATCACCGTCTTGAACCCCTTGCCGGTATAGCCGCCGATGATGCCGTTGAATTCGGCCGTCGGCCGCGCCCAGGTGAGCTCGAGCACCGAGCGGCCCTTTTCGCCGGCGGGGATGGAGAGGCCGACCGGGCCGAGGAAGGTCTCGGCAGTCTCGCCGAGCCCCTCCCATGACTTCAGCACCTGCGAGGGCGTCTCCTCGACGCCGTCATAGAAACCCGGGATGGTGACGCGGCCGCTTTGATCGTGCACATCGGCAAGGATCCTGGCGAGGATTCGGATCGGATTGGCGGCAGGGCCGCCATAGAGGCCCGAATGAAGGTCGCGGCTCGCAGCCTTGACGGTGACTTCCTCGCCGACCATGCCGCGCAGCGACACGCAGATCGACGGCGTCTCGCGGTTCCACATGCTGGTGTCGCAGACCAGCGCGAAATCCGCCTTCAATTCGGCGGCATTCGCCTCGAGGAAAGGCTTCAGCGACGGCGAGCCGGATTCCTCCTCGCCCTCGAACAGGATGGTGACGCGGCAGGGCAGACTGCCATGCACCTGCTTCCAGGCGCGGCATGCCTCGACGAAGGTCATCAACTGCCCCTTGTCGTCGGCCGAGCCGCGCCCGGTGATCACCTTGCGGCCGGGCTCGATCTCCTTGATCGACGGCGCGAACGGGTCGGTCTCCCAGAGCTCGATCGGATCGACCGGCTGCACGTCGTAATGGCCGTAGAACAGCACATGCGGCGCGCCGGCCGGTCCTTCGTGATGCGCCACCACCATCGGGTGACCGGGCGTGTCCCGCACGCTGGCATCGAAGCCGATCAGCCTGAGCTCGGCGACCAGCCATTCGGCACCCTTGCGGCAGTCGGCGGCGTAGGCGGGATCGGTGGAGATCGACTTGATGCCGAGCAGGCCGAACAGCCGCTCCAGGCTCTGCTCGAGATTCTGGTCGAGACGGTCGAGGACGGGGGAGATTCTGGACATTTTTGAGCCTTTCGATTCTGGCCCGACCCTAAAGGGACGGGCAGAAAACGCAAAGCTGTGATCATTGGACCACGATGCTTTGGGAACCACGGGCTCTGGCGTCGCGGGCTGCAGGGCAAAAAAGAACCGCCGTGGTGGAGGGGGAACCACGGCGGTCTTTACTCGAAACGTTGCGGCAGCCCGGAGAGGGGGGATAGGCTGCCGCAGTTTGCCCGGGATAGGCGGGGGACGGGCCTTACTCCGGACTTCGGCGAAAATTGCCGATGGCAGCTATTTGGGTCTGCGAACATGGCGATTCAAGGGCACCAACGTTACACTTTTGTAACATACCCGTGAGTGCTCGGATGAGGGGCCTGATTTAGGCGAGATCGGCACTTGTCAGGGTGTTGCCGGAACCCGTGGGTTGCGCAGCCTTTGGCATGGACCGCGAAGCCTGGCCGCGCTATCCCTGCCGGCATGAAAAAAGGCGATCACCTCTTCCTTGTCGACGGCTCCGGCTACATTTTCCGCGCCTATCACGCGCTGCCGCCGCTGAACCGCAAGTCCGACGGCCTGCCGACCAGCGCGGTGCTCGGCTTCTGCAACATGGTGTGGAAGCTGATGCAGGACGCCCGCAACACCGATGTAGGCATCGTGCCGACGCATTTCGCCGTCATCTTCGACTATTCCTCGAAGACCTTCCGCAGCGATCTCTATCCCGAATACAAGGCCAACCGCTCGGCGCCGCCTGAGGATTTGATCCCGCAATTCGGCCTGATCCGTCAGGCGACCGTGGCGTTCAACCTGCCCTGCATCGAGATGGAAGGTTTCGAGGCCGACGACATCATCGCCACCTATTGCCGGCTGGCCTGCGAAGTCGGCGCCGACACCACCATCATCTCCTCCGACAAGGACCTGATGCAATTGGTCGGTCCGACAGTTGGAATGTACGATCCGATGAAGGACCGCCAGATCGGCATCCCGGAAGTGATTGAGAAATGGGGCGTGCCGCCGGAAAAGATGATCGACCTGCAGGCGCTGACCGGCGACTCCGTCGACAACGTGCCCGGTGTGCCCGGTATCGGACCGAAGACCGCGGCGCAGCTTCTGGAGCAGTTCGGCGACCTCGACGCGCTGCTCGCCCGCGCCGGCGAGATCAAGCAGGAAAAGCGCCGCGAAACCATCATCGCCAATGCCGACAAGGCGCGCATCTCGCGTGAGCTGGTGACGTTGAAGAACGACGTGCCGCTGAAGGAGGGGCTGGACGACCTTGTGCTCCATGCCCCCGACGGACCTAAGCTGATCGGCTTCCTGAAGACGATGGAGTTCACCACGCTGACGCGCCGCGTCGCGGAAGCGACCGCAACCGAGATCGCCGATGTCCAGGCGGCGTCGGTCACCATCGAGCGCGCCGATGCCGCACACGGCCCCGATGTCGGCGCCGGCGCTGCGGCGGCCACGAGACAGGCCGCGCCCGCGCCGAACGACGCCGCGACGCCTGCCCCTGCCGTCAGGGCGGAAGATGCCCCGCCGCAGGGCGACACCCCCTCCTTGCTCTCGGCATTGCGGCTCGAGCAGGCGACGGCGCGCAAGATCGATCCCTCGGCCTACACCGCCATTCGGGACGCGGCATCGCTGAAAGCCTGGGTCGCCGAGGCGAAGGAAGCCGGCATCCTCGCCTTCGACGTCGAGACCACCTCGTCTGACCCTATGCAGGCTGACTTGATCGGCCTTTCGATGGCAACCGCGCCGGGCCGGGCCGTCTACGTGCCGCTGGCCCATAGCAGCGGCAATGGCGACCTGCTTGGCGGCGGCCTGCTGGCGGACCAGATCCCGGTCCGCGAAGCGCTGGCGCTGCTGAAGCCTCTGCTCGAGGACAGGTCCGTCCTCAAGATCGTCCAGGACATGAAATACGACATCGTCGTCATGAGCCGCCATGGCATCGAGGTCGGCCCGTTCGACGACACGATGCTGGTTTCCTATGTGCTCGATGCCGGCACTTCGGGCGGCCACGATCTTGCCTCGCTGTCGGAGAAGTGGCTCGGCCATGCGCCGGCCTCGAAGAAGGAGCTTGCGGGATCGGGAAAGAACGCCGTCGGCTTCGACCAGGTCGATATCGAGCGGGCGACAGCCTATGCCGGCGAGCAGGCCGATCTGGCGCTGCGGCTCTGGCAGTTGCTGAAGCCCAGGCTCGCCGCCAAAGGTCTCGTTTCCGTCTACGAGCGGCTGGAGCGGCCGCTGGTGCCCGTGCTTGCCCGCATGGAGCAGCGCGGCATCTCGGTCGACCGCCAGATCCTGTCGAGGCTGTCGGGTGAGCTGGCGCAAGGCGCCGCCCGCGTCGAGGAAGAGATTTACGGGATCGTCGGCGAGCGCATCAACATCGGCTCGCCGAAACAGCTCGGCGACATATTGTTCGGCAAAATGGGCCTGCCGGGCGGATCCAAGACCAAGACCGGCCAATGGTCGACCTCGGCGCAGCTTCTGGAGGACCTTGCGGCGGAGGGCCACGAACTGCCGCGCAAGATCGTCGACTGGCGTCAGCTCACCAAGCTGAAATCGACCTACACCGACGCGCTGCCGGGCTTCATCAACCCCGGCACCAATCGCGTCCACACCTCCTACGCGCTGGCAGCCACCACGACAGGGCGATTGTCGTCTTCCGATCCCAATCTGCAGAACATACCGGTGCGCACCGCCGAAGGCCGCAAGATCAGGACCGCCTTCATCGCCGAGAAAGGCCACAAGCTGGTCTCGGCCGACTACAGCCAGATCGAATTGCGGGTGCTCGCCCACGTCGCCGAGATCCCGCAGCTCAAGCAGGCCTTCGCCGACGGCGCCGACATCCACGCCATCACGGCGTCCGAAATGTTCAACGTGCCGGTCGAAGGCATGCCCTCGGAAGTGCGCCGGCGCGCCAAGGCGATCAATTTCGGCATCATCTACGGCATCTCGGCCTTCGGCCTCGCCAACCAGTTGTCGATCCCGCGCGACGAGGCGAGCGCCTACATCAAGCGCTATTTCGAGCGCTTCCCGGGCATCCGCGACTATATCGAGGAAACCAAGGCCTACGCGCGGGAGAACGGCTTCGTCGAAACGATCTTCGGCCGCCGCATCCACTATCCGGAGATAAGGTCGTCCAACCCGTCGGTCCGCGCCTTCAACGAGCGCGCCTCGATCAACGCCAGGCTTCAGGGCACTGCCGCCGACATCATCCGCCGCGCCATGGTTCACATGGAGGAGGCGCTGGACAAGGCGAAGCTGTCGGCCCGCATGCTCTTGCAAGTGCATGACGAGCTGATCTTCGAAACAGTGGACGCGGAGGTCGAGGCGACGATCCCCGTCGTGCGCCGGGTGATGGAGAACGCGCCGATGCCAGCGGTCTCGATGTCGGTGCCGCTGCATGTCGATGCGCGGGCCGCCGACAACTGGGACGAGGCGCATTGAGGTGGATATCTACCTCACCTACCGCGGCCAAATTCCCTCAAAAACAAGCAGCTTAGATGCGGTTTGGAGTATGCGAAAGAGTTTCCATAGCCAGTTACAAAAGCTATGGGGTAAAGAACCCTTCGCAATTCTTAAGAAGTGGGAGGATTCAAACTTCGCCGCAGGGGCACCAAACTTCTTGCGCCAAATCGGCGACCAAATATTTGTTCCGTTTTATAGCGAGGTAGTCGGAGTCGGTGTAAAATTGGAAATCAAACTGCTGACTGGTTTGCCGCTGCAGCAAGCGGTTAATAAGCAGTGGTGATCTAGATAATCGAGTAAAGCGAATAATCGACGCGCTACGCGCACCTACTCAAAAAGGTGAACTTACCAAAAGTCTAGAGCCCGGTTCACGTTGGTATTGCGTGATGGACGATGACAGTTCTGTCAAGGAAGTGACCGCCTCGCTAGCACCGTATCTGGACTCCAGCGATCCCAGCGAATCATTTGTATTTGTGAGGGTAAGGACATCTCCATCAGCCGTCACGTTGGCAAATTTGGCTATGCTATTTTGACGGTGGTCAGGCGGCTTCAGCCCGGCACTTGGCGCATATACCCCGAAACTCGATCACCGCCTTCTTGGCGGCGAATCCCGTCGAGCGCACCCATTCGTCCAGTCGATGGTCGACATCGTGGTCCGACATCTCGGTCACCTGGCCGCAGCTGTCGCAGATGGCGAATGCGGTCATCGAATGGCTGTGGTCGTGCGGCTCGGCGCAGGCGACGAAGGAATTGAGGCTTTCGAGCCGGTGCACGAAGCCCGACTTCACCAGCGTGTCCAAAGCGCGGTAGACCTGCAGCGGCGCCCGGAAGCCGCGCTCGCGCAGCTGGTCGAGCAGCATATAGGCGCTGAGCGGCCCGCTGGCGGCCTCGAGCTTCTCGAGCACGCACAGCTGGTTCTTGGTCAGCGTATCCCTTGCCGTCATCATCTTCGTTCCGCTCGTGACGTCATCCGCATGGCATTCATGCATGCGGCCGATCTCGTCGCACTGAGATAGCGACGAATGAGCGTTTTTGCCACTGTTTCCGCAGCGCTGGTCGCTCCGGCGCAGGCAACATCTGACGCTTCGCCGGCTAATCGCTACTTGCGCGGCGGCCCCTTGCGTTCGGCGGAGGCCGCCCACAGGTTGACGTCGGCCTCGCGCGCATAAGTGTCGATCTCGGCGAGCTCGGCATCGCTGAACTCGAGCGCCTTGAGCGCGCCGACGCAGTCCTCGACCTGCTCGGGCCGGCTGGCGCCGATCAGCGCTGTCGTCACCCGGCCCTTGCGCAGCACCCAGGCCAGCGCCATCTGCGCCAGCGTCTGGCCGCGCCGGCCGGCGATGGCGTTGAGCGCCTTGATGTTGGCGATCGACTTGTCGTTGATGAAAGCCGGGCGCAGCGACTTGCCTTGGGATGCGCGGCTGCCCTCGGGGATGCCGCCGAGATATTTGTCGGTCAGCATGCCCTGCGCCAGCGGCGAGAACACGATCGAGCCGATGCCCAGCCCTTCCAGCGTGTCGAGCAGCCCGTCCTCCTCGACCCAGCGGTTGAGCATGGAATAGCTCGGCTGGTGGATCAGGCAAGGCGTGCCGAGCTGCCGCAATATGTCGGCCGCCTCGCGCGTGCGCTGCGAATTATAGGAGGAGATGCCGGCATAGAGCGCCTTGCCGGAGCGCACCGCGTGGTCGAGCGCGCCCATGGTTTCTTCCAGCGGCGTCTCCGGATCGAAGCGATGCGAATAGAAGATGTCGACATAGTCGAGACCCATCCGCTTCAGGCTCTGGTCGAGGCTCGCGAGCACATATTTGCGGCTGCCCCACTCGCCATAGGGACCGGCCCACATCTCGTAGCCGGCCTTGGTCGAGATGATCAGCTCGTCGCGATAGCCGGCGAAATCGGTGCGCATGATCTCGCCGAAGGCGATCTCGGCCGAGCCGGGCGGCGGGCCGTAGTTGTTGGCGAGGTCGAAATGCGTGATGCCGAGATCGAAAGCCTTGCGCACGATCGCCTGCTTGGTCCGGTGCGGCGTGTCGTTGCCGAAATTGTGCCACAGGCCGAGCGAGATCGCCGGCAGCTTGAGGCCGGACCGTCCGCAGCGGTTGTAGATCATCTTCTCGTAGCGGTTCTCTGCGGCGACATAGACCATGGGGAATCCTCGGAATCGAAGCGGCGCGGCGGTCGCCGCTAGAGCATGATGCCGAAAAGTGTGGAGCGGTTTTCGGACGACATCATGCTCCGGCTCTAGTGTGAATTTGAATCGATGCTTGCCCCCTATCCATACCCTCTCCCCACCGAAACGGGGAGAGGGTAGTTGCCACCTACTTTTTCTTCGCCAGCAGCGCCTTCGCTTCCTTGATGCCAAGCGCTGCCGGTCGTTCGCAGGTCGTCTGCATGGCGACAAACTTGCCGCTTTCGCCGGAGCGCAGAATACCGGTCATGACGTCGACGGCATGCAGCGCCAGCTCCATCGAGCAGCGATGCGGCCGCCCTTCGGCAATCGCGATCGCCATGTCGGCGAGGCCGGCGGTGCGGTAGTTGGCCATCATGCCTTGGCTGTGCATCTCGTTTGGCACGCCGAAGGGATGTTCCCATTTCGGCAGCTTCTTCACCGGCTTGGTCGCGTCGGTGAAGCGCACCTCGCCGCCGAAGAAGTTCGGGTCCGGCACGAAAACGGTGCCGGCCTCGCCATAAAGCTCCATCGGCGCATGGCCGTGGCTCCAGACATCCCAGCTGGTGTTGAGCGTCACCACCGCGCCGTTTGCGAACTCCAGCAGCGCATGGATGGTGGTCGGCGTGTTGACCGGGATCTTTTCGCCCGCGCGCGGTTTGGAGCTGATGGTGCGCTCCTTGGCCGGCGTCGCCGCAAAGGCCGCGACGTGTTTCACCGGCCCGATCAGCTGGATCAGGTTGGTGACGTAGTATGGACCGATGTCGAGCACCGGACCGGCGCCCGGCTGGAAGAAGAAGTCGGGATTGGGGTGCCAGTGCTCCATGCCATGGCCCATCACATGGCAGGTGCCGCTGGTGATCCTGCCGAGCTTACCGCTGTCGATCAGTTCGCGCGCCAGCTGATGCGCCCCACCGAAGAAGGTGTCGGGCGCTGAGCCGATGCGCAGGCCCTTCTTCTCGGCCCGCTTCTTCAGGTCGAGCCCTTCCTTGATCGACAGCACGAAGGGCTTTTCCGAATAGACGTGCTTGCCGGCATCAAGCACCGCCTTCGACACGTCATAGTGCACGGCCGGGATGGTGAGGTTGACGACGATGTCGATCTCGCCGTCCTTGAGAAGGTCGTTGACCGTCTCGGCGCGGAGCTTGAACTCCTTCGCCCGCGCCTTCGCGGCTTCCATGTTGATGTCCGCGCAGGCCCGCATCTCGATGCCGCGGAACAGCGGCGCCAGCGAGAAATACGCCTTCGAGATGTTGCCGCAGCCGATGACGCCGACGCCAAGTTTCCTTGCCATGTTTTCTGCTCCTAGTAGGTCTTGGCTGCAGCGATCGAGCGGCGGGCGAAGCGCTCGATGTCGTTGGGGTTGTCTTGCTCCATCACGTAGTACTGCGCTGCGCTCTTGGCGCGCAACGCCTTGATCAGGCCGGGCCAGTCGATGGTGCCATGGCCGACATCCGACCAGCCGTCCTCGTCCAGCCCTTCGCCGGGCTTCGCCATGTCCTTGACGTGGACCGCATTGATGCGCTTGCCGTGCTTCTCGATCCAGGGCAGCGGATCGGCGCCGCCGCGCACCACCCAGGCGACGTCCATCTCCCAGCCGATATCGGGCGCGGCCGACAGGATATGATCCTGCGGCACCGAGCCGTCGGCGAGGGCCTTGAATTCGAAATCGTGGTTGTGCCAGGCGAAGCCGTAGCCGGCCTTCTTGGCGGCCTCGCCCACTTTCGCCAGGCGTTCGCCGAAGCCGCGCCAGCCGGCGGCGTCGTTCGGCCTCGACTCTGGCATCAGGTAAGGGCAGATCAAGAGCGTGATGCCGAGCGTGTCGGCTGTTTTGCGCACGCCGTCGAAATCCTTCTCCAATGCATCGATCGAGAAATGCCCCGTCGGCATGGCGAGCCCGTTCTTGTCTAGCTCGGCGCGGAACGCCTTGGGATCGTCATAGACGCCGCCGAAACCTTCGACTTGCGTGTAGCCGAGCTCGCCGAGCATTTTCAGCACGCCGTCCCATGGCTGGAAATTGCGGGCGCTGTAAAGTTGGAATGACCAGTTCATCTGTCCTGTCCGTTCTGCTTGGGGGATGGTTTTTCGACGTTAGAGGCGGCTGTCGCTTTGAGCATCGAACAGCGAGGCGCGCGCCGGATCGAAGCCGATGCGGATCGCATCGCCGTTGCTCAGCATCTTGTCCGCCTCGACGCGGAAGGAGACGATCTGCCCGCCGAGCTTCGTCCACACCAGCGTGTCGGAGCCCATCGGATCGACGATCTCGACGGTCGAC
Organism: Mesorhizobium sp. M1C.F.Ca.ET.210.01.1.1; assembly: GCF_004791585.1. Lineage (GTDB taxonomy): Bacteria > Pseudomonadota > Alphaproteobacteria > Rhizobiales > Rhizobiaceae > Mesorhizobium. Next base: position 105,761 of record NZ_SRUU01000012.1, read on the forward strand.
TCGGCGGTGAACGGCATCGCCTTGGCGGCGTCGCCCAAGGCAATGTGCTCGGGCCTGATGCCGAAGATGCATGGCCTGGCGGCGCGGCCGTTGTCGCCATCGAACGCGTAACGACCAAGCGGCACCGAGATACCGTCGGCCTTGAACACGGGAACGTCGCCCGCTTCCAACTCCCCTTTGAGGAAATTCATCGCAGGCGAGCCGAGGAAGCCGGCGACGAAGCGGTTCACCGGCCGGTTGTAGATCGTCTGCGGCGCGTCGAGCTGCTGGATGACGCCGCCCTTCATCACCGCGATGCGGTCGGCCAGCGTCATTGCCTCGATCTGGTCGTGGGTGACGTAGATCATCGTGTTCTGCAGTCTGCGGTGCAGGAGCTTGATCTCGACGCGCAGTTCCGAGCGCAGCTTGGCGTCGAGGTTGGAAAGCGGCTCGTCGAACAGGAAGACGTCGACATCGCGCACCAGCGCGCGCCCGATCGCCACGCGCTGGCGCTGGCCGCCGGAAAGCGCCGAAGGCTTGCGCTGCAGCAGCGGCTCGATCTGCAGGATCTCGGCTGCCCGCGCAATGCGTTTGGCGATCTCGTCCTTGGGCACGCCGGCGACGCGCAGGCCGAAGGAAAGGTTCTTCTCCACCGTCATCTGCGGATAGAGCGCGTAGGACTGGAACACCATGCCGATGCCGCGGTCCTTCGGCTCCTCCCAGGTGACGTTCTTGCCCTTGATGAAGATGCGGCCTTCGGAAATGTCGAGCAGGCCGGCGATACAGTTGAGCAAGGTCGACTTGCCGCAGCCGGAGGGCCCGAGCAGCACGATGAACTCGCCCTCGGCGACGTCGAGATTGAGCGTCTTCAGCACCGACATCACGCCGAAATTCAGCGACAGGTCCTGGATCGAAACGCTGGGATTGGCGATTGCTGCTGCCATCATCATCCTTTCACCGCGCCGGCGGCGATGCCGCGCACGAAAAGCTTGCCGGAAACGAAGTAGACGATGAGCGGCACGAGGCCGGTCAGGATGGTGGCGGCCATGTTGACGTTGTATTCCTTCACGCCTTGCACCGAGTTGACGATGTTGTTGAGCTGCACCGTCATCGGATAGGTGTCGGGGCGGGTGTAGACGACGCCGAACAGGAAGTCGTTCCAGATGCCGGTCACCTGCAGGATGATGGCGACAACGAAGATCGGCATCGACATCGGCAGCATGATGCGCAGATAGATGCCCCAGAAGCCGGCGCCGTCGACACGCGCGGCGCGGAACAGTTCCTCCGGCATCGATGTGAAATAGTTGCGGAAGAGCAGCGTCAGGATCGGCATGCCGAAGATCGAATGCACGATCACCAGGCCGGTCAGCGTGCCGTAGATGCCGATCTCGCGCAGGATGATGACGATCGGATAGATCATCACCTGATAGGGGATGAAGGCGCCGACGATCAGGATGATGAAGAAGGTGTCGGCGCCCTTGAAGCGCCAGTTGGCCAAGGCATAGCCGTTCACCGAGGCGATCGCGATCGACAAGAGCACCGACGGCACGGTGATGCGCACCGAGTTCCAGAAGCCGCGCGAGAGCCCGTCGCAGTTGAGGCCGGTGCAGGCTTGCGACCAGGCCTTGACCCAGGGCTCGAAGGTGATCTCCAGCGGCGGCGAGAAAATGTTGCCGAGCCGGATTTCCGGCATGCCTTTGAGCGAGGTCACCACCATCACGTAGAGCGGCAGGAGGTAATAGAGCGCCACCATGATGAGCGTGCCGTAGAGAAAGATGTTGCGGCGCGAGAGCACATGCCGCGGCTTTGTTCCGCTCGGCCCTGCGGCGTCGCGCCGGAGGGCGTTCGCTTGAGCCGGCACTGAGGCAGCAATTTCAGCCACGCTTCTTGCCTCCGAATTCGAGATAGGCCCACGGCACGATGACGATCACCACCGAGAGCAGCATCATGGTCGAGGCGGCAAAGCCCTGGCCGAGGTTCTGGGCGAAGAACATGTAGTCGTAGACGTATTTTGCCGGCACTTCGGAGGCGATGCCCGGCCCGCCGCTGGTCTGGGCGACCACGAGGTCGTAGACCTTGACGATGCCGGCGGCGATGATCACCAGCGTGGTGATGAAGACCGGCCGCATCATCGGGATGACGATGAAGAGATAGGTCTTCCACATCGGTATGCCGTCGACCCGCGCCGCCTTCCAGATGTCCTCGTCGATGCCGCGCAGGCCGGCGAGCATCAGGCACATGATCAGCCCGGTACCTTGCCAGAGCGCGGCGATCGAGATGCCGTAGATGACGATGCTGGAATTATAGAGCGGGTCGAAGCTGAAGCTCGTCCAGCCGAGGTCGCGCACGACGCGCTGGATGCCGAAATCCGGATTGAGCAGCCACTGCCAGACCAGCCCGGTGACGATGAAGGACAGCGCGAAGGGGTAGAGGAAGATGGTGCGGAACGTGTCCTCGAAGCGGATCTTCTGATCGAGCAGCGCCGCCAGGACGAAGCCGATCACCAGCGAGAACACCAGCGAGATGATGCCGTAGATCAGGAGGTTCTCGATCGAGACCAGCCAGCGCGGCGTCGCCCACAGCCGGTAATACTGGTCGACCCCGACGAAGTTCAGCCGCGGCAGAAGCTTCGAATTGGTGAAGGAATAGAGCACCGTCCAGGCCGTGCCGCCGACGAAGACCGCCAGCGCAGTCAGGATCATCGGGATCGAGGCGACCTTGGCATTGAGGTTGCGGAAAAGCTGGTTGGGGCGTTCGCTGTTGCTCATCTCGGGCTGGGCCAATGAGGACATCATGCTCCCGACCCCGGATAGGCGGGGGCCGGGAGCTGGCGGGGCGCCGTGATCAGTCGGCCGAAGCGATGATGTCGGCGAAGCGCTTCTGCGCCTCCTCGAGGCTCATGTCGGGCTTGGCGAAGAATTCGGAGAACAGATCCTCCTTCTGCTTCTGGCTATCCTGTGAGAGCAGTTGGTCCGTCCACGGAATGACGGCGCCCTTGGCGAGGATGGCGAGGCCCTTCTTCATGCAGTCGTTCGCCGTGTTGAGGTCGACGTCGCCGCGCACCGGCAGCGAGCCCTTCTTGAGATTGAAGGCGACCTGGGTCTTCGGATCGAGCAGCGTCTCGGCCAGCACTTCCTGCGCCTTGGCCTTGTCGGCGTCCTTGAGCAGCGGGAAGTAGAAAGCGTCGCCGCCGGTGGCGATGACCTCGTTCAAGCCGAGCCCGGGCAGGCAGGTATAGTCCTTGCCGGCGGTCTTGCCGGCGACCTGGAACTCGCCCTGCGCCCAGTCGCCCATGATCTGACCACCGGCCTTGCCGGTGATGACGAGATTGGTCGCCTGGTTCCAGTCCTGCACATTGGTGTTCTTGGCCATCTTGCGGGCGTCGTCGGCCGCCTTGAACACCTTGGCGATCTCGGGGCCGCCGGCGAATTTGGCGTCCTTTTCCTTGTAGACCTTGAGGAAGGCGTCGGTGCCGCCGACGGCGGCGAGCAGCACGTCGAAGGCGCCCGATGCCTGCCAGGGCTGCCCACCGACCGCAAGCGGGATGATGCCGGCCTTTTCCAGCGCCGGAGCGGCGGCAACGAATTCATTCCAGTCCTTCGGCATCGGCACGCCTGCCTTCTGGAAGGCCTCGTTCGACAGCCACAGCCACTGCCAGGAATGGATGTTGACCGGCACGCAGTAGATCTTGCCGTCGATGGTGCAGCTATCGAGCAGGCTCTTCGGCCGCACCAATTCCGTCCATTTGCCCTTGGTGGCGATGTCTGTGAGGTCGCGCATCAGCCCGGCCTGGACGAGCTCTTCCGCCTGGCGGCCATGGTTGAACTGGGTGGCGCCCATCGGATCGCCGCCGGTGATGCGGCTGATCATGATCGGCCGCGCGGTGCCGCCGGAACCGGCGATGGCGCCGTCGACCCAGTGATTGCCCGTCGCGTCGAAGGCCTTGGCAAGTTCAGCCACCGCCGCCGCCTCGCCGCCCGAAGTCCACCAATGGGTGACTTCGAGGTCGGTCGCGGCCGCCGGTCCGGCGAAGTTCAGCGCGACCGTCGCGGCAAATGCGGCAGTCAGGAATTTGTATCGCATTTCGGTTCCTCCCAGAATCTGAAACGTTACAGATTTTCGATACGGCAAATGGCCGGCATAGGCAACCCCTCGAATGGAGGCGGCACGAAGTTTTTTCGAGGCGCGAACAAAATCCTTCTCCAACGGCGGCCGAACAACATCCGCCCCGGCCGATTGATGTCGAAAGTCGCAAGAAATTGAGATTTCTTTGTGATTCCAGTGGCTTTCGACCTGCTCCTTCGGCGCCGATCACGGCGAGTGCAAACTGCCCATTGGCCACAGGCGTTGGCAATCTGTAACGTTTCAGTATATTGAGCCGTGCCACGGGCTGAAAGCCGCGCAAATGTCGATGCGCACAATTGCCGGCCGGTCTCGCGGCTGCTATGCGCCTGATGGGCGGGACCGATGGACAGACGAACGAGCGAGAAGGACGGCGATACGTCGGCTAAGGAGCGGCCGACACTGAAGACGCTTGCCTTCATGACCGGGCTCGGCGTCACCACCGTCTCGCGCGCGCTAAAGGATGCGCCCGAAATCGGCGCCGAGACCAGGCGACGCGTCCAGCTCGTCGCCAAGCAGATCGGCTACCGGCCGAACCGCGCCGGCGTGAGGCTGAGGACCGGCAAGACCAATGTCATCAGCCTCGTGCTCAACACCGAGCGCGAGATCATGAGCTTCGTCTCGGACATTATCTACGGCGTCTCCGAAGTCATCGCCGACACGCCGTACCACCTGATCGTCACGCCCTATTCACGCTCGCAGGACCCGCTGGATCCGGTGCGCTATCTGGTCGAGACGGGCTCGGCCGATGGCGTCATCATTTCGCGCACGCAGCCCAACGATCCGCGCGCCCGCTACATGCTGGAGCGCGGCATTCCCTTTGCCACGCACGGCCGCACCGACATGGGGCTGGTGCATCCCTATCATGACTTCGACAACTACGCCTTCGCAGGCGAGGCGGTGCGCTATCTCGCCGGCATAGGCCGCGGCCGGCTCGCCCTTGTGACGCCGCCGGTCGGCCTCACCTATTATGGCCACACGGTGAATGGTTTTGCCGATGCACTGAGCGAGGTCGGCGCCAGCGAGGTGCCGTTCAACACCGTGTCCATCGACCATTCGATCGAGCAGATCAGGATGCGGACGGCGCAGCTGATGCGCCGCGACGATCGTCCGAACGGCATCGTCAGCAGCGCCGCCGCGGCGACGCTTGCCGTCGTCGCCGGCATCGAGGATGCCGGCCTGAAGCTCGGCCGCGACGTCGACGTGGTGTCGAAACAGTCGTCGGAACTGCTGCACCTGTTCCGGCCGGAACTGCTGGTCGTCAACGAGAATTTCCGCCTGGCTGGCTCCGAACTCGCCCGCGCCGTGCTCGGCTGGATCGGTGGCGCCGATCCAGGCTCCCTACAGTCGCTCAGCACGCCTGGCGAGGTTCTGCCCTATCGGCATTCGCAAGATCAGTGACCCCTGCGTCCGTCGCGACGGCGATCATCATGCAAAGGGGTTCAGTTCAGCCTTCGTGGCCATCAACGCGACAATGAGCGCAAAGAGCGTGATCATGGTTAGGCGTCCAACCAGGGCGCGTTTGTCACCAGCAAGGGCTTTGACCTCGACGGCGGAGACGGCACAGCGAAGTGCTGCTTGAGCCTGCGTCGCCCATGGGCGCACGAGCTTGTTCTCGACCGCTATCAAGGCGGCGACAAGCGCAAGCGACACCACCAGCCAAGGCGTAAGCAGGGACCAGCCGCCAAGAACGACAAGGGCGACGCCGGCGAGCACACCGGCGCCCACCAGAAGCCCAGCAAAGCGGCTGGCGAAGAAGGCCATTCTGGCCGGCCCTGGCTGGCCTCTTCGGGCTGGAATTAGCAGAAGTTCGTTCGCCAGGAACAACAGCAAAGCGGCGCACATGGCGTACGCGTGGATTCCCAAAACAATTTCATAGAGCATCTGTCATCATCCACATCGCTAGAGCATTGGTGGACATAATGCGAGCGATAGCTCACAATTGTCTACTCGCATTGGAGCCGGCGGGAACATGGCACGTAAGCCGCTTACGAACCCAAGAAAGAGCGCCTCTCAGGAGAGGTCGCGCGCGACGGTGGACGCGCTTGTCGAGGCGACCGCTCGCATTCTGGTCCGGGACGGTTTCGACAAGGCCAGCACCAACAGGATCGCCGCAGAGGCCGGCGTGAGCATCGGCTCGCTTTACCAGTACTATCCGTGCAAGGAAGCGCTCGTTGCCGCCGTCATCGATCGTCACAACCAGGACATCATGCAGGTCGTGCGCGGGGCGTTTGCGGAGGTTGCTGTGGAGTCGGTCGAGAGCGCAGCGCGCAAGCTTATTGCCGTCGCGATCGAGGCGCATCGCATCGACCCCAAGCTGCATCGTGTCCTTGCCGAACAGATTCCACGCACCGGGCGGCTGAAAGACGTGGAAGCCTTCAATCGTGAAGCCCACACCCTCTTCAAGGGCTATCTCGAAAGCCACCGCAACGAGCTACGCGTGGCCGATCCCGGACTGGCAGCCTTCGTGTGCGTGACTTCGATCGAGGCGCTGGCTCATACCGCGGTGCTGCGTAACTCTGAAAAGCTATCGAGCGAAGCGGCCGAAGCGCTTATCGACGAGGCTACCCGGCTCGTGGTCGGATATCTGAAGTAGACGTCCCGGGACGTCTCATCCGCTCGCTCCACTGCCCCACGGGCCGTGGAACGCGCCCTGCTCGCCGATGCGCTCGAAGCCGTGCGCGCCGAAGAAATCGCGCTGCGCCTGGATCAGGTTCGAAGTGCCGCGGCCCTGGCGGTAGCTGTCGAAATAGGCGAGCGCCGAAGACAGCGCCGGCACCGGCGAACCGGCCTCGGAGGCCCGTGCCACAATGCGTCGCAATGACGGATGCGCTTCCTTCATCATGGCGATGAAGGCCGGCGCCATCAGCAGATTGGTTGACGCGCTGCCCGAGCCGAAGGCCTCCGCCATCGTGTCCAGCATCTGCGAGCGGATGATGCAGCCGGCACGCCAGATCTTGGCGATAGTCGGCATCGGCAGGTTCCAGTTGAACTCCTTCGAGGCGCCGCTCATCACCGCGAAACCTTGCGCGTACGCCGCGATCTTGCCGGCGAACAGCGCCAGCTCGAGATCCTTCAAAAGGGCCGCCTTGTCGCCGGAAATCTGTTCGACGCCGACATTGCCATAGGCTTTTTCCGCCACTTGGCGTTCATCCTTGATCGAGGACAGCACGCGCGCTGCCACCGCAGCCTCGATGGCCGTCGCCGGAATGCCGAGCTGCTGCGCCTCGATGACCGACCATTTTCCGGTGCCTTTCTGGCCGGCGCGGTCGAGGATGATGTCGACCACCGGCTTACCGGTCTTCGGATCGTCGGCGGCGAGAACCTTCGCCGTGATCTCGATCAGGTAGGAGTTGAGCCGGCCCTTGTTCCAGCCGTCGAAGACCTTTCCGATCTCCTTGGGCGCCATGCCCAGTCCGTCGCGCAGGATGCCGTAGATCTCGGCGATCATCTGCATGTCGGCGTATTCGATGCCGTTGTGGATGGTCTTGACGAAATGGCCGGCGCCATCGGTGCCGAGCCAGGCGGCGCATGGCTGGTCCTTGAACTTGGCGGAAATCGCCGTCAGCACCTTCTCGACGCGTTTCCACGAGTCTTCCGTGCCGCCGACCATGATCGACGGTCCATGGCGCGCGCCCTCCTCGCCGCCCGACACGCCCATGCCGATGAAGGTGAGGCCGGAGCCCGAGAGCTCGGAGAAGCGCCGCATCGTGTCGCGGAAATTGGCATTGCCGGCATCGATGACGATGTCGTTGTTTGACAGCACGCCGCGAAGTGCCGCGATCTGCTCGTCGACCGGCTTGCCGGCCAGCACCATGATGATGATCGGCCGCGGCGGCCGGATCGCGGCGGCCAGCTCCTCCAGGCTGTAGCAGGGCACGACCATGTCCTTCAGCGGCCCGGCGCTTTCGACGAAGGCGTCGGTGCGCGCGGCGGTGCGGTTGAAGACGGCGATGCGGTGCCCATGCTCGGCGATGTTGAGCGCGAGGTTGGAGCCCATCGTGCCAAGGCCGATCAGGCCGATTTCGGCTTTTTCCATCGTTTCTTCCCTGCTTCCGGATCTTTTGTTGGGACCGCGATCTGCGGCGACGTCTTTCTTGCCGTGATGAATGACGGGCCTTGGCGGCGGCGTCAACCGCCTCTCCGAATTGCGCGGGGACGCGGTGGGTGAGATTCAGGTCAGGCCGATCCGAGAACGATGGCTTTCGAGAACCGGAGCGGAGCGTACTTAAGGTACGTGAGCACCGGAAGCGCAGAAAACCGTCGTTCGCAGGCCGGCCTCGCCTGAATATCACTCACTGCGGATATCGATCGGCGCCTCGATCTTCACCACCTCGAAATCGGAGACGAGGATATCGATCCGGGCATTCCACCGGCCGGCCAGGGGGATAACGAGATTGTCGACACGCCATGTGCCGTCGCCTGGCTTCGTCGCCGGCCGCTTGATCGGCTCGATACCGGAATCCGGCTTCGACAGCACCAGCGTCACCTGCTTGGCGTCCAGCGGACCGAAATCGCCGGTCATGATGACCATGGAAGCCGCGACTTGTCCGGCATGGCCGGGCGTGATGCTGAGGTCGGCCATCGCTTTCAGCGTGTGGATATGGATCGAAATCGGCTGCGCGGCGGCGATCGCCAGCGCGCGCGGCGGCGGCGTGAAGCGCCAGCCGGCGGCGACTCCGAAGATGGCGAGCACGATCAGCGTCTCGATGCCGATCGAGCGCACCAGCCGCCGCTGCACTTCGGTGTCGCCCGCCTCGGCCGGCGCGGTCAGCGTCCAGCGGTTCACCGAGGCGAGCGTGAGGAGGAACAGCAGCAAGGCCAATTTCAACAGCAGCAGGCGGCCATAGGCCGTGTTGATCAATGCAGCCGGTGTCTGCACCTGGATGATCGCCAGCACGATGCCGCTTGCGGCGAGAACGGCGACGACGGGCAGTATGGCGCGCGAGAACCGTCGCAGGAAAACCTTCGCCTCCGCCGGCTGGTACCGCAAGGCAAGACCGAGCGGCGCCAGCGCGCCCGCCCAGAAGGCGATGGCCGCGCCGTGCAGGAACACCAGCGGCCGCGTCAGCCATTGCGGCTCGGCGGCACTGGCGTGGCCGCTTGCCGCAAGCGCTGCGCCGACACCGATGAGTCCGGCGAGCGCAAGCAGCTTGCGAGGAGTGCGCGGTCCGACGAGGGACAGCAACGCAAGCCCAAGCGCGATCAGGGCGACAAGCGCCGTCCAGCCGAAGCTCGTCTCGAGCGCTGTCTGCCAGACCGGCGGCGCAGCAATTCGTCCAAGCGGCGCGCCAAGCGCATCCAGCCCCTGAAAGCCGAGCGAAACCGGAGCAGCGGCCAGTCCGCAGAGCAGAGCGCCAATGACGAACCGCTGGCCGCACCGGCGGTTCTCGGCGAGCCAGGCGAGCGAGAAGGCGCCGCCGACGCCGAGAAACAGGCCGGCATAGAGGAGGAGCTTGGCCGTCCAGATTGCCGCGCGCAGCGACCAGTCGGCGGTCTCACCTGCGACAGGGGCCGCACTTGGCGCGCCGATCGAAAACAGCACCGAGCCGCCGACGGGATGGCCGTCTTCCGAAATCACCCGCCAGCTCAGCACATGCGTGCCGGATTTGAGCGTCTCAGGATTATCGATCTCGACGGTCCTGTCCGTGAGGCGGAAGGAGGTCAGCGCAAGCCGCGTGCCGTCCGGCCGCACCAAAGCGATGACCAGCGGCGAGACCGGCTCGCTGAAGGTCAGCGAGAACCGGGCAGGACTCTGCATCAACACGGAGCCATCGGCCGGATCGGCTGCGACCAGCGCCGCGTGCGCGAAGGCGCGACCGGGCAGCACCAGCAGCGCCATCAGCACGAAAGCCGCGATCAGGCAGCCGGTGACTGGCTTGTTGCGGACGCCGCTCGGGCGGATTGGGAAAGGTGCTACCTTCATGCCGTCTTTGCGAAAAGCGATGGCGCGCCCGAACGGGACGCGCCATCAAGTGATCATTTCTTCGGCAGCAATTTGATGCCGGGCGCCGGATTTTCCAGCGCGTCCTCATCCTGGCCTGCCGCCGGAATCTCGATCCAGCGCGCGGCGGCGCCGTCGCATTCCTGCACCACCGGGAAGTAGAGCATCTGCCCGGCCGGCAGGTCCGCCGCCAGAGACGCGCGGAAGACGAACTCGTCATAGAACTCGTCCGGCAGATTGCCGCCTCTCCAGTCGACCTCCTTGACGCCGGTTGTCAGCGTCTCGCCGTAGAGCTGGTACGACTTCTCGTACCTGCCTTTCTTGGTCTGCAACGTCCAGCCGGGCTTCGGCATCGGCTTCACCGAAATGACGCCTTCCGGGATCTGCACCCTGACCGCGGTCGTCGCCTTGCCTTCGCAGCCATGCGGCACGCGCAATACAGCCTTGTAGGTCGAGGCGACGGCCGCTTCCTGCGTTTCGAGCGTGATGTGCGCGAGCGCGGTGTTTGGTCCGAGCGCAAGAACGGCGCCCGCCGCTAAAAGATATTTCTTCATGAAAGTCCCTCTGAATTCGAAATGATCACTCGGCGTGATCGTCCATGCCGCCGCCCATGCCCTCGACGGCGAACTCGACCTTGATGCTGCCGGCCTTCTCGAAGGTCAGCGTCGCCGGGAATGTCTCGCCCTGTTTGGGCTGCCGCTTGAGGCCGACGAACATCAGGTGGTAGGCGCCTGGCTTCAGCGCGACCTTGCCGCCGGCCGGGATTTCCAACCCGCCGCTGACCGGCCGCATGGTCATGACGCCGTCCTTGACGCCCATCTCATGCAGTTCGGCCTTGTCGGAAATCTCGGAGGTGATCGACAGCAGCCGGTCGGGCGCATTGCCGTTGTTGGTGACGGTGAAATAGCCGCCGGCCACCTTGGCGCCCGGCGGGGTCGCGCGCGACCACGGGTGCCCGATTTCCAGGTCGCCAACCTTGAATTCATGCGCCAGGGCGCCGGGAACGCAGGCGAGCAGGAGAAGGAGGAGGAACACGGCAAGGCTGAAGTGTTCGAAGCCGCGCGGAAGCGGCCCGCGCTGGGTGTGCGCACGCGCTGCAGGAAGAAGATTGGACATGGTTGCTCCATGGGTATGAGATCGCGCCATCGTGCGGTCGCGAACGGTCTGAACTTGGATGAATGCATCCGCGAAAAGGTTCCGCGGATCGTGCGTCAGACCGTGGCCGGTGGCGCGCGCGGATTGGCTGGAGAGCGGTCGCGGGCGAAATCGAGATGCCGGAAGGAAGGCGGCGCAAAGGCGATCGCTTCGAACGCAAGGGTCCTGGCAAGCGCGCCGGTGTCCGGCGGCGGCAGATGCGCCGGCGAGACCATGCTGCAGCCCGCCGAACAGCAGGCCGGCAGATGTTGCTGATGTGAATCGCCGCCTGGGGGCGTGACCGCACCTTCGCGGGTGCAGATGACGTTGCCGAAGGCATCGAGCTGCGACGGCTCGCCAAATGCAAAGGCGCCGAGCGCCGACTGGAGCAACAGCATCAGCGCCGCGACGAACGCGGCCGGCGTGCTCCATCGTCTCAGCCGGATATCCAAAGGACTGCCTCTTTCCAGCAACTCGACCGACCCTAGCATGGGGCCAGCGGCCGGAAAATCGGCAAAACCGCACTGCGGCAACGCGGCGCGATACGTCCTCTCAGGCGGGCTGCACCTGCCGCCCTGCGGGAATCGAGCTCAGCAGCGTCTGGCGCGCCGACTTCAGGTGCTTGCGGCAGGCGGCGTCGACCTTGCCGGGATCGCGGGATTTCAATGCCGCGATATAGGCCAGGTGCTCCTGGACCGCGACCGCGTTGCGCTGGCGCTCCTCAGCCTTGTTCCACTGGTAGTGGTAGTGGAAGATCATCGCGATCACGTCGTAGAAATCGACGATGAAGCGGTTGTGCGAGGCGCGGTGGATGAGCCGGTGGAAGCGCTCGTCGAGCTCGGAGAATTCGTTGAACCGGGTGGCGATCTCGCTGGCGAGCTGACGGTGCTCCTCCTCCAACCCCTCGAGATCGGCCCAGACCGCGCTCTCCTGCGGCAGCGCGACGAAGGCCGCTGCCGAGCGGAGCTCGAACATCTCGCGGATTTCGGTCAGCTCCAGCGCGAAGGCCCGGGTGAACCCCTTCAGCACCCAGTGGCTGTTGCGCCGCTTCTCGATCAGGCCGAAGCGCGAGAAGCGGATCAGGAACTCACGCACGCTGGTGGTGCCGACGCCGATCTCGCGTGCCAGCTCCAGCTCGTTGATCTGCATGCCGGCCTCGGCACCCTCGGCAAGCAGCCGGCGCATGAATGAGCGCTCGATGATCTCGGCCAGCGAGTCGGTCTCTTCCTCGGGGAAGAAATCTTCCGGTTTCGGCACCCGCAGCACCGTCTTGCTGCGCTTGTTCCAGGCGATCAGCCCGGTTTCTTCCATGCGCGAAAGGATGCTGCGCACCGTGGTGCGGCTGACGCCGAGCAGCGTGCCGAGCTCGGGCTCCGACGGCAGGCTTTTGGTTTCGTCGAGCAGCCGCAGGCAGCGGTTGAAGGCGTCCTTGTAGACGTTGTTGCTCTTCGACATGCCCCGTATCCCCCAACGCTTGCGGCGGCCGGCCGGAAGCGCGATATGATCGGCGTTCCTAGCGCAAGCCCGCGAAATGCGGAAATCGAATTCCGCCGGCTTTGCAAACGGGCAACCGTGCCAAAGGGCGCGCGGCCCGCGCGATGAAAAAACAATTGACGCAAAAATGTTTTTTCACGATAAAAGACATTATCCTCAAACGGGCGCATGTCAATCCGCCCACATTCCCAGGTTTACCCAGGACAGCCGCCCGTGAACGCCGCAAACATCATACTTCTTTCCCCCGCCGACAATGTCGCGGTCGCCAATGGCCGCATCGAGATCGGCACAGCCTTGCCCGGCGGCGCGCTCGCGGTGGCGGCGATCGAACCCGGACACAAAGTGGCGATCAAGCCGATCGCGGCCGGCGAGGCGGTGGTCAAATATGCCCAGGCGATCGGCCGCGCCACGCAGGACATCGCGCCCGGCGAACATGTCCATTCGCACAATCTGGCCTTCGAGAGCGGCCGCCTGCCGGTGGTGCCGCCGAGCGAGGCCGAGCACGCCACCGAAGCCGACCGCAAGCGCACCTTCATGGGCTATCGCCGCGCCGACGGACGCGCCGGAACGCGCAACTTCATCGGCATCATCGCCAGCGTCAACTGCTCGTCCACCGTCTGCCGCGCGATCGCCGACGAGGCCAACCGCGTGCTTTTGCCGAAATATCCGGGCATCGACGGCTTCGTGCCGATCGTCCACGGCCAGGGCTGCGGCATGAGCGCCACCGGCGACGGCATGATGGTCCTGCACCGCACGCTCGCCGGCTACGCGCGCCATCCGAATTTCGGCGGCGTGCTCATGGTGGGGCTGGGCTGCGAGGTCAACCAGCTCACGCTCTACGGCCAGAAGGGCGTCGCCGCCGGCAAGCGGCACTTCAACATCCAGGAGGCCGGCGGCTCGCGCAAATCCGTCGAGCGGGCGATGGGCGTGCTGGCCGAGATCGCCGAGGAGGTCGGCCAGCTGCAGCGCGAGCCGATCCCGGTCTCGGAGATCGTCGTTGGCCTGCAATGCGGCGGCTCGGACGGCATGTCCGGCATTACCGCGAATCCGGCGCTGGGTGCCGCCGTCGATATTCTCGCCGGCGTCGGCGGCATAGGCATCCTTTCCGAGACCACAGAGATCTATGGCGCCGAGCATCTGCTTGCCTATCGCGCCGCCTCGCCCGAGATCGCCGCCAAGCTGGATAGCTATGTGAAGTGGTGGGAGGACCATGTCGCCAAGCACGGCGCCTCGATCGACAACAACCCCTCGCCCGGCAACAAGCGCGGCGGCCTGACCACAATTCTCGAGAAGTCGCTGGGCGCCGTCGCCAAGGGCGGCCAGACGCCTCTCAACGGCGTCTTCGGCTATGCCGAGAAGGTCACGGGCAGCGGCTTGGTGTTCATGGACACGCCCGGTTACGATCCGGTTTCCGCCACCGGACAGGTGGCGGGCGGCGCCAACATCATCGTCTTCACCACCGGCCGCGGGTCCTGCTTCGGTTGCCGGCCGACGCCGTCCATCAAGGTCGCCACCAACTCGACCATGTACCACCAGATGGAAGAAGACATGGACGTCAATTGCGGCGTCATCGCCTCGGGCGAGAAGACGATTGCCGGCATGGGCCGCGAGTTGTTCGAGCTGATCGTCGAGACGGCATCCGGCCGCAAGACCAAGAGCGAGGCGTTCGGCTACGGCGACAACGAGTTCGTGCCCTGGCATCTCGGCGCGACGCTCTAAGTACTTTCAAAAACAACGGCCGGTCGAACGGCAAGGGAGGCTTTGATGAACAAACGCCGGATCGGCACGACCGCGCTTGAGGTCACCGAAATCAGCTTCGGCGGCGCGGCTATCGGCGGCCTTTATCGCGCCTGTCCGCGCGAGCCCGCGATGGAGACGCTGCAGACGGCCTGGGATGGCGGCCTGCGCTATTTCGACACCGCGCCCTTCTACGGCTTCGGCCTGTCGGAGCGCCGCACCGGCGATTTCCTGCGCGAGAAGCCGCGCTCGTCCTACGTTCTCTCGACCAAGGTCGGGCGCCTGTTCCGGCCGGTGCCGGAAGACCAGGTTCCCGATCACTCCTATGTCGATCCGCTGCCCTTCGCGCTCGACTACGACTATTCCTATGACGGCATCATGCGCTCGGTGGACTTCTCCTACGCGCGGCTCGGCCTCAACAAAATAGACATCCTGTTCGTCCACGACATCGGCGTCTACACGCATGGCGTCGAGAAGACGAAGCTGCATTTCCGCCAGCTCATGGATGGCGGGCTGAAGGCGCTGGAAGAGCTGAAATCGTCCGGCACGATTTCCGCCTACGGCCTCGGCGTCAACGAGGTCCGGATCTGCCTCGACGTGCTCCGCCGCGCGCCGCTCGACTGCATCCTGCTTGCCAGCCGCTACTCGCTGCTCGACCGCAGCGCCGAGGCCGAATTGCTGCCGCTCTGCCGCGAAAGGCAGACCTCGCTGATCATCGGCGGCGTCTTCAACTCGGGCATATTGGCGACGGGCCCGGTGCATGGCGCCCATTTCGACTATCAGCCGGCGAGCAAGGACATCCTCGACCGGGTCGGCGCGATGGAAAGGATCGCGGGAGAAGGCGGCTACCCGCTGGCCGCCGCGGCGTTCCAGTTTCCGCTGCACGAGCCGGTTGTCGCCTCGGTGCTGACCGGCACGGCCAAGCCCGCCAATCTGACGCGCAACCTCGAACTGCTCGACATCAAGGTGCCGGCGGCGGAGTTCGCGAAATACGATCCTTATACGATCGTGCAGCAGCTTGGCTGAGAACCGGTGCAGCGCTCCCGCCCGCCATCACGCAAACGGCACCAAACAGCGCTTGCATCCGCCCGACCTTTGCACTATCAAAATATGGCAAATGTTTTTTATTGATAAAGTTCTGTTTGGGCCGCGCCTATCCAGACGGAGCATCCGCAACCCTAACCAGGCGACCTAGGGAGGATCCTAAATGAAATTCGTGACCAGCCTTCTCAACCGCCGCGCTTTCGTGGCACTTGCTGCCGCCTCGATGCTCGCTGGCGCGCTGCATTCCGCGCCGGCTTCGGCCGCAGACGTGACCATTCCGATCATCGTCAAGGACACCACTTCCTTCTACTGGCAGATCGTTTTGGCCGGCGCCCGCAAGGCCGGCAAGGATCTCGGCGTCAACGTGCCGGAGCTCGGCGCCCAGGCCGAGACCGACGTCAACGGCCAGATCTCGATCCTTGAGAACGCCGTCGCCGGCAATCCCGCCGCGGTCGTGATCGCGCCGACCGAGGCCAAGGCGCTCGGCAAGCCGATCGATGAGGCAGCTTCCAAGGTCAAGGTCATCGGCATCGACTCCAGCGCCGAATCCAAGGCCTTCACCTCCTTCCTGACCACCGACAACGTCCAGGGCGGTCGCGTTGCGGCTGACGGTCTGGCGGCGGCGATCGGCGCGGCCAATGGCGGCAAGGTCGAAGGCAAGGTAGCGCTGATCACCGCTCTCCCCGGCGCCGGCTCGCTCGAGCAGCGCTCGCAAGGCTTCAAGGAGCAGCTCAAGGCGAAATATCCCGGCCTCGAGCTCGTCGCCGACAAGTACGCCGACGGCCAGGCCACGACCGGCCTCAATATCGCGACCGACCTGATCACCGCCAATCCGGACCTCAAGGGCATCTTCGCCTCGAACCTGATCATGGCGCAGGGCGTCGGCCAGGCGATCGCCGAGAACAGCCTTGCCGGCAAGGTGGCGCTGATCGGCTTCGACAGCGACGAGAAGCTGATCAAGTTCTTGAACGACGGCGTCATCTCCGGCCTCGTCGTCCAGGATCCGTACCGGATGGGTTACGACGGCATCAAGACCGCGCTCGCCGCCTCGAAGGGCGAGAAGGTCGAGGCCAATGTCGACACCGGCGCCAACCTCGTCACCAAGGACAACATGAAGGAACCGAAGATCGACGCGCTGCTCAACCCGAAGCTGAACTGAGATCTTCGCGACAAATCGTTTCCGGGGCCTCGGCGCCCCGGAAACATCCGTTAGCGGCGGCTTGGCAATTTGCCCGCTTGGTTTACGCTGCGCCTTCTGGATGCGCGCTAGACGCATCGCTGCGTATCCTACGGTTAGGATCAATCTGGGAGGATTGTCATGACGTCGACGGCGCAGGAACTGCACCCCGCACCCACGCTGGAGCCGGGCAGGACGATCCTCGAGCTCAACGGCCTCGAAAAGCGCTATCCCGGCACGCATGCGCTGAAGCCCGTGCACCTTGCCTTCAAGTCGGGCGAGATCCACGCCATCGTCGGCGAGAACGGCGCCGGCAAATCGACGCTGATCAAGTTGCTCACCGGCGTCATGCCGCGCACCTCGGGCGAAGTGATCTGGGAGGGCAAGCCGGAGGCGCTGGCCACGCCGCATGAGGCGATGGCGCTTGGCATCAATGCCGTCCACCAGGAGGTCGTGCTCTGCCGCCACCTCACCGTCGCCGCAAACATGTTCCTCGGCGAGGAGAATTCCCGCTTCGGCCTGCTGCAGCAGCGCGCCATGGTCAAGGAAGCGCAGAAGATCATCGACGGCCTCGGCTTCGATCTGCCGGCGCATGTCGTTCTCGGCGACCTCACCATCGGCCAGCAGCAGCTGATCGCAGCGGCCCGCGCCACCGTGCGCGGCACAAAGTTCCTGATCTTCGACGAGCCGACCGCCTACCTCACCCGCAAGGAAGCCGACCAGCTTTTCAAGCTGATCCGCCGGCTGAAGGGCGAAGGCGTCACCATCATCTATATCAGCCACCGCATGGAGGAAGTGTTCGAGCTTGCCGACCGCGTTTCGGTGCTGCGCGACGGCACCCTTGTCGGCACCCGCGACATCGCCGAGACCAACGAGCCGGAGCTGGTCAAGCTGATGATCAACCGCTCGATCGAGCAGATCTATCACAAGGAGCACTTCACGCCGGGCGCGACTATCGTCGAGACGAGGAACCTCTCCGGCAAAGGCTTTGAGAATGTCTCGCTCACCGTCCGTGCCGGCGAGATCGTCGGCCTCTACGGGCTGATCGGCGCAGGCCGCAGCGAGTTCGTCACCACGCTCTATGGCCGACACAAAAAGTCGGCCGGCCAGATCCTGTGGGCAGGCAAGGAGGTGCAGGTCAACTCCGAGCACGACGCGATCCGGCTCGGCATGGCCCTCGCCCCCGAAAGCCGCCGCGACCAGGGCCTTTGCCTCAACCTGCCGGTGGGCACGAACCTCAACCTGCCGATCTACAAGCGCATCTCGAACAACCTTCTGATCTCCGGCTCGCGCGAGAAGGCCGAGGCCGACCGCCAGATCGCCGACCTCAGGATCAAGACCCCGACGCGTAGCGCGCTCGCCTCCAGCCTGTCGGGCGGCAACCAGCAGAAGATTGTCATCGGCAAGTGGCTGGCGCATGGCGCCAAGCTTTTCATCTTCGACGAGCCGACGGTCGGCGTCGATGTCGGCACCAAGGCCGAGATCTACCGCCTGTTCTCGACGCTGCTGTCGAAGGGCGCCGGCATCATCCTGATCTCGTCCTACCTGCCGGAAGTCTACGAGCTCGCCGATACGCTGCACGTGTTCCGGCGCGGCAAGCTGGTCGCCACGCATGGCTTCCGCACCGCAAGCCATGAGGACATTTTGGGTCAGGCGCTGGCCGAGAAACAAGAAAAGTCGGGAGGACAGAAATGAGCACCGAGGCGATCCCTGCCGAAAAAACCAAGCGCAATTTCAATGCCCTGTTCGGGCTGACGCTGCTTGGGCTGTTGCTGTTGATGTGGATCGTGCTGGCGGTCGCCACTCCATCCTTCGCCACGGCGCTTAACATCACCAACCTTCTGCGCCAGGGCTCGCTGATCGCCATCCTGGCGGTCGGCCAGACCTTCGTCATCATCACCGGCGGCATCGACCTATCCGTCGGCGCCGTCGTCGGCTTCACCACCGTCGTCGTCGCGCTTCTGATCAATGCGGGCTGGCCGATCTGGGCGGCGGTGCTGATCACCTTGCTGGTCGGCGTCGCCATCGGCCTGTTCCATGGCTTCGGCATCGTCAAGATGGGCCTGCCGCCCTTCATCATTACCTTGGCCACGATGACCTCGCTGCGCGGCATCGGCCTGTTGATGACCAACGGCAACTCGATCTCGATCAACAGCGACCCGTTCCAGGCTTTCTCGCGCGGCTCGCTGCTCGGCATACCCTATCTCTTCTGGATGGTGGTCCTGGTCGCGATACCGTCCTACGTCTTCCTGCACCACACGCGCTGGGGGCGCTACCTGTTCTCGGTCGGCTCCAATGCGGAGGCTGCGCGGCTTTCCGGCGTCAACGTCCCGCGCACCATCTTCATGGCCTATATCCTGTCCGGCCTGCTGGCCGCCTTCGTCGGCGTGCTGCTGGCATCCCGCATCGGCATCGGCAACCCGACGCAGGGCGACACCTATGAACTGCAGGCCATCGCATCCTCGGTGATCGGCGGCACCTCGCTGTTCGGCGCCATAGGCTCGGTGCATGGGCCGCTGATAGGCTCCTTCATCCTCTCCACGATCAACAACGGCGCCAACCTGCTCAACGTCAACACCTTCTGGCAGCGCGTCATCACCGGCGTTTTGATCATCGTCATCGTCTACTTCGACGGCCTGCGCCGTCGCGGCAAGTGAACCATCGTTGAAGCATCGCGTCGGCCCCATCGGCCTGCGCACTTTCTTGAACATCGGATTTGCCCATGAAAGCCGTCGTCTGCCGCTCGCCCGGCGACCTTGTCCTCGAAGACCGCGCCGCGCCCGGCGCGCCGCCCTCCGGCTGGGCGCGGGTCGCCGTCAGCCATGTCGGCATCTGCGGCACCGACTACCATATCTTCGAAGGCAAGCACCCTTTCCTCGCCTACCCGCGCATCATGGGCCACGAGGTCTCGGGCACGGTCGTCGAAAAAGGGGAAGGCGTCGCCCTCGCCGTGGGCGAGCCGGTGATCATCAATCCCTATCTGGCCTGCGGCAGATGCATTGCCTGCCGGCGCGGCAAGCCGAACTGCTGCGTGAGCATCGAGGTGCTCGGCGTGCATCGCGACGGCGCCATGTGCGACGAGATCCTAGTGCCGGCGCAGAACCTTTACCCGGCAAACGGCCTGTCGCTGGCCGATGCGGCGGCGGTCGAATTCCTGGCGATCGGCGCCCATGCGGTGCGGCGTTCGCTTGCCGCCCCCGGTCAGCGCACGCTGGTCATCGGCGCCGGCCCGATTGGACTCGGCACGGCCCTTTTTGCGCGCATCGCCGGGCTCGACGTCAGCCTGCTCGACATGAGCACCGAACGGCTCGGTTTCGCCGAAAGCGAACTCGGCTTTGCCGCGCTCGATGGTTCGAAGGCATCGCCGGCCGAACTGGTCAGGCACGCGACGGATGGGGAAGGCTTCGACCTCGTCTTCGACGCCACCGGCAACACCCAATCGGTGCAATCGGCCTTCGCCCATGTCGCTCATGGCGGCGCGCTGGTACTGGTCAGCGTCGTCAAGGACGACATCACCTTTTCCGACCCCGAGTTCCACAAGCGCGAGATGACGCTAATCGGTAGCCGCAACGCGCTGAGAGCCGACTTCGACCACGTCGCCGCTTCGATCCGCGACGGCGCCGTGCCGCTGGCGAAGCTCGTCACGCATCGCACGACCCTTGCCGGCACGCCGCGCGATCTGTCGCGATGGGCGCATGAGAAGTCCGGCCTGATCAAGGCCGTCATCGAAGTCGGATAGAGGATTCCAGGCACCGAAATTTCGCATCAGACGATGCCCGAGCGGATCGCATGACGTGGAGATTAGCCGAAGCGCTGTCCCTTCGTCATCCCACGGGCGAAGCAAGGAGCGTAGCGACGCAGCGCAGACCCGAGTATCCATTCCGTGACTTCGACGCGTTGCAACGATCCAGAATTCTGCTCCGCTGCGCCTCGCGATCGGGCATGGATCCTCGGGTCTGCGCTCCGCTTCGCGTCGCTCTGCCCGTGGATGACGACCGCTGGGGTTATCGCCCGACGACGTTAAAAGCTAATCGTTCGCCGACAGCCTGAGCTCCACCCGCTCCGCCGGAAACCGCGATTCCGCGAACTGGATCGGCTGGCCGTCCAGCGTGACGTTGACGGCGACCGTCACCAGCACGATGGCGCCGGGCTGCAGGTCGAGATCGGCAAGATCGGCGGCGTCGGCGTGGCGCGCCGAGAGCACGGTCGATTGCCTCAGATAGTCGTTGATGCCGAAGCGCTTGAGCGAGGCGGTGACCGATCCCGTCTCGGCCATTGCCGCCGCGATGCCGCCAAAGCGCTTGGCATCGAACCACGTCGTTGCCCGCGACACCGGATGCCCATCGGCCTCGCCGCGCGTTTCCAGGCGGATCACGGCGACCCCGTTTGCGATGCCGAGCGCTTCGGCGATGCGCCGGTCGGCCGGCTCGGTCGATGACGACAGCAGCGCGATGTGGCGTTCGGTCGTCTGTCCCTGCAATCCGGTCGAGAACCGCGTGCGCGCGCCGATCGGATAGGACAGCCGCTTGCGCGACAAAACGAAGGTGCCGCGCCCTTGCTCGGCCCTCAGCACGCCTTCCTGCACCAGTGCGGCAATGGCGCTGCGCACCGTGTGGCGGTTGACGCCGTAGCGTTCCGCCAGAGCGACCTCGGGCGGCAGCGCCGCATTCGCGGCGAAATCGCCGTTCGCGATTCCCTGCAGGATCCTGTCGGCGATCTGCCGCCACAGCGATACGCCACTGCGCCTTTCGATGCTGCTCGCCAGCCCGATCATATCCCCGCCCCCAACGTCTTCCCCCTGACTTTTGCGCCTCTTGTCATCCACCCGTCATGGACTCTCGTTACGAGATGAATATAATTTGTATAGTTGTCTATATCAATGGACAAATTACCCATGCCAGGAGTGAAGCGATGCGAGGACAGAAAGCACGCGAGCAAGCCGAGCGGAAAGCAGTGATGGCGACGCTGGCGCAGGCGAAGGCCGAGGAGATCGCGCGCCTATGGAGCGAGGCTGGACTGCCCTCCGAGGTCGAGCTGCTGCGCGGTCCCGAAACCGGGCTGGTCACCGTGCGCGGGCGGATCGGCGGCGGCGGCGCGCCCTTCAATGTCGGCGAGGCGACTGTCACCCGCGCCACCGTGCGGCTGCCTTCCGGACAGGTCGGCCACTCCTATGCGCTCGGCCGCGACAAGGGCAAGGCAAAGCTCACGGCTATCGCCGATGCGCTGTGGCAGGACCCGGCGCATCGCGAAACGATCGAAACGAAGCTCGTCAGACCATTGCGGACAGCACTCGAAGAGGCGCGCGAAAAACGGCGCGTCGAGGCGGCGGCGACGAAAGTCGATTTCTTCACCATGGTGCGCGGAGAGGACTGATGGATATCGCCACGCAATCGATCGAAGGCGGTTTCGCCGATCCGGTGTTCAACGCGCAAACCGTGTTCCGCGCCGTCATGGACGCGATGGCGCGCCCCGGCAGCGTTCAGGCTCTGTCGCCGCTCGCCCATCCGCCGGCGCCGCTGTCGGCGACCGCCGGTGCCGTGGCGCTTTCGCTTTGCGACAACGACACGCCGGTCTGGCTCGACCCGCGCCTGCAGGCCGAAGCCTCGGTCAAGGCCTGGCTCGGCTTTCACACCGGCTCGCCCTTGGCCAACACACCCGCCGACGCGCATTTCGCGATAGTGGCCAACCCGGCGGAGATGGCGGCGCTCGACGGCTTTTCGCAAGGCACGCAGGAATATCCGGACCGCTCGACGACGCTGGTCCTTTTGGTCGATGATCTCGCCTCCGGTCCATCGCTGCTGCTCGAAGGACCGGGCATCGAGAAGACCGCGATGATCGCGCCGACCGGTATGCCGCGGCATTTCGTCGAGCAGTGGAGACAGAACAACCAGCGTTTTCCGCGCGGCGTCGACATCGTCCTGGCGGCGCCCGGCAGCCTCGCCTGCCTGCCGCGCACCACCCGCATCAAGACGATGGAGGCCTGACATGTATGTCGCGGTGAAAGGCGGCGAAGCCGCAATCGCCAACGCCCATCGCCTGCTTGCCGATCGCCGGCGCGGCGACCGCTCGGTGCCGGCGCTGCGCCTCGACCAGATCGTCGAGCAACTGGCGCTCGGCGTCGACAGGGTGATGAGCGAAGGCTCGCTCTACGATCGCGAGCTTGCCGCTTTAGCCGTCGTCCAGGCGCGCGGCGACATGATCGAGGCGATCTTCCTGGTGCGCGCCTATCGCACCACCTTGCCGCGCTTCGGCTATACCAGCCCGGTCGACACCGGCGCCATGCAGGTCGAGCGGCGCGTATCCGCCGCCTACAAGGACCTGCCCGGCGGCCAGGTGCTCGGCCCGACCTTCGACTACACGCATCGCCTGCTCGATCCGGAGCTTGCCGCCGGCGCCGATGTCGAGGCGCCCGCGCAGCGCCCGGTCGAAGCCGAGGCGATGCCGAGCGTCTCCTCGATCCTCGCCCATGAGGGCCTGATCGAAGCCGACGGCGACATGCCGCTCGACCATGTGCCCGGCGACATCACGCGCGAGCCGCTGCAGTTCCCGATGGCGCGCGACATCCGCCTGCAAGCGCTGTCGCGCGGCGACGAAGGTTTTCTGCTGGCGCTCGGCTATTCGACGCAGCGCGGCTATGCCCGCAACCATCCTTTCGCCGGCGAGGTGCGCATCGGCGAGGTCGAGCTCGAGCTGGACATACCGGAACTGCCGTTTGCCGTGCCGATCGGTTCCATCCGCGTCACCGAGTGCCAGATGGTCAACCAGTTCAAGGGCTCGGCCAAGGCGCCGCCGCAATTCACCCGCGGCTACGGCCTCGTCTTCGGTCAGAGCGAGCGCAAGGCGATGGCCATGGCGCTATGCGACCGGGCGCTGCGCGCGAGCGAGCTCGGCGAGGATGTCGTCGCCGCCGCGCAGGACGAGGAGTTCGTCATCTCGCACTCCGACAATGTTCAGGCGACCGGTTTCGTCGAGCATCTGAAGCTGCCGCACTATGTCGACTTCCAGGCCGAGCTCGATCTGGTCCGCCGCATGCGTGCCGAATACGAAGCGCGGGAGAGTTCCGACACGGCAGAAGAGAAGAGGGAGGCCGCGGAATGAACGCGCAACCGACAGAGATCGCCACCTACAACTTCGCCTATCTTGACGAGCAGACGAAGCGGATGATCCGCCGGGCAATCCTCAAGGGCATCGCCATTCCAGGCTACCAGGTGCCCTTCGCCTCTCGCGAGATGCCGATGCCCTATGGCTGGGGCACCGGCGGCGTACAGGTCACCGCCTCGATCATCGGCCCGGATGACGTGCTGAAGGTCATCGACCAGGGCGCCGACGACACCACCAACGCCGTCTCGATCCGCGCCTTCTTCAAGAAGGTCGCCAATGTCGCCGTCACCACCGAGACGGCTGCGGCGACGATCATCCAGACCCGCCACCGCATCCCAGAGCATCCGCTGACGGCGCGACAGGTGCTGGTCTTCCAGGTGCCGATCCCCGAGCCGCTGCGCTTCCTCGAGCCGCGCGAGACCGAGACCCGCAAGATGCATGCTCTCGAGGAATACGGCCTCATGCATGTGAAGCTCTATGAGGACATCGCCAGGCACGGCCGCATCGCCACCACCTACGCTTATCCGGTCAAGGTCGAGGGCCGCTACGTGATGGATCCGTCGCCGACGCCGAAATTCGACAATCCGAAGATGCATCGTTCGCCGGCCTTGCAACTGTTCGGTGCCGGCCGCGAAAAGCGCATCTACGCCGTGCCGCCTTTCACCGACGTCGTCAGCCTCGATTTCGAGGATCACCCGTTCGAGGTGCAGACCTTCGACCAGCCCTGCGCGCTCTGCGCCGCCGAGAATGTCTATCTCGACGAGGTCATCCTCGATGATCATGGCGGCCACATGTTCGTCTGCTCCGACACTGATCATTGCGAGAAGCGGCGCGCCGACCCTACCTCCCCCTTGTGGGGAGGTCGCGCCGAAGGCGCGGGTGGGGGTAGCCTGGCGACGCCCCCTACAACCCCCACCCCGGCGCTGCGCGCCGACCCTCCTCGCAAGGGGGAGGGTAAGGAGGCCGAATGACCGACGAACCGCTGCTGCGCGTCTCGGCACTTTCCAAATTCTACGGCTCGCGCGTCGGTTGCGAGAATGTCTCGTTCGACCTCTGGCCGGGCGAGGTGCTGGCGGTGGTCGGTGAATCGGGCTCGGGCAAGACGACGCTGCTCAACTGCCTGTCGACCAGGCTGCTGCCGTCCTCCGGCACGGCAAGCTACCGCATGCGTGACGGCCAGTGGCGCGAGCTCTACCGCATGAGCGAGGCCGAACGCCGCTTCCTGATGCGCACGGACTGGGGGTTCGTCCACCAGAACCCGGCGGACGGGCTGCGCATGACGGTGTCGGCCGGCGCCAATGTCGGCGAGCGGCTAATGGCGGTCGGCGACCGCCACTACGGTAGGATCCGCGCCACCGCGGTCGACTGGCTGTCACGGGTCGAGATCGACGAGGACCGCATCGACGACGAGCCGCGCGCCTTTTCCGGCGGCATGCGCCAGCGCCTGCAGATCGCCCGCAACCTAGTGACCGGGCCGCGGCTGGTGTTCATGGACGAGCCGACAGGCGGCCTGGACGTTTCGGTGCAGGCGCGTCTGCTCGATCTGCTGCGCGGGCTGGTCACCGATCTCGGCCTCGCCGCTATCGTCGTCACCCACGACCTCGCCGTGGCGCGGCTCTTGTCGCAGCGCATGATGGTGATGAAGGACGGCCGTGTCGTCGAAAGCGGTCTCACCGACCGCGTGCTCGACGATCCGCGCGCGCCTTACACGCAGCTTCTCGTTTCTTCGATCCTGCAGGTTTGACGATGCCGACACCTCTCGTTGTCTCCGATGTCGCAAAAAGCTTCACCATGCATCTGCGCGACGGCGTCACGCTGCCGGTGGTGGCGGGCGTTTCCTTCTCGATCCGCGCCGGCGAATGCGCCGTGCTCGGCGGCCCGTCCGGCGCGGGGAAAAGCTCGATCCTGAAGATGCTTTACGGCAACTACGCCGTCGACGAAGGCCAGATCATCGTCCAGCACGAGGGCGGGCTGATCGACCTTGGCTCGGCCAGTCCGCGCACCGTGCTTGCCGTGCGCCGCAGCACCATCGGCTATGTCAGCCAGTTCCTGCGCACCGTGCCGCGCGTCTCGGCGCTCGACGTCGTCGCCGGACCGCTGGTCGAGCGCGGCGAGAATCGCGAAGGCGCGCGGGAGAAGGCTCGTTCCCTGTTGGCGCAATTGAACCTGCCGGAGAAACTCTGGGCCCTGCCGCCCGCGACCTTCTCCGGCGGCGAGCAGCAGCGCGTCAACATCGCGCGTGGCTTCATAACCGAGCATCCGATCCTGCAGCTCGACGAGCCGACGGCTTCGCTCGACGCCAAAAATCGCGACGTCGTGGTCGACCTCATCGCCGCCAAGAAGGCGGCGGGCGTCGCCCTGCTCGGCATCTTCCATGACCAGGATGTGCGCGAAGCGGTGGCCGACCGCGTCATCGACGTCACCGCCTTCGCCGCAGGCAGGATCGCCGCATGACCAGGAAATTGTCCGAGACGCCGCTGGTTCATCCGACTGCGCAGGTCGAGAATTCGACACTGGGACGCTGGACCGAGATCGCCGAGCGTAGTCGCGTCTCGGAAAGCGGGCTCGGCGACTATTCCTACATGATGCAGGACTGCGCCGTCTGGTGCGCCACCATTCGAAAGTTCTCCAACATCGCGGCAAGCGTGCGCATCAACGCCACCAACCATCCGACCTGGCGGCCGACGCTGCACCACTTCACCTACCGCGCCTCCGACTATTGGGACGACGCCGAGCATGAGAGCGAGTTCTTCGCGCAGCGCCGCGCCAAACGCGTCACCATCGGCCACGATACCTGGCTCGGCCACGGCTCGACCATCCTGCCCGGCGTCACCGTCGGCGATGGCGCGGCGGTCGGCGCGGGAGCGGTCGTATCGAAGGATGTCGCGCCCTACACCATCGTCGCCGGCGTGCCGGCAAAACCGATCCGCGAGCGCTTCGACCGCCGCACCGCCGAGCGCTACCAGGCGCTCGCCTGGTGGGATTGGGACCATGCCCGGCTGCGCGCCGCGCTCGACGATTTCCGCGAGTTGTCGGCCGAGGCGTTTCTGGAGAAGCATAGCGCCTGAGTGTGCTGAGTGGTGAATGGCCGCACCGAGTGAGTTTCTTGTTGCCATTCACCATTCACACCTTTGACACACGACTCGGACAGGACACCGTCTCCCTAGGGAGATCGCCTATGCTCGCCACAGTCAGACCCTTGCTTGCCTCCTTCTTCGAAGGCACCAACCCGGTTCCGCCCGTGCATCTCGGCACCCGCTACGACACATCGGGCAACTTCCTTTTCGAGCCCGGCAACACGGTGGTCAGCCACCTCGTCGGGGGATCTCCTTCCGAGGCCGCCGTCATTGCGGTGCGCGAGCGCATTCGCGCCATGGCCGACGCCGATCGCCTGGCCTTCACGCCGATCTCCAGCCTGCACATGACCCTGTTCCAGGGTATCATCGAATACCGGCGCCGCGTTCCCTACTGGCCAGCCGATGTGCCGCTCGACACCAGCATTGACGACATGACGCGGCTCTATCTCGAGCGCCTCCAGGGCTTCGAGGGCAACGGTGCGTTCAGGATAAAGACCATCGGCGTCACGCCGAACGGCCTGACCGTCGCTGGTGCCACGGAAAAGGACCGTGCCATCCTCAAGGCCTGGCGCGATGCGCTGTCGGTACCGTTCGGCTACCGCCATCCGGATCACGACACTTATGTCTTCCACATCACTTTCGCCTACCAGATCCGGCGCCTCGCCGACGAACGTGCGGCCGCCTGGCAGGATCTGTTCGACGATTGCCTGTCGTTCCTCGAACGCGAGGCTCCGGTGATCGAAATGCGCCCGCCGGCTTTCTGCAGCTTCAAGGACATGAAGCATTTCGAGGAATTGCTGGTCCTCGGCTGACCCTATGCATGCCGCCAAGACTGCGCAGCGGTTTTCGGACAACGACATACATAAACAAGGATGGCCTGTGGGACGTAACAAAACTGACATCAATCCGACACCCCAGCTTCATGGTGCTGCGCTAGCGAAGGTTAACCGACCTTCGAAACCGCGACGTACCGGAGTTTTGCCATGTCAGCATCATCGGCCACGCTGGAAATTCGCGGCGTAACCCGACGATTTGGCAAGAACACCGCCGTCAGCGATATCAACATCTCGATCCCGCAGGGTCAGATGGTCGGCATCATCGGCCGTTCCGGCGCCGGCAAGTCGACGTTGCTGCGTATGATCAACCGTCTTATCGACCCCAGCCAGGGGTCGATTTTTTTTGACGGCGCCGAGGTTTCCCGCCTGCAGGGCTCGCCGCTGCGGCGCTGGCAGCGCGACTGCGCCATGATCTTCCAGCAGTTCAACCTTGTGCCGCGCCTCGACGTACTGACCAATGTGCTGCTCGGCCGGCTGAACCACCGCTCAACGCTCTCAAACCTGCTTGGCCTGTTTTCGCGCGTCGAATGCGCCGAAGCGGTGGCCGCGCTCGAGCGCCTCGACATCGCCCGCACGGCGCTGCAGCCGGCCGGCACGCTTTCCGGCGGCCAGCAGCAGCGCGTCGCGATAGCGCGCGCCATGATGCAGCAGCCAAAAGTGGTTCTGGCCGACGAGCCGATCGCCTCCCTCGACCCGCTCAATGCCAAGGTGGTGATGGATTCGCTGCGCGACATCAACCTTCGCGAAGGCATCACCGTCGTCACCAACCTGCATACGCTGGACACCGCCCGCGCCTACTGCAGCCGCATCATCGGCATGGCCGCCGGCAAGGTCGTGTTCGACGGCGCGCCCGAGGATCTTGACCGCGACGCCGTGCGCACGGTCTATGGCGCCGACGCCAACGGCGCCGATATCTCCGAAGCCATCACGTCGACCAGCGTCACCATCAAGCCGAAGATCACTGCATCCGCCGGACCGCTCGAACCGGCCTTCCCTGGCTACTGAGTCCACTGCCCGGGCCGAGGCGATTCCGGGCAATCGTGGTTCTCAGCAAGAGCAACCCGGATCGCCCGCCCGCGTCAAAGGCTGAACTCAGAATTCGAACGCTGCCGGCGCGAAGCCGGCAAAACAGGAGAGAGGTCAAAATGTTCAGGAAGATGGTTTTTGGCGCCGTATCGTTGCTCGCCATGGCGGCCAGCGCCGCGCATGCCGCCGACATCAAGGAGTTCCGCGTCGGCATCCTCGGCGGCGAGAACGAAACCGACCGTCTGCGCAACTACCAGTGCCTTGCCGACCACCTGAAGGCCGAATTCGGCTTCGAGAAGGTATCGCTGTTCCCGGCCGCCGACTATGACGGCGTCATCCAGGGCCTGCTCGGCGGCACACTCGACTTCGCCGAGCTCGGCGCGTCCGGCTACGCCAGCGTCTACCTCAAGGACCCGAAGGCCGTCACCCCGATCCTCACCACCAAGCAGACCGACGGCTCGACCGGCTACTATTCGATCGGCCTGGCGCTGAAGACGTCCGGCATCACCGACATCAAGTCGGCCAAGGGCAAGAAGCTCGGCTATGCCGACCCGGATTCGACCTCGGGCTATCTGATCCCGCTGACCCAGATTCCGAAGGACACCGGCGCGTCCAACGAGACCTACTTCGCCTCGACCCAGTTCAACGGCGGCCATGAAAACAACGTGCTGGCCGTCCGCGACGGCAAGGTCGACGTGGCGGTGGACGATTCCTCCGGCATCGGCGATTTCAAGAACGGCTACACCTCCGGCACCTTCCACAAGGAGGTCGCCAAGGGCGCCGTCGACCCGAACGACTTTGTGGAAGTGTGGCGCTCGGGTCTGATCCCGAACGGTCCGCTGGTCGTGCGCACCGCGCTCGGCACCGAAATGACCGCCAAGCTCACCGATTTCTTTACCGCCCTGCCGGTCAAGGACAAGGCCTGCTTCGAAGGCGTCGAGGGCGGCGATTTCACCGGCTACGTTCCGGTGAAGCCGGACTTCTACAACGTCATCGTCGAAGCCCGCAAAGCCGCTATCGGCGGCTGATGGCATCAGGAAAAGGGCGGCGTTTTTATCACGTCGCCCTTTTTGCATGTTCCGATCATGACAGCCTCAGCGACAATCCATTCCGACACCACCCGCCAGCAGGCGGATGCCTGGCAGCACCAGACGTCGCTGCGCCGGCTCTATACGGTGCTCGGCGTCGGTCTGCTGCTCGCAGCCATGATCGCCAGCATGTGGTTCGCCGACGAAGCCAATGCCGGCCATTTCTTCGAGCGCCTGCCGCACATCCTCGATTTCCTGAGCTGGCTGATCCCGAAGGACTGGAACGATGTCTGGCGGGCGCTGTTCGATTTTGCCTCGCCGAGTGACAAGGGCACGCAGGAGTTCAACTTCCCGCTCGGCCGCGTCTATGTCTGGGGCGGCTTCTACATCCCCGAATATTTCGAGCTCATGCTGACCACGGTGAACGTAGCGCTGGTCTCGACCTTCATCGGCTTCGTCTTCGCCGTGCCCTTTTCCTTCATCGCCGCGCGCAATCTGACGCCGCATCCGGCGCTGAGGCTCGTCGTCAAGCGCTTCATGGAACTGTTGCGCGCCTTCCCCGAGATCGTCATTGCCGGCCTGTTCGCGGCTATCGTATCGACCGGCCCGATCGCCGCCATCATCGCCATTGGCCTGCATTCGATCGGCGCGCTGGGCAAGCTGTTTTACGAGGTCAACGAAAACATCGACATGCGGGCCGAGGAAGGCCTGCGGGCAGTCGGCGCCAACTGGTTCGAGCGGGTGCGCTTCGCCGACCTGCCGCAGGTGCTGCCCAATT
Organism: Mesorhizobium sp. M1C.F.Ca.ET.210.01.1.1; assembly: GCF_004791585.1. Taxonomy (GTDB): domain Bacteria; phylum Pseudomonadota; class Alphaproteobacteria; order Rhizobiales; family Rhizobiaceae; genus Mesorhizobium. The sequence continues at coordinate 136,238 of NZ_SRUU01000012.1, forward strand.
TCATGTCCTACACGTTGCTCAGGATCGAGATCAACGTGCGGGCCTCTACCATCATCGGCGCCGTCGGCGGCGGCGGCATCGGCGAGGAATTGAAGCTCTCCATTTCGGGCGGCTTCGGCGCCAAGACGCTTGCGCTGGTGCTGCTCCTGTTCACGACCATCTTCCTCATCGACCAGTTCTCCGCCTGGCTCAGACGCAAGCTGGTTGGCGAGCAGGCCTTCCTGATGGGTGCCGCCTAATCATGACCATGACAGTCGACGAGATCAGAGCCATCGAGGAACGCTTCCCGCAAGTGTTCCGGCGACCGCTCTACAAGCGTTTCTGGCCGCTGTTCCTGGTCGCCGGCACCATTCTCTATCTCATCTACGCCTTGTGGTTCTTCAGCCTGCCGCAGGTGATGAGGGAATCGCATTGGGAGCGCCTGCCGCTCTTCCTGTCGCAATGGATCAGCTACGACCTGCAGCCGGAATTCCGGCTGGACCAGCCTGAGATCGCGCCGAAATATCCGCGCTTCTCAGCGCTCGGCGAACACCCCAATCCGGACTGGGTGATCAGGAATTCCGACGGCAGCTTCACCGTGCAGATCGATGGCGAGGCCAAGTCCGTCACTTTCGACAAGACAAGGGCGACGATCGTCGCGAACGGCCAGGCCGTGCCGGTGTCGCTCACCAGCGGCAAACCGGTGGTGGAAGGCCCGGTACCGGACTGGATCACCGTGCATGATGACGAGGTCGTCGCCAGGATGGGCTTCGTCGGCGAGGTGCGCGTCACCGTCGACCGCGTCAAGATACGCAAACGCTTCCTCGGCTGGGCGAATTTCGTCTTCGACACGCGCTCGCCCTTCTTTGGCAAGTCGGCGCGTGAAGTGTTCTCGCTGATCGTCTCCGGCCCCGAGCTGCGGCCCGGCACGTCGAACCTCGCCTTGGCCGCCGACAACATCTGGAACAACTCTCAATGGCAGCATGGCGATGTCTGGACCAAGCTTTTGCAGACCATCGTCATGGCCTTCCTTGGCACGCTGCTCGGCGGCATCGTTGCCTTCCCGCTCGCCTTCTTCGCCGCCCGCAACATCACGCCGAGCGGCCTGCTCAGCCAAGTGCTGAAGCGCTTCTTCGACTTCATGCGCTCGGTCGACATGCTGATCTGGGCGCTGTTCTTCACCCGCGCCTTTGGGCCCGGGCCGCTCGCCGGCAGCGCCGCGATCTTCTTCACCGAGATCGGCACGTTGGGCAAAACCTATTCCGAGGCGCTGGAGAACATCGACGACAAGCCGCGCGAAGGCGTGCTCTCGACCGGCGCCAACGGCCTGCTGGTGCAGCGCTACGGCGTGCTGCCGGAAGTGGTGCCGATCTTCATCAGCCAGACGCTCTACCAATGGGAATCCAACACCCGTGGCGCGACCATCATCGGCGCCGTCGGCGCCGGCGGCATCGGCCTGAAGCTCTGGGAAGCGATGCGCACCAATTCCAACTGGGCCAACGTCTTCTACATGGTGCTGCTGACGCTGCTCGTCGTCTTCGTCTTCGACAACATCTCGAATTTCCTGCGCCGCAGGCTCAGCCGCACGCTGCATGACTATAACCGGCTAGAGGCGGCGCAGGGGTAGCCTTGTGACGCAGAAGCGCAAGCATCGTCTCGCCCGGCGCCAAAGGGTCGACCCCCACTCCGTCGAGCTTCGCTCGACACCTCTCCCCCGATCGACGGGGTAGAGGAAAGGCGCAAGGCTTTCCGAGCCGCGCCTGTCCTCGAAGGCCGAGGCTTTCTTCCTCTCCCGGCGCCACCAGGCTCCCTTTCCTCTCCCTCCGGACGGGGGAGAGGTGGCTCGGCGAAGCCGAGACGGAGTGGGGGAACCACCTGGCAACCGTTGCGAACGCAAATAGAAAATGGACCAGGCGCAGGGCCCTAAGCCGCCTTCTTCCACCCGTCCTTGATATGCCTAAACCCTTCGCGATAGACCGCCTCGGGGCTCTCGGCGAAATCGCGCCACACCTTGGTCGCCGCCGCGAGGTCCTTCAATGAGCGGCCGAAGGACTCGATCGTCAGCCAGTCGTCGTAGCCGCTCTTGCGGATGGCGGAAAACGTCTCCTTCCAGAGGATATGACCGCGCCCCGGCACGCCGCGGTCGTTCTCCGAAATATGGACATGGACGACATTCCTGCGGTTGCGCGTATAAGCGCCGATCGGATCGGCTTCCTCGATATTGGCGTGGAAGGTATCGTACATCGCCTTGATGTGCGGCCGGTCGATTGCGTCGACATGTTCCGACAGGTCGTCCATCGTGTTGACCAGATAGCATTCGAAGCGGTTGAGCGCTTCGAGCCCGATGGTGACGCCCTTCTTGCCGGCATGGTCGCCGATGGCGCGCTGCGAGGCGACCGAGCGCTTCTTCTCCGCCGCCGTGGGCCCGCTGCCGGAAAAGGTGCCGAGCGTCGAGTGCAGCGGCCCGCTCAGCCTGTTCGCGCCAAGGGCCGCACTGCAGTCGATCGCCCATTTCATGTAGTCGATGCCGGCCTTGCGCGTCGCCGCAATCGGCGCGATCAGGTTCATCGCCGGATCGCCCATGGCCGAGACCGCCGTGCGCTCCAAGCCGACACGGTCGAGCATCTCGCCGAGCCTCTTGTAGTCGTCAGGCCGGCCGGCGAAGACCGGTATCTCGACGCCGTCGAAGCCCGTCGCCTTGATGTCCTTCAGCAACGCCTCGTGCTTCTTCGAGACGCTCGTCGTCCACAAGAACATGCACATGCCGATTTTCATCGACACCTCCCCCATCACCTTCGACCAAGGGTGATGAGATTCAGGTCAGGCCGAGCCGAAAACGGTGGTTTCCGAGAACCGGAGCGGAGCGTACTTAAAGCACGTGAGCACCGGAAGCCGCCGTTAGCAGGCCGGCATCACCTGAATATCGTCGCCCCTACAGTTTCGTCCACGCCCCGTTCTTCTTCGACGACTTCACGCAGGCCTCGATGAAGGCCATGCCCTCGACGCCGTCCGCGATGGTCGGGAAGACGACATCCTTGGCCAGCTTGCCGCCTTTCTTCCGCGCCGCGCGGATGGCGCGGGCGGCCTCCTGGTAGATGTTGGCGAAGCCTTCGAGATAGCCTTCCGGATGACCGGACGGCACGCGCGTCACGCGCGCAGCCGCAGGCATCGCGCCCGCGCCGGCGCGCGTGAGCAACTGCTTCGGCTGGCCGAACGGCGTGTACCAGAGATAGTTCGGGTCGGCCTGCACCCATTCGAGCCCGCCCTTCGAGCCGTAGATGCGCAGCTTCAACCCGTTCTCGTGGCCGGGCGCCACCTGGCTGGCCCAGATCATGCCCTTGGCAGGATGCGCCTTGCCGACAGGCTTGAAGCGCAGCATGACGTTGACGTTGTCGTCGAGCTGTCGGCCCGGCACGAAGGCGTCGAGATCGGCCGACAATGAATCGAGCTCGAGCCCCGAGACGAAGCGGGCGAGGTTGTAGGCATGCGTGCCGATGTCGCCGAGCGCGCCGCCGGCGCCGGCCTGCTTCGGATCCGAGCGCCATGATGCCTGCTTCTGGCCGGTGGCCGCGAGGTCCTCGGTCAGCCAGTCCTGCGGATATTCCGACTGCACGATGCGGATATCGCCGAGCATGCCTTTGGCCACCATCTCGCGCGCCTGGCGGATCATCGGATAGGCGGTGTAGTTGTGGGTGAGCACGAACACCTTGCCGGCCTTCTCGACCAGGGCCGCAAGCTTCTTCGCCTCGGCGAGCGAGGTCGCCAGCGGCTTGTCGCAGATGACGTGGATGCCGGCCTCGAGGAAGGCCTTGGCCGCCGGCACATGCACGTTGTTGGGTGTGACGATCGCCACCGCCTCGATGCCGTCCGGGCGCTTGGCTTCCGCTTTCGCCATCTCCGCATAGGAGCCGTAGCTGCGCGACGGATCGAGCCCGAGCTCGGCGGCCGAGGCCTTGGCGCGCTCGGGATTCGCCGACAGCGCACCCGCGACCAGCACGAAATCATTGTCCATACGCGCCGCGATCCGGTGCACCGCGCCGATGAAGGCGCCCTGCCCGCCGCCGACCATGCCATAGCGGATCGGGCCGCCTCCCGTTTCCGACTTCGATGCGCCGACCATTTTTTGTACTCCCTCGTTGTTGCTTGCCTCTCTCTTAGGAGAGGAGGTCAATCCACGTAGCGGATCGTGTGGGTCGCCGGGCGTGGAGCTCGGCATGAACCGACCCCGCCCGGCGCTTCGGGCCACCCCCTCAAGGGGAGAGGAAACGGGTGCTAGATTCCCATCATCGCGCGCAAGAGCTTCTTGTCGCTGGTGCCGCCGGCGAAATCGTCGAAGGCCCTCTCCGTCACCCGGATAATGTGGTGCTGGATGAAGGGCGCGCCTTCTGCAGCGCCGTCCTCGGGATGTTTCAGGCAGCATTCCCACTCCAGCACCGCCCAGGAATCGTAGTCGTACTGGGTAAGCTTGGAGAAGATGCCGCTGAAATCCACCTGGCCGTCGCCGAGCGAGCGGAAGCGTCCCGCCCGGTTCACCCAGCCCTGGTAACCGGAATAGACGCCCTGACGTCCCGTCGGGTTGAACTCGGCATCCTTGACGTGGAAGGCCTTGATCCGCTCGTGGTAGATGTCGATGAACTCGAGATAGTCGAGCTGCTGCAACAGGAAATGCGATGGGTCGTAGTTGATGTTGCAGCGCTTGTGGCCGCCGACCGCGTCGAGGAACATCTCGAAGGTCGCGCCGTCGAACACGTCCTCGCCCGGATGGATCTCGTAGCCGACATCGACGCCGTTCTCGTCATAGACGTCGAGGATCGGCTTCCAGCGCTTGCCGAGCTCGGCGAAAGCCTCCTCGATCAGCCCCGGCGGCCGCTGCGGCCAGGGATAGAGGTAAGGAAAGGCGAGCGCGCCGCTGAAGGATACCGAAGCCTTGAGGCCGAGATTCTTCGACGCCTTGGCGCCGAACTCCATCTGCTCGACCGCCCATTTCTGCCGGGCTTTCGGGTTGTTGTGCACCTCGGCCGGCGCGAAGCCGTCGAATTGCGCGTCATAGGCCGGATGCACCGCAACGAGCTGGCCCTGCAGATGCGTCGACAACTCGGTGATCTCGACGCCTGCATCGGCGCAGATGCCCCTCACCTCGTCGCAATAGGCTTTCGACGATGCCGCCTTCTTGAGGTCGAACAGGCGTCCGTCCCAGGTTGGGATCTGCACGCCCTTGTAGCCGAGCCCGGCCGCCCATTTTGTGATCGAGGCCAGCGAATTGAATGGCGCGGCGTCGCCCGCGAACTGCGCCAGAAACAGGCCGGGACCCTTCATCGTCGTCGGCATCGGCATCCTCCCTCTCTCGTTTTTCGTAACCAAGCATAGCGCCGATTGGAGTGAGGGCCAGCCTGTTCGATCATTTGCTATGGCGCCAGAGCACGGCGCCATTCTGGTATTACCAAATCCGGCTATTTGGTCAAGCGGAAGGAAATGGCCGAAAAGCAGCGGACATGATCACACAGGAAAGGTTTAGTACATTGAAATCAATAAATTACCTTACAGGCAAAGGCTCATGGACGGTCTCCTTGCCGTTCATGAGAATTTGCTGTAGAGGTCTTGTCAGACCCAATTGGTCGAACCAGTTTCGATAAAAACCGCTGGAACGCCGTGGGGAGGAGATCATGCGGCGGGCTCATCGGAGGACGCCGCCCAAAAACGTGACAGGCGAATTCTGGGAAGGATAGACCATGCATCTTTCGACGCACAACTGGATGCGGGCGGAACCGCTGGAGGTGACGCTCAAGCGCATCAAGAAGTTCGGCTATGAATCGATCGAGATTTCCGGGGAACCCGCTCAATACAAGATAAAGGAGACGCGCGCGCTCCTGAAGGAGCACGGTATTCGTTGCTGGGGCGCGGTGACGCTGATGCTGGGCGAACGCAACCTCGCCGCCAAGAACCAGGGTCAGCGCGAGCGCTCGGTGCAATACGTCAAGGACGTGCTGACCATGGTGAGCGAGCTCGACGGCGAGATCATCACGCTGGTCCCCGCGACCGTCGGCAAGGTGGTGCCGGACGGCACCGAAGCGGAAGAATGGGGCTGGGTGGTAGACGCCACGCGCGAATGCTTCGCGCACGCCAAGAAGGTCGGCGTCAAGATCGCCGTCGAGCCGCTCAACCGCTTCGAGACCTACCTCTTCAACCGCGGCGCCCAGGCGCTCGCCCTTGCCGACGCGGTGAGCCCGGAATGCGGCGTCTGCCTCGACGCCTACCACATCCACATGGAGGAATTTAACGTCTACGACGCCATCCGTCAGGTCGGAAAACGCCTCTTCGACTTCCATGTCGCCGACAACAACCGCTTCGCCGCCGGCCTCGGGCAGATCGACTGGCCGAAGATCGTCGGCACGCTGAAGGAGATCGGCTATGACGGCGCGCTGACCAACGAGTTCGTCGCGCCCGTCGATCGCACGCCCGCCGCGCCCTACCCGGAGATGGTGGAGCGCAACCCCGTCGACATCTCGCCCGAGCAGCTCAAATTCATCCAGGATCACGGCTCCAGCGTGCTGACGGAGAAATTCTACACCGACCAGATGCGCATCACCGCCGAAACGCTGCTGCCGCTGATCAAGTAGCCGATCGAAACTTAGATGCGTATCAAAAGCGTCCAGGCCTGGTGGGTTCGCATACCGATCGAAGTCGCGAAGCAGCATCGCAGCGACTTCGGTCAGGTGACGACGTTCGACGCCGCGATTCTGCGCATCGAGACCGATGACGGCCTGGTCGGTTGGGGCGAGGGCAAGAACGCCGCCGGCAGCGCCGGCAGCTATGGCGCGCTGGTCCACATGCTGAACCACGAGATTGCGCCGCAGCTCATCGGCCTCGACCCGGCCGATATCGGCATCATCTGGGAGATGCTCTACAACGGCGTGCGCTATCAAACGGCCGCCCATGCCGGCCATGCCATGCCGCAGCTGGCGAGCCGCGGCATGAGCGTGGCGGCGATCAGCGCCGTCGACATCGCGCTCTGGGACATCCTCGGCAAGTCGCTCGGGCAGCCGGTGTGGCGGCTGCTCGGCGGCCGTAAGGTCGAGCGCATGCAGGCCTATGCCTCGGGCGGTTGGGCCGCGGCCGACGCAATCGGCGAGCAGCTCAAGTCCTACATCGCCAGGGGCGGCTTCAAGGCACTGAAGATGCGTGTCGGCGCCATGGACGGCGCACCGCATATCTCGGCAGCCCGCGTCCGCGCCGCCAGGCAAGCGATCGGTCCCGGCGTCGAGCTGATGGTCGACGCGCATGGCACCTACACCGTCGCCGAGGCGAAGCGCTTCATCAGCCTGACCGCCGATCTCGACCTCGCCTGGTTCGAGGAGCCGGTGATCGCCGACGACAAGCCGGGCATGGCCGAGGTGCGTGCCTCGGGCTCGACGCCGATCGCCACCGGCGAGAGCGAGGCGACGCGCTATGCGTTTCGCGATCTCGCGGTGCTGAAATCAGCCGACATCTTCCAGCCTGATCCCGCCTTCTGCGGTGGCATCAGCGAGGCGATGAAGATCGGCACCATCGCCAGTGCCTTCAACCTGCGCTTCGCGCCGCATCTGTGGGCCGGCGCGCCCTGTTTCTTCGCCGGCTTGCATGTCTGCGCGGCTTCGCCCGCGAGCTTCACGGTCGAATATTCGCTCGGCGCCAATCCGATGATCCACGATCTCGTCGAAGAGACTGTCGAAGCAAAGGACGGTATGATAGCGATCCCTGAAAAGCCTGGATTGGGGTTCACCGTTTCGGAGCCATTCCTGGAGGCGCACGCGCAACGCATTTGACGATGAAAGAAAAGAACCTTCTCGCGGAACTCGCCGCCTATCTGTTCTCCAACTCGGACAAGGAGTCGGGCCGCACGCCGTCGGAGCGCGAGCTGGCGGAACATTTCGGCGTCAGCCGCGGGCAGATCCGCGAGGCGCTGGCGATACTCGAGGCCATGCGCATCGTCGAGCGCCGCGCCAAATCCGGCATCTATATCGACACCAAGCAGGCCAGCGTGGAAGCGTTGGCGCTTTTCGCCCGCGCGGGCCTGCCGCTCGACCCGGTGCAGATCTACGAGACCGTCGAGCTACGCAAGATCCACGAGATCAAGGCGGCCGAGCTTGCTTGCTCGCGCGCCACAGAAGAGAATTTCGAACGGCTGCGCGAGATCCTGAAGGCGTCGGAAGAGCGCATCGCCGCCGGCGAAGGCCTCGCCAAGGAAGACCGCGAGTTCCACCTCGAGATCGTGCGGGCGACCAAGAACGGTGTCTTCCACAACATCTGCAGTGTCTACTACCTGATGGGCGAGCAGCGCCTGCCGATCTATTTCAACGATCCCGAGCGCAGCGTGCGCTCGCATGCCGAGCACATCCAGATCTACGAGGCGCTGCTGCGTCGCGACGGCAATCTGGCCCAGGCGCTGATGAGCGCCCATCTGCAGGGCGCCGAGAGCTACTGGAAGGGGATCATCGAAGGTCGCTGGGTGGAACCGAAGAGCGCGACGCTCGAAAAGGCCTAGCGCATGTTGCCCAAAAGCGCGCAGCGGTCTTGGGAAACCTACATGCACAAAAAAGAACCAAAGCCGGCCGCCTGAGCCCTTTTCAGCGCGACCCGCTTTGGAGCATTTTGCAGCGTTATCGCTTGGCTTCGCAGAAACGCGGCTGAAACAACCAGGACCCCGATGCGTAAGATCCTGTCGACGCACCCGCTGCACCCACGCGCCACGGCCATGCTGGCCGGGGCTGGCCGGTTGGCAATCGCTTCCGCGCTCGATGCCAAGACGCTAGCGGCCGAAGCCAGGGATGCCGACATCGTCATCGTGCGCGCGCCGCTACCGCCGGAGCTCTTTCCCGGCGCCAAGAGCCTGCGTGCCGCGATCCGCCACGGCGCGGGGCTGGACATGATCCCGCTAGAAGCGGCCACCGCCGCCGGCGTGCTGGTGGCGAATGTGCCGGCGGTCAACGCCCGCTCGGTCGCCGAGCATGTGATGTTCGTGACGCTCGCCCTGCTTCGGCGTTTTCGCGTGGTCGACCGAGATCTGCGGGCCAAGGGCTGGCTCGCCGGGCGCGAACACGCCAATTCCAGCAGCGAGCTTGCCGGCAAGACCATCGGCATCGTCGGCCTCGGCGCGGTCGGCCAGGCCGTCGGCCATATCGCCGCGCATGGTTTCGACCTCAACGTCGTTGCGACCACACGCAGCCTGCGCCCGGCGCCCGAGCGCGTCGGCTTCCTGTCGATCGACGCGCTGGTCGAGCAGAGCGACATCATCGTTCTGTGTTGCCCGCTGACCGAGGAGACGCGCGGCCTGATCAGCCGCGAGCGCATCGCCCGCATGAAGCCCGATGCGCTTTTGATCAACGTCTCGCGTGGGCCTGTGGTGGACGACGAGGCGCTGATCGAAGCCCTGCGAAAGGGCCGCATCGGCGGGGCCGCACTCGATGTCTTCGCAACCCAGCCGCTGCCGCCGAACCATCCCTATTTCGGCTTCGACAACGTCATCGTCACCCCGCATATGGCCGGCATCACCGAGGAATCGATGATGCGCATGGGCGTCGGCGCTGCAGGCGAGGCGTTGCTGGTGCTCGCCAACAAATTGCCGGTCAACCTGCGAAATCCGGACGTGATCGACCACTATCGCCGGCGCTTCCCGGCCGACTGACGCTCGTCGCCTGCCTCAATTTTCCCGGATTTGACGAAGACCTTCCCGCCATGACCAAAAATGTCGCGCGAGCCCTTCTGATCGCTGGCTTCTGCCTGTCGGCGGCCGAGGCTCGTACTGCCGGGCAAGGCAGCTACGTGCCCTGCGACAACGGCCTGCGCTGCGTGATGGCGCCCTGCCCGTCCAACAGCGCGCTCGACCTCGCCTCCGGCACGATCATCAAGGGCGTCTCGATCGACATCGACGGCCTGCCGCAGCAGGACAAGGCGCTCGACCTCGCCGAGAAGCTCTATGCCGGCAAGGTCGTCGTTGCCGGCACGATCGAGAACCGGCCACATATTTTCAACGGCAAGCGGTACAGCCTGCCGACGCTGGTCGCGACCGGAATCGAGCGCGCCGCGAAGGACACCGAACGCGGCCATTGCTCATCCCGCTGAGCCGCAACCAGGTCCGGCCTTCAATCCTTCAGCAAAACCTCCATCGCCGCCGCAACGGCCAACAGATGCCGGTCATGGCCGTGCCTCGCCACCAGCATCAACCCGGCCGGCAGCGCCAAGCCCGGCATCGGTAGCGAGATCGCGCAGAGGTCGAACTGGTTTGCGACCTGCGTGTTGCGCAGCAACAGGCCTTCCGTCGTGTCGCGAAGCTCTTCGTCGCCGGCCATGGCGGCGATCGACGGCGCGACCATCGGCACGGTCGGCAGCACAAGCACATCGACCGCTGCCAGCCGCTCGTCCATGGCGGCGACCAGCGCCGTGCGGTGGCGGATCGTCCGAATGTAGACGGAAGCGGGAATCGTCAGCGCACGCGACATCGGGCCCGTGACATGCGGATCGACCGGCACCGGCGCGCCGGTGGTCAGCCAGTCGGCATGCACCTCCGCGCCTTCGATTGCCGCGATCGTGGCGCGCTTGGTCGCCGCGCGCATCCCGGCGATGAGATCGTCGATCGGCAAGTCGGCGACGCGCGCACCAGCACGTTCCATGCTGCGGACACTTCGGTCGAAGGCCTCGGCAACCTCGGCTTGCGTCTCGCCGAAGAGCACGCCGCGCGGAATGCCGACGCGCAGGCCGGCAAGCGAGGTCGGCTCAAAAACCGCCGGCTCCTCTCCCGCCATGATGGCGTCGGCAATCGCGCAATCGGCAACGCTGCGGGCGAGCGGGCCGATCGAATCCAGCGTCGCCGACAAGGGAAATGCGCCTGCCAAAGGCACTCGGCTCGCCGTCGGCTTGAAGCCGACGACGCCGTTGAGCGAGGCCGGGATGCGCACCGAGCCGCCGGTGTCCGAGCCGATCGAGATCTCGCTCGTGCCCTCGCCCACCACGACGCCCGCGCCGGACGACGAGCCGCCCGGGATCAGACTGGCATCGCGGGCATTGCCCGGCGTACCGTAGTGAAGATTGTCGCCGATGGCGGTGAAGGCGAATTCGGTCATATTGGTCTTGCCGAGGATCACCGCACCCGCCCGGCGCAGCCGGCGCACGATTGCCGCGTCCTCCGGGGCAGGCTGCGCACTGGCGCGCATCAGCGAGCCCGCCCTGGTCGGCTCGCCGGCGACGTCGAACAGATCCTTGATCGAGATGATGACGCCATCGAGCGGCCCGAGGTTGACGCCGGCTTTGCGGCGGGCGTCGGCCGCATCGGCTGCCGCGCGTGCCGCCTCGGCATAGAGCTTGGTGTAGACCTTCTCGCCGCCGGCGCGATTGGCAAGACGTGACAGGATGATTTCGAGGCGGTCGCGGACGGATTGCATGTCGATGTCGGACTCCGCAAGGATGCAACGTCTTTAAGGCAATTCCAGCAGGAGTGTGTAGCGGTTTTCCCGCCCGGAATTGCGTTGGAACAACCACTTAACGCGGCCGCCGGCCGGCGCAAGGGATAACCCGGCAAGCGTGCCTCTGCACCTGCCAGCGAGAGGAAGATGCTGATGCTGTACAAAGGCGGCTGCCACTGCGGCAAGGTGGCGTTCGAGGTCGAGGGCGAGCTTGGCGGCGCGGTACGCTGCAATTGCTCGATCTGCGCGCGCAAGGGCGCACTGCTTTGGGCCGTGCCGCACGCCAGCATGCGTCTGGTCGCCTGGGGCGACGACCTCGGCAGATACACCTTCGGCAAGGGTTCGATCGCGCATCGCTTCTGCCGCACCTGCGGCATCCATCCCTTCGCCGAGGATGTCGGCCAAGGCAGCGAGCGCAGCGCCTACATCAACATCAATTGCCTCGAGGACGTCGACCTCGCCGCGATGCAGGTCTTCGAGTTCGACGGCCGTTCGGCTTAGGCAGCGCCGGACACCCCAGGCCCTAGCAGGAAGGCAACCATTGCCGCGAGCGACGTGGCCGCTCATTGCAGACGCAGGCGCTCGGCACGCCGGCACCATCGACCAGCAAGCCTTGATGGAGATCAAAGGGCGATTCTCGGACCGCCGCTATCTTGCCAATAGGCTTGGTCGAGAGGACGCAATGAACAGGCGAACGATGCTCACAGGCGCAGGCGTTGCGTTTGTCGCGGCGGGCGCCGGTGTTGCCGGCTGGCAAACGGCGGTCGGATCGATGGCCCGGTATGAGGATTTCGCCGCCGGATTGCGTGGCCGTCTGACGCCCGATCTTGAAGCCGTGGTCCGTTACGCCACCCTGGCGGCCAACAGCCACAACACGCAGCCCTGGCGGTTTCGGTTTGACGAGCAAGCGATCGAGATCCGGCCTGACTTTCGGCGGCGGACTCCCGTCGTCGACCCTGACGACCATCATCTCTATGTCAGCCTGGGATGCGCTGCGGCCAACCTCGCGCTCGCCGCGGCGGCGAACGGCCGTCCCGGCGGGGCCTCGCTCGCGGCGGATGGCGGCGGCGTCCGTTACGACTACCTCGCTGGCGCGCCGAAGGCGGACCCGCTGGTCGACGCCATCCCGAAACGCCAATCGACGCGCGCCGAATACGATGGTCGCGCGGCTCCTCCGGTTGATCTCGTTGAACTTGAGAGAACGGCTGCGATGCCGGGTGTAAGCCTCGCGCTTGTCACGGACCGGGCACGGATGAAGCGGGTGCGGGATCTTGTCCTTGCCGGCAACAAGGATCAGATGAGCGACCCCGCCTTCATGCGGGAATTGAAGCAGTGGTTACGGTTCAACCCGCGCAGCGCGATGGCGAGCGGCGATGGGCTCTTCTCGGCCTCGAGCGGCAATCCGGTGCTGCCGAGCGGCTTGGGTCGGATCGCGTTCGACCATCTGTTCGACGTCGCGCAGCAAAATCAGAACTACGCCCGTCAAATCGACTCCTCCGCCGGTATCGCGATCTTTTTTGCCGAGCGAGCGGACCATGATCACTGGATCAGGGTCGGCCAGGCGTGCCAGCGCTTCGCTTTGACCGCGACGAGCCTGGGGCTCAAGAGCGCCTTTATCAATCAGCTCGTCGAGGTCGCCCGCTTGCGCGCCGACTTGGCGGCGATCGTTGGCGAGACGCGGCGGCCGGACCTTGTAATGCGGTTTGGATACGGACCCACCTTGCCGTTTTCGCCAAGGAGGCCGGTGGTTTCGGTTATCGGATGAAGGTGTCGGGCAGCAATGGTCGGTGTTGCCGGGGGCAGCTTGTTCCGTTGACCAATGGCATCGGCCCGGAGCCCTGAGGGCCTCGGGCCGACACGAAGACTACTGCGCCTGCCTCGGCCCGATGGCGAAAGTCACCAGCGCCGCGAGCAGTGTCGCCAGCGCGCCATAGGCGAAGGCGCTGGCGACGCCGGCATGGTCGACGAGCAGGCCGCCGAAGACCGCGCCCAGCGCGATCGCCACCTGGAACGTTGCGACCATCAGGCCGCCGGCGCTCTCGGCCTGGTCGGGCGCGGCGCGCACCAGCCAGGTCTGCAGCCCGACCGGCACGGCGCCGAAGGCGAAACCCCATGCGGCAACGGCGATGGCCGCGATCGCTGGCGATGCGCCGAGCGTGAGCATGACGAGCGCCGACAGCGCGATCAGCAGCGGCGCCAGCCCGACCGCAAGCTTCAGGCTGCGCTCGGCCAGGAAGGCGCCAGCGAAGTTGCCGAAGAAGCCGCCGATGCCGTAGGCGAGCAGCACCAGGGAGATGGTCTCGATCGGCATCACCGGCACCGTCTCCAGGAACGGCCGAACGTAGGTGAAGCCGGCAAACTGTCCCGAGGCGACGAGCAGCACCACCGTAAGAGCCGCACGGATCGTCGGCCTTTTCAGCACCTCGATCAGGGTGCGGAAGCTCGCCACGGCCGTCGGCGGCAGGCTGGGAATGGTGGCAAGCTGCACCAGCAAAGTCAGCGCCCCGACAACGGCCGCGATCATGAAGGCCGTGCGCCAGCCCCAGATGTCGCCGACATAGGCGCCGACCGGAGCGGCGGTGACGGTGGCCACCGAAACGCCGGTCAGGATGATCGACATGGCGCGCGGCACCAGCCGCATCGGCACCAGCCGCATCGCCATGGCGGCCGACATCGACCAGAAGCCGCCCAGAGCGATGCCCAGCACCACCCGGGCGAGAAGCAGCACGCTGAGCGACGAGGCGAAGGCGGCAAGCAGATTGGAGACGATCAGAAGCACGGTGAGGATCCACATCACCAGCCTGCGGTCGAGCCGCTTGGTGACGATGGCCATGGTGGGGGCCGCGATCGCGCCGACAACGGCCGTCGCCGTCACCGCCTGGCCTGCGGCGCCCTCGCTGACGCCGAGGTCCTGCGCCAGCCGCGTCAGCAGGCTGGCGGGCAGGAACTCGGCTGTCACCAGGCCGAACACGCCGAGCGCCAGCGACACCACCGCGCCCCATACGGGCTCGGCTCGTTCTTCGGGTTCGGTTCTGTCGAGAGCGGCGGCGTCGATGACGCCCGTGGCGGGTTCGGTCATGGGAAATCTCCGGAAAGTTGCAGCGCAACACTTGGCTGCAACGCAACATAGGAGGTGACGGTTTGGAGTTTCCATGCTAGAAACGCCGAAATGAATTACAATTCGTCCAAGACCGCATTGCCGGCATCCGGCGATCCGCTGACCGACATGCTGCGCGGATTGCGGCTCGACGGCGTCGATTATGGCCGCTGCGTGCTGGGCGAGCCGTGGGCCGTTTCCTTCCCGGCGCAGAAGGCGGCGCGTTTCCATTTCATCGGGCAGCAGGGCTGCTGGCTGTTCTCGCCGGCCAAGGAATGGATCGAGCTCTCGGTGGGCGACGCGCTGCTAATCCCGCGCGGCGACGAGCACGTGCTGGCCAGCGCTCCGGGCGTGCCGCCCGTGCCGATCGGCCGCTACAGCATCGAGCCGCTGTGCGAGAACATCTACGACGTCTCGAACGGCTGCGACGGCTGCAAGACCTTGCTGTTTTGCGGCAGCATGCATTTCAATCTCGACGGCTCGCATCCGCTGCTCGACATGATGCCCGACCTGATGCAGGCGCATAAGCTGATGGCGAACGCGCCGGGCATCCAGCACCTGCTCGACGCCATGGCCGGCGAGGTGACGATGGACCGGGTCGGCTCCGGCGGCATCCTGGCTCGGCTCGCCGACGTGCTCGCCGCCACGATCATCCGCTCCTGGGTGGAGAACGGCTGCGGCGACGCCACCGGATGGATCGCCGCCGTCCGCCACCCGGACGTCGGCAAGGTGCTTGCCGCCATTCATCTGCAGCCGGACCGTGACTGGACGGTCGAGGCGCTGGCGAGAATGATGGGAGCCTCGCGCTCCGCCTTCGCGCAGCGCTTCGCCACCGTGGTCGGCGAGACGCCGGCCAAATATGTGCTGCGTGTGCGCATGCACCAGGCGCGGCAGTGGCTCGCCCGCGACGGCATGAGGGTCTCGGTGGCGGCCGCGAAACTCGGCTACGATTCGGAAGCCTCCTTCAGCCGCGCCTTCAAGCGGGTCATGGGCGTCGCCCCGAGCCATCTGCGCAACGCCGGGGGCAGCGAGCAATCCTGACACCCGCAGCCAGCCGGTTGCCGCCCTGGAGGAATTGCCAAGTCTTTTGGACGACCCGCCATTCCCCATCGGCCGAGGCCGCATAGGCTGGCCGGCGGAGGAAACCGCCATGGCCAATGACCTTGCACCGCTCGCGCTTGCCGCGCTCGCCATCCTTCCCGGACAGGCATTCGCGCTCGAAGACAGCTATCTGCCCGCCGACAAGATCCCTTATGTCGTCGAAGCGCCGGACCAGCCGCAACGCCTGGGCCCGCTATGGGGCGAACGGGCCAAAGGCCCGGCTGGCACGTTGCTGAAGGTTCCCGGCAACTGGCGCGCGCCGGTCCATGCGCACACGGCGGACTATCGCGCCGTGGTGATCAAGGGCCTTTGGGCGCATTGGCAGATGCAGGGCGGCGAAGCCACCAAGGTCGAGTTGCCGCCGGGCTCCTACTGGACCCAGAAGGCCGACGAGATGCATGACGATGCCTGCCTTTCGGACACCGAATGCGTGATCCTTTTGATCAACGACACGCCTTACGAGACGTACCTGCCCAAATAACTCCGAGCGGTGGCGGTCGGACGAACGGCTGGCCGCTATCCCGCATGCCGCAGGCTCACCCCGCTCCCCTTGTCGAACATCACCACCTTGTCCGGATTCCAGGCAAAGCGCACCGGCTGCTCGATCTCGACGGCGGTCCTTGCCGGCACGGTGGCCCTCAGCATCGCGTCGCCGACCCTCAGCGTCACGATCTTCTCTACGCCGTGGTTCTCGACATCGTGGACGCGTGCCTCGACCGGCGCGCCGCTCTCCAGATAGACATCCTCCGGGCGTATGCCGAAGACGAGCGGGCGACCGTCGGCCGCACCGCCCGTCCTGGCTCCCCCTGAAAGCGGCAATTCGAAATTCATCGGCGCCATCACCGCGCGATTTTCGACCAGCTTGCCGTCGATGAGGTTCATCGGCGGCGAACCGACGAAGCTCGCCACATAGGTGTCGCGCGGATTGTTGTAGATCTCCTGCGGCGTGCCGGTCTGGACGATGCGGCCATGATTGAGCACGCCGACCTTGTCGCCCATCGACATCGCCTCGATCTGGTCGTGGGTGACGAACAGGAAGGTGGCGCCGAGCTGCATCTGCAGGTTCTTCAATTCCGTGCGCAGCGCCTCGCGCAACTTGGCGTCGAGCGCCGACAGCGGCTCGTCCATCAGGAACACCCGCGGCTTGCGCACGATCGCCCGGCCGATCGAGACGCGCTGCATCTCGCCGCCGGAGAGCCGGTCGGTCTTGCGGTCGAGCAGATGCTCGATGCGCAGCGTCTTGGCGGCGCGCGCGACCCGGTCCTTGATCTCGGCGTCAGGCAGCCGCCGGATCTTCGGCTTCAACGGGAATTCGAGGTTCTCGCGCACCGTATAGCGCGGATAGAGCGAATATTGCTGCAGCACCAGCGCAACGTCGCGCTCGGCCGCGCCCCACCCGGCGACGTCAACGCCGTCGATGAAGACCTGGCCTTCGGTCGGCTTTTCGAGCCCGGCGATCAGCCGCAGCGTCGTCGTCTTGCCGGCGCCGGTCTCGCCGAGCAGCACGAAGAACTCGCCGTCGGCGATGTCGAGGTTGAGCCCGGTCAGCGCGGTGTGGCCGCCGAACTTCTTGGTGACGTTCTTCAGTTCGATATGGGCCATGTCTACCGTCTCGATTTCGCTTCGAGGGCGATCTGCCCTCCGCTATGGCTCCGGGCGTTCGATTGTTCGAAAGGCCAAATCGTTGGCCTTTCGTGTCCTTCGGCCATCACAATCTCACTCCCAGCGACTTGCCGCTTGCCGTGTCGAAGAAATGCGCCTGCTCCGGATCGATGCGGGCATGGACCTTCTCGCCGGGACCCGAGACATAGCCTGCCTTGGTGCGGGCGCGCAGCATGCTGGAGCCGACCTTGAGGTCGACAATGTCGAATGATCCGAGCGGCTCGATGATCTGCGCCTCGACCGGCATGTAGCCCGGCGCGGCGTCGTGGCGCACGAGCACGCCCTCCGGACGGATGCCGAGCGTCAGGCCACCGTTGGAATGCCCGTTGAGCTTGGACAGGAGCGCGCGCGGGAACTCGAAGCCTTTGGGCGCGCCGCCGACCATGACGCTGGCGGCACCTGCCTCATCGGCAACGTTGGCCTCCGCGATGTTCATCACTGGGCTGCCGACGAATTGCGCCACGAACAGGTTGGCTGGATGCGAATAGACCTCGTCCGGCGTGCCGACCTGCTGGATGAACCCCTCATGCATGATGACGATGCGGTCGGCGAGGCTCATCGCCTCGATCTGGTCGTGCGTGACATAGATCGTGGTCGAACCCTGCTTGACATGCAGCCGCTTGATCTCGGCCCGCATCTCCTCGCGCAGCTTGGCGTCCAGCGCGCCGATCGGCTCGTCCATCAGCATCGCCTTCGGGCGCCGCACCAGAGCGCGGCCGATCGCCACGCGCTGCATGTCGCCGCCCGAGAGCGCCGACGGCTTCCTGTCGAGCAGGTCGGTGATGCGCAGCACGCGGGCGACCTCACGCACCGCCTTGTCGACCTCGCCGCCGCTCATGCGCGTGGCGCGCAGCGGAAAGGCGATGTTCTCGAACACCGTCATATGCGGGTAGAGCGAGAAGGACTGGAACACCATGGCAATGTCGCGGTCGGCGGCCTTGAGGTGCTGCACCGCCTTGCCGTCGATCAGGATGTCGCCCTGATCGATCGTCTCCAGCCCCGCTATCGCGCGCAGCGTCGTGGTCTTGCCGCAGCCCGACTGTCCGAGCAGCACGATGAACTCGTTGTCCGCAATGGCGAGGTTCAGATTGTGGATGACCTGGACGGCGCCGAAGAATTTCTCGATGCCGCGAAGTTCTATCTGCGTCACTGCCGGGCTCCCTCATGCGTCGCGGCGCCGGTTTCCTCGCCGCGCTCCGGTGCAATCTTGGACGTGATGTTGAAGCCGATCAGCCCGATCAGGATGATCGTGACGCCGTAGGAATGCAGGCTGAGGCTCCATGGCTGGCAGAGCGCAATGATGCCCAGCACCATGAGGATCTGCGAGGCCGGCAAAAGGTATTTTTCGTTGATCGCGCGAAAACTCATTTGCGGATCGCTCCGAAGGTCACGCCGCGAAGCAGGTGGTTGCGCAGCAGGAAGGTGAAGATCGCCACCGGCAGCAGGAACAGGAAGGTGCCCGCCGCGATCGTGGTCCAGTCCGGCAGGCCGGAACCGATCTGCGAGGGAATGAAGGGCGGCGCCGTCTGCGCGCGCCGGTTTGTCATGATCAGCGCGAAGGCGTACTCGTTCCAGGCGGTGATGAAGCAGAACACGGCGGTGGCGGCGATGCCGGTCGCCGCTTCCGGCAGCACGATCTTGAAGAAGGCCTGCATGCGCGTGTAGCCGTCGACAAGCGCCGCCTCCTCATATTCCTTCGGGATTTCGTCCATGAAGCCCTTCATCAGCCAGACCGAGAAGGACAGGTTGAAGGCGACATAGAGGATGATCAGACCGATATGCGAGTCGTTGAGGCCGACCGCCCGGTACATCAGGAACATCGGGATCGCCACCACCACCGGCGGCAGCATGCGCGTCGACAGGATGAAGAACAGGAGATCCGCCTCGCCGGCGATCTTGAAGCGCGAGAAGCCGTAGGCGGTGAAGGTTCCCATGCCCACCGCAAGCACCGTGCTGATGACCGCCACGATAAGGCTGTTCATGAACCGGTCGGGATATTGCGAAAGCTGCACGTCCTTGCCGACCTTCAGCACCCGCTCGCCGCCGTCATAGATGCGCTTCTCCCACCAGGGCGCGGCTTCGTAGACTTGCGGGTCGACGGTCTTCTGCATCTGCACGCGCTTGGTGAAGAGCCGCACGAACGGCGTCACCTCGGGCTGGAAGAGGACGGTGGGCGGCACGCTGACCGCCAGTTCCTTCGGCTTGAAAGCGGTGGAAGCGATCCAGTAGATCGGCGCCAGGAAGACCAGCGTGGCGATCAGCACCGCGGCGATTGCAACGCGGTTCAGCGCAATCTCGGAAGAAGTGCGGACAGCGGCCATCTCAGCGCTCCTTCACCTTGTTGAGATACTTCACGTAGAGGTTGGTGATAGCCAGAACCATGATCAGCACGATGTAGGCCAGCGCGCAGGACTTGCCGGTGTCCCACTGCTGGAACGCCTGCTTGTAGAGCCGGATCGCGATGAGTTCGGCGGTCGGCTGCGTCGTCATCGTGTATGCGATGTCGAAGGTCTTGAAGGCTTCCATGGTGCGGAAGATCAGCGCGATCAACAGGATCGGCGAGACCAGTGGCAGGGTGATGCGGGTGAAGGTGTACCACCAGCTGGCGCGGTCGATCGCGGCCGCCTCGTAGAGATGCTGCGGCACGGCCGAGAGGCCGGCAAGCGACAGCAGCATGACGAAGGGTGACCACATCCAGATATCGGTGATCGCGACCGCATAGAGGGCGCTGTCGGAATTGGAGAGCCAGGCGAAGTCGCCGAGGCCGAAGACGTAGTTGATGGGCCCCCAGGACGGACTGTAGAGCAGTTGCCAGAACAGGCCGACCACCGCCGCCGACATCATCATCGGCAACAGCAGGAGCGTGGTGATCAGGCCCTTCATCGGAAAGCTGCGGTTGAGCAGAAGCGCAAGGCCGAAGCCCACGATCATCTGGCCGGCCACGGATACGATCACGTATTTCGCGGTGATGACGAAGTTCGACCAGATGTGGTCGTCGGTGAGCAGCTCGCGATAGTTCTGCAAGCCGACGAACTGCCAGGGCTCGCTGCGGTTCGCTGCGAAGTTGGTGAAGGAATAGCCCAGCGAATAGATCAGCGGGAAAATGTTGAAGACGATCAGGAAAACCAGCGTTGGGATGATGAACATATTGCGGATGGTCAGATCCGACCAGCCGCGGGTGGCGGCCCTGGAGGCAGGATCAAGATGTGTGAGGGCTACCGAAGCCAACGGTCGTTCTCCCTGAAAACAGGAATGCCGGAGGGGAAACCCTCCTCCGGCATTCTGACTGTGATGCTTATTTGTAGCGGTTGTACTTGGTGAACGTCGCCTTCCAGTCGGCGGCGGTCTTGTCGAGCGCTTCCTGGGCGGTGCCCTTGCCGCCGACCACGAACGGATAGATGTTCTGGTTCAGCTGATCGAGCACCTCGGCATACTCAGGCGTCGCCCAGAAGTCCTTGACCATGAACATCGTGTCGTAGAACGCCTTGTTGTAAGGCGTGGCGTTCTGGAAGGCTTCCGACTTCAGCACGGCCTGGCTGCAGGTGTAGCCGCCGAGCTCGGCCCACTTCTTCTGGGTCTCGTCCTTGATGAACCATTCCAGGAACTTCATCGCCTCGTCCTTGTTCTTCGAGTACGAGACGACTGAAATTCCCTGGCCGCCGAGGGCGGCGAAGCGCTTGCCGTCCGGACCGGCCGGATTGGCAAAGAAGCCCGTCGCGTCGGCATAGGGGTTGGTGGCCTTGTTCACCAGCGGCGGGAAGAAGGCGAAGAAGTTCATGCTCATCGCGGCGAGGCCGCCGGTGATCGCCTGGTTGTCTTCCACGAAGAAGGTCTTGCCCCAGCCGGGAGGGGTGAACTTGTAAAGTTCCTTGTACATATCGAGGCCGGCGGCAGCTTCTTTCGAATTGGTGATGCCGTCGACCTTGTAGGTTGCATAGTCGCCGAGATCGCCGCCATAGCTGAAGATGGCGCTTTCGACGCCCATCGCCATCGCGTCATAGGAGTTGTCGGTGTAGATGGCGATGCCGTAGCGCTTCTGGTCCGGACGGTGGAAGAACTCGGCGATGTCGCGTAGCTGCGCATAGGTCGTCGGTACGGCGAGGTCGTAGCCGTACTTGGCCTTGAAGGCTTCCTTCTCCTTCGGATCCTCGAACCAGTCCTTGCGGTAAGACCAGCCGATCGCATCGCCTTCCAGCGGGATCGCCCAATACTTGCCGGAACCGCCCGGGTATTCGGCATAGTATTTGATGGTCGCCGGCGCCATCACGTCGCCAAGCTTGTGCTGGTTGAAGAAGTCGGTCAGGTCTACATAGTGGCCCTGCGTCGAACCGGCGCCCAGCCATTGCGAGTCGCCGACCACCATGTCGTAGGCGTCGCCATGCGCGTTGAACTCGGTGAAGGCCTTGGTCTGGAAATCAGGCCACGGCGTGGTCTGCACCGTGACCTTCACGCCGGTCTCGGCCGTGTAGTCATTGACGAGTTCCTGCAGATAGTTCGCCGGATCCCATTCCGCCCAGAAAATGGTGAGTTCCTTGTCTTGCGCGCGGACGGATGTTCCGCAGGCAAGCGCCAAGCCGATACCAGCGACCACGCTGGTCACTATCTTGCGCATAGTTTTCCTCCCTTGTGCGCATTCTACCTTGTCATGCGAGCCGGCAGCGTGGTCGGCCCTGGTAGTTCCTCCCGTGATGGCACTTTCCGGTTTTTGAGCCTCACGCTCTGCCGGAAAAAATGGATCGCAGCCCTCCTTTCGATCCGCTTTACACGTCCTGATCTGGTATTACCAATTCAAGAGGGTCGTCAAGCTCTTTCTTGGACGCTCAAAAACGGCCCCGCAAGCGGAGCGCGATGATATCTGTCTGTTTTCGCTTATTTTTCCTACTCCTTGATACGAGGAGGCCTTGCTTCCGGCGATGCATCACAATTATTGCTGGCAACAGACCCTTCAATCTGGTCGAACCAGATTTGAGACATCCCATCTAGGGCGATGCCGAAACTCCAGGCGCTTTCGCCGCCGATTCTGCCATCGCCGCGCGCACCAGCGCGCCCGCCGCCCACTCGGCGACCGACATCATGTCACGGCTCTCCAGCCCCCAGATGTCCTTGAGCACGATCAGCACTTCGACGCCGAACATCATCGACAGCGCCTGGGCGAGACGCTTGAATTTGCGGGGCGGCAATTGCCCTTTGAGCGGCGCGATCGCGTCCTTCAGAAGATCGACGCGATGGCCGCGGGTGAAGGCCGGCTCGGTGCCCAGCGTGCCCGCCTGCCGCCGTGCCCACTGGTCGAGCGAAAGCTTGAGCGCGGCCTTAAACGTCGCCTCGAAAGCCTCGATGCGCGGCATGGCGCTGGCGAACAGCTCAGCCACCCGCCGCTCCGGATCGTTCGAAGCGGATTTCCAGGTCAGGATCGGGCCGAGCCCCTCGTCGACGACCGCCTGCACCAGCGCTGCCTGGCTTGGGAAATAGCGGTAGGCAGTGGCGCGTGACACTTCCGCCGCCTCGGCGACTTCGCTGACCGAAGGCGTGACACCGGACTGCATCAGCCGCGTCGCCGTCTCCAGCATCAGGCGCCTGGTGCGCGCGCGCGGCCCCTTTTCGGCTGCTGGCACTTGCCCGGCGTCGTCGTTGGCGGCGGCTTGTTGACGTGAGACATCCATGTCAATACGATACGCGCGTCTCAAAAAATTGCAAGGCATCGTGCCCGGCAGGAAGCGGCGGGTGGCAGTGTCGGGGGCGCGCCGGACAACGATAGAGACAACGGGGAAACGCGGATGAAGCGCATCTACGTGGTCGGCACGGCCGACACCAAGGGTGAGGAGCTTGCCTTCCTGGCCGACGCAGTCGCCGCTGCCGGCGGCACGGCCGCCCGCGTCGACATCGGCACGCGCGGCGCAACCGTGCCGGTCGACGTCGCGGCAAGCGAGGTGGCCGCGCATCATCCGGACGGAGCCGGCGCCGTGCTCGGCGTTGACGATCGCGGCACCGCCGTCGCCGGCATGGGCGTCGCCTTCACCCGCTTCATCTGCTCCCGCGACGACGTCGCCGGCGTGATCGGCATCGGCGGCGGCGGCGGTACATCGATCGTCACCGCCGGCATGCGTGCGCTGCCGCTCGGCCTGCCGAAGATCATGGTCTCGACGCTCGCTTCCGGCGACACAGCGCCCTATGTCGACGTCTCCGACATCATCATGATGCCGTCGGTGACCGACATGGCCGGCCTCAACCGGCTGTCGCGCGTCGTGCTGCACAACGCCGCCCAGGCGATCGCCGGCATGGCAGCGAAGCCGGCGCCCTCCGCCGCTGGCAAGCCGGCGCTGGGCTTGACCATGTTCGGCGTCACCACGCCATGCGTCACCGCAATCGCCGACCGGCTGCGCGCCGACTATGACTGCTTGGTCTTCCACGCCACCGGCACTGGCGGCCGCTCGATGGAGAAGCTTGCCGATTCAGGCCTGCTTGCCGGCGTCCTCGACATCACCACGACGGAGGTCTGCGATCTCTTGTTCGGCGGCGTGCTGCCGGCGACGGAGGATCGCTTCGGCGCCATTGCCCGCACGAAACTGCCCTATGTCGGCTCGGTCGGCGCGCTCGACATGGTCAACTTCTGGGCGCCGCTGACTATCCCCGAAAAATACCGGGGACGCCTGTTCTATGAACACAATCCGAACGTCACGCTGATGCGCACAACGGCCGATGAATGCCGCAAGATCGGCGAATGGATCGGCACCCGCCTCGCCGCGTGCGAAGGCCCGATCCGCTTCCTCATCCCGGAAAAGGGGGTCTCGGCGCTCGACATCGAGGGTGGCGCCTTCTTCGACGCGAAAGCCGACGCCGCCCTGTTCGAGGCCATCGAGCGCACGATCAAGCCGACGAAGAACCGCACCGTGACGCGCCTGCCGCTGCACATCAACGATCCCGCATTCGCCGAGGCCGCGGCCGAGGCCTTCCTCGACATTGCCAAGAAGTGAGACCAGACAAGCATGGCCGCCATCCCGCGCAAGGAAATCCTCGAAAGGTTCCACAAGATGATCGCCGAGGGCGTGCCGATCGTCGGCGGCGGCGCCGGCACCGGCCTGTCGGCCAAGGCCGAGGAAGCCGGCGGCATCGACCTCATCATCATCTACAATTCCGGCCGCTACCGCATGGCCGGGCGCGGCTCGGCCGCCGGGCTGCTCGCCTATGGCAATGCCAACGAGATCGTCAAGGAAATGGCCTATGAGGTGCTGCCTGTGGTGAAGAGGACGCCGGTGCTGGCCGGCGTCAACGGCACCGATCCCTTTGTCATCATGCCGCTCTTGCTCACCGACCTGAAGACGATGGGCTTTTCCGGCGTGCAGAATTTTCCGACCGTCGGCCTGTTCGACGGCACCATGCGCCAGAGCTTCGAGGAGACCGGCATGGGGTTCGGGCTCGAGGTCGACATGATCGCCGAGGCGCACAAGCTCGACCTTTTGACCACGCCCTATGTCTTCAACCCGGATGAAGCGCGCGCCATGACGCGCGCCGGCGCCGACATCGTCGTCGCCCATATGGGCGTCACGACCGGCGGCTCGATCGGCGCCACGTCGGCGAAATCGCTCGACGCCTGCGTCAACGAGATCGACGCCATCGCCGACGCCGCACGCTCGGTGCGCAAGGACGTCATCCTGCTCTGCCATGGCGGGCCGATCTCGATGCCGGACGACGCGCGCCACATCCTGGAACGCTGCGAGGGACTTCATGGCTTCTACGGCGCAAGCTCGATGGAGCGGCTGCCGGCCGAGGCGGCGATCGCCCGGCAGACGGCGGATTTCAAGGCAGTCGCGATTGGCGGACCGAAAGCCGCCGCGAAGAACAGGAAGGGATGAGGCAATGGCCGACAGGAGCAAGGTGTTCGTGTACCCGAAGGACGTCAGCGCCTTTGGCTTCGACTGGGGCAAGCTGGCCCTCACCGTCGCGCCGGAGGTGAACGGCGCGGAGCGCTTTTCCGGCGGCGTCGTCGACCTGCCGCCCGGCAAGGGACACACCCGCCACAACCATCCGGGCGCGGAGGAGATCATCTTCGTCATCTCCGGCAACGGCGAACAGATGGTGGAGGACGAGAAGGGCAATCCGGTGGTCGCGAAGGTCGGTCCCGGCTGCACGATCTATGTGCCGGAAAGCCGCTTCCACTCGACGCTCAACACCGGCGACCAGCCGATGCAGCTCTTCGTCGTTTATTCGCCGGCGGGTCCGGAGCTGGCGCTGCGCGACCTGCCGGATTTCAGGCTGCTGCCGCCGGGCAAGTGAGGCTGTCGCAGTTCTGTCTCGGCGCTATGCGCCGAGACATCCGGGCTTAAGCCCCGCTGCGGTTCCACCCCCGCCCGCGATCGCCGAACATTGCGTAGCCGCTGTCGGTGACCGCGACGGTGTCCTCCAGCTTGATGAAGCCGCGCGCCGGGTGGAGCATGGTGGTCTCGACCGAGAGCACCATGTTCCTTTCCAGCGGCTTGCCGGCATAGGTGCCTTCATAGGCGACCGGATGGTTGGTCATCAGGAACGGCGCCTCATGCGTGATCAGCCCCATGCCGTGGGCGAAGAAATCCGTATAGGACGCCACCTTCGAGGCCTTCAGCACGCTCTCCGCATGCGCGATCATGTCGCCGCCGAGAGTGCCGGCCCTGACCTTGGAAAAGGCCGCCTGCTGCACCGTCTCGACTTCGGCCAGAAGATCCTCCAGCTCCGCGTCCGGCTCGCCGAGCACGCCCATGCGGCAGAGGTCGCCGATATAGCCGTGATAGTTGCCGCCGGAATCGATCGACAGCACCTCGCCTTTCTTCCATGCCTGGCTCGAGGCGGCGCGATTGTGGCTGGAGCCCAGCGTCAGCAGGCAGTACTCGAAATGCGCGCCGCGATTGGTCTCCTCGCGCCTGAGCTGCTCGATGATGTCGGTCTTGCTCGTGCCTTCCCGCGCCCAGGCAATTGTCGCCAGCATGGAATCGGTGATGAGCTCCGAGGCGGTGCGCAGTTTTTCGAGCTCGGCTTCGGTCTTGATGGCGCGCATGGTTTCCAGCATGCCGGTCGCGTCGATCAGCTTCGCGTCCGGCAGCGCCTTGCGGATCAGCGTATAGGCATCCGATGGCAGGAAGGCCGGCTCGATGCCGATGCGGGCCGCCCCCTTGCCGATCTTCTGCAAATGCTCCACCGCAAAGTTGGCGGCGTCGAGCGTTCCCCAGCAGGCGGCATGCAATGTCGGCGTCCAGAACGGATGGTTCTGATGCTCGCCGCCCTCCATGCGGTTGCCGATATAGGCCGCGTGCTCCGGCCCGCCCTTCTCATAAAGCACGATCGGCAGGTAGCGGCTGTGGCCGATGGCGTCCATGGCGGCGAAGAAGATGAACTTGTAGCCGCCGAGCAGGTACTGCGTGTTGTGCTTGGAGGTGGCGAAGAGCACGTCGATGCCGGCCTCGTCCATCAGCCGGTCCACCCGCGCCTGTTCGAACGGAATGCTGCTGACCTCGGTCTTGCCCGGAGCGATATTCATCGGCCTCTCCCTGAATTTCCCGGCCGCTCAGCGGCCGATCTCTCTGAACTTTTGGTTGTTGACCAAATCTGCATCATTTCGACCGCTCTGGTCCAGCCAGAATCGGGAGCCTCCTGCCGATCCCGTGTTCCACAACGTTTCTGGCGGCATCGCGCTCAAATCTGGTCCTACCAGACGACAGGCAACTGCAACCACAATATAACTGGTCCAGTGGACGAAAAATTCAAAGCCAAGCTATCCTGCGCCAAAACCGTCTCTGGCGAAACATCGGCCAAGGGCCATAATCCCCTCCATTCGAGGGTGCCCACGCCGGTCATGGGGGCAAGAGGGGAGTTTTGAGCGATGCCCGAATTGACGATTTCACGCCGCGGCCTGCTGGCCGGTTCGGCGCTGCTATTGGCGTCGACCGCGCTGCCGGCCATCGGTCGCGCGCAGGCGCCGAAGAAGGGTGGAAGGTTGATCGTCGCCGCCGACTCCGAGCCGCGCAACTTGAACCCGGCGATCGTCGCCTCCAACGGCGTCTTCTTCATTTCCAGCAAGGTCGTCGAGACACTGGCCGAGGCTTCCTTCGACGGCAAGGATGGGCTTGAGCCGCGCCTCGCTCTTTCCTGGGAAGGCGCCGCCGACGGTCTGTCGGTGACCTTCAAGTTGCGCGACGGCGTCAAATGGCATGACGGCAAGCCCTTCACCTCCGCCGACGTCGCCTTCTCCGCGCTGCAGGTCTGGAAGCCGCTGCAGAACCTCGGGCGCACCGTGTTCAAGGACCTCGTCGCCGTCGACACGCCGGACAACCTGACCGCCGTGTTCAAATTCGCCAAGCCGACGCCTTTCCAATTGATCCGCAACGCGCTGCCCGCCCTGTCGAGCGTTGTGCCGAAGCACGTCTATGAGAACGGCAAGATCGAGGACAACCCGGCCAACAACGCGCCCGTCGGCACCGGCCCGTTCAAGTTCGCCGAGTACAAGGCCGGCCAGTACTACCGGCTCGCGAAGAACGCGGACTATTGGGGCATGGACGAGCCCTATCTCGACGAGATCGTCTACCAGGTGCTGCCGGATCGCACTTCGGCCGCCGCCGCGCTGGAGGCGGAAGAGATCCAGCTCGCCGCCTTCTCCGCCGTGCCGCTCGCCGACCTCGACCGCATCTCCAAGGTGCCGGGTCTGAAGGTCGTCACCAAGGGTTATGAGGGGCTGACCTATCAGCTGGTCGTCGAGATCAACCACCGCCGCAAGGAGTTGGCCGACCTCAAGGTGCGCCAAGCGATCGCGCACGCCATCGACGAGGACTTCGTCGTCAAGACGATCTTCCTTGGCTATGCCGCGAGCGCGACCGGCCCGGTGCCGAAGAACGATCCGCAATTCTACACCGCCGATGTCCCGACCTACCCCTTCGACGTCGCCAAGGCCAACAACCTACTGGACGAGGCCGGCTACAAGCGGGCCGACGACGGCAAGCGGTTCACGCTGAAACTCCTGCCGGCGCCCTATTTCAACGAGACGAAACAGTTCGGCGACTATCTGCGCCAGGCGTTGGCCGCGATCGGCGTCGACGCCGAGATCGTCAACAACGACTCCGCCGCCCACATCAAGGCCGTCTACACCGACCATGCCTTCGACCTCGCCGTCGGCCCGCCCGTGTTCCGCGGCGACCCCGCGATCTCGACCACGATCCTTGTGCAGAGCGGCATTCCCGACGGCGTGCCATTCTCCAACCAGGGCGGCTACAAGAACGCCGAACTGGACGCGTTGATCGCCAAGGCATCGGAGACGCTCGACACGGCCGCTCGCACCGAGCTCTATAGGGAATTCCAGAAAAAGGTGGCGGCGGATCTGCCGCTGATCAACGTCGCCGAATGGAGCTTCATTTCCGTCGCGCGCGACACGGTCGGCAACATCGCCAACAATCCGCGCTGGGCGGTATCGAACTGGGCGGACACCTATTTGGCGCGGTGATCGCGCTTGCCTATTCGACAGTCGGGGTGCTCAGCTTCGAGAATGAGAGTTCCTTCGCGCCCTCCTACGGCTTGGCCATGACCCGCGCCCTCATCCTTCTCCGCCGCCGCCTCGTCGGCAGCGTCTTCGTTCTTCTCATCGTCGTCATCGGCAGCTTCCTGCTTCTCGAAGCCGCCCCCGGCGACGCGGTCGATGCCTATATCGTCTCGACCGGCGGCGATGCCGGCATGATCGAATTGCTGCGCCATCGCTGGGGCCTCGACCAGTCGGAGCTGACGCGGCTCGCCAACTATCTCTGGGCGTTGCTGCATCTCGACCTCGGCCATTCGGTCACCTTCTCGCGGCCGATCCGCGACGTCATCCTCGAACGCCTGCCGACCACGCTGATCCTGATGGGTAGCGCCACTGCACTGTCCTTCGGCCTCGGCTCGGCGCTCGGCATCTATGCCGGTGCTGCGCCCGGCAGCTTTCGCGACCGCTTCCTCTCGGTCGGCTCGCTGGCGCTCTATGCGGTGCCCGGCTTCTGTCTCGGCCTGGTGCTGATCGTCGTCTTCGCCGTCGACCTGCGCTGGCTGCCGATAGGCGGCATCGAGACCATCGCATCGGCCAAGACTGGGTTGGAGCGCGCCGCCGACATCGCCACCCATCTCGTGCTGCCGGTCTCGGCGCTGGGCGTCATCTATCTGGCGCTCTACCTGCGCATGATGCGCGCGGGGATGGCCGAGGCCTGGCGTCAGGATTTCGTCCTTGCCGCCCGCGCCAGGGGCCTGCCGCGCCGGCGCATCGTGCTCGCCCATGTCGCCCGCAACGCACTTCTGCCTCTGGTCACCATGCTCGGCCTGCAATCGGCGCAGATGCTCGGCGGCAGTGTCGTCATCGAAAGCGTCTTTGCCGTGCCCGGCCTCGGGCGGCTGGCGCAGGAAGCCGTCGCCGGCCGCGACACGCCGCTGCTGCTCGGCATCATTCTGGTGAGCGCAGTTCTGGTCATCGTCATCAACCTTCTGGTCGATCTCGCCTACGCATTTCTCGATCCGCGCGTCGGCGCCAGTGAGGCGGGCGCGTGAACCGGCTGCATCGCTTCTTCCGCACGCCGGAAGCGATCGCCGGCGCGCTCATCCTCGCTTTGCTCGTCGCGATGGCACTGGCAGCATCGCTGCTGTTCCCCGGCGACCCGCAGGCGATCGCCGGCCCGGCGCTGTTGCCGCCATTCCAGGACTGGTCGCTGCCGCTCGGCACCGACCGGCTGGGCCGCGACGTGCTGGCCGAGCTTTTCCACGGTGCCCGCACCTCGCTGGCGGTCGGTCTGGCAGCCGCCGCCGCGGCGCTCCTCATCGGCACGGTGGTGGGCACGCTGGCCGGCTTCGCGGGAGGGCTGATCGACGAAGTGCTGATGCGCATCACCGACGCCTTCCAGACCGTGCCGGGTTTCCTTCTCGCGCTCGCCTTCGTCAGCATCGTCGGCCCTTCGCTCGGCGTCGTCGTAGTGGCCATCGCACTCAGTGCCTGGACAGGACCTGCGCGCGTCGCCCGCGCGGAAGTGCTCTCGATCCGCGAGCGAGATTATGTGGCCGGCGCCCGCGTCATCGGCATGCATCCGATTGCGATCGCGTTCCGAGAGGTGCTGCCCAACGCTCTGCCGCCGGTGCTGGCGCTGTCCTCGGTGATCGTGGCCGCGGCGATCCTCACCGAGGCCGCGCTGTCCTTCCTTGGCCTCGGCGACCCGAACCGCGTCACCTGGGGCGGCATGATTGCCGAAGGCCGCACGGTGCTGCGAACCGCGCCATATCTGTCGATTGTTCCCGGCATCGCGCTGGTGCTGACCGTGCTCGGCGTCTACCTCGCCGGCGAAGGCGTGGTTGAAAGCAGCGCGGTGCGCAGGAGCCTGTCGTGACCGCGCTGCTGTCGATCCGCAACCTTTCGGTGAGTTATCGCCGTGATGGCGTGGAGGTGGCGGCGCTGAAAGACATCAGCCTCGACCTCGAAGCCGGCGAGCGTCTCGCGATCATCGGCGAAAGCGGTTCGGGCAAGAGCACACTGGCGCTGGCTGTGGCGAGTTTGTTGGCGGGAGGTGCCAGGATCGGCGGTTCGATTGAGTGGTCAGCAAGCCAACTACAAACATCTCGTTCTTTCGCGCCCCCCTCTGTCCTGCCGGACATCTCCCCCACAAGGGGGGAGATTGGCAGCTCCTTAGTCGGCATTCCTTCTGCGACGTCGACATTTGGCGAAAGCGAAAATGGCAGCTCAATCTCCCCCCAAGTGGGGGAGATGTCCGGCAGGACAGAGGGGGGCGCCGTAGAGCGCCAACCTCTCGACAATCGCGGTGGTGCCCCCCTCCTCGGCCGCGACATCGGCTTCGTCTTCCAGGACCCCTCCTCCAGCCTCGACCCGGTCATGCCGGTTGGCAAGCAGATCGCCGAGGTTGCGCGCACGCATCTCAGGCTCGACTGGCCTAATGCCTACGCCAAGACCAGGACTCTGCTCGAACGCGTCCGCCTGCCGGAGGCCACCCTGCATGCCTACCCGCACCAGCTTTCCGGCGGCCAGAAGCAGCGTGTGGCGATTGCCGCGGCGATTGCCGCCGCGCCCAGGCTGCTGATCGCCGATGAAGCGACCAGCGCGCTCGACACCATCGTGCAGGCCGAGATTGTCGCCCTGATCGGCCAGCTGGTCGCCGAGGACGGCATGACGCTGCTCTTCATCAGCCACGACATCGCGCTCGCCGCCACACTTGCCAAGCGCATCGCGGTGCTGCGCCATGGCCAACTGGTCGAACTTGGCGAGACCAGCCAAATCATCAACGCGCCGCGCCACGCCTACGCGCGCGCCCTCCTTGATGCCCATCTCGGGCTCGATGCCGGGCCATTGCTCGACCGGCAGGGCGCCTCGGCATGAGCCTGCTCACCGTCTCCAACCTGGCCAAGCGCTACCGCCGCAGAGGCAGGCCTTTTCCCGCGGTCGACGATGTCTCATTCGAGGTCAACCCGGCCGAAACGCTGGCGCTTGCCGGCCCGTCCGGCAGCGGCAAGTCAACCATTGCGCGGCTGGTCCTGCGGCTGATCGAGCCCGATGCCGGCAGCATCGAATTCGAGGGCGCGGATTTCCTTGCGCTGTCGGGCGCGGCGCTGCGCACGCGCCGTGCCCGCCTCCAGATGGTGTTCCAGGATCCGCTCGCCGCCTTTAACCCGCGCGCCACGGTGGCACGCGTGCTGGACGATCCGTTGCGCATCCATGGGCTTGCCTCGCGCACTGAGCGCCCCCGCCGTATCGCGGCGCTGCTTGAGCGCGTCGGCCTCGAGACCGGCCTTGCCGGGCGCGCCATCCACGAGATTTCCGGCGGCCAGCGCCAGCGTGTGGCGATCGCCCGCGCCATCGCCACAAAACCCTCGCTGATCGTGCTCGACGAGGCCGTCTCAGCACTCGACGTCTCGGTGCGCGGACAGATCCTGGAATTGCTCCTCGACCTGCAAAGACAGGAACGGATTGCCTATCTTTTCATTTCACATGACCTCGGCGTCATCCGCGCCGTCGCGCATCGCGTCGTCATCCTCGAGGCCGGCCGTATCGCCGAGAGCGGCGATGCCCGCGCTGTCATCGCCAACCCGCAATCGGCGATCGGCAAGGCTCTGGTGGCGGCGACGCCGAGACTGCATGGGAACACAGCATCATGACCGACCCCACAGCCAGAGCCGAGAAACTGTCGCGCGAGCTCGACTCCGCCTTCCGCAACCGGGCTGATCTCTATCGCCTCTTCCTCGACGAACTGACCGCCGAGCTCGGCGCGGAGAAGGCCGAGGCGGTGATGATCCGCACCATCGAAAAGCGGGGCCGGGAAGTCGCGGCGACAGCTTTCGCCGATTTCGGCCCCAATGACGCGCCAGCCATCGGCGAAGCCTTTCTCGCCGTCAGCCCGGACGACGGCCGCATGTACCCGACCCATGTCGAGCGCGGACCGGACCACATCGCTTTCAAGGTAAAGCGTTGCCCGTTGAAGGACGCCTGGATCGAGGCCGGCGTCGGCGAGGAAAAGCTCGCCACGCTCTGCCGCATCGCCGGCGCCTTCGACCGCGGCCTGTTCGAGGCGACAGGTGTGCGCTTCGCCAACGTCACCTGGACGCCGGGCCACGGCAACGGCTGCTGCCACATCGCGCTGACCAACAGGGCCGCTTAGAGCAATTCCAGGAAAAGTGTGGAGCGGCTGGGCTCGGCGATGTCGCCGCGCTATCCGTCCGGGATTGCGTGAAAACAAAGAGACAGCGCGGTTCGGCGTTTCCGTGAAACGGCGAACCGATCCAGCCAGCCATTTATCTTAGCTCTCGGCGAAGACGTGCACTTCGACGCCGGCTTCATCGATCGCGGCGCGGAGCTTAGCTGCCGGGTCACGATCGGTGACGACGTCGGAAAGCGCGCTCAGCGGGCAAACGCTTTCAAGGCTGCTGCGGCCGAACTTGTCGTTGGTGACGACCAGCATCGTCGACAGCGACCGCGCCATCATCGCCCGCTTCACCGCCGCCGCGCCCGAGACCATGTCGCTCGGCCCTTCGGCGTTCACGGCCGAAGCGCCGATGATGGCGACGTCGGCATTGTAGCGGCGCACGAATTCGACCGTGTCCTCGCCGAGCACGCTGGCCTCGCGGCTGTCATAGGTGCCGGGGCAAAGGATGACGCGGAAGCTCGGATTGGCGCCGGCGACCGATGCGACGCCGATCGAGTTGGTGATGACGGTCAGATCCCGTCTCAGCTGGGAAAAGCTGCGCGCAACCTCGTAGGTGGTCGAGCCGCCGTCGATCATCACGATGCGGCCGTTCTCGATCAGGCCGGCCACGCCGCGGCCGATGCGGGCGCGCTCCTCGACTAGCGTCAGGCCGCGCTCGGCAATCACGGGCTCCGACGTCATCAGCGCAATCGTCGCGCCGCCATAGGTGCGGTTGATGAGACCCGCCTCGCCGAGCTCGATGAGATCGCGGCGGATGGTCTCGCCGGCCACCCCGATGCGCCGGGCAAGCTTGGAGATACGGATCGATGCCGAGCGCCGGACCTCCGACAGGATCAGCTCATGTCGCTCCTTCTTCGTCAGCCGGCCCGGCTCGATATTCATAGCTCTTCCTTACCGGGATCTCGCCCCCGGCGTGAGAACATTAGCCACGCCGAGGCTGGGAAAGCCAGCCTGGGGTCTGTTGAGATTCAGGTCAGGCCGAGCCGAAAACGGTGATTTCCGAGAACCGGAGCGGAGCGTAGTCAAAGTACGTGAGCACCGGAAGCGCAGGAAGCCGCCGTTTGCAGGCCGGCCTCACCTGAATATCGACAGACCCTAATGCCTGAGGCGATCGCGCATCGCATACCACAGCATGCCGAGCACGTAGAGCGGACCGCGCAGCGCCGTGCCGCCCGGGAACGGCAGCGGCGTCAGCGTCGAGAACAGGTCGAGCCTGGAAGTATCGCCCGTGATCGCTTCCGCCAGCAGCTTGCCCGACAGCGTCGACAGGATGACGCCCTTGCCGGAATAGCCATGCGCGAAATAGACCTCGCCGTAGTGCCCGACATGCGGCAGGCGCGACGTCGTCACCGACACCAGCCCGCCCCAGGCATGGTCGATTCGGCAGCCCCTGAGTTGCGGAAAAGTCTTTTCCATATGCGGGCGCACGAAGCCGGCGATGTCGGCCGGCGGCGACGGCGTATAGCGCTCGCCGCCGCCGAACAGCAGGCGGCCATCCGCCGACATGCGGTAATAGTTGACGACAAACAGCGTATCCGAAACCGCGACATTGGACGGGATGACGTTGCGCGCACCTTCGAGCGGCTCGGTGGCGACGATGTAGTTGCCGATCGGCATGATGCGGCTGTTGACGCGCGGCTCGAGCCCCTCGAGCAGCGCATCGCCGGCCAGCACGACATGGCGGGCGCGGACCGAGCCCTTGTCGGTGAACACGCGGATGGAAGGCTCGCGCTCGAGGCGCACCGCAACCGAGTTCTCGTGGATGGCAACACCGGCGCCGGACGCGGCGCGCGCAAGCCCCAGCGTGTAGTTCAGCGGATGCATATGGCCGCCGAGCCTCTCGAAAACCGCGCCCTGGTAGGGCGTATCCACCATCTGTCGCGCCTGCGCCGCCGACAGGATCTCGACATCCTGGAAGTTCATCACTTTGGCGAGACACTCGGCCTCTTCCTCGAAGTCTCGGATGTCCGAGCTGTTGACGGCGCCGACCAGATGGCCGGTCAGCCGCAGATCGCAATCGATGCCATGGCGCTCGATGATGTCGAGCACCAGCCCGCGCGCCTCGAAGGCCAAGTCGAACAGCGCTTTGGCCCGTTCCTGCCCGAACGCCTTGACCAGCCCCACGGCGCCCTTGCGCAGACCGGGGATCATCTGGCCGCCGTTGCGCCCGGATGCGCCCCAGCCGATCTTGCCGCCTTCGAGCAGCACCACTTTCAGGCCGCGCTCGGCCGCATGAAGCGCCGCCGAAAGACCTGTGCAGCCGCCGCCGACCACCACCAGGTCGGCTTCGACATCGCCGGCTAAAGCCGGATGGTCCGGCGCCGGATTGGCGGTGGCGACGTAGTAGGACTTGCCGATGTCGAGACCGGAATTGAAACCTGTTGAACGAGCCATGGTCACACCTTGAGCAGCAGATGGTCGCGTTCCCACGACGTGACGACGCTCTGGAACAGGTCGAGCTCTACGCTCTTCACGCGCAGATAGGTCTGGAAGAAATCCTCGCCGAGCAGCGCCCGCACGGGCTCGCAGGCGGCGAAGCGGTCGAGCGCTTCCTCCATGGTTTTCGGCAGCGTGCTCTTGCTGCGATAGGCGTTGCCGAAAGCTTCGGCCGAGCGGGCAAGCTTCTCCTCGATGCCGAGATAGCCGGCGATCAGCGAACCGGCCATGGCCAGATACGGATTGGCGTCTGCCCCTGGCAGCCGGTTCTCCACCCGCCGCGCCGCGCGTCCGCCCATCGGCACGCGCAGTCCGCAGGAGCGGTTGTCGTGCGACCATTCGATGTTGGCCGGCGCGCTGTGACCCGGCCGGATGCGGCGATAGGAGTTCACGTTGGGAGCGAACAGCGGCATCACTTCGGGAATGTATTTCTGCAGGCCGCCGATGAAGTGGGCGAACATCTCCGTGTCGTCGCCGTCTTTGCCGGCAAACAGGGGTTCGCCGCTCTCGTCTAGGATCGACATGTGCAGGTGCATCGAGCTACCGGCCTGGGCCGCGATCGGCTTGGCCATGAAGGTGGCGTGCATGCCGCTCGCCTGCGCCGCCTGCCGCGCAATACGTTTGAACAGCAGCGCCTTGTCGGCCAGCGCCAGCGGATCGCCATGCAGGAAGTTGATTTCCAACTGCGCCGTGCCGGACTCGTGGATCAGCGTGTCGAGCGGCAACCCAGCCGCCGCCGAATGCGCATAGATGCGTTGGATAACCGGCTCGAACTCCTCAAGCGCCTGCATGTCGTAAGGATGCTGCACGCTTTCCGGACGGCCGTTGCGCCCGACCGGCGCGGTCAGCGGCCGGTCAGGATCGGGGTTTGGCGCCGTGAGGTAAAATTCGAGCTCCGGCGCCATCACCGCGCGCCAGCCGTGCCGGCGGTAGAGGTCGAGCACAGCCCTCAGCACATGGCGCGGCGAAGCCATCCACGGCCGGCCGTCCATGTGGAACGTGTCGGCAAAGACATAAGCCTTGCCGGCGCCGCCACCCGGCGCGGGGATGAGCGTCGAAAGGTCGGGCACCATGCGCATGTCGGGGTCCTGATAGGCGAACCCTTCATCGATGGAGCCGGAATAGCGGCCATCGATGGCGACCAGGAAGGCGCTGCTCGGCAGGTAAAGCGCCCGGTCCTCGAGCGACTTGAGGAACTTGGCCGCCGGCAAGGCCTTGCCGCGCAGCACGCCATTCACGTCGGGCACGAGGCACTCGACCTCGTTTATCCCATGCGTCGTCAGCCAGCTTTGCGGATCGGCGCTGCTGGATAGTGAAGTGTCTTGTTTGTCAGGCATCGGTCATGTCCGTACGAAGGAGAGGATCTTCGGCGGGCACGTCCGTTTCGGTTTGAGCGTTAAGTGAGCTGCGTTATCTGAATGACGGACGCCCGCCTGGTGGCCGGCCGGCTGGCCGGATCGAGCGCCCCGCATACCCCCTCGGTCCAGCCGTCGCGAACGACATGCGAGCCGACCTTCGTCTCTTCCGCACGCTGCAGGTTCTCGTGGCGGCAGCAGCGCATGATCAGTGGTACCCCGCTCCCGCAAATGAAATACCGCCGGCAACAATGGAATGCCTTGCGCGGTATTGCTGTTCAGCGGCTTGCATGACGGGTCTCATCAAGGTGGAGCCTATGGTTTGACCGATCCTGGCTGCCGGCGCAAGCCCGCTCTGCTGGACCAGTTCAGCCGATGCTCTCGCCGCCGTCCACGACCAGCGCCTGGCCGGTCATGAAGGACGAGCGGTCGGAGACGAGAAACAGGATGGCTTCGGCGATCTCCTGCGCGCTCGCCCAGCGTCCCATCGGGATCTTGGTCCGGACATAGTTCTCGATCGCGTCGCGACCGCCCATCTGGGCAATGAACGGCTCGTTGAACGGCGTGTCGACCCAGCCCGGGCAGAGCGCGTTGATGCGCACGTTGTGCCTGGCATAGTCGAGCGACATCTGCCTGGTCATCGCCACCACCGCATGCTTGGACGTGGCGTAGGCGATCATCTCGCGGTCGTAGAAGACGCCTGAATTGGACGCGGTGTTGAGGATGACGCCGCCGCCCTGCGCGATCATCGCCGGCATCACCGTCTTGGCCGCAAGAAACTGGGCCCGCACGTTGATCCGCCACGAGGCATCCATGCCGTCGGTGCTGACTTCGGTGAGGGTGCCGCCGACCTGGATGCCGGCATGGCTGTGCAGGATGTCGATCCGGCCGTGCCTGCTGAGCGTTCCGGCGATCAGTTCCTCGACCGCCATGTCATTGCCGACATCGGTGGCGACCGCCTCGGCGCGGCCGCCGGCATCGCGGATGTCGGCCGCCGTGGCTTCGCCGGCGGCATTGTCCCGGTCGGCGATCACTACAATCGCTCCTTCCTCGGCCATGATCATGGCGCCGGCGCGCCCGATGCCCGAACCGGCGCCCGTCACCACGGCGATGCGATCTTTCAAAATCATGGACTTGTCTTTCAAGGCGATGGTTTCCGTCGGCCGAGCTGCCATTGGGCGAGCAGGACG
Organism: Mesorhizobium sp. M1C.F.Ca.ET.210.01.1.1; assembly: GCF_004791585.1. Taxonomy (GTDB): domain Bacteria; phylum Pseudomonadota; class Alphaproteobacteria; order Rhizobiales; family Rhizobiaceae; genus Mesorhizobium. The sequence goes on from NZ_SRUU01000012.1 coordinate 174,164, forward strand.
AGCAGGACCGAGGCGGCGAGCACGATCGTCGCGATGGCATTGATCTCCGGCGTCACGCCACGCCGGATCGAGGCAAAGACATAGATCGGCAGCGTCGTCTGCGCGCCGGCGACGAAGAAGGCGATGATGAAATCGTCGAAGGAGAAGGTGAAGGCGAGCAGGAAGCCCGCTATGACCGCCGGCATGATCTGCGGCAGCACGATCGAGCGGAACGTCGTCAGTGGCGTGGCGTAGAGATCGCCCGATGCCTCGACCAGGTTGCGGTCGAGGCTGCTGAGCCGGGTGCCGACGATCATCGTCACCAGCGCCATCGAGAACAGGCCGTGCGCGGCAATGATCGAGCCATAGCCGAGCGCAAGCCGCGGCGGCTGGTCGGTCGGCCACAGCGAGGCGAGGAACGGATTGACGACCGCAAAAAGCTGCACCAGCGCCACCAGCGTCGAGATGCCGATGACGACGCCAGGAACAACGATCGCGGCGCCCAGCAGCGCATCGAAGAGCGCCCGCGTCCGTGCGCCGACACGCTGCAGCCCGAGCGCCGCGGCCGTGCCGCAGAAGGCCGCGAGCAGTGCGCTGGTGGTGGCGATAAAGAGGCTGTTCTTCAGCGCCTCGACCAGGAACGGGTTCGACAGCGCCTTGCCGTACCATTGCACGGAGAAGCCAGTGAACTCGCTGGCGTGCTGGCCGGCATTGAAGGAGAACAGCACGACCAGCGCGATCGGCAGATAGAGGAAGGCGAAGACGGCGACGACGAAGGCACGCATCAGATCAGGTCCACCCGGCGTGCGCCCGAGAGCCGGGTCGAGATGCGGTTGGCGACGATCAGCACAACCACCGAGACCAGCACCAGCGTGATGGCGATGGCCGATCCGAACGGCCAGTTGCGCGACTGCAGGAAGAGGTCGACCAGCGCGTTGCCGATGAAGAACACCTTGCCGCCGCCGAGCAGCGTCGGGATCAGATATTCGCCGAGCAACAGGATCATAACCAGCGAGAAGCCGGTCATCACGCCGGGCAGCGACAGCCTGAGCGTCACGCCGATGAACGTCGAAAGCGGCGTCGCGCCGAGATCGGCGGAAGCCTCCAGCAGCCGGCGGTCGAGCCGCTCCAGGCTGACATAGATCGGCAGGATCATCAGCGGCAGGTAGCCGTAGACGATGCCGAGCAGCACCGCGCCCGGCGTGTTGATCAGCCTGAGGTCCTCGATGCCGACATAGGCGAGCAGGGCCGGGATGCCGCGCCCGCCGAGGATGTACATCCAGGCATAGGTGCGCATCAGAAGGCTGGTCCAGAACGGGATGACGATCAGCGCGAGCAGGATCAGCCGCCAGCGCTGCGGCGCGCGCAAAGCGAGGTAGTAGGCAACCGGATAAGCGACGAACAGGCAGGCGAGCGCGCCGACAGGGGCCAGCACCATCGTGTTCCAGAAGGCGGTCGCCCGCGCCGGCAGGTTGGCATATTGCGCGAAGGTGAGCGCGGCCTGATAGCCGCCCTCGGGCGCCCGCTCGCCGACGCTGAAGATGGCGATCGCGATGAAGGGCAGCACCAGGAACACCACCAGCCACAGCGTCGCCGGGGCAAGCAACAGCGCGGTCAGGATATTTTTGCGTAGGAGACTGCCGCGCATCGAGAAAGCCGCTTCAGTACCGGCGGACGTTCGTCCGCCGGTTGCGTTGTCTGGATCGGATTTGTGGCCGGTGCCGGTCAAGCCGACTTGAAACGCGCCATCAGCTCGGCGCGGCCAGGATCGGTGAGCGTCGCGGCCGCTCCGAACTCCAGCGGCTTCAAGAGATCCGCCGCCGGATAGAGGATCGGATTGTCCAGCACCTCCTTGGGCAGCAGCGCATTGACGCGCGCGTCGGTCGAGGGCGCGCCATTGGCGAGATGCTCCTTCACCGCCACCTTCGGGTTCATCAGGTAGTTGAGCAGCGCGTAGCCGGCCGGCTTGTTCGGCGCATCCTTGGGAATGGCGTAGAAGTCGGTCCAGATCTCGCCGCCTTCCTTGCCGAGCACATAGGCGATCTCCGGGATGTCGCGGTGGAGCTGCGCGCCGTCATTGGTCCAGCACATGGTCATCCAGGCATCGCCGGCGCGCATCCCCGGCTGGTAGTCGCTCGACACCGCGAACAGATGCGGCTTGACCTTGAGCAGCAGCTCCTCAGCCTTGGCGAGCTCGTCCTGCTTCAGCGAGTTGAACGAATAGCCGTAATATTTCAGCGCATTGCCGATGGTGGTGAGCTGATAGTCATGCACCATGGCGCGACCGTCGCCTTCCGCCATGGCGGTGTCCCAGAACTCCTTCCAGCTCGACATCGGCTTGGCGAGCTTCTTGGTGTTGACGGCAAAGCCGGTCGTGCCCCAGTTCTTCGGCACGGCGTAGATCGTCCCGTCGATCGTGCCTTCAGCGGTGAAGCGCGCATCTTCCTGCGAGCCGTCGAAATTGCCGAGCTTGGCCATGTCGAGCGCCTCGATGATGCCGAGCTTCTTGTAGGTCGAGATGGTGTAGTTGGTCGGCACGAACAGGCTCCAGCCCGAGCCGCCGGCCTGGAGCTTGGCCAGCATCTCCTCATTCGATCCGAAGACGTTGACCTCGACGGCCACGCCGGTCTCGGCCTTGAAATTCTCGAAGGTCTGCGGGTCGTGGTAGTTCGGCCAGGTGGCGATCGACATGCGGTCGCCGAGGCTTTCGGCGGCGAAGGCCGGCGCCGGCATGATACCGAGCTCGCGCGCCATCACCGCGGTCGCGACACCAAGACCGGTGAGGCCGAGGAACTCGCGCCGGCCGATCGAGCCGCGCTTCAGGCGCATCAGTTGGTCGACGAATTTTTCAGGGCTTATCGGCAGTCCGTCACGATAGGATTTCGACATGTTGGTCTTCCCTCTGGTTGGTCCCGTTGTTCTTGAGTTGCGGAAACGCCAGCGGCGCTCCGGCGGCAAAGCCGATGGCGACGGGTTCGCCCGGCTTGAAAAGGTTGCCCTGGCCGATCAGGTGGTCGGCCTTGGCGAGCAGTGATCCGATGCCCTGGACCTCGATCGCGTATTCCGCCGTCGAGCCGAGGAAAATCCGGTTGCGCACGATGCCCTTCAAGCTGCCCTCGCCAGGCGCCGAAAGGCTGAGCGATTCCGGCCGCAGGCTGACGGATACGGCCTCACCCCGGTTGAGCGGCACCCGCTTGCGGGCAGCGATGACCGTGCCGTCGGCGAGCGCGACGTCGACGAGGTCGCCGGACAAGCCTGCCACCTTGCCGCTCAAGAGATTGGTCTTGCCGACGAAGTCGGCGACGAACAGGTCGGCCGGCTCGTCATAGATCTCGCTCGGCTGTCCGAGCTGGACGACGCGGCCGCCATTCATGACGCAGACGAAGTCGCTCATCGACAGCGCCTCCTCCTGGTCGTGGGTGACCAGCACGAAGGTGATGCCGATCTCGCGCTGCAGGTTCTGCAGCTCGATCTGCATGTCGGTGCGCAGCTTCTTGTCCAGCGCCGCCAGCGGCTCGTCGAGAAGCAGCACCGCCGGCTTGTTGACCAATGCGCGGGCCAGCGCGACGCGCTGCTGCTGGCCGCCGGAGAGCTCGTGGATTTTGCGGCGCCCGTAGCCGGCGAGCTGCACCATCGCCAGGGCCTCTCCGGCCCTTGACGCGATCTCGCGCGATGACAGCCGCGGCCTCGCCTGGCGCAGGCCATAGGAAATGTTCTCCTCGACATCGAGATGCGGGAACAGTGCGTATTGCTGGAAGACCATGTTGACCGGGCGCCGGTAGGGCGGCGTTCCGGCCATGTCGCGGCCGCGGATCAGCACCTGGCCTTCGCTCGGTTGCTCGAAGCCGCCGATCATGCGCAGGCAGGTCGTCTTGCCGCAGCCGGAGGGACCGAGCAGCGCGACGAAGGCGGAGGGCGGGATGGCAAGGTCGATGCCGCTGACCGCGGTAACGGCGCCGTAGCGCTTGGTGACCGCGCGAAACTCGATATCGGGCACTGCAGTCAAGCCACGGGCTCCAGCGACAGCGTGAGGCAATGTCGTGACGCTAGCAGAGCCAATAGCAGCTAGTATATACCTCGCGGGTGGTATATTTAGACGATTTTATCGTTCAGAGGGGTATGACTTGGCCTCCCGCAGTGACGACTACAACGCCTTGGCCGCCGTGATCGCCGCAACGCGCGAGACCGGCGGCGACCTTTTCGGCAAGGCGATCGTCGGCTGGCTGCGCGGACATGTCCGCTTCGACCACTGCGTGATCTTCGGCTATCGCGGCGCTGGGCGGCCGCCGCTCTTGTTCGAGACCTTCTCGCCGGCCGAAAGCCACATCTTCGTCGCGCTCTATCAGGAGGGACCCTATCTGCTCGACCCCTTCCATCATGCAGCGGTCGAGCGCAAGGAGGGTTTCTGGCGCATGCGCGAGTTGGCACCCGACCGCTTCTACGCCAGCGAGTACTACCGCTCCTATTACAGCCAGACCAGGCTCGCCGAGGAGGTAGGATTCTTCGTCCCGCTGGCCGGCAAGGATGCGCTGGTGCTGTCGCTGATGCGGCTGCGCGCCTCCGGGCCGTTCGGAACTGCCGATGCCAGGCTGCTGCGCGACATGGCGCCGGCGGTGATCGGTTTCTGCAAGCTCCGCTGGCCGGCCCTGCCTGCCGACGAGGTGGCGGCCCCGCCACCGGGCGAGGCCGTCGCGACGGCCAACGAGCTCGATCGTGCGCATATCTGGAAGAGCCTGTCGCTGACCTCGCGCGAAAAACAGGTCGTCGACCTTGTGCTGCAAGGCCACTCCACGGAATCGATCGCCAGGGCGCTCAGGATCGTGCCCGGCACCGTCAAGGTCCATCGCCGCAACATCTATCGCAAGCTCAAGATCAAGTCGCAGGCCGGCCTCTTCGCGCGCTTCGTCGAGATCATCGACGCGCGGATCAGCTGACGGACCTCAGGCCAGTTCGAACCGCTCCACCGCGCGCATGATGCCGCGCAGCTCGGCAAGGCCCTTCAGCCGGCCGATCAGCGAGTAGCCGGGGTTGATCCTGGTCTTGCCGATATCGTCGGCGAGCAGGTGGCCATGGTCGGGGCGCATCGGAATGCGCCAGTCGGACCGGCCGGCCTCACGGCGGCGCGCCTCCTCCTTCATCAGCGCCAGGACGACTGCGGCCATATCGGTCGAGCCTTCCAGATGCTCCGCCTCATAGAAGGAGCCGTCCTTCTCGCGCGTCACGTTGCGCAGATGCGCGAAATGGATCCGTGGCGCGAATTCCTCGATCATCGCGACGAGATCGTTGTCGGCGCGCACGCCGTAGGAGCCGGTGCAGAAGGTGAGGCCGTTCGAAGGGCTGTCGACCGCTCCCAGGATGAAGCGCGCGTCATCGGCGGTGGAGACGACCCGCGGCAGGCCGTAGAGCGAGAAGGGCGGATCATCCGGATGGATGCACATACGCGCGCCGACTTCCTCGGCGACCGGGATGATCTCCTTCAGGAACCAGGCGAGATTGGCGCGCAGCTCCGCCGGCCCGATCGCGGCATAGTCGGCGAGCGCTTCGCGCATCGTATCGCGATTGTAGGTGCGCTCGGTGGCCGGCAGGCCGGCGATCAGGTTGCGCTCTATCCTGTCGATGTCCTCGGCGCTCAGCGTCTTCAGCCGCACTTGCGCCTCCTTGAGCCGGGCCGGGCTGTAGCTCGCCTCGGCATTCGGCCGCTTCAGCACGAAGGCGTCATAGGCAGCGAAATCGAGCGCGTCGAAGCGCAGCGCATAGCCGGTGGTCGGCAGCCTGTACATCAGATCGGTGCGGGTCCAGTCGACCACCGGCATGAAATTGTAGCAGATGGTGGAGATGCCTGCCTTGGCGAGCGCCCGGATGGTGTCCCTGTACCAGCCGACGTAACGCTCGCGCTCGGGTGAGCCGGTCTTGATCGAGTTGTGGACGGGAATACTCTCCACCACCGACCAGGTCAGGCCCGCCGCCTCGATGATGCGCTTGCGCTCGAGGATCGCATCCAGCGGCCAGGCGCTGCCGTCATAGATGCCGTGCAGCGCCGTCACGATGCCCGCGGCACCTGCCTGCTTGACGTGATCGAGCGTGACCGGATCGTTCGGGCCGTACCAGCGCCAGCATTGTTCCATGACTGCCTCTTTCCATGATTGCGATCGACCATATTGTCGGACGACGACATCCGTCAAATGGGGTGATTGCGGCAGGGCCCGGTACCGGCCATGGCGCCGTTGGGCCAGCCGGAATGGCGCCCTGGCCTCCCTTGCGGCGGCGCGCTTTAACCGTCTATCGTGCGACCCGCCGGCCAGGTATCCCGGCAGATTGCGTGTCGAAACAGATTTCAGGACGGACGAAGCAGCGCATAGCCAATGGCCGACAAGACACAATTCGGACTGACTGCCCTCGACACAGTACCCCTGCATGAGAAAGTCTATCTGGAACTGGTGCGGGCGCTGATGTCGGGCCAGCTCCAGCCCGGCCAGAAACTGACCTCGCGCAAGCTCGCCAAGGAGCTCGGCACCAGCGACATGCCGGTGCGCAGCGCCTTCATGCGGCTGCAGGCGCTCAAGGCCTTGAGCCCGATGCCGAACGGCAGCGTCGAGGTGCCGACGATCTCGGCCGATCGTTTCCAGCAGCTGACCGACGTGCGCACGATCCTGGAAGGTACCGCCACCGAACTCGCGACAAAGCGCATCAACGGCAACAATCTGCGCGCCATCCGCCGCCACAGCGCCGCGCTCACCCAGGCCGCCCGCAGCGGCGACATCGACGACTATCTGCGCAAGAACCACGACTTCAAATTCTCGATCTACCGCCACTGCGGCAACGAGCAGATGATCTTCCTGATCGAGACGGTCTGGATGCAGGTCGGGCCCTTCCTGCGCAACCTGCGCATCGGGTTCGAGGACGACCTCGCCGGCATTCTCGGCATCGACTATCACGAGGAGGTGGTGACAGCGATCGAGGCGCAGGACGCCGAACGGGCCCGCGCGGCCATCGTGCGCGACATCGACGAAGGTGCCACACACATACTCAAGCAGATCAAGTTCCCGGAGCTGCGGCATTAGGGGCCGCAGCGAGTAGGCCGACCGCCGTCGGCCTTCACCATCCAGCAACCGTCCTGACGGTGACCGCTCAAATGCCCCCTTGGCTTTCCGTCACTCGCCGTCTATGTTGCGATCGCAGATCGCACAAAATGGACCCGAAATGCCGCCCGATATCCCAGCTAGTGATTTGAAAAAATGAAAGAAAATTCCCAGGCGACAGCCAGGGCGACCTTCGAGAACTCACAAGCTGAAAATGGGATATCGTAGCCGTATGGGCTACAGCACCTCCGAAAAAACAGAGGCTGAAAATTGGGCGATGCAATCGCGGACGTTTTGAACTGGCTTGAAAGCAGGAACGACATCCAAAGCCTCAGGGCCGCGGTGTGCGACCTCAACGGCATCATGCGCGGCAAGCGCATACCGGTCGAGCAGGCGCGCAAGGCGCTCGAAGGCAAGCTGCGCATGCCTTATTCGCTGATCGGGCTCGACATCTGGGGCGAGGACATCGAAGGCAACGCCCAGGTCTTCTCGACCGGCGACGCCGATGGGCTTTGTCATTGGACCGGACGCGGCATCCTGCCCGTCAACTGGACGGCGCATCCCACCGCGCTTCTGCCGCTCTGGCTCGCGGATGAAACCGGCGCGCCCTATCTCGGCGACCCGCGCCGCGCGCTGGCCCGCATCCTCGACCGCTATGCGGCGCTCGGCCTGACGCCTGTCACCGCCACGGAACTCGAATTCTACCTCGTCGACCCGACGTCGCAGCGGCCTGTCGGTCCTGTCTCGCCGGTCACCGGCCGGCGCCTCGATTCCGACGCGGCGCTTTCGATCGACGAGATCGACGATTTCGAGGCCTTCATCCATGACATCTACGAAGCCTGCCGCATGCAAGGTATTCCGGTCGACACCGCGATCGCCGAGAACGGGGTCGGCCAGTTCGAGATCAACCTCAACCATGTTCCCGACGCCTTGCGCGCGGCGGACGACGCGGTGCTGTTCAAGCGCACCGTGAAGGGCATCGCGCGCAAGCACGGCTTCGCCGCCTGCTTCATGGCCAAGCCCTATGGCGAGCGCGCCGGCAACGGCTTCCATGTCCACTTCAGCGTCGTCGACAAGGAAGGCCGCAACATCTTCGACGATGGCAGCGACCAAGGCTCGGAGACCATGCGCCATGCCGTCGGCGGCCTGCTTTCGGCCATGGCCGAAAGCACGCTGGTGTTCGCGCCGCACTTCAATTCCTACCGCCGGCTGCGGCCGCGCTCCTACGCGCCGACCGCCGTCGCCTGGGGCTACGAGAACCGCATGGTGGCGATCCGCATTCCGGGCGGCCCGTCGGCCGCGCGCCGCATTGAGCATCGCGTCTCCGGCGCGGACGCCAACCCCTATCTGGTGCTGGCGGCGATCCTGGGCGCGGCGCTGATCGGCATCGAACGGCAACTGTCGCCCGGCGAGCCGACCGGCGGCGAGGGACAGGGGCTGCCGCTCGCCAAGTTGCCGCCGGACTGGGCATCGGCGATCGCCGCTTTCGAGACCGGGCCGCGTGTCTCGGAAATCTTCCCGGCCGTGCTGCGCGACGGCTTCATCGCCTGCAAGCGCCAGGAACTCAACACCTTCGCGCTCAACGTCAGCGACTTCGAGATCGAGACCTATCTCGAAAGCGTCTGAGTCGGCGCACCCGCTCGCATTGCGATCGGTCAATCCGAAGGTCGGCGCGCGCCTCGATGCGATGGAACGGCGCGCGGATTTTCTGGTGGCCTCGACAACGTCTCCGTTCCGCGCCGCGGGCATGCTCTCCCGCGATTGATGCGGATCAAGGTCGGCATGCCGGGCCTCTGTTTTGGTCCCGTTCAACCCGCAGCCCTGAACGGAGTCCCCCCTGCCATGGTCGGCATCAAGTTGAGCCCTGAACAGATCCATTCTGCACCGCCCGCGCCAGCCGGCGCGTCGCGCGACGCGGGAGGCCAGCTATGAAGAGCTCACCACGGTGGCTGTTCCCCGTTGTTCTGATCGCTCTCGCAGCAGCCGGCTACTACGCGTGGCAGAGATCCAAGGACGGGGCGCCGCCGCAAGGCATCGCCAGCGGCAACGGCCGCATCGAAGCGGTCGAAATCGACATCTCCACCAAGGCGCCAGGGCGGATCAAGGAAATCCTTGTCGGCGAAGGTGATTTCGTCAAAGCCGGCGAAGTGCTTGCCCGCATGGATACCACGCAGCTCGAGGCTCAGCAGCGCCAGGCCGGGGCGCAGCTGCAGCGCGCCACCATCGGGGTCGATACCGCCGGCAGCCTGGTGACGCAACGCGAAGCCGAAAAGACGGCAGCGGCCGCTGTCGTTGCTCAGCGCGGGGCTGAGCTCGACGCCGCCGAGCGGACCTTGGCGCGCTCCCAGCAGCTTGCGGTCAACAACACCGTCTCCCAGCAGGTTCTGGACAACGACCGCGCCGCCGAGCAGAGCGCCAAGGCCGCGGTGGCCGCGGCGCAGGCCCAGCTCGCCGCCAGCGAGGCGGCCATCAACGCGGCGAGGGCACAAGTGGTCGATGCCAAGGCCGCGGTCGATGCCGCACAGGCGGCAATCGAGAGCATCGATGCCGACATTGACGATGCAACGCTGAAGTCGCCGCGCGATGGACGTGTGCAATTCCGTGTGGCGGAGCCCGGCGAGGTGCTCGCGGCCGGCGGACGTGTGCTCAACCTCGTCGACCTGGGAGACGTCTACATGACCTTCTTCCTCTCTACCGCGCAGGCTGGACGCGTCGCGCTCGGCTCCGAGGTGCGCCTCGTGCTCGACGCGGCACCGCAATACATCATCCCCGCCAAGGTAACCTTCGTCGCGGACGTCGCCCAGTTCACACCCAAGACCGTGGAGACGGAAGAAGAGCGCCTGAAGCTCATGTTCCGGATCAAGGCGCATATCCCGCCGGAGCTGCTCCGCAAATATATCCAGCAGGTCAAGACCGGTCTGCCCGGTGTGGCCTATGTGCGACTCGATGCGCAGGCTGAATGGCCGGACGGCGTCCAGGGAGAGCTTGTGCAATGAATGCTCGACCGGACGGCGCCGCGGCCTTGTCTTCAAGACAGGTCGCGCGGCTGGAGAACGTCGGCCATGTCTATGGAAAGGTCGAGGCTCTCAATGCCATATCGCTGGACGTCCCCGCCGGCTGTATGGTCGGCCTGATCGGACCGGACGGCGTCGGCAAATCCAGCCTGCTTTCCCTGATCGCCGGGGCGCGGACGATACAGGAAGGGCATGTCGAGGTGCTGGGCGGCGACATGGCCGATCTCCATCATCGGCAGAGCGTCTACCCCAGGATCGCCTATATGCCGCAGGGCACCGACGCTGTCCGTCTTCGACAACATCGACTTCTTTGGCCGCCTTTTCGGGCATGACCGGCAGGAGCGGGAACGCCGCATCGGTGAGCTTCTGAGGCGCACCGGGCTTGCACCTTTCGCCGATCGGCAGGCCGGCAAGCTTTCGGGCGGCATGAAACAGAAACTCGGCCTCTGCTGCGCCCTCATCCACGATCCGGACCTCCTGATCCTGGACGAGCCGACCACCGGCGTCGATCCTTTGTCGCGCCGCCAGTTCTGGGAACTGATCGATGAGATCCGCAAGAGCCGCGACGGCATGAGCGTCGTCATCGCAACGGCTTACATGGAGGAGGCCTCGCGCTTCGACTGGCTGGTGGCGATGAATGGAGGCCGGGTGCTCGCATCCGGAGCCCCGGCCGACCTGCTTGAAAGGACCGGCGCGCCCGACCTCGACGCCGCCTTCATCGCCCTTCTCCCGCCGCAGAAGCGAGGCAGCCACGAGACAGTGGTGATCCCCCCGCGGCCCGCCGATGCCGACGGTGTGTCCGCCATCGAGGCCGAACACCTCACCATGCGTTTCGGCGATTTCACCGCCGTCGACGACGTGAGCTTCCGCATCGGCCGGGGCGAAATCTTCGGCTTCCTGGGCTCGAATGGCTGCGGCAAGACGACCACCATGAAGATGCTGACCGGACTGCTTGAGCCGAGCCAGGGCAAGGCACGGCTGTTTGGACGCGAGATCGACCCTCGCGACATCGAAGTGCGGCGACGTGTCGGCTACATGTCGCAGGGATTCTCCCTCTACTCGGAGCTGACGGTTCAGCAGAACCTGGTGCTGCATGCCCGTCTCTTCGGCATGGCCGACGCCGCGATCCCGTCCCGGGTCGAGGAGGTCGCGCGTCAGTTCGGTCTGGCCGACAATGTCGACACGCTGCCCGAAGCGTTGCCGCTCGGCATCCGCCAGCGGCTGTCGCTGGCGGTGGCGATGATCCATTCTCCGGAGATACTGATCCTCGACGAGCCTACCTCCGGCGTCGATCCGGTTGCCCGCGACGGGTTCTGGCGGATTCTTGGCGACCTCTCCCGCAAGGGGAACGTGACGATCTTCGTCTCCACGCATTTCATGAACGAGGCGGAGCGCTGCGATCGCATCTCGCTCATGCATGCCGGCAAAGTCCTGATCAGCGACACGCCCGCCAGCATCGTCGAGAGCCGCTCGGCGGCAACGCTGGAGGAGGCCTTTGTCGGATATCTGGAGGAAGCGGCAGGTTTGGAGCAGCCTGATACGCCCGGCCCAGCCGCTGAAATAATGCCGCTCGCGGAAGCGCCCGGTGCGCCGCATAGCCGCCCTGAAAAGAGCCGTGCCGGCCGTTTCTTCGATCTGCGCCGCATGTTCGCCTACACCCGGCGCGAGGCGCTTGAACTCGTACGCGATCCGATCCGCGCCACGCTGGCCACCATCGGCAGCCTCATCCTGATGTTTGTCGTGGGCTACGGCATCAACATGGACGTCGAGAATCTCTCCTTTGCCGTCCTTGATCGCGACGACACGACGATCAGCCGGGACTATACGCTCCAGATCGCCGGCTCGCGCTATTTCACCGAGAAGGCTCCGATCACCGACTATGCCGATCTCGACCGGCGCATGGAAGACGGGGAACTCAGTCTCGCCATCGAGATTCCACCCGGCTTCGGACGCGACCTCGCGCGCGGCCGCCAAGTCACGATCGGCGCGTGGATCGACGGCGCCATGCCGGCGCGCGCCGAAACCGTGCAGGGCTATGTCTCGGGAATGCATGCCGGCTGGCTTACGCGCAAGGCGCGCGAACTCTACGGCGACGCCGCCACCGCCAGCGCCTTCCAGCTCGATATCCGCTATCGCTACAATCCCGACGTACGAAGCCTCGACGCCATCGTTCCGGCCGTTATCCCGATGCTTCTCCTGCTGATCCCGGCGATGCTGGCCGTACTGAGCGTCGTACGCGAGAAAGAACTCGGCTCCATCATCAATTTCTACGTCACGCCCGTGACCCGGCTTGAGTTCCTGGTCGGCAAGCAGATCCCCTATGTCGTCCTTGCGATGCTGAACTTCGCGCTGTTGACGATCTTTGCCATCTTCATTTTTGGCGTGCCCCTGACCGGCAGTCTTCCGGCTTTCGCGGTCGCTGCCCTTCTCTACGTCATGGCCACGACGGCAATGGGACTTTTTCTGTCGACCTTCATGAGCAGCCAGATCGCGGCAATCTTCGGAACCGCGCTGCTTACCATGATCCCCGCCACCCAATATTCGGGCATGATCGATCCGGTGTCGTCGCTCCAGGGCGTGGGCGCGTTCATCGGCCGGATCTATCCGACCACCTATTTCGTGACGATCTCGCGCGGCGTCTTTTCCAAGGCGCTCAGCTTTGCCGACCTGTCCGGCGCGTTCGTGCCGTTGCTCGTCGCCATTCCGGTGCTGCTCGGCCTTGGAGCGGCTTTCTTGAGAAAACAGGCCCGCTAATGCGCATCGCCAACATATACAACCTCGGCATAAAGGAACTGCGCGGCCTCGTGCGGGATCCGATGATGCTAGTGCTGATCGTCTACGCCTTCACCGCCGCCATCTACACCGCGTCCAAGGCGATGCCAGAGACGCTCAATCACGCTCCGATCGCCATCGTCGACGAGGATCAGTCGCCGGTCTCATCGCGTATCGTCACGGCATTTTATCCGCCCTACTTCACCGCGCCCCTGCTTATCTCCCAGCCTGAGATGGACAGCCGCATGGATTCAGGCACGGACACCTTCGCGCTGGACATTCCGCCGAACTTCCAGCGCGATCTCCTGGCCGGCCGGTCGCCAACGGTTCAGCTCAACATCGACGCCACCCGTATGTCGCAGGCATTTACCGGCGGAGGTTACATTCAGTCGATCGTTTCCGGACAGGTGGACGAATTCCTGAACCACTACCGCTCCAAGGCTTCCCTTCCGGTCGACCTCGACATGCGGGCGCGCTTCAGCCCCGAACTCAACAAGGGCTGGTTCGGCGCCGTCACCGATGCGATCTCCTCCATCACGATGCTGTCGATCGTGCTTACCGGCGCGGCGCTGATACGCGAGCGCGAGCACGGGACGATCGAGCACCTCCTGGTGATGCCGGTCACCCCGTTCGAGATCATGACAAGCAAGATCTGGTCGATGAGCATCGTTGTGCTCGTAGCGTCCGGCCTGGCGCTCGTCTTCGTCATCCAGGGACTGCTGTCGGTCCCGATCAACGGATCGATCGCGCTCTTCATGGTGGGCGCGGCCCTCGACATTGTCGCCATGACGTGCATGGGGATATTCCTTGCCACCATCGCCGGTTCCATGCCGCAATTCGGCCTGTTGCTGATGATGGTGCTCCTGCCTCTGCAGGTGCTGTCCGGCGGCGTGACTCCGCGCGAGAGCATGCCGCTCGCTATCCAGGCCATCATGCTCGCCGCGCCCAACACGCATTTCGTCATGCTGGCCCAGGCGGTGCTTTTCCGCGGCGCGGGCCTCGATGTCGTCTGGCCGCAGCTTGCGGCACTGTTGTTCATCGGTACGCTGCTGTTTGCGTTCTCGCTCCGCCGCTTCCGTCAATTCCTGAAATAGCACCGGAATCCAATGCTTCGAGATTGAGACCCGTCTCGCAAGCGCGTAGCGGCTGACCTGCGCACACGGGCTACTCCCCCGACCGCGCGCGCTGGCGCTCCTGCACGATGACCGCCAGGATCAGCAGCGCGCCCTTGGCAAGCAGCTGATAGAAGGTCGGCACGCTGGTCAGGATCATGCCGTTGTTGAGGACGCCGATGATCAGCACCCCCAGCATGGCGCCGACGATCGTGCCCTTGCCGCCCTGCAGCGCGCAGCCGCCGAGGATCGCGGCGGTGATGGCCTCAAGTTCCAGCCCCTGGCTGCCGGAGGCAGGCTGACCGGACATGGTGCGGCTGGCGAGCACCAGGCCGGCCACCGCCGCGGCGAAGCCGCTCATCGCATAGATCGAGATCTGGTAGCGGCGGATCGGAATGCCGGCGAGCCGCGCCACCGTCGGGTTGCCGCCGAGCGCGTAGATGTTGCGCCCGACAACGGTCTCGCGGGTGAAGACGATGAACGCCGCCATCGCGGCGATCAAGAGCCAGATGGCGAAGGGCAGGCCAAGCAGCGTGCCGATGCCCAGCGCGCGCAGGCTGTCGCCGGTGATCGGAATGGAGTTGCCGTTGTTCATCAGATAAGCGAGGCCGCGAAAGGCGGACATCGTTCCAAGCGTCGCGATCACCGCGTTGACCGGGCCGTAGACGATGATCAGCCCGTTGACCGCGCCCGCTGCAAGTCCGGCGAGCAGGCCGGCGAGAATGCCGGCCGGGATCGAGCCGGTCTCCTGGGCGGCGACGGCCAGCACCATTGTGCTCAAGCCCACGATCGATCCGACCGAGATGTCGAGCCCGCCCGACACGATGACGACTGTCTGCGCCATGGCGAGGATGCCGAGGATAGTGACCGCCAGCCCTATGTTGATCAGGTTGCGCGGCGTGAAGAACACGTCGGGCCTGAGCGCGCCGAAGATTGCCAGCAGCACGACCAGCGCAATCAAGAGGCTGATGTTCTGCGCGCCGATGCGGCCAAACAGGCTTGCAGGCGCGCGCTCGCGGCCGGCGGTCGCGGTATCGGTCACAACACCCTCCATTCGATTGCATTCTTGTCCGAGCGCATGGCGAGCGCCAGCACCGCCTCCTCGCTCGCCGCCTGCCACGGCAGTTCGCCGCTGACGCGCCCGCTTTGCATGACCAGCACGCGATCCGCGAGACCGAGCAGTTCCGGCATTTCCGAGGAGATCAGCAGGATGGCGAGACCCTGGTCGGCCAGGCTCTCGATGAGCCTGTAGATCTCCGCCTTGGCGCCAACGTCGATGCCGCGCGTCGGCTCGTCGAGGATGAGCACCGCCGGCCCGCGCGCCTGCCAGCGCGCAAAGACAACCTTCTGCTGGTTGCCGCCGGAAAGTTTTCCGACCGCCTGCTCGATCGACGGCGTCTTCACCCTGAGTTCGGCGACATGGCGGGCGACCAGCGCGCGCTCGCGCCTGCGGCTGAAGAAACCGTAGCGCGACACCTTGTCGGGCACCACGAGGCTGACATTGTCGCGCACCGCCTGCATCAAGAGCAGCGCTTCCTGCTTGCGGTCCTCCGGCACCAGGCCGATGCCGGCCGCCACCGCATCGGCGGGCTCGCGCGGCTTGTAAGGCCTGCCGCCGACCGTCATCCGCCCGGAGAGCAGCGGATCGAGGCCGACGATAGAGCGCGCGACTTCGGTCCGTCCCGCGCCGACCAGGCCGCCCAGCCCGACGATCTCGCCGGCCCTCACCTCGAAGCTGATATCTTCGACGCGGCGCGTGGTGACGCCCTCGAGCGCCAGCCGGACGGGCCCGAGCGCGCGTTCCTTTCGATTGAACAGGTCGCTTACCGGCCGGCCCACCATCAGCCGCACCATGCGTTGCTCGTCGAGTGCTTCGATCGGCTCGTCGGCGACACGGCTGCCGTCGCGCATCACCACACAGCGATCGGCCAGATCGATGATCTCGCGCAGCCGGTGCGAGATATAGATCACCGCGACACCGTCGGCCTTGAGGCGCCGGATGACGCGGAACAGCCGCTGCGCCTCGTCCTCCGTCAGCGACGAGGTCGGCTCGTCGAGGGCGAGCAGCCGTGCCCCTGGCCGCAGCGCGCGCATGATCTCGATGAGCTGCCTGAGCGCCGGACTGAGGCCATGGCAGCGCTGTCCGGGCGACAGCACGTCGACGACGCCAAAGGTGCGCAATAGATCGAGACTGCGCCTTTCGAGATCGGCGCGGTCGAGAAAAATCCCGCCGCGCGCCTTGATGTCGCCGATGAAGATGTTTTCCGCCACTGTCAGCTCCGGGATGATCTCCGGCTCCTGGTGGATGACGCGGATGCCCGAACCATGCGCGGCGCGCGGCGAGCTGAGCTGCACTGGCTGCCCGTCGACCAGCACCAGGCCGGTATCGGGCCTGTGCTCGCCCTCCAGCACACGCATCAGCGTCGACTTGCCGGCGCCGTTCTCGCCGATCAGGGCGGTGATCTCGCCGGCATTGAAGCTGACCGAAACATCGCGCAGCGCCTGGTACGGCACCGAAGCGCTTGCTGACGTTCTCGACGGAAACCACGGGCACGGTCATGGACGGGCGGCTCCGCAGGAAGCCGCCCGCCGCGAGGCCCGAGGGAAGCCTAGGACTTGCAACCGAGCGTGTCCTTAAACTTGGCGAAGTTCTCGCCGCTGATCAGCGTGGCGTCCTGGAAATAGTCCTTCTGCATCTCCTTGCCAGTGGCCTGGTCGTAGAGCGCCTGGATGGCGGCTGCGCCATGCTTGGCGCTGTCCAGCCACATCGTGCCGCGGAAACCCGAGGGCTTGCCGGCGCCGAAGGCCTCGCAGGAGCGCGAGCCGTCGATGCCGATGCCGATGACGTTCTCCGCCTTCATGCCGGCATTTTCGGTGGCGCGCACGCCGCCAAGCACGCCGTCATCGTTGCAGGAGAAGAATATCCACTTCTCGGCATCCGGATTGGCCGTCAGCGTCGTCGACACCACATCGATCGCGTTGACCATGGTGTTGTCGTAGGGGATCGAGACGATGCGCGACTTGATCTCGGGGATCGCCGCCACCAGCGCTTCCTCGGCGCCCTTGTTGCGGCGCATGCAGGTGTCGGCCTTCTGGTCCTCGATCGAGCCGACGCGCACCTTGGAGAGGTCCTTGTCCCATCCTTCCGCCTTGGCGATGCGGGCGATCTCGCCGCCCACCTGCTTGCCGATATTGAGCGCGTTCATGCCGACATAGGCGACCGGCGTGCCGTCGGCGAAGGCGATGTCGTCGTCGACCGCAATCAGGCCGATCTTGGCCGCCTTCGCCTTGTCGGCGACGACCGGGCCGAGCGAGCGGTCCGGCACCACCACGGCGATGCCCTTGACGCCGTCGCCGACATAGGTGTCGAAAGTGGTGACGGCGAGGTTGGCGTCGAACTGCACGTCCTGCACCAGGAGATCGACGCCGAGCTCGACGGCCTTGTCCTTGGCACCCTTGACCTCGCGCACGAACCAGGGATGGTCGCCCATCTTGTTGATGTAGCCAAACTTCATCTTGTCCTGCGCGCCGGCGCCGTGCACCGTCAGCGCGACGGCGGCGGTCGCGGCCGCCACAAGGCATGCCTTGATCATCAGTTTCATGGTTTTCCTCCCTGTCGATCCCGGCCGGCGGGACTTGATCTGCTTGAAACACCTCCCGGCGACCGGCCGCCGGCGCGAAACCTCATTCGTGGTAGAGAACCGATCGCCCGCCATCGATGACGATGCAGGCGGCGTTGATGAACGGCGCCTCGTCGGAGCCGAGGAAGACGGCGGTCATCGCCACCTCCTCCGGCTTGCCGATGCGGCGCGGCGGGTGCAGGTCGTAGATGCGCTGGCGCTCGGCCTGCGGGTCGGGAAAGGTGTTCCAGTAATCGACTGCGATCTGCGTCTCGATATAGCCTGGCGCGACGGCGTTCACGCGTACACCTTCGGCCGCGTATTGGATGCCGAGCGAGCGCACCAGCCCGAGCAGCCCGTGCTTGGCGACCGGATAGGGAAAGGTCGACGGGATGATCGCGAAGGAATGACAGGATGCAATCGCAACGATCGAGCCCTGCTTCCGGGCGCGCATCGCTGACAGCACGGCGCGGGCCGAGTACCAGACGCCGTCGAGATCAACGGCAAAGCAGCGCCGCCACTCCTCTTCGGTGGTTTCCAGCGGCTCGTGGAACACGTTGATGCCGGCATTGGCGACCAGCACGTCGATGCGGCCGAAGGCGCCGAGCGCCTGTTCGGCCATCGCTTCGCAGGACCTGCTATCGGCGACGTCGGTTTCCACGAACAACGCCCGCGCGCCGGCTTCGACAAGTGACGCGGCAACGCTCGCTCCGCTGGCCGCGTCCTTCTCCGCCACGACGATCGCGGCACCCTCCGCCGCCATGGCCCGCGCCGTCGCCTCGCCGATGCCACGGCCGGCGCCGGTGATGATCGCCACCTTGTCCTTGAGACGCCCGGCCATCGTCACCAGTCCACGATGGTGCCATCGGCAAGGACGGCATTGGTGGTGTGCATGACTTCCGGCCTGTAGGGATGCCGGTCGGCGACCGCCTCGTCGACCTCGACCCCGAGGCCCGGCGCGTCCGGGACCTGCCAGCAGCCGTCGACCATGCGGATCGGCCCCTTCACCACCTCGAAATACCAGGGCACGGCACCGACCATCTCTTCCTGGATCAGGTGGTTGGGCGTGGAGACCGCGAAATGCAGCGCCGCCGCACCGGCGATCGGACCGAGCGGATTGTGCGGCGCGACGCCGACGGAGACCGCCTCGGCCATCGCGGCGATCTTCTTCGCCTCGAGCAGGCCGCCGCAGTGGCAGATGTCGGGCTGAACGATATCCGCCGCTCTTGCCCGGAAAAGCTCGTCGAACTCGGGACGGTCGATCAGCCGCTCGCCGGTGGCGATCGGCACCCGCGACTTGGCGGCGAGCTGTGCCAGCGCGCAGGTCTCGCCCGGCGGCAGCGGTTCCTCGACGAACATCGGCCGGTGCGGCGTGAGCGCGTCGATATAGGCGAGCGCGGTCGACGCCGAGGCGGGACGACCATGGAAGTCGACCATGATCTCGACTTCCGGCCCGACCGTCTTGCGCAGCGTCTCCATGAGGCGGCCGACCTTTTCGACGTCGGCCAGCGGAGCGTGATAGTGGGTGTAGGGGATGAAGACGGCCTTCAGCGCGCGATAGCCTCTGGACACGACCTCCGACGCGCGCTGCACCAGCGGCTCCGCGTCCAGCGTTTCGTAGACGGCGCGCATGTCGCCGAGGCCGAGATGCGTATAGACCTTGACCCGGTCGCGCACCTTGCCGCCGAGCAATCGCCAGACCGGCTGATCAAGCCATTTGCCGAAAATGTCCCACAGCGCCAACTCGATGCCGGAAACGGCCGACATGCCGATGACGCCCAGCCGCCAGAACGAATGCTTCTTGAGGATGCGCACCGCCTGTTCGATGTCGCGCGGATCGCGCCCGATCAAGAGCGGCGCAAGATCGTTGACGGCGCCGACGACGGCCTGGGTTTTCCATTCCAGCGTCGCCTCGCCCCAGCCGTAGAGACCCGGCTGGTCGGTCTCGATGCGCACGAACACCCAGTTGCGCATGTCCGCGTTCACGACGCGCGTGGTGATCGCCACGATTCTCAAGCGCAACTCCTCCCAGACGGCACTTAGATCATATGAAATTGAGTTATCATACGATCTAAAAAGACGTCAAGGCGGAAACGTCACCCTTTGGCGTGAAGGTCGTCGGCGGCGATGTCGAGCAGCCGGTTCATGGCGGCGCGGGCGCCGGCCGTGTCGCGGATGCGGATCGCCTCCAGCACCGCGACATGCGCCGACAGAGCCCGTGACTGCGCTTCCATCAGCGGATTGGTGACGAGGAACGTGGCGCGCAGCGCTGCTTCCAGCATGCCGACCAGCCCCTTGAGCACCACATTGTGGCTGGCGGCAATCACGCCCTTGTGGAAGGCGAGATCGGCCTGGCAGACCGCGTTGAGATCGTTCGGAATGTTGTCGCGCATGCCGACCACCGCGCGCTCGATCTCGGCGAGGTCGGCGGCGGTGGCGCGCCTGGCCGCAAGTTCGGCCGCCGCGGGCTCGAAGATCCTGCGCGCCTCCAAGAGCCCGGAAACCAGTTCCTCGTCGTCCTGGATCGCCGGATGCCAGCCAAGCACCACCGGATCGAGCAGCCGCCAGTTGTCGCGCGGCAGCACACGCACGCCGGCGCGCCGCCTGGCCTCGACGAGGCCCTTGGCCGACAGCACCTTGACCGCTTCCCGCACGGAAGTGCGGCTGACGCCCAGCATGACGCAGAGTTCGTCCTCGCGCGGCAGGGCGTCACCGGGAGCATAGTCCCCGCCCAATATGCGGCTGCCCAGCACGCTGACGACCGCGTTGTGCACGCTTGCGCCACCCTGGTCGACCGAAGGCATCCAGCCGATTGCATCCGAAAGAACGATGGTTTCCATGCAATCCTCTCCGATAGAGCACGCCGTTGCCCGCTGTTGTATGAAAGGCAAGGTCTTATGTAAATCTTTTATTCATACGATCTATTGTGTTCATCAACGGGCACGCTCCGGATCCCCAGCGCCAAGCTGCCCTGCCGCTCCCAGCAGGCCTTACAGACGGGCGATTCGTCGCCTGGGCCGCCGCACGCATTCGTTGCCGCCAGATCTGCCGCGGATCGATCTCCAGAGTGACGCTTGCCCCCTGCTTCTGGGGCGACAGACTAAGCTCAAGGTGGGGAGTGCTATTTAGTCGGGCCGATCGCAATCATTTCGATTTCGACGCGCGCGCCGAGCGGGAGGGATGCAACTCCAATCGTCGTGCGTGCAGGAAAAGGCGCGCGAAAATGCATCGCATAGACCTCGTTCATGGCCGCAAAATCAGCCATGTCCACGAGGAAGACATTGCACTTTACGACATCGTCGAAGCTCAACTCTGCTGCGGCCAAGACAGCTGCCAAGTTGCTCAAGCTTTGGCGCACCTGGTCCTTGATATCACCCCCAACAAGTTGGCCCGTAGATCCGTCAATCGGCGTCTGTCCTGACAAGAAGACCATCTCTCCGCTGGCTCTGATGCCATGAGAGTACGGACCGACTGCTGCGGCAGCCTTAGCCGAGATTGAGTGCCTCATTCGTCACACTCGGAGCGATCCACGACCTGCTAAGGTGAAAGTCATATCCTCACCACGACCTTGAGCAATTCCAGGAAGAGTGCGAGCGGTTTTTCGTCCGGAATTGCGTAAGAACAAAACTTAGAGCGGGTCAGCGATTCCGTGTAGAGACTGATACGCTCTAGGAGGCAGTCAACGCGCCGCCCACACCAGTCCGCGGCGCAGCATCGTGCGCATCTGTGGCACTTCGAATTCCTTGGCCACGTGGCCGAGCGACGAATAGAACACCCGTCCCCTGCCGTGCCGGCGCTTCCAGACCACCGGCATGACGACGCCGTCGATCCACGCCGCGTGATCGCCCGAGAAGGTGGTGGTCGCCAGCACTTCGTTCGAGGGATCGACATGCATGTAATACTGCTCGGAGCGGTAGACGAAATCCTCGATGCCGGCTACGATCGGGTCGTCGCGCCGCACGATGTTGACCCGGTAGTCGATGATGTTGCCGGGATGGGCGACCCACTGTCCTCCGCACATGAACTGGTAGTCCGTCGATTCGCGGAATGCGTCGCCCATGCCGCCATGGTAGCCGCCGAGGCCGACGCCGTTTTCGACCGCTTTGGTCAGGTTTGCCTCTTCGGCCTTGGCGAGCTTGGACATGGTGTAGATCGGCACGATCAGACTGAGCTCGGCGATCGCCGGATCGGCGAACACCGCGGTCGTTGTCTCGACGCGCACGGCAAAGCCTTCCTCCTCGAGCATCGCCTTGACGGCACGCGCCCCAGCCTCAGGCTCGTGCCCTTCCCATCCGCCCCATACGATCAATGCCTGCCGCATCTTCCACTCCTCATACGTCAGCCGCGGCCGAATCTGTGGCGCGGTGGCGCGGTGCGACCATCGCTGCAAAGCTCCGCCGAGTCGAGTTGGAAAGTATCCCTCCGGTCTGGGCCGCGGCGGGTGCGGTCTGTGTTAAGCTGCAGCGATGGAGATCGACACCGACAAGATTGATGATGCAGTCCTGGCGCTGCTTTGGCTGACCCTGCACAATGAACGGTGTGCTTGGAAAGGCTTTGACTGGGACGTGACGGATCGACTTCACCGGAAGGGATTGATCGCCGACCCGGTCAACAA
>NZ_SRUU01000129.1 GCF_004791585.1 Mesorhizobium sp. M1C.F.Ca.ET.210.01.1.1
ATACGCACCGTCTTGGCGGCAAAGGCAACAATGGCCTTGTTCGGGTGCATCCGGCTCTGAAGACCATCAAGCCAGCATTCAGCCGATCCCGGTGTTCGATCCAGATGACGGAAGCACGATCGCGCGCCATGAACGAGAAGTTTGCGAACATAGCGGTTCCCGTTGCTTGATCATACCGAGGAGCTTCGGCTTGCCCCGGTCGAGTGTTCCCGCGGGTTAAGGCCAGCCATGCGGGCAATTAGCGAGCCTTCTGGAACTGGCGCCCGCTGCCGCCGGCCGCCGGCCGTGGCTCCGAGTGCCAATTCCCGGAATCGTCATGAGCCGGCGGGCAACATCCTCTCGATCTGCGATCGCAGGGTCTCCCTCTGTCACCTCGCTGAT
>NZ_SRUU01000130.1 GCF_004791585.1 Mesorhizobium sp. M1C.F.Ca.ET.210.01.1.1
TGGTGTTCGGCGCAATGCTGATAGACGCCCTTCATGCCGCGCTTGAAGATCGAGAAATAGCCTTCAATCGTGTTGGTGTGGAAGTTGCCGCGAACGTATTCGTCCTTGGAGTGCGTGACGAATTCGTGCGAGGCGAAATCCTGGCTGGCGCGGCGATAGATACCGCTCTCATCGGTCATCAATGCGCTTTCGCGGGCGATGTTGGCGCGGACGATAGGCATGACGTTACCCATGCGGGCAGTATCCACGTGGAAGGAACGTGCCTTGCCGCCACGCTCGACCAGCGTGACGACAGTGTTCTTGTGCGCGCTGCCGCCCTTCTTCACAGGCGTACCGGCGAGACGGCCAATGTAGGTCTCATCCACTTCAACGAACTTGCC
>NZ_SRUU01000131.1 GCF_004791585.1 Mesorhizobium sp. M1C.F.Ca.ET.210.01.1.1
ATGAGGTCCAGGATGCCATCCCTCGATTGCCGGATATGACGGCGGGATTCGCGGCAGGCCGTGTCGGCGTCCCCGGCAGCGATCGCTTCAACGATCATGTGATGGTCGTCACGCGCCGCCTTCCAGTCGTTCAACTGGGTCAACTCCATCCAGACATAGACCTGGCACTTGTCCAAAAGTCCGTTCAGCATTTCCGCGAGCATGGCGTTGGCGCTAAATCGCGCGATTGCGCGATGGATTTCCATGCCGGTCTGCATCTCTTCCAGCCGGGCGCGAGGAGCCGAATCGGTTTGCGCCAGGCGCTCGCAGTCCGCGACCAAGCCGCGCAGCAGCTCCACTTCATCGAGGGTGATGCGGGCGATCGCCAAGGTCGTCGCAT
>NZ_SRUU01000132.1 GCF_004791585.1 Mesorhizobium sp. M1C.F.Ca.ET.210.01.1.1
CGGCCGACCTCGGCAAATACACCGATCTCCATGTTTTCGCGCAGGAGCATCCGGACCGCTTTTATCAGATGGGCATGGCGGAGCAGCTGCTGATGAGCGCGGCTGCCGGGATGGCCCGGGAAGGTTTTACGCCATTTGCAACGACCTACGCGGTCTTTGCCTCACGTCGCGCTTACGACTTCATCTGCATGGCGATCGCGGAGGCAAAGCTCGACGTCAAGATTGTCTGCGCCCTCCCGGGACTGACCACCGGTTACGGCCCCAGCCACCAGGCGACGGAGGACATCGCCATCTTTCGCGGCATGCCGAACCTGACCATCATAGATCCATGCGACGCACTCGACATCGAGCAGGCCACCGAAGCTATCGCGGAC
>NZ_SRUU01000133.1 GCF_004791585.1 Mesorhizobium sp. M1C.F.Ca.ET.210.01.1.1
GTGAAGACGGGCATGCGCATCATCGTCATGCCGGGGGCGCGCATCTTGATGATGGTGCAGATGAGGTTGATGCCGGATAAGGTCGTGCCGACGCCGGCGACCTGCAGCGCCCAGATGTAGTAGTCGACGCCGACATCGGGACTGTAGTTGATGCCCGAGAGCGGCGGATAGGCCAGCCAGCCGGTGCGGGCGAACTCACCGACGAATAGCGAGGCCATGACCAGGATGGCGCCGCCCACCGTCATCCAGAAGCTGAAATTGTTGAGGAAGGGGAAGGAGACGTCGCGCGCGCCGATCTGCAGCGGCACGACGAAGTTCATCAGCCCGGTGACGAAAGGCATCGCCACGAAGAAGATCATGATCACGCCGTGCG
>NZ_SRUU01000134.1 GCF_004791585.1 Mesorhizobium sp. M1C.F.Ca.ET.210.01.1.1
GAAGACCAGTTGCGGCGGGATACGCAGGATCATCTCGTTGGTCTGGAACGACATCATGAAGATCCAGACGATCGGAAACATGAAGAAGACCACGACCAGCGTGAGCGCGATACCGCGCAGCACCCGTTCCAGAAGCGACGTGTGTTCCATGCCGGCCCTCCTATGCCTGGCCGCGCGCGCGTTCGCGCAGCCGGAGCCAGTTCTTGATGAAGATGTTCGAAAGGAAATAGGTGATCGCCCACAGGATGATCATCAGCGCGGCCGAGCGGCCGACATTGGTCGACTGGAAAAAGTTGAGATAGGCTTCGACCTGGAAGACCGTCAGCGTGTCGCCGGGGCCGCCCTGGGTCATGGCGTAGATGATGTCGAAC
>NZ_SRUU01000135.1 GCF_004791585.1 Mesorhizobium sp. M1C.F.Ca.ET.210.01.1.1
ATGGCCGCCAAGTCCTTCGATGCCGCCCGTTCGGCCGTGCCGGTACAGGCTGGCGAGAACTCCTACAACGTCCAGGTCACGGTTACCTTCGAGTTGAAATGACATCCGGCCCGCATCGCGGGCATGCCGTCAACAAAAGCCCCGGAGGATCGATCCTCCGGGGCTTTTTTCGAGCCGCGCCTCACCTCGAGGGGCTCCGCTAGTCAGGATTGATCCTCGCAAAGGATCATATCCACAGGCGATCGTCGCAGAGGATCGTCCTTTCGAGACTGACCCGTCAGAAGGCCATGTCCTACAGGCGATCCTCGCAGACGATCATCCTTCCCGCTCACACGGCTCAGCGGTAGATGATCGGGCAGCCGCG
>NZ_SRUU01000136.1 GCF_004791585.1 Mesorhizobium sp. M1C.F.Ca.ET.210.01.1.1
GGGCGATGGGTACGGTCCGCCCGGTTTCCGCAAGGGAGCCGTCGCTTCGGCGGAGAGTTTGCAAACGGCCACGGGCCGCAAGTAGGAGAAGGATTTAGATGAAACTGCTGCGCTATGGCGAGGTGGGGAGCGAACGTCCCGGCCTGCTCGATGCGGATGGGACCATCCGCGACCTCTCGGCCCACGTCGCCGACATTGGCGGCACGGCGCTTCATCCGGCTTCGCTGGACATGCTGGCGAAGCTCGATGCGAAATCGCTGCCGGCGGTTTCCGGCAGCCCGCGCATCGGCGCCTGCGTCGCCGGGACCGGCAAGTTCATCTGCATCGGCCTGAACTATTCCGACCACGCCGCCGAAACCGGC
>NZ_SRUU01000137.1 GCF_004791585.1 Mesorhizobium sp. M1C.F.Ca.ET.210.01.1.1
CAATGATCAGGCCAGGACGCTGCGCTTTTGCTTGCGCTCGCCAGAATGCAACGACTTCGAACATGGAACGCCCCCGCCAGGCAACCCGATCCTGCTAACGGCACGGCGCAACCATAGAGCACTTGTTCCTGCTTGGCGAGCAGTTCCAGCGCGTTGCGAAAGTCACCTACGATAGCCCTGTACTGCGTCGTGCGCTGTAGAGGCGCTATCCCCAGCCACCGCCGCCGCCACCACCACCGCCACCTTGGCCGTCAGCGGCGGCAAGCCGAGCAGCCAGACCAGGCCAAGCACCAGCCCCGGCATCAGGAAGAGTTTCAGCGCAGCCAGCGCCAGAGCCGGCCGGATGTTGCCGGAGATGCCAG
>NZ_SRUU01000138.1 GCF_004791585.1 Mesorhizobium sp. M1C.F.Ca.ET.210.01.1.1
ACAGGCCGCTCTTCCGATCTCTTGGCCGCACGGTGCATCGGCAAAGCCGGCCAGCGGCCGGCTCTACCAGAGCGATGCGTGTTGCGCGCGCCAGCGGTCCGCACTCAGTCCGTTCCCACGGTAGTGCCGGCCGCTGGCCGGCATTGCCGAGTAGGGTGGGCGGCAACGGACGCCTATCCGGAGATGCAAACTGAATGAAGAACAATTCCACTGTAAGACTGCTGTGCCTCCCGCTGCTCTTCCAAGCCTCCGTGCTGCAGATGGCGTGGGCAGGCAACAGGGATGATGCGGCATGGGCAGGCAGCTATTCGCAGGCGAGCGATCTGTGTACCGAACCGGGCAGCGGACGCAGTTGCCGC
>NZ_SRUU01000013.1 GCF_004791585.1 Mesorhizobium sp. M1C.F.Ca.ET.210.01.1.1
AGATCCCAGGCTCATCCACGGTTGTAACCGAAGGGGTTTCGGGCGACTTCGCCAAGCCTCGAATCGGATGGCCGTCCGGTTCGAGGCTCAGTCGCTCTTCTCGCACAAATCTCTGTTCGTGCAGATATAAGGGGTGTTCCAGCGGAGTGAGAGGCTGGTGTCTTCTGGAACACTCCTCATCCGTCTCCTTCGGCGACACCTTCTCCCACAAGGGGAGAAGGGAAAGCCGGCGCTTCACCTCACCTCGAATTGCGGATCGAGCTGGATCTGCATCGCCGTGACGAGGTGGTTGGTTTGGCCGGCGAGCCCGATGATCGACACCAGCTCGCCATGCTGCGCGTCGGTCATGCCCTTGGCCCTGGCCGCGGCCGTATGCGAGTGAATGCAATAGGAACAGCCATTGGCGGTCGAGACCGCGATATAGATCATCTCCTTGGTCAGCGGATCGATGGCGCTGTCGGCGACCATCACCGCCTTGAGCTGCTCCCACACCCGCTTCAGCGCCGCCGGATCGTTGGCGAGCCCGCGCCAGAAATTGTTGACGAAATCGGATTTGCGCGTCGCGCGGATATCGTCGAACACGGCCTTCACCGCCGGGATTTGTTCCGCTTCGGCATCGCTGAGAAGTCTTGTGGTGGCCATGATGTGGTCCTTTCGGTCGAATCGTTGCGCAAGGTTTCTGAATCGGGTCCTTAACGACTGCTGCCAATCTGTTGGCCGGATTCAAGTTTTCGGCACCGAAAACAATGTTGCCGGCATCAATTTTCCTGGGCGTGCCCGGAGACCTCGGCTCCGGCGGATGGCGGCAGAACCATGAAACGGAACGACGCCACGAGCCCGATCAGGCCGATCGCGATGAATGCGATTCTGAAGTCGGCGAGATCGGGTGCCGCTTCGCCTCTGGCGATCTGCGACAGGTTGAGGATCGCCGCCGCAATCGCCACGCCGAACAGCATCGATATCTGCTGCAGCATGCTGGAAAGCGTCGCCGCCGAGCTTCGCTGCGCCCCGCCGATATCGGCGAAGGCGAGCGTGTTCAGCGCCGTGAACTGCATCGAGCGCGACAGCCCGGCGACCAGCATCAGCGCCACCACCAGCGCCAGCGGCGTTTGCGGCGAGATCGCCCCGCAGGCCATGATCGCCAGCGAGGCGATCAGCCCGTTGACGATCAGTACGCGGCGGAAGCCGAAGCGCCTGAGCGTCGGCGTGGTCACCGCCTTCATGCCGAGATTGCCGAGGAAATAGGCGAGGATCAGCAAGCCCGCATCGACTGGGCGCATTCCGAAGCCCACCTGGAAGAGCAGCGGCAGGAGGAAGGGGGTTGCACTGACCGCGATGCGGAAGATCGTGCCTGCCGACAGCGTCGAGACGGCGAAAGTCAGCACCTTGAAGGCGGAAAGATCGAGCAGTGGATGCGGCGCTCGCAGGAGTTGGCGCACCGCCAGCCCGCCGATCGCAACGCCGGCGGCAATCAGCGCCACTGTCGGCTGCATGCCGCTCTCGGGATGCGCAAGGCGCTCCAGCCCATAGAGCATCACTGCCAGGCCGAGCGAGGTGAGGAAGAAGCCCGGCCAGTCGAGCGGCCTGGCCTCGGAGTCGCGGTCGCCCGGCACGAAGCGCGCGACCAGCAGCAGTCCGGCCAGTCCTAGCGGGACGTTGATGAAGAAGTTCCAGTGCCAGGAGAGATAGGTGGTGATGAAGCCGCCGAGCACTGGCCCGACCACCGGCGCGAACAAAGCCGGCCACGTGATCAGCGCCGTGGCATTGAGCAGTTCCGATTTAGCGGCATTGCGCAGCACCAGGATGCGGCCGACCGGCGTCATCAGCGCGCTGCCCAGGCCCTGCACGATGCGGGCGGCGACGAACCCGGTCAGGGTCTGCGAAAAGCCGCAGGCGATGGAGGCCACCGTGAACAGCGCGATGGCGACGAGGAAGACGTTGCGGGCGCCAAACCGGTCGGCGAGCCAGGCCGACAGCGGCACGAACACCGCCATGGTCAGCATGTATGCGGTGATGCCGATGCTCATCGCCACCGCCGGCACGCCGAACGACTGGCCCATCTGCGGCAGCGACGTCGAGATGATCGTCGAATCGAGCAGTTGCATGAAGAAGGCGACGGCGACGATCAGCGCGACGCGCCGTGCCTGGCGCGTCGCGATCGGCACGGGCCGGGACAAGTCCTCGTTGTCGGGAATGCTGGTCATGACGCGCTGGTTGAACAGCATATGGCTGAACCAGTCCAGAGTTTATCCAACAAACTTTCGTGTCGCCTCGCCGCCTGTTATGGGAGGAGCGGGGCTGGAAGGGAAGAATGCGCGCATGAAGCCCATCTATATCGACTACCTCAATGCGCTCGACATCGAGGCGCTGGCGATGACCGATGCCGAGATCATCGGCGCCGTCGAAGCCGGGCTCGTCGCCCAGGGCAGCGGCCGGACGGTGATCGAACCGCGCGTCCATCTCGAGCCAGACCCGTCCTTCCACGGCCATTTCAACGTGCTGCGCGGCTATGTGGCCCCGCTCGATGCGGCCGGCGTGAAGATCGTCGGCGACTATGTCGACAACTACCTGCACGGCCTGCCGTCGGAGTTCGGCATCCTCAACCTCTTCGATCCGCGCACCGGCACGCCGCGCGCCATCCTGGACGCCACCGTCATCACCGACATGCGCACCGGCGCGGTCACCGCCATCGGCGCCAAGCATCTGGCGAAGAAGTCGTCGAAGGTGCTCGGCCACATCGGCGCGCGCGGCACGGCCTACTGGAACGTGCGCCTGCTCGACCACCTCTTCGACTTCGACGAGATCCGCATCCATTCGCGCCGCCCGGAAAGCCGCGATGGCTTCGCGGCGAAGCTTGCCGCCGATCTCGGCAAGCCGGTCATGGCCATGGCGGACTGGAAAACCTGCGTCGAAGGCGCCGACATCGTCGTCGAGGCCTCGCGGCTGCCGGAACCGCAGCCGCTGCTCAAGACCGAATGGATAAAGCGGGGCGCGCTGGTCGTGCCCTATGGCACGATGAGCGCGGTTGAACTGTCCTTGACCGACATCATGCAAAAGATCGTCGTCGACGACTGGGGCCAGTGCAAGGGCGGCAAGTTCGGTTCGCTGCGCGCCCATGTCGAGACCGGGCGGTTGAGCGAGGCGACGCTCCACGCCGAGCTCGGCCAGATCGCGGCCGGCCTCAAGCCGGGCCGGCAAAGCGACGGCGAGACGATCCTGTTCTGGCATCGCGGCCTGTCGCTTTCCGATATCGCGCTGGGCAAGGCGATGCTGGTCAAGGCCGGCGAGAACGGCATCGGCCAGAGGCTGCGCTTCGCATGAGCCCGCTCGTCCTCACCGGTGCCGGCGTCAGCATCGAGGATGTTTCGTCCGTGGCGCGCGCCGGCTGCAAGGTCGAGGTCACCCCGACGGTCATCGAGAAACTGGGCAAGGCGCGCAAGGTGCTCGATGAGGCCGCCGTTGGTGGCCAGCAGATCTATGGGCTGAACACCGGCCTCGGCGCCAATCTCGGCACCACGGTCGAAGGCGATGCCGGGGCGTTCCAGCGTCAGCTTCTCGACGGGCGTGGCGCCGCGGTCGGCGATGTGTTGCCAATCCAGATCGTGCGGGCGGCGATGTTTGCCCGCATCGCAATGCTCGCGGCGGGCGGTTCCGGTCTGTCGCCCCATGTCTTCACCGCCCTCGTCGATGCGCTTAACGCTGGCGTCCACCCGGCCATGCCCTCGCTCGGCTCGATCGGTGCTGGCGACCTGGTGCTGATGACGGCGATCGCCCACATGTTGATCGGCGAAGGCGACGCCGACTATCAGAGCCGCCGCATGCCGTCGGCCAAGGCGCTGATGATGGCGCGCCTCGCGCCGGTCAGCCTGGCGCCCAAGGATGGGCTGTCGCTGATCAACGCTTCCGCCGTTTCCACCGGCGCCGGCGCCCTGGCGCTCACCGATGCGCTGTCGGCGCTCGAGCAGCAGCAGCAGGCCGGCGCGCTCACCATGGAGGCGCTGGGTGCCAACCGCACCATCCTTGACCAGCGCCTTCATCTGGCGCGGCCGGGCGCCTGCCAGCAGGTCGCGGCGAAGGCGCTGCGCGACCTGCTCGCCCGCGACGACGCGCCGGCAGCGACCACCATTCAGGATCCGTTGTCGATCCGCTGCATGCCGTCGATCCATGGCGCGCTGATCCAGGCGATCGACCATGCGCGGCTCGCGGTCGAGATCGAGCTCAACGCCGCCGCCGACAACCCGCTGGTGCTCGTCGAAGACGCGCTGGTGCTGTCGACCGGCAATTTCCACACCGCCGCGCTCGCACTGGCTTTCGAGACGCTCG
Organism: Mesorhizobium sp. M1C.F.Ca.ET.210.01.1.1; assembly: GCF_004791585.1. Taxonomy (GTDB): domain Bacteria; phylum Pseudomonadota; class Alphaproteobacteria; order Rhizobiales; family Rhizobiaceae; genus Mesorhizobium. Next base: position 4,324 of record NZ_SRUU01000013.1, read on the forward strand.
GTCTGGCCATTGCCCAATGCGCGGCGGCTTCTGCCGCCCGCTTCATCCAGCTCACCGGTTCGGGCCGCAACGGGCTGCCGAAATACCTCTCGCCCGTCGGCGGCGCCTCGGCCGGCTTCGTGCCGCTGCAGAAGACCGTGACGGCGGTCCTCGCCGCGATCCGCCACAAGGCCAACCCGGTGATGCTCGACTTCCTGCCCGTGTCCGAGGGCGTCGAGGATCACGCCACGCAGACACCGCTTGCCGTGGCGAAATGCGCCGAGATGATCGCGCTGTGGCGGCGGCTGATCGCCTTCGAACTGATGGCGGCGGCGCAGGCTGTCGACCTGCGCGAAGGGCTGACGCTGGCGCCGGCCACCGGCGCGATCCACGCGGCTGTCCGCACGCACGTACCGACGCTCAACGAAGACCGGCCGCTCGGCCCCAATGCCGACGCGCTCCACGCCGTGCTCGCCGACGGGTATTGGCGCCCTGCGGTGCACCAGATACTGCTCGTCTAGAGCAATTCGAGGAAAAGCGTGTAACGGTTTTCCGTCCGGAATTGCGTAAAAACAAATACTTAGAGCGGTCCGGCGATTTTATGGATCACTGAAACGCTCTAAGCTTTCTCATCCACCTTCTTCATGAAGAGGCTGAGCTCGTTCGGATCCATATGCACGACATGCCGGTCTTCCGGATAGGCGCCGCTGTTGACGTCGGCGACATATTCCGAGAATGCCGCGATGCGCTCCGCCTGAAGCCGGTCGTATTCGGCGGCGAAGTTGCGATAGACTTTCGAGTGGCGAGGCATGTGACCGCGATTGGCGCCGAGAATATCTTCGGCGAATAGGTATTGGGCATCGCAGCCCGTGCCCGCGCCCATCGACAGCATGATCAGCGAGGTGCGCTCGCAGATCGCCTTCGCCACTTCGACCGGCACCACCTCGATCTCGGCGCCGATCGCACCGGCGGCCTCGAGCTGCTTCACCGCCTCGAACACCTGCATGGCGGTGTCGGCGGTCTTGCCGACGGCCTTGAACCCGCCGGTCCAGGTGGCGCGCGACGGGATCAGGCCGACATGGCTAATGACAGGAATGGCGTCGTCGGCCATCCGCTTGATGGTGGCATGGCCGGCGCTGCAATAGACGGCGTCGGCTCCCGCCTTGTAGAGCCGGAACGACCAGCGCAGGAAATCGTCCGCCGTGCCGATCTCGAAGAAGTTCTCGCCCGGCATGGTGAAGAGGCTGGGCGCTGCATCGCGGTACTCAGGGTTGAGCACCAGTTCCGGCGGCACCGAGACGATGTCGATGCCGGCGCGCTCAGCGGCTTCGGCCTCATCGAGCGTCAGCACGCGCAGCATGGTCAGCTGTCGCTTGCCCTTCATGGCGCGCAGATCGGCCACGGTCGGTCTCTTTCGGCTCATTGATTTGTGTTCCTTATGCTTGGGGCGTTTCGGCGGCTCAGCCGATATCGATCATCACCTTGCCGTCCTCGACCTTGACTGGATAAGTCTTGAGGTCGACGCAGACCGGCGCGCCCTTGGCCTGGCCGGTCTTGTAGTTGAAGCGGCCATTGTGCTTCGGGCATTCGATGATGTCGTCCATCACCAACCCATCGGCCAAATGCGCCTTCTCATGCGTGCAGAAGCCGTCGGTGGCAAAGAACTCGTCGTCCGGTGAGCGGTAGATCGCGAAGCTGCGGCCGCCATGGTCGAAGCGGATCACATCCTCCTCGTCCACGTCGTCCACCGCGCATGCTTCGACCCAGTCCGCCATCTCATTCTTCTCCTGATCGGTTCGCTCCGAGCAGATCCCGGAACCTTATTCGGCCGCAGCCGCCGCCACGTCGACTTGGTGGAACTCACAGCGATAGGGCTTGGCCGTCGGCGGCAATTCGCGCTTGAGGTAGTAATCCTCATATTTCAGCTGCCTGAGCAGCACCGGCCAGACCTCGCGATAGGCGTGCCACACCGACGGGTTCGGCTGCGGCAGGTCGTGCTTGATCAGCTCATGCAGTCTCGGCAGCGCGTGGTAGGGCACCATCGGGAACATGTGGTGTTCCACATGGTAGTTCATGTTCCAGTAGATGAACCGGCTGACCGGGTTCATGTAGACAGTGCGCGTGTTGAGCCGGTGGTCGGTGACGTTGTCGGCCAGCCCGATATGCTGCAGCAGGCCGGTCATCACCATGTGCCAGGTGCCATAAAGGCGCGGCAGGCCGATCAGCACCAGCGGTATCCATGACCCGAGCGCGATCGCGACAGCGATCGTCGCGATATACACAACCATATGCCAGCTCGCCGCGACAACCGCCTTCCCCTGCTCCACCTCCGGGATGTAGCTCTTCTCCTCGTCCGACAATTTGCCGAGGGCCTGGCGCACCAGTGTCGGCAGCGAATAGCGGAAGTCGAGGATGCCGGTGAAGGCCAAAGCCGCCTTGAGCAAATCCGGCGGCCGCATGACGGAGATCTCCGCGTCGCGACCGACGATGATCGTATCGGTGTGGTGGCGGGCATGGCTCCAGCGCCATTGCACCGGATTGCGCATCAGCATGAACGAGGCGATGTGGTAGACGACGTCGTTCATCCAGCGCGTGCGAAACGCCGTGCCGTGGCCGCATTCGTGCCAACGCGAGTCGCTCGACGAGCCGTAGAGAACGCCATAGACGAACAGGAACGGCACGACCCACCACATGCCCCAGAACCAGATGATGCCGGCGGCCGAGCCCAGGATCGCGGCGATCCAGATGACGGTGTCGCGGATCGCCGGCCCGTCCGAACGCTGCATCAGCTCCTTCATGGTCCTGCGCGCCACGTCGGTATGGTACCACTCGGCCGATGCCAGCCCGGTTTCGATCGCCCTACGCGTGCTTTCGCCGACAAGGCTGTAATCGCGCTTCGTCCCGGCGGCCGTCATCGTCACCTCCCCGGCCGTCAAAGCCCGTTGGCCCGGAATTTCCCGTCGAGGAATGTCTTCGCGCGCGGCACGTCGTCCTCGGAGAGATGCTCGATGATCACCGGAATGTTGGGATGCTTCTCGCTGAGCCGCTTGAGGTAGAGGTCGTAGTTGAGCGCACCGAGCCCCGGCGCCGGCAATTCGATCTCGCCGACGCCGCGGAAGGTCAGCCCTTCATGCGCATCCGCGTCGCCGATATGGGCATGTTTCTCCGTCTTGTCGCTGCCCGAGCGCTTCACGTCCTTGGCATGCGCGATCTTGATCTTGTCGGTCAGCGTGTCGAACACCTGGTTCAGCACCTGATCCATCCGGTCGATGTTGTGCGCCTCGAAATAGTTGGTCGGGTCCATCAACAGGCCAAGGCCGGGATGGTCGACCTGCGCGAACATCCTGACCGTCTCCTCGACCGAGCCGACGACATTGTTGACATAGGTCTCGAGCAAGAAGACCGCCCCGTGATCATACGCCGTCTGCGCGAGGTCGGAGATCACCTTGCGACATTCCTCGAAGCCTTCCTCGGTCTTGTTCCTCGGATCATGCACCCAGTCGGACTCGGTGTTGTAGGTGCCGGTTTCCGAGATAACATAAGGTGAGCCGAACTCGCGCGCATTGCGGATGATCTCTTTGAGATAGGCGAGCCGCTTCTCACGTTCGGCTCTGTCCGGATGGATGATGTTGGTGTAGCCGGACACGCAGCAGACCGGCAGGTTATGGTCGCGGAACGTGTCGCGCACCATCCTCGCCTTGTCCCCAGTGATCTGCCCCGCCGACAGGTCGATATCCTTGAAATGCAGGTCGAGTTGCACCGTGTTGAAATCGAGCGCGCGGATGCGCCTGGCGACCTCCTCGAGCTCGTAGGGGAAATAGCCTGTGAAGATCCCTGCCTGCATCATGAGGTGAAGTCCTCCGGGTAAGCGATTCAGTTAACGCGTCTTTCGGTTGCCTCAGTCGACGCGGATTTCGGACAGCCTGATCGTGCGGCCTTCGGCCATCGACCTGTAGCCGGCCTCGACCAGCGCCATCGTCTTGACATTGTCGGCGACAGAGAGCGCCGGCGGCGTGCCGGTCTTCAGCGCATATTGCAGCTGCTCCATGACGCCGATGAAGGCATGCGGGAACCACATCGTGTCCCAGCTTGGGCTGACCCATTTGCCGCCGGTCGTCTCGGTCGAGGCGTAGGTCAGCGTCGAGGCGACGCCCTTCGGCCAGCCGATGGTGCCCTTGGCGACACCCTTCAAGCCGTCGACGCGCCAGTTGATGTGCTGGTCGTCGTGATAACCTTCCTGGCGCGGCCCGGACCAGACGTCCTCCAGCGACACGGCGAGCACGCCGGAGGGAAAGCGCAGCGTCGACACCGTGATGCCGTCGGAATGCGCAAATCGTGTGCGCGGATCCTTGCGCGTCAGCGTGGTGATCTCGTCCGGATCGCCGAACAGGAAGCGCAGCACGTCGAGGTGGTGCACGCTCATATTGGCGAGCGTCAGCCGGTCGTATTCGGCAAGAAAGGTTTGCCAATGCGGGATCGCGTGCATGTCGATCTCGGCAAAGACGATCTCGCCAAGCGCGCCGCTGTCGATGATCTGCTTCAGAACGCGCATCGACTGGTCGTAGCGCATGTTCTGATTGACCGAGAGTATCTTGCCGGAGGCGGCCGCCTCGTCGCGCAGCCTCACCGCTTCCTCGACCGACAGCGCCAGCGGCTTCTGCGCCAGGACCGCCTTGATGTGCTTCTGCTTCAGCGCATGGCGGATCAGCGCAGGCTGCTGGTCGGGCGGGAAGGCAAGGTCGACGATCTCGACGCGATCGTCCTCGATCAATTGCTCAGGCGTGTCGTGGACGGTCGAAATGCCCCAGCGGGCGGCGACCTTCTCGGCATTCGCCTTGGTGCGCGAAGCAATTGCGACAACGGGAAACCCGGCCTCCTTGTAGGCGGCAAGATGGCATTCGGCCATGATCATGCCGGCGCCGATGCAGCCGATCCGGTAATCCTTGACCCGGACCTTTACGTCAGGCTCGAAACCCACATTGGCCATCCATTCCTCCCCGTCGAGGACTGGATATAACGCCATGGTCCGGGCCTCGGCCAAGGCTCGCGCCATCATTTCCCATCAGCCGCAACATCAGTTCGCGGCGATCAGCACCGTGCTGTCCGGCGACCAGCTGAGCACGACGGGTTCCCCTTCGGCCAGGCGTTCGGCGCCGGTGTTCTGGACGATCACCTTCAGCGTCTGCCCATCTCGCTCGACGAAATAGGTGCTGTTGTTGCCGGCGAAGATGCGCTTGGACACCTGGCCCTTGAGCGTGTTGGCATTGCCCGCGTCGAACTTTGCCGTGCCAGCCGAAATCTGGATGCGCTCCGGCCGCACGGCGCAGCTCGCCTTGGCCCCCGCCGGCACCGACGCGCCCGAAGCCGCGTTGATCGTCGTGCCGTCTGGCAGCTTTATGCCGTTGCCGATGGCGTCGCCGCGAAAGATGTTGGCATCGCCTAAGAATGTCGCGGCAAACTCGCTTTGCGGCCGGTCATAGATTTCTTCCGGCGGCCCTTCCTGCACCAGCCGGCCGTCGCGCAGGATGCCGATGCGGTCACTCATCGTCAGCGCCTCTTCCTGGTCGTGCGTGACAAAGATGGTGGTGATACCAATCTCGCGCTGGATGCGTTTCAACTCGATCTGCATGTCGACACGCAGCGCCTTGTCGAGCGCGCCGAGCGGCTCGTCGAGCAACAGCACGCGCGGCTTGGTGACGATGGCCCGCGCCAGTGCCACGCGCTGGCGCTGGCCGCCGGAAAGCTGGTGCGGCCGGCGCCCGCCGAGCTTGCCGAGCTGCACAAGGTCGAGCGCGCGCTGCACTTCCACTGCGATCGTCGCTTTCGGCTCGCCACGCACCGACAGGCCGAAGGCAACATTGTCGGCGACGCTCATATTGGGAAACAGCGCATAGTTCTGGAACACCATGCCGATGCGCCGCTTCTCGACCGGCACGCGCTCGACGCTTTCGCCGCCGATGGCAATGCGGCCAGCGTCGGGAAAGTCGAAACCGGCGATCTGCCTGAGCAGCGTGGTCTTGCCGCTGCCCGACGGCCCGAGCAGCGCGTAGAAGCCGCCGTCGGCGAAATCGATCGAGACATCGTCGAGCGCCTTGTGCGCGCCGAAACTGCGCGAGACATTCGCTACCTGGACGCCTGCCATTATTTCTCTCCGCCGAATTTGAAGAAGCGCGCCGTGAGCAGCATCAGCGCCATCGACACGACGATGATGATCGTCGACACCGCATTGATCTCGGGCGTGAAGCCCTTGCGGATCGCGGCATAGATTTCGACCGGCAGCGTCGTCTGGCCGGGTGTCGACAGGAAATACGAGACCACGAACTGGTCGAACGACACGGCGAAGGCGAACAGCCCGCCTGCGATCACGCCGGGCATGATCCAGGGCAGCGTGACGCGGTTGGTCACCTGCCACTGGTTCGCGCCGAGCGAGCGCGCCGCTTCCTCCAGTTCCGGCGCGAAGGTCTGCAGCCGGGCCGAGACGACGACGATGACGTAAGGCAGCGCCAGCGCGACGTGTCCGAGCAGGATGGCGACCAGCCCGCGGCCGATGCCGATGCCGAAGAAGAAGATCAGCATCGCCGTGCCGGTGATCAGCCAGGGAATGGCGATCGGCGGAAAGAGCAGCGCCTGCAGGAATTTCTTGCCGCGGAACTCGTAGCGATAAAGCGCCAGCGAAGCCATCGACCCCAGCACCGTCGAGATGATGGTGGTGATGACGGCGATCTCGATGCTGTTCCAGGTCGCCGCGATCAGCTGGTCGTTCTGCCAGAGCGAGGCATACCAGTCCGTCGTCCATTCGAGCGGCAGTTGGTAGAAGGGCGAGGCGTTGAACGACATCAGCGCCATGATGATGATCGGCAGGTAGAGGAAGGCGAGCAGCAGGACGATATAGATGCGCCCGACCCATTCGAGGATGCGCGTCGTCGCCATCAGGCGGCCCTCCGCAGCACCGGCGCCGCGAGCCCCAGGATGATGAGGACCACGGCGAGCAGGATGAAGGAGAGCGCCGCACCCAGCGGCCAGTTGAAGACGGCGACGAACTGGTCCTCGATGACGGTGCCATAGAACGTGCCGGTGCGGCCGCCGAGGATGCGCGGCTCCATGAAGGAGCCGACGACCGGCACGAAGATCAGCGCAGCGCCCGCGATCAGGCCGGGCATCGATAGCGGGATGATCACGCGCTTGAGCACCTGCAGCCGCGAGGCGCCGAGCGAACGCCCGGCCTCGATCAGCGAGTCGTCGATGGCCTGCAGCGTCAGGTAGCAGGTCAGCACCATGTAGGGCACGTAGGAGTGCACCAGGCCGATGATGACTGCCGGATAGGAATACATCAGGTCAATGTTGATCTTGAACGGCAGCACGGCGTTGAGCGCCGTATCGAGGATGCCGCCCTCGCGCAGCACCATCGCCCAGGAGAAGATGCGCACCAGCCCGTTCGACCAGAAGGGCAGGATGACAAGCAGGAAGATCGCCTCGCGGCTGCGGCCCTTGAGAACCTTAGCCAGCACATAGGCCGCGGGATAGCCGATGACGACACACCACAGCGTGACCTCGAGGCCGAGCCGCAGCGAAGCCAAAAGAAGCGTCAGATAAAGGCTTTGCGAGAAGAAGGTCGCGTAGTTGCCGAGCGTGAACGCCCATTCCTTCCCGGCCAGCGGCAGGTCGGTCATGAAGGAGAAGAACACCATGGCCGACAGCGGCAGGAAGATCGCCACCGTCAGCCACAGATAGGCGGGAAGGAGAAGCGGCAGGGCGGGCTTCAGTCCACGGCGCGAACCGATCGCGAGCTGCTCAGCCATGAAGTCTCTCCTCCCCGAAAGAGCCGGTTACTTCACGTTGACCTTCAGCTCCTGCCAAAGCGCCAGGTATTTCTCGCGCTGCTCGTCGGTGACCGGCGCCTGGAACTGGATGCGCTTGGCGACCTCGGGGCTGCCCATGACCTTGCGGTTGAAGGCATCCTCTGGCAGCGCCTCGACCGCCTTGGTGTTGGCCGAAACCGGCGCGCCAACCTTGGTGACCCATTCGACGTAGAACTTCGGGTCGATCATGTAGTTGATGAAGGCCTCGGCGCCGGCGACGTTCTTGGAACCGGCGGGAATCGAGAAGGCGTCGAGCCAGGCAACGGCGCCTTCCTGCGGAATGACCAGCGAGACCGGCAGCTTGAAATGCGTCTTGGCGCGGTCGGCCGAACCGCTCCAATAGGTGCCGATGTCGATCTGGTTGGAAGCGACCATCTGGTTCCAGTCGTTCTCAGAGCTCCAGAAGGTCTTGATCTGCGGCATCAGCGAGGTGAGCTTCGTCTTGACCGCGTCCATATCCTTGATGTCGTTTATGTTCTGGCCGCTGGCAATCGCCCCGAACTGCACCGCCTCGACGGCGTCGTCGCGGATGACGACGCGGCCCTTATGCGCCGGATCCCACATCTCCGCGATGCTCGTCGGCGGTTTGTCGAAGGACTTTTCGTTGATGGCGAGAGCAGTCAGCCCCCACACCCACGGCACACCATAGACCTTGCCGTCATGGTTGAGCATCGGCGATGCTTGCCTTGTCCTTGGCTATGTCGGCGTAGTTGGAAAGCTTCGAGGCATCGATCGGCTGGATCAGCTTGCCGGCCATCGCCTGATCGTTGAAGGCGGCGTTGATCATGACGACGTCGTAGAGGCCGGGATTGGTCCTGAGCTTCGTCAGCATCTCCTGTTCGGAGTTGAAGAAGTCGTTGACCACCTTGAAGCCGGTCGCCTTCTCGAAGTTGGCGACAGCCCACGGCTCGTCGGCACCGTAGCCCTTCCAGTTGAGCACATGCACTTCTTCGGCGGCCTGAGCGGCCAGGGCTGAGGCGAAGACGGCGGTCGCCGTCAGAAAAGCGGTCAGTTTGGGCATGCGCATGTTTGTTTTCCTCTCATTGTTCGCCCGATTTGACGGGCTTGTTAAGTTGCAGTCGCTTCCTCCCAGCCATGCGCGGCTTGATCGCGATGGCTCAGGAATTCCTGGATTTCTTGATCTGTCGGCGCCGATGAGCCGCCATGGCGCGTCACCGCGAGGGCGGCCGCGGCATTGGCATAGCGGGCCGCCTCGCAAGGCGACTGGCCGCGCGACAAAGCGCTGACGAAGGCGCCGATATGCGTATCGCCGGCGCCGTTGGTGTCGACGGCTGCGACCTCGAAGCCAGGGATCGCCCGCGCGCCGCCGTCGGCCTGCCGCACCAGGCAGCCCCGCGCGCCGGCGCGGATCACGACGCCCGCAGCTTTCGGGCAGTGCTCGGCCAGAATTCGTATCGCAACGGTCTGCGCATCGCCCGAGCCAGCGATCTCAGCCGCCTCGTCGGTGTTGCAGCTCAGCCAGGTCGTGCGGGCAAGCACCCTGTCCAGGATCGGGCGGGGAATCTCCGCGACCACCGGCGTCGGATCGAGCACGAACGGAACTTCCGCCGGCAGCGCCTCGATCCAGTCGGCAAGCACATCGCGGCTGCCGGGATAGCTCAGCGTGTAGCCCGAAGCAAAAACCCAATCGCCTGGGGCGACTTGGACGGGCGCCATCATGTCGAGCGTGAGGTGGCTCTCGGCCCCCGGCCATGAGACGAAGGTACGCTCCGCATCGCCGCTGATCATGGCGACGCAATTGCCGCTGTCCATCAAGGGCGATGGCGGCGTCAGCGTCTCGATGCCTTCGGCGGCGAAAGCCGCTCGCAGGAAGTCACCATCCGCCCCAGTGCCGAGTTGTCCGCCGAACACCGCCCTCATGCCGGTGCGGCTCGCCGCGACCATCATGTTGAAGCCGCCGCCGGCGACCCGGGCGTAGCTCGTCGCGGTCTTTTCGGTGCCGGGCGCCGGCAAGGCGTCGATGCGATAGACGTAATCCACCACAGCGCTGCCGACATGAACGAGGCGCCGGCTCATGCGACGGCCTCCTTGCCGGAGCGGATTTCTGCCGCTCGCGCCGCGACGAGATCGGCGGCCAACGCGCGAACCTCGGCGAGATCGATGCCGTGCAACTTCGCAATGCGATCCTGCGGCAGGCGCGACAGACCTGAACAAGCGCCGGCCATGCCGGCGGCGATGGCGCCGATCGTGTCGGTGTCGCCACCGAGATTGGCGCTGATGACCGCAGCGCGCCAGGCGTCGCCTTCCGCGACCTCCAGCACGGCGAACGCCGCCGGAACCGATTCCTGGCTGGCGACGCCGGTGCCGATCAGATCGACGATCAGCCCGACCGCCTCCTTCTCCGGCTTGCCGCGCACCAGTTCCTGAGCCCAGGCGATCCGCGCGGCGATGTTGCCGCCGGTAACCCAATGGCCGAGCGTGGCACCAAGCTCTGCCGCCGCGACGGCATGGCCGGAGGCGGCACGCCAGTCGCCGCCCGAAACGCCGAGACTGACGGCGGCAGCGACGGCGGCAGCGGAGGCGATCGCGATCGCCGTATTGTGGGTAGCCCGGCAGGTTTCCGCGACTTTCGCAACCAGCGCATCGAGCGGTTCCGGGGGCATCATGATGCCGACCGGCGCGATGCGCATCGCGGCGCCATTGGTGTCGCCGTTTCGCCCCGCCTCTTCCGCCGGCACGCCGTCATTGATGGCGTCGATGGCCCGTTTGGTCGATGGCCCGAGCAGGTCATAGCTGCCGCGCGCCTTCACGTCGCGCTCCCAATCGAGCAGCGCGTTGACCCAGCGCGCATGATCGAAGCGCTCGCCGGAGCCGACCAGGATGCGGCCAAGCAAGAGCGCCTGCTCCGTGTCGTCGGTGATGGCGCCGGCCGGCAGGCCCTTCGACACCGGATGGTCGGCGGCGGGCGCGACGAAATCCTCGACATGACCGTAAAGCTCCGCGATGCGGGCGGGCGACAGAAGCTGCGTCGGCATGCCGAGCGCGTCGCCAAGCGCGCCGCCGATCAGTGCGCCCATTGCCCGGTCAAGCGCATCGGCCGCCATGCTCAGAACTCCAGGTGCAGCGCGAAATGCGCCGGGTTGAGCAGGCTGGTGACGAACTCGATGGCGCGGCCGTCGGCGGCGCGCGTCAGGCGTCGCGTGCGCAGGAACGGCGTGCCTAGCGCGCAGTCGAGGATGGCGGCATCGGCCGCGCTCAGCATGTCGATGTCGGCCCATTCCTCGCCATGGTCCGGCACCAGCCCTGCCCCACGCAGCGTCTGGTGCAGCGAGCCTTCGCGCAGGCCGCGCAGCGGCACATCTTCGAGCTCGGGTGACAACGGCAGGCGGCTGCGCTCGATCGAGATCGCATGGCCGTCATCGGCGTTGGTCCGGACGCGGTCGACGGCAATGAAGGACGGGTTCTCGACACCGAGCCTTGCCGCCAGATCGGCGTCCTCGATGATCTCGAGCCGCAGCGTCCGGGTTTCGGCATTGGCGCCCGCATTGGCAAGCGCGCGCGACCAGCCGATCGCGTCATCGACCGGCATGCCGTCGAAGGTGACGAAGGAACCGATGCCGACTTTGGTGGTGATAAGCCCGCGGCTGGAAAGCTCTTCCAGCCCTTTGCGAACCGTGTTGCGGCTGACGGAGAAGCGTTGGACGAGCTCGTTCTCGCTCTGCAGGCGATCGCCGAAGCCGAGCACACCGGAGCGGATCTCATGCTCCAGCACCGTCGCGATCTGCTCGGGCTTGCCCGTGCCGGGAGTGAGATGCATCGCGCGACGAGCCATATCGATACCTGTTCAATGAACCTGTATAATCCTGTTCAATAGTGCGTTTGGAATGCGCCGTCAATTGCGAAGAGGTCCGCGAGAGAGGGCAACCCTTCGATCCTGAGCCCAGGGAGCGCGTCAGCGTTCCTCCGGCGGCTTCAGCTCTCGGAACTGCATCAGCAACAGCAAATCGTAGGCGATCTTCAGCGCCCCACAGATGAGCAGTGGCCATGCTCGGAATGATGCAGCGAACAGAGCACCCGCCAGGATGGGGCTGGCCGAGGCGGCCAGGCTGCGCGGTACCGACGTGAAGCTCGCGGCGGCTGCCCGTTCCGCCTCCGTGACGACGGCCATCACGTAGGACGAGCGGGTCGGCACATCCATCTGCGACAGGGAGGCCCGGATCAACAGGAGGACAAGCGCCAATGGGAGCGTGGGCGCCAGCGCCGCCAGCATCAGAGCGATGCTGGATGGAATATGCGTGAACACCATCGTGTTGATCAGGCCGATGCGTCGAGACAGCCGGGCGGCCACAGGAAACGAGAGCGCCGACAGGATGCCCGACCAGAAGAAGAAAACAGCTGCCTGCGAAAGCGAGAGGTTAAATTGCTCGAAAAGCCAAAGGGCGAGCAGTGATTGGACGACAAAGCCTCCCGCGAAGGCATCGAGACTGAACAAAGCCGCAAGCTTGAAGACAATACGGCGCGAGGGACCGAGTGCGGCGGCTGTGCCAGTATCCGATACCGGGCGGTGCGGGATGCACGCGTAAAGTGAGCCACCGAGCAGGCCGAGAAGCGCGTAAAGGACGAACATAGCCTTGATGCCGGCCAGTCGGTCCAGACCAACCGGCGCTAGAAGATCAGGTGTCCCAGCCGCTAGTCCGCCCGCGGCGCCTGCGAACGCGCCCACAAGGCTGTAGCGTGCGAACATCCTGGTACGCTCGCGCTGCGAGACCTGGCGCGTGAGCACTGCGTGCTCCAGTGGCACGAACACGCTGACACTGCCGGCCGAGGGATTGATCGTGCCGGCGAGCGCGACGACCAGAAGCAAAGCGTAGTCATGGACGACGGCAAAGGCCACGCCCGTGGCAATCATCAAACCGGCGCCAGCCAGCAGGAGTTGACGATGATCGTGTCTGGCGCCGAGGAACCCGACACCTATGGTCAGCAGCGCGGAACCAAGGAGCGACGCCGTGGCGATAACCCCGACCTGCAAAGGCGTGAATCCGAGGGCGAGCAGGTAGACGGGCAGCAGCACGGCCACGAAACCGTCGCCGAAATCCCGCAGAGCGCGGGCGGCAAGGAGCAAAATCGCCGGATGTATCCGCTCCAAGGTCTGGTCTTTCGACAATTGCAGCCAGCAGCGCCACTGCTTCGCAGTCTGGCTCTTGGCTGGAAGTGACGATATCATGCCGGGAGTGCGAGCGAACGAGATTGGCCGTCACTAAACGAAGAAGAATTCCTCCACCTGCTGCTTGGCCTTCAGCAGCACCGGCAGGATCTCGCGTTCCATCGCCTCGACCGAGAAGCGCACCGACTGGGTCGAGACGTTGATCGCGGCAACGGTGCGGGCGGCGCGATCGTTGATAGGCACGGCGATCGAGCGCAGGCCGAGTTCCAGTTCCTCGTCGACGATGGCAAAGCCATCCGACTTTGCCTTCTCTATGGCCTTGCTGAGTGCGGCACGGCTGGTGATCGTCTTTTGCGTCCGCCGCTCGATCTTCGCCTCCGCGAGGAAGGACTTCTGCTCCTCTGCCGCCAAACCGGCGAGCAGCACCCGTCCCATCGAGGTGCAATAGGCCGGCAACCTCGTGCCGACGTCGAGCGCCACGCTCAAGATCCGGCGGCCGGGAATGCGCGCGACATAGACGACGTCCTCGCCCGACAGCACCGCCGCGTTGCAGGCCTCGTCGAACCGCCCCGCCACCTCGCGCATGATCGGCGCAGCGAAAGTCCACAGCGAAGCGCCGCCGAGCCATGTCCGGGCGACGGTCAACAGGCGCGGGGACAGCGAAAACAGCCGGCCTGACTGTGTCGCGTAGCCCGTGGCTACCAGCGTCAGTAGGAAGCGGCGAGCGCCGGCGCGGGTCAGCCCAGCTTCCTCGGCCATCTCGGTCAGCGTCATGCCGGCCGGATGGCGGGCGAGGATCTCCATTACCGCCAGCCCGCGTTCCAGCGAGCCGACATGATCGCGCGTATTTGCTTCGTCTTCCACGGAGGTTTCCAGGCTGGCGTTGACTCTGGTCAGGGCGTTGCGATAAGAATATCGCATACAAAACTAATGTTCGCAATGCGAACTTTTCGGAGGCGTCACGATGGTCAAGTTCCTGCCGCTGCAAGAGGCCGTCGCAGAGAATTTGCATGATGGCGATACGGTCGCCTTCGAAGGCTTCACCCACCTGATCCCTACCGCCGCCGCGCATGAGGCGATCCGCCAGGGCCTTCGCGACCTGACGCTGATCCGCATGACGCCCGATCTGATCTACGACCAGATGATCGGCATGGGCATGGCCAAGAAGATCGTCTTCTCCTACGTGGGCAATCCGGGCGTCGGCCTGCTTAGGCGCGCCCGCGACGCTATCGAGAACGGCTTTCCGCGAGCAATCGAGGTCGAGGAGCATAGCCACGCCGGCATGGCCAACGCCTATGACGCGGGTGCGGCCGGCCTGCCCTGCGCGGTGTTCCGCGGCTATCGCGGCGCCGGTCTCGCCACAGTCAATCCGAACATCAAATCCGTCACCTGCCCGTTCACCGGCGAAGTGCTGGCCGCCGTTCCGGCGATCCGGCCCGACGTCACCTTCATCCACGCGCAGAAGGCCGATCGCAAAGGCAATGTGCTCGTCGAAGGCATCATCGGCATCCAAAAGGAAGCCGTGCTTTCGGCAAAGCGCGCGGTGGTGACGGTCGAGGAAGTGGTCGACAGTTTCGACGATCTCCACCCCAATCTCACCGTGCTGCCGAACTGGACGATCGCGGCGATCTCGGTCGTGCCGGGCGGCTCGCACCCCTCCTACACGCATGGCTATTACGAACGCGACAACGCCGCCTACCTCGAATGGGACGAGATCGCCGCCGATCGCGACCGTTTCCAGGCCTGGATGCAGAAGAACGTCCTCGAGGCCAAGGCAGACGACTTTGCCGCCCGCGTTGAGCATCTGAGGAAAGCCGCATGAGCGACACCAAGGATTTGGGCTTCACCCCCAACGAGATGATGACGATCGCCGCCAGCCGCGCGCTGAAGAGCGATGACGTCTGCTTCGTCGGCATCGGCGCGCCGTCGGCCGCCTGCAACGTCGCCCGGCTGACCCATGCGCCCGACATCACGCTGATCTACGAGAGCGGCACCATCGGCACCGCGCCGGACGTCCTGCCGTTGTCGATTGGCGACGGCGAATTGTGCGAGACCGCTGTCACCACGGTCGCCGTGCCGGAGATGTTCCGCTACTGGCTGCAGGGCGGCCGCATCTCCATCGGCTTCCTGGGTGCGGCCCAGTTGGACAAGTTCGGCAACATCAACACCACCGTCATCGGCGACTATGCGCACCCGAAGACCCGCCTTCCCGGCGGCGGCGGCGCACCGGAGATCGCCACATCGTCGAAAGAGGTCTACATCACCATGGCCCAGTCGAAGCGCGGCATGGTCGAGAAGATCGATTTCTTCACCTCCTTCGGCCACGGCGAAGGCGGCGACCACCGCCGGCGCCTTGGCATCGACACCGCCGGCCCGACGCTCTTGATCACCGACCTCGCCATCTGGAAGCCGGACCCCGTGACTAAGGAATTCACCGTTGTGTCGCTGCATCCGGGCGTCACTCGTGAGCAGGTCCAGGCGACCTGTGGCTGGGTCGTAAGATTCGCCGAGGCTCTTGACGAGACGCCCGCGCCGACGGAACTCGAGCTGACGACATTGCGCGACCTGCAGGCCCGCACCAAGGCCGCGCATGAGGGGACCGCCAAAGGGAAAGCCGCATAAATGACTGACGCCTTCATCTACGACTACATCCGCACGCCGATCGGCCGCTTCGGCGGCGTGCTGTCCTCGGTGCGCGCCGACGATCTCGCCGCCATCCCGCTGAAGGCGTTGGTCGAACGCAACTCGGGCGTCGACTGGGCGGCTGTCGACGATGTCGTCTATGGCTGCGCCAACCAGGCCGGCGAGGACAACCGCAACGTCGCGCGCATGGCGCTGCTGCTTGCTGGCCTCCCGCAGGAAATCCCCGGCTCGACCGTAAATCGTCTCTGCGGCTCGGGCATGGATGCCGTCACCATCGCCGCGCGCGCCATCAAGGCGGGCGAGGCCGAGCTGATGATTGCCGGCGGTGTGGAATCGATGAGCCGCGCGCCTTTCGTGATGCCGAAGGCCGACACCGCCTTCTCACGCCATGCCGAGATTTACGACACCACCATCGGCTGGCGCTTCATCAACCCGCTGATGAAGAAGCAGTACGGCGTCGATTCCATGCCGGAGACGGGCGAGAACGTCGCCGAGGATTTTTCCGTCAGCAGAGCTGACCAGGACGCTTTTGCCGTGCGCAGCCAGGACAAGGCGGTCGCGGCGCAAGCCAGCGGCCGGCTGGCGAAGGAGACCACGCCGGTGACGATCTCGCAGAAGAAAGGCGATCCGGTCGTGGTGTCGAAGGATGAACATCCGCGCGCCGGCACGACCATCGAGACGCTGGCCAAACTGCCGACGCCGTTTCGCCAAGGCGGCACGGTGACGGCCGGCAATGCCTCCGGCGTCAACGACGGCGCGGCCGCCCTCATCATTGCTTCAGAAGCGGTGGCGAAAAAATACGGCCTGACGCCGATCGCCCGCATCCTTGGGGGTGCCACGGCTGGTGTCGACCCGCGCATCATGGGCATCGGCCCGGCGCCGGCCACGAAGAAACTCTGCGCCCGGCTCGGCCTCAAACCAGACCAGTTCGATGTCGTCGAATTGAACGAAGCCTTCGCCTCGCAAGGCATCGCGGTGCTGCGCCAGCTCGGCATCGCCGAGGACGCAGCACACGTCAATCCGAACGGCGGCGCCATCGCGCTTGGCCATCCGCTCGGCATGTCCGGCGCCCGCATCACTGGCACGGCAGCGCTGGAGCTGCGCGAGCGCGGCGGCCGCTATGCGCTCGCGACCATGTGCATCGGCGTCGGCCAGGGGATTGCGATCGCGCTGGAACGGGTTTGACCGCTCCAATCGATCAGTACGGCAGGCCGACGTAGTTTTCGGCTAGTGCCGTCGAGGCCGCCTTCGAGTGCACAAGATAGTCGAGCTCGGCTTCCTGGATGCGCTGGCCGAACGCACCTGTCTCCGGAAAGCGGTGCAGGATCGTCGTCATCCACCAGGAGAAGCGCACCGCTTTCCACACACGCGCCAGCGCCCTGGCTGAATAGGCGTCGAGCCCTGCTTGCGATTTGTCGGAAAAGAATTCACGAAGCCCGGCAAAGAGATAGCGCACGTCGCTGGCAGCGAGGTTGAGGCCCTTCGCGCCCGTCGGCGGCACGATATGGGCGGCGTCGCCGACCAGGAACAGCCGGCCGAAACGCATCGGCTCGGCAACGAAGGAGCGCAGCGGCGCGATCGACTTTTCGAAGGATGGGCCGGTGGTGATGGCAGCAGCAGTCTGCGACGGCAGCCGGCGTCTGAGCTCGTCCCAAAAACGGTCGTCGGACCAGGCCTCGACGCGCTCATCGGCGGGGACCTGCACATAGTAGCGGCTGCGGTGCGGCGAGCGCATCGAGCATAGCGCAAAGCCCCGCTCGTGATTGGCGTAGATCAGCTCATGATCGGCCGGCGGCACCTCCGCCAGCACGCCCAGCCAGCCGAACGGATATTGCCGCTCGAAGGTCCTCAGCGCGCCTTCCGGCACCGAGCGGCGGCTGACGCCGTGATAGCCGTCGCAGCCGGCGATGAAGTCGCAGTCGATGCGATGCGTGACGCCGTCCTTGCAGTAAGTGACGAAAGGTGACGCGCCGTCGAAATCGTGCAGCGCCACATTGGCGGCTTCGTAAACGGTGACGAGCCCCGCTGCCTCGCGCTTGTCCATCAGATCATGCGTCACCTCGGTCTGGCCGTAGACGGTGACGTGCTTGCCGCCGGTGAGCGCGGTGAGATCGATACGATGCAATCTGCCGTCGAAGGCGAGCGAAATGCCGGAATGCGGCAGGCCTTCGGCATGGAGCCTGTCCGCGGCACCCGCTTCGCTGAGCAGGTCGACCGTACCCTGTTCGAGCACGCCGGCGCGCACGCGGCCAAGCACGTGCTCGCGGCTTGAGCGTTCGAGGATGATCGTCTCGATGCCGATGGTTGCAAGCAACTGGCCGAGCAGCAGGCCGGAGGGGCCCGAGCCGACGATAACGATTTGTGTGCGCATCAGTGTCCGAGACTTTCGATCTGTCCTGCAAGTTCCGCGGCCTGTCGCAAGGCCGCCGCTGTCGCCACCACCATCTGCGGCAGGACAAGCCATTCCAGCGTCCAGGCGGCGCCCGACCGCTCCTGCTCATGCACCAGCGCCTGGTGCATGCCGGCAAGCTGGGTGGCATTGAATCGCGCGAGCCCTGTCAGCGCCTCCGCCTTCACCGGGTTCTGCTTGTGCGGCATCGTCGACGAGCCGCCGCCGCCTGAAAGCTTTATGTCTTTGCCGGCCTGCGCCATCAGCGCGATGTCCTGGCCGAACTTGCCGAGACTGCCGGTGGTGAGCGACAGCCAGCCGGCGAACTCGGCCAGCGCATCGCGCTGGCTTTGCCACTGCGGTGCATCGCCAAGGCCGAGTTTGGCGGCGAGCGCCGCGCGCACAGCCGGTGCTTTGTCGCCGAGTTTTTCCAGCGTGCCGGCGGCGCCGCCGAACTGCACCACGAACAGCCGGCTGGACTGTTCCTTCAGGCGCTGCTGGTGGCGCTCGAGCGGCGCCCGCCACGAAACGATCCGATCCTGGACTGTCATAGGAATTGCCGGCTGCATGCGCGTCGTCGCCATCAGTGCCCTGCCCCCGAACTCCTGTTCGAGGTTGGCGAGCCGCACGATGTTCTCGCTGAGCAGCAGGCCGATGTGGTCGACCGCGCCGCGCAGCCTGAGCACCAGCGAGCTATCGATGACGTCCTGGCTGGTTGCGCCGAAATGAACGACGGCATTGTGTGGCTCGCCGACGGCTGCCTGGATCTGGCGTACCAGCTCCGGCACCACGACACCGTCCCTGGCAACGCCGGCTCTGAGCTTGGCCGTATCGAGCCGGAACGATGCCAGCGCTGAGCCGATTGCCGTTGCGGCGTCTTCGGAAATCACACCGCACTCGGCCTCAGCCTCGGCCAGCGCCCGCTCGAAACCGAGCATGGCGTCGATGTCGGCTTCCACCGAAAAATGCCTTGCCGCCTCCTCGTCGCCGAGCAGGCCTGAGAGCAGCGGATGGTCAAACGGCGATACGGTCATGTCGCGGCCGGTCAGCTGTCGAAGAAGACCGTCTCCTTCTCGCCCTGCAGGTGGACGTCGAAGACATAAGCATCGCCCTGGCGCTCGGCGATCAGCGTCGGCACGCGCACCCGGTGCTCGATGCGGGCAAGGATCGGGTCCTCCGCGTTGGCCTTTTCCTCGTCGGAGAAATAGAGCCGCGTGTTGAGGCCGATATTGATGCCGCGCGCCACGATCCACAGGCTGATATGCGGCGCCATCAGCCGGCCGTCGCGGAACGGCACACGGCCGGGCTTGATCGTGTGGAACCGGCAGACACCGGTTTCCGTATCTGTCGGCTGGCGGCCCCAGCCCAAAAAGTCCGGATTGGCCGTACCGCGCAATTCGGCGGGCGAATTGTAGAGGCCGTCGGCATCCGCCTGCCAGATCTCGATCAGCGCGTCCTTGAGCGGCGTGCCGGTGCCGTCAAGCACGCGGATGCGCAATTCGATGCGCTCACCCTTGGTCTGCTCGTTGACCATCTCGGAGCCAAGATCGCTGTCATAGACGCCGCCGATGCCGCAGAAATTGGGCGTCAGCCCGATATGCACATAGGGTCCGGCAGTCTGCGAAGGGCTCTCCTTCAGCCGGTCGAGCGACTGTGTCATCAATTGCCCTCCGGTCTGTTCTCGAACAGCGTCGAGCGCCGCCCGCGCAGCACGATGTCGAACTTGTAGGCAAGCGCGTCCATCGGCATCGTCGCCTGCATGTCGAGCGCGGCGATCAGCGCTTCGATGGCAGCCTTGTTGGAAATGCCGCCGACGATCGGACAGCGCCAGATCAGCGGATCGCCTTCGAAATACATCTGCGTGATCAGCCGCTGCGCAAAGCCATGGCCGAACGCGGAAAAATGGATGTGCGCCGGACGCCAGTCATTCGGGCCGTTCGGCCAAGGATAGGGCCCGGGCCTGACCGTGCGAAAGGCATAGCCGCCGTCCTCGCCGGTGATAGTGCGGCCGCAGCCGCCGAAATTTGGATCGAGCGGCGCGAGATATCCATCCTTCTTGTGACGGTAGCGACCGCCGGCATTGGCCTGCCAGAATTCGAGCAGCACGCCGGGCACACCTTTGCCGCGCTCGTCGAGCACGCGTCCATGGACGATGATGCGCTCGCCGATGGGGCTCTCGCCGGGTCTCGCGAAATTGTGGATCAGGTCGTTGTCGAGCTCGCCGAGCATGGCATGGCCGAACGCCGGGCCAGTGAGTTCCGACAGCGTGTTGTCGAAGGCGATCAACGCCTTCTGCGGCGAGCGCAGCACCGAGCTCTTATAGTTCGGCGTGAACGCCGGCGGATGCCATTGGCGGTCGCGCTGGTAGAAGGCGCCGGTTTCCGGCGTCCGGTTGGAGCCGGGCTCACGCATGGGCGTCGTCCATCTGTGCGAACACCTCCTTGGCGATCTTGAAGGCGCGGTTGGCCGCCGGCACGCCGGCATAGATCGCGACATGCAGGAAGGCTTCGCAGATATCGTCGCGCGATGCGCCCGTGTTGGCGGTCGCGCGCACATGCATTGCCACCTCCTCGTCATGACCGAGTGCTGCAAGCAGCGCCAGCGTCACGATCGATCGCTCGCGCTTCGACAGGCCGGGACGCGCCCACACCGTTCCCCAGGCAGCCTCGGTGATCAGCTGCTGGAACGGCCGGTCGAATTCGGTCGCCGCATCCTCGGCGCGGTCGACATGCGGGTCGCCGAGCACGGAGCGGCGGACCTCGAGCCCGGTCCGGTATCGGTTTTCGTTCTTGGAGACGTCATCCATGGGCATGCTTTCCCTCAGGCAACGACGCGACGAAGTCGCGGATCAGGTTGGCGAGCGCGTCGGGCTGCTCGATGCAGGGAATGTGCCCGGCACCGCGGATCACTTCGAAGCGCGCGCCGGGGATCAGCTCGGAAAAAGAACGAACGAGATCGGGCGGCGTCGAGCCGTCCCGGTCGCCGACGATGCAGAGCGTCGGCGCCGCGATGCGGCGCGCGCTGTCGGTGAAATCGGCGTCGCGCACCGCCATGCAGGTGCCGATATAGCCGGGCAGCGCCTGCCTGGTCAGCATATTGCGGCAGCCGGCAAGCTCGGCGGCGCGGTTGGTATGGAAATCCGGCGTGAACCACACTTTCATGATGCCGTCGGCAATCGCCTCGATGCCGTCGCGCTCGAGCGTTGCGATACGCGCATTCCAACTTTCGGCCGTGCCGATCTTGTGCGCAGTGTCGCTCAGAATCAGGGCCTCCACGATCTCCGGGCGGCGGGCATGGAGCCGCTGCGCCACCATACCGCCGACTGACAAACCGCAAAGTACGACCTTGTCGAGGCCAAAATGATCGATGAGCGCACTCAGATCGTCGACATGATCGTCGATCGAGCGCACGCCGCCGCCGATATCGGAGAGCCCATGGCCACGCTTGTCGTAGACGAGCATCGGCATTTCGCCGGCAAGCTGCGCGACGATGTCGTCCCAGATCCGGAAGTCGGTGCCGAGCGAATTGATGAAGATGATCGGGCGCGAAGTGCCGGTCGCCTCGATGGCGCGATGATGCAGCGTGACGCCGCCGATGCTTACGAATGGCACGATTTCAATCCTCCAAAGCCACATTGCACGAGCTATTTGGTTCGGTAAAATGATATTTTGCGGCGTTTCATTAACTACGGGGTTATCGAACCATGGCCGAGAGCCGAATCCGCTTCCGCCATTTGCAAACATTCCTCGAGGTTGCGCGGCAAGGAAGCGTGGCGCGCGCCGCCGACCTTCTGCATGTCAGCGCGCCGGCGGTGACCAAGACGTTGCGTGAACTGGAGGAGGCGCTCGGCATCGCCGTGGTCGAGCGCGACGGCCGCGGCATCCGCGTAACGCGGCACGGCGAAATCTTCCTCGGCCATGCCGGCTCGGCAATCTCGGCGCTAAAGCGCGGCGTCGATTCCGTCAGGCAGGACGGCGCGCTGAACCGCCATCCAATCCGCATCGGCGCGCTGCCGACCGTCTCGGCGCGGGTGATGCCGCTGGCAATGACTCTCTTCCTCCAGGAGAACACGAGCGCCGCGATCAAGATCGTCACCGGCGAGAATGCGGTGCTGCTCGAACAACTGCGCGTCGGCGCCCTCGACCTCGTCGTCGGCCGCCTCGCGGCTCCGGAAAAAATGACCGGCTTCTTCTTCGAGCATCTCTATTCCGAACAGGTTCTGTTCGTGGTGCGGGCCGGGCATCCCCTATCGGAACCGGGCGCGGACATCTTCGCCCGTCTCGACGAATTTCCAGTGCTGATGCCGACAAGGGAATCCGTCATCCGTCCCTTCGTCGACCGTCTCTTCATCACCAATGGCTTGACCGCGCCAGCCACCGAAATCGAAACCGTTTCGGACTCCTTCGGCCGCGCCTTCATGCGCCAGAGCAATGCTGTCTGGATCATCTCGGCCGGCGTGGTCGCCAATGAGATCGCCAGCGGCGCCTTCGTCGCCTTGCCCGTCGACACCGAGGAAACCAAGGGACCGGTCGGCCTGACCATGCGCACCGACACCGCCCCCTCGCCCGCCTTCACTATCCTGCTGCAGACCATTCGCGAGGCGGCGCGGCATCACGCCTGACGATCGGCTGATCAGTTTCGAATTCACTAACCTTGCGGTTAATGAAACACCGCAAAATATCATTTTACCGAACCAAACCGCTAGTGCAATGTGGCTGCGGAGGATCGAAAGCCGCGCCATCTGGCTGCAACCGGGAAACCGGATTGCCGCCGCATGGAATGGCCCCTGAGGGAGGAGCAGATGTCCAACGCTATCGGCGGCAAAACCGCAATTTCCGGCATTTCACGACGCCAGTTCATCGCCACTTCGGTGGCCGGCGGCGCGGCACTAGCATTCGGCCGCGGCAGGGCGTTTGCCCAGGCCGCCGACACGCTCAAGGTCGGTTTCGTCAGCCCACGCACTGGCCCGCTTGCCGGCTTCGGCGAAACCGACGGCTACGTGCTCGACCTTGCCCGCAAGGCTCTGGCCAACGGCGTCGAGCTCGGCGGCAAGAAATACAGCGTCGAGATACTCGATCAGGACACGCAGTCCGATCCGTCCCGCGCCGGCCAGCTTGCCAAGGACCTGATCAACAACCAGGCGATCGACCTGATGCTCGCGGTCTCGACGCCGGAGGTCATCAACCCGGTGGCCGACGCCTGCGAAGCTGCCGGAGTGCCGTGCCTGTCCACCGTGATGCCGTGGGAGGCCTGGTATTTCGGCCGCGGCGCCAAGCCCGGCGCGCCCTCGCCCTTCAAATGGACCTATCATTTCGGCTTCGGCGTCGAGGAATTCTTCAAGGCCTATATCTCGCAGTGGAACCTGATCGAGACCAACAGGAAGGTCGGCGTCATGTATCCCAACGACGCCGACGGCAACGCCATCCGCGCTCATCTGGCGCCGCTGCTCGCCAAGCAGGGTTTCACCATCGTCGATCCCGGCGCCTATGAGACCGGCACGACCGACTATTCCTCGCAGATCGCGCTGTTCAAGCAAGAAGGCGTCGAGATCTTCAACTCCTTCCCGATCCCGCCGGATTTCGCCGCCTTCTGGCGGCAGGCCGCGCAGCAGGGCCTGACAAGGCAGATCAAGATCGCCCAGGTCGCCAAGACCGGCCTGTTCCCGTCCGATATCGAGGCGCTGGGTGATCTCGGCATGAAGCTTTCGAGCGCCGCCTACTGGCATAAGGCCTTTCCCTACAAGTCACCGCTGACCGGCGTTTCAGGTACCGAGCTCGCCGACGGCTACGAGGCAGCGAGCGGCAAGCAATGGACGCAGCAGCTCGGCGCCTCGATGTCGCTGCTCGACGCCGGCTTCGAAGCCCTGAAAGCGAGCGCCAACGCCAAGGACAAGGCGGCGGTGGCCAAGGCGCTGAGCACGCTCAAGACCGAGACCATGATCGGCAAGGTCGACTTCACCAGCGGCCCGGTCGCCAATGTCTCGCCCGGCCCGATCATCGGCACGCAATGGGTGGCCGCCAAGGAAGGCGGCAAGTTCCCGCTCGACTACGTCGTGACCGAGAACGCCACCGACCCAAAGGTGCCGGTCGAAGCCAAGCTCCAGCCGTATAACGGCTGATCCGTTGGGAATCGCATCGTGACCACTTCGCCAAACGGTGCGATCCTCAGTGCCACCGGTATCCACAAGCGCTTCGGCGCGCTGGTCGTGCTGGACGATATCGACTTCGCCATGAAAGCCGACCAGGCTGTCGGCATTGTCGGCCCGAACGGCGCCGGCAAGACGACGCTGCTCAGCGTGCTTTCCGGCGCCTATCCGCCGAGCGCCGGCACCATCGCCTTCAAGGGCGGCGACGTGACGTCGCTGCCGGCAACGCAGCGCTGCCGACTGGGGCTCGTGCGCACGCATCAGGTGCCGAAGCCCTTCGGCGGCATGACCGCTTTCGAGAACGTCTTCGTCGCCGCCTCGCATGGCGCCGGCCTTGGCCGCGATGAGGCCTATGAGGAAGCGCTTGGCTCGCTGAAGCTCTGCGGCATGCTGGGCGTTGCCAACCGGCGCGCCGAGACGCTGGGCCTGCTCGACCGCAAGCGGCTGGAACTCGCCCGTGCGCTCGCGGCGAAGCCGACGCTGCTCCTGCTCGATGAGATCGGCGGCGGGCTGACCGACGGCGAGGCCGGCGAACTGGTCGAGACCATCCGCGAATTGCGCCACCGCAGAATAGGCATCGTCTGGATCGAGCATATCGTCCACATCCTCTTGCAGGTGGCTGAACGGCTGATCTGCATGGATGCGGGAAAGATCATTGCCGACGGCGATCCGCAGGCAGTGATGGCCGATCCGCAGGTGATCGGCGCCTACCTCGGCGGGGGCCCGAAATGAGCCTGCTGTCGGTCGAGGATCTCGTTGTCCGCCATGGCCTTCTGCAGGCGGTGCGCGGTGTCAGCTTCAGCGTCGAGCGCGGCGAAACACTGGCGCTGGTCGGCGCCAACGGCGCCGGCAAAACGACTCTGCTTCGGGCGATCGCCGGGGCGCACCAGGCCGCCTCCGGCCGCATCCTGTTCGATGGAACCGACCTTACAGGCGTGCCTTCGCATGAGCGTGTTCGCGGAGGCATCGCATTGGTGCCGGAAGGCCGGCGGCTCTTCGTGCAAATGTCGGTGGAGGAAAACCTTCTGCTTGGCCGCACGGCGGGTCGGCCGGGGGACTGGAACGTCGACAAGGTGCTCGAGACCTTCCCGAACCTCAAGCCGCGCCGCCACGCCAAGGCCGGGCATCTCTCCGGCGGCGAGCAGCAGGCGACCGCCATCGGCCGCGCTCTGATGAGCAATCCTGAACTGCTCTTGCTCGACGAGGTCTCGCTCGGCCTGTCGCCGCTGGTCGTCGATCGTGTCTATGCCTCGCTGCAGGGGCTGATCAGTTCCGGCACGACGATCATCCTCGTCGAGCAGGACCTCAATCGGGCGCTCTCCGTCTCCAACAAGGTCATTTGCATGCTGGAGGGGCGGATCGCGCTCACCGGAGATAGCAAGAATGTCTCTCGCGAGGACGTGACGAAGGCCTATTTCGGGCTGCACCGGAAAAGCGCCGGGGGTGTTCCGGCATGAGCAACCAGATCGTCCAGGGCATCCTGCTCGGCGGCTACTACGCGCTGATCGCCTGCGGCCTCTCCTTCATGTTTTCGGTGATGCGCATCATCAACCTCGCCCATGGCAGTCTCGCCGTACTGTCGGCCTTTGCGCTGTGGCTGCTGGCGTCGCGCTTCCACATTTCGCCATTCCTCGGCCTCATCATCGTGCTGCCGTTGATGGCCGCAATCGGCTGGGCGTTGCAGCGTTTCCTGCTCGAACGCAGCGCGCGCGGCGGCGCGCTGCTGCCGATCCTGACGACGTTCGGCTTGGCGATTGTGATCGACAATCTGCTGTTCGAGCAGTTCGGCGCCGACACGCGCTCGCTGGCGCCCTTCATCGGCAGCCTGTCCTACGATTCCTGGGAATGGCCGGGCGGCATCTATGTCGGCAAGCTGGCGGTCGTCATCTTCGTCGCGGCCGTCGTTCTGCTCGGCGGATTGCAACTGTTCCTCACCCGCACCGGGCTCGGCCGCTCGATCCGCGCCACATCGGAAGACCCAGACACCGCTGGTCTGGTCGGCGTCGATGCGCGGCGCGCCAACGCCATCGCCGCCGCGATCGCCATGGTGAGCGTGGGCCTCGCCGGCGCCTTCCTCGGCATGCGCGCCACCTTTGATCCCTATGCCGGCGCCACGCAATTGCTGTTCGCTTTCGAGGCGGCTGTCATCGGTGGCGCCGGCTCGCTCTGGGGCACGCTGATCGGTGGCATCATCTTGGCGCTGGCGCAGACGCTCGGCGCCAAGGTCCATCCGCAAGGTTTTCTCATCGGCGGCCATGTCGCCTTCCTGATCGTGCTGTTCATCCGGCTCTACATGTCCGGCCTTGGCCTGCGAGGTCTGCTGCGCCTCTCCATGGGGAAGACGTCATGAGCGCCGTCTCCCCGATCATCGAGCGCGGCACCGCCGCTTCACGCGTCGCCGGAACTGGCGTCGCCGCCATCATCGTGCTGCTCGCGATCGCGCCGCAGTTCCTCTCGGCCGGCGCAGTCGACCGCATGACCGCGCTGTTCATTTATGTGATCCTGGCCGCCATGTGGAATGCGCTCGCCGGCTTCGGCGGGCTGGTTTCGGTCGGCCAGCAGGTGTTCTTCGGCCTCGGCGCCTATTTCGCCATTCGGCTGGCCAATGCCGGGCTCAATCCTTTCATCTCGCTCTTTGTGTCGGCTGTCATCGTCGGCATGGTGTCGTGGCCGATCTCGCTGTTCATGCTTCGTTTGAAGAACGGCGAGTTCGCCATCGGCATGTGGGTGATCGCCGCGCTCACCCATCTACTCGTCAACCTGGACCGGCTGATCCAGGGCGAGACCGGCACCTCGCTGATCTCGCTCAACGTCTACGATGCGTCGACCAGACGCGTGACGGTCTATTGGCTGGCGCTGGCCGCGATGACGGCGCTGCTCGCCATCCTGTTCGGCCTGCTGCGCGGCAGCACGGGTGCTGCGATCCGCGCCATCCGCGACAATGAGGATGCGGCCGCTTCCGTCGGCGTGCGCGTCACCGGCACCAAGCGGCTGCTCTTCGTTCTCGCCGCCTTCGGCATCGGCGTCGCCGGCGCGCTGTGGCTGGCGACCGCAATCACCTTCCAGCCCAAAACCTATTTCAGCGTGCAGTGGACCGCCTACATGGTCTTCATGGTGCTGGTCGGCGGCATCGGCACCTTCGAGGGCGCCATCCTCGGCGCTCTGCTGTTCTTCCTCATTGAGACCTGGTTCGGCAGCACCGGCGTCTGGTACCTGGTCGGGCTCGGCGCGACGGCACTTGTGTTCTCGCTGCTGTTGCCGCGCGGCCTGTGGGGCACGCTGGAAGAGCGCCTCGGCTGGCGCCTGCTGTCGGTCGGCTACCGCGTCAAGCCTCCTGTCAACGCCATGGACACAACTGGCGAGATCACTTCGCTGGGGCAGACAACGACATCTCGGGAGAAGGCGTGAGCATGCTGTTCGGCAAGACGATCCTTATCACCGGCGCCGCCTCGGGTATCGGCGCCCGCGCAGCTGAACTCGCGGGCCAGCTTGGTGCGGACGTGATCGGCGTCGACCTGCGCGAGCCGGGCGGACACCAGGGCGTCTTCGTCAAGGCCGACATCTCGTCCAAGCTCGGCGTCGATGACCTGGTCTCGCAGCTACCGCAACGCATCGATGCACTCTGCAACGTCGCCGGCCTCTCCGGCAACACCGGCGCGGCGGCGACGCTCGCCGTCAACTTCTACGGCCTGCGGGCGCTCTCGGAGGCGCTGGCGCCAAAACTTCGCGAAGGCGGCGCCATCGTCAACGTCGCCTCGATCGCCGGTTTCGGCTGGCGCGCCAACCTTAACCGCGCCGCCTCGATGATCGGCGTCGAAGGCTTTCCCGACGTCGCCAGAGTGATCGCCGACCATGCCGTCAAGGACGAGGAAGGCTATCCGGTCTCGAAGGAACTGCTGCTTTTGTGGACCTTCCGCGCCGCGCATCAGGAGCTGTTCAAGAGCCGCGGCATCCGCGTCAATGCCGTGAGCCCCGGCCCGGTCGAGACGCCGATCCTGAAGCAGTTCCGCACCGTGCTCGGCGACGCCCGCGTCGACAGCGACATTGCGAGAGTCGGCCGCGCCGGCACATCGGGTGACATCGCGCCGGCGGTGCTGTTCCTGTGCTCGGACGGCGCGCGCTGGATCAATGGCGCGAACCTGCCGGTCGACGGCGGCCTTGAAGCATCGATCAACGCCGAGGTGCTCGGCTTTTGATTTGCGACGCTCCACCGCGAGCAAGGAGAGACTCATGGACATCGGACTTCTGATCGACGGCGACGAACGGGCGGCAACCGGCAAAGCCTCGTTCGAGCGCCTGGACCCGTTCACCGGCAAGCTGGCGACGCGCGCCGCGGCGGCAAGCATTGCCGACGCCACTGCCGCCGTCGATGCGGCGGCCGCCGCCTTCCCTGCCTGGTCGAAGACCGGGCCGGGCGAGCGCCGCGCCCTGCTGTCCAAGGCGGCCGATGTCATGGCTTCCAAAGTCGGTGAATTCACGAAGCTGATGATAGAGGAGACCGGCGCGACCGCCCCTTGGGCCGGCTTCAATGTCATGCTGGCTTCCAACATGTTGCGCGAGGCAGCCGCCATGACGACGCAGATCTCTGGCGAGGTCATCCCCTCCGACAAGCCCGGCACGCTCGCCATGGCGATCCGCCAGCCGGCCGGTGTCTGCCTCGGCATCGCGCCATGGAACGCGCCGGTGATCCTCGGCACCCGCGCTCTCGCCATGCCGCTCGCCTGCGGCAACACAGTGGTGCTGAAGGCCTCGGAGATGTGCCCCGGCACCCATCGGCTGATCGGCCAGGTGCTGGTCGAGGCCGGCCTGCCGAAGGGTGTCGTCAATGTCGTCTCCAACGACCCGAAGGACGCGGCGGCAATCGTCGATGCGCTGATCGCGCATCTGGCGGTCAAGCGCGTCAACTTCACCGGCTCGACCAAGGTCGGACGGATCATTGCCGAGCTCTCCGGCCGGCACCTGAAGCCGGCGCTGCTCGAACTCGGCGGCAAGGCGCCGCTGGTGGTGCTGGACGATGCCGACATCGACGCCGCGGTGAACGCCGCGACCTTCGGCGCATTCATGCACCAGGGCCAGATCTGCATGTCGACCGAGCGCCTGATCGTCGACGAAAAAATCGCCGACGAATTCGTTGCCAGGCTCGCAGCTCGCGCAGCGCAGCTTCCGGCCGGCGATCCGCGTGGCCATGTCGTGCTGGGCTCGCTTATCAGCAGCCAAGCCGCCGACAAAATGGAGGAGCTGATCGCCGATGCGACCTCGAAGGGCGCGAAGCTCGCTGCCGGCGGCAAACGCATTGGCACCGTCGTGGAAGCGACGCTGCTCGACCACGTGACACCTGACATGCGCGTCTACGCGGAAGAATCCTTCGGCCCGGTCAAGCCGGTGATCCGGGTCAAGGGCGAAGACGAAGCGGTGCGCGTCGCCAACGACACCGAGTACGGTCTGTCGTCCGCCGTCTTCAGCCGCGACATCCGCCGTGCCATGGCAGTCGCCGCACGCATCCAGGCCGGCATCTGCCACATCAACGGCCCGACCGTCGGCGATGAGGCGCAGATGCCGTTCGGAGGTGTGAAAGGTTCCGGCTACGGTCGTTTCGGCGGCAAGGCGTCGATCGCCGAGTTCACCGACCTGCGCTGGGTCACGATCGAGGATCCGGGCCAGCACTATCCATTCTGATCCTGGAGATCCCGCTGGTGCCATCCACCGGCGGGTTCGCAGGCCTGCGTGTCGGCGGCATTGTTGCGTTGAGTGGAAAAGCCTCGGCTATTCTGCCATTACCATCCCTTCGGAAATCACTCCGACGGACGGCAATGACCTCAAAACGAAACGTGCTTTTCATCATGTGCGACCAGTTGCGGTTCGACTATCTGGGCTGCGCCGGACATAAGAGTTTAACCACGCCGAACATCGACCGGCTCGCCGACCGCGGCGTGCGTTTCACCAACGCTTATGTGCAGTCGACGGTGTGCGGCCCCTCGCGCATGAGCGCCTACACCGGCCGCTATGTCCGCTCCCACGGCTCGACGCATAACGGCGTGCCGCTCAGGGTCGGCGAGCCGACGCTGGGCGATCACCTGCGCGAAGTCGGCGTGCGCTGCGCACTCATTGGCAAGGCGCACATGCGAGCCGACGAGGAAGGTATGGCGCGGCTCGGCATCGCCAGGGATTCGATTATCGGCGTGCGCGTCGCCGAATGCGGCTTCGAGCCGTTCGAGCGTGACGACGGCCTGCATCCTTCGACCAGCTACGACCCCGATCCGGCTTACGACAGCTATCTGCGCGAACAAGGCTTCGATGCCGACAATCCCTGGGAGCATTGGGCGAATTCCGGCGAAGGCGAGAACGGCGAGAATTTCAACGGTTGGCTGCTTGTCCATGCCGACAAGCCGGCGCGCATCCCCGAGGAGCATTCCGAAACACCCTACATGACGCGACGCGCCATGCGCTTCATCGAGGAGGCCGAGGCCAAGGGCGAAGCCTGGTGCGCGCATCTTTCCTACATCAAGCCGCACTGGCCCTATATCGTGCCGGCGCCCTACCACGACATGTACGGCAAGGCGGACATCCAGCCGCCGATCCGCAGCGAGGCAGAGCGCGTCTCACCGAATCCTATCTTCGAAGCCTTCCAGCAGGAGCGCTACTCGAAGAACTTCTCGCGCGACGAGGTCCGCGAGACGGTCGTCCCCTGCTACATGGGACTCATCAAGCAGATCGACGATCAGCTCGGCCACCTGTTCGACTTCATGGAAAAGTGGGGCCTGTTCGAGAACACGCTTATCGTCTTCACCTCGGACCATGGCGACTATCTCGGCGACCATTGGCTGGGCGAAAAATACCTGTTCCACGACGTCGCGGTGAAGGTGCCGATGATCGTCTATGACCCGCGTCCCGAGGCCGATGCCACGCGCGGAACGACATCCGACGCGCTGGTCGAGATGATCGATCTTGCACCCACCTTCCTCGACTATTTTGGTGGCAAGGCCAAGCCGCACATCCTCGAAGGCCGCTCGCTCCTGCCCTTGCTTTCCGCCGAACGGAAGAGTCTGCGCAATTTTGCCGTCAGCGAATACGACTACAGCGGCGACGCCGCGCGGCTGAGGCTCGCCATGCCGGTTCCGGACTGCAAGCTCTACATGATCACCGACGGCCGCACCAAACTCGTCCACGGCGAAGGTGTGGAGCCGATGTTCTTCGATTTGCACAGCGATCCCGGCGAGTTGCGCGACCTCGGCCTGGAGCCGTCGGTGGCGGCCGACATCGAGCGACTACGGAAAGCGCTCATGCGCTGGCTGGCGTTGCCCAACAATCGCATCACCGTCCCCGACGAATGGCTGACGGAGATCGGCGACAAGATCGAGCATTTCGACCCAATCCTCGGTTCCGGCGTGCTCATCGGCTACTGGGACGAGGCAGAGCTTGCCGAACAGCAGGAGGCGCGCCGCCGCTGGCTAGCACGCCAGGCCGGCAAGTAGGGCGTTCGGCTATCCGAGAGTGAGACCCGCCTTGCGCGCCTCCTCGCGCAGGAAGGGCAAGCCGACCTCGATGACATCGCGCGGGTCTTCCGCCACCGGGCGCCAGACCGCGAGGCCGCCGGCGATGTCCACATCAACATGGTTCATGCTTTCGAGCGTGATCGCGCCCTGATAGCCGATGTCGGCGATCGCCTTCATGCAGGCCGCCCAGTTGAGCATGCCGCGCCCCGGCACGCCGCGATTGGCCTCCGACACATGCACATAGCCGAGGAAGGGCGCCGCGGCTTCGAAGCCCGCTGCAAAGCTCTCTTCCTCGATATGCATGTGGTAGGTGTCGAGATGGATGAAGATGTTGTCGGCGCCGATCCGTTCGATGATCCGCGCCGCGTCGATGCCGCGGTTCATGAGATGCGTCTCGTAGCGGTTGCAAGGCTCGATGCCGAGCTTCAGGCTGCGCGACTTCGCCGACTTCGCCGCGCGTTCGAGGAAGCGGCACATGCCGTCGATCTCCCTTTGCGTCGGCGCCCGCCCGGTGGTCTTGCCGATCGTGCCATAGGTGACGCCGCCAAGCGCCTCGCTGCCCACCTCGTTGCAGACCTTGAAGGCCGGCTGCAGGAAGTCGAGCGCTTCCTCCGGCCGCTCGACCACGTCCAGCGCCCGCGGCAAGCCGAGAGAGGGGATCAACTGCACGCCGTAGTGGTTGGCGAAGCCGCGCGTGCGCTTGGTGTCGATCTCCTCAGGGCGCAGCAGCGGGATCTCCATCAGGCCGATGCCGAGTTCCTTCAGCCGGTCCATCTGCGGCTCGATGCGCGCCAGGTCCCAGACCGGGGCGATGGCGAAAGTGTGCAGTCCAAAGGTATTCATAAGCTCAGCCTCGTTGCTCATGCGCCGCCGCGGCGCTGATATCGCCGCCGCCGACGATGCGGCTGACGACTTCATTCATGTTGGTCTTGCTGGTGACGAGATCGGCGTCGGCCCGGCCGTGGCGCAGCACGACGATGCGGTCGGTGACAGACAGCACGTCGTTCAGCCGGTGCGAGATCAGGATGACGGCGATGCCTTCCGATCTCAGCCGCCGGATGAGGTCCAGCACGCTCTGCACCTCGCGCACCGCAAGGGCCGCCGTCGGCTCGTCCATGATGACGAGCTTCGGATTGAAGGTGAGTGCGCGGGCGATCGCAACCGTCTGCTGCTGGCCGCCGGAGAAGGAGCCGACGGAACGGTTGATCGACGGGAGGCGCGCGCCGAGCCGCTCGATCATCCGCGTCGCTTCGCGGTCCATCGCCGCCTTGTCGACGAAACCGGGAAACAGGCCGAATACCTTCTTGGTCGGCTCACGACCGAGGAAAATGTTCGATGCCACGTCCTGCTGCTTGGCCAGGGACAGGTCCTGGTAGATCATTTCGATGCCGAGGCGCCGCCGCTGGCCGGGGTCGAGCGCAAGGATGTCCTTGCCGTCGAACTCGATCGAGCCTGTGTCGGCGCGGTAGATGCCGGTGATGGTCTTCATCAGCGTCGACTTGCCGGCGCCATTGTCGCCGACCAGTCCGACCACCTCGCCGGCGGCGACCGACAGGTCGACGCCGTGCAGCACGTCGACCGCGCCAAAACTCTTGCGGATGTTGTGGAGCGAAAGGAGCGTCATACGCGCGACTCCTTCCGCACCTGGTACTGGTCGATGAAGACCGCGAGGATCAGCACCGCGCCGATCGCCATCTGCTGGTAGTAGGATTGCACGGCAAGCAGCGTCAGCCCGTTCTGCAGCACGCCCATGATCAGCGCGCCGATCATCGTGCCGAGGATCGAGGCGCGGCCGCCGAACAGGTTGGTGCCGCCAATGATCGCGGCTGTGATCGCAGTGAGCTCGTAGTTGATGCCGGCGGTTGGATCACCAGCATTGACGCGGGCGGTGAAGAGCAGACCCGCGAGACCGGCGAGCGCGCCGGAGAGCGTGTAGATGATGCGGCGGTGATGCTCGACGCGGATGCCGGCCGCGCGGGCAGCACTCTCACTATCCCCCAGCGCCAGCGTGTGGCGGCCGAAGCGCGTATAGGCGAGCACGCAATGCGCGACGATCGCCGTCAGCACGAAGATGATCACCGGCATCGGAATGCCGAGGGGCCTGCCTTGCCCGATATAGACGATCTCGGACGGCAGGCCGTAGATCGCCCTGCCCTGCGAGATGACGAGCGCCAACCCGCGCGCGAGACCCAGCATGCCGAGCGTCACGATGAAGGCCGGCACGAAGGCGCGGGTGACGAGCTGGCCGTTGATGTTGCCGGCGATGGCGCCCGCGAGGATGCAGGCGACCACCGCGAAGACCGACGGCCAGCCTAGATTGACCGCGACGAAGGCGCCCGCAACGCCGGCGAGCCCCATGACCGAGCCGAGCGAAAGGTCCAGCCCGCCCGAGCCGATGACGAAGGTTGCGGCGATCGCCAGCACGCCGATCGTCGAGGTGGCGAGCAGGATGTTGAGGAAATTGCTGAGCGAGAGGAAGAAGGGGGACAGCAGCGCCATCGCCGCGCTCAGCGCCAGAAGCACGACCAGCGACTCCAGCCTGATGTGGAGCCGTTCGACGGATGCGCGCTGCACCCGAGCCCAAAAACCGGGCTGCGCCGTTTCGGAAGCCATATTTTTTCACCCTTCGGGTAAGGGAATAAGGGAGTAAGGCAGTAGGGGAATAGGGAAATAAGCTAATCGGGACGAACTCGGAGGGGTGCAAACCATCGCTCCCCTACTTCCCTACTTCCCTACTGCCTTACTCCCCTACTCCCTTCCCTTCCTACTTCACATATTGCAGCATCGGCTCCTTGCCGGCGTCGAGCACATCCTTGGTCAGCACCAGGGTGGGCACCGCGATGCTCTCCTCGACCTTCTCGCCGGCCAGCGCCTTCTTGACGTTTTCGACCGCCTGCTTGCCGACCAGATAGGGAAGCTGCGCGACGGAAGCGTTGAGGCGGCCTTCCTTGATCGACTTCACCGCATCGACATTGCCGTCGACGCCGATCATCGTCACCTGTTGGCCCTTGCCGGCGGCGTAGACCGATTCCACGGCCCCCAGCGCCATGCCGTCATTGGCGCAGAAGATGGCAACCAGATCGGGATGCGCGGTCAGCGTGTCGGTGGCGATCGAAGCCGCCTTGCCGCGATCCCAGTCGCCCGGCAGCGAGGCGACGATCTCGAGTCCCGGCGCCAATTCCTTCAGCTTATCGGCAAAACCCTTGGCGCGCTTCTCACCGGTGATGTTGCCCGAAAGACCCTCGATTACCAGCACCGGTCCCTTGGCGTCCTTGCCGAGCTTGGAGACCAGGTATTCCGCTCCTTGCGCGCCGGCCGCGACATTGTCGGAACCGATGTGGAAGGTGACCTTGACGCCTTCCTTGTCGAGGACCGCCTGGTCGAGGTTGTTGTCGAGGTCGACGATCTTGATGCCGGCGTCCTGGGCCGACTTCAGGCACGGAAGCAGGTTGGTCGAATTGATCGCCGCGGTGATCATCGCCACCGGCTTGCGCTCAAGCATCGTATTGCAGAGGTTTAGCTGCGGCTCGGCCGCCTGGTCACTTTCGGCCGCCTGCTGGAAATATTTCACCCCGGCGTCCTTGGCGCCGTCCGCTACACCCTGCGCCATCGCGCCCCAGAACGGATTGGCCAAGGTCTTCATCAGCACGCCGTATTCACCGTCCTCGGCCTTGGCGACGCCAATAGCCGACATTGCCAGGGCAACGCCCAAGGCAAGCGTAAATCGATTTATCTTCGGAATGAATGCAGTCACGTCTTCCTCCCTGTAGTGTTACGCGTCACGAGCCAAAGCCAGGTGTGGCGCAATCCGTTCTCGACAACGGGGGCTATTGTCGGTCTCCTCCCCCGGAATGCGGGCCGTCGCCTGGCGAGCCAACGGATTCCCGCATCAGCACTTTGCAAGGTTCGAGCCGTGCCCTCGGCGGGCCGCCCTCGCCTTCGATCCTGCGAAACAAAACCTCCATCGCGTTGCCCGCGATCTCGCGCACCGGCTGCACCACGGCGGCAATCGCCGGCCACGTCACCTGCATCCATTCGGCGTCGTCGAAGCCGATCAGCGAGATGTCGTTGGGGCAATGCCAGCCGCGCCGCCGGAATTCCGACAGCGCCACCAGCGTGCCCTTGAGGAAGAGCGAGTAGACTGCCGTCGGCCGATCGCCCCCCTCTTCCCGCTTGCTGAAATAGTCGCGAAGCAGCATCCGCAGAGGCTCGACGTCGCTTTCGGAAAGCACAACGTCGATGCGGATGTCCGGCGCAAGCTCAAGCGCGGTTTTGCGGAATCCCTCAAGGCGGGCGCGCACCGTCGCCGCCTGCTGGCCGAGGCCAACCACCAGAATATGGCGATGACCCTGGCCGACAAGCGCGCGCGCCACTTCGGCGCTTGCCGACGCGCTGTCGGCCGAAACCGTGTCGAAGGCGTCGTCGGCAAGCACGCGGTCGATCAGCACACCGGTCATGCCGTTCGCCTTCATGAAACCGGCCGCCGGTCCGTGCTCGTTGCGCACCGGCGCCAGCACGACGCCGGCGACGCGCCAGTCGTGCATGCGGGCAAGGATCTCCTTTTCGCGCGCTTCCGATTCACGGCTGGAGGCGGCGACCAGTGTGTAGCCGCGCTGCTCGGCGAGGCCCTCGAGCTCGCTGACCATCTGGCCGAAGAACTCGCTTTCGAACTCCGGCATGATGGCGCCGATGATGCGGCGCTTGGCCCGCCGCATGTCGGAGGCTAACGGGTCGACGCGGTAGCCCAGAAGCTCGACGGCATCGAGGACACGCTGCGCGTTTTCCGGCTTCACCGTGGTGACGCCGGAAAGCACCTTGGAAACAGTGGCCGCTGACACGCCGGCATGGCTCGCCACGTCGTGGATCGACGGACGCCGCTGCTGGGTTTCAACTGCCATTGATCTCCTCCCGAGAACAGACGACCGCCTGCTCCTCTCCAACATAACCGATAAATCGATTTTTCGCTGGTGTAAATCGTTTCATCAGGAGTAAAACACAGACATGTGATTGGCGCGATCCAATCGTGCCGGGAGGAGAGATCATGTCCGACAAAGCCTTGCCGCTGGTGATCAGCGCACCCGAACCGCGCACCCTCGACCTGATCTTCACGCCGCCGCAGCTGGCGCTTTTTCGCACGAAATATCGCATTGTCGAGACAACGCCCGAGGGCGTCGCAAAGTTGCCGCCGGATGTGCTGGCTGAAGCGCGCTACATCGTCGGCCAGCCGCCCATCGCACCGGAAACGCTGCAAGAAATGACGGCGCTGCGCTGCATCTTCAACGTCGAGACCAACCTGATCAACAACATGCCTTATGAGACGCTGTTTGCCCGCGGCATCCACGTCGTCACCACTGGTCTGGTTTTCGCCGAGCCGGTCGCCGAGCTTGGCCTCGCCATGGCGCTCAATCTGGCGCGCGACATCGTCGACGCCGACCTTGCCTTCCGGCAAGGCAAGGAGCTTTGGGGCGGTGACGGCAACCAGACGGCGCGTCTTATCTCCGGCGCCGATGTCGGCATCATCGGCTTCGGCGATCTCGGTCGCGCGCTCAATCGCCTGCTCTCCGGCTTCCGCACCCGCACCAGGGTCTTCGACCCGTGGCTGCCACCCTCAATCCTTGTCGACAATGGCGTCGAGCCGGCCTCACTGGGTGAAGTGCTGTCAACCAGCGATTTCGTCTTCGTCGTCGCTTCGGTGACCAGCGAGAACCAGGGCTTCCTCGGCGCCGACGCTTTCGCGAAGATGCGCAAGGGAGCCGCCTTCATCCTGCTCAGCCGCGCCGGCGTCGTCGATTTCCCGGCGCTGATGGAAGCGGTGAGAAGCGGCCATATCGTCGCCGCCAGCGACGTCTTTCCGGAAGAGCCGCTGGCCGAGGACCATCCCGTCCGTTCCCTCCCCGGCTTCCTGCGCTCGGCCCACCGGGCCGGCGCGCTCGACGTCGCCTTCAAGCGCATGGGCGACATGGTGCTGGAGGACATGGACCTCGTCGATCGCGGCCTGCCGCCGATGCGCTCCAAGCGCGCCGAACGCGAGACCGTGTCGCGGATGCGTTCCAAGCCTGTCGACAGGAACTGAGGACAGCGGCAGCAAATCCTGTAACGATTGGCTCGGGCGCTATCGCTGCAGACACAGATGAGAAAAATCACGCGAGGTTTCAGTTCCCTGCGGCAATATTTTCGCGTGGATCAGCAAGAACCTGGAACTTTCATCCGAACCTTCCGTTGGGTTTCCGATCGTTGCTTCTACGATCGAAAGCCAGGAGGATTGATAACGTGAACATCAAGATGATCTGCTTCGGCGCCATGGCGCTTTCGATCGTCGCCGGCTCGGCTCTCGCCGCCGGGCAGACCGGCACTTCGGCGCTCGACGATCCGGCCAAGATGCAGCCCTTCTACAGCGACTCAAGCATGAAAACGATGGTCAGCAAGGACGACTTCGCGAAGGCGTGGAAAGCTCTGTCGCCGGCCGACCAGACCGCGATGATGACCGCCTGCGCAGACGAGGCCAAGAACGCCAATGCAGCCAACTCTCATCCCGAGTTCTGCAGCAGCGTCAAGGAGAATGGCGGCAGCAAGTAGGAGGCTGGCGCGGCTACGTGCAAAAACGGTCCCGCTCGTGGGGCCGTTTTTAGTGCATCGCGTGATCGCCGGCCTGCGGCAGTGAATCCTCTGTGGGAGTCCGGTTGGCGGCCGCCACCAGCATCAGGCAACGAGATCGTCGCCGCTCCCTTGCTTGCCGGGCGCGCTGAAATTCGCCTCGAGCCAGGCAATCGCGCTGGCGACGTCTGCGATGGCGAAGCGTGCCGCGGTCTCGCCCTGCGGCTTCACCCGGATCGAGATTCCGCCCGCGGCGTTGACGGTGTCGAAGCCGTTTTCATCAGAAGTGTCGTCGCCGAGGAATACCGGGAGCCGGCCGGTGAACGGATCGAGCTGCATGAAACGGCGTATCGCCGCGCCCTTGGCGGCTTCCAGCGGCATCAGTTCGACACCCGCATTGCCGGCGATCACGCGATAGCCTTCCGGCAGGCGGGCAAGTGCTGCCTCGACCATTTCCGTCGCCCGCGCCAGCAAGTGCGGGGCCGCCCTCGTGTGAATGGCAAGGACCGGACCCTTGCGCTCGACATAGACGGCCTTGCTTGCCAGTTCCAGCTCGATTTCGTCGGCAAGCGCGGCCATATCCGCCGGCTCGTCCGCAGCCTCGATTTGCCCGTCGGGTGTCAGCCTGTGCTCCAGCCCGTAGAGGCCGGCGATCCGCAACTTCAAGGGATCAAACAGGTGATCGACGGCGGCGATCGAGCGGCCGGTGATGAAGGCGAGCGCTCCATCCAGCCGGCGCTCGATGATCTCCAGCAGCGAGCGCAATTCCCGGCTGACCGATACGCTGTCCGGATGCGCTGCGTGCTCCAGCAACGTGCCGTCGATGTCGAGGAAGAGCGCCCACCGGCCATCGGGAAGCCGTGGCGTCAAATCTGTCTGGATAGTCATCGGTATCCGGCTGCCTGTCTGCGTTCGAATATGGAGACGACATTGTCGCGGTTGATGTTTGCTGGGCGTTCGGACAATGCGGTGACCCGGTCGAGCTCGTCGCGCTTCCTCAGCCGCGCCGCGTCGAGCAGCATGCTGCCGGCCCAGCGATAGACATTGTTGTCGCGGACGATTTCCCGCATGCGCCGCATGCGTTCGCGCTGTTCGTCCGGCCCCATGGTCAGAGCCTGCAGCATGATCTCGCTCATCATCGCCGCGTCATAGGGGTTGACGATGAGCGCCTCCAGCAGCTCGCGCGATGCGCCGGCGAAGGTGCTGAGCAAAAGCACACCCTGCTCGTCGTCGCGCGCGGCGACGAATTCCTTGGCGACCAGGTTCATGCCGTCATGCAGGCTGGTGACGAGGCAGATGTCCGCCGCGCGATAGAATTCATAGACCTCGGCCTGCGAATGATGTTCGGCCACCATCACGACAGGATGGTAGGTCTCATCGCCAAAGCGTTCGTTGAGCTCGCTGGCGTAGCGCAGGCATTCATCATGCAAATGCTTGTAGGCGGGCAGCGTGCCCCGGCTGGGTGCGGCGATCTGGAGAAACACCACCTTGCCGATCATTTCGGGGTGACGGCTGAACAGTTCCTCCAGCGCCTGGAAGCGATCGAGAATACCCTTGGTGTAGTCGAGGCGCTCGACGCCGACGCACAACCTGGCATCGGCCGGAATCCTGAACCGCTTGCGGACGCGGGTGCGGCACTCCTCCACGCCAGGCAGCGACTTCACAAGTTCGACCGGCCACTCAATCGAGATCGGATAGGCGTGCACCAGCGTCATCTGGCCGCCAAAGGAGATGGCGGCATCCGCCCGTTCGATGCGGCTCTCCATGAAACGGTCGACGCTTTCGGTGAAGTTGTTGGCGTGGAACTGCGTATGGAACCCGATGATCGAGCTGCCGAGCAGACCATCGAGGATGCGCTCGCGCCACGGGCAGATGCTGAACACCTCCGAGTTAGGCCATGGGATGTGCCAGAAGGTGATGACGATCGCCTCGGGCAATCGCTCGCGGATCATGCGCGGCAAAAGCGCGAAGTGGTAGTCCTGGACCAGCACTATCGGCCGCTCGTTACGCGCCTCGGCGACCACCGTATCGGCGAATTTGCGGTTGACCGCCTCGTAGGCCTCCCAGTCGGAATCGCGGAAGATCGGACGGGTGAAGGCGATATGGCAGAGCGGCCAGAGGCCCTCATTGGCGAAGCCGAGATAGTAGCCCTGATATTGCTCCTCGGTCAGCCAGACCCGGCGCAGCGTGTATGAGGGGTTGCGAGGCGGCACCTGCACCCGGTCGTTCGCATCGACCACGACGTGATCTGCGCTGCCGCCGCCATAGGCGATCCATGTGCCGGCGCAGGCGCGCGTGATCGGCTCCAGCGCCGAGACCAGTCCGCTCGCCGGCACGACCAGTTTGACATCGCCGTTCTTGTCCTCGTTGTGGATATAGGGCTCGCGGTTGGAAACGACGATGACCTGGGCGTCCGGCAGATCCTCGGCCAGGATCTTGCGCAGCGTCTCCGGCGACCAGTTGACCAGCGCCGCGTCGACCGACTGCCCGTTCTTCTCGAATTCACGCAACACCTTGCGCGCGGCTTCCGGGGCGACGTCGTCACCCGAGGCGGACGTTTTCACACCTTTCGAACGCTGATGACGATGCCGGGCTACTGAAACGAAGATTGCGAGAGCGGAAAGTCCGAGACTCGCCAGGATAAGGACCCACGAGAGGTCGACGCCGTACTGTGTCATTGAATGCCAGGTTGCCTCCGGCTGTCCGCTATTTTGTTTTTCGTTCTTGCCGGCTGCGGACCGGTAGGCCGGTACGGGTGTGCAACGCACAAAGCTGCGATCGGTTCCGACATTTTTCGGTTTCCGGACGTAACCTTGCCGGCCTTTGTTCGAGAGCAACTCCAGGAAAAGTGCGCAACGGTTTTCCGCCCGGAATTGCGTCAAAACAAAGAGATAGAGCGGTTCGGCGTTTCCGCGAAACGCTGAAACGCTCTATGTTCGCACGATGAGCGGCACCATGCCCTCATGCCGGTCGGACAGGAAGGCAACGACCCGGTCGCCGACGCGCTGGAAGGTAAGGTCGACGGATTTGTCGCCGACGGACAAATGCCGGAGCGTGAGCGTGTCGATGCCGATCGGCAGCCTTGGGCGCGTGACGTGCAGCTCCCCTTCCCAGCCGTCGATTTCCAGGCCGAGGCAGGCCTGCATCAGCATGAAGGCGGAGCCTGCCGACCAGGCCTGCGGCAGGCAGGCGACCGGATAGGCGATCGGCGCCTCGCCCGGCGCCCGGGTAAAGCCGCAGAACAGTTCCGGCAGCCGCATGTTGAAGTGCACGGCCGCCTCGAAAGTGCCGCTCATCAGACGAACCACGCTCTCGCGTTCGCCATAGCGCGCCAGGCCGACGCCGCAGAGCGCGGTGTCGTGCGGCCAGATCGAACCGTTGTGGTAGGACATCGGGTTGAAGAACACCGCGTCGTCGGCGAGCGTCCGCAGCCCCCAGCCGGAGTGGAAAGAGGCCGAAAGCAGCTGGTCGGCGACCATCTTGGCGCGCTCCGGCTGCGGCAGGCCGACAAAGAGCAGATGGCCGGCATTGGAGGTGCGGACCTTGCAGGGTTCGCCCGCGCCGTCGATGGCAAGGGCGTAGAAGTTAAGATCGTCCATCCAGAAATCGCGCTCGACGGCCAGCCGCATTTGCTCGGCGCGGTTTTCCCAATGCTCGGCCTCGGCGAACTCGCCGCGCCGGCGCGCCAGCGCGGCAAGGCCCCGGTAGGCGGCAAAGACATAGCCCTGCACCTCGACCAGAGCGATCGGCCCTTTGGGAATACGTCCGTCGGCATGGAAGACCGAGTCGATACTGTCCTTCCAGCCCTGGTTGGCGAGACCGGATTCCGCCGCGCGCTGGTAGGTGACGAAACCGGTCGCCCGGCTTGCCTCTTCCGTCCATTCGGCCGCCGCCTTGAGCGATGGCCAGAGCGTGTCGATGAAGGCCATGTCGCCGGTGCGTTCGGCATAGGCGCAGGCGAGATGAATGTAGAGCGGGGTCGTG
Source organism: Mesorhizobium sp. M1C.F.Ca.ET.210.01.1.1 (assembly GCF_004791585.1). Taxonomy (GTDB): domain Bacteria; phylum Pseudomonadota; class Alphaproteobacteria; order Rhizobiales; family Rhizobiaceae; genus Mesorhizobium. The sequence continues at coordinate 46,535 of NZ_SRUU01000013.1, forward strand.
TCGACGCCACCATAGTAGCGGCCGAAGGGAAGCTCGCGCAGCGCCGCCATCTCGCCCTTGCGCGTCTCGTGCATGATCTTGCCTGGCTGGGAATCGCTGAAAGGCGAGGTCTCCGTCGCCTGATGCTCGGCGAGAAAGGCGAGCACGCCGCGCGCAAGGCCGGGATTGAGCCATAGCATCTGCAGCCCCGAGATCACGCCGTCGCGGCCGAAGGCTGTCGAGAACCACGGAATGCCGGCATAGGGGTACGGCCCGGTCGCGAGCTCGGTGGTGAGCAGTGCGACATCGGCGCGGGCGCGCTCGACCCAGTCGTTGAAGACGCGGCCGGAACTGCGCACCGTGGCGCCATGCCGGCGCTTGGCGCGCATGCCGAAACGCGCGCGCGCAGCGGCGGCGCGGAAGCGGTCACGCCCGGGCGTGTCGGCGACCTCGGGGCCGACTTCGACATAGAGCACCTTGCTGCTGCGCTTGGTGACCGCGACCAGGAAGTCGGCGCGATTGTTGTTCAACTGGTCGGGAGCCTGCGAGAAGGAGACCGCCGACTGGCGCGGCAAGCCGTCGAGACCGTCATAGCCGAGCAGCACCGACGCCTTGTCGGTCCTGGCGACGTGGACCGTTCCGCGCTTCTGCCGTGTCGAGCCGCGCACCTCGAACATGTCGCGGAAATCGGCGGCGAAATGCAGCGAGACGGTGATTGTCGAATGCTCGCGGCTGTAGTTGGAAAGCGTGATCCGTTCGAACAGCCTGTCCTGCCAGATCAGCCTGACGCGCTCGATATGGATCGCGCCCTGCGGAATGTCGCGGCCGACAGCACTCTGTATCGGCAGGTTGGTCAGGTTGCTGGTGAACAGCACATTGTCCTGGCTGAGCGAAGCGCCGAGCAGCGACATCTGCCTGCCGCCCACGGTCAGGCGGAATTCGGAAAGGACGCGCGTATCGTCGCGAAAGAAGCCGTCGCCGGCACCCCTGATTTCGCCGTAGGCGTCCGCAACGACGAAACAGTCGCCCTGCTTGAGAGCAAACAGGCGGTGCGGTTCCCGTGGCGCCGTTTCATCCAGCGAGGCAAGGGCCACGGCAGGATCGAGCTTGCGCTCGTCGAGTTCCATCATTCGTTACCTCTTCGTCAGTTGCGCCCCCACAGCAGCAATTTCAGGAAGCCTTCGCCGCATGGGCACCGATCAGTCGCGCATAGGCGGCAAGGTAGTCGCGCGCCATCCTGGCGACCGAAAACCGCTTTTCGAAGACCGCCCTCACCTGCCGCCTGTCGAGCTTGACAAGGGCGGGCACCGCTGCGGCCGCATCTTCGACCGTATCGACGACGAAACCCGTCACGCCCTGGTCGATGATTTCCGGCAAGGCGCCGCAATTCCAGGCGATGACCGGCGTGCCGCAAGCCATGGCCTCGATCGGGGCGAGGCCGAACGGCTCCGGCCAATCGATGGGGAAGAGGAGGCCCGCGGCGTTGCCGAGAAAGGCCGCCTTCTCGTCTTCCGCGATCTCGCCGACATAGTCGATGCGGTCGCCGTCGATGAGCGTCTCGATCTCGTCATGGAAATAGCCGCGGTCGTCGTCGCCGATCTTGGCCGCCAGCTTCAGCTTCAGCCCGGACCGGCGCGCGATCTCGATCGCACGGTCCGGCCTCTTGTCGCGCGAAAGGCGCCCGAGGAAGGCCAGATAGGGTTCTCCGGCGCGCTTTTCATAGGCCGGAGGATAGGCATCGAGCGGAATCCCGTGATGGATCGTCGCCAGCCAGTTTGCATCAGGCAATCCCCGCTTTTGGCTGTGCGAGATGGAGATCATCGGAAAGCGCGGGAAGCGCTTGTAGGCCGGCGCCAGGTCGACATAGTCGAGCCTGCCATGCGGCGTCGTCACCGTTCGTTCCGCCATGTGCTCGAAAAACGGGAAATGCGCGAAATGGCTGAGATGGAAGTGGATGACATCGAACTCGCCGGCCCGCTCCCGCACATCGGCAAGCATCGCCAGATGCGCCGCGATCTCTGATTTCTTCGGCCGCGGATCGAGGCGAATCGCCTGATCGCGGCCGGGCACCAGCCGCGCCGAGGTCTCGCTGTCGCCGCTCGCGAACAGCGTCACATCGTGCCCCAGTTCCACCAGAGCTTCGGTGAGATAGAAGACGATGCGCTCGGTGCCGCCGTAGAATCTCGGGGGGACGGATTCATAGAGCGGCGCGACATGGGCAATGCGCATGGATTCCCTCAAAACTGTTGATGGGAAGCAAAATGCGTCAGCCGCGAGATCGTTCCTCTCAATCAGCAGCATGTGGCGGAGTGTAAGGCGCGCCGGGCGCTCGCAAGACCGCTCTGCTAATCTAGACGGGGGCCTTCCGGCCGCGCCGCGAAAGAATGTTGGCGACAAGCAGCAGCAGAATGGAGAGCGCCATCATCAACGTCGCCGCCGCGGTGATGGCGGGACTGAGCTTCTCGCGCAGGCCGATGAACATTTCGAGCGGCATGGTGCGTTGGCTGGCGCTGGCGAGGAACTGCACCACCACCACTTCGTCAAAGGAAGTGACGAAGGCAAAGGCAGCGCCTGAAAGCACGCCGGGCAGGATCAGCGGCAGCATGACCCGGAAGAATGCGGTCAGCGGCTTGGCACCAGAGATCGCGGCGGCGCGCATCAGGTTGCGGTCGAAGCCGGTAAGGCTTGCGGCCACCGTCACAACGACAAACGGGCTGGCCAAAGCCGTATGCGCCAGGATGATGCCGGCATAGGTGCTGGCAAGTCCGATCCGCGCGTAGAACAGATACGAGCCGACGGCCGTGATCACCACCGGCACGATCAGCGGCGAGAGCAACAGCGGCATGACGATGCGCCGTCCCGGGAATTTCTCGTCGGAGAGCGCGATCGCCGTCAGTGTGCCGAGCACGGTGGCAATGAAGGTCGTGCCGAAGGCGACGATCAGGCTGTTGCCGATCGCCGATTGCCAGCGCTGCGTGCCGAGTACCACCTCGTACCAGCGCGTCGATATACCCTCGAGCGGGAAGATGAAGAAGGCGCCGCTGTTGAAGGAAAGCGGCACCGGGATCAGGATCGGCACCAGCAGGAAGAGGATGACCAGCCCGCACCATATCCACAGCAACGTGATGCGGATGCGTTCGCCGGCGGTCGGGTAAGGAGACAGGAGCATGGCTACACCAGCTTCAGACGGTCAAAGCCGAGGATACGGGCGAAGATCCCGAACAGCGCCAGCGTGAAGACGAGCAGGATGAAGCTCAGCGCCGCCGCCATCTCCCAGTTCAGCTCGACATTGACGTAGTTGGCGATGAAATTGCTGATCAGCTGGTCGCTGGCGCCGCCGATCAGCGCCGGCGTGATGTAGTAGCCGAGGCACAGGATGAAGGTGAGCAGGCAGCCGGCCATGACACCGGGGAACACCTGCGGAAGATAGACGCGCCGGAAGGCGGTGAAGGGCCGTGCCCCGAGCGAATAGGCCGCCTTCATCTGCGAGGGCTGGATCGTGCGCATGACGCTGTAGATCGGCAACAGCGTGAAGGGCAGCTGGATATGGGTCATGGCGATGATCAACCCCATGCGGCTGTACATCAGGTCGAGCCGGTCGCTGCCGACGCCGAGCCAAAGCAACAGGTCGTTGACCAGGCCGAATTTCTGCAGCAGCACCGTCCATGCCGCGGTGCGGACCAGGATCGATGTCCAGAATGGCAAAAGCACCGCGACGATGAGGATAGCGGCCAGTCCCTTCGGCACGCTGGAAATCAGATAGGCGAGCGGGAAGCCGAGCAGCAGCGTTGCAAGCGTCACCGCCGCCGCGACGAAGAAGGTGCGCATGAACACCTGCAGGAAGATCGCCTGTTCCGGCGGCACCCGCTCGATGCCGCCATCGGCGTTCCAGCGCAGGTCGAGCGCGCTGAGCAGATAAAACGAGGTCAGCCGGTGCGTGCCGCTGGCGATTGCCGGCCACGTGCCGGGCGCCGTCCAAAACGGCACCGATTTCATGATGTCGAGCGGCGGCTGGCCGCCCGCGTTCTCCAGCTTGCGCACGGTCTTGAGCACCTGGCTGCGCGCGCCCGGCAGCCGGGCGTTGATGCTCTTGGCGAGTTCGTAGGCAGTGCCCTTGGCCTGGTTGTCACTGAGGTCGGCGGCAAGGGCTGCGAGTGCCGCGTCGCCGGGTTGGCCCTGGCCGTTCCAGTCGGCGAGCGCCGCGGTCGTCTTGGGCAAAGCCTCGGCGATCGTCGGATCGTAGACGGCACGCGAGAGCAGCAGCACGATCGGAATGCCGAAGCTCAGCGCCAGAAGCACGAGCAGCGGCGCGGCCAGCGCCAGGGAGCGCAGCCGATCGCCGAACTCGGCGCGGCGGAGCGCCGCCGACACGGACTTCAGATCCGTATCGGCGGCTGCTGACCGGCCGCGGGCCAGCGCGGGCCGGTCGAGGTCGCTGGGCTGGAGAGCCGACATCGTCGCCTGCCCGGCCGCCTACTGGGCAAGCCAGGCGTTGAAGCGCTTGACGAGATCCTCGCCATAGTCGCCCCAGAACTCGGTGTCGGCAACCAGGTAGGCGCCGCTCAGATGGTCCGGAGCGTTGGGCAGCTTCGGCAGCGCATCTGGCGCGACGAAGGATGCCGCGTCGGTGCGCACCGGCCCGTAGGTGATGTAGCTGGCGAGCTTGGCGTTGTTCTTCGGCTCGCTGATATAGGCGAGGTATTTGTAGGCGAGGTCCGGGCTCTTGGCGCCCTTCGGAATGGCGATCATGTCGTATTCGAGGATCTGGTTGTTCCAAACGATCTTGAATGGCTTGCCGTCGGTATCGATCGCGTTCTGGATACGGCCGTTCCAAGCGGTGGTCATCACCACTTCCTTGGAAGCGAGAAGTTGCGCCGGCTGCGCGCCGGCATCCCACCAGACGATGTCCTTCTTGATCGTGTCGAGCTTCTTGAAGGCGCGGTCGACGCCTTCCGGCGTCGCCAGCACCTTGTAGATGTCGGCCGGCGCCACGCCGTCGGCCATCAGCGCCCATTCGAGATTCTGCGCCGGGAATTTACGCATGGCGCGCTTGCCCGGGAATTTCGTCGTGTCGAAGAGGTCGAGCACCGAGGTCGGCGCGTCCTTCAGCACGGTCGGATCATAGGCGAGGATATCCCCGTAAGCATCGAGGCCGACTCCGCAATCCAGCGCCGAGCCCTCGATGAATTTGTCGCGCGGACCGATCTTGGAATAGTCGAGGCGCTCGAGGATGCCGGCGTCGCAGCCCTGCAGCACGGTTGCGGTCTCCACCGTCACCAGGTCGATCGGCACGTTGCCGGTGTCGACCATGGCCTTCACCTTGCCCAGATCGCCGAGATATTCCTGCTCGAGGATCTTGACGCCTGTCTCCTTGCTGAACGGCTCGAACCAGGCCTTGCGCTGCGCGTCCTGCCAGGCGCCGCCGCTCGCCATTATGGAGAGCTCGTCGGCGAAAGCCGCGTGACCGATCGTCATGCAAGCGGTGGCGGCCGCGAGCGCGAGCAAATTCTTCCTCACATGTTTCATGTCATTTCCCCTGTTTTGGAATGGCGCCGCCCGTCCCGGCATCGGCCGGAAAGGCGCGGCAATCATTGGGCGCGCAGGAAACCGTCACGGTCTCGCCGTTTGCCATCGTCGCTTCGGGGCCGACCTTGACGGTCAGCACCTGGTCGTTGGCGAGCCTGGCCAAAAGGCGCAGGTGATCGCCGAGATAGATCCGGCCGTCGACCGTGGCCGGCAGCGAATTGCCGCCATTGGCAGATGCCGAAAGGCTCAGCCGTTCGGGCCGCACGGCAACATGGCAGGCGGAACCTTGCGCGACGCCGATGGCCAAAGCGGTGATCTCGCCGCCGCCGTTCAGCCGGACCCGGCATTCCTGACCCGAAACGCGGTCGACCACGCCTTCCAGCGTGTTGTTCTCGCCGATGAAGCTCGCCACCAAGGAGCTTTGCGGCGTGTTGTAGAGATCGTCCGGCGAACCGAGCTGGGCGATGGCGCCATTGTTGAAGACCGCGACCCGGTCCGACATCGTCAGCGCCTCGCTCTGGTCGTGCGTGACGTAGACGATGGTGACGCCGAGCATGGTGTGGATCTGCTTGATCTCGAGCTGCATATGCTCGCGCAGTTTCTTGTCGAGCGCGCCGAGCGGCTCGTCCATCAGCACCAGGCGCGGCTCGAACACCAGCGCCCGCGCCAGCGCGACCCGCTGCTGCTGCCCGCCGGAAAGCTGAGTCGGCCGGCGGTCGCTGAACTGCTTCAGCCGCACCATGTCGAGTGCGCGCCCCACTCGCGCCGCGATGTCGGCCTTGCTCATCTGCCGCACCGAAAGCGGAAAGCCGACATTGTCGGCCACGCTCATATGCGGGAACAGCGCGTAGTTCTGGAACACCATGCCGATGTTGCGCTGGTACGGCGGCAACCGGTCGACCGCCTGCCCCTCCAGCGTGATCGTCCCATGGGTCGGCCGCTCGAAGCCGGCAAGCATGTTGAGCGTCGTCGTCTTGCCCGAGCCGGAAGGCCCGAGCAGCGTCAGGAACTCGCCGCGTGCGACGGTGAGGTTCATCCGCGTCACCGCGAATGTCCGCCCGTCATAGGACTTCTCGACCTCGTTGAACTCGACGAAGCCCGGGCTGGGGGCGAGCGCGGGGGATGCCGACAGAGCGGCCTGACCGGCGCTCATCGTGCCCAACCCCAAAGCGCGCCGGATAGGCAACAGGCTAAAATAATGCGCGGCTTGTGATGCATGTCTCCATCCCGTCGGAGTCAGCCAGCGTTCAGTTGGCCGTCCAAACTTGTATGCTCACACAATTGATCTAAATTCGACCATAGATGCATACAAGTTTGGTCGTCAAGCGTGTTTTTGCGACGATTGTGTGATAGTCTTGCGCTCCTTAGGCCCGATGTATGATCACACAATCGGTGTTGTCCGGGACAATGTCTTATGCTAGATGCTGACAACGACGTAGCCGAATCCTGTCCGCATGCTCCAAGACCTTCGCCTTACCGAGGATGAAAATCCGGTCTATCGCCGTCTCGCCGACGCGATCGCCGAGCGCATCGCCACGGGCAGTCTGGCCGTCGGCGAAAGGCTGCCGCCACAGCGTGAGATTGCGCGTGCGCTAGGCATCAACGTCACCACCGTGACGCGTGCCCTGTCGACGCTGCAGGAGCGTGGGCTGCTCGAAGCACGGCCTGGTCGGGGAACGACCGTGGCCGCCCGCGAACAGGCGGAGCGGCCTGGCTTCGTCTCGGCGCCGAGCGACGAAACCGGCATCATCGATCTGTCCGTCAATCGTCCCCCAACGTCGGCCTATCTCGACGCGGTCGCGGCACTGCTGCCGCGCCTGCCGAAGGACAAGCACTATGCCGCGCTGCAGGACTATCACCCGCCGGAAGGCCCGCTGTGGGGCCGCGCGGCGGTCGCCGACTGGCTGAAACCCGTCGCCGGCGACGGCGACCCCGGCCGGGTGGTGCTCGCCGCCGGCGCCCAGCACGGGCTGGACGGCGTGCTCGGCGCGGTGACCAGGCAGGGTGAGGTCGTGCTGGCCGACGAGATCACTTACCAGGGCATCAACGCGCTTTGCCGCGTGCATGGACTGGACCTCAGGGGCGTCGCCATGGATCGCGGCGGCATGCGTCCCGACGCCTTCGACGCAGCCTGCGCGCAACTGCGTCCGCGCGCGGTCTTCCTGGTGCCGACGCTGCACAATCCGACGACGATCACGCTGAGCGAGGAGCGCCGGCACGAGCTTGCCGCGGTCGCCCGGCGGCACAACGTGCTGATCATCGAGGACGATGTCTATCGCCCGCTTGCCGACGATCCGCCGCCGTCCTTCGCCAGTCTCGAACCCGAGCTTACGATCCATCTCGGCGCGCTGTCGAAATGCCTGGCGCCCGGCCTGCGCCTCGGCTTCGTCATTGCCCCACGCCCGATCGCCGGCCAGGTAGCCGCGGCCCTGCGCATCAACTGCTGGAGCATCAGTCCGCTGACGGCGCTGATCGGCGCCAGGCTGATCGAGGAAGGCGCTGCCGCCCGCATCATCGACATCCAGAAACAGGAGCTGCGCCAACGCCAGGCGATCCTGGGCGACATCCTCGGCCGCTTCGACATCCAGGCGCACCCGACATCGACCCATGCCTGGCTGCGCCTGCCCGAGCCCTGGCGCGGCGCGGGCTTTGCCCGCACCTGCCTGGAACGCGGCGTCGCCGTGCTGCCGGGAGATGCCTTCGCCGTCGGCCGCGAGCCGGTCCAGCACGGCGTGCGCATCAATGTCGGCGCCGCGCGCTCGCAGGACGATCTGCGTACGGCGCTCAGCACCATGGCCGAGCTCCTGTCGGCGGGCCATCTGCAATTGCCCGGCTTCGTCTAGGAGCGACAAGTGCCAACTTCTGACAGCATCGAGATTGCCGTCGTAGGCGCCGGCGTAGTCGGGCTGGCGACGGCTTTGCGGCTGGCGGCCGAGGGCCTCGAGGTCATGCTCATCGACCCGAACGAACCCGGCTCGGGCGCCTCGTTCGGCAACGCCGGAACGCTCGCCGAATATGCCTGCATGCCGGTCGGCACGCCCGCCGTGCTGCGCGCCCTGCCGAAACTTCTGTTCGATCCGGACAGCCCGTTTTCGCTGCGCTGGACGGCACTTTTCCAGCTGGCCCCTTGGCTCACGCGCTTCGTTCGCCAGTCGCTGCCGGCGGCGACCCGGGCCAACGCGGCCGCCCTCGCCGGCCTGCTTACCGAGGCCCTGCCCGCCTGGGAAGAAATGGCTTGCGAAGCCAAGGTCACCGACCTTCTGCGCCGCAACGGCTGCCTCTACCTCTATCGCCGAGAGGCGGATTTGACAGGCTCCGCTTCCAGCCGGGACGTGCGCGCCAGCTTCGGCGTCCATCAGCAGGTGCTGACGCCCAAAGAGGTCGCAGCGCTCGAGCCCAACCTGCCCGCCGTCGCGGGTGGCGGCCTGTATTTCCCGGAGTCGCTGAACGTCACCGATCCATCGCAAGTGATGCGCCGGCTGTTCGACGCAGCAAGCGCGCGTGGTGTCGTCCTGTGCCAGGCAAAGGTCACCGGCCTCGAAGCCAACCGCGGCGGCGTCCGGCTGAGCGGTCCTGGCTTCGCCGCCATCGCCAGGAAGGCCGTCATCGCGGCCGGCGCCTTCTCGCGCCCGCTCGCCGCGCTGGCCGGCGACAGGATCCCGCTGGAAACGGAGCGCGGCTATCACCTGGAATTTCCAACCGAGACGCCCTTGCTGACGCGTCCTGTCTGCCCCGTCGATCTCGGCTTCTACATGACGCCGATGGCGGGCCGGCTGCGGGTCGCCGGCACCGTCGAGCTCGGCGGACTTGCCGCTCCGCCCAATCCGCGCCGGCTGGCGCTGCTCGATCGCGGCGTGCGGCAGTTCTTCCCAAACCCGGGCAAACCCTCCTCGCAATGGCTGGGCTTCAGGTCCTCGTTGCCGGATTCGCGACCGGTCATCGGGCCCTCGGCCAAGTCACCGGACGTGATCCATGCCTTCGGCCACGGTCATCTCGGGCTGACGCTGGCAGCGGTAACGGCCCGTTGGGTCGCCGGCTTCATCGCCGGACGGGGGAATCCGCTGGCCGCCGATTTCGCCGCCGCGCGCTTCTCCTAAGGCGCAAGCAACTACGCACTTCAGAAATACTTGGTTTATTAACCTTGAGCTTCGCCTCACTTTTCCACGAATGTTAGCTGCTTCACAGTCAACGCCCGGATCGAAGGACAGACTGTGCATGGTCTGTTTGATTTCATTGAAAATACTTTAGCCCACGCCGGCTGGCCGGTATCGCGGCCGCTTCGACCGCCGGGCCGCGAGGGCAATGGGGGCGTTGCCGATGAGGGTCTACGAGGCAATCGTCAAAGGGCTGGAAGGGATCGGCGTCGGCGCCGCGTTCGGTGGCGCGGGCGAGAATGCCGCCGGACTGATGCTGGCGCTGAAACATTCCAAGTCGATACGGCCGGTGATCACCCGGCACGAGCAGGCCGCCTCCTTCATGGCCTGCGGCTATGCCATGTTCTCCGGCCAACTCGGTGTCTGTTTTGCCACCGCCGGGCCCGGCGCCTTCAACCTGTTCTCCGGCCTCGCGGTCGCGATGTCGGATTCCTATCCGGTGCTCGCCATTTCAGGCTTCGCCTCGCGCAAATGGACCGGCAAGGGCGCGCTGAACGAGACCTCAGGCGTCAGCCGCACGCCGAACTCGCAGGCGATGTTCGCCGCGACGACGAAGAAATCCTTCCTGCTCACCGATGCCGCGAAAACCTGCGATGTGCTGGAAGAAGCCGTCAACATCGCTTTCGAAGGCCGGCCGGGCCCCGTGCATATCCACGTGCCGGAAGACCTCACCGATCACGGCGTCTCGGTCGACAATTTCCGCCCGATCGAGCTTCAGGTGAAGCCTGTCCTGCCGGACCCAGCGCGGGTGCGGGATGTGGCTGAAACGCTCGTGGACGCGCTAGAAAAAGGCAAGAAGGTCCTGGCGCTGATCGGCTTCGGCGCGGTGAAGAGCGGCGCCGGCCACGAGCTGAAGCAGCTCATTGAGCGCTACCGGATACCCTTCGCCACCACGCTCGACGGCAAGGGCATCATTTCCGAGCGCCATCCGCTGTGCGCCGGCGTCTTCTGCGACAGCGGCCACAGCGCCGCCTGGGAGGCTTTTCTCGATGCCGACCTCGTTCTCGCTGTCGGCAATTCCTTTGCCCAGCATGCGACCTTCGGTTTCCGCGACGACCTGTTCGCGGACCGCAAGCTCCTCCACATCAACATCGACAGCGGCGAGATCGACAAGGTCTACAAGGCGGACGGCGCCGTCATCGCCGACGCGAAGCTGGCGGTCGGCACCCTCCTCAACAAGATGTCGGACATGCTCGAACCGAGCGTCCCGGCGGACCGCGAAGCGACCGATTACAGCGATGAGCACATCCTCCATCTCACCGGCAAGATCCATCCCGGCCAGATGGCGCAATCGCTGTCGAAACGCCTGCCGGACAATGCCATCGTGCTTGCCGATGCCGGCGCGCACCTTGCCTGGCTCGGCTACTATCTGCAGATCGCGCCGGGCCAGAATTTCCGCAAGCCCGGCGGCTTCGGCCCGATGGCCGGCAATGTCAACGGCGCGCTCGGCGTCAAGCTCGCGCATCCCGACCGTACGGTGATCGTCGGCTGCGGCGATGGCTGCTACCTGCTTTCGGGCTTCGAGCTGCTCACCGCCGTCCAGTACGACATCCCGGTGATCTGGATCGTCTTCAACAATGCCGAGTTCCAGCTGATCAAGCTCTACCAGCTGCAGTCCTATCACGAATACGGGCTGGTCGATTTCGACAATCCCGACTACGTCGGCTTCGCCCAATCCTGCGGCGCGAAGGGCTATCGAGTCGAGACACTGGACGAATTCGAAGCCGCGCTCGACGAGGCGCTGGCGCTCGGCAAGCCCGCAGTCATCGACGCCCACATCACACGGCTGGCGCTACCGCACTACAGCGCCTCGCCCGAGGGCGTGGTCGCGGGCGTCGCCGAAATGATCGCGGAACGCATCCGCTCTGACTGATCCGGAGGCACATCGTGTTGATGCAGGCTGGCATGCAAGCAACAGTGAGTTGGCGCGAGATACCGCAAGGCTCCGCGGAGGATGAGCGGCTGCTATTCGAGAAGCTGGCGCAGGACATGATGCATGTCCAGCTCAAGACCAGGCGGCGCTCCAAGGCCGCAGGCATCCAGCGCGCCTTCCACGCCAAGCCGATCTTCGCCTCGATCGACGCGACGCTGCGCTTCAATGAAGACCTTCCGGCCGACTTTCGCGCCGGCTTCGCCCAGCCCGGCAAGGCCTATCCCGCGATCGTGCGCTTTTCCAACGCGAACGGTTCTGGCCAGGCCGACTACAAGCCCGACCTGCGCGGCGTGGCGCTGCGCGTCAAGGTTTCGGACAAGGAGCAGCACGATCTTTTAGCAACCAACTTCCCGGTTTCGCATGCCCGCGATGCCAGGCAGTTCGTCGCCTTCGCCAAGGCGACCGCCGGCGGCACGATCGGCAGAATCGTCGGGCTTGCCAGCCTCGCGGTCCGCTTCGGTCCGGCTGAAGTGGGCCGCATGCTGAAGAACGTCTCAAAGGGCCGCAATCGCAAAGTGCGCAGCGTCGCGCTGGAGACGTTCTGGAGCCGCGGCGCCATACGCTGGGGCGAGACGCTTGCTGTCCGCTACCTACTGCGGCCGGTGCCGAGCACCGCGCCCGCGCCGGATCCGTCCACCACGGATGCAAGTTACCTGTCGAACGAATTCGCCGCGCGGCTGGCAAATGGCGACATCCGTTTTGAGCTCTGCGTCCAGCCCTTCATCGACGAGCGCTCGACGCCGATCGAGGACACCGCGGTCGAGTGGAGCGAAACTGTCTCGCCGCCGATCAAGGTGGCTGAGCTCACCATCACCCAGCCCTCGGCCGGCACCGCCGAAGCCTTCACCAACACCAGGGTGATCGACGAGCTTGCCTTCAACCCGTGGAACACGACCGACGAATTCCGACCGCTCGGCAATCTGAACCGGGCGCGCAAGGTCGTCTATGACGCGAGTGCCGCGCATCGCCTGGCCTATCGCTGGCGCGCCGAGGCGCCGCTGCGCAACCGTGTGCTGGGCGCCATCGCGCGCCAGGCCTTCATCGTCATCAATCGCCGCATCGAATGGCACAAGCTGCCGCTTCGCCTCAGCCTGCTCAATCTTGACGCCTTCCGCTATGTGCTGCGGCAGAAGAACCTGATCGGTACGGAAGTTGTCGAGGAGCCGCCGCAGGCGCGGCCAGAGCCGCAGGCGCCGATCCCCGAGGTGGTGCGGCAGACCCGCACTTATGACGGCACCTACAACGACCTCTCGGCGCCGAAGATGGGCGCTGTCGGCGCAACATTCGGCCGCAACCTGACACCGGCCTACGCGCCCGATCTCTTCGACACGCCGAACCCGGTCGTCGTCGCCGAACAGTTGCTGCATCGCGAGACCTTCATCCCGGCGCGCTCGCTCAATATCCTTGCCGCAGCCTGGATCCAGTTCCAAGTGCATGACTGGGTGAACCATGCCCGCAATCCGCTCGGCAAGAACGACATCGTGGTGCCGCTGCCTCCCGGCATGAAGTGGACGAATTCAGTCGGCGGCAAACCGGAAGAGATAATGCGCATTGCCGGCAACCAGGCGCTGGACCGGGGCCCCGGCTGGCCGCCGGTCTATTTCAGCAACGCCGCCTCGCACTGGTGGGACGGATCGGAAGTCTATGGTCCGAACAGCGCCAAGGCGAATATGCTGCGCGAAGGCGCCAAGATCAGGCTGGTCGACAACCACCTGCCGGTCGACATCAAGGGCTTCGAGGTCACCGGCTTCAACGAGAGCTGGTGGCTCGGCCTCAGCGCCATGCACACGCTGTTCGCGCGCGAGCACAATCTGCTCTGTGACGAATTGCGCCTCCGCTACAGGAACTGGGACGACGAGCGCATCTATCAGACCGCGCGCCTTATCGTCTCGGCGCTCATCGCCAAGATCCACACCGTGGAATGGACGCCGGCGATCCTCGCCACACGGGCGATCGAGGTCGGCTTGTCCAGCAACTGGAACGGCCCGCCCGCCAATGACTGGGTGACCAAATTCGGCCTGTGGCTGCTCGACGAGCATGCGTCGACCGGCATCCCGAAGACGATGCCGGACCACCACGCCGCGCCCTATTCGCTGACCGAGGATTTCACCACCGTCTACCGCATGCATCCGCTCCTGCCGGACGACTATTGCTTCTACCACCACCGGTCCGGCGAGAAGATCGCCGAGAAAGGCTTCCTCGATATCCAGGGCGCCAACGCCGACGACATCATGCGCTGCTTCGGCCTGCGCAACACGCTCTATTCCTTCGGCGTCGCGCATCCGGGCGCCATCGCCTTGCACAACTTCCCAAGGTCGCTGCTGAAGCTTGAGCGCGACAACGAGATCATCGATCTCTCTGTGGTCGACATCGTGCGCACCAGGCGGCGCGGCGTGCCGCGCTACAATGATTTTCGCGCCGGCCTGCACCGGCCGCGCATCAGGAGCTTCGAGGAGGTTACGGCGAGCCCCGAGGACGCGCGGCTGCTCAAGCAGATCTACGGTGACGTCGACAAGATCGATACCGTGGTCGGCCTGCTCTCAGAGCCGGCGCCGGCGGGCTTCGGCTTCAGCGACACCGCCTTCCGCATCTTCATCCTGATGGCGTCGCGCCGGCTGCAGAGCGACCGATTCCTCACCGTCGACTACAGGCCGGAGATCTACTCGCCTTTCGGCATCGACTGGATCGCCAACAACGGCATGACCAGCCTCATCCTGCGCCACTGCCCCGACCTCGCCTCGGTGCTGCCGAGGACGCAGAGCGCCTTCGCGCCGTGGCGGCCGATCGTGCCGGCAAGCACGGATCCTGCCATGGCGGGAGCGAAGCCATGACGGCGCCGCTCAAGCCGGCCCTGGCCGCGAACGGCAGCATTGCCTCGGGGCTCGGTGTGCTTTTGAAGCGGCCGCTCGTCGAGACGATCTTCCGCCGACGCACGCATCGCGTCAGCCAGGGTAGCTCGGTGCTCGCCGGCAGCATGAGCTACGAGTCGCAAGAGCCGCGCGAGCCGCTGTCCGAGCTCGAGGAAGCGGTGCTGATCGCCATGACTGGCTGCACCGGCCTCACCATGCCCGACCGGCCCTTCGAGGACCCGGCGACCAAGAAGCCGGTGATGGCCAAGCCCAACCTCACCATGGCCGGCCGCACCGCGGGCAGCCCCGACAATGCGCAAGGCACGCACTTTTTCCTGATCAATGACAGCGGCACCTATTTCCTGCGCAAGCTTGTGCCGCCCGCCGACGGCGACACAGCTTTCACGCCAGAGCGGCTGTTGGAGCGAGCGCGCGAAGCCAAGGTTAAGATCCTCGACAGGCGGCTCGACGTCGCCGAAGGCCAGCGCGACTTTCCGGCCTATCTCGATTCCAACCGTTTTCTCTCGAACCTGCCGGGCACCACCATCCTGCTGCCGGTCGTCGATCTGTCGCGCCAGTACATCAACGGCATGATGTACTTGCTGACCCAGCCCGACGGGGCGCGGCCTCACATCGTCGATGACCGCAATTTCTATCGCTCGGCCGGCGTCAAGCGCTGGGTCAAGAACGGCTTCCTCAACAAGGACCTGAAGATCCCGCTCGGCGCCATCGGCTCGCTGCGCACGCAGATCGAGGCCGATCTCTTGCTGCAGAACGTCTTCCTCGTCGCCGACGCCATGGGGCTTGGCGCCTGGATCCACGGTTCGATCAGCCCGCCGGTGCTGCTCGGCGATCCGAAATTCTCGAAGACCTATGGCGCCATGCTCGGCTTCGACGTGGCGGTGCCGCGCTGGCGCCTGATGGACCTGCTGCGCTGGCACATACCGCTGCCCAAATACTCCAACCTGCGCAGCAACCCGATCGGCCTGCGTTTCAAGGGCGAGCATCTGATCAAGGGCATGTCGCCGCCTTTCTACGACTCGATGGCTGACGCTGTTGCCGAAGTGGTCGGGGCGAAGTTCGGCAAGAACGGCCTTTACTCGGACGAGAAGCTGTTTGCCCAAATCTACAAAGGCGACTACGGCCACCGATATCTCAACGAGGCGGCGATCTACACACCGGACGTCATCGACTGCGTGAGCGACATCTGCACCTACATCTACGAGACGCACGGCCGCTTCCCGGCGCATTGCGATGCCATTCACGTGCCGGGCATCTGGCTGCAGGTACATCACGTCGATGTCGGCTACTACCAGCGCTTCTTCCGCAACGGCCTCACCGACGCACATCTCAACCACGCGCGCGATTGGCACTGATACGGCGGCGAGTTGATCAGCTCATCCAGTTGCCGCCGTCGACATTGAGCGTCTGCGCCACGACATAGTCGGCATCGCTCGACGCCAGGAAGATGGCCGCGCCTCGGTAGTCGTCGGGATCGCCCATGCGCCCCGCCGGCACTGCCAGCCCGACCTGCCGCTTCTTCTCGCCGATTGGCAGGTTCTCGTAGCGCGCGAACAGCGCGTCGACCTGATCCCACATCGGCGTGTCGACTACGCCCGGCGCGATGCCGTTGACGTTGATGCCGTGCTTGATGAGCGCAAGGCCAGCCGACTGGGTGATGCTGATCACGGAGGCCTTCGTCGCGCAGTAGACGGCGACCAGCGCCTCGCCGCGCCGTCCTGCCTGTGAAGCCATGTTGATGATCTTGCCGCGGCGCCCCTGCGCGACCATGCGCCTTGCCACCGCCTGCAGCGTGAACAGCAGGCCCTTCACATTGACCGAGAATTGCAGGTCGAAGCTCTTCTCAGAGATTTCCAGCAGCGGCCCCATGTCGAAGACGGCGGCATTGTTGACAAGGATGTCGATGCCGCCATGCGTCCTTGTCACCTGGTCGACCATCGCCTCGATCGAGGCGAGATCGCGCACGTCGAGCCGGACAGTGGAAGCCTTGCCGCCCAGTTCCTGCGCCAGCGCGTCCGCCTTGTCGATCGCCATATCGGCGATGACGACATGAGCGCCTTCGGCGACGAAGCCGCGCACGATGGCCGCTCCGATGCCTTGCGCGCCGCCGGTGACGACGGCGACCTTGTCCTTGAGTTTCATGCCGGTTCTCCTATCTCAGCGCCCTGTGTCAGCGCGTGGTATAGCCGCCATCGATGACCAGCACTTCGCCGGTCACATAGCTCGAGGCAGCAGAGCACAGGAAAAGCGCGGCCGCCGCAACCTCTTCCGGCTGGCCGACGCGGCCCATCGGGGTCATGCCGCGCCAGATCGGGAACCATTCCGGATTCTCGATGCCGCCGCGCGAAAGGTCCGTTTCGATATAGCCGGGCGCGACGGCATTGACGCGGATGTTCTCGGCCGCGACCTCGCTGGCCAGGCTCTTGGTCATCATATGCACCGCCGCCTTGGAACTGTTGTAGGCGACCTGGTTCTGCGGAATGTTGGAAACAATGCCTGAGATCGAGCCGACATTGAGGATCACGCCGCCGCCCTGGCACCGCATCGGCGCCAGCGCCGCCCTGCAGCAGCGGAACACGGCATCGACATTGATCGCCATCGTCTGCCGCCAGATGTCCTCCGGATAGTCGCCGCTGTCGCCATGCACGGCGATGCCGGCGCTGTTAACCAGGATGTCGAGCCGGCCGGCCTTCGCGAGCGTGTCGGCGATCAGTCTGTCCGGCGCCTTCTCGTCCAGCATTTCGGCGGCAAGGAAATCGGAGGCGAGGCCGACAAGCTCCTGTCGCGCATCGTCCTTCATCGTCCGGCCCGCGACGACGACGCGCGCTCCGGCCTCGCCGAGCGCCTTGGCGATGGCAAGGCCGATGCCGCGTGTGCCGCCAGTCACCAGCGCCACCTTGTGGTTCAGCCGGAAGCGGTCGAGGATCATGATCGCGGTTCCATCGCGCGGTTTTAGGGACAGCTCAGATGTCGACACTCTGCGGCAGGATGACGAGGTCGCGGATTGTGACGTTGCGCGGCCGCGTCAGCATGAAGAGCACGGCATCGGCCACTTCCTTGGCCTCCATCAGGCTGCCGGCAGCCAGCGCCTCTTCCATCTTGGCCTTGGGCCAATCGCTGAGCAGCGCCGTGACCACCGGACCGGGCGCGACGGCACCGACGCGGATGCCATGCTTCAGCACCTGGCGGCGAACCGTGTGCACGAAGGCCTGTACGGCGAATTTCGAGGCGGTGTAGATCGGCTCCCAAACCACGGGAACGAAGCCCGCGACGGAACTGGTGACGATGATGTCGCCGCTCTTCTTCTCGATCATATGCGGCAGCACGGCATGGACGGTGCGGAAGACGGCGTTGATGTTGAGGTTGAGCATCCGGTCCCATTGGTCGGGATCGCCGGACGCCACCTCGCCGCCGACATAGGCGCCGGCATTGGCATGGAAGATGTCGAGCCGGCCGGCCTTCTCCAGGACCTGCGGCATCATGCGCTCGACGCTCGCCGGGTCGAGCAGGTCGGTGACCACGGCGCAGGCGTTGTCGCCGAGCTCCGCGACGAGCGCCTTCAGGCGATCCTCGGCCCGATCGACCAGGACGACCTTCGCGCCGGCGGCGAGCATGGCGCGGGCGCATTCCAGCCCGATGCCGGAGGCAGCACCAGTGATTGCGGCAACCTTGCCGGAGAGACTTTCAGACATTGCGATCCTCTTCGATGAGCCGTCAGGCGCGGCCGTGTGAGACGCGCGAGCGGCGGGCGAGAGAATCGACGATGACCGCGATCGCCAGCACGCAGCCGGTGATCATGTACCGGAGCGAGGATGACAGATCGAGCAGCGTCAGGCCGCTTGCGATGGATTGGATGACGATGATGCCGAGCAGCGCCGAATAGGCGCTGCCGCGGCCGCCGAACAGGCTGGTGCCGCCGATGACGGCGGCCGCGATGGCGTTGAGGTTGACGTCGCCTGTGCCGGCCTGCTGGCTGGCGGTTGCCAGCCGCGCCGCCGAGAGCAGGCCGCCGGTCGCAGCCAGCGTGGCGCAGAGCGCGAAGGCGCTCGTGTAGATAAGGCGCACGTTGATGCCGGCGCGGCGCGCCGCTTCGCGGTTGCCGCCGACAGCGGTCATCGAGCGGCCCCACTGGGTCCGCTTCAGCGCATAGTTCATCGCCACGACCAGAGCGACGAACAAGGCGAACATCCATGGCACGCCGCGCGACCGGTTAAGGTAGTAAGCCACCAGCTCGAGCGCGAGCGTGATCGCGACGGCCTGCAGCAGAAGTCCGCCGAACGAGCGCGACGACAGCCCTGCGGCCTGGCGGCGCTGCGCCTTGCGGTAGCCGAGAGCCAGGGCAAGCACGCCGGGCGCCACCGCCAGCGCGTACGACACCCAATGCGGCATCACCAGGAGCTGGCCGAAATTCACCAGCGGCGAGTCATAAGGCAGGTTGATCGAGCCGGTCGGGCCGAGGATGTAGAGTTGCAGGCCGAGGAAAGCGAGCAGGCCCGAAAGCGTCGACACGAAGCTCGGCATGCCGAGCCGGTTGAGCAGCAGCGCGTAGACGCAGCCGGTCACGAACCCGACCGCCATCGCCGCCAGGATGGCGAGCGCGACCGGCCAGCCCCACTGGACCCAAAGCACGCCGAGCAGCGCCGATGACAGGCCACTGACGGAGCCGACGGACAGGTCGATCTCGCCGACCATCAGAACGCAGACGATGCCGAGCGAGATGATGCCGACCGTCGAGCAGTCGAACAAAAGGTTGACCAGATTGTTCGGCGACAGGAACACCGGGTTGAGCGTCTGGAAGATCGTGCAGATCAGCACCAGTCCGACAACCACGGGCAGCGATCCCAGATCGCCGGAGCGGACGCGGTCGAGGAAACCGCTGATGGCGCCCTTCGCGCCGCTGCGATCCTTCAGGCGCTCGTCGCTGCGATCGAGCAGCGCGCCGCGATCGGAAGCCGTCGTCATGGCTGTTCTCCTTGCGCCCTCGCCTCGGCGGCGCGCCTGCCGCGCCGCGAGACGGCATTGTCGTCGGCGCCGGTTATCGCCGTCACCAGTTCCTGGTTGGATGCGCCGGGCAGGAAGATGCCGTTGTTGCGGCCAAGCCGCAGCACCACGATACGGTCGGCCACGGCGCGCACGTCTTCCATGTTATGGCTGATCATGACGACGCCCAGCCCGCGATCGCGCACGCGCTCGATGAGGTTCAGCACCTCGGCCGTCTGAGCGACGCCGAGCGCCGCAGTTGGTTCGTCGAGCAGAATGACCCTCGGCTCCATCAGCAGCGAGCGGGCGATTGCGACAGTCTGCCGCTGGCCGCCCGAGAGCGACGCTACCGGTTCGCGCACGCTGGGTATGCGCGCCGACAGCTCCTTGAGCAGGGTCCATGCGCGCACCTCCATCGAAACCTCGTCGAGGCGGAGCGGATGGAGCTCGCGGCCGAGGAAGATGTTGGCCACGACGTCGAGGTTCTCGCAGAGCGCTAGGTCCTGGAACACGGTGGCGATGCCGAGCTTCAGCGCCGCGGCGGGGTTGGCCAATGTCACCGGCTGGCCGTCGAAGGTGATCGAGCCGGAGCTCGGCATGTGCGCGCCGGCAAGGATCTTGACCAGCGTCGATTTGCCGGCGCCGTTATCCCCGACCAGGGCCACGATCTCGCCGGCATTGATGTCGAGATCGACATCGGTGAGGGCCGACACGGCGCCGAAATTCTTCGAGATGCCGCGCAGGCTGAGCACTGGCGGCCGGCTTGTCGTGGACGAGGTGTCGGGTATTGCCATGGCCTGTTTCTCTTCCCGCGTTCTGATCGATATGTCCGGCCGCCAGGCGGCCGGACACCGGGCTGTCGCCTTGGCGACGCGGCTTGCGCCGCATCGCTCCGGAGACAATGCCGCCAGCGCGGCCTTGCTCCTTATTCGATGCCGAGCTTCTTGCAACCTTCGGCGTAGCGGTCGGTGCAGAGCTGGGCGGCGGTCTGGATCTTCTTGTCGATGATCTCGGCCTTCAGGTTCTCCTGCGTCACCACCGCCGGCACGAAGAGCTGCGAGGGCGTGTCGTAGAGCGTCGTCTCGGCTTTCGGTGTCTCGCCCTTGAGAAGCTGCACCGCGACGTTTGCCGCGGCCGCGGCGACGATTTCGCTGGGCTTGGAAATAGTGTTGTACTGATCGCCGGCAATGATGAGCTGCAAGGCGGCGATCGTGGCGTCGTTGCCCGTCACCGTGGGCACCGGATCGACGCCGGCGGCCTTGAACGCGGCGATGGCGCCGCCGCCCGTGCCGTCATTGGCGGCGACCACGCCGACGATCTTGTTGCCGAAGCGCGAGATCTGCCCCGCCGCCCATTGCTGGGCATTCGACGGCGCCCAGTTCGGCGTGTCGAACTCGGCGAGCGTCTTGTAGCTGCCGGTCTTGAGGCCTTCGTGGATGCCGTCCTTGATCAGGCCCGCGGCGGCATCGGTCGGAGAGCCGTTGATCTGCAGCACGCCGCCATCGCCGTCGCTCGGCACGCCCTTGGCCTTGAGATGCTCCACCAGCGAGGCAGCGATTGCCTTGCCGATGGCCTTGTTGTCGAACGACACATAGAAATCGGCCTTGGCGTCCGGGATCGGGCGGTCATAGGCGATGACCTTGACGCCCTGCGCCTGCGCATTGTGCACCAGCGACGCCGCTGCCGCGGAATCGACCGGGTCGAGCACGACCACCTTGGCGCCCTGGGTGATGACCGAATTGAACTGCTGCTGCTGCTTGGTCACGTCGGCGTCGGCGTTGAGGTAGAGCACCTTGCAGCTGTCGCAGAGCTTCTTCATTTCGGCGACGAAGCCGGGATGGTCATGCTCCTCGTAACGCGTCGAGCCCTGGTCCGGCATCAGGAACGCAACCGTGGAGCCGGCAATATCCTGCGCGTTGGCAAACGTTGCGCCGAGTGCAAGGCACGATACCGCAAGCGTGGCCGCGGTCAATCTGGACATGTATCTGGACATAGGGTCTTCTCCATTCCCGTTGTTTGATGTAATAGACCTCGGCGTCGGGCTGCGGACATCCGATCCAACCGCCTGATTGGAAGTCTAGCCAACTCGTGCACCAGCCTCACGGCTTCCTCCCGCTGGCATGACACGAGGAAATACTTACCTATCGCTGGTTCGCTTGCGCGCCCCATCGCTTCGTCTTGACCCCTATTTAAGGCTTGTTTCTCCTCCCAAACTCCTTTCTATGCGGCGCGCGCGGCCGCGAAATTATCCGCAACCAAGCGTCTGAACTGCGAAGGCGGCATGCCCTTCTCGGCCAGGAACTGGCGGTTGAAGTTCGACAGATTGTTGAAGCCGACCTCGAAGCAGATATCTGAAATCTGCGCCTGCTCGTCGCTCATCAGGATCTGGCAGGCGAGATTGATGCGCAGGCGCTTGATGTATTGCAGCAGCGACATGCCGGTGTGCTTGCGAAACGATCGCGAGAACGCGCTCGGCGTCTGGCCCGCGATCGCCGCCAGGTCGCCTTCGTCGAATTGCTGGGTCAGGTTCTCGCGGATATAGGCCAGCGCCTGGTTTATGCCGGCAGACATGTATCCCGACGGGTCCGGCAGATAGTTTTCGCTGGCCAGCACGCGCGGCGAAGTCTCTCGGCTCAGCGCCTCCAGGATCGACATGAACAGGCTGATCCGGTGCACGCCATAGGCATGGGTGATCTCCGCCAGCAGCGGCATGACCTGCCTGCTCACGCTGTTGCTGAACAGGACGCCGCGCCGCGACAGGTCTAGCAGCGGCGACACGGCGCCGAGCTCGGGAAAAGTCGCGATCGCGCCGCCGATGAATTCCTCGCTGAACTGGACCAGCCTGCAGCGCAGCGGAACCGACTGTCCCTCCGGAACTTCGCTGATCCAGTTGTGCGGCAGGTTCGGGCCGGCCAGAACAAGATTGCCGATCTCGAACTCGCCGATGAAGTCGCCGACGAAATAGCGGCCCTTGGTCGCTACGATCTGGTGCAGCTCGTATTCAGGATGAAAATGCCAGCGCACCGTATGGTACGGATAGCCGTGCCACTTCACCGCGAATGACTCGCCAGGCCTTATCTGTATGACTTCCAGATCGGGTCCCATTGCTTCCTCCCGGAGGCTGTAGGGGTGCTTCAGCCTTCGAACCGCGGCCGTTTGTTCGGCTCATCTAGGGTCAGGATAACGGTGGCCAAGCATGTCCGCCACCTCGCCACGCCGCGCCGACTGATACGTTTTTGACCGTTTGGCCTAGCGAAGAATGTATCCTCGAAAATTAGCGGCCTCGAATATCTGCAGCTGACTAACGGCGCTTTTGCGCGGGGAAAGTTCGCCGCGCACCACGTTGCCGCATTGCACAATCTCGCCCCGGCTGCACAATAGGCGCAATGACCGCCGGTTCGCTGACCATTCTTGTTATCGATGATAACCGCATCCGTGCCTCGATCATCGAGGCCGGATTGCGGGACGCCGGCCATCGCCACGTCACGGTGATCCATGACGTCGCCGGCATCGCTCGGCGCATCGCCGAGATCGAACCGGATGTCATCGTCATCGATCTCGAAAATCCCAACCGCGACATGCTGGAGAACATGTTCCAGCTCTCGCGCGCGGTGAAACGGCCGATCGCGATGTTCGTCGACCGCGCGGACCAGGCCTCGATCGAAGCGGCCGTCGACGCCGGCGTGTCGGCCTATGTCGTCGACGGGCTGAAGAAGGAACGCATCAAGCCGATCCTGGACATGGCGATAAGCCGCTTCAATGCCTTCTCGCGCATGGCGCGCGAACTGGAGGAGGCACGCAGCGAGCTCGAGAACCGCAAGGTCATCGATCGGGCCAAGGGCATATTGATGAAGTCGCGCGGCCTGAGCGAGGAGGCCGCCTACGCGCTTCTGCGCAAGACCGCCATGAACCAGAACCGCAAGATCGCCGAGATCGCCCAGAGCCTGGTGACGGCGGCGGGGCTGCTGGGTCCGCTGGAGGGCGAATGAGCATGGCAGCTGCGCATCAGATCACCGCCGGCTTCATGCCGCTCTTCGACAGCGCCGTTCTGGTGGTGGCCGGCGAGATGGGCTTTGCCGCCCGCGAGGGCATCGAGCTCAAGCTGCATCGAGAGACCTCCTGGGCCAACATCCGCGACCGCATCGCCATCGGCCATTTCGATGTGGCGCACATGCTGGGACCGATGCCGCTCGCCTGCAGCCTCGGCCTCACGCCGCTTGCATCCGAGACCATAGTGCCCTTCTCGCTCGGGCTCGGCGGCAACTGCGTCACGGTCTCCAATGCGGTGTGGGAAGGCATGGCGGCGCATGGCGCCGCGCCCGATCTCGACCCTGCGCGCGCCGGAGCGGCGCTTGGCGCGCTGATCCGCGAGCGGACGGCCAGCCGCGAGCCGCTGCGCTTCGCTGTCGTGCACCCGCATTCCGGTCATAACTACGAGCTGCGCTACTGGCTCGCCGCCTGCGGCATCGATCCAGACCGCGACATCGAGATTGTCATCGTGCCGCCGCCCTTCATGGCCGATGCGCTCGCCGCCGGCCGCATTGACGGCTATTGCGTCGGCGAGCCCTGGAACAGCGCCGCGGTCGCGGCCGGCACCGGCCGCATCGTCACCGTCAAGGCGCTGCTGTGGCGCAACAGCCCGGAAAAAGTGATCGGCGCCCGCAGGGCATGGGCGGAGGAAAATCCGGACGCGCTGGCGGCGCTGCTCAGGGCGCTGCATCACTCCGCCCGCTGGTGCCAGGATCCGGCAAACCGCGGCGAGCTGGCCGAGCTGATGGCCAGGCCAGCTTTCCTCGGCCAGTCCGAGGCGATCCAGATGCCGATCCTCACCGGACTGCTTCAACTCGGCGGCGGTGTGGAGCGGCGCGTCGAGGACTTCTTCCTGCCCTTCGACAAGGCGGCGAACTTTCCCTGGAAGAGCCACGCGCTGTGGTTCTACACGCAGATGGTGCGCTGGCGGCAGTTGCCGCACACGCCGCAAAACCTCGCCATTGCTCGCGACTGCTACCGGCCAGACCTCTACCGCTCGGCGCTTAAGCCGCTTGGCGTCGCCCTGCCCGGCGCCAATGCCAAGGTTGAGGGCGCGCTGAAGATCGCGACGCCGGTCGGTTCGGCCGGGGCAAGCCTCGTGCTTGGCCCCGACGGATTCTTCGACGGCCAGATCTTCGATCCGGACAAGGTCGACGCCTACATCACGGACCAGAAATCGGCCCGGAAATCGGTCTGATCATTTCCGCGCCATTCTTGTGCATTGCACAAAAATTATGCGTGCAGTTGCTCTAATGAACGATCGTTAGTCTGCTCACCTTGCCGCCTTGTGTTGCTACGATCGGCACCGACCACTGATTTCATTGATGTTTTTCTTCCCGCCCTAAACTGGCACGCTTCGTGCTTTGGAATAGTCAGGCCCTTCGCGGGCAATAGAACAGGCGTCCAATGGCGGGCGCCACAGGCAAAGCTGCCGCTCAGGTCACCACGCGATCCCGGATGGACGGACGCGAGAGGCCTGGACGGCAGCTTTTTGTTTTTGGACCCGAACACGCAATCGATAGCGCCGATCGCAAGCGGCGCCCAACCGGGAGACGACAATGACGAAACGGATTGCAACTGCTACAGCGCCCAAGGGTTTCACCCGCCGCGATTTTCTGGCCAGCAGCGCCCTGACGGCGGGGCTGCTCGCCGCCGCGCGCACGCTGTTTCCCGTTGGCGCCATGGCCGAAGGCAAGGGTCCCGAAGTGACCGGCGCCAAGCTCGGCTTCATCGCGCTGACCGACGCTGCACCGCTGATGATCGCCAAGGAGAAGGGTCTGTTCGCCAAATACGGGATGCCCGATGTCGAGGTGACCAAGCAGGCGTCCTGGGGCGCGACGCGCGACAACCTCGTCCTCGGCGGCGAAGCCAACGGCATTGACGGCGCCCATATCCTGACGCCGATGCCCTACCTCATGCACACCGGCAAGGTGACGCAGAACAAGCAGCCGCTGCCGATGGCGATCGTGGCGCGGCTGAACTACGACTGCCAGGGCATTTCGGTGGCGCAGGAATATGCCGCCACCGGCGTCGGCCTCGATGCCTCCAAGCTGAAGGAGGTCTTCGCCGCCAAGAAGGCCGCCGGCAAGGAGGTCAAGGCCGCCATGACCTTCCCGGGCGGCACGCATGACCTCTGGATCCGCTACTGGCTCGCCGCCGGCGGCATCGACCCCGACAAGGACGTCTCGACCATTGTCGTGCCGCCGCCGCAGATGGTGGCCAACATGAAGGTCGGCAACATGGACGTGTTCTGTGTCGGCGAGCCGTGGAACGAACAACTCGTCCACCAGGGCGTCGGCTTCACCGCCGCCACCACGGGCGAACTGTGGAAAGGCCATCCGGAAAAGGCGCTCGGCCTGCGCGCCGAATTCATCGAGAAGTATCCGAACGCCGCCAAGGCGATCGTGATGGCCGTGATGGAAGCCCAGCAATGGTGCGAGGCCATGGAGAACAAGGAGGAAATGGCAGCCATCATCGGCAAGCGGCAGTGGATGAACGTTCCCGTTGCCGACATCATCGGCCGCCTCAAGGGCGATATCAATTACGGCAACGGCCGCGTCGCCAAGGGCTCCGACCTCTACATGAAATTCTGGAAGGGCGGCGTCTCCTATCCCTTCAAGAGCCACGATGCCTGGTTCCTCACCGAGAACATCCGCTGGGGCAAGTTCGCGCCGACCACCGACATCAAGGCGCTGGTCGACCAGGTCAACCGCGAGGATCTGTGGCGCGAGGCGGCCAAGGACCTCGGCGTCGCCGCGGGCGACATCCCGGCCTCGTCCTCGCGCGGCGTCGAAACCTTCTTCGACGGCAAAACCTTCGATCCGGCCAACCCGTCGGCCTATCTCGACAGCCTGAAGATCAAGGCTTCGGCTTAGGCGCAAACGACGCCAAAGGCGCCGTTTGTCGCCAGCGCAACCCAAGCGCAAACGGCGCAACGCGCCGTTTGTCGCGACTGCCCAGGGAGTTTCGCGAAGACATGTCCATCCAGACCGTTGAGGACACCAAGGTGAAGGCATTTCCGGCCAAACCTGCCGAAGTCATCGCCTTCACCGCCAAGGCAAGGCGCCGCATCGATGTGCCCGCCATCGCCGGCAGACTGGCGACGGCGCTCATCCCGCCGGCCGTCGTCATCGCCGTCCTGCTCATCGTCTGGCAGATTGCCTGCTCGTCGCCGACCGCCAGCCTGCCGCCGCCGAGCCAGGTGTGGGACGAAGCCTATGACCTGATCGCGCATCCCTTCTTCGACAACGGCCCGCAGGATATCGGCCTTGCCTGGCGGGTGCTGGTCTCGCTGCAGCGCGTCGCCATCGGTTTCGGCATGGCGGCGGTGGTCGGCGTGGCGCTGGGCGCGCTGGTCGGGCAGTCGGTCTGGGCGATGCGCGGCCTCGACCCGGTCTTCCAGATCCTGCGCACCGTGCCGCCGCTGGCCTGGCTGCCGCTGTCGCTGGCGGCGTTCCGCGACTCGAACCCATCGGCGCTGTTCGTGATTTTCATCACCGCGATCTGGCCGGTGATCATCAACACCGCCGTTGGCGTGCGCAACATCCCCGAGGACTACCGCAACGTCGCCCGCATCCTGCGGCTCAACCAGCTCGAGTTCTTCATCAAGATCATGCTGCCGGCCGCCGCGCCCTACATCTTCACCGGCCTCAGGATCGGCATCGGGCTCTCCTGGCTGGCCATCGTCGCCGCCGAGATGCTGACCGGCGGCGTCGGCATCGGCTTCTTCATCTGGGACGCGTGGAACTCGTCCAGGCTGCCCGACATCATCGTCGCGCTCGCCTATATCGGCGTCACCGGCTTCTGCCTTGACCGCCTGGTCGCGGCGGTCGGCGCCGTCGTCACCCGCGGCACAACGGCAAAGTGAGGAGGGCAAGATGACGGCCTATCTCAAGCTCGACCATATCGACAAAACCTTCACCCGCGGCAGCCAGGTCAGCGAGGTTCTGAAGGACATCAAGCTGACCATCGACAAGGGCGAATTCGTCTCCATCATCGGCCATTCCGGCTGCGGCAAGTCGACCTTGCTCAACCTGATCGCCGGCCTGACCAAGGTTTCCTCGGGCGCCGTGCTGCTCGAGGACAAGGAAGTCGACAGCCCCGGGCCCGAGCGTGCCGTGGTATTCCAGAACCACTCGCTGCTGCCATGGCTCACCGTCTACGAGAACATCAATCTTGCGGTGTCGAAAGTCTTCGGCCGCAGCAAGGGCAAGGCCGAACGGCATGACTGGATCATGCGCAACCTCGACCTCGTGCAGATGGCGCACGCCAGGAACAAGCGCCCGGCCGAGATTTCCGGCGGCATGAAGCAGCGCGTCGGCATCGCGCGCGCGCTCGCCATGGAGCCGAAGATCCTGCTGCTCGACGAGCCGTTCGGCGCGCTCGACGCGTTGACGCGCGCGCATCTGCAGGACGCAGTGATGGACATTCATTCGCGGCTGGGCTCGACGATGATCATGATCACCCACGACGTCGACGAGGCGGTGCTGCTCTCCGACCGCATCGTCATGATGACCAACGGCCCGGCGGCGACAATCGGCGAAGTGCTTTCGGTGCCGCTGGCGCGGCCGCGCCGACGCATCGAGCTGGCGTCGGATCGCACTTTCCTGCGCTGCCGCGAAGCAGTGCTGAAGTTCCTCTACGAACGCCACCACTTCGTCGAAGCCGCGGAGTAGCGTCATGACCGGGAACTCTCATCGGCAATGGGATGGCCCAGAAGCGCGGCTGATCATTTGCGCGCCATTCTTGTGCATTGCACAAAATTTGTGCGCCCTGCCCGCGCTGTTGATCAATGTTTGACCGCTTTCCCGCTAGACCAGATCGGCACATGATGGACTTATCGCATTGATTTTGCTTCAAATTCCACTTCCGGGCAAAACTGGCACGGTTCATGCTTTGAAATAGTCGAGCCCTTCGCGGGCAATGGAACAGGCGTCCAATGACGGGCGCCACAGGCAAAGCTGCCGCTCAGGTCACCACGCGATCCCGGATGTACGGACGCGAAGGCCTGGACGGCAGCTTTTTTGTTTTGAACCCGAAAACGCAATCGACGGCGCCGATCCCAGGCGGCGCCCACCGGAGACGACGATGACGAACCGGATCGGACTTTCGCTCAAGGACTTCACCCGCCGCGATTTCCTGGCGAGCAGCGCGTTGACGGCGGCGCTGTTCACCGCGGCGCTCCTGCTGTTTCCCACCAGTCACGAAACAGA
The DNA here is from genome assembly GCF_004791585.1 of Mesorhizobium sp. M1C.F.Ca.ET.210.01.1.1. Classification (GTDB taxonomy): domain Bacteria; phylum Pseudomonadota; class Alphaproteobacteria; order Rhizobiales; family Rhizobiaceae; genus Mesorhizobium. Next base: position 75,219 of record NZ_SRUU01000013.1, read on the forward strand.
GGGCAAAGCTGCGCAAGTGACTGCGCAAGTCCCAGTCTCGTCGCGCTGACCGATGCTGAACCTCTGATCGACAACAAGCGCGGTGCCTCCCACACCGCAACCGGAGCCAACCATGACCGCAAACCTCCCAGCCGCCTCCAGCCAGGACAGTGCTCCCCGGCAGGCGCTCGCTATGTCCACCATCGCCTTCACCGTCTGCTTCGCGGTGTGGACGATCTTCTCCATCATCGGCGTGCGCATAAAGCAGGAGCTCGGCCTGAGCGAGACCGCGTTCGGCCTCCTGGTCGGCACGCCGATCCTCACCGGATCGCTGGTGCGCATCGTGCTCGGCGTCTGGACCGACCGCTATGGTGGCCGGCTGGTCTACACCATGACCATGCTCGCGGCCGCGGTCGCGACCTTCCTGCTCGCTTTCGCCCACACCTATGAGCAGATGTTGACCGCCGCCCTCGGCGTCGGGCTTGCCGGCGGCTCCTTCGCCGTCGGCGTCGCCTATGTCTCGCGCTTCTTCCCGGCTGGCAAACAAGGCACGGCGCTCGGCATTTTCGGCGTCGGCAACGTCGGCGCCGCGGTCACCAAGTTCCTGGCGCCGTTCGTGCTTCTTTCCTGGGGCTGGCAGTCGGTGGCGCTGATCTGGGCGGCGGCACTTGTCGTCATGGCCGTCGTGTTCTGGTTCGCCACCGGCGACGATCCGGTCATCCGCGAGCGCCGTGCCGGCAAGGCCTCGCCCGCGAGAAGCTTCTGGCAGGAATTCGCGCCGCTGAAGAACCTGCAGGTCTGGCGCTTCGCCTTCTACTATTTCTTCTCCTTCGGCGCGTTCGTGGCGCTGTCGCTCTGGCTGCCGCGCTACCTGATCGGCGTCTATGGCTTCAACATCGCCACCGCCGGCATGATCGGCGCCGCCTACTCAATTCCCGCAAGCGTCTTCCGTGCCTATGGCGGCGTGCTTTCCGACCGCGTCGGCGCCCGCACCGTGCTCTACTCGACCTTCACCGTCTGTGCCGTCGCGACTCTCGTTCTGTCTCTCCCCTCGGCAGACTATGTCGTGCGCGGCATCAGCGGGCCGATCCCGTTCCATTTCGAGATCGGTCCGCTCGCCTTCATCGCCGTCGCCTTTGTGCTCGGCTTCTTCATGAGCCTCGGCAAGGCCGCCGTCTACAAGCACATCCCCGTCTACTATCCGCAGAGCGTCGGCGCAGTCGGCGGCATGGTGGGCATGATCGGCGGTCTCGGCGGCTTCATCCTGCCGATCGCCTTCGGCGCGCTGAACGACCTTACCGGCGTCTGGTCGAGTTGCTTCATGCTGCTCTTCGTGATCGTCGTCTCCTGCCTGGTCTGGATGCATCTGGCCATCCGCCGGATGGAGCGCGCGGCCGCCATCACGACCTCAGCCCTTTCTTACGCCGCCGAATAGATCGGAGCAGACCGGATATGAGCGAAAAACTCGTCATCATCGGCAACGGCATGGCTCCGGGCAGGATGCTGGAGCACCTGCTGGAAGCAGCGCCTGACCGTTACAGCGTCACCATCTTCAACGCCGAGCCGCGCGTGAACTACGACCGCATCATGCTTTCGCCTGTGCTGTCGGGCGAGAAGGCGTTCGAGGAAATCGTCATCCATGGCGACGGCTGGTACATCAAGCACGGCATCACCCTCTACAAGGGTCACCGGATCGTTGCCATCGACCGCGAAGCGAAGACTGTCACCTCGGACCACGGCGTGACCGAGAGCTACGATCAACTCGTGATCGCCACCGGTTCGGTGCCCTTCATCATTCCGGTGCCCGGCAAGGATCTGCCCGGCGTGCTCACCTATCGCGATCTCGACGACGTCAACGCCATGCTGCTTGCCGCGCAGTCGCGCGCCAAGGCCATCGTCATCGGCGGCGGCCTGCTCGGGCTCGAGGCAGCCGCGGGGCTGAAGGAACGCGGCATGGATGTCACCGTGCTCCATGTCATGCCGACGCTGATGGAGCGCCAGCTGGACCCGGCCGCCGGTTACCTGCTGCAGAAAGCGGTCGAGGCGCGCGGCATCAAGGTCATGACCAAAGCCAACACCAAGGCCATTGTCGGCAACGGCAAGGTCGAGGGCGTCGAGCTCATGGATGGCACGGTCATCCCGGCAACGCTGGTCGTGATGGCGGTCGGCATCCGCCCGAGCATCGCCCTGGCCAAGGAGGCCGGGCTGGAGGTCAATCGCGGCATCGTCGTCGACGACCGCATGCGCACCTCCGATCCCACGATCATGGCGCTCGGCGAATGCGCCGAGGTCGGCGGCCATGTCTATGGCCTGGTCGCCCCACTCTACGAGATGGCGCGGGTCGCCGCAGCCGGGCTCGCGGACGGCGAGGACAAGCGCTTCGTCCACTCCGATACGCCGACCAAGCTCAAGGTCACCGGCATCGATCTCTATTCGCTCGGCGACTTCGCCGATGGCGAGGATCGCGAGGAGATCATCCTGCGCGACGCATCCGCAGGCATCTACAAGCGTGTCGTGCTGCAGGACAACCGCATCATCGGCACGGTGCTGTTCGGCGAGACGGCCGACGGCGCCTGGTTCAACGATCTCAAGAAGAAGGCGACCGACATCTCGGAGATGCGCGACACGCTGATCTTCGGCCAGGCGTTCCAGGGAGGCGCTTCCTCGGACCCTTTGGCGGCCGTTGCGGCACTGGCGGATGATGCGGAAATCTGCGGCTGCAACGGCGTCTGCAAGGGCAAGATCACCGGCGCGATCACGACCAAGGGCCTGACCGGCCTCGACGACGTGCGCGCCCACACCAAGGCCTCGGCCTCGTGCGGATCGTGCACGGGTCTCGTCGAGCAACTCCTGAAGCTTACGCTGGGCGAGGCCTATAATCCTGCGGCGGTGCAGCCGATGTGCGGCTGCACGAGCCTCGGTCACGACGATGTGCGGCGCCTGATCAAGGCGAAAGGCCTGAAGACGATACCCGCCGTCATGCAGGAGCTCGAATGGAAGACCTCCTGCGGCTGCGCCAAGTGCCGGCCGGCGCTCAACTACTATCTCGTCTGCGACTGGCCGGACCAATATGCCGACGACTATCAGTCGCGCTTCATCAACGAGCGCGTGCACGCCAACATCCAGAAGGACGGCACCTATTCGGTGGTGCCGCGCATGTGGGGGGGCGTCACCAGCGCCGATGAATTACGCGCCATCGCCGACGTGGTCGACAAGTTCCGCATCCCGACAGTGAAGGTGACCGGCGGCCAGCGCATCGACATGCTGGGCATCCGCAAGGAGGATCTGCCGGCGGTGTGGGCCGATCTCGGCAAGGCCGGCTTCGTCTCCGGCCATGCCTACGCCAAAGGCTTGCGCACGGTGAAGACCTGCGTCGGCTCCGACTGGTGCCGCTTCGGCACGCAGGATTCGACTGGGCTCGGCATCCGCATCGAGAAATTCATGTGGGGCTCGTGGACGCCGGCCAAGGTGAAGATGGCGGTGTCGGGATGCCCGCGCAACTGCGCGGAGGCAACCTGCAAGGATGTCGGCGTGGTGTGCGTCGACTCCGGCTACGAGATCCACTTCGCCGGTGCTGCCGGCCTCGACATCAAGGGCACCGAAGTGCTCGGCCTGGTCAAGACCGAGGATGAGGCGCTGGAGGTGATCGTGGCGCTGGTCCAGATGTATCGCGAGCAGGCCCGCTATCTGGAGCGCATCTACAAATGGGCCAAGCGCATCGGCACCGCCGAGATCAAAAAGCAGATCCTGGACGATGCCGAGCGCCGCAGGACGCTCTTCGACCGCTTCGTCTTCTCGCAGAAATTCGCGCAGGTCGATCCCTGGTCCGAACGCGTTTCCGGCAAGGACAAGCACGAGTTCCGGCCGATGGCGTCGCTGGGCTTCGCGGAGGCGGCGGAATGAGCCGGCAGGAAAGAGACAACATGACCTGGATCGCCATCGGCTCCATCACCGACATTCCCCCGCGCGGTGCGCGCTGTGTCGATACTCCGCAAGGCAAGATCGCCGTCTTCCGCACGGCCGACGACCAGGTCTTCGCCATTGACGACCACTGCCCGCACAAGGGCGGGCCGCTCAGCCAGGGCATCGTCCATGGCGCGGCGGTGACCTGCCCGCTGCACAACTGGGTGATCTCGCTGGAGACGGGCAAGGCGCTCGGCGCGGACGAAGGCTCGGTGAGGACGATACCGGTCAAGGTCGATGACGATCGCCTTTTCATCGCGCTCGAAGCACTGGCCTCGAAGGCGGCCTGAGGCATGGAAGAGGCACGCGAGGTGAGGACCACCTGCCCCTATTGCGGGGTGGGCTGCGGCGTGCTGGCCGAGGTCGCCGCGGACGGCAAGACAACCGTCCGCGGCGACCCCGAGCATCCGGCCAATTTCGGCAAGCTTTGCTCGAAGGGAGCGGCTCTCGGCGAGACGCTCGGACTGGAGGGTCGTCTACTCCAGCCCGAAATCCCCGGTAGGCAAACAGGCTGGGACGAAGCGCTCGATCTCGTGGCCGCGAAATTCTCGCAGACGATTGCCGAGCATGGGCCGGACTCGGTCGCCTTCTATGTTTCCGGCCAGTTGCTCACCGAGGATTACTACGTCGCCAACAAGCTGATGAAGGGTTTCATCGGCTCGGCCAATATCGACACCAATTCGCGGCTTTGCATGGCTTCGTCCGTCGCTGGCCACCGCCGTGCCTTCGGCGAGGACATCGTTCCCGGCGTCTATGAGGATTTCGAGTGCGCCGACCTCGTCGTGCTCACCGGCTCCAACACCGCATGGTGCCATCCCGTGCTCTACCAGCGCATGCTTGCAGCACGCAGGGAGCGCGGCACCAGGATCGTCGTCATCGATCCGCGCCGCACCGCCACCGCCGACGAGTGCGATCTGCATCTGGCGCTCGATCCGGGGACGGATGTGCTGCTGTTCAATGGGCTGCTCACCCATCTTGCCCGAAACGGAAAGACCGATGCGGACTTCATCGGCGCCAGCACGTCGGGCTTCGATGCCGCCGCCTCGCTGGCCGAAGCTGATGCGCCCTCGATCGCGCGCGTCGCGAAAGGCTGCGGGTTGGCGGCAGCCGATGTCCAGGCCTTCTACGATCTATTCGCCGGCACCGAGCGGACGCTCACCGTCTACAGCCAGGGCGTCAACCAGTCGGCGCATGGAACCGACAAGGTCAACGCCATCATCAACTGCCATCTCGCCACCGGCCGCATCGGCAAGCCCGGCATGGGGCCGTTCTCGGTCACGGGCCAGCCGAACGCCATGGGCGGCCGCGAGGTGGGAGGACTGGCCAACCAGCTTGCCGCGCATATGGACTTCGCTGACCAGGCAGGCATCGAGCGCGTCTCCCGCTTCTGGAAAGCGCCCGACATCGCGCGGCGCGCCGGCCTGAAGGCCGTGGACATGTTCCAGGCGGTCGCCGACGGCCGCATCAAGGCGCTGTGGGTCATGGGCACCAATCCCGCCGTCTCGATGCCGGATGCGTCGCGTGTGCGCGCCGCCTTGTCCAAATGCGATTTCGTCGCCGTCTCGGATGTGACACGCACCGATACCACGCGCTATGCCGACGTATTGCTGCCGGCCGCCGCATGGGGCGAGAAGGACGGCACCGTCACCAATTCGGAACGGCGCGTCTCGCGTCAACGGCCATTCCTGCCGCCGCCGGGCGAAGCCATGGCCGATTGGCGCATCATCTGCGAGGTGGCTGCACGCATGGGCTTCGGCGATGCGTTTGCCTACCAGACGCCTGCCGAGATCTTCCGCGAGCATGCCGCGCTCTCCGCCTTCGAGAACAATGGCGAGCGCCTGTTCGACCTCGGCGGTTTGGCCGATCTCAGCGACGCGGACTACGCCGCCTTCGCGCCGCGCCATTGGCCGGCGACTGGCCAGAATGAGCAGCGGACAAGACTGCTCGCCGACAGCCGTTGCCCGACACCAGACGGCCGCGCGCGTTTCGTGCCGGTGCGACAGGAGGCAACGGCTTTCACGGTCGATGCGGATTACCCGCTTGCTCTCAACACCGGTCGGCTGCGCGACCAGTGGCACACGATGACGCGCACCGGAAACGTGCCGCGCCTGATGGCGAACGCGCCGGAGCCTGCGGTTGACCTCAATCCGGCGGACGCCGCTGCGCATCGGCTCAAGGATGGCGACCTCGCCCATCTGTCGACACGCTTCGGTTTCGTCCGCACCAGAGTGCGCGTGTCGGAAGCGCAGCGCCGCGGCCAGGCCTTCATGCCCATGCATTGGAGCGGCCAGTTCGCAGCCAGGGCCGTGGCCGGCTTCTTGTCCTCGCCCGTCACCGATCCGCATTCCGGCCAGCCGGAGCTCAAGCATGTCCCTGTCAGGATCGCGCGCGAAAACACTGGATGGGCCGGAGTGCTCATCACGCGGCGCGATCTCAGGCCGACAGGTTTCGTCCATTGGAGCCGGCATGCGGTCGAGGGCGGCTGGGTCTACGAACTGACAGGAACCGAGCCGCCGGACCAGGGCATTCTCCTGGCGCGCAAGCTGCTCGGCGTCCAGCGGCAGGATCAGCTCCTGGAGTACACCGATCGCCGCGGGCTTGCCTATCGCGCCGCGGCTGTCGACGAAACCGGCGCCATGGCCGAAGCCTTGCTGGTCGCCGCTCCGGACCAGTTGCCGATGCGGGATTGGCTGGTGTCGCTGCTCGCCTCGCGCCAACCGCTGTCGACCACCGACCGCCACGCGCTTTTGTCGGGACGCTCGCCCGTGCCGATGCCCGCCATCGGGCGGGTCGTGTGCTCGTGCTTTCACATCGGCGTCAACCAGCTCGCTTCGGCCGTTGCCGCGGGATGCGACAGTCTCGAAGCGATCGGCTCGACGCTGCGCGCCGGCACCAACTGCGGTTCATGCCGTTCCGAGATCAAGGCGATCATCGACGCCCGCCACGTTCAGGCGGCCGAGTGAGCGGCCGCGGAAGCGCCCCCACCCGGATAGGCCCAGATGGCAAGCCTCTGCAACCTTTCCCGATCCGCTTCGTCGCTGGCCAGGCGCAGCGTATCGACGAACAGTGCAAACGCCGAAAGCGTGAAGGAGCGGGCGAGAATGAAGCCGATTTTCAGCCGGTTCGTCTCCGGGACCACTATCTTCATACTTGCCTCACGCTCTGCTGGCGGGCAATGCATGCTCCAAAAGCGCCAAGCTGGCGCCGGTCTCGCCTCGCGCATGGAAAGATGCAGCCACCGCCGTCCGCGGATAGTCCATGAACGACTTGGCCGACCGGGAAAGAGACGCCGGCTGGCACGAAGCGTGACGGCGTTCTAAGGGACGCGAGGACCCCGCCCGTCTCTGACGCTGCAGCAGCGGAGACGAACCTGCTAGCCCTGCGGCCGGACCTGCGGCAGTGCGGCGTCCAGCGACCGCTCGAAGGCTTCGACCAGCGTATCGACCTGGGCCTCTGTGATGATCAGCGGCGGACAGAAGGCGATGGCGTCGCCCATGTTGCGCGAGATGACGCCATTCTGCTGCAGCAGGCCGTTGACCAGCGCGCCCAGCGCTGCAGACTTGCCCCATGGCACCTTGCTCGCCTTGTCGGCGACCAGCTCGACGGCGGCGATCAGGCCGACGCCGCGCACCTCGCCCACCAGCGGATGCGAGGCGAGCCTGCGCAGCCGTGCCTGCAGATGCGCGCCGACCTTGCGCGCATTGCCGACGAGATCGCGCTCCTCGATCAGCTTGATGTTCTCCAGCGCGACCGCCGCGGCGACAGGATGACCGCCGCCGGTAAAGCCATGGCCGAACGTGCCGATGCGGTCGCTCTCGTCGGCGATCGGCTCGAACACCCTGTCGTTGATGAGCAGGGCCGAGATCGGCAGATAGGACGACGAGATCTGCTTGGACAGCACCATGATGTCGGGCTTGATGCCGAAGGTCTGCGAACCGAACATCTCGCCGGTGCGGCCGAAGCCGCAGATCACCTCGTCGGCCACCAGCAGGATGTCGTATTTCGACAGCACCGCCTGGATCCTTTCCCAGTAGCCCGCGGGCGGAACGATGACGCCGCCGGCGCCCATGATCGGCTCGCCGATGAAGGCGGCGACGGTCTCCGGCCCTTCGGCGAGGATGAGCTTCTCGAGATCGTCGGCGAGCCGGCCAGAAAACTGTTCCTCGCTTTCGCCGGGCTCGGCGTCGCGCCAGTGATGCGGCGTCGAGGTATGCAACACGTTGGCGATCGGCAGGTCGAAGGAGATATGGTTGTTCGGCAGCCCGGTCAGGCTCGCCGCGGCGATGGTGACGCCATGGTAGCCCCGCTTGCGGCTGATGATCTTCTTGCGCGCCGGCTGGCCGAGCGCGTTCGACCGGTACCAGATCATCTTGATCGCCGTGTCGTTGGCCTCGGAGCCGGAATTGGTGAAATAGGCCTTGCTCATCGGCACCGGCGCCATCTGCACCAGCTTCTCCGCAAGATCGATCAGCGGCGAATGCGCCTTTGAGCCGAAGTCATGATAGAAGGGCAGCTTCGACATCTGTCTTGTGGCCGCCTCGACCAGCCGCCTTTCCGAGAAGCCGACGGCCACGCTCCAAAGCCCCGCCATCGCTTCGATATAGCGGTTGCCGGCAATGTCCTCGACATAGATGCCATCGCCCTTCTCGATGACCAGCGGACCCGTCTGCTGATGCTTGCGGGCATTGGTGTAGGCATGCAGATGGTAGCGGATATCGCGGGCTTCAGGGGAATTCGGTCGGGCGTCCATCATGGCTCCTGTCTGCGGGCGGGAGGCGAAAATAGGACCCGTCTCCCTTGTTGAGAAAGCCCGGAAACCGCCTCGCGTCGGCTGCTTGATGCATTATGGCGGGACGCGGCCGCAAGAGCCGCTGTGGCACAATCGATAGCGCCATGAGATTCTGGGGTGGACAGAGCCGGTATAGTCCTGCAGGGCAATGCATGCGCAACCGAATGGACGCGACATGGAACAGATCGACTGCATCGTCGCCGGTGCCGGCGTCATCGGTCTTGCAATAGCGCGGGCGATGGCCGCACGCGGCTTTGACACGCTGATTCTTGAAGCCGCGGACGCCATCGGCACCGGGACGAGCTCGCGCAATTCGGAAGTCATCCATGCAGGCATCTACTATCCGCAAGGGTCGCTGAAAGCCCGGCTCTGCATCGCCGGGCGCGACATGCTTTATCGCTATTCGACGGAGCGCTCGATCCCTCACCGGCGCTCAGGCAAGCTGATCGTCGCGACCGACGAGACCCAGGAACCGGTGCTTGCCAAGATCCGCGCCGGCGCCGCAGCCTGCGGCGTCGAAGATCTGCGCTTCCTCTCGGCCGCTGAAGCGCAGGCTCTGGAGCCGGCGCTGCATTGCACCAAGGCGCTGCTCTCGCCGTCGACCGGAATCATCGACAGCCACGCGCTGATGCTCGCCTTGCTCGGCGACGTCGAAGAGAGCGGCGCGATGCTGTCGCTCAACACGCGCATCGTCTCGGGGCGCGTCGATGCCGGCCGCATCGTGCTGCAGACGGTGGACACGGCGAGCGGCGAAGATTTCGAGATCGCCACATCGCGTCTCGTCAACGCGGCCGGGCTCGGCGCCGTGGCCCTGGCCGGCTCGCTCGAAGGCTTCGACCGGCAGTTCTTGCCGACGCTTCGCTACGCCAAAGGCAATTATTTCTCGGTGGCGGGCCGTACCCCGTTCTCGCGGCTTGTCTATCCGGTGCCCGAGCCAGGCGGGCTGGGTGTCCATCTGACGCTCGACCTCGGTGGCACGGCTCGTTTCGGACCTGACGTCGAATGGACGGACACACTCGACTACCGCGTCGATCCCGCACGCGGCGAATGCTTCTACGCTGCAATTCGCCGTTACTGGCCGGAACTACCTGACGGCAGCCTGCAGCCTGCCTATAGCGGCATCAGACCAAAACTTTCGGGTCCTGGCGAAGCCAACAGCGACTTCGTCATCCAGCATGCCGCAACCCACGGCGTCGCGGGCCTGGTCAATCTGTTCGGGATCGAAAGTCCCGGACTGACTTCCAGCCTGGCGATCGCGGAGCATGTGGAGCACATCCTCGCTCTGGAGCAGTGCTGATGGGCGGCTCGAATCGGCGCCCAACTTCGTTTTGCCGCCTCTATCCGGCCAACCGGGATGAGCTCGTGCTGTTTACGCCTTCGAGCGCGGCAATCACGGCAGCGGTGACCTCGGCGGTGCGGGCCGCGCCGCCAAGGTCTGGACTGAGAGACTCGCCTCGGCCAGTGACGGTTTCAATCGCCACCATAAGGCGCCGCGCTGCGGCCTGCTCGCCGAGATGGTCAAGCATCAGGCTTGCCGTCCAGAACGATCCAAGCGGATTGGCGACACCCTTGCCGGTGATATCGAAGGCCGAGCCGTGGATCGGTTCGAACATCGACGGGCGGCTGCGCGACGGATCGATGTTCGCCGTCGAGCCGATGCCGAGCGAGCCACCAAGCGCCGCCGCCAGATCCGACAGGATGTCGGCATGCAGGTTGGTCGCCAGAACCGTGTCGATGCTGCCGGGCTTGTTGACCATGCGCTGGGTCATGGCGTCTACCAGCATCCAGTCGACAGTCAGGCCGGGATAGCCTCGAACCACTTCCCGCACGACTTCGTCCCAGAGCACCATGCCATGGCGCTGCGCGTTCGACTTGGTAACGACGGTCAGCAGCTTGCGTGGGCGCGACATGGCAAGGTCGCAGGCAAACCGGGCAATGCGCTCGATGCCGGCGCGGGTGAAGACAGCGACATCCATGCCGACCTCGATCGGCAGCCCGCGATGGGCGCGGCCGCCGACGCCCGCATATTCGCCTTCGCTGTTCTCGCGCACGATCACCCAGTCAATCTGCTGGCCGAGTTCGGGCCGCAGCGGGCCGGTGAGGCCTGGCAGAAGGCGCGTCGGCCGCACATTGGCGTATTGGTCGAACCCCTGACAGATGGCCAGGCGCAGACCCCAAAGCGTGATGTCGTCCGGCAGGTCCGGGTCGCCGACCGAGCCGAAATAGATGGCATCGAAGTCCTCGATCTGAGCCAGGCCGTCCTGCGGCATCATCCGGCCGTTGCGGCGATAGTAGTCCGAGCCCCAATCGAAGCGCTTGAACTCGAACGCAAGACCGGGCTCCACGGCGGCCAGGGCTTCCAGCACCTCGACGCCGGCCTCGACGACCTCGGGGCCGATGCCGTCACCGCCGATCACGGCGATCCTATGCAAGGACATTTTCTGTTTCCTTCTCGATGGCAGCTCCGGGTCCCGCAGCAGCCGCATGGCGAAAGTGTCCGAGATCACCTCGTCGACGGCGACATCCGGGAACTGTTCCGCGGCCTTATAGCATTCTTGCGGCGGCAGCGCGGGCGATGTGCTCGGAAGATCGGTCAGCCGGCCCTGGCCAGGGGCCAAGACAGGCTTGGCAGCAGGTCTGCTCGCTTGAACAGAGACCACCTTGCCGCACAGTAGGACTGCGCGGCTTCGCGGATTTGGAACACCTTGCGGGCCGAGTGCGGTCTCCCGCCGAGCCGCTTGCACGTCAGCTCGAAATGTAAGACCGATCAAATCCAGCTGTTTCGATCAGTCCCGCATGGTCATGCAACTCGACCACGCCATTGCGGAATGACGCCAGGCCGGTCTCCCGCAATGTCTTCAATACGCGGCTCACATGCACAGCCGAAAGCCCCAGCGCGTCCGCCAGTTCCGCCTGGTTCAGCGGGCATGCAAAGCGGTCGGGATAACTCGTTGCCGATCGATGTGCGCGGCAAGCCAGTTCGAGAAGAAGGTGAGCCGTGCGCTCCACAGCTCCCCTTCTGCTGGCCCCGGCCAGGTGTTCCGCGAGCCTTGCATATCGCGTTGCCTGAGCCACCAGGATGGCCTCGCAGATCGACTGCGGAAAGCGCGAAAAACAGGTGCGGACGGGACCGGCCAGTTCAATCGCGGTCACATCCGACAGAGCCGTCACAGTCTCGCCGGCCTCTCCAGCGAACTCGATTATCGCAATCTCGCGAGGAAGCGCAAAATCGACGATGAGACGCGAGCCATTCGGTAGCGTTTTGGCAAATGCCGCCCACCCGGCGGTCATGATCAGGATAGAGGATCTGGCCTGATATTCGCCCGCGATCGTCGCGTTGGCCGGATAGGTGCGGCGCACAGCGCCCGGCAGCACGGCCATACCCCTTTCCCAACTTGCGTCAGCAAGCGTCGGTCCCCGCGCCAATCCAAGAGCCTGCTTTGATAAGCTCATTTTGTTCTGAGCACCCCAACTCGTGATCGCCCCGATCAACCTTAAGCTGCAACCATCAACTACACAAATGGTTCCATCTATCATTTCATCCGAATGGCGACCCAGTCTACCACCTTTGGGTACAAGCCTACCACCTCGGATCATCGGGCCCCATCATGCGGGCGGGTTCGGCCGAGGCCGCTTTGAGTTCCCGGGAGACACCGGCAGCATCTCGTCGGAGCACGACCGCCGCGCAGGCGCGTTTCCCGGCCGGGATGAAAAGTCGAACCAGGCTGCATGTCATTTCGGCCAGCGATCAACGCGGCTCCCGCCGATCGCCCCACCGGATCGGCTTCGGCAAGTTGCCCATGGGCCGCCAGCGGTAGACCGACGCTGCCCTCGGTCGAACGTATTGCTTGAAGCGCATCGCGATCTTTCAGATTCGCTGCATGCGCCTTAGGCTTTTGATTTTACACATGTCTTTGTCCCGAAACCGGACCCCGCTTTCGCAAGACGTGCTTCAGGGCTGCGGTTACTTCAACTGATTCAACCCACCGCCGGCAGAGTTGTTCAACTCGGTTGCTGCCCTTCTTGGCGCGCTTTCGAAAGCGGACCGCGTTCTGCCGGCCGGGTTGATGCCGGAAGCGCGGAGCCTGGTCGAGCATCAAGCGTTTGCAGCTCTTGCCAAAGCGGGCCCGGGATCGACTGCCCCTCTCTTCCAGGGCTCTCGGTTGCGCTGGCCGAAGCGTTTTGCTCGATTGTTCCGGCAGGCCGCTTCCTGCGCGGCTGGACCCGCGAGACCGAGGGACGCTTGGCATTGTAAGTCTGCCGTCTTTCCTCGGCGACTTCCAGGTCGCCGAGTGTCGCCATGACCAATGCCAGGCGATCCTCGATCTGCGTCAAACGCTTCCGGATGGAAAGCAGGGCAACTGAAACCAGCAAACTATAGGCAAGAAGGACGATGACCGCTCCGACCGGATTCTCGATGCCGAAAAAAATCACCGCGACAGCCCCGACAAGCACGGCAAGGGCCCCGTAGCCCAGCAGCCGGCCCTTCTGCAAAAGGAGCATCAGCGGCAGGGTCGCTGACAGCATCAGAATGGCTCCCGGCCTGTTGACCACCCAATCTAGAAGCGCCGCAACGATTTCGCTGTAAGTGTCCATATCAGCCTCAAGCCCGCCGCAACGGTCTTCTCGTCGTCCGGCGACACGCGCAGCCCTGCGAGAGGCTACACGTCGGTGGTGTTATGGACCTCCCGGAAGAGCGACAGCAAGTTGTCCCGGCGACGTCTAAAGCTCTGGAAGGCTCGCCGGGTAGACCAGATCGACCTTTAGCCGAATTACTACTCAATAATGGTAATGGCGGGGATATCCGCGAAGCTGATATGTTTTGTACTGACCGGCGACGTGATCGGTCATGGGTGGAAGAGAGCGATCTGGGCATGCCGGCGGGGGCATGAAGGCTACACTGTGCGCTTGAGCGCGCCTAACAGCTAACTGCCCGAACTGTTTTGAAAAAAGCCATTCAGCCGACGCTGAATGGATGGGTGTTGTGTTGCCGATCGCAGGGATTCGGAAATGGCAAGTCCAGCTGACAATCCGTTGATGATCAAGGAGTTTCTGCCGCTCGACGTCAGGGAGATCGTCGATTTCTTTCTTCGGCGATGGAAGCTGGTATGCGGTATTGCAGCGCTCACCTTCGTTTTATTTGTGGGCGCCGCTTATGTTATCCCGGCATCCTACACGGGCGCTGCGCAAATACTGCTTGACGCTCCGATCGACTACATGACTCCGCAAGACTATTCCAATTCTGACTTTGCCGACAATCCAACATTCATCGAAAGTCAGATTGCAGTCCTGAGATCTGCCTCACTTCTTCGGCAGGTCGTTGACAGCCAGAAGCTTGCGGACGACCCCAAGATCGGGCCGGCGGCATTGACATGGCTCCAGGGCGCGCTGGGAGTCTCGCGCGTCGGGCTTGGCAACGTCATTGAGCTCGATGTGAGCACGTACGACCCGGAAAAAGCGGCAGCGCTCGCCAATGCAATCGCCCAGGCCTATGTCGCCGATCGCCTAAAGTCCCGTTACGAAGGCGTCCAAAAAGCCTCCACATGGCTTAGTGACCGGGCCTCGTATCTGCGGGCGGAACTCAGCCGTTCGGAACAGGCTGTCCAGAAGTTTCGGATCGATCACAATCTGCTGGCGACGCCGGCGGGCAGCCTGACTGACCAGCAGCTGTCCGAACTGAACGTCGCCTTGATCAACGCGCGCGCCGAACTGTCGGAGAAACGGGCGCAGTATCAACAAGTTGACAAGTTGCAGGCCACTGGCGGCGACATCCAGTCGATGCCCGACGTATTGCAGTCCGTCGTGGTCAATGCATTGCGAGCTCAGCTGTCCCTGGTAAGCCGGCGGGAAGCCGACCTTCGATTGAAATATGGCGAACGGCATCCCGACGTCATGGCCGCCCAGGCCGAGCGCCACGACATAGAGGGGCAGATTGCCGCCGAGGTCCAGCGCCTTATCGGCAATCTGAAGAATGAAGTGGACGCCGCCGAAGCCCGGGAAGCGTCTCTGGCCCGGGCCTTGGACTCCGTATCCAACCGATCGGAAGTCGAAGGCCAGATTGGCGTCCAGCTGCGCGATCTGGAGAGGATTGCCGCCGCGAACAAAGAACTCTTCGAGACGTTCCTGTCGCGCGCCAAGCTTGCCGAGGAAAAATCCACCCTCCTCAATAGCGGCGTGCGCGTGATCACCGAGGCCGGTGTTCCGGCTGCACCGAGTTTCCCGAACAGGCCGCTTTTTGCGGCACTGGGTTTGGTTTTCGGCTTCTTCTTCGGGAGCGCCAGCGCTGTTCTCCGTGAGCTTTTCGCTTCCGGCTTCATGGCAAAGAAGCAGATCGAAGACGAGCTGGCCGTTCCCGTACTTGCGTCCATGCCAAGGATGTCGGGCTGGTCGAAGGACGCCCAATCCCAGGCGCAGCCGGTGGCCTATCTCGAGCGCAGGCCACTATCCAGATACAGCGAAGCGGTGCGGCGGCTCCGTCTCGGTGTCGAGTCGACGTCGGAATTGGACCGCTCGCCCCGCCTCATGCTGGTGACGTCGGCGATGCCCGGCGAAGGAAAGACAACTCTGGTGTTGAGCCTGGCCTGCTCCGCCGCGGCCGACGGCCAACGGGTCCTGGTCATCGATGCGGACCTGCGACTGTCCGCTACGACGGCCTTTTTCGGCATGGCGGACAAAGTCGGCCTGGTCGACCTTCTCACTTTGCCGATAAAGACCGCAAACGCAATTCATGCGGACGAGCGCTCGGGCATTTCCCTGTTGCCCGCCGGCGCGAGGACCCGCAACCCGCCTGCCCTTCTCGCTTCGGCGCGAATGCGCTCCATCCTCGACGAGCTTCGGGGAAAATTCGACACGGTGATCATCGACGCACCGCCTGTCGGACCCGCGGCCGATGCCACGATCCTGGCGAAGCATGTCGACAAGATCGTCTTTGTCGTGAAGTGGCGCGAAACTTCGCGCGAAGCCGTTGCCGAAGGAATTCGACATCTCGGCGGCCGCTCCAGGATTGCCGGCATCGCCTTGACAATGGTGGAGGAGCCAAAGCTGCCGAGATACGGACGTTACACATCGCTCGAAAGCAGCGTCTCGGACAGTTACTATCTCAACTAGAGGAAGAGACAATATTTCGCCATGCTGAACGCTGATCTATACGATGAACCGATCCCGGAGTCTGCAAGACGAAATCGCGACGGCGAAGCTGCCCGTTGGTTCGTGGTTCAGACGCACCAGCATGCCGAAAGCCTCGCTGAAAGGCACCTGCTGTCGCAAAACTTCCGAACCTATCTGCCCAGGCGGAAGCGAACCATCCGCCATGCCCGCAGCGTCAGAACCGTCTCCAGCGCGTATTTCGACTGTTATCTGTTCGTCTCGCTGGCTGTTCATCAGCAGAGCTGGTACCCGATCAACTCGACCGTCGGCGTCCGAAGGCTGATCATGAGCAAAGGAATGCCTATACCGGCGCCCCATGGCGTTGTTGAGTCCCTTATATCGGCAACCGACGACGACGGAATTTTGCACCCGGACATTCTGTTGAAGCCGGGCCAAAGAATCAGGATCATCGACGGACCGTTTTCGGACCAGCTGGGAGTTCTTGACCACGTCGGAAGCGCTGGAGCGGTCAGAATTCTTCTCGATATCATGAACCGCTCAATTCCAATTACTATCAACAGAGATAAAGTATCTGTAATTCATTAATACTTGCAATAAGTTTCAGCTTGTTTGAAATATAAATACTGGCAGAGACTACCGAATAGACGCCCAATTCACCTTGGGTGCGGTAGCTTGCAAAGGCGACGATGAGCGAATGAGGCTCGTCGCAGACAAACTGCGGGAAACCCCTTGCAACATGCACCCAAATCCAAGCCAGCAAGCCACCGCCCGGAGGAGCCCGGCGAACTTGGCCTGCAGCCCCGACGGTATCGTCGCTGGTCCCCGGGTGCCAAGGCAAGGATGCTGACCGGGGCGTTGGCGCCGGAAGTTTCAGCGCCGGGCCCTTCGCTTGGCTTGGGCCCGCCGGGCCGCCAGGCGGATGTGGGACCTGACGGAAGCGGTTCGTGCGCTTCCGAAACGGCGCCGGTACTGCCTATAGCCGCCGAATTGTTTCGTGCTTTCAATGAAGCCGGCCTGAGATATGGAATAATCCAGGATCTCGCATCCCTGCACGACGGACTGTCCGGCCGAGACGATCTGGATGTTCTGTTGGACAAGCGTGACTATCCGGTCTTCTGCTCGATCGTGAGCGAGCTCCACGGCCGTCGCGGCGTCAGCCTGTCCTGCTACGACAATGTCTGCGCCGGCCGGGAAGACTGGTTCGTGCCCGATTTTTCGCGCGGCCGCTATCTCCATCTCGACATGCATGTCGGCGGCCGGGTCGGCTGGGAGTTTCGGAAGCGCTATCCGGTATTCGACCATGCGGCGATTGCACGATGGGACCCGATCAGCGTGGCAGGCGTATCGGTCCCGGTGGTCTCTCCCGAGGACGAGCTTCGAATAACGATTGCCCGTTTCGCCTTTCGGGCCTGGGCGCTGCCGTGGCAGCAATGGGTCACCATCGGCGGCGGTTGGAAGGACCAGATTTCACGCCTGCCAATTCTGCCCGGCGAGTCCGGATCGCGTGTCGTGGAATACACGCTTGGCGGCGGCAGAACGGTGAGCTGCAGGTTGCGGCAAGACGGCGATGGCTTGGCCGCCCACCGCGGAGATCTTGCAAAGCTGCGGCGTGCGATCCGGGAAATGGGCGGTTTCATGGGGCGCTATGGAATAGCCGACGCCGCGGTCCATCTGGCTCGCAAGAGCTCATATCTCGCCCTGAGGTTCCTTCACCGCTTGATGCCCGGCAGCTTTCCACCAAAACGACGGCCTGCGGCCGGTGGATTCGTGGTGGCGTTAATAGGCCCCGACGGCATGGGCAAGAGCACCCAGGCTGACCGGCTGACGCAGATCTTTCGATGGAAATTCGGCTGCGGGCAAGCTTATGTCGGAACTGGCGACGGCAATGGATGGCGGCTTCGCAAAGCGCTGCAGGCTCTGGTTTTCCCCTACAGGCGCCGCCTCAAGTCCTTGGCCGGAAACGACGGCGAGGACTCCCGCGGTCGGAACGGGCCAAGGCAGGGCGTTGTCGCTGCGGCTTTGGCGTTGTGGGCGGTTTTGATCGCGTTCGAGCGATACGTGGTCGTGAAACGCGCACATCGATGGGCGACACGCGGCATGATCGTCATTTGTGACAGGTGGCCGCAAGCGCTTCGCAGAGGATACCTGGACGGGCCAACCATCCCGCAGCACCTGTTCTCCATCCCGGGCTTGTCCGCTCTCGCCCGACTCGAACAGCGGCTCTACCAGAAGATGGCGGAGCGCCGGCCGCACCTCACTTTGCACCTCGTTTCAGATTTTGCCGTCTCGGAGCAGCGAAAGCCGGGGGAAATCAAGAAAGAAGCGTTCGATGCGCGGCTGTCGCTGATGGCGGAGCTGCGAGCCAGGGACAAGAGCATCCGAACCGTTGATGCAAGCGCCGGCATAGATGCGGTTGGCCGCGAACTGTTCCGGCATATCTGGCTGTCTCTGTAACAGGCGCGGCCCTCGGCCCGGTACCCACTCCCAGAACAGACGCGGATTGCAGCCCTCCACGATCGCGCCAGGCAACAGGCGATCCCAGCCATGCGCGCGAAAAGCCGGAGCGGCCGAACGCTCCGCTCGATGATCCCGATCCTCCGCCCGAGCCCGGATTTCACGTCCCCTGAGGTATAGGCAAATGAAGATCGTTCATGTGCTCACCCGACTGCTTCGGGCAGGTTCCGAAGAGAACACATTGGCTTGTTGCCTTGCTCAGGCGCGGCATGGCCACGAAGTGCTGCTGGTTCACGGCGAGGAATACGACCCGGGCCTACGGGCGTCCGTCGCCGGAGCCCTTCGCGTGGTGACGCTCGGAAACCTGATCAACTCGATTTCGCCGTCTCGCGACATTTCCGCGTTCGGGCAACTCACTCGCCTCATGCGCGATTGGCAGCCCGACATCGTGCACACGCATCAAAGCAAGGCCGGCATCGTCGGCCGTCTTGCTGCCAGGGAAGCCCATATCCCTGGCATCGTACATGGCGTGCACATCTTGCCTTTCGTGCATGTGGGCGTCGCGCAGAGGCTGATATTCCTGGCTGCCGAACGCCTGGCCGCGAAGTTCACGCGCGCTTACATCGACGTCAGCCAGGCCATGCGCGACATCTGCATCGCCAATCATCTGGGCCGTCCCGATCAGCATCACGTCGTCCACTCCGGCTTCGATCTGGCGCGTTTCGCCAACGCGAAGTGGCCGCAGGAACCGCATCTGCTTCTGGGGACGGCTGTGGGGGAACCAAAGCCACCGGTGGTCCTCATGCTGGCCGCGCTGGAACCGAGAAAGCGCCACGTCGAGTTCATTGAATCATTCGGGCAAGTCGTTGACCGAATTCCGAACGTGCGACTGCTCGTCGCCGGTGAAGGGCCGGCGCGATCCGCCGTCGAATCGGCGATTGAGCGATCCCCGTTCGCAAACAACGTTCGTATGATCGGTTATCATCGCGAGCCGGAACGACTGATCAGCCTGGCGGACGTGTGCGTGCTGACGTCCATGCGAGAAGGATTGCCGCGCGTCATGATGCAGTATCTGGCGGGCGGGCGAGCGAGCGTGATCTCCCACCTGCCCGGAGTGGAAGAGATTGTGAAGCACGGCGTGAATGCAATTGTGACGCCGGCGGAAGACGTGGGCGCCGCCGCGGCGGCGGTCGCCGATCTTCTTGAGAACCAGCACTATCGCGCCAGACTGGCTGACGGCGCGAAACTCACCGACCTTTCGTCCTGGGGGCTGGAGTCCATGTGCGAAAGGGTCGAGCTGATTTATCAATCCGTCCTGGAGTCGGCCCCTTCAGCCGCAAAGCCAAACGAGGCGCGAATTCGCGACGGCTTGGCCAAGCAGACCTTGGGGCTGCACGGATTTTGATCGGCCTTTGTCGCTCCGACGGAGACGTGGAGCTGCAAGGCTTGTTTCTCCAACCGAACGGATCCCTGCTGTCACGCTCCGGCCGACGAACGTCGACTGGTCGCGATGGCTGCGGTCAAGGTAACCGGAGTACAGACGATGCGTATGCGTGCTGACCAGCAATGTCCATCCAGGCCCTGGCGAAAGAACTGGCTCTTTCCCGGGCTCGACCGCGTGGCCGGCCGCGGACTCGCAATGGTTGCTGGCCTCGCCATTGCCTTCGTCCTGCTCGCCGCGCATGCATCCCGCGCCGATGGATATGCTTTCGACACCGGCGACGTCCTGCGGATATCCGTGATCGGCGAGGCCGCCTATCCGCTGGATGTGGTGGTCGATGATCGGGGCTCGATATCCCTGCCGATGCTGGGCGATATCAAAGCCCGAGGCCTCACCACCGTCGCCCTTTCGCAAGCCATTGAACAGGCATTTAGGCAGCAGAAGCTCATCCTCGAGCCCTTCGTGAAGGTGGAGATCGGTCAATACCGGCCATTCTTCATTTCCGGAACGGTGGCCCACCCCGGATCATACCCGTTTCAACCGGGAATAACGGTTCGCCACGCGCTCGCTATAGCAGGCGGCTTCCGGCCCACTACGGTGGGAAACACCGAGCCGGCCCTGCAAATAGCTGATCTGCGCAGCACCCGCGCAAATCTGGCGATCGAAGAATATCGCCTGAAGGTCCGGCTGGCCCGACTCCAGGCGGAAAGCCGGGAAGACAAATCCTTCGCGGCACCGTCGGATCCTCCCGTCGAGTTCGGCGGACACCTGATTGCCGACATCATCGCGTCCGAGCAAGCGCAGTTGAACGCCAGGCTTGCCGCGTATCAGGACGACATCTCCTACCTCCAGGCCTCGGTAGACCGGGCGAAGAAGGAAGCTGACATGGTCGCCGCCACCAGAAAAGAACGGGAAAAGACCGCGAACCTCCAGCTTGAGGAATTGCAGTCTGCCCGGTCGCTGCGGGAAAAGGGCCTGATAACGAACTCGAATGTCAATACGGCGGAACGAGCGCATACCAGCTATCGGGCCGAACTGGCGCAGACCGAGCTGCAGCAGGAACAGGTGCAGCAGGAGCTGCTGAATTCGGAGAGCGAACTGAGAAAGAAGCGGCAAAGTTATGAAATGGACTTGATCGCTCAGACCCAGGACACGCAGGTCGAGCTTGGAAAAGTCCAAAGTCAAATCAGGTATGTTGCCGACAAGCTTCTCTTTATCTTCACCTACGGCGAACAGAGGACCTTCGACGACTTGCAAGGCTCCGTTAAGATTTCGATCTTCAGGCGCGACCAGAAGATCGCCCACGACCTCGTCGCTGACGAAAACACGGAAGTGAAAGCCGGCGATGTCAT
Organism: Mesorhizobium sp. M1C.F.Ca.ET.210.01.1.1; assembly: GCF_004791585.1. GTDB lineage: Bacteria > Pseudomonadota > Alphaproteobacteria > Rhizobiales > Rhizobiaceae > Mesorhizobium. The sequence goes on from NZ_SRUU01000013.1 coordinate 96,304, forward strand.
CGAGGTTTCGGTTGTGGCCAACAGAGGGTTCTACGCTCCGGACTCCGGAACAATGGCGACCCCGAATGCGGAGGGTGCGACCACCCAGCCCAACGCCATCGGCCAATAACACGAGCACATGGCTCGCTTTTTAGGCAAGGCCATGCTTTGCTGCTCGGCGATCCTTCGGGTGAGTTTTGCTTTTGACAGGACAGGTTTGGTCCGGCCGTCGCGCTTCACCGCAATTCCAGAGAAAGGGCGCAGCGGTTTTCCATCCGGAATTTCATCAATGCAAATGCCTGGAGCGGGGCAGCGATTCCGGGAAAAGTTGAACCATTCCAGGGCTGAGGCCTCATCTTCGGAACTTCGATCGTGATCCTTGGGACCGCACTGACAGCCTTGGGGAGACGACTCCGCCGGGCGCATTCGCATGCCGAAATGCAGCCGAGGCGGGTGAAACTTCTCCTCCGCTCAACCCCGCGCCGCAAAACGTCGCGTCGTGTTGAGCGCCGCCGCGTCATCGTTCGATCGCGCATTCCCGGAGCAGTCCTGCTCCTCCTCGCCGTCGCATTGGTGGGGGCTGATCTTTTGCCACGCCTTGCTGCTTTCGAGGGGATCTCGCAGGCGCGGCCCTGGACCGATCTCCTAGCTGATTGGCGCCTCTTTTCCGATCCCCTGGCCTTGCTGGCCGGTTCGGGCGCGCACCCGGTCTGGCTGGCGGTCGCAACCCTGGCGCTGCTCCTGGCAACCGCCCGCGCCGCAAGGCGGAAACGAAGGGGCAACTTGCCGGGCGCGTTCGCAAACGCCGGCGCCCAGTCCTCGGTCGCGGAGCCGGCGCCAGGGTCGGAACTGGCCGATGCGTTGCGCTCCTGCAAGGCAGCGTTCGCTGGCGTCGCGCTCTTCAGCGGCGTGAGCAACATCCTCATGCTGACCGGCGCGATGTTCATGCTGCAAGTCTACGATCGCGTGCTGCCGAGCCGCAGCGTCCCGACCTTGATAGCCATGGCGATATTGGCCGGCGTCCTGTTTGTCGGGCAGGCGCTCATCGATGTCGCGCGTGGCCGCATCATGACCCGGATCGCCGCCGAACTGGACGATGCGGTGGGGGGACGTGTCTTCAGCGCTGTTTCGAGGCTGCCGCTCTATATCGGCCAGCAGGGCGACGGGCTGCAGCCGCAGCGCGATCTCGACAGCATCCGCACGTTTCTGTCGAGCGCCGGGCCTGGCACGCTTTTCGACCTTCCATGGCTTCCCTTTTATCTGGCGATCATCTGGAGCCTTCATCCGACCCTCGGGATCACCGCAATTTGCGGCGCGATCCTGCTGGTGGCGCTGACGGCCGCGACCGAGGTCTTTACGCGCAAACCAATGGGCGCCGCGGCTCTGACCGGCATGCGGCGCAACAGCCTCGCCGAGGCCAGCCGCCGCAATGCGGAGGTGCTTGCGGCGATGGGCATGGGCAAGCGCCTGCACGACCACTGGCGGGAAGCGAGCCGTCAGTATCTGGCGCAACAGCAGCATGTCAGCGATATCGTCGGCGGCTTTGGCAGCTTCGCCCGCGCCATGCGGCTGATGCTTCAGTCGGCAATGCTGGGCGTGGGCGCCTGGCTGGTGATCCAAGGCGAGGCGACGTCGGGGATCATCATCGCCGGCTCCATCCTTGCCGGCCGCGCGCTGGCGCCTGTCGATCTCGCCATCGCCCATTGGCGCAACTTCGTAGCCGCGCGCCAGAGTTGGGGCAGACTGAGCAAATTGCTGGCCAGATTGCCGCCGGATCCGCAGCCGATGGCACTTCCGATCCCCGGCGCGAATTTGACGGTGGAGCGGATCGCGATCGGTGCGCCGGGCGCCCAGCGCATCATCGTGCAAGGCGTGGAATTCAGCCTGGACGCCGGCTCGGTGCTCGGCATCATCGGACCAAGCGGCTCGGGCAAATCGAGCCTGGTGCGCGGGCTGGTCGGCGCGTGGCGGCCACTGGCGGGCCGGATCAAGCTGGATGGCGCCGCACTCGATCAGTGGTCGTCGGAGCGCCTGGGCCGCTACATAGGCTATCTTCCGCAGGACGTCGAACTGTTCGCTGGAACGGTCGCCGCCAATATCGCCCGCTTCGATCCTGGATCGGACCCGGAGGCTGTTGTCGCCGCTGCCCGCGCGGCGGGCGTCCACCAGCTGATCATCGCTCTTCCCAACGGCTACGAGACCCAGATCGGAGAGGGCGGAACCGCGCTTTCAGCCGGGCAGCGTCAGCGCGTCGCGCTGGCCCGCGCGCTCTATCGCGACCCGTTCCTGGTCGTCCTCGACGAACCCAACTCCAATCTCGACATCGAAGGCGAAATGGCGCTTGCCGCGGCCATCCTCGGAATCAAGGCCCGCGGCGGCATCGTGGCGATCGTGGCGCATCGGCCGAACATCCTCAGCACGGTGGATTTCATGCTGATGATGAAAGAGGGACAGATGCACCTGTTCGGCACCAGGGATTGCGTCCTGTCGAAGCTCTTGCCAACGCCGCAGGTCGGCCCCGAGAGCCTGCAGGCGGCTGCAAGCTCGCCGCAACTGCCGAACTGAACAAGGCAACGATCTTGAAGCGGCCATCCTCCAACCGGCGATCCATTCGCCGCAACCTGCTCGGCGGGACAACCGTCGTCGCGCTGCTCGTCGGCGGAGTGGGAGTCTGGGCCGGGACTGTGGACGTTTCCGGGGCGGTCATTTCGCGCGGCGCGGTGGTGGTCGAGACCAGCGAAAAGAAGGTGCAGCATCCGACCGGCGGCGTTGTCGGCAAGATCTTCGCGCATGATGGCGACCATGTGCGGGGCGGAGACATTCTCGTCGAGCTCAGCGATACCATCCCGCGCGCCAACCTGGCCTACGTTACAAAGAACCTGATTGAGCTCTATGCACGAAGGTCCCGGCTCGAGGCCGAGCGTGACGGCAGCGAACGGATGATGCTTGCTCCGGTGCTTGTCGCGGGAATGAACGACCCTGAGACTGCTGCCACGGTGGCCAGCGAGCAACGGCTCTTCGGGCTTCGTCGGACGGAGATCTCCGGCAACAAGGCACGCTTGCGCGAACGCATCGATCAGCTCGGCAAGCAGATCGAAGGCTATTCGGCTCAGGAGTCGGCAAAGGCCAAGGAGATCGAGCTGATCAACGACGAGCTCGTCGACATCCGCAGTCTCGTCGAAATGAAGCTTACCCTCAAGTCGAAGCTGACCGAATATGAACGCGAGGCGACACGCATCGAAGGCGAGCGGGCCCAGCTTGTGTCGAGCATGGCGCAGGCAAAGGGCGCCATCGCCGAGGTCGAGCTGCAGATCCTGCAGCTCGACAAGGAGTTCGCCAGCGAGACCGGGAGCGAGCTGCGCGATGTCGAAGCCAAGATCGCCGAGTTCGAGGAGAAGAAGGTCGCCGCCGAAGACCAACTGGCCCACATCGATATCCGCGCCCCCGTCAGCGGCACTGTTCATCAATCGACTATCCACACCGTGGGCGGTGTGGTCGGTGCGGCGGAACCGATCATGCTGATCGTTCCCGACACCGACAAGCTCACGGTCGAGGTGAAGGCCGCTCCACAGGATATCGACCAGCTCTTGATCGGCCAGCATGCGCTGCTGCGCTTCACCGCCTTCAACGTGCGCACAACGCCTGAGACGGAAGGCGTGGTGTCGATGATCTCGGCCGATGTCACGCGCGATCAGCGCACCAATGAAGTCTACTACGTGGTGCGCATCACGCCCGACCCGAAGGATCTGCAGAAACTCGGATCGCTCTCGCTGGTGCCCGGCATGCCCGTGGAAGCATTCATACGGACAGCCGATCGCAGGGTGATCTCCTATCTGATGAAGCCTTTGACGGACCAGATGATGCGCGCCTTCCGCGACCAGTAGCGGCGCTGCGCAGCGTGTCGTTGCGGATCGGCGCAATCCCGACTGAGCCAGAGCGACGGAGACCTGTCATGACGACAACCGAGCTGAAACCTCCGATTTTTCTGATTGGCAACTATCGGTCGGGCACCACCATTGCGCAGAAATTGATCGGGCTGCACCCCGACATCGTTACCTGGTACGAGCCGAGAACATTGTGGCTCTACGCCGATCCTGCGCGGCGCCATGACGAATTCGGCCAGACCGACGCCACCGAAAAGGTTACCCGCTACATCCGCGATCGGTTCCTCGAATACCAGTCACGTAACGGCGGCCGGCAGATCATGGAGAACACGCCTTCCAATGTCCTGCGCGTGCCGTTTGTCCACGAGATTTTTCCGGAAGCCATATTTCTCTATATTACGAGGAATCCATTTTCCTGTGTAAGCTCCATGGAGCTCAAATGGCAAAGAACAAAGACATTCAAAGGTATTCGAAGAACATTGTCGACCACACCAGTGACGCAAATTCATTACTATGCAAAGGATTTTATCACGCAGATCATTGCCAAGAAAATATTGAAGAGAAAATACACTCCGATCTACGGGCCGCGTTACAAAGGGATAGATCGGGACCTGCAGGAGCACGAAAAATTGACGGTGATCGCGCGCCAATGGGCGCGCGGCAACCAAAAAGCTCGGGAAGATCTCGCCAGGCTGGGCAGCGGCCGCGTCTTTTCGTTTCGCTATGAGGATCTGATGCAGGATCCCGAGCCGGTATTGCGGCGCATTTACCAACATTGCGGGTTGGACTGCACTGACGATATCGTTCGAACGGCCAAGGAGATGATCGATCCCGGCCGTCAGCAGAAGTGGCTCCGCTTTGAGCCGAAAGACCTGACCGCGATCATACCCGAGATCCGGGACGAGATGGCATTCTACCACTACGAGATCCCTCAGCCCCTTCGTTGAGCATGACATGCCGGCTCCGAGGGCTCTAGTTTCCGACATTTCGGATTTCGTCGTCTGCAGAGTGCACCCAGGAAAATGCATTGGCCGCCTGACCGGTCGGCCAAGTGAGTGGAGAGAAGCGTGAGCGACGTTCGACGCGGGCTGGCCAAAAAAAGTGTCGTGGGCATGTTCTGGACGGCCCTGTCCATGGGCGCTCTCGCGGTCGCGGAGCTTGTCGCCCTCCTCGTCCTGGCCCGGCTGCTCTCGCCTACCGAGTTCGGCCTTTACTCCGCAGCCCTGATCATCATCAGGTTTTCGACCATCTTCCAGGGACTAGGCATTAGCCCCGCGATCGTGCAGCGACCTGTGCTTGAGGAGCGGCATCTTCGGGTCGGATTCACCTTGTCGCTTCTGCTTGGACTCGCCGTTTCCGCCCTCATCTGGGCAATGGCACCCGCCATCGCCGGGCTCCTTCGGCTCGCCGATCTGGTTCCGGTCGTGCGCGCGATCTGCATCGTGTTTCTTTTCCAGGGAGCTTCAATGGTGTCATTGGCCGCGGCCCAGCGCGCCCTGCGCTTCCGCTGGCTTGCGCTTGTCGACGCCTGCGCCTTTGCCGTCGGGTACGTCGTTGCCGCCCCTGTTCTGGCGTGGTTCGGCTTCGGCGTCTGGGCGCTCGTCGCCGCGCTCCTGGTCCAGCAATTCATCCGCATGATCGTGCTTCTCGTCGGCCAATCGCACCCGATGCTGCCTCTCCTGGAGCGGCGCGCCATTGTCGAGCTGCTCTATTTCGGCAGCGGCTTCACCATCGCCCGGGTCTTCAATTACCTCGCCTCCCAGGCAGACAGGCTTGTCGTCGGCCGCTGGCTTGGCGCCGACGCGCTCGGCCTGTACGGGCTGTCGTCGCAGCTCATGACGACCCCGGCTGTTATCGTCGGCCAGGTTCTCGACCGCGTGCTGTTCCCGACCATGGCCCTGGTCCAGGAGGAGCCTGCGCGGCTCGCCCGCGCCTACCGCAGCGCGCTTTCCGGCTGTGCCCTGCTCGTCCTTCCGGCCAGCGTGGTCGTGGCTGTCGTCGCGCCCGAGTTGGTCCTGGTCATTCTCGGTCGGGGATGGGAGGGCGTCGTCGCCCCGCTTCAGGTCCTGGCGTTCAGCATGCTGTTTCGCACGAGCTACAAGCTCAGCGATTCCGTTTCGCGGGCAACCGGCACTGTCTACGCCCGCGCCTGGCGCCAGGCTGTCTTCACCGTCGGCGTCTTCGTTGGCTCCATCATAGGGCAGCTATGGGGCGTTGAAGGAGTGGCATTCGGTGTAAGCGCGGCCTTCGCGATCAACTTCGTCCTCATGGCGCAGCTGAGCCTCCGCGTAACCAGGATGAGTTGGTCGCAGTTCGCAGGAGTGCACGTGCCTGGCCTCGCGCTCGCGGCCGTTGTCGGCACTGGCGTCTGGGCACTGGTGGAATGGATGCGCGAGCTCCGGCTGCCACCGCTCTCCCTGGTGGTCGATGCAGCATTGCTGGCGTCCGCCGGGAGCTTGCTGTTGTGTTGGATCCTGCCGTCGCTGTTCCTTGGACGCGACGGGCTGTCGCTGCTGCGCTTGCTCGCGGCCGTCGCGCCCGCCTGGCCCAGGATGAAGAAGGCGACAGACTGATCAAAGGCAGCGCTCGACGTCTGCAGCACCATATCTGGCGCAAATGATCCCAAGAGACATGCCTGACTGACTTCCTGGCTGAGCAGTCTGCGATGGCGACGCCTTGGCCCCATCGTGCCGGCGCAAAGGACAGTCCTCACGGATCATCGCCGCAAGCTGTGCGGCCCGTTTTCTGATCGTCGACGCCTTCGGTTGCGACGGACAGGAGCCGGCTGCGACATCCATCTATCCGGACCTGTTGGAGGCCCAGTTCCGGAAACAGCGGCAAAGGAGATTTTGATATGTCCAGACCATTGTGGATTCCAGACAGCGGGGCAGCCGGACCGGCGACGATGGAGCTCGGCCCGATACTTGGAAGCCTTCACCTTCTCGATGACAGTTTGCCGGCCGGGACCGGTGGTCCGAACGTCGGGCACGGCGAGGATGGCCTCCTGAGAGCCTCCATGACATGGGAAGCGGGCACCGTCGATGGCGACGGGCTCGCCGCCGAAACCGGCACGCTCGGTTACAGCCGAGGCGCCGATCAAGCCGCGCTCAAGATCGATGGCCTCATCTCCTCGCATGGGATCACCCCGAGCTGGGCGGGCGATGGTGGTCTTAAGCTCACCGGTCTCGCCGAGGCCGCCGCCAGGATTGGCATTCATCTCGACGGCACCTTTCTCGGCACAGCGACGGCAAATGCCACCAACTTCTGGCATCAGCCAGGAACGGTGAATGCAGACTGGGCCTACACCGCCTCCCAAGCAGTCGCCGACTCCGGCACGACCTCGACGGAGCTCGCGGTCACCAGCAATAGCCTCCTTGCCTCCAGTCTGAATGCGATCGACCCGATCTTCGAGACCAGGGTGGCTGCCGCTGGCGACGATATCGAGGAAAAGGGCTCCGGCACAATCTCGGGCAACATCAACGATCTTGAACTGGGCTATGACGGCACCACCCGCCAGACCGTCGGCATCCGCTTCACCAACATCGACATCCCCAAGGGTGCCATCATCACCAGCGCCTACATCCAGTTCCAAGCCAACGAGGTTAAGACCGGCGCTGCGTCGCTGCTGATCCAGGGCGACAATACCGACGACGCCAGTCCCTTCACCACCGCCAGCTTCAACGTGTCCTCGCTTCCGAGGACGACGGCATCCACGGCCTGGACACCGGACCCATGGACCACGGTAGGCGATCATGGCCTTGCCGAGCGCACGCCGGATCTGTCGGCGATCGTCCAGGAGATCATCAACCGCTCCGGCTGGGCGGCGCTCAACGACATGGCGTTCCTGATCACCGGCACCGGCACGCGAACGGCTGACTCCTATGAGTACAACCCGGCGAGCGCGCCGCTGCTGCACATCGAATATCTCCTTCCCGGTCCGGCTGGCAGTCCGGTGGCCTTCAACACGCCGCCCGATGCCGATACGACCGCCAACCAGATCGCCGAGCTAGCCGCAGCGGGCACGGCGATCGGCATCACCGCCTCGGCCTCTGACCCCGACGCCGGCTCGACCATCGCCTACAGCCTCAATGACCCGCGCTTTGCCATCAATGCCGCCACCGGCGTCATTACCCGCTCGGCCACCGGCACGCTCGACTTCGAAACCCAGTCGTCGATCAATCTGATGGTGACGGCAACCTCGTCGGACGGAAGCACGGCCAACCACACCTTCACCGTGGCCGTGCTCGACAGCCCCGAACCGGTCGCCTTCAATACGCCGCCGGATAGCAACAGCGCGGTCAACCAAATCGCCCAGAACGCCGCAGCGGGCACTTCGGTCGGGATCACGGCGTCGGCCAAGGATCCCGACGCCGGCTCGACACTCACCTACACTATCGATGACCCGCGCTTCGCTATCAATTCCAGCACCGGCGTTATCACGCGCTCAGGCACAGGCACGCTCAACGCCCAGGCCGAGCCGTCGATCACCTTCCACGTGACGGCCACCTCCTCCGACGGCAGCACGGACACCCACGCCTTCAGCGTGAACGTCGCGGGCAACCAATTGCCGACATCGGTAACGCTGGAACATACAATCCTGACTTCGCAGTGGTCGCCGCCGAGTCCCGACCCTATGGATATCGTCTACATCTCTCACCTCGGCACGCTGCTGGTTGCCGACAGCGAAGTCGATGAGATGTCCATTTTTACCGGCAAGAACCTCTATCAGATGAGCCTGAGCGGCAGCCTGGTGGGCACGCTTACAACCATCAGCTTTTCCGATGAGCCGGCCGGGGTCGCCTACAATCCAGCCAATCACCATCTCTTCTTCGCGGACGACACCGGCACGAAGAGCGTCTATGAGCTGAATCCCGGGACCGATGGGCGTTACAACACATCCGATGACATCTTGACCTCGTTCAAGACGTCGGCATTCGGCAGTTCGGACCCGGAGGGGATCACGTATGACACAAATCGTGGGGTGCTGTATGTCGCGGACGGCACAACGCAGACGATTTACACCGTCGCTCCAGGTCCGAACGGCAGCTTCGACGGCGTCGCGAGCACGGGTGGCGATGACATCGTGACGAGTTTTTCCGCGCGCTCGCTCGGAACCCCTTCTGACGAGAGCATTGCATACGACCCGGTCCACGACCTCCTGTATATCCTTCAGTCACGCAACTCGGTGGCGATGGTGACACCGACGGGGCAGTTGCTGGGCACGCTCGATATCTCCGCGGCCCAGGCGCGCAAGCCGTCGGGGCTGGCGCTGGCGCCGAGCAGCGACGATCCGAGCCACCATATGAGCCTCTACATCACCGATCGCGGCGTGGACAACGACTCCAATCCCACCGAGAACGATGGCAAGGTCTATGAATTCCAATTGAATGATTGGCTGCTCGTCTGATCCAAAGCGACCTTTAACCACTCATCCCTGAGACAATACTGCCCTCCGCGCGAGTGACGCCGTGGCAACAAGCCCGGCCGCACTTGCCGGCTTTTGCTGTCTGCCATGCTGCCGCGCTGGCTGCAGCCTGACGGAACGCGAAGGTCCCGGACAGCAAGATATCACCGACAGCAATTCAGCCGCCTCCTTCGACCGTCGCCGTCTCGATCGCGACGGGCCGGAGTTGGCTGCGATGTTCACCTCCCGACCCATCGAGGCCCAGGTCCGGAGAATAGCGGCAAAGGAGATCTGACATGTCCAAACCACCTCGGATTGCGGACAGCGGCAATACCCTTGGACCGATCACGGCGGAGTTCGACTCCCTGTCCTTGCTGAAGGGCCTCCACCTGATCGATGGCCATTCGCCGGCCGGAGCCGGCGATCCGGGCGGCGCGGAGCACGACGAGGCTGGCCTGCTGGAAGCCTCCCTGAACGGCCTCGCCGCCGAAGCCGGCACGCGCACCGACAGCCAGGGCACGGATCAAGCCGCTGCCAAGATCGCCAGCCTCATCGCCACGCTGGGGGCCACCCCGACCTGGGCAGGCGATGGCGGACTGAAGCTGACCGGCCTCGCAGAGGCGGCAGCCAGTATCGGCACCCATCTCGACGGCACCATTCTCGGCGCCGCGACGGCGACTGGGCTCAGCATATGGCACAGTGCGGGAACGGGCGTTGCAGACAGCACTGACGCCGCCAGCCCGTATACGATCGCCGGCACCGGCACGACCGCGACGGCGACTACGCTTGCCATCAACAGTGCGCTTGGTGCCGACCCGATCTTCGAGACAAGGGTGGCGGCCGCCGGTGACGATGTCGAGGAAAAGGGCTCCGGCACAATCTCGGGTAACATCAACGATCTTGAACTGGGCTATGACGGCACCACCCGCCAGACCGTCGGCATCCGCTTCACCAGCATCGACATCCCCAAAGGCGCCATCATTACCAGCGCCTACATCCAGTTCCAGGCCAACGAGGTCATGACCGGCGCGGCTTCGCTGTTGATCCAGGGCGACAATACCGACGATGCCAATCCATTCACCACCGCCAGCTTCAACGTGTCCTCGCTTCCCCGGACGTCGGCATCCACTGCCTGGACTCCGGACCCCTGGAGCATCGTCGGCGAGCAGGGCCTTGCCGAGCGCACGCCGGATCTCACGGCGATCGTCCAGGAGATCGTCAACCGCTCCGGCTGGACAGCGCTCAACGACATGGCGTTCCTGATCACCGGCACCGGCACGCGCACCGCCGATTCCTACGAATACAACCCTGCCAGCGCGCCGCTGCTGCACGTTGAGTATCTTCTGCCTGTTTCCGGCAGTCCGGTCGCTTTCAACACACCGCCCGATGCCGACCCAACCGCCAACCAGATCGCCGAACTCGCAGCGGCCGGCGATCTTATCGGAATAACCGCCTCGGCCACGGATCCGGATGCGGGCTCAACCGTCACCTACAGCATCAACGACACGCGCTTCGTCATCAATTCCAGCAGCGGTGTCATCACCCGCTCGGGCACCGGCACGCTGGACTTCGAGACCCAATCGTCGATCAACCTGACGGTGACGGCAACATCGTCGGACGGCAGTACCGCCAACCAGACCTTCACCCTCGCTGTCCTCGACAGTCCGGAACCGGTCGCCTTCAACGCCCCGGCGGACACGGACAACGCCGTCAATCAGATCGCCCAAAGCGCTGCCGCGGGCACGGCGGTCGGAATCACGGCGTCGGCCAAGGATCCCGATGCCAATTCGACGGTCACCTACAGCATCAGTGACCCGCGCTTTGCCATCAATTCCAGCACCGGCGTCATAACGCGCTCGAGCACCGGCACGCTCGACGCATCGTCGGAGCCTTCAGTCAACCTCACCGTCACCGCAACCTCTTCCGACGGCAGCACCGATACCCACGCCTTCAGCGTCGCCGTCCTCGGCAGCCCCGTGGCCTTCAACGTACCGCCTGACGCCGACACCAACACCAACCAGATCGCCGAGCTCGCCGCGGTGGGCACGGCGATCGGCATCACCGCCTCGGCCGCCGATCCCGATGCCGGCTCAACCGTCACCTACAGCCTCAACGACACGCGCTTCGCCATCGATGCCAGCAGTGGTGTCATCACACGCTCGGGAACTGGCACGCTGGACTTCGAAACCCAGGCGTCGATCAACCTGACGGTGACGGCAACCTCGTCGGACGGCAGCACCGCCAACCAGACCTTCACCCTCGCCGTCCTCGACAGCCCCGAGCCGGTCGCCTTCAACACCCCGGCGGATACGGACAACGCCGTCAACCAGATCGCCCAAAGCGCTGCCGCGGGCACGGCGGTCGGGATCACCGCCTCGGCCAAGGATCCAGACGCAGGATCGACGGTCACCTACAGCATCAACGATTCGCGCTTTGCCATCAATTCCAGCACCGGCGTCATTACGCGCTCAGACACCGGCACGCTCAACGCGGCAACCGAGCCGACGGTCAACCTCACCGTCACCGCAACCTCGTCCGATGGCAGCACCGATACCCACGCTTACAGCGTCGCCGTCTCGGGGACGAGCGGCACACCAGTGATCTTCGAGACAAGGGTGGCGGCCGCCGGCGACGATGTCGAGCAGAAGGGCAACGGCTCGATCTCCACCAACGTCACCGACCTGGAGCTGGGCTATGACGGCTCCACCAGCCAGACGGTCGGCATGCGCTTCACCGGCATCAACATCCCTCAGGGCGCCATCATCACCAGCGCCTACATCCAGTTCCAGGCCAACGAGGTGAAGTCCGGCGCGACGTCGCTGCTGATCCAGGGCGATAATGTCGACGACGCCAATCCCTTCACCACCGCCAAGTTCAACGTGTCCTCGCTTCCCAGGACGAGCGCGTCCACAGCCTGGGCGCCGGCCGCCTGGACCACAGTTGGCGAGCACGGCCTCGCCGAACGCACACCGGATCTCACGGCTATCGTCCAAGAGATCGTCAACCGTTCCGGTTGGGCGGCGCTCAACGACATGGCATTCCTGGTCACCGGCACCGGCACGCGAACGGCTGACTCCTATGAGTACAACCCGGCCAGCGCGCCGCTGCTGCACATCGAGTATACCCTGCCCGGTCCGGCCGGCAGTCCGGTGGCCTTCAATACGCCACCTGACGCCGACTCAACCACCAACCAGATCGCTGAGCTCGCCGCGGCAGGCACGGCCATCGGCATAACCGCCTCGGCCACGGATCCCGATGCCGGTTCGACCGTCTCTTACAGTCTCAACGACACGCGCTTCGCCATCAATTCCAGCACCGGCGTCATCACCCGCTCGGGCACCGGCACGCTGGACTTCGAGACCCAATCGTCGATCAACCTGGCGGTGACGGCAACCTCGTCGGACGGCAGCACCGCCAACCAGACCTTCACCGTCGCCGTCACTGACAGCCCGGAACCGGTCGCCTTTAACACCCCGCCCGACGCCGATACGACCGCCAACCAGATCACCCAGAACGCCGCCGCCGGCACGGCGGTCGGGATTACCGCTTCGGCTAAGGATCCCGACGCCGGATCGACGGTCACCTACAGCATCAACGATCCGCGTTTTGCCATCAATTCCAGCACCGGCGTCATTACGCGCTCGGCCACCGGCACGCTCAACGCGGCAACCGAGCCGACGGTTAGCCTCCACGTAACCGCGACCTCGTCCGATGGGAGCACCGCCGGGCAGGACTATGCGGTCAGTGTGGCCACGGGGCCGGTCTTCCAGACAAAGATCGGGTCCAGTGCCGACGACGCTGAGCAAGGTCCCACCGGCGGGATGGACCTCATCAGCGGCAATCTCGACATGGTGGTTTCGGGCACCAAGGTCCAGACCGTCGGAATGCGCTTCACCGGGGTCGACATTCCTTACGACGCCGTCATCACCAGCGCCTATATCCAGTTCCAGGCCCAGAATACGAGCACTGGCCCTGTGTCGCTCCTGATCCGGGGCGAAGACAGTGACGAAGCCACTCCCTTCGAGCAGGAAACCAGCGACCTCACCTCGCGCCCGACGACGGATGCTTCGGCGACGTGGACGCCACCCGACTGGACCGTGAACAACGAAGCCGGCCTTGCCGAACGCACGCCGGATCTCTCGGCCATCGTGCAAGAGATCATCGGCCGCTCGGGCTGGCTGGCGCTCAACGACATGGCTTTCGTCGTCAGCGGCAGCAGCGGCACGCGCAGCGCCTATTCCTTCGACGGCAGCGCCGCCGGCGCCCCGCTCCTGCACATCGAGTATTATGTGCCGACGACCGGCCCGGTCTCCTTCAAGCATCCACAGGATGCCGACTCTACCGTCAACCAGATCGTCCAGAACGCCGCCGCTGGCACGACCATCGGCATCACTGCCTCGGCCAAGGATCCCGATGTAACCGATACGGTCACTTACAGCATCAACGACACGCGCTTTGCCATCAATCCCAGCACGGGTGTCATCACGCGCTCGGGCACGGGAACGCTCAATGCGGCAACCGAGCAGTCGATCAATCTGCACGTCACCGCAACCTCGTCCGACGGCAGCACGGCCGCGCAGGACTATACGGTCAGCGTCGTTCCGGCGACGGCGCCGCAGGTGCTATACCGGTACGCGGTCTTTGGTGATTACGGCGACACCGATCTCTCTGGCGAGAAGGCGGTGTCGGCGATGATCCATGCCTGGAACGTCGATTTCATTCTCACAATAGGCGACAACGTCTACGCACCGCAGGTCATGGACGCTGCTGTCGGCCAGCAATATCACGACTATATCGGCAACTATCAGGGCGCATATGGAAGCGGCAGCGCCATCAACCGCTTCTTTCCCACGCTTGGCAACCACGAATACAACGAAAACAACGTCGGCACATACCTGAACTACTTCACGATGCCCGACAACGAGAGGTACTACGATTTCCAGATCGGACCGGTTCACTTCTTTGCTCTCAACAGCAACAAGCAGGAGCCGGATGGCCGCAGCTCCACCTCGGTGCAAGGTCATTGGATGCAAAACCTTCTCGCGAGTTCCGACGCAAGCTTCAACGTCGCCTACTTCCATCACACGCCCTATAACCCGAGCGGCTACACCGCCACCATGCGGTGGCCCTTCGAGCAATGGGGCGTCGACGCGGTCTTTGCCGGGCACCAGCACAACTATTACCGGGAGAACCGAGACGACAACGGCGACGGCGTCTATCTTCCCTACACGACCACCGGCCTCGGCGGCTCCGGCAAGAGCGTTCCCAATGTCGGCACCAGCTTGGTGACGGTCACGGACCAGGGCATGCTGATCGAGTTCTACAAGGTGAGCAGCTTCGACGGGACAACCGCAACCCCCCTGCTGACGGATTCCTACTTTGTCCCGACGCCCGCCGGGCGCACGCCGACGATCGTCAACGGCGGCTACGTCCTGAACGGCACATCCGGCGCGGACTATCTGTGGGGCCTTGGCGGCAACGACACGCTGATCGGCGGGCGCGGAAACGACATGCTGGTTGCCGGCAACCAGCACAACCTGTTGGTGTTCGCTGTCGGTGATGGTCAGGACACGGTCATGAATTTCCTGCCCGGCGCCGGCACCGGCGACGTCCTCGATCTAAGAGCCTTTGGCATCTACAACGCCAGCCAGTTCTTGCAGGTGGCCACGAACCAGGGCTCGAATGTCGTGGCATCCCTGGGCGGCGGGGACCAGATCACGCTGACTGGTGTTCATGTGGAGCAGTTCCACAACGACAACTTCGTAAGCAGCCTTCTGCTCGCGTAGAATTGGCTTTCAGGCCCGATACGTCTTTAGGCTGAATCGGAAGGCTATTCCGGCAATTGTAAGATGAAAACTACCGATACTTGAAATGCAAAAGAAAAGACTGATCGGGTTTTATGGGAGACGTCTCCGTGACAACGAAAAGGCAGTTCATTCGGAAAACATGATCTCAGAAACCGAAGCTCGCCGGGATTTTCTCAAGAAGGCGGGGCGGTTCGCGGTGGTGACGCCGCCAGCCATAACCCTCCTGCTCGGCACAAGCTTGAGATCAAAGGCAATCGCCAAATCGGGCGGCTCGCACGGCCACCACGGCCCACCACCACCTCCTCACGGCAAGTAATCGTCTCGATTCCCGTGAAGCGATTCCATAAGCCCACCCAGGCGCCGGGGGTCGGCTGCGTATTGAACACGCGGCCGTACGCCGCCGCCTCAACGTTTGAGAAGCGCCGAGCCGCACTGCGGTCGCCGCCGGCAAAGAAAAACCCGGACCGCTCGCGGCACTCTGGCGTGCCGTGAGCGTCCGGGTCGTCAAATGGCAAACTCGGGCGCTACGCTTCGATCCCGCTATTTTCCGTGACCGGGAGGGTCGATGCGAAAGTATGTCGGAAGCTCGAATTTATAGCTATCAGAGCTTGCCCACCTGGCCGGGAGGGCCAAGGTGAATGTGGTTTTCGTCCCCCCAACCATTGCCTGGACGTGAACCGCCCGATTTGGCAATCGCTCGGGAGTTCAAGCTTGTGCCAAGCAAAAGTGTTATGGCTGGTGGCGTCACCGCCGCGAACCGTCCCGCCTTCTTGAGAAAGTCCCGGCGAGCGTGAGCTTCGGAAGCCAAGACCTCTATCGTCGCTCCCGATCTATGTTTACTTTCTGGCGCCATATCGCAACCCCCTTTTTAACAGAGTTACTTTAGAAGCTCTAGAATAAGAAACAACTTCTCCAAAAGACTTAGATTTTCGTGCGACCGCTCAGGAGCGTGCGCGCGATGCGACGCGCGAGGTCGGACGGTCCACGTCGGGCCAAACCATCGGACTGCAAAACCCGCCTTGCGCCCCACGCTAGATTGCCGGCCAAACGCAAGGGAGCGCCAATGATCGGGTGTGTCGCCGTGAAGATGCGCCTCCAGTGCTGGAAACGGACCATCGGGCGCTGTGCACATTTCGCCGGGATCCGGGTCCCGAAGAAATGGTGCAGGGCCAGGAGCTGGGTGTCGAGCGCATTGCGCGCGCCTCGATCCCACATGGATGCCTGCAGCGCCGTCCAATCCACATCGTCGGTTTCGGCCAATTGTGCCAGATCACGAAGATGCCTCAGATCGATCCTTCCGCGCCAGTAGTCCCCCTCCTTGAAGAGATCGTGTTCCATCCAGTGCCGGACCCGGGACTGGGCGGGCGGAATTCTCACCCGAAGGCTATCCCGCTGGACGAACCTAGGGGGCTCAAAACCATTCGCCCGGCTCGCACGGAGTTCCAGCATTCCGGCGTCCTGCCCGCGGGCCATGCCTCGAGCGCCCGCCACCTCGACATAGCCGAGCTCTTCAAGGCAAGCGCGGGCGGTCGCCTCTTCGTCGGGCTCCACGGCCACATCGAGGTCGCTGGTCATCCTGCTGGGAACCCGACCGGGCGGGGAAAGGAACAAGGGGATGGCCCCCTTTAGGAGGAGCGGAACGATGCGGCGGCGGTTCAGGGCCGCAACCGCTTCCCCCAGTTGGGCTCGCAGGCGCAGGTTCCGCTCCAGATTGCAGTCGTGAACGAACCGAAGGTACTCGCGGACGTCCTGCGGAAGCCGGTGGATCTGGCCAGCATGCGCAAGCGAGGAGAACAGGTCGGGTGTCAGCAGGCAGTGATTGGCCAGGGCAATCACTGCCTGCCAGTCAGCCCTGTCGTCCGGACAGCCGCGAAGGCCGGCGACCAGCGCCTCAAGCGCGTTGCCCCTGTGCATCATAGGCACGCCCTCGTGATTAGCTCCACCGCATCATCCAGCCTCGAATAGGTCAGCCGATAGGCCTGCGCCGACCCGATGATCTGGGTCAATACATCGAACGCGGCGCCGCTCAGTTCCCGGCCGGGCGAAAACGCGCCGTTGAGCAGGCCGCGCAATGCGCCGGCTGGGTCGACCGACTCCAGCCCAGCCTTCGAGTCGCGACTGCGACGGAGCAGGACCACACAGCCGATGGCTGTGGGGGAAGGCGGCAACGGCACGAACTCCCCGGGCATGGCAAATCGAACGCGCCTGCGGTCCGGACGGCGGCTGACCGGAACGGCATAGAGATCGGGGCAGTATTCGGCCAGAAGCGGCCATGCTCCCGCCTTGACCGCGGGGGCAAACGGAAGGCCCACGCCATGCCCATTGGAGTCCAGCAGCGTCACATCGTCAGATGCGAAGCCGAACCCTGCATGGACCAGGGCCATGGTCAGCGTGGTCTTGCCTGCGCCCGGATTGCCGCAAACAAGCACCATGCGTTTGTTTCTAACAAGTGCAGCCGCGTGGACGGCAAGTTCATAGGCGCCGTGGTCGAGAACCTCGGTCAGCAGCTGCCCTTTCAGCATGACCGGAAGTTCGTCGGGGGAGCACGACAGAACCCAGTCGCCATTCCGGAACAGGTGGACCCGTCCCCCCTGCTCGACCATCTGCAGCAGAATGTCGGCAGTCTCTCTTTGGACCTCGAGATGCCGAAATACGGTGATAGCGGGAAAGGCGCAGGCGGCCGGATAGACGATGCGGATGCAAAGGCCTGCAATGGCGACCACCTGGCTCACAAGCTCTTGAGCCGATGATGGAGGTGACGGCGCGCAGGGCCGTATGAGGCTCAGCCGCTGCCAATCCTCGAGCGCGGTCTCGACATGCCGGTTCGCCTCGCGACTGTCGACGCCGCTGCGCGCCATCTCGAGCGAGATGGCCTGCGGTGGCGTGCCTTCTTCCAGGGAGCGCCAAATCTCGGCAGCGGTATCGTTGACGGCGAAGATGGCCTGCCGGGACGGGCTGAACAGGATGTTCTGCCCTCCGACGCGCGCCAGGCGAGCCTGGACCACGAATGTGGCCGGACCGCAATCGGTCGCGCCTCGCGCGACCTTCGCCACGCTGTGCTTCATCGAGTAGTCGTCCTCTGCCAATGCGCTGACGGTGGTCCAAGCTACCGTTGCAAAGCCGGCGCATTCGATGGATGAAGCGGACCGCCCATTCGGTTGCCGCTCACTTCGTCCATTCGATTGCTCTCTTCCCCAGCCGAGCCAGCACCAGTGGGCTTGGCAGCGGCGTGCTGGGCTCGGCTTGACGGCGATCGCACAGCCCGGACCAGAAACTCCGTGGTTGCCGATGCCAGGCCGCGCATCGGCGCTGCGGGCGGCCGCGCCGCTTCGGCAAACACTTCGGGATCATGCGCCAGCCGCCAGCGCAACCAGAACCCTGTCGCGAAGGAAGTCAGTATCGATGCGAGCACCAGCGCGCTGAACATGCGTTCATCGATGATGCCGGCGGCGTATGCCACGCTTGCCAGCACGATGCCCGGCCCGCCGCGCGTGTTCATGGCGACGCCGTAGTCGAAAGCCCTGGCCCAGGCGGTACCCGCTATCCTGGCGGCAGTGGTGCAGCTCACCAACTTGATGGCCGTGCTCGCGATGATGAAGAAGAGGATGAGCGAACCGTCGAACTGGTGCGCCAAATCGAGCCGCAGGCCGACAAGCGCGAAATAGATCGGTACGAAAAACCATATCGAGATGTCGGCGATATGCTGTTTCACTGGAGCAAGATGCCGCGAGGGAAACCGCGTCATCACCAAGCCGGCGAGAAGCGCGGCGAAGACAATGTTGACTTTCAAGAGGCTCGCGGCCGCCACGAAGACCAGGCACAACAGCATCGTGTAGCCGGTCAAGGACGCTTCGCTGAACTTGCCGAAGACCCTTCGCCGGACCTCGCGTGCGACGGCCGGCGCGACAAAGAGCGAGGCGAGCACGAAAGCGAGGTTGATCGCGATCACCCGCCCGATGCCTCCCGCGTCGGCAGCGTCGCCGTGCTGCACCGCCGTGGCGATGGCAAGCATGCTCCAAAGAATGAGATCCTGAATGGTCGCGGCGCCGATAATGTTGCGCGCGAACGAACTGTTCATCAGGCCGAGATCGAGGAAGAGGCGCGAGATGACCGGGATCGACGTGACGCCCGCCGCGATACCCATCACCAGCTTGAATGCAAAGGCGTCGCCCTTCTGTGCGTCCGCGAACAGCGGCGCGCCGAGATAGCCGCATGCGAACGGAACCACCAGCGCGCCGACCACCAGCGCCGGTATGATGCGGCCCGATCCCGCCATGCCTTCCGTCTGCATCTTGAAGCCGGCGGTGAACATCAGCAAAACGAGGCCCAGCCAGTAAAAGGCGGAGAGCAAGGCACCCTGGGCGGGAAACCCGGCGAACAACCATTTGTGCGCGTCGGGCAAGACAAGCCCCAACACCGACGGGCCGAGCGCAATTCCGCCCGCGATCTCGCCAATCACGCGCGGCAGCTTCAGCCGCTCGAACATATGTCCGCCGCCCAACGCGCCGACGAGCAGCACGACAAGGGACAGGAAGAAGCGCGCGAGTTCAGAATCGTTCATGGCGCCGCCTTGTTTGACGCGCTCGAAAGGTGAATCTGGGATGTTGTCGGGGGGTCACCGCCACGGTCAATCGCGAACATAGGAGGCAACAATCCGCGCCGCGAGTTCATCCAGGGAATGTGCCTCGGTATCGAGTACGAGGTCCGGGTTGTCGGGTGCCCGGTACTCGGTGTTGTAGCCGATCAGCGTATCGATCTCGCCGCTCATCGCCTTGCGATACAGCCCTTTCGGATCCCTTTGCGCGCAAGTCTGGACGGAGCAGGCGACGTAGCCGATCGTCAGGTTTGTGACATTCTCGCGGACATACTGGCGCGCATCCTGCCCGGCGGTGAGCGCGGCGACCACCACGCGCAGGCCGGCATCGGCAGCCTTGTTGGCCAGATGCACCAGGACCGAGACCACCCGCAAACGGCTGTCCGCGCCAAATCCGAGATCGGCTCCAAAGAGCCCACGGACCTCATCGCCGTCGAAGAGAATGGCCGGAACGCCATGCCGTCGCAAATCCGCGACAACGCGGGTCGCCAGCGTCGTCTTGCCGGCCGAGGTTGGGCCCAGCAGCCACAACACCGTTCCCGGCTGCGGATATCCGCAATCCTGTTGGGGCATCAGCCCGAAATGTCTCGTTCCATTGACCATCTCTCATCCCCGGTTTGTGCCCTATTCCTGGAACAGTGCGTGCTGCACCATCATCTCGGCGCGCACGACGTCCTGCACCTCGGATCGCATCATCCAATTCGGCAGCGCCTCCCCCGCCCTCAAGGCGCGTCGAATCTCCGAGCCGCTGATAGGCGTCGCGGCCTCGCAGGCGTTCAGATCGACATAGCTCTCGGACTGGGTGTCGTAGCCGATGGCATCGAAGAAGATCGGTTCAATGCCTAAATCGCCGAGCTCATCGAACAGCTCCCTGCTCGCATTGGCAGCGTAGAAACCGCCGACGCCCGAGTGGTCGCGTCCGATGATGAAATGGCTGCAGCCCATGTTCTTGCGGCACAATGCCGTGAAAACCGCTTCGCGTGGGCCCGCAAATCGCGGATAGGTGATGAAGCTTGCGAGCACCACCTTGCCCGGCGGATAAATGCCGTAGTCGAGCATGGCCTGGTAGCCGTCGAGGATAAGGTGCGGCATGAAATCGCCGCGCTTGGCAAGTCCCACAACAGGGTTGATCAGCAGGCCGTCGGCGTAAGTGCGCTCCAAGGCGGCCATCTGGATCACCTCATGGACGCGATGGACCATGTTGCGACTGTGGAAGGCCACGACCCGGCTCCAGCCCTTATGCGCGAAGACCATGCGCAGTTGGGCCGGCGTCAGGTCGTAGCGCCGGTATGGCAAGGGCAGCGGCTGGATGAGCGTGATGCCGCCGGCCAGGAAGTGGCCGCCGCGCGCAAGCACGCGGGCGACGCCTGGATGCTCGCGCGAGTCCGTGCCGAACCATTTGCGCGCGAGCAGCTCCGGCTCGAAATCGTAGGTTTCGCCGATGTCGAGAACGGAATGCGCCATTCCGCTTTTGCTGGAAAGGAGAACCCTGTCGCCCTCAGAAAATCGGCTTGCGATCTCCCTCGGGACGGCCAGGACAACCGGCATTGTCCAGGCCAGGCCGGAGGGAAGCTGGTTGTATTCGAGTACGCTTTCCAGGCACGCCCTGTCCATGAAGCCCGACAGCGGCGAGAAGGTGCCGCGCGCGATCTGCTCGACGTCGGTCAGCTCATCGTCACCGACGGTGATCGCGGGGAGATCCCTGATGTCCAGGTCTTCCGCCGGCCCGAGCGTCCGGCTGACCAGGCGTCCGCCATGAGGCTCGACGCCGGCCAGCAAAGACGATGGGCGCACCCGGATGGAATGCGTGCCGTTGTGCACATTGCGCCGGAATTGCTCGGCGACCTTGACCACCATCCTTGCACAGTTGACCGGGTATTGGCCGATGGCGGTTTCCGCCGCCAGGACGAGGCCGTCGGCGCCGTCCGCCAGAGTGTTGTAGATGTCGTTGACTTCGGCGCGTGTCGGCGTCGGCGAACTCGTCATCGACTCCAGCAGGTTCGTTGCGACATAGACCTTCGCGCCATGCGCCTTGGCGGTGCGGATGATCATCTTCTGAATTGCCGGAATCTGCTCGATCGGAACTTCGCGGGACAGGTCGCCGCGATCGATCAGGATCGCATCCGACTTCTCGGCGATGGACGCGAGATGGCGCAAGCCGCTCAGGCATTCGATCTTGGAGATGATGACCGCACCGGGGCCGGCCTTGGCCCGGGTGCCGTCGACGTCCGACGCACGATGCGCGAAGGAAAGCGCGAAATGGCGGATGCCCATCCGGCGGCCGATCGCGATGGCCGCCAGATCCTTGTCGGTAAGGGGCGGCATCTCGATAGTGCGCTGCACCGTTACGGCCTTGTTCTGGCCGAGCTCTCCACCGTTCAGAACCCTCAGGATGACGGCGTCGTTGTTCTTCTCCACGACCTGGGTCAGGACAGCGTTGAAGTCGATGCTGATAAAGTCGCCGACTTGAAGCTTGTCGATGATATATGCCGGGTAGAAACTGATGCCGAACTGGTCGCCTGCCGCTGGCCGCGCCCGGGCAGTCAGGAACCGGTTTTCGCGCACCGTCACCTTTCCGTCGGCCAGCGGGCCGGTGCGGATCTGCGCGCCTTCGGTATCGAGACAAATCGGAATGTGCGTCCGTTTCTGGATGAAGGTGATGATCCGCTCGAGATCCTCGATCTTCGTGTGTGACAAATTGAGGCGCAATAGCGAGGTGCCGGCCCGCTCCAGCCAATGGATGACCTTGTCGTTCAGCGACGCCGGACCCAGCGTGCATAGCAGCTCGACTTCCCTGCCTTTCATGGCTCCCACCTCTGTTTCCGTGTTTGCGCAGTTCGTGCGATGAGTGATCAACCAGTTGATCTGGGTGCGATCCTGCCGACAGGGCGAGACCGCGGGCATGGAGGCGGTGTCAGCGCTCAGGTCGATTGATTGCCGTCGTTGCAGCTGTGGACGGCAACGATCCGCTGCTTGCCGACGGTGCGGCCTCACAGCGCTTCGTCGGTAAAGCGGGCCACGTCCTGATGCGCCGTGATCCATTGGAGATGCGCCTTGTCCCAGTATCGGCGGGCATCGATTCCCGTCAGCACCGTGAAGCCGGACGGTGGCATCGGGAATGCGGACGGCATCGGCTCGTCGGGCAGCCACAGCAGCATGTTGTCCCGGCATTCGATCGCCAGCCGCCACGTGCGTTCCAGACGATGAAACCCACGCATGTTTGCCGCGGCGAGCGCAAAGACCGATCCCGTGATCCGCAACCTGGGTGATCGGTCGGTGGCCTTGACCGGCGTCTGATGCGTGATTTCACCCTTGGCCAGATAGGCATGCATGTGGATGAGCGTTCTGTCGATATGCACGGTCTCGTTCGTTCCGTCCCGCTCCTTTTTCGCGGGATCCACGCTGATCCCCGAGAAGCACCCATCGAAGAGGCAATCTTCGATGGTGCCGCTAAGCAGATAGTCGTTCTCCACCGCGTCATCCCGGACCTCGCTGAGCCAGCAGCCTTTGACGCGAAAGCGCGTGGCCCCTTCGGCGAAGCGAATTGCGTCCCAGCAGCGGCGCACACGAACACCTTCTATCGTGGCGTCCGCGGTTTCGCCCCTGACGAGAAGAGCCGCGCTGTTGCAGTATGTGTCCTCCCAGTCCGACGTCTGCGGTACTTCACCATTGAAGCGCCCGCCGATGAACCGAACGCCGGGGCAGTCGCGGATGACAACCGGATAACGATTGACCGGCAGCGTCCCCTCGTCGCAGCCCATCGTCACGCTCGGCTCGCTGTTCCGGCTGTTGGCAACCGTGAAGGACGCATTCCGGGCATCGATTGTTGATCCCTCCGGGAGGTTCCGAATTGACTGCTGCTCATAGCCGTACTCGCCATTCAAGACGATCGGCTGGCCTTTCCCGCTGTCAATCGGCGGGAGTGGCGCCTGCCCGCCCTGCGCCTTTTGTGGTCCGGGCAACAGGGCGAATAGGGGATATGAGCCGGCAAGGCTCATGAATGCACGGCGATCCATTCTCATGCTCATTGTCCTGCCATGTCGCACAACCGATGCCTGTCGAGGCATGCGAGCAGGACCGCCTCGAGCGCTCTTTCCGCAACGTCTTCGGGCGATGCCAGCCTGTCCACATCGACCGCCGCCAGTACGCAGGAGTGGTCTTCCGCGCGCATTTCCCTTTCGAGGTCCGCAGCCATTTCGCGGCAAGTATGATCCGCCGCCGACCAGAGATCAGGGTAGCTGTCCGCAGATTTTCTTTGCATCCGCGAGGACCGATCGCTCCTGGTCAGGAGTCGATCTCGTGCGATGTCGGCGCCGCCGCGCAGATGAACAAAAATCATGTCATGCATGCCAATGGAAGAAAGTATATCAAGCCATTTTTCGGATGTCGTTCGATGCTTGCTCTTCAGAAAGATGGACCAGAAGCCCTGCAGCAACCCCTGATCCAGTATGATTATCGAATTCTTTCTTGTTCTCTCATCTTCTATGTAGGCGATCAAAGAACAAAGGTTCCAGGTAACTTTGATCACATCGACAAGCGACATCTGCCCGCTTTCGATGACGAAGCGCCCAATCCGCCCAACCAGCGAACGGAACTCAGGATCTCTGAATCGTGGGATGACGATTCCGATCCTGTATATCTGCCTGCCGATGAATGTTCGTGTCTCCCCAGCTATCCTCACTTCGCCAACCAGCGGACCGCACCGTTGCAAGCTTTTCGCCATCAGGCTGGAGGCGGTCGTCTTCCCAATGCCGGGGAGACCAAAGAATTCTACAAAGCGAATATCTGTATGAAGCGCACGCGCTTCGGATGACGGGAGGCCCGCCACCAGGTCACGAACCGTATGCGAAGTCATGGGCTCACTTGACGGAGATAGCGCTCGGAAGAACAAGGAGAGAGCAGGAAAAGGTCAGTGTTGGAATGCCGGCGACGCAGTGCCTTTGAACTGCATAGTATTCTCGGCCCGCTCGGTCCGCGGCAGTCGCTGCATTCCGCGATAGAACATGAGCAGCGCCAATGGCAGCCAGAAGAAAGGCGCCGTCGACGGGCCGAAGGAATCGCTCATCTGATTGGCGACGAGATAATTCAACACAGAAACCGATGCACCGAGCACCATCACATCGGTCTTTGCCGAGGGCTCGCTCGCGTCACTACCAATCAATGTGTGAAGAACGGCGCTTGCCAGGTAGAACGTGGCCAACAGAGCAATGACCGTCACCAAAGCGAGGCCGGGCACTCCCAGCGTCCGGAAATAGTCGATGAACAGGTTATGACTGTGGGGAGCTATGTCGCCTATCCACTGGCCCGCACCCACACCCAGGAACGGATGCGCCAAGCCCAGATCGATCGACATCGACCATAGGCGTTGCCGCGATATCATGGAGTGCGCGTCGCCTCCGGAGAGTTGAACGAACAGCAGGTTGTAGGCTCGCGGATTGAAATGCTGCAACGTCTGCAAACTCGCCAGAAATAATACCGGAGCCGCAACCATCCCAACAATTATTGATATCGGATTCTTCTTTCTTCTTATAAGATAAACACAGTATAGCCCAAAGAACAATCCAAGACCAACAACACCGACGACGAAATTGGTCTTTGAGCCTGATTTCACCAGGCCAAGGAGCACCGCCACGAGGCTGCCAAGGAGAAGAATTCGGTATTTGCGGGAAACGGTGAGTCTCGCGGCGACAAGCGGCAGACCCGCCGACAGGGCAATTCCCAGTTGGTTCGAATGCTTGAAATATCCTGCGGCCCTGTCGGCGAACCTGGCACCGCCCAGGCCTACTATCACGAGGCAGGATGTTACGACGCTCATGATGATCATCGCCGTTACAATCCTGTCAACCGCCTCAGGACCCTTGGGTCTAATGGAGATCGCCGCAACGGCCGGGATCGTAGCGAAACCAAACACCTGCGCGAAAACCGCGCGTCCAGTCCTGATCGGGTTGTCGGCGTAGGTCATCGATAGCAGGGAAAGAACAACGATGAATGCAGCCGTCGTCAGCACAGCAGTCGTCAAGGCCGCTTCAGCTCGATGAAGGCTTCTTGCTATCTCGCTGTAGGTAGCGACGCTTAGCAAGGCGCAGAACAGGGCCAGCAAAAAGGAAATTGAACCGTCGGCTCCGCCAATCCGCGCGGCGCCGGGGAACCATGTCGACATGATAAGCAGGAGAATAGATACTTGCAGCATGGGTGGGTCATCTCACCGGAGGCGGCGCTTCCAGCATCTTCGGCGGCCTATGAGGCTGTGGCGAATGGTGTGCTCACAGTAAATTCCGGCGCAACGATTCAAGACACGCTGCCGCACCGCGGGTGAACTTCCGCGTACCTATTTCATAAGCAGCGTAGGCTCAGCCCGCGGGCAAGGAAATGAGCGAAAGGACGTCATTGGGACAAGCTGTCCTACGCCTTTTGTGCAAGCGGCCGTGGTGCGGCGATTTCCAGCCACCTTGTTAAGGCGACGGGCAGCGCGCCGAGATTGAGTGTTGGTCCGGATCCGCGGATGTGGGAGACTTTGCGCACGGCACACTTTGAGTCTTCCACACCATAGGAGATCGCAGTGCTTTTGGGTCTCATCGCCGTCGGTGCGATCGGCGTCTTGCTGGGACTTCGCGTTCGTGCGCCCGCGCTTATCGTCGCGACAGCCGTCATTGTCGTGGTCGCAACCATAGCAGGCGGCATTGGCGGTTTGTTCGATTGGCACCGCTTGCTTTCGATCCTGCTCCTCGTTGTCGCGCTGCAGCTCGCCTACCTGTTCGGCCTCCTCCTCGGCGTCATGTGGCGGCGCAGCATGCCCCCTCAGCAATGATGGCTGGGACCGCCGGTGGTACTGCGGTCTTCGAGGCATAGACAGGCACGAGGAAGAATTCGCGATGCGCCCAACGCATGTCGCGCAGCGGTTTTGCGAAAACGATGTGCATGAAAACAAGGCCTGAAGCGCGTCGCCCGAATCCGTTTCAGCGCGACGCGCATTGGTCAAGACGCATGGTCGAATTTCATCACGGCAAAGATCGTCCGTATGAGAATGATGACATCGGCCCACATGGACCAGTTCCGCACGTAGCGGCTGTCGATATTGACACGACTGGGATAGTCTATTGCGTCTCTGCCCGTCACTTGCCACAGGCCGGTAAGCCCCGGCCGGGCCCGAAGATAGTCGATCGCACAAGCGCCGTAGCGTTGCAATTCGTTGGGAACGACCGGCCGAGGGCCGACACAACTCATTTCGCCGCGCAGCACGTTGATGAGTTGAGGCAGCTCATCCAGGCTCGATTTCCTGAGAATGTGTCCCAGGAACGTGATGCGGGGGTCGTTTCTGATTTTCCAGTTCTGCTCCCATTCCTTGGCGGCTTCCGGATTGGTCGCAAGATACTCGGCCAGAACCTGCTCGGAATTGGCGACCATGGTCCTGAACTTGTAGCAGGAGAAGCGCTTGCCGTTGAAGCCGACCCGGGTGTGGGAGAATATCGCCGGCGCGCCGTCGGTCAGCAATATCAGGAGGGCAATCGCCAGCATAACCGGAGCGGCGAGGACAAGCGCGATCGACGCGACCGTCACATCCATCATCCTCTTGGACCGCCCCCCAAGCGGGCGACGGTTTTGCCCGACGCGGATGCCGGGCCCGTGGGAGTTCATGTCAAATGCGCTGATCGTCATGAGTTTCGCCAAGGAACACGGCTGGATTTTCCGCATTCAACTTCACAACGGCGTGTCATTGCCGGCAAGAGCAGCAAAGGAGGTAGCGCCGTGTCTGGCGCCGGTTACCCCCTTAGCCTGATCAGCGGGTCGCAGACATTCTGGCGGTAAGCCTTCTGATCGAACGACGTATCCCCAAGCACTCCGTTTTCTGCAGTAGCAGTTCGGGTAAGTTCGGCGGTATGGCGAGATCGACGCATCGGAACCGGTTCGGTCACCAGGCGGTCGGGAGCGCCGACCGAATTCGGGCCGGCGCACTTCCGGCAAGGATGAGGGAATGTCTGGAGCCACATTGATGCCTTCGTCCCGTGACTTCCCGGCGAGGCCGTTTGCTCGTCATGGTGCCGAGATCGACCGCGCGGAAGCGCTGGCTATCGTGCGCGAGCAGATAGCCTTGCTCGATCTCGATCTCTCCGGCCTCACCGTGGTTGTCGGCGCCGCGACGGGATACCAGGCGCTGGCTGCGTCAGCAGCGGCGCTCGCCAATGCCGGCCGTGTCATTGCGCTCGCCCGCATGTCCGCCAGACATCCGAACCTCGCGGCAGCCGCGGACTCGACGCTGGCATTCAGCAGATACGCCAATGTCAGCGAGCGCGTGGAAATCACGCACCGCATCGATAGCCGCAGATGGCTGGATGTCGACCTCGTTGCGAACTGTCTTCAGGTCGCGCCGATTTCGAGATCGCTCACCGAACTCTTGCCCTCGCGGGCGGTCGTTTCGCTGATGGCTGAGCCGTGGGAGCTTTGTCCAGGCGTTGTGGACTTCGACGCCTGTGACGAGGCCGGCATCAAAGTCGCGGCTCTCAATCTGAGCCACCCGGCCATAGACCTGCTGCCGGAATTCGCGCGGTTATGCTGCGCCTTGCTCGACGACGCCGGTGTCGATCAACGCGCCGCGAGGTTGGCCATTGTCTGCAACACCCCCTACGCGCCGTTCCTCGAGCATATGCTGCGGGAAGATGGGGCAAGAGTAAGCGTTTTTTCGCACCCGGTGCTGCTGAGCGACGACCCGTGGGACGTGGTCGTGGTCGCCATGCGGCCCTCCAGCAAACCACCAATGGACATCAACAGCCTCGGCCGTATTGCCAGGAACTCGCGCCGCACGCTGCTGGTGCAGTTCAGCGGCGGGATCGATCGCTCGGCCGCCAGCTATTTCGGCCTCAGGGTTTGGCCGCCGAAGCGGCTCACCCGCGGTCAACTGGGCCTGCCATTTGACGTACTCGGACCCGCTCCGACAATCCGCAGGCTGACAGGAGGGCTGAAGGCTGCCGAAGCCGCTTATCGCGACGCGGAGCTGGGAAAAGATAGTGTTGGATTCCTGGTCAAGACAGGATCCGAGGCGATTGGCCGGGAACATGCCTGAAGCCGACCACATCCGCGCGCACAACACGGCGGGCATGTCCAACTTTCTTGAATCCCGGGTCGGAGCCGCGGATATCAAAGACATCCGAGGCTCCGATCGAGGAGCAACGGTGGCTCAACAATGGTGTTCCCCGGCCGGCAGGCAAGAGCCGGCCGAGGGGGTCGTCAAAGCATCATCTGTCTGAGCTTGTAGGCTACCTCTGTGCGGTTCGTAGCCTTCAGCTTCTTCATGATGTTTCGGATATGGACCTTGACGGTGCTCTCGCAGAGGTTGAGCTCATAGGCAATGATCTTGTTTGCCTTGCCCTTCCTGAGCGCCTCCACGACTGCGGCCTCGCGCGCGGTGAACATGCCGGTAAGCGGGCGAGCACCATTTGCCGTCGAGTGGATGATCTCGCGAAGCGCCAGCACGCAGCTGGCGGGCACGAAGATTCCGCCGGCGCGAGCGAGACCAATGGCCTCGGCGGCGACCTTCACCTTCACGCTTGTCGGAATGTAGCCTCGGGCGCCGCATTCAAGAGCTGCGAGAATCTCCCCCGGCTCATCGGAATCCACCACGACGATTACAGGCACTGCGCCAACCTCGGAGATGAAGTGTACCAGTTCCGCCCGAACGTTCTGGTCGGTAACCTTTCTGGCTCCAAGAATGACGAGGATCGCGGATGGCTCCGCCTCGCCGGCAACGCGCTGGATCTCTTCAAGCGATCCCACCGCGCTGACGCG
The DNA here is from genome assembly GCF_004791585.1 of Mesorhizobium sp. M1C.F.Ca.ET.210.01.1.1. Classification (GTDB taxonomy): domain Bacteria; phylum Pseudomonadota; class Alphaproteobacteria; order Rhizobiales; family Rhizobiaceae; genus Mesorhizobium. The sequence goes on from NZ_SRUU01000013.1 coordinate 125,752, forward strand.
CAAAGCGGGATTGTGCTCGACAAGGCCACGAGCCAGGCATTCGCGCTCAAGGGCCCGCTTGTCGACTATTACCACCAGGCCTTCGGCCTGACGCCCCCCTTCAAGGTCGGACCCGCTAAGGCCAGTCGCACTCTGTAAATGCCCATTAGGTAGCGGTCCTGTTGCTTCATTCCAGAAATCGGAAATCTGAGGATGTCCCATCGCCTTATTTACTCCTCTCCGCCGCCGATCTTGCTTTCTCCCCCTTTGTCTTGGCTCCATCGCAAAAGCGTGTCGGAAGCATGAACTGATACGCTCATTCACCGTGTGTCAGGCTGTCTTGATGGGATTCAAGGAGTAGAGCATACGCTGTCCCAACGTACAGACGTATGGCGCCCCCGCTCCATTGAGGTACCCCAGCCTGAAATGCATACTACGATGCTGTGGAAAAGGCGCATTAATCCCGGTTAACAATTTGGTAATTATATCTTAGGTGGCTAATATAGTCGAAAGTACTACAACTTTGAATTGTCCGCTCATGCGCCACACCAAGGAGATGAGCGCAGGCGCGACCCCGCCTGAGGACGGAAACTTGCGTCTCGCAGGAAACGGCGTCACACTTTTTAGAAAACCTATTGACCTCGACTGCCAGCGTCCCCACCACCCAACCGCTGCAGTCGGGGTTTCTTTTCTGGCCGTGACAGCAAGGCGGAGCCGCTTGCCGATGCGTCCGACCATACGCTGGCGTCCACCTGGCGGACATCGTCATGCGGCGCACTGTGGAGGCGACTTCAACGGAACTCGCGGAGCGGCATCGTTTTTCCTTTGAATAGTCGGAACCGTTGCCTGCCGGGATCGACGGCCGAGGCTGAAGGACAACGGAGCCGGTTGGCCGTTAGCCGACCGGCTGGCTTCGAGCTCGCGGGCCCGCAAAGCTTGCACCGTCGCGCGTGCTGCCACGGCGCTAACCGCCCTGGCGGCGCCATGTCTTTCCTGGTGCTCGTCAACGAGCCATGAGGATTGGCAGTCCGGGTCCTTCGATCAGGGACCTGGTAACGCCGCCGAATATCCGCTCGCGCAGCCGGGAATGACCGTAGGCACCCATGACCATGAGCTCGGCGCCAGTGTCGACGGCATGCTGGCGAAGGACGTCGGCGATCGAATGGTTCGCGCTTGGCAGGCGGTCCACAACGACTTTCACACCATGGCGGACGAGATAGGCAGCAGCGTCTGCGCCGGGCTCATCTCCATGGTGCCGTTCGTCCTCAATCGGATCGACCATGGCGATGCGCACCTCTTCGGCGTTGGACAGCATGTCGAGCGCCTCCCGGACGGCGCGCGAAGCTTCCAGGCTGGCGTCCCATGCAACAACGATGCGCTTCGGCTTCAACGTCGCGCGCGCGCCACCCGGGACAAGGAGGATCGGCTTGCCCGATGAGAACAATGCGCCTTCGATGACCTTCTTCTTCAGCGTCCCGGTCGTGAGCAACTCCGGCCCAATAACCGTCAGATCGGCATAGCGGGCGCGCCGGCCGATGACTTCATCCGCCCAGGATCGATCCGGATAGTCGCTGCTGAGATCGGCCGATACGAGACTTTCCGACAGCAATTTGGAGACTGCAGCGGTGCGCTTCTCCAGCATTCTCATCTCGGCTTCTCGTTCCGCGAGCCAGGCCGGCGAGACCACCGCATATTCACCGCCGGCAGGAGGCGCGGCGATGACCAGAGCCAACACGGAGAGATGGGCATTGATTTCTTCGCACAGCGCTGCGGCAAGCTTCAGATCGACGTCTCCCTGATCCGTTCCTGTAACCGTTAGCAATGTCCTGAACGACATGGCGGCAGCTCCCTTGTCCGAACGTCCACTGAGGTTCGCAACCGTAACGAACCGGCGGGAGTCCTTCCTTGCGCCAAATCAAAACCGATCAGTCCGCCGGATTGATCCCGGTCAACGTAGGCGCTCCTCGCACGCTCTAAGCTGATGCCCGTAGCTGGAGGCAGGCCGATGAGAGTCTGGATTGCGGTGAGTTTAGCTGCGCTGACCGTCAGCGCAGCTGCGGCACAAGAGATGAGCAACGGCGAACAGGAATTCATGAATTCCTGCGCGGTTTGCCATGGTGTCGACGGCAAGGGCGACGGCCCGCTCGCCGATACGTTGCGGAAGCGGCCTGCGGATTTGACGACGCTGACCAGACGCAATGGCGGGGAATTCCCGTATTGGCGGGTCTACGCGACGATCGACGGCCGCGGGATGATACCGGAGCATGGCGAACGAGATATGCCGGTCTGGGGCGACCAGTTCCTGCCCGACGACGTGAAGCGATACGGCCCGTATGGCGGGGAAGCCGTGACCACGGAACGCATTCACAACCTCGCCGGTTACGTCCAGACGCTCCAGCGCTAGGAAACTCATCGGTTTCAGTCGGCAAGATCGAACGATGCCGAAAACCAAATCCGAGGCACAGCCTATGATCGTTGAGAACCAGGATGTCGTGGTCGAAATGCTGAAGGACCCGGCGGTTCTTGGCGAGGCTGGCCCCGTCGAGACGATCGAAACCCATATTTCCCGGATTTTCCTGAGCGGGCGACGCGCTTTCAAACTGAAGCGGGCGGTGAAGTTGCCCTATGTCGATTTTTCAACGCCTGAGCTTCGGCTCGCCGCATGCGAGAAGGAAGTGGAGCTGAACTCCAGGACGGCGCCCGGCCTTTACCTTCGGGTGGGGCGGATAACACGGCGCGGGGACCGGCTCGCCATGGACGGGCCGGGCGAACTTGTTGATGCTGTCATCGAGATGGTTCGTTTCGACCAGTCGCGACTTCTCGACCGCATGGCGAGCGAGGGCCAGCTCACGCCCGCGCTGATGACGAAGGTCGCGCGCATGATCGCGCAATACCATCGCAGCGCCGACGAGATCCACGCCGGCAGCGGATCGGCGAACATCGGCGCCGTGCTTGAAATCAATTCGGCCGGATTTGCGACAAGCCACGTATTCGATGGCAGGGAAATCGAGACGCTCGACGAGGCGTTTCGCGCCACCCTTGCCCGCCATGCCGATCTGCTTGACCGGCGGGAGGCTGCCGGCCGGGTGCGTCTCTGCCACGGCGACCTGCATCTGCGCAACATCTGCCTCTTCGATGGCGAGCCGCGCCTGTTCGACTGCATCGAATTCAACGACGGGATCGCCACCGTCGACGTGCTCTACGACCTGGCTTTCTTGTTGATGGATCTGTGGCACCGCGGCTTTCCCCAATTCGCCAACCTGGTGATGAATCGCTATCTCGACGAAGCTGACGACGAAGACGGCTTCATCCTGCTGCCGTTCCTCATGGCGGTGCGGGCGGCGGTGCGCGCGCATGTGACGGCAACGCAGGTCGAGGAAGGCAGCTCCAACGCCGCGGAACAGATCGTCGAAGCGCGGTCCTATTTCGAGCTCGCGCGAGCCCTGCTTGCCGAAACGCCGCCGCGGCTCATCGCGATCGGCGGCCTGAGCGGCTCGGGCAAGACGACGGTCGCCGAGGCGCTCGCTCCCCGCATCGGCGCGGCCCCGGGCGCCCGGATCGTCGAGAGCGATCGCATCCGCAAGGCCATGCATGGGGTGCCCGCCGAAACGAAGCTTCCTGACAAGGCCTACCGGCCTGGCGTGTCCGAACGCGTCTATCGGCAGATGGCGTGGCGCGCCGAGTTGATCCTTGCCGAAGGCGGCTCCGTCGTGGCCGACGCTGTTTTCGACAAGCCGGACGATCGCGACAGGATCGAGCGTGTCGCGAGCGACAGGGCCATTCCTTTTGCGGGATTCTGGCTGACAGCCGATCCGTCCGTGCTTTGGCGCCGGGTTGGCGAGCGCAAGGGCGGTCCCTCCGATGCCACGGTCGACATCCTCTCACGGCAATTGCAGCGCAATGCAGGTCCTTTGACGTGGCACAAGATCGACGCCGACCGCGATGTCGGCGAAATCACCGCCGGGATGGTGGCTTTCGTTGAAGGCACTGCTTCATCCCCAGTCGGCTTCAGGAAGACGGGGTCATAGAGGGAGGCCGGCGCCTAAAGCGCGTCGCGATCCTTCACATGCGCTCCATGCGCTTAGGTTTTTGATCTTACGCATTCCTTTGTCCCGAAAGCGGTTTCCACTTTCGGGAGACATGCTTTAACCCACCTCCAGCGCCGCTATCGACAGGCCGGGCTCGGTGGGGTGATGCGCAACCGAGAAGCCGAATTCCCGGCACATCGTGAGCATCTTGCGGTTTTCGTTGAGGATTGTGCCCTCGATCCGGCCGATGCGTTCGGCCCTCGCATAGTCGATGACTTGCTTCAGCAGGTCCCACCCCAGGCCATGCCCCTGCAGATCCGATCGCACCAGCAAAGCGTATTCGCCGGTCTTGTGGTCCGGGTCGCAGGAAAGCCTGCCGATTCCGGCCAGCGCTCCTGTGTCCTTCTCAAGCGCGACGAAGGCAATGTCGCGATCGTAGTCGAGCTGCGTCAGCCGCTTCAGCATCTGGTCCGGGAAGTTCCTGCGCGGCGAGAGGAAACGCAGCCGCAGGTCGTCGGGGGAAATCCTCCCCAGGAATGCCGGATAAAGCGCCACGTCCGCCGGCATGATCGGCCGGATAAAAAAAGACATACCGTCCGACTGAAAATCACGGCTCCATCCCGATGGATAGGGCCTTATGGCAAGGGCCGCGTTCGGCGCTGGTTCATTCACGCGTCGCGGATCGATTTCGATGCGGGCATCGAGCGCGATCACGCCCTCGCCGTCGGCCAGCAGCGGATTGATGTCGAGAGAGACCAGGCAAGGGAAGTCGACGATCATCTGCGACAGGCTGTTGAGCGCAGCGATGATCGCCACGCGATCGGCCGGCTTGCGATCGCGGTAGCCGGCGAGCAAGCGGCCTATTCGCGTCGCAGCGATCAGATCTCCGGCCAGCACGTCGTCGAGCGGCGGCAGCGCAATCGCCGTGTCGTCCAGCACCTCGACCGCGATGCCGCCGGCGCCAAACAGGATGACCGGGCCGAACATCGGATCCAGGTTCATGCCCACAATGAGTTCATGCGCGTGCTTGCGCGCCACCATGGTTTGCACGGCGTAGCCGTCCACCTTCGTCCCTGGCGCCTGTGCGCGCAGGCGTGTCTCGATCGACTTCGCGGCTTCTGCGGCTTTCTCGGCGGTCGCGATATCGAGGACCACGCCGCCGACGTCTGACTTGTGTGAAACCACCCTCGACAACAATTTGACGACCACTCTTTCAGAGGTTTCGAGAAGCTGGCCGGCGGCCTCAACCACTTCCGGGACGGATCCGGCGACAATGGTTCGCGGCACAGGAATGCCGTAAGCGGCGATCACCGCTTTTGCTTCCGGCTCCGTCAGCATGCGCCGCCCTTCGCCTGCCACTTGCCGGAAGATGGCATGCACCGCGGCCTTGCCGTCGGTTGCGTTTTCGCTTCGACTCGAGGGGGTCCGCAGGAGCGCCCGCTGGGCCCGCGACCATTCGCCGAGGTAAGTCGCCGCGATGGCTGCATCCTCTGGCGTTTCGAAGCTCGCAATGCCGGCGTCCGTTAGGATACGTCGACCCTCACGCGCGGTTTGCTCGCCGAGCCAGCATGCCAGCACCGGCTTTCCTCCGATCTCGCCTTCGTCGCCAAGCTCGGCCACCTTTCTGGCCGCGTCGGGCGCGGAACCGAGCCCGGTCGGACAGTTCATCACCAGGATGACGTCCGTCTCCGGATCTGCCGCAAGGGCTTCGAGCGCCGCCCCATAGCGTTCCGGCGCTGCGTCGCCAACGATGTCGATCGGATTTGCGTGCGACCAGGTCGACGGCAGCTCGCGGTTGAGCCGCTCGATCGTCGACGGCGCGAGTTCGGCCAACTCGCCCCCACGATCGATCAGCTTGTCGACCGCGAGAACCCCGGCGCCGCCGCCATTGGTGACGATGCCGATCCGCGCCTTCTCGAGCGGGGAGTAGCGCGCGATCGTTTCGGCGGCGTCGAACAGTTCGGCGAGGTCTTTCACCCGCAACACCCCTGCCCGCCGCAAAGCTGCGTCCACGACCCTGTCCGCGCCCGAAAGCGCTCCGGTATGCGTCGCCGCCGCCTTGGCTGCCTGCTCGTGCCGGCCGGGCTTGATGGCGATGACCGGCTTGAGGCGCGCCGCCGCCCGCGCGGCCGACATGAATTTGCGCGGATTGGGTATCGTTTCGAGATACATCACGATCGCTCGCGTGTGAAAATCACCCGCCAGCATGTCGAGGCAGTCGCCGACGTCGACGTCCGCCATGTCCCCCAGGGAGATGATGCGGGAAAAGCCGACATCGTTCTCGGCCGCCCAGTCGATCAACGACGTGGCGATCGCTCCGGATTGCGAGATCAGCGCGATGTTGCCGGGTTTCGCCGCCATGTGAGCGAAACTGGCGTTGAGCTTGGCGGGCGGGACAATCAACCCGACCGTGTTCGGCCCGATGATCCGCATGAGCGAGGGTTTGGCCGCATCGAGCATTGCCTGGCGCAGACCGTTCTCGTGATTGAGCCCGGCGGTAATGACGACGGCCGCTCGTGCGCCTTTCTCGGCCAGGTCGCGCACGATGCCGGGAACGCTGTCTGGTGGGGTCACGATCACAGCCAGGTCGGGAATGCCCGGCAGATCAGCCACCTTCGCATAGCAGCGATGGCCGGCCACCTGTGAATGCTTGGGATTGAGCGGCCAGATCTCCCCCTCGAAGCCGCCACTGACGATGTTGTCGAAGACGACGCGGCCGACGGAACCGGCGCGCCCGGACGCGCCAATGACGGCGATGGATCTCGGCGAAACGGCATATTCAAGATTTCGGATTGTCATCCCGGGAACTCCTGCCGCTACTTTTCACCACTCGGATCGACCTTCCTTGCGATGGATCAAAGCCCGACTCCTGCCCTCCCGGTTAGCTGATGGCTTTCCGATGCGACCTCTCGCCTCTGACAGGTGCCCATCGTCGAAGGAGAACCCCGATGAGCTATTATTTCAGCAAAAGCCTCGACATGCCGTTCGCCGCGGCGATCGAACACGTGACCAGGAAGCTTGCCGGCAAGGGCTTCGGTATCCTGACAAGGATTGATGTCGAACACACGATGAAGGTCAAGCTGGGCGTGGACTTCAAGCCATACATGATCCTCGGCGCCTGTAATCCGCATTTCGCATGGCGCGCGCTCCAGGCTGAAGACAAGATCGGCGCCATGCTGCCCTGCAATGTGATCGTGACGGAGTTTGCGCCCGGCAAGGTCGAGGTAGCGGCCATCGATCCGATGGCGGCGATGGGAGCAATCGGCAACCCCAAGCTTGCCGCGACGGCAAAGGATGTCCGGCTGTTGCTGCAGGAAACGATCGAGGAACTTTGATGGCGGCGGCCATGAACGAGACGGTGCTGCGGCGTGCGCTGCTGATCATCGCCATTCTCGGTCTGGCGCTTGGGCTCGGCGTCTGGCGGAGCGGTATCGGCTCCGTCTCGCCTGATGCGATTTGGATGGCGGCGACCCTGCCTGTCGTTGTGGTGCTTGCCATTTCGATCCTGCGGGATTTCTGGATCGGCCGGATTGGTGTCGACGCGATCGCGCTGGTTTCGATGTCGGCGGCGTTGCTGCTGGGACAGGCTTTGGCGGCAGTCGTCGTCGCGATCATGTATGCCGGCGGCACGGTGCTCGAGGATCTTGCGCGCGGGCGGGCGGAGCGGAACCTCAGGGCCCTGACCGACAGGGCGCCGCGCCTGGCGCATCGCAAATGCGCGAACGGCTCGGAGACCGTTGCTGTCGATCAGGTGGCGGTCGGCGACGAGCTTTTGGTGCGCGCCGGCGAACTGCTGCCCGTCGACGGCATCCTGATCGACGCTTCGGCATCGCTCGATGAGTCAACTGTCAGCGGAGAACCCCTGCCCGAGCGGCGGAGTGCCGGCGACGCGCTGCGCAGCGGCACCGTCAACGCCGGCGAGGCCTTTGTCATGCGGGCCTCGGCCGTCGCCGACAACAGCACCTATGCCGCGATCGTGCGCATGGTCGCTGCCGCGCAAACCGCCAAGGCGCCGTTCATACGCATTGCCGATCGTTTCGCCCTGCTGCTTCTCCCGCTCACGCTCGTGGTCGCCGGTGTCGCCTGGTATCTTTCCGATGACCCGGTCCGCGCCCTTGCCGTGCTGGTTGTCGCAACGCCTTGTCCGCTGATCCTCGCCGCACCCGTTGCTTTCATCGGCGGCGTGTCCCGCGGTGCCCGCGCCGGCATCCTTATGAAGGGCAGCACCGCGCTCGAAGCGCTCGCCCAGATACGCACCGCGGTCTTCGACAAGACCGGCACCCTGACGCTCGGCGGCGCCGAGCTGATCGAGATCGACGTCTCTCCGGGCCAGGAAGCCGATGAACTGCTGCGTCTGCTCGCCTCGCTTGAGCAGGCTTCGCATCATGTCCTTGCGGACTCGATTGCCCGCATCGCTCGCCACAGGGACCTGGCGCTTTCCCAGCCCCGCGACGTTCACGAACATCGCGGAGAAGGCCTCAAGGGTCTGATAGACCGGATACCGGTCGCGGCCGGGTCAAGATCGCTGGTCCTTGGGGACGGGCCGCTGCCTCGATGGGCGATGAATGGCGAGGAACGGTATCGCAACGCGCAGGTGCTGAGGGTGTTTCTGGCGCTCGACGGTCGCCTTGCCGGGATCTTTACCTTCGGCGATGCGATCCGCGAGGATGCCCGCGGCACGCTGCGCGAATTGCGTTCGTCTGGTGTGGCCCGGATGGTCATGCTGACCGGCGACGACCACGCCGCGGCTGAGAAGATTTCCGCTTCCCTCAATCTCGATGCCGTGGTTGCCGATGCCACGCCGGCAGACAAGGTTGGAACGGTCGAGGCCGAGAAGGCTATGGCGCCCACGATGATGGTGGGCGACGGCATCAACGATGCCCCTGCCCTTGCCGCGGCGACCGTGGGTATCGCGCTGGGGGCACGCGGTGGGACGGCCTCGTCGGAAGCGGCGGATGTCGTCGTGCTGGCCGACAGGCTGCAGCCCGTTGCCGACGCATTGCGGATCGCCAGGCGCACCCGCGGGATCGCCCTGCAGAGCATCATTGTCGGGCTGACGCTCTCAGGCGCCGCCATGGTCTTGGCCGCAGCCGGGCACATAACACCCGTGGCGGGAGCGCTGCTTCAGGAGGGCATAGACGTCGCCGTCATCCTCAATGCACTGCGTGCCCTTGGCGACGGGCGTTTCGAACACAGCCGAGACAGGAGAATTGAGCCGTCATGACGCAGGAGAACCTGGTGGTTTGCACCAAATGCGGCGTGGTCAACCGCCTGCCGCCCAACCGAAACGGCGCCGACGCGCAATGCGGAAAGTGTGGCGCCCGGCTGTTTTCGGGATTCCCCCAGGATGTCGACACGGTGAACTTCGATCATCAGATCGGACGCGGCACACTCCCCGTCCTCGTCGATGTCTGGGCCCCATGGTGCGGTCCCTGCAAGACGATGGCGCCGGCCTATGAATCCGCCGCCACGGCGCTTGAGCCTCATGTGCGGCTGATCAAGCTGAATTCCGACACGGAGCAGGCCACCGCGGCGAGGTTGGGCATTCGCGGCATCCCCACCATGATCCTGTTTCACCGCCAGCGAGAAATCGCGCGCGTCTCGGGGGCGATGAGCGCCGGCCAGATCGTCAGCTGGGTTCGCAGCCATGTGCCGACAGGCGCCAGCTGAGGCTTCCACCGAGCCAGTTTGACCCTGATCAAGGCCACATCCGATCGTTGCGGTAGGAATGGCCGCAAAGGAGTTTGTCATGACCACTTTGCACGACCTCACCCCCAAATTCAGGAACATCCGCCTGCTTCTGGCTCGCGAGAAGGGCCATCCAGAGGGCGACCGCGAAGAAGGCTATGACGTGCTGGCGCCACTGACCGACGAAGGAAGGCTGGACGCAGAGGAATGGAAATCGCACCGGGCGGTCTGCCGAGTCCGCCGCTTCCGCACCGGCGAAGACGACCTTGTCGGCTGCTTGCGCCGCAAGCCGGGCGGCCAATGGTATTTCGACTACGCCGAGGGCGACCGTGACGATGAGGTGGGCTTCCATCTTGGCGAGGAACGCTTCGTCACCGGCGAGTATGTCTCGATAAAGCGCAATGGGGCCATGCACACTTATCAAGTGGCCCGGGTCGAGCAGCCCTAGCAATTCTCACGAAAGCGGGCCGGAGCCGGGCCATGTCACACCGCATCCTCGTTGTCATAGGCCGTCTCGACCGTCGCCTCATCGCCCGTGCAGCGCCCTGGCCTCGGCATATGCCGATGGCGCGGAACGGACCGACAACAGCGCCTGGAGGTAGTCTGAAAGATCGCGACGCGCCTTGGTCTGCTGCAGTCACGGCTGCAGGACAGCGGCTCCGTTCAACCTGCCCATGCGCAAATCGTCCAGCGCCTGGTTGGCTTCCTCGAGCCGATAGACCTTTGTGTGGGTACGCACCTGAGCGCGCCGGGCAATCGGGAAGAATTCCTCCGCGTCGCGGCGGGTCAGGTTCGCGACCGACACCAATTCTCGTTCTTCCCACAAAAGTCTGTAGGGCATCGATGGAATATCGCTCATGTGGATGCCGCCGCAAACGACGCGGCCGCCTTTGCGCACGGCTCGCAACGCCGCCGGCACCAGGTCGCCGACCGGCGCGAAGATGATCGCGGCATCGAGCTCGACTGCCGGCAGGGTGTCGGACGCCCCAGCCCAGGCCACGCCTAACGAGCGCGCGAATTCCTGGGCCTGGACGTCGCCCGGCCGTGTGAAAGCGAAGACCTCACGTCCCTGCCAGATCGCCACCTGGGTGATGATGTGGGCGGCGGCGCCGAAGCCGTAGATGCCGAGCCGGGTGCCGTTGCCCGCCTTCTTGAGGCAGCGCCAGCCGATCAGCCCCGCGCACAGCAACGGCGCCAAGGACACCGGATCCGCCGCGGCGTCGAGCTCGAAGGCGAAATGCTCGTCGGCCACGACATGGCTGGCGAAACCACCGTCGCGCGTATAGCCGGTGAAGAGTGGCTGGTCGCAGAGATTCTCGGCGGCGGCGGTGCAATAGGGACAGTGTCCGCAGGTGTGTCCCAGCCATGGAACGCCTGCTCTCTGCCCGAGCCGGGATCGCGACACGCCTTCACCGACAAGATCGACGATCCCTACGATCTCGTGGCCCGGAACGAGCGGCAGCCTCGGCCGCGGCAGATCGCCATCCACGACATGCAGGTCGGTCCGGCAGACCGCGCATGCCTCCACCTTGAGCCTGATCTCCCCCGGTCCCGGCATGGGGTCGGGGCGATCGACGAGGTGCAAAGGCGTGCCGGACTTTTCCAGCACCATTGCCTTCATCACGCTCCCCCGGTTTCCTGGAAAACGCGCTGATCCGGCACCCGTTCCTATCGCGAGTGCCTGATCCTGACGGGTTGCGGCCGGGTGCGACGACCGAAGCCATGGCTCGCCGAAGCGTGGCTGAGCTTCACTGCCGAAACCATTTCGAAGTAGAGCCCTGCGCCGGCAAGATAGGAAAGGCCGAGTATTCCAGCCCAGATGGCGATGATGTCGGACGTCATGGTCGGATTCCTTGGTTTCACGCTGGTTCCGAGCAAATAGTCGCCGAGCCAATTCATGCAGGCCTTGATCGTGGTCAATCGCATGGAACAACCGCTTCGCGCGGCGAGACCTGGCTCGATCGGATGGTTTCGGCCTGCCCTCTAAGTAGTTTCCCGTAGGGACATAACCGAATTTCGGCATGGCGGGATTTGCGCGATTGCTGCTGTCGAGAATTCACCGGGACCACAGCCATGCACGCTCAAGCCTCCGTCAAGATCGAACTGCCGTCATATGTTCCCCACCAGGCCCCCGCGCCCGTCCTTGATGTGGCGACAGCACAGCCGGTCAGCTTCTTCCCCGCAGGTGCCGAGATCTACGCCCAGGGCGAAAAGGCGGGTGCTCTCTACCAGGTCGAATTCGGCGCGGTCCGCATCTACCGCCTGCTTGCCGACGGCCGCAGGCAGATCAGCGCATTCCATCTGGCCGGAGAAACTTTCGGTTTCGAAGCCGATGCCACGCACCACTTCTTCGCCGAAGCCATCAACGCAACCGGAGTGCGGGTCTTTCGCGCTCCCTCGGGCATGGACATGTCCCGCCAGCTCCTGCCGCTTGCCCTCAAGGGCCTGACCCGGGCACAGGAACATCTTCTGGTGCTTGGCCGTCAGAACGCCATCGAGCGCGTCGCGGCATTCCTGGTCGAGATGTCGGAGCGCCAGGGCGGACTGCGCCAGGTGGAATTGCCGATGTCGCGCAACGACATCGGCGACTATCTCGGCCTCACCATCGAAACCGTGTCGCGCGTCTTCACCCGCCTGAAGGAGAAGGGCGTCATCCGCCTGCTCAACCTGCGCAGCATCGAAATTCTCAAGCGGGATACGCTTCTGGCGATGGGGGAATGAGGCTCATCTGAGGGTCAATCACCGCATCGATCTCCTGGAAGGGACGACAATGAAAAGCACGCTCACCACGCATACCGGATTTCGCTTCGAAGTCCGTCGCGCACGCCCTGAGGATGAGCCGCTCGTAGCCGAGTTCTTCACCCATGTGACAGCAGAGGATTTGCGCTTCCGCTTCCTCGGGGCCGTGAAGCAGGTATCGCACGAGCGGCTGGTGGCGATGACCCGTTCCGACGATCCGCATGTCCATAATTTTCTCGCCTTCTCGACCGACGGAATGCTGATCGCGGTAGCGACGCTGGCCAGCGATCCGGCGGACCGGCGCGGCGAAGTGGCCGTCTGCATTCGCCAGGACCGCAAGCATCTCGGCGTTGGCTGGGAATTCCTGGGTTACATCGCACGATACGCCGAGGAACATGGCATCGAGACGATCGAGTCGATCGAGAGCCGCGAAAACCGCGCCGCGATCGAGCTCGAGCGCGACATGGGCTTCACCGTCAAGACGGATCCCGACGATGCGACGCTCGTCCTGGTTCAGCGGAAGCTCGGCGCCAAGTTGCCGGGTTGAAGCATGTCTCCCGAAAGCGGGAACCACTTTCGGGAGACGGACACGCATAAACTCAAGAGCCTACAGCGGTTCAGCGTTTCACGGTATCGCTGAACCACTCTAGGTCGAGTCATCCCGTGACGGCAGTTTCGAGGTTGAGCAGTTCCATGGCCACTGCCCGTTCCTCGTCCGCCGGAATGACAAGAACATCGACACGAGAGCTCGCCGCGCTGACCAGCTCTTCGCGGCTTCGGTTCAAATCATCGTCGAGCATAACGCCCAGCCACCCGGCAGCTTCGCAGATCCTTTGCCGGATTTGAGGCGCATGCTCGCCAATGCCCGCGGTGAACACGAGTGTGTCGAGCCCCCCAAGCGCGGCCGCCAGCGATCCGATTTCACGTCCGATGCGGTAGACGAAGAGGTCGACGGCGCGGGCCGCAGCAAGGTCCTTCGAAGCAAGCAGGGTCTGCATGTCCCCGGAAATGCCGGATACGCCGAGCAAGCCGGATTGCTCGTAGAGCAAGGTGGTCAATTCCTCGGGTGACAGCTTGCGATCCTGCAAGAGATGCAGAAGGACGCCAGGATCGATGGCTCCGCAACGGGTGCTCATGACGAGGCCGTCAAGCGTCGAAAATCCCATGGTGGTCGCGAGGCTTGCCCCTGCCTTCATCGCGCACAGGCTTGCGCCGCTGCCGAGGTGCGCGACAATTGCACGGCCACCGGCAACGGCGCCGTAGCGGTCGTGAAGCTTCGCGGCGACGTGGCTGTAATTCTGTCCATGGAAGCCGTACGAAACGATGCCCTGTTCCGACATCTCATGCGGCACACCATAGATCTTGGCGAGTTCGGGACGCGCCGCGTGAAAGGCGGTATCGAAGCAGCCGACTTGTTCGGCTTCAGGCAGGAGGTGACTGGCCAGGTCGACGATTTCGAGATTGATGGACTGATGAATCGGGGCCAGCGGCTCGAGCCCGTGAAGAACATCGAGCGTGCGCTGATCCAGTCTTGTCGCGCGGGCAAATTCCCGGCCGCCATGCACGATGCGATGTCCGACCTTGCCGATCTGGTGCAAGAAACCGTGGCCGGCGAGGAACGAGGCGACGGCTTCGAATGCCTTCGCGATATCGATCGGCCCATCTCCCAGGCTCCTGTCGATTTCGGGCGAGAAGGCCGTGGACGCGATGTGCAGTCGTGGATGGGAGCCGATCGACGACACGCTTCCGCGAACAAGCAGGTGAAGCTCCTCGCGCCGCTGAAACAGGGCGAATTTCAGGCTCGAGGAGCCGCCGTTGAGCACGAGAATGGCATCGCTCATGGCCGGCCGCTCCCGGCCAACGCCGGATCGCTCGTCCATCTGGCCTGGCGCTTCGGCATCGGCTACTGCTGCCATTTCCAGTCAAGGATCTCCGGCATGTCCTGCCCGTGCTCGCGGATATAGGCCTGGTGCTCGATCAGCTTGCCTTCCATGGCCTGCTTCAGTCGGATATGCGCGCCGGCCGGCTCGGGAATTCGGTCGAGCACGCCAAGCACGATATGATAGCGGTCAAGCCCATTCAGCACGGTCATGTCGAAAGGTGTCGTTGTCGTCCCTTCCTCATTGTAGCCGCGCACATGGATGTTGTCGTGGTTGGTCCGCCGATAGGTCAGGCGATGGATGGTCCAGGGATAACCATGATAGGCGAAGATGACCGGCTTATCCCTGGTGAAAAGCGCGTCGAACTCGCGATCCGACAAGCCGTGCGGATGGTGTTCCTTGGGCTGCAGGGTCATCAGGTCGACGATATTGACCACCCGGATCTTGAGGCCGGGGATATGGTTTCTCAGAAGCTGGACGGCGGCCAGGGTCTCGATCGTCGGAACATCGCCGGCGCAGGCCATCACCACATCCGGCTCGGCCCCATTGTCGGTGGACGCCCACTGCCAGATGCCGACGCCGGCGTTGCAGTGGACTTTCGCCTCGTCGATCGACAGCCACTGCCAGGACTTGGCTTTGCCAGCGACGATGACGTTGATGCGGTTCCACGTCCGCAGCACATGGTCGGTCACGCAAAGCAGGCTGTTGGCATCCGCCGGCAGGTAGACGCGCACGACGTCCGCCTTCTTGTTCAGGGCCACGTCGATGAAACCCGGATCCTGATGGCTGAAGCCGTTGTGCTCCTGCTGCCAGACGTGGCTGGACAGCAGATAGTTCAGCGAGGCGATCGGTCGTCGCCAGGGCAGCTTGCCGCAGGCGTCCAGCCATTTCGCATGCTGGTTGAACATGGAATCGACGATGTGGGTGAAGGCCTCGTAGCAGGAGAACAAGCCGTGCCGGCCGGTAAGCAGGTAGCCTTCCAGCCAACCCTGGCAGGTATGCTCGGAGAGAATCTCCAGCACCCTGCCCTCCTGGCCGAGGTGCACATCCTCGGGCAGGATCTTCTCCATCCAGGCGCGCTCTGTCACCTCGAAGACATCCTGAAGCCTGTTCGAAGCCGTCTCGTCGGGACCGACGATGCGGAAATTTCCGGCGTTCTGGTTTAACGCCATGACGTCGCGCAGGAAATTGCCCATCACACGGGTCGATTCCGCCTTGACGCCTCCGGGATGCTCCACCGGGACCGCGTGCTCGTTGAGGCCTGGCAGTTCCAGCGACCGGCGCAGAAGACCGCCATTGGCGTGCGGATTGGCGCTCATGCGCCTGGCACCTTGCGGCGCGGTGGCGCGGATCGCGGAAACTGGCACGCCCTCGGCGTCGAAGAGTTCCTCAGGCCGGTAGCTCCTCAGCCATTCCTCGAGCAGCTTCAGATGCGCAGGATTTTCGGCGAGACCGGAGAGCGGAACCTGATGTGCGCGCCAGAACCCCTCGGTCTTCAGCCCGTCGACCTGCTTGGGTCCAGTCCAGCCTTTCGGGCTTCGCAGCACGATCATCGGCCATTTCGGCCGCCCGCCGATGCCGCCTTTGCGAGCCGCCTGCTGAATCGCCTCGATCCGATCCAATGCGTCGTCCAATACGACCGCCATCCGCTCATGCATCGAGGCCGGCTCGTCGCCCTCGACGAACAACGGCTCGTAGCCGTAGCCGACAAACAGCGCGCGCAGTTCTTCCTCGGGGATGCGGGCCAGAATGGTGGGATTGGCGATCTTGTAGCCGTTGAGATGCAGTATCGGTAGCACCGCGCCGTCACGTGCCGGGTTGAGGAATTTGTTGGAGTGCCAGGCGGTGGCAAGCGGCCCGGTTTCCGCCTCGCCGTCCCCGACGACGCAGGCGACGACAAGATCCGGGTTGTCGAAAGCGGCGCCATAGGCATGCGAGAGCGCGTAGCCAAGCTCGCCTCCTTCATGGATGGAGCCGGGTACATCAGGGGCGGCATGGCTGGGAATGCCGCCCGGAAACGAGAATTGCCTGAAGAGCTTCTTCAGCCCGGCCTCGTCCAATGAGATATCGGGGTTGATCTCGCTGTAGGTGCCTTCGAGATAGGTGTTCGCAACCATTGCCGGTCCGCCATGGCCAGGACCGCAAACATAGATGACGTTGGCATCGCGCGATCTGATTGCGCGGTTGAGATGCGCATAGACGAAGCTGAGGCCTGGCGAGGTTCCCCAATGGCCGAGCAGCCTGGGCTTGACGTGCTCCAGCCGAAGGGGCTCGCGAAGCAGCGGATTGTCGAGCAGGTAGATCTGGCCGATGGTCAGGTAGTTGGCGGCACGCCAGTAGGCATCGATGTCGTGCAGCTCCTGCGCGGACAAGCGATTGGGGCTGGGGCGCTCGGTCATTTCCGTCTCCTTCGCTGGTTCCAAACCGACCCCGGGCCGAAGCACAACGCGTCGAGGCTGCCATCGGTTCATGACCGGCCGGTGTCAAGACTGGCCGCCGTTGGTCTATTGCAGGAAGAAGGATCGGGCTTTGATCCATCGCAATTGACGTCCGCAGCCGCCTTTTGGCGATGGTTTTTGCGCTCGATCAATGAATCCCACTCTCATGGCCCTAGGTTTGGCAGATGAAGTGATGGCACCCGGCAAGGAGGCTATCAATCAATCCAAAATCGCCGCGTGAGGAGCGGATCTGATTCTTCTGTCGAATTGACGGGTGTGGTGATTGAAAGCAGAAACTGGCGCAGGAACAACGCAACCCTGAGGCAGGCTGCTTCGCAAACCGGAAGGCAGACTAGGGTTTGGGAGGATAAGCATGGGCGAGAATTTATCTGGCCATCATGCCGACCGCATTCAGGCCGCGATCACTTCGGACGCGGCGGCAAAGTCCGCGCTGGTTGCCTCCTGGCGACGATCTTCCAACTTGCATCGGCTCGATCCGGCCGATCGCAGCCCGGCGCGCTACCTGACGGAGTTCGAGCTGGGAGAGGCCAGGCAGCGCATCGAACCGCTGGTCCGGGCCGCCCAATCGAGCCTCGACCGGCTGTATCTTGCAGTTGGCGGCGTCGGATGCTGCGTCCTTCTCGCCGATCGGGACGGCGTGCCGGTGGAGCGGCGCGGCGCGCCGGTGGATGACGAAACGTTTCATTGCTGGGGATTGTGGACCGGCTCCGTCTGGAATGAGGAAAGCCAGGGCACCAACGGGATCGGCACCTGTCTGGTCGAACAGCGCGCGCTGACGATCCATCGCGACCAGCACTTCTACACGTGCAACACAGGGCTGAGCTGCACCACCGCGCCAATCTACGATCACCGGGGCGATCTTGTGGCTGCGCTGGACGTGTCTTCCTGCCGGGCCGATCTGACGGAGGCCTTCGCCAATCTCATCTCAATGGCGGTGATCGACGCGGCACGCCGGATCGAAGCGGAGAATTTCAAGATTGCATTTCCCAAGGCGCGAATTCTATTGGCGCCGGTCGCCGACAAAGGCTCCGGCGCGCTTATCGCCGTCGATGCCGATGATCTCGTGGTCGGCGCCACCCGTTCGGCTCGCCTGGCGCTTGGAATGACGCAGCAGTGCCTCGACAAGCCGATGCCCGCAGCCGATCTGCTCGGCTGGGCGAAGGACGGCCCTGAGGTCCTTGCGGAGGCCGAGCGTGGCGTTCTGCAACGGGCGCTTGCCCGCGCCGATGGAAATGTCTCCGCCGCGGCTCAGGCGCTTGGCATCAGCCGCGCGACGCTTCATCGGAAGCTCAACCGCCTGGACGTCCATCGGTCTCACTGATTGTTCGAATCCCCACATGAGTGTCGCAATCTTGCGACACATCCTGGCCGGGCGCCGTGCCGGGCACGGTGACAAGAAGCCTGGAAATCGCAAGTCTCTTTTCGAAGCGTCGCATTCCGCGGCGTCAGCTTTGGGAGGAAGACACATGAACAAGGTTGAATTCTCACGCTCGGTCAAGGCGCCCTTCGCCAAGCGTTACGGCAATTTCATCGGCGGCAAATGGGCCGAGCCGCATTCCGGCCGCTACTTCGAGAACCACTCGCCCGTGAACGGTCAGTTGCTGTGCGAGGTGGCGCGCTCGGACGCTCAGGACATCGAGGCGGCCCTGGACGCGGCGCATGCGGCCAAGGATGCCTGGGCGCGCACCAGCGTGGCCGAACGGTCGCTTATCCTCAACCGCATCGCCGACCGCATGGAGGAAAACCTCGATCTGCTCGCATGCGCCGAAACCTGGGACAACGGCAAGCCGATCCGCGAAACGACCGCCGCCGACCTGCCGCTTGCGATCGACCATTTCCGTTATTTCGCCGGCGCGTTGCGTGGCCAGGAAGGCAGCCTTTCGCAGATCGATGACGATACGGTCGCCTATCATTTCCATGAGCCGCTGGGGGTGGTCGGTCAGATCATCCCGTGGAACTTCCCGCTGCTGATGGCCTGTTGGAAGCTTGCTCCCGCGCTTGCGGCCGGAAATTGCGTCGTGCTGAAGCCAGCCGAGCAGACGCCGGCCGCCATCATGCTGTGGGCCGATCTCATCGCAGACCTGTTGCCGCCGGGCGTGCTGAACATCGTCAACGGCTTCGGCCTCGAGGCCGGCAAGCCGCTCGCCTCCTCGCCGCGCATTGCCAAGATTGCGTTCACCGGCGAGACCACGACGGGCCGGCTCATCATGCAATATGCCAGCCAGAATCTGATTCCCGTCACACTGGAGCTCGGCGGCAAATCGCCCAACATCTTCTTCAAGGACGTTGTCGCCGAGGACGACGATTTCTTCGACAAGGCGATCGAAGGCTTCGTCATGTTCGCCCTCAACCAGGGCGAAGTCTGCACCTGCCCCAGCCGCGCGCTCATCCATGAATCCATCTACGACACCTTCATGGAACGTGCTCTCAAGCGCGTCGAGGCGATCGTGCAGGGAGACCCGCTCGATCCGGCAACGATGGTCGGCGCGCAGGCTTCGTCCGAGCAATTGGAAAAGATCCTGTCCTACATCGACATAGGCCGGCAGGAAGGAGCGGAAGTGCTGACCGGCGGCGCCCGCAATCTTTTGCCCGGTGATCTGGCGGGCGGCTATTACGTCAAGCCGACGGTGTTCAAGGGTCACAACAAGATGCGCATCTTCCAGGAGGAGATCTTCGGGCCGGTGGTTTCGGTCACGACCTTCAAGAACGACGACGAGGCGCTCGCCATCGCCAACGACACACTCTACGGCCTCGGCGCCGGAGTCTGGACGCGTGATGGCAACCGTGCCTACCGCTTTGGCCGCGCGATCCAGGCCGGGCGCGTCTGGACCAACTGCTACCATGCCTATCCCGCGCACGCCGCTTTCGGCGGCTACAAGCAGTCCGGTATCGGCCGTGAGACCCACAAGATGATGCTCGATCACTACCAGCAGACCAAGAACATGCTGGTCAGCTACAGCCCGAAGAAACTCGGCTTCTTCTGATCGCCTCTTGGCTGATGGGCGCGGCTCCGAAAGGCCGCGCCCATCGGCAGAAAGGGAGGAGCCCATGCAAGCGAAGGTCACTGCGACGCCGGCAGCCCTTGCACTGCTGGCCGAAATTGTTGCCGAACATGGTCCGGTTTTGTTCCACCAATCCGGCGGTTGCTGCGACGGCTCTTCGCCCATGTGCTATCCGCGCAACGGCTTCATAGTGAGCGACCAGGATGTGCTGCTCGGCCATATCGCAGAAGCGCCCTTCTACATCGGCGCCTCGCAATTCGAGGCCTGGAAGCACACCGATCTCATTATCGACGTGGTGCCGGGCCGTGGCGGTATGTTTTCGCTCGACAATGGGAGGGAGAAGCGCTTCCTGACACGGTCGACGATCTGCGCCGTCAAAACGTGAGGGACGGTATCGACCTGCTTCCTCTTTGTCTCAGCGCAACGAGCATCCCGGAAATCGGATGCAACATGCCCGCCTCCAAAGCGGAGAAGCGGCATGAAACGCAAACTGAACGACGATGCGACGATGGATGGCATCATGCGCGAGGCGCCGGCGGCGATCCGCGTCGTTCTCCAGCACGGCATGCTGTGCGTCGGCTGCCCGATCGCTTCCTTTCACACGGTTTCGGACGCGGCACGCGAGCATGATCTCGATGAGGACCAGCTTCGCCGCGACCTGCAGGCCGCGATCGAAGGCGGTGTCGTCGATTAGCTTTTCGTCGCGCGGCCTTCGGCGATGACGAGGAGTCGATGCGGCTCGGCCACGACCACCCGCTGCCGCCCGCTCTTGACGAGTCCCTCGTCTTCCCAGGCTGAAAGCAGCCGGCTCACCGTATGGAGCGTCGTGCCCGTCATCTCGGCGATGTCCTGGCGTGAGATCGGGAAGTCGATCAGGAACCCTTCGTCCGTCTTTTTTCCCGATTGTTTGACCAGCTTGAGCAGCGCATGCGCGACGCGCTGTTCCACCTGCTCGGTGGACATCTCGATGACGCGCGTGTGGGCATCCTGCAGCCTGGTGCCCACCGTCCTGTACGTGTTGGCGCTGAAGCTCGGGAAGGTCGCCGCGAATGTCGGCCAGAGCCGACTTGGCCAGGCAAGCGCGACGCAATCGACGGCCGCGATGGCATTTGCCGGGTAGGTCGTCAAACCCAGCGCGCTGGCGATGCCCATCAACTCGCCCGGGCTGATATATCGGACGGTCACCTCGTGCCCGTCCGGGGTCGATTTCACCACGCGCACATGGCCGTCGAGCAGCAGGAAGAAGGAATGCGCGTCCTGCTCCTGCTCGAACACCGGCTGATCCTTGGCGACCCGGATGGACCTTGCCTGCCCAACTATGCGATCGAGGTCCGCGGCAGCGATCCCCTCGAAGACAGCCAATCCGGCAATCAATGATCGGTCAAGGCTTGCCAATTGCCTTTCCTCCCCGGCAGAACACACGCGCCCCTGGCGGACTGTGTCACGGACGACCGCCGGTCGACAAGTGAAGCCTCCTGTCGCTGACGTCCGCGATTCACTTTCTTGTTTGCGCTGAGGCAAATTCCATCCCTCAGCGCCGAGATAGAAGGAACCGCTCAGGCATCTTGCCCGGCTTCCAATGAGGTATGTCATGGCAATTCCGCGCACGCGGCCAAGCGCCTATCCGGCGATTCTGTCTACGGCTTCCGGCCCTTCTTTCTGCTCGGCTCGCTGCAGGCGGGCATCGCGATCCTTTTGTGGTTGCCGCTCTATTACGGCAAGCTCGAAACCTTCAGCGCATTCCTGCCCATCGACTGGCATATCCACGAATTGCTCTTCGGCTATCTGACAGCAGTCGTGACAGGCTTCCTGCTGACGGCAATCCCGAACTGGACCGGACGTCTTCCCGTTCAGGACTTTCGCCTGCTGGTGCTCGTGCTGCTCTGGATCGCGGGCCGTGCAGCCGTGTTCTTCTCGGCAGAGATGGGCTGGCTCTTGAGTGCAGCAATAGATTGCTCATTTCTGCTCGCTGTGGTCGCCGCCGCCGCGACGGAAATTATTGCCGGACGAAACTGGCGAAACCTCAAGGTGCTCCTGCCCGTCGCAACCCTTTTGGCGGCAAATGTCATGTTTCATGTCGAAGCGCACTATCAGGGCGTCTCCGACACGAGCCGCCGCCTCGGCCTTGGAGCGGTTGTCGTCCTCATCATGATCATCGGCGGGCGGATAATTCCGAGCTTCACGCGCAATTGGCTGGTTCGCGAGAAGCCCGGCCGGCTCCCAGCGTCATTTGGCAGGTTCGATATTGGAACCATCGCGCTGTCCGCCGTCGGGCTCGCCGGGTGGACCTTCTTTCCAGAAAGCATCGCAACCGGCATGTTGCTGGTCGCCGCCGCGATCTTCAACGCCGTCCGGCTTGCCCGCTGGGCGGGTCACCGGACGCTACCCGACCCGTTGGTTCTGATCCTGCATGTTGCGTTCGCCTTCGTGCCGCTTGGGCTGCTGCTCGCCGGGTTGGCCGTTTTCGCCCCGGAACGCATTCCGGCAGTGTCCGGCATTCATGCATTCGCGGTGGGAGCGATCGCATGCATGACGCTCGCCGTCATGGCCCGCGCCACCCTCGGCCACACAGGCCGCGATTTGAAGGCAAGCCGCGGAACATGCGCGGTCTTCGTCGCGATCGTAGCCGCAGCCGTTTTGCGCGTCGCCGCCGCGATGCTGCCTGCCGCCGCGATACTCCTCCACATCTCGGCGGCACTCTGGGTTGCTGCCTTCGCCGGCTACGCGCTGCTGTTTGGCGGGATGCTCCTGCGGCCGCGCCTGCAAACGCGCCGCAAGAGTGTCTCTTGAGAGATGGGCGGACGACTGCTCCGTCCTCGCGTGCTCCTCCGCCTTCGACAATCGGTTTCGTCGAACAATTTGCGCCAGCGCAAATCGCCAAGTCGGCCGGCCGTCTACAAGGGCGCGACGGTTGACGCCGTGGTGAACCAAAGAAAGGACTACCCAATGAAACTGACCCTCGCTGCCGCGGCAATCGCGTTGCTTTCCATGGCTGGCGCGGCAAATGCCGCAGAACACGTCGTGCAGATGCTCAACAAGGGAGAGAAGGGCTCGATGGTCTTCCAGCCCGACTTCGTCCGGGCGGCGCCTGGCGATACGGTCAAGTTCGTGCCGACCGACAAGACCCACAATGCCGAGAGCATCAAGGACATGATCCCGGAGGGAGCCGAGCCTTTCAAGGGCAAGCCAAGTGAACAGATCACGGTCACTCTCACCAAAGAGGGTGTCTATGGCGTGAAGTGCGCTCCCCACTATGGCATGGGCATGGTGGTGCTGATCGTCGTCGGCAAACCGGTCAACCTGGACGCGGCGGAAGCCGTCAAGCAGGCCGGCAAGGCAAAGACCGTGTTTGCCGAACTGTTCGCCGAGGCGACCAAAGCCGCTTCGAACTGATCCGACAGCATGTCGAACTGCCTCCGCAATGGCGGGCCGGAGGCACAGGCCGGGCAGACCTGGGGAGAGGTCTGTCCGGCCTCTTTGTACCGGCCGCGCGCTGGCCGGCGCGCGAGGGCCCGCTGGCTCGCCGAGGCTTTGCCTTGGAGGTTTCTGTCGAAGTAAGTTCTCAATAGGAAGTCGCGCTAATTGCAACAGGTTTGCGAAAACGCAAAGACGAGGAGCGCGAAGATACTATCCTGATTTTATCGAAATCGTGAAGTCCAGGAGATGGAAATGCTTACGAGACGCGAAGCTTTGTTGGGTTCTGTTCTTACTGCCGCCGCCGTTGCCACCATTGGTTCAGCGCCGGTGGCGGCGGCCGCGAAGGATGTCGCCGGGCTGCCGCGCGAGAAAGCGACCCTGGTCGCGCCGCCTTTCGTGCACGCTCACGACCAGGTGGCCAAGGGCGGCCCCAAGGTCGTCGAGTTCACCATGACGATCGAAGAAAAGCCGATGGTCGTCGATGCCGACGGCACGCAGCTCAACGCCATGACCTACAACGGCTCCATTCCGGGCCCGCTCATGGTCGTGCATGAAGGCGACTATCTCGAGCTGACGCTCATCAATCCCGATACCAACAGCCTCGCTCACAACATCGACTTCCATGCTGCGACCGGCGCGCTCGGGGGCGGCGGGCTGACGCTGATCAATCCAGGTGAGCAGGTAACGCTGCGCTTCAAGGCGACGCGCACGGGAACATTCGTCTATCACTGCGCGCCGGGCGGAGCGATGATCCCGTGGCATGTCGTGTCTGGAATGAGCGGAGGGGTCATGGTGCTGCCTCGCGACGGCCTGAAGGACGAAAAGGGCAAGCCCGTCCGCTACGACCGCATCTATTATATCGGCGAGAACGACTTCTACATCCCTCGTGACGAGCAGGGAAAATTCAAGAAGTACGACTCGGCCGGCGACAACTACGATGACACCGTGAAGGTGATGCGCGGGCTGATCCCGACGCATGTCGTTTTCAACGGCAAGGCGGGATCGCTGACCGGCGAGAACGCCATGAAGGCAAAGGTTGGCGAAACGGTGCTGATCGTCCACTCCCAGGCCAATCGCGACACCCGCCCGCACCTGATCGGCGGGCACGGCGACTTCGTCTGGGAAGGGGGCAAGTTCGCGAACCCGCCGGCCAAGGACATGGAAACCTGGTTCATACGCGGCGGTTCGGCGGGTGCCGCGCTCTACACATTCCGGCAGCCGGGAATCTATGCCTACGTGAATCACAATCTGATCGAGGCAGTCGAGCTAGGCGCGACCGCGCATTTCACGGTCGACGGAACTTGGAACGATGATCTGATGATGCAGGTCGAAGCACCCAAGGCGATCACCTCCTAGACGAGGAAGCCGATCGCTCTGCAGCCCGCCGTTACCGCAGGCGGGTTGCACCGGCAGGCGGAGTTTCGAGATGTCTTTCGACCCTGTCTTCACGTTCGGAACAATCGCGGCTGCCGCCCTCATCGGTCTGGGCGTCAGCCGCGCGATCGACGACATGTCCTCGCAGCCCGGGAGTCCAATTGCCGCGAGTGAGTTGGTGACTCTGAAACCCGGTTCATTCAACCACCCGCAGCCTGGCGAATTCCTCAAGGACAACCGTCCCGCGCCGGCGCCCGTCTTGATAGAGACCATCGATGCGCCGCTGGAAATCATGAAGTTCCAGGTGAGCGCGTCCGACTATGACCGTTGCGTCTCGGATGGGGCCTGCAAGCCCGCCGACTCGCGCCATGCCGGCAACGTTCCGGCGACAGGCGTCAGCTTCATCGATGCGCAGGCCTATGCGAGTTGGCTGTCGGCGCGAACCGGCGAAACATGGCGCTTGCCGACAGATCCGGAGTGGGCCTTTGCCGCAGGCGAGCGATTTCGTGCCGACATAGAAGGCGGAGAAGGCGACCCGTCCGACCCGGCAAGGCGATGGCTCACGCGGTATCGCAACGAAGTCGCGCTGGGACGTAAGCCGGATCCTGAACCGCGACCGCCCGGGTCTTTTGGCCTCAACTCAAGGGGCGTTGCCGACATTGCAGGCAACGTCTGGGAGTGGACATCGACATGTTACGCCCACGCAACGATGTCCAGCGACGGCACCGTCAGCTCGATTGCCAATTGCGGCGTGCATGCCGTAGAGGGTTTCCACCGCACTTACATGTCGAACTTCATCCGCGACGGCAAGAGCGGCGGTTGCGCGGTCGGCACACCGCCGGACAATCTCGGCTTCCGTCTTGTGCGCGAGCGCGGTGGCCTTCTGCGGGCCGTCCTTCGCCGCCTGGGCATCACCTGACATCAACAATGAGAGCACGAATGACTTCGAGATCCGCTGTGATCGAACGGGCGCGCCCTGCCGCCGAATTGCCTCTGGACCACGACGGCGTCGACAGGGCGTCGATGGGCAAGCTGGTGCGCGCGTTCTATGCGAAGGTCAGGAACGACGAACGTCTCGGTCCAATTTTCGCTCGCGAAATCACTGGTGATTGGGAGCCGCATCTGGAGAAGATGACGGACTTCTGGTGCTCCGTTATCTTGAAGAGCGGCGACTATCACGGACGGCCGGTGCCGGCGCACCTGAAGCTCGGGGATGTCACCGAAGCCGACTTCGATATCTGGCTGGCTCTCTTCCGTGAAACGGCGTCGGAGCTGTTCGCGCCCGAAATCGCGGCGGTGTTCGTCGAGCGGGCGGAACGGATCGCTGCGAGCCTGAAGCTCGCCATGTTCTTCCGCCTGGATCCCGCCGCGGGGCGCAGGTAGCGGATGGATTGACTCGGGCTGGTGATCGTCCCTGGACCCTGCTAAAGCGTGTCTCCCGAAAGTGGGAACCGGTTTCGGGACAAAGACATGCGTAAAATCAAAAACCAAAAGCGCATGGAGCGAATCTGAAAGATCGCGACGCGCTTTAAGCCGGTCCCGGACTTGATTTTAAGCAAAGACCAAGCTCATCGGAGGACATAGCTTCCTCGAATGATCCTCAATCTCTGCGTCGGCACGATTGTCATCAGCCTGACCGTCCTGATCCACACGTTCGGTCTCATCGCGGTCACCTACGCGATGGCGCGCCTGGTCGCCCGCTTTCGCATGCACGGCCGCCGCAGTCGCGTCGTGGCGATGATCACCGTCGTAATGGGCCTCTTTGCAATCATGACGACTGAAGTATGGCTTTGGGCCGGCGTCTATCGCCAGCTTGAAATCCTGCCCGACTTCGAGACCGCGCTCTACTTCTCCACCATCACCTTCTCCACTGTCGGCTATGGCGACGTGGTGCCCGCTCACGGTTGGCGCGTCCTGGCGGCCCTGGAAGGCGTGAACGGGTTTCTGCTGATCGGCTGGTCGACCGCTTACCTGATCGCGGCCGGCACCCGTGTCGGCCCCTTCAGGGTTGGCGAGCACTTCTGATCCGCGGCGCCGCGTATCGCTCAGACCGCGACCGAGTGCCTGGCGGTTCCGCTCCTGAGATATTTGTCGAATTTCGCCGCGACCGTCCTGACAAGCGGACGGCTTTGTTCCGGCACGATGAAGTTCTCGCCGTCCAGCCTCAGAAGCTGGCCTGCGCCGCCGATGGCCAAGCGACTCGCCTCGCAGAGCAGGCGTTGGCCGACATTTCCGAAGCGTTCGACAAGCTCTATCGCGGAGAAAGTGAAGTTGCACATCAGGCGTTCGATGACCCATGCCCTCGCCTGGTCATCGACGCTGAACTCAATGCCGCGCGCCACCGCCAGCTGCCCGGCGTTCACGACCTTCTCGTACTCGCCGGTCGCGATGATGTTCTGAGCATAGCCCTGGCGGAACCGGCTGATGGCGGAAGGCCCAAGGCCGATCAGAGTCTCGCACTGGTCCTCGGTATAGCCCTGGAAATTGCGACGGATTTTGCCGCCGCGCGCGGCGACGGCCAGCGTATCCTGCGGCTTGGCAAAATGATCCAATCCCAACGCCTCGTAGCCGGCATTGACAATCAGCCGCGCGGCGAGCTGCGACTGAGCCAGGCGTGCGGCTGAATCGGGCAGCCAGGCCTCATCGATCATCGTCTGATGCTTCTTGAACCACGGCACATGCGCGTAGCCGAACAGCGCCAGCCTGTCTGGCGCCAGCGTCAGCGCCTGGGAGACAGTCGCCGCAACGCTCTCGCAGGTCTGGTGCGGCAGTCCGTAAAGCAGATCCAGGTTGACGGACGTGACGCCTCGCGCCCGCACCGCATCGACAATGCTCTTGGTCAGCGCGAAGCTCTGCTCGCGATTGATCGCCTTCTGCACCTTGGGATCGAAGTCCTGGACGCCGAGGCTTGCTCTCGTCATGCCTATCGCCGCGAAAGCGTCAAGCCGCCCCTCGTCCATGTCGCTCGGATCGATCTCGACACTGAGACTGGCGTCATCGAGAAAGTCGAACCGGTCCCGCAACGCGCTTCCGAGCATGAGGATGTCGTCGGGCTTGAGCATCGTCGGGGAGCCGCCGCCGAAATGGACGGCGCGGACCCTGCCCAGGCCGCTCACCAGGCCGCCGACAGTTTCGATTTCTCTGTGCAGCGAACGCAGAAAGGTGGCCACCGGCGCATAGTGCCGGGTCTGCTTGGTGTGGCAGGCGCAGAACCAGCACAGCCTGTCGCAATAGGGGATATGCAGATACAGCGATATCTCGTCACTGCTCTCAAGCGCATTCAGCCACCCGCGAACCGTCACCGCGTCGACTCCCGAATGGAAGTGCGGCGCTGTCGGGTAGCTTGTGTAACGTGGCACGTTCTCCGCCGGGTTAGCGGTCAATAAGCGATGCGCGTCGTTGGCAGCTTTTGGTTCCATTGAGCCAATCTAGCCGGGCAGGCAAGCCGGACTTTGATTTCGATCAAGGTACCGGCGGCATGGACAAACTGACGCAACAATAACGCGATGCGAAAATGGTATCCTGTCTTCGTCTTTGTCTCTGACCCTGGGCGATGCGATGACGATCAGACAGGATATCCATGGTGCCGGCATCCCCGTTCTTTGCCAATCCTGCGAAGCGCGCCACCGCGGTGTGTGCGGCGCGCTCGAACCCGACCAATTGGTCGAGCTGGCCAAGACCTCGTCGAGGCGCGGCGTTTCTGCTGGGGCTGGGCTGATGGGCGATGCCGAAGCCGTGGAAAGTTATTCGAACGTGCTCTCGGGCGTGGTCAAGCTGACGAAGGGCCTTTCGGACGGCCGCCAGCAGATTGTCGGCCTCCAGTTCGCTCCGGACTTTCTGGGCAGGCCGTTCAAGTCGGAAAGCGCGATCGATGCCGAAGCGGCGACGGAAGTGTCGCTGTGCTCGTTCCCAAGGACGGTCATCGAACGGATGATGAAGGCTTCGCCGGGGCTCGAACATCGCCTGCTCAAGCAGACGCTGAACGAGCTCGACGAGGCGCGTGAATGGATGCTGGCGCTAGGGCGCAAGACGGCATCCGAGCGGGTCGCGAGCTTCCTTCTGATGATTGCCAGGAACATCGACCCGGCTGCCGACC
This sequence comes from Mesorhizobium sp. M1C.F.Ca.ET.210.01.1.1, assembly GCF_004791585.1. GTDB lineage: Bacteria > Pseudomonadota > Alphaproteobacteria > Rhizobiales > Rhizobiaceae > Mesorhizobium. The sequence goes on from NZ_SRUU01000013.1 coordinate 154,414, forward strand.
CGGCGGCCAGGTCGGCCAGCTTCGACCTGCCGCTGACCCGCGCCGACATTGCCGACTTTCTCGGACTGACGATCGAGACGGTGAGCCGCCAATTGACCAGGCTGCGCGCGAGTGACGTGATCCGGATCGAGAACAACCGGCATGTGACGGTGGATGATCTGGGCCGCCTGGAGCAACGCTGCGGCGACTAAAATCCTGTCTCCCGAAAGTGGACCCGGTTTCGCGACAAAGACATGCGCAAAATCAAGCGCCTGAAGCGCATGGAGCGAACCTGAGGGATCGCGACGCGCTTTAGCCGAGCCTTATCCGTCTATTCCGATCCGCGGCAGGACATGCTCGCGCTCGAAGGCGACATGGCGGCGCAGGCTTTCGAAGAAGCCTCGCAACATGAATCCGACGGCTTCGGCATTCTTTGTTCCTCCCCCGTGACCGATCGCCAGCAGCGCCTCGGTGACCTCGCCGGCAAAGCATTCGTCCTCGATATGCTCCGCGCGAAGCCTGCTGACGGAGGAAAGACTGGCCTCGACCAAAGTCAAAGCCGCCTCGTAGGCGGGGAAGACAACCGCCTCCTCATACCGATGCACATCGCGTATCAAGGGAACGATTGTGTTGGCCAGGTTGAGGCATTGCAGGCGGTCCACGTTCGGCAATTGATCGGCCAGCTTCTCCAGCGCATCGCAAAGCCTGAGTTTCTCGCGATGTGCGCACTTCATCGTTTCGCCCGATAGCGCCTGATGGCCTGACCAGCTCGCCGGCAGAGAATTGTCGAGGCCCGTGGGAAGGAGCGCCTTTTGAAGCGGCCCTTTCTTCATGATTGCCTCCTGGTCGTTTCCGGAAGTCGACGCTGCCGAAAGCGAAACGATGCGGCTTTGACTTAGATCAAGGCCGACGGTCTCGGGTTGCGGAATTCATGCGGCGGTCGGCATCCGCCGGAATTCGAGATCGGGGACTTACAATGAGATTTGGCACGGAGATCGTCCTTCTAGGCCTGTTTGCCTTTGCCGCTCTTGTGGCTGCAGGCTTCGGCGCAGATGAGCCTTTTCGCCAGCATATGTGGGTTCTGTTCTTCGTCCTGGCTGGCTTCACGGCGATCCTGTTGCGCAACACGGATTTCAAACCGGTAGCCGCGATCGACCCCTCCGCCTACATGGATGGCCCGATCCGCTACGGAGCCATCGCCACGGTGTTCTGGGGCGTCGTCGGCATGCTGGTCGGCGTCATCATCGCGCTTCAGCTCGCCTATCCGGATCTCGATATCCAGCCCTGGTTCAATTTCGGCCGGCTGCGGCCGCTGCACACTTCCGGCGTCGTGTTCGCCTTCGGCGGCAATGCGCTTCTCTGCACGTCCATGTATGTCGTGCAGCGCACCTGCCGCGCGCGCTTGTTCGGCGGTAACCTCGGCTGGTTTGTCTTCTGGGGATATCAGCTTTTCATCGTCATGGCCGCGACCGGCTATTTGCTCGGCATCACCGAGAGCCGCGAATACGCCGAGCCGGAATGGTATGTCGACCTCTGGCTGACGATCGTCTGGGTCGCGTATCTCATCCTTTTCCTTGGCACCATCCTGAAGCGCAAGGAACCGCATATCTACGTCGCCAACTGGTTCTATCTTTCCTTCATCGTGACCATTGCGATGCTGCATGTGGTCAACAACCTGTCGATGCCCGCCTCGTTCCTCGGCTCGAAGAGCTACTCCGCCTTCTCAGGCGTTCAGGACGCGCTGACCCAGTGGTGGTACGGCCACAACGCGGTCGGCTTCTTCCTCACCGCGGGCTTCCTCGGCATGATGTACTACTTCGTGCCGAAGCAGGTGAACCGGCCGGTCTATTCCTACCGCCTTTCGATCATCCATTTCTGGGCGCTGATCTTCCTCTACATCTGGGCGGGTCCGCATCACCTTCATTACACCGCGCTGCCCGATTGGGCGCAGACGCTCGGCATGGTGTTCTCCGTCATGCTGTGGATGCCCTCCTGGGGCGGCATGATCAACGGCCTGATGACGCTTTCGGGCGCCTGGGACAAGATCCGCACGGATCCGATCGTCCGCATGATGGTCGCGGCCATCGCCTTCTACGGCATGTCGACCTTCGAGGGCCCGATGATGTCGATCAAGGCCGTCAACTCGCTGTCCCACTATACGGACTGGACCGTCGGCCACGTCCATTCGGGCGCGCTCGGCTGGGTCGGCCTGATCTCGTTCGGCGCCATCTACTACATGGTGCCCAAGCTGTGGAACCGTCAGCGGCTCTATTCGCTGCGGCTCGTCACCTGGCACTTCTGGCTGGCAACGCTTGGGATCGTCGTCTACGCCGCCGTGATGTGGGTTTCCGGCATCATGCAGGGCCTGATGTGGCGTGAGTACGATGAGCAGGGTTTCCTCGTCTACTCGTTCGCCGAGACCGTGGCCGCGATGCACCCCTACTACGTCATGCGCGCCGCTGGCGGCGCCATGTACCTCGCCGGCGCGCTGATCATGGCTTGGAACGTCACCATGACCATCCTCGGCTACCAGCGCGAGGAGCAACCCCTGCCGGGCTCCAAGCCCGCCTTCCAGCCTGCCGAATAAGGAGCCAGACATGGGTCTGATGGACAAACACGCGCTGATCGAGAGGAACGCCACGCTTCTTCTCGTCGGATCTCTGCTGGTGGTGACCGTCGGCGGCATCGTCGAGATCGCGCCGCTCTTCTATCTCGACAACACCATCGAGAAGGTTGACGGCATGCGGCCCTATTCGCCGCTCGAGCTCGTCGGGCGCAACATCTATGTGCGCGAGGGATGCTACCTCTGCCACAGCCAGATGATCAGGCCGTTTCGCGACGAGGTCGAGCGCTATGGCCACTACAGCCTGGCGGCTGAGTCGATGTACGATCACCCGTTCCAATGGGGATCCAAGCGCACCGGCCCCGATCTCGCTCGTGTCGGCGATCGCTACTCGAACGCATGGCATGTCCAGCATCTCGACGATCCGCGCTCGGTGGTGCCGGAATCCATCATGCCAAGCTATGCGTTCCTGAAGGACACGCCCATCGAGATCAAGGACTTCTCGACGCATCTCATCGCCAACAGGCGCGTCGGAGTGCCCTATTCGGACGACATGATCGCCAACGCCAACGCCGATCTGATGGCACAGGCGGATCCCAATGCCGACACGTCCGCATTGGAGGCCCGCTATCCCAAGGCCAAGGTCGGTGACTTCGACGGCAATCCCCAGCAAGTGACCGAGATGGATGCCCTGGTCGCCTATCTGCAGATGCTCGGTACGCTGGTCGACTTCAAGACCTACGACGAAGCAGCCGGCTATCGCTGAGGAGAGTGCCAGATGGACTACAACCTGATGCGGGAATTTGCCGACAGTTGGGGCCTGCTTGTCATGGCCCTGTTCTTCATCGGCTGCATAGGCTTCGCGTTTCGCCCCGGCGGTAGGACGCATGCCGACCGGGCCGCACAAATCCCACTCGAGGACGACTGATCATGAGCAGCGAGCATATCGACGAAATCTCGGGCATCGCGACAACAGGCCACGAGTGGGACGGGATCAAGGAGCTCAACAACCCGCTGCCCCGGTGGTGGGTGATCACCTTTTACGTCACCATCGCCTGGGCGATCGCCTATACGATCGCCTATCCCGCCTGGCCGATGCTGAGTTCCGCCACCAGGGGCGTCCTGGGCTTCTCCAGCCGCGACGACGTCAAGAACGAAATGGCCGCGGCGGAAGCCGGCAAGGCCAAATATGTGGCGGCAATACAATCCAAGACCGTTTCCGAAATCGCTTCGGACGACGCGCTGCGCGAGTTCGCCGTCTCGGCCGGCGGCGCGGCGTTCAAGGTCAATTGCGTGCAATGCCACGGATCCGGCGCACAAGGGTCGAAAGGGTTTCCGAACCTCAACGATGATGATTGGCTTTGGGGTGGCACGACTGACCAGATCCAGCAGACGATCACGCACGGCATCCGCTTTACCGCCGACCCCGATACCCGCCAGTCGGAAATGACGGCCTTCGCGGATGTGCTCCAGCCGGGGCAGATCGCCCAGGTCAGCGCTTTCGTCGCCAGCCTGTCGGGGCCGGTGAAAGACAAGAGCTTGATCGAGCCCGGCGCGAAGGTCTTCGCGGACAACTGCGCCGCCTGCCACGGCGCGAACGCAAAGGGCAACAGGGAGCTCGGCGCTCCCGATCTCACCGATGCGATTTGGCTCTACGGCTCCGGGGAAGCGGCAATCGCCTCTCAGGTGAAAGCCCCGAAGAATGGGGTGATGCCCGCCTGGGTCGGCCGCCTCGGCGAGACGACGGTCAAGGAACTGGCGGTCTATGTCCATTCGCTTGGCGGCGGAGAATAGGAAGCGGGGCCTGTTCTCGACCCTTAGCCGTTCAAGCGACGAGGCCCGGCGAGCTGCGCCGGGCCTCGATCTGTTTTTGGCAAGTGAATTTGACCTGCATCAACGCGACACGGCGTGAGCGATTGCAAGACTGCCGGACAGAAGCGGTACGACTTCGCCGCGATTGGAGATCGTCGTGCTGGATCAAACGCAGGTAGAACGGCTCGAGGCCGAAGCGGTCAACTCCGCCAAGACGCGACAGCCACTTTACGCTGCGCGCAAGAAGATCTTTCCGAAGCGCGCCTCCGGTCGTTTTCGACAGTTCAAATGGCTGGTGATGGCGATCACGCTGGGCATCTATTACCTGACGCCGTGGTTGCGCTGGGACCGCGGGCCGTTCGCGCCCGACCAGGCTATCCTCATCGATCTGGCCAATCGCCGTTTCTATTTCTTCTTCGTCGAGATCTGGCCGCAGGAATTCTACTACGTCGCAGGCCTTCTGATGATGGCAGGCGTCGGTCTTTTCCTGATCACGTCGACGGTTGGGCGAGCCTGGTGCGGCTATACCTGCCCGCAGACGGTCTGGGTGGACCTGTTCCTGGTCGTGGAGCGCGCCATCGAAGGCGATCGCAATGCCCGCATCAAGCTGGACGCCGCTCCGTGGAGCGCCCGCAAGCTCTTCCTGCGTGCGTCCAAACATATCATCTGGCTTGTCATCGCGGTCGCCACCGGCGGCGCCTGGATCTTCTACTTCGCGGATGCACCGACGCTGCTTTCCGAAGTCGTCACCGGCACGGCCGCTCCCGTTGCCTATGTCACCATCCTCGTCCTGACCGGCACAACCTACGTGTTCGGCGGGCTGATGCGTGAGCAGGTCTGCACCTATATGTGCCCGTGGCCGCGCATACAGGCCGCCATGCTCGACGAGAATTCGCTGACCGTGACATACAACGATTGGCGTGGCGAGCCGCGTTCGCGGCATGCCAAGAAGGCCACCGCCGCCGGGCAATCGGTCGGCGACTGCGTCGACTGCAACGCCTGCGTCGCCGTCTGCCCGATGGGAATCGACATTCGCGATGGGCAGCAGCTGGAGTGCATCACCTGCGCGCTCTGCATCGACGCCTGCGATGGCGTGATGGACAAGCTTGGCCGGGAGCGCGGGCTGATCTCCTACGCGACCTTGTCCGACTACAACGCCAACATGGCGCTGGCGACGGCGGGCGGCAGCGGGCCTGTGGATCCGGCGCTCGTCAGGACCGCGAGCGGCGCCTTTGTCGACGGGCTGGCGCATTTCCATCTGGGCAAGATCTTCCGCTTGCGCACCTACATCTATCTCGCCGTATGGTCGGCGATCGGGCTGGCGCTCCTCTATTCGCTGCTGACGCGCGAGCGGCTTGAGCTGAGTGTGCTGCACGACAGAAATCCGCAATTCGTGACACTCTCGGATGGGTCGATCCGCAACGGCTACACCGTCAAGCTGCTCAACATGATCCCTGAGCCGAGGACGATCGAGGTCACGCTTGAGGGTCTCGAAGGCGGCGAAATGAGCATCGTCGGCGTGGACCAGCCGCCGAGCCGCTCCTTCGCCATTCCGGTCGAACCCGATCGGCTGAAGATGCTCAAGGTCTTCGTTCGCCAACCGGCGGATCGGATCAAGGACCCTGTGCAGAGTTTCGAATTCCGCATCCAGGACAAGGCGAGTGCCGAATCCGCCGAATATACCGCCAGTTTCAACGCGCCGGAGAACGGCAAATGAACACCCCTGCACACAAGCCGCGCGAGTTCACCGGCCGGCACATGCTGTTCTCCATCGTTGCCTTCTTCGCGGTCGTCATTGCCGTCAACCTGACGATGGCGACGTTCGCTCGCAGGAGCTGGACCGGCCTTGTCGTCGAAAACACCTATGTGGCAAGCCAGCAGTTCAACGAGAAGGCCCGCGAGGGCCGCGCGCAGGCCGCGCTTGGCTGGAAGAGCAGGCTGACGATTGCGTCCGGCGAGGTCCGTTATGGGCTGGCGGATGCTGCCGGCAAGCCCGTCGGCTTGCACGGCGTCCGTATGCTGTTCCGGCATCCCGCCTATGAGGCCGAAGACGAGGCCGTGGTCCTGGCGGCCGGCGCGGGCCAGGAATTCAGTGTGCGGCACACACCGAAGGATGGCGTCTGGATCGTCGAAATCGACGCCGACGCCGGGCTTGCCGCGCCCTATCGCGACGTTCGCCGGATCGTGATCTCCAAGGGAGCGATGCAATGAGCTGCTGCGCGCCTGGCGCCGAAATGGCGCTGGATGTCACCAGCGCGGCATCCGCGCTGCCATCCAGTGACGAAGTCAAGCTGGCCAGCCGCTCGTTGGGCGGCAGCCGTCAGACCGATCTGTCGGTGCCTGCGGTCCATTGCGGTGGCTGTATCCAGGCGATCGAAGCCGCGCTCACCAAGCTTGAGAATGTTGAAACGGCCCGCGTCAATCTCTCGACGAAAAGAGTATCGGTCCGCTGGCACGGGGAGGACGTTCCTCCGTTTTTCGCGGTGCTCTCACGGCTGGGCTACCGGGCACATCTGTTCGACCCGGAAGCCCATGAGAGGGACAAGACGCTGTCGGAATTGATCCGCGCCGTCGCTGTCGCGGGCTTCGCCGCGGGCAACATCATGTTGCTTTCGGTGTCTGTCTGGTCCGGAGCCGAAGGGGCGACGCGGGACCTGTTTCACTGGATATCCGCCCTCATCGCCATCCCGGCGCTCGCCTTCGCCGGCGGGATCTACTTCCGCTCCGCGGCAAACGCGCTTCGCCATGGCCGGATGAACATGGATGTGCCGATCGCGGTCGGCGTTTCCCTTGCCTACGCGATGAGCCTTTATGAGACCATCAATCATGGCGAGCACGCCTATTTCGATGCCTCGGTATCGCTGCTCTTCTTCCTGTTGATCGGCCGCACGCTAGACCACGTGATGCGGGAGCGGGCACGAACAGCCGTCAACGGCCTGTCAAGGCTGGCGGCGCGGGGTTCGGTTGTGCTGCGCGAGGACGGTACGCGCGAATACGTGCCCGCCGCCGAACTCATGCCCGGAATGCGCCTGCTCATCGCGGCCGGAGAGCGGGTTCCGGTCGACGGCGATATACTCAACGGCAATTCCGACCTCGATTGCTCGATCGTCTCCGGCGAGAGCGCGCCAAAGGCAGTAGGCGCCGGGACCCATGTCCAGGCCGGCACGCTAAACCTCACGGGTCCGCTGACGATGCAGGCAACCGCCGCCGCGAAGGACTCCTTCCTGGCGGAAATGGTTCGGTTGATGGAAGCCGCCGAAGGCGGACGCTCGCGCTACCGGCGGATAGCCGACCGGGTGTCGGCGCTCTACGCGCCCGTCGTGCATCTGGCGGCATTTGCAACGTTCCTCGGCTGGATGGCCGTATCCGGCGATTGGCACCGGGCGATGACCATCGCCATCGCCGTGCTTATCATCACGTGTCCCTGCGCGCTCGGCCTCGCGGTGCCGATCGTCCAGGTGGTCGCGGCCCGGCGCCTTTTCGAGGCCGGGGTCATGGTCAAGGACGGTTCGGCCATGGAACGCCTCGCCGCGATCGACACGGCCGTGTTCGACAAGACCGGGACGCTGACGTTCGGACAGCCGAGGCTCGTCAACGCATCCGCGATCGATCCGACCATGCTCGCGATGGCCGCCGACATCGCAGCGCATTCCCGCCACCCATTCTCAAAAGCCATTGCGGTCCACGGAGGTTTTTCCGGTCAACCCAAGCTTGACTCCGTGCGCGAGGAACCCGGCTTCGGCGTCGAAGCGCTCGCCGGTGGCGACACTTGGCGCCTTGGCCGACGCGGATGGGCCGGATGGAAGGCTCGCACCGGCGGCGAAGGCAAGATTGGCGGCTATGGCGGGACCGTGCTTTCGAGGAATGGCAGCATCGTCGCGTGCTTCGCCTTCGAGGATGCGACCCGACCGGATGCCAGGACAGCGATACGGCAGTTGAAGCAGGCCGGCGTGTCGGTCGACATGTTGTCCGGCGACACCGAAAAGGCCTGCGGCGAGGTTGCCGACACATTGGAAATCGAGAATTTCGTGCCGGCGCTGCTGCCTTCGGGAAAGGTGGAGTGGATCGAGTCGCTGACGCGCGCGGGACACGAGGTGCTGATGGTGGGCGACGGTCTCAACGATACGCCGGCGCTGAGAGCGGCTCATGTCTCGATCGCGCCTGCGACAGCGGCCGACATTGGCCGCAAGGCCGCGGACTTCGTTTTCCTGCGCGAAAGCCTTCTCGCGGTCCCTCTTGCCATCGATGTCTCGCGAAAGGCAGGCCGGCTCATTCGCCAAAACATCGCTATAGCGATCGTCTACAACGCCTTTGCCGTCCCGATCGCCATCCTTGGGCACGTCACACCGCTCATTGCCGCGATCGCAATGTCTGCGTCCTCGCTGATCGTGATCGCCAATGCGATGCGGCTGAGGGGCGCAACGAGGATGGCGCCGCCTCAACTCGGCATGCGCCAGCGTCGCGCCGACGTGGCCGGGATGGTCCAGCCATGACCACCCTCGTCTATCTCATCCCGGTGGCGTTGTTTCTGGGGGCGCTGGGCCTATCAGGATTCCTATGGGCATTGCGAAGCGGCCAGTACGAGGATCTTGACGGTGCCGCGGAGCGGATACTGATCGAGCCCGATGATCGAAGCGGCGATGGCTCGCGATCGAACTGACGCAGATCAAAGCGCCGTCGTTCGCGGTGTTCCAAATAGCAGCCTGGACGCAGGAGATGCCGATGCAAGCCCAGGCCATCATGACGACGCCGGTGATCTCGATCGATGTTTCGGCCTCGATCGCCGAAGCGGCCGATCTGATGCTGACCAGGAAAATCAGTTGCCTGCCGATCACGCGCGATGGCGCCATGGTCGGCATCATCAGCGAAGGCGATTTCTTGCGCCGCCAGGAGCTGGGCACGCAACGCACTCGTCCGCATTGGCTGGAATTCCTGGTCGGCCCCGGCAGGATCGCCAATGAATACGTTCGCGCCAACGCACGAAGAGTCGACGAGGTGATGACGACCGAGATCGTCTCTGCGCCACCGGTTGCTACGCTCGCCGATATCGTCGAGCTGATGACCCGCCACGCCATCAAGAACGTGCCGATCGTCGAGGCCGGCAAGCCCGTCGGCATCATCACGCGCACGGACCTGCTGCGCGCCCTGCTTCGCATCCTGCCCCAATCAGGTGCGGCAACCGCCGACGACGAACTCATTCGCAAGGCCATCGTCGCCGAGCTGCAGGGCCAGGCATGGGGCGACGGCACATTGATCGGCGTGAGGGTCGACCAAGGCGTCGTCGAACTGAGCGGCGCCATTTTCGATGAGCGTCAGCGCCAGGCGGCGGTTGTCGCGGCGGAGAACGTCGAGGGGGTAAGGGAGGTCAAGGACAACCTCTTCTGCGCCGGGCCGTTGTCCATGGTGCTTGTGTCATAGGCACCCGGGGGCGAGAGAACTCAGCACGGGTGCCATCTGCTAGCCTGCCGTGCCGAACATCGCGCCAACACCGGCAGTCAGAGCCATTGCCAGAGCTCCCCAGAAGGTGACGCGAGCGGTGGCCTTCAGCACGTCGGCGCCGCCGGCCCTCGCGCCGATTGCGCCCAGCACCGCCAGGAACAGCAGCGATGCAATCGATACGACGACGACGAGTCTTGAAGGCGACGAAAGCAGCACCATCGCCAGAGGCATGACCGCACCGACGGAGAACGCCGCTGCTGAAGCCAGCGCGGCGAGGATCGGCCGTGCTGCGGTCGTCTCGGAAATGCCCAACTCGTCGCGGGCGTGGGCGCCGAGCGCGTCCTTGGCCATCAGCTGATCCGCCACCTGCAGGGCCAGTCGCGGCTCGACTCCGCGATGAATATAGATTTGCGCGAGCTCGTGCCTCTCGAACTCGGGTTGGTTCGCTAGTTCCTTTCGCTCACGGGCGAGGTCTGCCTGCTCGGTATCGGCCTGGGAACTGACGGATACATATTCGCCGGCGGCCATCGACATGGCACCCGCAACCAGACCCGCAATGCCCGCCACCAGGACGCTGGCGGTGTTTGCGTTGGCGGCTGCAACCCCAATGATCAAACTGGCAGTCGAAACGATACCGTCATTGGCGCCGAGCACCGCGGCTCGTAGCCAGCCAATGCGCGACACCAGATGGTTTTCAGTGTGAAGACGGCTCATGATCCGAAGAATTGTCCAAAAAGCGCCTGACGCTCATTGCCCTTCGATCCGGGCAAATGCCTTGATCAAAGTCAATTGGCTGGTTCGCCTACCCGGCAATTTCCGCATGCCGTGGCGGCTGACAGCCAGTTGTCAGCTAGCACGTGAGATATTGCCCCAGCGCGCATGTAGCGGCTCGGCCGATGCATGCCTGAATCTGGGATGCAACGCTAATGAAACAGATCGCCTTATCGCTCTTCGTGATCGCGTCGTCCGGGGCCTATGTCTGGAGTCAGGCTGGTAGTCCCCCCGCCGACGACCTGATCGATGTGCGGAGCCCCACCGGTGCCTCGGAGCAGAGCCTGTTGCCGCGGGTCGTCCCTCCGGCTCCGGCCTTTCCGGCTAGTGCACCGGCGGCGCGCTTACCCAACGCTCCCCGACAGAATGCGAGGCAGGAGCTGACGCAAGACAAGCCGGGCGAGTTCAAAACGGACCCAGTTGCGGCTGCTGCGCCGAAGCCGGCGACGGCCGCCAACCCGCCGCCTCCGGCACCGAAGCGAAACCCCACGCTTGCAGCCGCAAGTGTCGAAATGCCGGAAGCACCTTCGTTTGCTGTGACACCGGCTGTTTATGTTCCGGTTCCGCAGCCACGGCCGGAATATTCTGAGGCACCCGCCCACGTCGTTCGCACCGGTGTGAAGCTTGCGGCTCACGGCTATGTCGACGGGGTCTACGCTGGACCTGCGGCCGACGCCTACTACGGCATCATCCAGCTTCAAGCGCTTGTTCAGGGCGGTCGTCTCACTGCGCTCAAGATACTGAGATACCCCAACGATCGCCGCACCTCTGTCAACATCAACCGGCAGGCGTTGCCCATGCTGCGCGACGAAGCCATCGCCGCGCAAAGCGCGGATGTCGACATCATTTCGGGCGCGACCCTGACCAGCAAGGCCTTCATCCAGTCGCTGCGCGGTGCCCTGAGGAAGGCGTCGTAGCAGTTCCATGCGCGAAACCAGAATTCTGATGGGCATGCCCATCACTGTCGACCTGGGCGTCCCGGCAGGCGACCTTGTCGGCAAGGTCTTCGACTATTTCGACGGCGTCGACCGACGCTTCAGCACCTACCGGAAAGACAGCGAAATCTCGGCCATAAACCGGGGCGACGTTCCGGTGCGCGACTGGAGCGGCCAGATGCGTGACGTGATGGCGCTTGCGGAACAAACAAGAAGAGAGACGGACGGGTATTTCGACATTCACAGGCCGGACGGCTCCCTCGATCCCTCCGGCATCGTCAAGGGCTGGGCCATCCGCAACGCGGCCGAAATCGTCCGTCAGGCCGGCGTCAGCGACTTCTTCATCGAGGCGGGCGGCGACATCCAGTCCTCCGGCAGGAATGCTTCTGGTCGGGACTGGAGCGTCGGCATCCGCAATCCGTTCCACGCGGATGAGATCATCAAGGTGATCTATCCGCGAGGATGCGGCGTCGCCACCTCCGGCACATACGCGCGCGGGCTGCATATCTACAATCCTCGGGCAGCGCATGATCCGATCACCGACATCGTCAGCCTGACCGTCATAGGCTCTGATGTGCTCGAGGCCGATCGCTTCGCCACCGCGGCCTTTGCCATGGGCCGGGACGGCATCCTCTTTCTCGAGCAGACACAAGGGCTCGAGGGATATCTCGTCGATGGCAACTGCCGTGCCACGCCGACAAGCGGCTTTGGAGCTTTCTGCCAACCATGATCAAGACCCTGGATCGGCTTCTCGACCACCTGACCATGTATCGGCTGGTTCTCTACTACCTGATGGCGCTGCTGGGCACCGCTCTCGTCTTGAGCTTCCTGGATCTTGTGCCGCATGATCCGTCTGCACTTGCCCTCGCGACCGGTCTGGTGCTGGCCGCCTGCTGGATCACCAACAGGGTTTTTGCATACATCTTCGAGGTTCCCGCAAACAGCGAGTCCGTCTACATCACCGCCATGATCCTGGCGCTTATCCTCGATCCGGTCGCCGCCACCGACTTCAAAGGCATTGGCGCCATGGCATTCGCCTCGGTATGGGCGATCTCCTCGAAATACATTCTCGCCGTCGGCAGGAAGCATCTGTTCAATCCGGCCGCGCTGGGCGTTGCTTTGGCCGCGTTCTTGCTCGATCGCCCCGCCACATGGTGGGTGGGGGGCAATGTCTGGTTGCTTCCCTTGGTGCTCTTGGGCGGCATTCTGGTGGTGCGCAAGCTACGCCGGTTCGATCTCGTGGCCACCTTTTTCGGAGTGGCGCTGGCGACGATACTGGCCACTACCGATCCGTCTCAATATGGCACCGCGCTCGCGGAGACCTTTAGCTCGTCGCCGCTGCTGTTCTTCGCCTTCGTGATGCTGACCGAACCGCTGACGGCTCCGACAATACGCTGGCCGCGTATCGCCTTTGCCGGCATTGTGGGCTTTCTGTTCGCGCCCAACATCCATATCGGCTCATTCTATTTCACACCCGAGCTCGCTCTCCTGGTGGGCAACGTCTTCGCCTACGCGGTCAGCCCGAAAGGACGGTTCGTGCTGACCTTGGAACGCATCGAGCAAACCGCCGTCGATAGCTACGACTTCATCTTCAGGTCGCAGCGGAAGCTCGCCTTCCAGGCGGGCCAGTACCTCGAGTGGACGCTTGGCCTCGACAGATCCGACAACCGCGGCAACCGGCGCTATTTCACGGTGGCTTCATCTCCCACCGAGCAATCGGTACGGCTGGGCGTCAAATTCTATCCGAAATCAAGCGCGTTCAAGCAGGCGCTGGGCACCATGAGGCCTGGCGGCACTATCCATGCTGCGCAGTTGGCCGGTGATTTTACGCTGCCTTCAGATCCGAAGATCAAGATCGCGTTCCTGGCCGGCGGCATCGGCATCACGCCATTCCGTTCGATGCTCCAGTATCTCATCGATCGCAACGAATCGCGGCCCATCGTTGTTCTCTACGGAACAGAGAGCCAGGAAGACATCGCTTATCGACAAGTGCTCGCCTCCGCGAGGCGCGAGCTGGGCATTAGGACGTTTCATGCCGTGGCGAAGGGCGCTGAGCGCGGCCAGTATCCCGGGTACATTGACGCCCGCCTGGTGCGCCTGACCATGCCTGACTACCTCGAACGCACCTTCTACATCTCCGGCCCTCAGGCCATGGTCAACGCTTTGCGGAAGAAGTTGCTGGCCATGGGTGTGCGCCGTTCAAGGATCAAGGTTGACTACTTCCCCGGATTTGCCTGAGCGCCGCTCACCCGTGCCGAGGCAGGTAGATGGTCACCGCCAGACCGGGGCTGGCGTTGGCCATCGTAAGGCGGCCGCCATAGGCTTCGACGATATCCGAGACGATCGCCAGGCCAAGGCCCCTGCTGCCGCCCTTGCTGTCGAGTTGGACGCCACGCGACAAAACCGCCTGCCGGTCGGCCTCGGGGATACCCGGCCCATCGTCGACGACGGCGAGAACAACCTCGCCTGCGTTTGCGCATGCACCAACCCGCACAAAGGATTTTGCGAAACGCGTCGCGTTTTCCACCAGGTTGCCGAGTATCTCCGATAGGTCTCCTTCGTCGATCGGCGCCATAAAATCCTCGGCGGCGTCGATCAGGAATGAGAGCTGCTTGCCTCTTGGCGTGCGTTTGACGACGGCAACCACGCCAGCGGCCACCTCCCGGACACGGCACGCGGCCCTGCCGGAAACACCAGGTGCCAAGCGGGCACGCGCCAATTCCCGCTCGACATGGCGGCGAATCGCGCCGGCGCTCTTCTCGATTTCGTCGGCAAGCTTGGTTTCGCCCTTTTCGCGCAAAGTCCGGATATCGGCGGACAGGACTTGCAGCGGCGTCTTGAGGCCATGCGCAAGATCGGTAGCGCGCGAGCGGGCGCGGGAGAGGGCCTTCTCCTGGGCGTCGAGCAAGCGGTTGATCTCGTCGGCGAGCGGCTGCACTTCGCCCGGCGCTGCCACGTCCAGCCGCGCCGTCCGCTGCGCAATCACGTCTCTGACGGCGACCCTCAGGCCTTCCAGCGGCGCCAGACCAACAGTGATCTGAATGAAAAACGCCCCCATCAGGGCGAATGCGAGGACCATGAGCGCCGGTGCGAGATCGCGGACATACTCGCCTACAGACACTTCTACATTGCTATGGTCCTCCGCCACGATGGCCCGAAAGGCACGCCCATCGGCATCGGTGATCGTGCGCACCACCGCAACCGTGAGTTCATCGCCGGGCCTCTTCAGCTCTTCCGTTCTCAACTCGCCGCTGGCTGCCCGCTCAGGCAGGGTCAGCGTTGCATCCCAGAGGGATCGCGATCGCACGAGGCTGTGGGTGGCCAAGTCTTCCACCTGCCAGTAGTGGCCGGACAATGGACTGGCGAAGCGCTGGTCAGCCAGCGTCGACTCGACCGACAAACGGCCGTCGGATGCGAACTTTGTCGCACCGATCAGTTCATTGAGATCGACTGTCAATTCACTGACGACACGCCGCTCGACATTCAGCTCAAACAGGTAACGCAGGCCAACACCGGCGATGGCCAGGGCAATGGCGATCGATATGGCTGCCGCCGACCAAAGCCTGAAGCGGATCGAATTGCCCATCAGCCGGGTCCATCAGGCACGACGTATCCGAACCCGCGTCGTGTCTCGATGACATCGTTGCCAAGTTTCCGCCGCAGACGCGCAACGATGACCTCGATCGTGTTCGGATCGCGTTCGTTGCCGGAGCTATAGAGATGTTCGGCAAGCTCGGTTGGCGCGACCACCCGGCCAGCATGATGCATCAGGAACGCCAGAAGCCGATATTCCAGCGGCGAAAGCGCTACGGGAGCGCCGCGGAGCGAGATGCGCATCTGGCGTGTGTCGAGCAGCAAAGGGCCTGATCTCAGAATCGGTGCCGCCTGCCCGCTCGACCGGCGCAAAATAGCGCGCAGTCGCGCCAGCAGCTCCTCCATCTCGAAAGGTTTCGGAAGGTAGTCGTCGGCGCCGGCGTTGATGCCTTCGACGCGCTCCGTCCACAGCCCCCTCGCCGTCAGGATCAGGACTGGAAAGCGGCGGGCATTGGCGCGCCAGCGCTTCAACACCGTGAGGCCATCGAGCTTAGGCAATCCCAGATCGAGGATTGCTGCATCGTAGTCCTCTACATCGCCTGCGAACCAGGCCGCATCGCCGTCGCCAACAATATCGACAGCCATGCCAGATGCCTTGAGGACCGCCGCGATGTCGGCCGCAATGCGCGGTTCGTCTTCGGCCAGGAGGATTTTCATCTGCCGTCGCCCTCGCCGCCCAAAACGGCGCCGGCGCCGGCGTCGACATCAACGATCCTGCGGCGACCATCAGCAGCGACCACCTGAACCCGATAGACCCACTTTCCTCCCACGCGAATGAGATCTACAGCTACGATATCGCCTGGAGCCTTCGCGCGGACGACGCTTAGAATATCGGCAAGGCCCTCGATCTCGCCGCGTTCATAAAGATCGCGAGCGCGGTCGTGGTCGTCGTCTTGTGCCCGAGCGGCAAATGGCGTGGCCCAGATAAGTCCTGCCATGCCCAGAGCTGCCAGGCGCGCTAACGCGGTTCTCATCGAAAAGAGATGTCGCATTGGGAAGCTTTCAAAGCGCTGACAATCGTTGTCAGCCGACGGCAAGCAACAGGTGTCTATCAAGAACCATCGCGCCCGATGATGGGCGCGCAGAGAAGGATACATCATGCGCAACTTTCCGGTTTTGCTTGTCGCCCTTGCAGGTCTCATAGCTCTTGTCATACCCGCCACCGCTGAATCCAGCCATGGATCGTGCGCCCCCTCCGCCACTGCTTCCGATACAATCGACCTTGAGGCTATCCCCATGATGAACACCGTTGGTTCCAAGGCGGTCAAAGCGGTCGGCGACGACGAGTGCATCGGCAACAAATCCGCATCGGGCACTCGCACCCATCAGGAAGACGAAGAATTCGGCGATAGCGACGATTGACAGACGACTAGGTATCGAACGGCTGCCACCCTCACTATTCCCGGAGAAAATTTACAATGCCTGCAATCCAGCATGTCCATCCGATCCTGGTTCACTTCCCTATTGTGCTCATCTACACACTTGCGGTCATCGATCTCATCGCGCTCGCCAAAAGCAATGCCGTAACCATGCGTTCGAGCGTCGGGACGATTTCCACCTTTGTTGCCGTTACCGCGGGATTGTTCGCCGTCGGCACCTGGTTCTTCGGAGGCATGGCCCTCGACCACGCCGAGGCCGCCGGTTTCAGCAGCGAAGTAGCGGAGATACATGAGAGCTTGGGCACTATCAGCGCCGCCACCTTTCTGGGCTGGGGTCTCATTCGACTCGCGTTGTGGGCGCGAAATCGCGAATTGGGCACATTGGCTCTCGCCATACCCGCTGTAGAAATAGCCGGCGCGGCCCTGGTGACCGTAACGGCCTACTATGGTGGGCAGCTTGTTTATGACCTTGGCGTGAACGTGACCAAGGCCGCTGTTGGGGGTTGACACCAGGTCGTTCGCCCACCTCCTCGCGTACCGGACTTCTACATCGATGCGAGCGATTGCGCCCGGCTGGTCTAGCTAGAGCGCCGGGCCGATTTGCTTTGCGGGCCTCCTCTCAAGTGGTCTCATCGCATTTCGCCTGCGCTTGCCCCGGCCACCATGATCAAAAAGCCAGATTTTGGTGACCTCCGACACCAGGACATACAGCACCGTGATCGCCAGCAGGCCAGCGAGTACAGGTCCCGCGAGGGGAACGAAACCGAACCACCCGGCGAAGGGCGCGAACGGTATGGCCAGGGTAATGGCTCCGATGCCCACGGTGAGACCCGCGAGCAAATGGCTGGGACGGCTGCGCCATAACTTCTTGTGCGTGCGCACGACGAGCACGATGGCGAGTTCGGTGAGCACGGATTCTATGAACCATGCGGTCTGAAACGTCGCTGCCGTGGCATGCACGATAAGGAGAAGGAATGCAAAGGTCGCGAAGTCGAAAAGCGAGCTCACCAGCCCAAAGCTCACCATGAATCGTCTGACGAAACGGATGTCCCAGTGCCGCGGCCTGCGCAACTGATCGGCATCGACGTTGTCGCCCGCGATCGCAAACGCCGGGACATCGGAAAGGAAGTTGTTCAGCAGGATCTGCTTGGCCAGCAGCGGCAGGAAAGGCAGATATAGCGAAGCGGCGGCCATGCTGATCATGTTGCCGAAATTGGCGCTGGTCGTGATGGAAATGTATTTCATCGTGTTGGCGAACGTCTTGCGGCCATCATCGACGCCCCGCACCAATATGCCCAGATCCCGCTTGAGCAGGATGATGTCCGCGGCCTCTCGAGCCACATCGACAGCCCTGTCGACCGAGATGCCGATATCGGCTTCATGCAGCGCCGGCGCGTCGTTGATGCCGTCGCCGAGATAGCCGACGACGTGGCCGCTGCGGCGGAGCGCCTCGACGATGCGTTCCTTCTGGTTCGGATCGATCTCGACGAAGAGATCGGTATTGCGGACATTGGCGAGAAGGCCGTTCTTCGTCAGCTTCGATAGATCCTGGCCCGTCATGATCCTGTCGGGCCGCAGGCCTACAGCCTCGGCCAGATGCGCGGCGACATAGCGGTTGTCGCCAGAAATGACCTTTACTCCGATGCCGCGATCGGCAAGGGCTGAAAGTGTTTCGCGCACACCTTCCTTTGGCGGATCAAGAAACAGCAGGAACCCGGCGAACACCATCGCGGTTTCGTCGTCCCGGCCAAAGCTTGCATTGTTCTGGAACCGCCGGGTCGCCAAGCCGAGAACGCGATACCCTTGCGCGCTCCAGCGCCTGAATCTCTCGTCGATCGCCTGGCGCTCTTCAGAGCCGAGGGATTTCAAGCCGTTTGCACCCTGCATGAAGGTGCACGCATCGAGAACGTTCTGGACGGCCCCCTTGGTGATGAGGATCCGGTCGCCCATTCCTTCCCGCACGGCGACCGACAACCGCTTGCGAACGAAATCGTACGGGATCTCGTCGATCTTGGTGAAACCCGACAGATCCTCTTGTCCGGGCAGCGCATTCGCTATCGATTCGTCCAGGGGATTCTTCAGCCCGGTTTGCAGAATGGCGTTCAGCCGCGCCCAGAGCAGAACCTCCTTTGAAGCATTGCCCTCGACGTCGAACGATCCATCGAGGTGGATAACGCCCTCCGTCAACGTTCCTGTCTTGTCCGTGCAAAGCAGGTCCATGCTGCCTAGGTTCTCGATTGCATCGAGACGGCGCACGATGACGCCGCTGGCGGCCATTGTCCGCGCACCCCTTGCCAGGGTGACGCTGATGATGGCGGGAAGCAGTTCGGGCGTCAGGCCAACGGCAAGCGCAAGCGAAAACAGCAGCGACTCGATCAAAGGCCGGTCGAACATCATATTGGCGAAGAACACCATGATAACGATCGCAAACATGATCTCCGTCATCAGATATCCGAACATCCTGATGCCGTGGGCGAATTCGGTCTCCGGGATCCGTCGCTCCAAGGCCTCTGCGATCGACGCGAACTCGGTTTGCGGACCCGTGGCGACTGCAAGCACCTTCGCCGTTCCGCTGCGAACCGAAGTGCCGGTGAACACGGCATTGGTGCGCTGTGCGATGCTGGCTTCGGGCGCGGTGCGGCCGGCGGATTTCACGACAGGAAAGGTCTCGCCGGTCAGCACAGATTCGCTGACATTGAAATCCCGCGACTCCAGGATCACGCCGTCGACCGGAATGAGATTGCCGGCCGACAGGCAGACCACGTCGCCAGGAACGATGTCCTCGACGTCGATCATGCGTTCAAAACCATCCCTCAGGACGGTCGCCTTGCGGGAGATGCGCTCTTGCAGCGCCTCCATCGCGCGAGAGGCTCCATATTCCTGAGTGAAGCTGAGGATGCAGCTGGCCAGCACGATCGCGCCGATGATCGCTGCTTCATGGCCCTCGCCGACGAATCCCGAAACGGCAGCGGCAAAGACAAGGATCAGAACCAGCGGACTGCGAAATTGGCGGACAAAGACTGCCATCGCCGATCCGCCGGACCCCAGTGTCAGCGCGTTTCGACCGAATTTGGCGCGCCGGCTGGCGGCCTTAAGGCTCGAAAGACCAGAGGCGGACGTCACCAGTTGCCCGATCAACTGGTCTGTTGCGAGCGCCCAGTAGGCGTGCTCGGCAAAACCGGGAGAGCGGCCGATCGACTGTTCGTGTGCCATGGTTGTCGGCCGGTTCGTGTCGTCTGACGTTCCTGCCACCACGGCCGGCCCGTCAGTTCGACAGGAGACGATTGATGTCAGCTTGGCCAATCAGCGAGCGCGTGACGCCGCCGAAGGCCCATTCCCTCAGCCGGCTGTGGCCGTAGGCCCCCGAAACGATCAGATCGGCGTGGATCGAGCGCGCAAACGCCACCAGCCTGTCACCGTCTGCTTCGCCGGCGATCACTTCGGTACGCGCCATGATGCCATGCTGCTCCAGATACACCGCGACATCGGCGAGGCTGTTTCGAACATCTCCGCCGGAGTCGGCTTCCATCGTGGCGACGACCACCTGGTTGGCCTTGGCCAGGAGAGGCAAGGAGTCGGACAAGGCCCTTCGGGCTTCCCTGCCGTCCTTCCAGGCCACAAGGACAGTCTTCCCGAGGAGGTGTTCGGCGTTGGCCGCGGCGACCAGCACCGGGCGACCGGCGCCGAGCACAAGGCTTCCGATATCGACGGCGCGGAAGACATCCTCCCCGCCATCGGCGGTCACGATAAGATCGGCCGAACGGGCGACCAGGCCCAAAGCACGGGTCGGACCGCTGATATACTGCGTCCATTCGCTGCTGATCGAGGCCGGAACAAGCTTCTCGAAAATGTCGCGCAGTTCGGCGAGGCGCTTCTCGATCTCAAGGCGCTGGATCTGCATGACCTCGCCTTCGTAGACGAGGCCTTCTCCCGTGGCCACCAGGGGCGGAACGTCCGCGGCGGCCAGGCCGACGAGATGGGCATCGAAGCGCTGCGCCAGCTCCGCCGCCAGCTTTACGATCGGCGCGGGATCTGCATCAACGGCCAGGTTGACGACTATCGTCTTGTAGGACATGCGGAGACCTCGATCGGAACGCGGAATGCTTCGTCATTCGCATCCCGTAGAGCGCATCGCCTTGATATCGGTCAAAATCATCGCAGCGGTCGTTTGGCGAGCGGAGAGATGAATGCTAGATCAGAGGCCGCTGCCGCTCTCCAAGCCCAGGGATCGCATGTGAGCAAAAAGGGAGAAATGTCGTCCGAAGCCATCGCCGCAGCGCCTCCGGTATCCGGCGGCGGAATGCGGCGCGACCACTTGCCGGAGCCCGAGCTTCTCGCGCTGATGTTCGGGCAGGCTCCAGGCTTCATGACCGTGCTTAGCGAGCCAGACCACGTTTTCCAGCTGACCAATGCAGCCTATCAACGGCTGATCGGCCAGCGGCAGGTCATCGGCAAGTCGGTTCGCGAGGCCTTGCCCGAGCTTGAGGGCCAGGGATTCTTTGAACTGCTCGATCGTGTCGCCGAAACCGGCGAGCCTTATATTGGACGCAACGTCAAAGTCGTCCTCCGGGATACCGAAACCGGCATCGCGGAAGAGCGCATACTGGATTTCGTCTATCAGCCCATCAGGGCCAAAGATGGCCACACCACCGCGATCTTTGTTCAGGGCACAGACGTCAGCGACCTGTCCTTCGCCAACGCCGCGCTGCAGTTGCGTGAGGACCACTTGCGTTCGATCCTGGCGACCGTGCCCGATGCGATGATCGTCATCGACGAAAGCGGCCATATCCAATCCTTCAGCGCGGCAGCCGAGACGTTGTTTGGCTACAAGGCCAGCGAAGTCATCGGCCAAAACGTGAAGTTGCTGATGCCCTCGCCGTACCGCGAAGAGCATGACGCCTACATGCAGCGATATCTGAGGACAGGCGAACGCCGCATCATCGGGTTGGGCCGCACGGTTACCGGGAAGCGCAAGGACGGATCGACCTTTCCGATGGAACTCGCGGTCGGCGAGATGCATCCAGGGACGGGCCGCTTCTTCACCGGCTTCTGCCGCGACCTGACGGAGCGCCACAGAACGGAAGCCAGGATGCAGGAGCAGCAGCAGGAGCTGCTGCATATGGCGCGATTTACCGCGCTCGGCGAAATGGCCTCGACACTGGCCCATGAGATAAACCAGCCGCTAACGGCCATCACGAACTACCTCAAGGGCAGCCGCCGTCTTCTTGAGAAAAGCAAGGACGAGAATGCCGCCATGTTGCAGGAGGCCGTCGAAAAGGCTGCCGAGCAGGCCCTGCGCGCTGGCGACGTCATCCGTCGTCTCAGGGATTTTGTCTCCAGGGGCGAAAGCGAGCGTCAGGTCGAACGTCTGCCCACGCTTATCGAGGACGCCTCGTCGCTCGCCTTGGTTGGCGCCAGGGAAGCCGACGTGCGCGTCAGTTACGAGCTCGATCCGGCGGCCGAGCTGGTTTTGACCGATCGAATCCAGATTGAGCAGGTATTGCTGAACCTGATGAGAAATGCCGTGGAGGCCATGCAGGGCGCGCCCCGGCGGGAATTGCGTGTCGTTGCCGCGGCACGGCACGATGGAATGGTGGAAGTCGGCGTGATCGACACTGGCCCGGGCCTGGCGCCTGAGGTTTCGGCCCAGTTGTTCCAGCCTTTCGTCACCACCAAGAAGCAGGGAATGGGGGTTGGCCTGTCCATTTGTCGCACTATCGTGGAGTCGCACGGTGGTCATATTTGGGCGGAATCAATGCCCGGCGGGGGAACCGCATTTCGGTTCACTTTGCGCGCCGTAGAGAAGGACGAGGTTGCCCGTGGCCAGTGATGTCGTTCATGTCGTCGACGATGATGTCGATGTCCGCAAGTCGCTGGGTTTCCTTCTTGCGACAGCCGACTTTGCCGTGCGCCTGCATGAATCGGCCACCGCATTTATGGCAACGGAACCGAAGACAATCGACGGCTGCATTGTCACCGATGTGCGCATGCCCGGCATTGACGGCATCGAGTTCCTCCGGCAACTGAAATCCCGTGGCCTCAACGTGCCGGTGATCGTGATGACGGGGCACGCCGATGTCGCGCTGGCCGTCCAGGCGATGAAGGAGGGCGCTTCCGACTTCATCGAAAAGCCGTTCGACGATCAGGTCCTCATCGACGCAATTCGTTCCGCGCTGGACAATCGCAGCCTGGCCGTTGCGGCTCACCCGCAATCAGGCGAGATTCGCAAGAATCTTGCCACGCTGTCGGAGCGGGAACGCCAGGTGCTCGACGGGCTCGTCTCGGGTCTTCCGAACAAGACGATCGCCTATGATCTCGGGATCAGCCCGCGCACGGTCGAGATCCATCGCGCCAATGTGATGAGCAAGATGGGCGCCAGCAGCCTCTCGCATCTGGTGCGTATGGCCCTGATCGCCGATCCAAAGGGTTAATGCATCTCACCCGAAAGCATGCCCTCGCGCTTGACCCGAGGGCGCACAGCGGTTTTGGGAGAACGACACGCATCAAAACAAAGGTTTAAAGCGCGGCGCCTGAATACATTTCGCGCTTAAGTCGGATTCCGCGACGAATCCTGTCCGTCTTTCATTGAGTCCCAAGGGCGCCAGTGAGTAGGACGGATGTCGACATATACCCCCGTCGCGACATTCTTCCACCCCGTCGATGCTTTTTCGCAGGGGAACACGAGCGCATGCACGCCCTCCTGATCGATGACGGCCAGTTCGAGGCTGCGGCCAGACGGTGCGCTTGTGATAAGGCTCCACATCGGGCCAGTCTGGCCCAAGGACGATTCCGTTGCTTTGATTTGAATCATTTCTCGGCTCCCGTCGCTTCTGGCGGCGGATTTGTCAGGCGTCGGAATGAGCTTCGGGTTATTCATTATGCGGCTATATGCGATCGCCGGGCCGCAACGCTTTGACCACCATCAATCCACCGACGAAGCGCGCCGCATTTCTTTCGTGCCCGTCGAGATCGCGTCTCTTTCGGGATTGTTTGACGCAGATCAACGATGGCTGCTCGGCCCGGTGCTTCGATGCCAGCCTCGACAGGTCGAGCATGAATTGGCGACGCGGGCGCGACGATCCGCGCCAAACGCGGAAATCGCGAAGCAATAGGCCGGTCCGGCGAAGACGCCTGTCGAGCGGGTCCGCTGGCCTCCGGCTCTCGCCTTCTGGGTGACCTAAGGTGGAAGAGCGGAGGCAGCGGCACTTGCCGATCAACCTGTCTCTTGGAGAGAACCATGGCTGAAACCGCTACCAAACTGCCGGTGAAAACCGAGAAAAATGCCCCTGCCCGGTCGGACAACTGGATGGGACCTTTCGAGAATCTGCGTCGCGAAGTCGACCGGCTCTTCGATGATTTCCATCCCTTCGATTTCCGTCTGCCGTCGACCCGTTCGCTTTTCGGCCGCGAACTGCCTGGGCACCGCAGCGTCACATGGCCGGTGGCACCGGCGATAGACCTGGTCGAGAAGGCCAATGGGTATGAGATCACGGCCGAATTGCCGGGCATCGACGAAAAGAACGTCGAGATCAAGCTCGCCAACAACGTGGTGACGATCAAGGGTGAGAAGAAGGAAGAGAAGGAGGAGAAGGAAAAGGACTACTTCCTCTCCGAGCGCCGCTACGGCTCCTTCCAGCGCTCGTTCCAGTTGCCTGAGGGGATCGACGCCGACAAGATCGACGCCAGCTTCGCCAGGGGCGTGCTGACCGTGAGGTTGCCGAAGACGGCTGCAGCGCAGAAGGCCGAGAAGAAGATTGCCGTCAAAGCCGCGTGACGGGCGAACTGACCATCCCCACGGCGCACCATGCGGGGCACCGGGGGGATGAGAGCTTACGCCGAAGGTTCGTAGGTCCTGGTGGGAGCAACCGGCTTCTGGACGACGTCCGCCTGGCGTTCCGCGATGTCGAGCCTCTGTCTTTCACGAGCGAGCAAGGCTTCAATCACCCGCCGTTTTTCCGGGTCGGTTTCCCGGGCAAGCAAATCTTCGAAGTGGGCAATATTAGCCCGAGCAATGAACCGATCCACCACGATCCCTCAATGCCGGCAAAGATCCACCGGGCCAATCTAACACCTGTCGTTTTGGCATGCCAACTTTCTTGACGCCTGAAACGGGCACGCCAGGCGAGTGGGCTAGCGAGCAAAAGTTGATTGCGCCCAAAAATTGACTTTGCTCAATGCGAGGCTCTGCCGTCCGCCGCAGAAAACGTCCAGGAATTTGTCGGCCTTGGTGGCCCTCACCCTTGCACAGGACGCTTCGACATGAATTACCAGCGGTTCTTCGAGGATGCGATCGACCAGCTCCATGCGGAGCGGCGCTACCGCGTTTTCGCCGATCTCGAGCGCATCGTGGGCAGGTTCCCTCGCGCCATCTGGCGTTCCAACGGCCGCGCCCAGGAAATCACCGTCTGGTGCTCCAACGACTATCTCGGCATGGGCCAGAACGGAGACGTCATCGCTGCCTTCCAGACCGCGGCGGGCAAGATGGGCTCGGGCGCCGGCGGCACCCGCAACATCTCCGGCACGTCCAACCCGCTGGTCGAGCTCGAGCATGAGCTGGCCGACCTGCACGACAAGGAAGCTGCGCTCGTCTTCACCTCCGGCTTCGTCTCCAACGAGGCCTCGATCTCGACCATCGCCAGGCTTTTGCCCAACTGCCTGGTGCTCTCCGACGAATTGAACCACGCCTCGATGATCGAGGGCGTGCGCC
>NZ_SRUU01000139.1 GCF_004791585.1 Mesorhizobium sp. M1C.F.Ca.ET.210.01.1.1
ATGCGACCTACTCGACGCTGACGGCCAACATGATCTTCGATCCGAAGTCGCCCAAGGCTGGTGTCGCCGGGCCGATCTTCGACATCATGTCCAATTATTTCGTGCCGACCCTCAATGGAGAGATGGACCCCGGCGAGGCGGTGAAATCCATCAAGGATGAGCTGAACAGCATGTAGGGCTCAAGGGCTGGGACCGTCCTGTCCAGAGCGGTCCCAGTCATATTTGAGGAAGAACCATGCTTCGCAACTCCCGCACTGAACGTCTTGTCGCGCTGGTGCTGGTCGCTCCCTTCCTGGCGATCTACCTGCTGGCGTTCGTCTATCCGACGGTTCAGATGTTCCGGATCTCCTTCACCGAT
>NZ_SRUU01000140.1 GCF_004791585.1 Mesorhizobium sp. M1C.F.Ca.ET.210.01.1.1
CGATCATCATGCTGACGGCCGTCACCGAGACCACCGACCGGGACGTCGGTCTGGAGATGGGCGCCGCCGACTCTGTGCCGAAACCCTTCGATCCGCGCGAGCTGCTGGCCCGCATCCGCGCCGTGCTGAGACGCTCGACGCCGGAGGAAGCGGCACCCGCGCCGCCGCCCCGCGCCTACCGCTTCGCCAGCTACAGGCTGGAGCCGGACACGCGCAAGGTGACGGATGCGCAAGGTGCGGCCGTCGACCTCACCGGCGCCGAATTCGACCTGCTGCAGGTGTTCCTCGACCGCCCTGGCCGGCTCTTGTCGCGTGACCAGCTGCTTGATCTCACGCAAGGCCGCGAGCGCGACCCGCT
>NZ_SRUU01000141.1 GCF_004791585.1 Mesorhizobium sp. M1C.F.Ca.ET.210.01.1.1
CTATAACAATGCTTCCAATCGCACGCGCACTGAGGTTTCACAGACCGACTATCCGATGGATACGGTGGTTACTGGAGTGATTGACGAAATCACCCATGATGCGCAATGGAACTGGTTTGTACGCGGCTGGGCCTGCTCCACTGGCTCGGCTGGGTCAATCCAGGTGGACGGTTACGCCGATGGCAACGTCTACCTAGGTAGCACTCAAGCGAGCCTTGCCAGCGAGCCGGGAGTTGCTGCGGCCTGCCAAGCATCAGGGAGCGCCTATAGGTATCAATTGCCGATATCTCTAGCCCAGAGGCAACAGTTGGGCGGTCGCAGGTTCTCCATTTACGGCCAATCTCCGCAGGGCCGCG
>NZ_SRUU01000142.1 GCF_004791585.1 Mesorhizobium sp. M1C.F.Ca.ET.210.01.1.1
CTGGCCGGCGCCAGCGGGATGGCATCGGGCCTGGTGACGGCGACGGCGTCGAAACCGGCGCGCCTGGCCTCGCCGTCGATCAGCGCGCGCAGGTTTTCGGTCTTAGAAATCGAGGTCCGCATAATGCGACACCGGCGACAGGCCGCGCACCCGGTCGGACAGAAGTGGCCGGAACGAGGGCCGTGACTTCACCCTTGTATACCATTCCCGCGCCGCGGTGTGCTCGCGCCAGTCGATCTCCCCCAGATAGTCGAGCACCGAAAGTGCGGCCGCCGCCGCGAGGTCGGCATAGGTCACCCTGCTGCCGGCCAGCCAGTGGCGGGTGCCGGCCAGCCAGTTGGTGTACTTCATGTGCT
>NZ_SRUU01000143.1 GCF_004791585.1 Mesorhizobium sp. M1C.F.Ca.ET.210.01.1.1
GGCGATGGCTTCCGGATCCTTGTCCATGACCAGCAGGCGCCCCTCGGGACCGAGCTGGGTGAGCACGCCACGTGCATGACCGCCACGACCGAACGTGCCATCCAGATAACGTCCGTTTTCGATCACCCTCAGGCCTTCAAGGACCTGGGTGTACAGGACCGGCAGGTGCACCGCCGGCGACTGCGACACCGGAAGGTGACCGGCCTGCGCTTCTGGGCGCATCCGGGCACCCCGGCTCACAACTTCAGGTCGAGCAACCCATCACCCAGATCCTCGTCAGACAACGTCTGCTGGATCAGGGCCCGATGCGCCTGCTCGCTCCACAATTCGAACTTGTCGCCCATGCCGAGCAATA
>NZ_SRUU01000144.1 GCF_004791585.1 Mesorhizobium sp. M1C.F.Ca.ET.210.01.1.1
GCCTTCGGGGTTGCCGCCGCGCAGCAAGCCGATGCGGTGGCCACTGCCGTGCACGGCGGAGATCATTTCATCTATCTCGATTGCCGGCCCGCTTTTATCGACGCCTTTCAGACGATGCAGAACCACGCGCTCGCAGGTTACGCCGATATCCGCCTTTACGCCCCCTATGTGAATATGTCGAAGGCCGACATCGTTAGCGAGGGGGCAAAGTACGCCACACCGTTCGAGGCGACGTGGTCCTGCTACAAGGGCGGCGCACGTCATTGCGGTCGCTGCGGGACATGCATCGAACGGCGCGAAGCATTCGATCTAGCCGGCATTGCCGATCCGACAGACTATGAGGACGCGGACTT
>NZ_SRUU01000145.1 GCF_004791585.1 Mesorhizobium sp. M1C.F.Ca.ET.210.01.1.1
AACGAAGGCGCGCAGAAGGTGGCGCTGGCCCGCACCGTCGGCACGCTGTCGTTATCGCTGCGGTCCGCCGCCGACGCCAGCGCCAGCAAAAGCGGGCTTACGACGATCTCTTCCTTCGGCGGCTCGGCTGCCGCAAGCGCTGAGGCAAGTGCGGCCTCGCTCGTCAATGCGGTGACGAAGGAGCCGGAAGGGCCGAAGTTCAAGACGGTGATCGTGACGCGCGGCGACAAGGTCGAGGAATACAAGGTTCCTTCACCGGAACCGCCGCAGGAACTGCAGCAATAGGCGGTGGGGACCGGCGGGGACAGGGCAAGATGTTTGGGTTTGATGCATTTCGGACGACCGGAGGGTGG
>NZ_SRUU01000146.1 GCF_004791585.1 Mesorhizobium sp. M1C.F.Ca.ET.210.01.1.1
GGCGGCCGAGATCCGCAGCCGCGTCGACGCCATCCTGGCGACGACCGAGCTCGTGCCTTTCGCCGACCGCAAGCCGGAGCAATTGTCTGGCGGCCAGAAGCAGCGCGTCGCGCTCGCCCGCGCTCTGGTCAAGCGGCCGCGCCTGCTGTTGCTCGACGAGCCGCTCGGCGCGCTCGACAAGAAACTGCGCGGCGCCATGCAGCTCGAACTGAAGCGCCTGCAGCACGAGGTCGGCATCACCTTTGTCATCGTCACCCACGACCAGGAGGAATCGCTGGTCATGGCCGACCGCATGGCGGTGCTGAAGGATGGCAGGCTGCTGCAATGCGACACGCCGCACGCGATCTACG
>NZ_SRUU01000147.1 GCF_004791585.1 Mesorhizobium sp. M1C.F.Ca.ET.210.01.1.1
GGCCGCTCTACGACGACAACGCCGACAATCCGAGCGCGGTGACGCGCGACTATATCTTCGAGCTTGACGCGCCGTCCGGCCATGCGCCGCTGCTCTCGGTGTTCGGCGGCAAGATCACCACCTTTCGCAAGCTCGCCGAGCACGCGCTGGACCGCATCGAGCCGTTCTTTCCGAAGATGGGCAAGGCGTGGACGTCCGGTGCGCATCTGCCGGGCGGCGACATCGCAAATGCCGATTTCGAGCAGTTCCTCGGCGATCTCGGCCGCGACTACCCCTGGATGCCGGCGTCGCTGCTCAAGCACTATGGCCGGCTCTACGGCACGCGCACCCGTTCAATCGTCGGCAATGCC
>NZ_SRUU01000148.1 GCF_004791585.1 Mesorhizobium sp. M1C.F.Ca.ET.210.01.1.1
GCCATGCGCCGTGCCAGCAATTGGCGCAACGGCGGCAGGCCGAGCGGTGTGCCGTAGAAAAAAAAAAAAAAAAAAAAAAAATTTTTTTTTTTTTTTTTAAAAAATAATTAAAAATATTATAGAATTGTTTTTTTTTTTTTTTTTTTTTTTCGACGACATTATATCCGGGGAAAGGCTGATCGCAGCGGCTGAGGCAAAAGGTGTTCCTCTTTTGACCGG
>NZ_SRUU01000014.1 GCF_004791585.1 Mesorhizobium sp. M1C.F.Ca.ET.210.01.1.1
AGCGACTCAATGTTCGCAGGCGGCGACATCGCCGCAATGAATCAGAAATGCGGCCAGGCCGGAATCGGGCCACCCCAACCCGAGTCAATCTGACGCAGCCCTCGCCACAACTTTTGCCCCTCTTACCGAACCGCTCTAAGTATTTGTTTTTACGCAATTCCGGACGGAAAACCGTTACACACTTTTCCTGGAATTGCTCTAGAGCGTGTCGCGCTGAAACGGATTCAGGCGACTCGTCTTTGCATTGTGCGCGTCGCTTTCCCAACCGCCGCGCGCTTTGCATGCGTTAAGGGGTGATCGCCGTCGTCGTGTCAGAAGCGGCGGCCGCGGCTGCCGGTTTCGGCGGCCAGGAAAAATCGTCGGCGCGGCCGGGCGAAGCCGCCGGCGCCTTGCCCTCGACGGTCAGCTTCTCACCCGGCAGGTTTGGATCCGCCTTGGCGGGCGGCACGGCGCCGAGCAGTTCCGTGCCGCCGTCGAGCGCGGGGTCGCTGAGCAGCATCGGCGCGGTACGATCGACGATGACAGGCGCCGCGGCGGGCTTCGACGCCTCGACCGGGGCGCCGGCCGGCGCGGAAACCGTCGTGACGCTTCCTGGCGCCGCCAGCCCAAGGATCTTCGCCAGCGGCTTTTCTGTATAGAAGGCGAGCTTGCGTTTGCCGGCCTTGGTGACATTGATGCCGTCGTCGGAGCGCAGGCGCACCGGCTGGCCGTTGATATCAGGACCGGAAGTGACAAAGGCGCCGTTCTCGTCGACGAAGCCGTCCCAGACATCGACGAACTCGCCGCCATGGTTCTGGGCAGCCGAATGATAGATGTCGTTGAAGGCCAGCATGTCCGAGGTCATCTTCGCCACCCTGAACGCCGGCATGCCGACCCACAGGAACGGCACCTTGCTATCCTGAATGGCTTTGCCCAGCGCATCGGTACGGCGCTCATATTCCTTGGTCCAGGTCTCTGAGCGCGGCTGCTCGCGCACGTCGCCGACGCGCATCTGCTGGCGATCGTTGGAGCCGAGCATGACTACCACGACGGACGGTTTCTCCGTCTCGATCAACGACTTGATCTCGACCGGCCAGTTGTAGAAATCGTCGCGCACGAAGCCGGACGAGCCGTTGCTGCGCATAACGATCCTGACAGCCGGATTGTCGGCAAAGGCGGTGTCGAGACCCTCGGCCAGCCCGCCCGCCAGGAAATCGCCGACCACCAGCACGACGCGGGCATCCGGCGTCTTCTCGACGATCGGCGTCTCCGGTTCGGCCGGCGGGCGCGGCTTGGGCTTCTTCTTTGGTTTCGGCCGCGCCTTCTGGATTTCGGCTGGCAGCTCGATGCGCTCGCTGCGGCGCGGGAACAGAAGATCGCGCAGCGACCAGCCGCGGCTCTCCTCTTCCTGCGCGAAAGCCGGCGTATGGAAGGCGCTGGAGCCGGCGACGGCAAGCACGGCGATGGCCAGAACGAGGATTGGCAGGCGGCGAACGATCAGCCAGATGCGCGCAACCGTAACCAATCCAGTCTCCATCCCTTGGCGCATGGGCCTGCAAAAGCGGAAGTCCTGCGCAAGCCGAAGCGCTACAGCATCCTTTCAGCCATTGAAAGGATGCTTGACGCCATGGACGGCTCTACTTCTTCCGGAGCCATTTCAGCACTTCCAGGCTCGGATAGCCATCCTGGGTCAGGCCGACCTTCGCCTGGTAAGCCATTATGGCGGCCTTCGACCCTTCGCCGATCTTGCCGTCGAACTTGCCGTCATAGTAGCCGTGCTCGGAAAGCCGCTTCTGCAGTTCCTGGCGTTCCTCGAAGCTGAGCTTGGTGAAAGGCCTCTGCCAGTCCTGGACAAGGCCGGTGCCGCCGGCGATCTCGTCGGCAAGCAGGCCGACGGCCAAGGCATATTTGTCAGCATTGTTGTAGGCCTTGATGACCGAGAAATTCCTGATCATCAGGAAGGCCGGGCCGCCCCTGCCGTCCGGCACTTTCAACGTCGCCTTGTCGGTCAGGTTCCTGAACGGCTTGCCATTGGCCCTGGCGACGCCGAGCGCCTGCCATTGCGCCAGCGTCTTGGATCCGCCGGGCAGCTTGCCGGCCGGCACCGTCACTTCGTAGCCCCAGGTCTTGCCGGCCTGCCAGCCGTTCTTCTTCAAAAGGTTCGCGGAGGTTGCCAGCGCATCGGGGATGGAATTCCAAATGTCGCGCCGGCCGTTGCCGTCCATGTCGACCGCGTAGCGCTGGTAGCTGGTCGGGATGAACTGCGTCTGACCCATCGCGCCGGCCCAGGAGCCCATGAGGTGGCTTTCGTCGATGTCGCCGGTCTGCAAAATCTTCAAAGCGGCGATCAACTGGGTGCGGGCATATTTCGACCGCTTCGGATCGCCATAGGCAAGGGTTGCCAGCGAACGAACGACATTGCGCATGATGTCGTCGCGCTTGAGGGTTTCGCCATAGTTCGATTCCATCGACCAGATGGCGAGAAGGATGTTGCGGTCGACGCCGACCCGCGCCTCGATGCGATCCAGCCACGGCTTCCATTTGCGCGCCATCGCCTGGCCGTTGGCCACCGACTGGTCATGGACGCGGTTGTCGAAATAATCCCAGGCGGGAGCGGTGAATTCCGGCTGGGTCTGTGCCTTTTCCAGCACGACCGGGTCGGGCTCGATGCCCCTCATGGCCTGGTCGTAGACGGCGCCCGAAACGCCGCCCGCAACCGCGGTGGCACGGAAGCCCGCAACCCACTGGCGGAACCCCGCATCGGCGAAAGCGGGTCCGGCGGGCATCAGCAAGGCGAGCGTGAGGCCGGCGGCCGTCGCCAGTGCCGTCAGGCGCCTTGCGGTGTTGCGAACGGACATCTGTTTCCTCCTTCGTCAAATCAGGAAGGATCATTCAACGCCGAACCGGGTTAGGATTTAGTTTACCATAGGTGCCGCGGGGAACGAAAAGAGAGGTCGCGGCTTTAGTCCTGCACGTTCAACTCAGCCGTTCGGTAGTTCAACATTCCGGCGTGAAAATGGATTTCCGGCGTGAAAATGTCGGGGGGGATTGCGGAGCAGATCGCCGAGCGGATAATGGGCTCAAAACGGATGGGGTGGAGCATGAAACGAGTTCGCAAGGCAGTTTTCCCGGTCGCCGGCCTCGGCACGCGGTTTCTCCCGGCCACCAAGGCCATTCCGAAGGAGATGCTGACCGTCGTCGACCGTCCGGTCATCCAATATGTGGTCGATGAGGCGCGCGATGCCGGCATCGAGCATTTCATCTTCGTCACCGGCCGCAACAAGGCGGTCATCGAGGATCACTTCGACGTCCAGTTCGAACTCTACGACACGCTGGCCCAGCGCGGCAAGGACGACCAGCTCGCCCGGCTGCAGCGCCTGCAGCCGGCGCCGGGCCAGACCAGCTTCACGCGCCAGCAGGTGCCGATGGGGCTCGGCCATGCCGTCTGGTGCGCGCGCGAGCTGGTCGGCGACGAACCGTTCGCACTGCTCCTGCCCGACATGATCATGCAGTCGGAAAAGAGCTGCATGAAGGACATGGTCGAGCTCTACGCCGAGACGGGCAACAACATCATCGCCGTGCAGGAATGCGATCCGGCCGAGGCGCACAAATACGGCATCGTCGGCCGTGGCGAGGACACCCATCACGGTTTCCGCATCACCGGGATGGTGGAGAAGCCGAAACAGGGCACGGCGCCCTCCAATCTCTTCATCAACGGGCGCTACATCCTGCAGCCGGAGATTTTCGGTATCCTCGAAAGCCAGGAGCGCGGCGCAGGCAACGAGATCCAGCTGACGGACGCGATGCTGAAGCTGGAGAAGCAGCAGCCCTTCTACGGCTATCATTACAAGGGACGCACCTTCGATTGCGGCTCGCCGGAAGGCTTCGTCGAAGCCAATGTCGCCTTCGCGCTGTGGCGCAACGACATGAACGAGAGCATGGCCGGCGTCATCCGCACGCTGCTGGATGAAGTGCGTCCGGCGGAACGGCTTGGCACGGCATCGTAGGTTGTTGAAGGCCAACCGTACTTCGTCATCCTATGGCGTAGCAAGGAGCGAAGCGACGCGGCGCAGACCATAGGATCAGTTGCCATGCCTTTACCTACGAGCGTCGCAGCGGTGCAGAACGACCTCTGTTATGCGCCGCTTTTACTATTCGGCCCAAGTCACGGCATGGATCCTCGGGTCTGCGCGTCCGCTTCGCTACCGCTATGCCCGAGGATGACGAGGCGTCACCTTTGCACCTTCAGGCCGAGATAGACGCTGTTGGCGACATAGTCGCGGCCCGTAAGGTTGCTGGTCAGCTTCTCCGTCCTCACCCGCGTGGTGAGGCCGGCATAGCGGTTCAGCCACCAGGTCAGCCCGGCCTCGGCGCTCAGGATCAGGTCGTGGCCGTCGGAGCCGGTATAATCGCGCCAATCGAGGCCAAGCGCCGAATTCGCCGTCAGGTTGGCGCGGACCTGCCGCTCGCCGGTGAGCCGGCCCGAGTAGAGGACATCGCCGCTCGCGCCGGCCGTGGTCGTGCTCTCGATCGTGGTCCTTCCAGTGAGCCCGATGATGGTGCCGCGCTCAGGCGACCATTTGAGGTCGGCGTTGACATACGGCCCCGCATTGGCCGGCAGGCGGTCGTCATCAATCGCCTCGCGCAGCCAACCGACGGAGAATTCGCCGGAGAGCTTGTCGTCCATGTCGAGCTCGAGGCCGGCGCGCGCGCCGAGCCGCGTCGAGGAGCGCTCATAGCCGTTGCTGTCCAGGCGCAGATCGAAAATCCGCCGCCCGGCTTCAACTTCGGCGAAGGGCGTGATGGCTGGCGAGACCTGGTAGCCGGTGCGCAAGGTCGCAGAGTAGAGCGTGGAGTCGCGGTCCTTCTGCGACACGATGGTGCCGTCGGAAAGCTTGGGGTCGCCGAAGAAGTCATGCGTGACAGCGCCGGTCAGCGTGTAACGCATCTTGCCGAGATCCTTCTCGACGCCAAGGCTGCCGTCCACCGTCTGCCGCAGCGGCTGCGAGGTGACACCGGCGATCGCATCCGGCGAGGAGGCCGATTCCGGCACCGCCTCGTAGCCGAGCTTGGCGACGGCGCGCAGCTCATTGTCGAGGTCGACATTGAACTGGCCCTCGATCCGGCCCTGCGCATCGTTGATCTTCTGGCCCGACAGCGTGTTGCGGAAGATGCCGTAGCCGTCGATGACGGCCGAATTCTCACGCCAGTCCGAGGTGGCGGTAAAACGCAATGCCGTTTCGGACAGCACCGCCGACGTGCCGCCGCTGCTGGCATCGGCATTGGATGTCGCGGTGAAGCCTTGCTCCAGCGTCGGCCGGAAGACGAAGGTGCCGACCTTGATGCCGGGGGCGGCGAAGGGATCGTCCTCCGGCTTGACTTTCTGCCCCTCGATCGACCCGGTGCGTTCCGCGCCGGGATCGAGCTTCTGCCGGTCGACGCTGTCGATGGTGACGGCGCGGCGATTGGCGCCGTCTTCGTCGGCGGCCGCGGTATCGGCCTGGTCGTCCCTGGCTGCGGCCTTGGCCGTGCTGGTCTGGCTTGGCTTCTTCTTGGCCTTTTTCTTGTCGGTCGCCTTGGTGTCGCTCTTCGTGCTGGCATAGGCAGCGCGCTGCCTGGCGGTCGAAGGCCGGCGCGGCCGGGCCGCGACCTGATCGTCGGCAAAGGGGTCGTCGGTCGCCTGCGGTTGGTCGAAGATGCTCGCCGTCGCGCCTTCGCCGTCGGGCACCGCGCCCGGGCTTGCCGGCTCATAGGGGTTCGCGGGCGTTTGATCCTCAGCCGCCTGGGCCGCCGGCGCCGCCTGATCCAGCGATCCTTGCGCGCGCAATTGTCTCGCCTTGCGCTGCTGGTCGGCCAGGATTGCCGATTCGGAGACCTCGCCGCGCAGCTCGGTTTCCTGCGAAAATGCCGGCGCCGGGCGCAGCAAGGCAACAACGCTTGCCGTCAGCAAAAGCGCTGCAACGGCAATGCCCTTCCGACCCCCTTTCGTATCTGGCTCGCCCCCGGACATCGACACCACTGCTCGCGCGGCGCAGGCGCGCCATACTTACCGGACCGTAAATGCGGATGGTTAACGGAGGGTTGAAACGGGCCGATTCCACTGCCCCCGACGCACGCGAAACGGGAATTCCGTTGGACAGGCGGGCGACATGGCGCTAAGGGCATTTGCCATGCATGCGGGGTCCCCAGGAAGGAAGCAGCCGGACAGTCAGGCTGCGATCGAATCGGCGCTGAGAACAGTGGCGACGGAGCAGGCTGGCGTCGCGGCGCTTGCCGCAGCGCTCGACAACGGTTTGGCCGCGCCGTTCGCGGCCGCCATCGATCTCATTTCGCGGATCGAGGGCCGGGTTATCGTCACCGGTGTCGGCAAGAGCGGCCATATCGGCTCCAAGATCGCCGCGACGCTCGCCTCGACCGGCACGCCTGCCTTTTTCGTCCATCCCGCCGAGGCCAATCACGGCGATCTCGGCATGATCGCCAGGGACGACGCCATCATCGCCATGTCATGGTCGGGCGAGAGCAAGGAACTGATGGGCATCGTCGCCTATTCCAGGCGCTTTTCGATCCCGCTGATTGCCATCACCTCCGGCGAGACTTCTGCGCTGGCGCGCGCCGCCGACGTCGTGCTGCTCCTGCCGGCCGTGCCGGAAGCCTGCCCGCACGGGCTGGCGCCGACGACGTCGGCGCTGCTGCAGCTGGTCATGGGCGATGCGCTGGCGATCGCGCTGCTCGAGGCGCGCGGCTTCACGCCGGACCATTTCCGCACCTTCCATCCCGGCGGCCAGCTCGGCGCGAACCTGATGCAGCTGCGCGAGATCATGCATGTCGGCGAGCGGCTGCCACTGGTGCCGTCGGGCACCGGCATGCGTGAAGCGATCGTCGAACTGTCGCGCAAGGGCTTCGGCTGCGTGGCGATCACCGGCGCCGACGGCGCGCTGGCCGGGATCATCACCGACGGCGACATCCGCCGCCATATAGGGAGCGATCTTCTGTCGATGAGCGTCGATCAGGTGATGACGAAGAAGCCGAAGACGGCCGCCCCCGACACGCTGGTGGCGACGGCGCTGCAGACGATCAATACCTCCGCCATCACCAGCCTGATGGTGGTGGAAGACGGCCGGCCGGTAGGATTGGTGCATCTGCACGATCTGCTGCGGATCGGCGCCGCCTAGAGCGTTTCAGCGATTCATAGAACGCCGAACCTCTCTAAATATTTGTTTTTACGCAATTCCGGACGGAAAACCGTTACACACTTTTCCTGGAATTGCTCTAGGCGTCTCGTTTCACACAGCCTCGACCGTCAGCTCCAGATCGGTGTCCGCCGCCCCGGTCACGCGCACCTGCGTGCCCACCGGCAGGTCCGGGCCGGAGACGCGCCACAGCGTATCCCCCAGCCGGATACGGCCGCGGCCGTTCTTGATCGGTTCGGCAAGCGTTGCCGTGCGGCCGACCATCTGCGCGCCGCGGCGGTTAAGCAGCGGCTGGTCGACGCTGCCCTGGCGCGAGACCGTGATCTGCCGGCCGACATAGGCCGAGACCACGGCGAGCACGAGAAAGGCGAGGACCTGCACTTGCCAGGTCCAGAAGGCGGCGTCCCAGATCGCCAAGGATACGGCGCCGACGATCAGCGCCGCAATGCCGATCCACAGCATGAACACGCCCGGTGCCACGACTTCCATCACCAGGAGCACGATGCCGAGAACCATCCAGTTCCATGGGCCGAGTTCCGAAACGATGCGGTCGATCATTGACGGTCTCCCACAGAATTACATGGTCAGTTGTCGCTCGGCCGCACGACCGGCGGCCGTGAGCCCTGCCGCTGCGTGCCGGAGGGGCCGTCGCCCTTGAAGACTTCTCGGGCGATCTCGCCGATGCCGCCCAGCGAGCCGATCAGCGAAGAGGCTTCGAAGGGCATCAGCACGATCTTGTTGTTGCTGGACGAGCCGATCCTGGCCAGCGCCTCGGTGTATTTCTGGGCGACGAAGTAGTTGATCGCCTGCACGTCGCCCTTGGCGATGGCTTCCGACACCACTTGCGTCGCCTTGGCTTCGGCTTCCGCCGAGCGCTCGCGTGCCTCGGCGTCGCGGAAGGCAGCTTCCCTGCGCCCCTCGGCCTCGAGGATCTGAGACTGCTTCAAACCTTCGGCGGCGAGGATCTGGGCGCGCTTGTCGCGCTCGGCCATCATCTGGCGGCCCATCGATTCCACCAGATTGGCCGGCGGGTTGATGTCCTTGATCTCGACGCGGGTGATCTTGATGCCCCAGGGATGCGCCGCCTCGTCGACGACGCGCAGCAGGCGCTCGTTGATCGCGTCACGGTTGGACAGCAATTCGTCGAGGTCCATCGAGCCCATGACGGTGCGGATGTTGGTCATGGTCAGGTTGAGGATGGCGTTCTGCAGACCGGAGACCTGGTAGGCTGCCTGCGCCGCATTGAGAATCTGGAAGAAGGCGATCCCGTCGACGCCGACTATGGCGTTGTCGCGGGTGATGATTTCCTGACTCGGAACATCGAGCACCTGCTCCATCATGTTCATCTTGGCGCCGATGCGCTCGAAGATCGGGTTGATGATGTTGAGGCCAGGCGTCAGCGTCTTGGTGTACCGCCCGAAACGCTCCACCGTGTAATTGTAACCTTGCGGCACCGTCCTGATGCCTTTGAAAAGAAGGATGATGACCAGGAAGACAAGAACAACGATGGCGATATCGAAACCGCTGAAGCCCATTTCGTTTCCTCCCTCAAAAGGCGGCGACCTCGCGAAATCACTTAAGTGTGTTTCCGCAACGTTACAATCAGGTGATCATGAATATTGGTCGGCGGAGGCTTTTGCGCACCGCTTTCAAGGCCTGTCGGTGAAGCCGGTCACACCCAGCCGGAGAGCTCGCGCCGCGCCAGCGCTTCGATCACCGCCATGCCTTCGGCGCTGTCGTTGAGGCAAGGGATGTGCGCGAAGTTCTTGCCGCCGGCATGGTGGAAGGTCTCGGCGGCTTCGCGGCCGATCTCGTCCAGCGTCTCGATGCAGTCGACGGAAAAACCCGGATTGACCACCGCGATCGACTTGACGCCGTCCTTAGCCAGCTTCTCGACGGTGACGTCGGTGTAGGGCTGCAGCCATTCCTGCGCGCCGAAGCGCGACTGGAAGGTGGTGATGAGCTTCTCCTCGTCCCAGCCGAGCCTGGCGCGCAGCAGCCGCGTCGTCGCCAGGCAATGCGTCTGATAAGGGTCGCCCTTGTCGGAATAAGGTTTTGGAATGCCGTGGTAGGAGGTGATGACCACCTCCGGTACGAAGTCGAGCGTCGCCAGATTCTGCTCGATCGAACGGGCGAGCGCCTCGATATAGACCGGCTCGTCGTAATAGGGCGGCACGCTGCGGATCGCCGGCGCATGCCTGATCTTCATCAGCGCGCGGAACAGTTGGTCGTTGGCGGTGGCTGTCGTTGTCGCCGAATATTGCGGGTAGAGCGGAAAGGTGAGGATGCGCTCGCAACCTTGCTCGGCCAGCCGTTGAGCGACGCTTGCCGTCGAGGGATTGCCGTAGCGCATCGCCCAGTCGACCACGACGTTCGGCAGGTCGCCAAGCGCGCCTGCCAGCTTCTCGGCCTGGGAGCGCGTGAAGGTGCGCAGCGGCGACTCGTTCTGCTCCTGGTTCCAGATCCTGGCGTAGTTGGCGCCGGACTTTTTCGGCCGCGTGGTGAGAACCAGTCCATAGAGGATCGGATACCAGATCGCCTTGTTGAGCTCGATGACGCGCGGATCGGAGAGGAATTCCCTCAGATAGCGCCACATCGGCTTGAAGTCGGTGCCGTCGGGTGTGCCGAGATTGATCAGCATGATGCCGATCTTGCCCGCCTTCACCGGCGCAGCATCGGCGGACAGCGGACCGACGGCCTTTGCGGCCTTGGCATCGGCAGAGTTGGCAGGCGTCATAGACAGTCTCCGGTAGCGCCGCGAAACTAGCGATGCCCTGCCGGTTTTCAATGCCGCGTCTGGCCGCACCTTATCGCGTTTGCACCTGAAAACGGAACACCCGCCCGGTTTCCCGGGCGGGTGCCGTGAATTCCCGGGGGGAAGGATTTACTTCGCGGCCGGCGGAATGGTCAGCGTCGCGCCGAGCGGCAGGCGGCGCGGCCTGTAGTCCTTGTTGGCCTCGGAGATCAGCTTCCATTTGCTGCCGTCGCCATAGTTCTTCTTGGCCAGGTCCCAGTAGGTGTCGCCGGCGGCGATCACATGGCTGGTTTCTGGGCTGGTCGCGGCCGGCTTGGCCTCGGCAGGCGCTGTCTCGGCCGGCTTGGCCGGTTCGGCCGCGGGGGCACTCGTCGCAGGGGCAGCCTCGGCAGGTTTCGCCGCCTCCGAGGTTGCCGTCTCGGTCGGAACGGTCGGCGGCGTGCCGGCGATATCGCCGGAATTGGACGGCAGAGCCGGCATTGCGGTCTCGGCGGCATTGGGCGCCGTCTCGGCCGGTTTGGCGGGCTCGGGCGCCGGCGCGGTTGCTGCGGGAGCGGTCTCGGCGGGCTTTGCTGGCTCCGCTGCCGCCACCGTCGCGCCAATCTCGGTGATGCGGCCATCGAGCTTCGGCGTGTAAGGCCGGTGCGCGCCGAGATAGTCGGCCACCACCTGCTCCAGGCCCGGGCCGTAGTCATAGGCGTCGGTGGCCTTTTCGGCGAAGACCTTGTAGCCGTCGCCGCCCTGGCGGACATAGTTGTTGGTGGCGACGAGATATTGCTTGTCCGGATTGATCGGCGCCCAGGCGCCGTTCTCCATCACCTCGACCGATTTGACGCGGCCGGCATTGGGCGCGACCGACTTGTCGAAGGCGTATTTAAGGCCGGCCACCTGCGGGAAACGGCCGGCGCCGTCCTCGATCTGGCTGAGGCCGTTTTCGAGGCCGGCGACCAGATCCTTGCCGGAGATCTTGAACGTCGCCAGCGTATTCTGGAACGGCAGCACCGTCAGCACCTCGCCCATGGTCACGGTGCCCTGGTCGATGGAGGCGCGCAGGCCGCCGCCATTCGAGATGACGATCTCGACGCCCTGGCCCTTGACGCGATCGAGGATGGCGTCCGAGACGAGATTGCCCATCTCGCATTCGCGGGCGCGGCAATTCTCGCGGCTGCCGTCGATGGCCTTGGTGGTCTCGGCGACCTCCTTGTTCTTCAGTGCCTCGATCGGCGCGCCAAGCTCCTTGATGCGGGCGAGAACGGCGGGATCGGGGGTGATCGACTTGTCTAGATAGATCGGATCGCCGCTCGCTTCCTTGACGACGCCGTTGTCGTCGAACACCACCTTGAACTCGCCGAGATATTTCGAATAGGACGCCGCCTGCACGACGGGCACCTTGTAGCCGTCCGGGTTGTCGACCATCGTCGGATAGGGGCCCGCCGCCTTCGGGTCGGTGTTCGACAAAAGCGTGTGGCTGTGCCCGCCCACCACCACGTCGACGCCGGGGATTTTCGCGATGACATCGCGCTCGCGGTTGTAGCCGATATGGGTTACCGCGATGATCTTGTTGATGCCCTCTCCCTTGAGTTTCTCGACTTCGGCGGTGATCGACTTGACGTCGTCCGCGATGGCGACGTTGGGGCCGGGCGAGGCGAGTTCCGGCGTGTCGTTGGTGACGGCGCCGACGATGCCGATCTTCTGGCCGCCGACCTCGACCACGATCGACGGCTTGAACTTGCCGTTGGCGCCGGACTTGTCGTTGGGCATGACATTGGCGCTGACGATCGGGAACTTCGCCTTGTCGAGGTAAGGCACCAGCGCGCTCTCGCCGTCGTCGAATTCGTGATTGCCGAGCGTCACCGCGTCGGGCCTCATCTGATTGAGGAATTCCTCCTCAGCCGCACCCTTGTATGTGATGTAGAACAGCGATCCCTGGAAGCTGTCGCCGGCATTGAGCAGCAGCACGTTCTGGCCTTCGAGCTTCTTGCGCTCCTGCGCGATCGCGGTGATCAGCCGGCCCGCGCCGCCGATGCATTCGCCCTTGGTTTCCTCCTCGGCGGAACAGGTGGACTCATATTTGTTGTTGCCTTCGATGCGGCTGTGCCAATCGTTGAAATGCAGGATGTTCAGCGTGTAGTCGGCAAAGGAGGTTCCGGCCGAGAGGCCAAGCGTAGAGGCAGACAGGGCTAGAATGGCGGCAATCTTCTTCATCTTCGTCTCCCGGATGAGCTGACCTGAACTGCTTAAAGCCCTGGCTTGACTGGAACATAACAGCCAGC
Organism: Mesorhizobium sp. M1C.F.Ca.ET.210.01.1.1; assembly: GCF_004791585.1. Taxonomy (GTDB): domain Bacteria; phylum Pseudomonadota; class Alphaproteobacteria; order Rhizobiales; family Rhizobiaceae; genus Mesorhizobium. The sequence continues at coordinate 12,198 of NZ_SRUU01000014.1, forward strand.
TTTTCCGGCATGTTCACATCGCGTTTTGGCCGATGCAAGCAGAAATCGGGAGGAGGTTTGCCGGCACAAAAAAGGACGGCGGCCCGCGCCGCCGTCCTCAGCAAGATGGTGTATCCGCTTGCGCTCAGGCCCGGCGGGTCAGCACGAAATTCTGGCCGCTGGCGCTGGTGCAGTTGAGCTGGCTGGTCGAGACCATCAGGCAATTGAAGCTGACCGGTGTCTGGCGGATCAGCGAGGTGCCGTGGATCTCGACCGAGGTCGGGCCGGTCATGGTGTAGCTGCCTTCGGACAGCTTCTGGCCGGTATCGGTCGCGACGGTGGTGAAGCTGCCGGCCATGAAGGTCGACAGGCCGGTGCCCTTGGCGTCGATCCAGTTGCCCTCGACGCCCTTGGGAGCCGCTGCGATGGGCTCGGAAGGGCCGGTGGTGGTGCAGGCGGCAGCGGCCAGAAGGCTTGCCGCGGCGCCCGCCGAAAGCAATTTGCGCGCAATGGTCATTTGAAAATCCTCTCCTCTCGCATCGGCCCGAAAATCGGTTTCGATTTTCGGCAGGCACGACGCGTCCATTCGAAGTGCTAGAGCGTAGCTTGTGCCTCCGAATGGACGCACGCCGCTCTGGGCCGCCCGTCTTCAATCGCCCGATTTCCGGGCGATTGCAAGGTGGGGACGGCGGTGGACCTGGCTGCTATCGCACCAGGATGTTGCGGAACTGCCACGGGTCGTCCCGATCCAGATCCTCGGGGAAGAGGCCTGGACGGTTATCGAGCGGCGTCCAGTCGGTGTAATAACCCCTGACCGGCCCGAGATAGGGAAACTGCACGTCCAGGCAGCGCCTGAAATCCATCTCGTCGGCCTCGACGATGCCCGCCATCGGATTTTCCAGCGCCCAGACCATGCCGGCCAGCACTGCCGAGGTAACCTGCAGGCCGGTGGCGTTCTGGTAGGGCGCCAGCTTGCGCGCCTCGGCCAGCGACAGCTGCGAGCCGTACCAGTAGGCGTTCTTGTCGTGGCCGTAGAGCAGCACGCCGAGCTCATCGACGCCGTCGACCAGCTCGTTCTCATCGAGCACATGGTGGACGGGCTGCGCCTTGCCGGCGGCCCCGAACATCTCGTGCAGCGACAGCACCGCGTCATTGCAGGGGTGGTAAGCATAGTGGCAGGTGGGGCGGTACTGCACCTTCCCCTTCTTGCCGCGCAGGGTGAAGAAATCGGCGATCGAGATGGCCTCGTTATGGGTCACCAGGAAGCCGTATTGCTCACCCGGCGTCGGGCACCAGCTGCGCACGCGGGTGTTGGCGCCGGGCTGCTCCAGAAAGATCGCCGCCTGCGAGCCGTGCTTGTGCTTCCTGCCGTTTTTCGGCATCCAGTTCTCATGCGTGCCCCAGCCGAGCTCGGCCGGCTGCAGACCTTCCGAGATGAAGCCTTCGACCGACCAGGTGTTCCAGAACACGTCCATCGGCTTCGGCTTCTTGGTGCGCTGGGTATCGCGCTCGGCGATGTGGATGCCCTTGACGCCGGCCTTCTTCATCAACTTGGCCCAACCTTCGCGGTCGTGCTCCGCCGGCACGACAAATTCGAGCCCGAGATCGGTGGCGAGATTGACCAGCGCCTGCTTGACGAACCACGAGACCATGCCCGGATTGGCGCCGCAGCAGGAGATCGCTGTGGTGCCGCCGGGCCCTTTCTCCTTCTCCTGGCGCACGCTTTCGCGCAGCGCATAGTTGGTGCGCGAGGCGTTGTCGGCCGTTTCGTCGAAGTAGAAGCCGAGCCACGGCTCGACCACGGTGTCGATATAGAGCACGCCGAGCTTGCGGCAGAGCTTCATCAATTCGAGCGAGGAGGTGTCGACCGACAGGTTGACGCACATGCCCTGACCGCCGCCGTTGGTGAGAAGCGGAGTTAACAGCTTCTTGTAGTTCTTCTTGGTCACCGCGTCCTGGACGAAGGTGATGCCGCGCTCGTCGAGCAGCTTGCGGTCGGTGTCGCGCGGGTCGATGACGGCCATGCGCGACTTGTCGAACTTGAAATGGCGTTCGATCAGCGGCAGCGTTCCCCGTCCGATCGAGCCGAAGCCGATCATCACGACAGGGCCGGTGATTTCACCGTAAACGGGCCAGTTTTCATTCGCCATTTTTTCGGACACTCCTAAAAATACAGGGAAAGCCCGGCGTTTCCGCCGGGCAGCCAAGCGCTACACCACAGATCATTGTCATAAACCAGTGAAAAGAGCCAACCGCCGGCCAAGCCGGTTTGGCGATGTGGTTAAGCTGCTTTGGCCATGCCGTCGAGGAAGGCAACCAGCCGATCGCGGTCAGCCGTCAGGCCCTTGTAATCAAGCTGCGCCTGGTCAAGAGCGTTGAGCTGCTCGGCGAAAGAGGCTGCAAGCGTCGCCCTGCCGGGGTGCCGGGCGAGCACAGCCAGCGGATCGAGATGGATGCGGATGGTGAACAGGATATCGCGCGAGACCGGCAGCTTGCGCAGCGTCTGGCGCTCGACGCGGATGAAGGCATGGGCGTTGATATCGCCGTCCGGAAAGCGCGTCGGGCGGCTGGTGGCGCGGTCCATGCGCTCCCCGTTGGAGAGCGGATGATAGAGCGCGTCGCCCGCCTGGATCGACCAGTTGAAGCGTTCGACCGCCTGGCCTTGCAGACCGTCGAACATCCGGTTGATGACCTCGGCGGGCCGGGTGCCGGGGCCGAAGCCGGGCACCGGCGCGTGGATGCGTTGCAGCGGCTTGCCGAATTTTTCCTGGAGCGACCATGACGAGGGGAAGCAGAGCGAACCGGCGGCGAGCCGCCAGCCGTCATCGCCCCGGCGCATCAGGATCAGGTCTTCCTGGACGAGCAGCGATGCTCTTGCCAATGGTGCTTCGCGCAATGCGGCGGGCAGCCTGTGGACCGCCGCGTCCAGACCGACCACCTCGACATCCGAGCCGCTGCTGCGATGGGTGGCGGAATGCTTCGCTGCAAGATGCGCGACAAGCAGGTCGAGCACCTCGCGCTGCGCGTCGCGGGTGCCATGTTCCTCGACAAAGACCTTTTCCGGGATCTTCGCGTAAAGCCGCTGCTTCTCGGCGAGATGCGGCAAAAGGAATCCGTCGAGCTCAATCCAGCGATCGAGTTCGAGCGGCTTCAGCCCGATGGTGAAGAGCTTCGAGGACCCGTCATAGGGCGTGTGGGTCGGGGTCGGCTGGCGAACGGTCATGCTTTCATCAAACAGAAAATGGCCGGCGGCTCCAGTGTCAGGCCAGTCGCGCCGGGATCAGCCCGCGCAGTGAATTGCCGACGAAGATCGCCTTCGCGGATTTGAGATCGTTGAAGGTGTAGATCGCTTCCACGGCGCGGCCTTCGTCCAGAAGCTGGGCTCGCAGTACTCCAGGCAGCAGGCCGCAGTGGAGCCGAGGTGTGGCGAGCACACCGTCGCCGAAGTCGGCGAAGAGATTGGTGATCGTGCCTTCGCAGAGCTCGCCGCGTTCGTTGGCGAGCAGCACCTCGTCGGCGCGGGTGGCGAGGTACTCGGCACGCGCCCGCTGGTAGGTGTCGCGGCGGCTGGTCTTGTGGCGCAAAAGCATGTCGCCGGAATCGAGCCGGACCCGCGCCAGCTGCAGCCGCCACACCTTGTCTGCAGGAAACGGTTCATAAGGCTGCGCCGCGGCCGTCGCCTCGCCGTTGCGCTGCAGGGCGAGGCGCGTGCGCAGCGCGGTCCGCTGTCCGCCGACAGTGGTCATCAGCACTTCGCCGATCCGTTGCGGGTCGCAGGCAAAGCCTAGTTCCGCGGCGGAAGCGTAAAGCCGCGCAAGGTGACGGTCGAAGCGCAGGAAGCCCGAGCCCGGTTCCCAGCGCATCGTCTCGATCAGTTCGAAGTCGGCACGGTTCCCGTCGCGAAGCGCGCTTTCAGAAGACACTCCCGATACTCCTCCTCGGCGGTGGAATCGAAGACGACGCCGCCGCCGACATTGTAGACGGCCTCGCCATCGGCAAAGAGCGAAATGGTGCGGATCGCCACCGAAAAGCGCATCGTGCCGCCAGGCGCTACCCAGCCTATGGCGCCGCAATAGACGTCGCGCGGCGTGGCTTCCAGATCGTGCAGGATCTCCATGGCGCGGATCTTCGGCGCGCCGGTGATCGAGCCGCAAGGGAAGAGCGCGGCAAAGATCTGGCGGATGCCGATGTCCGGCAGGAGTTTTGCCCGCACCCGGCTCACCATCTGGTGCACGGTCGGATAGGTCTCGATGCGGAACAGTTCCGGGACCTCCAGCGTGCCGACCTCGCTGATCAGCGAGATGTCATTGCGCAACAGATCGACGATCATGCGGTTCTCGGCCTGGTTCTTCTCGTCGTTGCGCAGGAACGCCTTCAGCCGCGCGTCCTCGGCCCTGGTCGCGCCGCGCGGCGCCGTGCCCTTCATCGGATGCGTCTCGATCATGCGGTCGGCACCGATTTCGAAGAAAAGTTCCGGCGAGCGCGACAGCACGATCGGATCGCCGAGCGCAATGAGCGCGCCGTATTTCACCGGCTGACGCCCGGTCAGCGCGTCGAAGGCGGCAAGCGGATCGCCGGACCATTGCGCGTGGACCGGAAAGGTCAGGTTGCCTTGGTAGCAGTCGCCCTTGCGGATATGGTCATGGAGGCGCGCGAAGCGGACGGCATAGTCCCCGGCGGACCATCCAGCCCTGGCGTCGAAGATCGGGCCGTTGCTGGCGTGGCCCGAATTCTGCGGCACGGCCTGTTCGAGCGGCGCATCGAAGACGCCGAGACAGATCAGCGGCGCGCGGCGGCCCTCGGGCAGCAAGGGCACCAGCTTCGGCTCGAGCAGATAACCGGCCTCGTAGGAGAAATAGCCAGCCAGCCATTTGCCGGCGTCGGAGCAGGCTTGAGCCGCTTCGAGCGCCGGCGCGAACTCGTCCGCGCTGCGCGCGACGATCATCTCGCGCGGCCTGTCGAAGACGAGCTGCCTGCCGGTCTCGTCGTTGCGGAAGATGGCGGAAGGCAGGGACATAAGCCTCGGATGCGGTCGATTAAGCGGATGGCTCTATATGGGGGCTGGGGCAGGCGCAATCGAGGGAACGGCGTCAGGCGGCGCAAAGGCGTCTGGCCCAAGAGAAAGGCGGCGTCCGCAACGGGCGCCGCCGTGCACTGGCCGTTGCCGAGGCGGGATCAGGTATTGCTGGCGGTGCCAGCCGTCGGGAACTGGCGGGCGAATTCGGCCTCGTTGCCCGAGGCCAGCAATTTCGCCTGCTCGATCCATTTCTCGCGCGCGATGCGACCGTCGAAATTGAGCACCTCCTCGATCCGCTTGACGTCGGCATCGGTCCAGGCGGCGATCTGGGCGTAACTCGTGACGCCCTGACCCTTGAGCAGCTTTTCGTTGACCGGGCCGATACCGATCAGGCGGCGCAGATTGTCCGCCTTGGCAGCCGCTTTGCCCGATGCCGGCGCGGCCTTCTTTGCCGCCGCCTTTGGGGCTGCCGTCCTCGCAGCCGGCTTCGACGCGGCGGTTGACCTGGCTGCCGGTTTCGCGGCGGCGGATTTGGTTGCGGCGGGCTTTGCCGCCGCCTTGGAAGGCGCGGATTTCGCCTTTGCCGGTGTCGACATCAACGCCGCCGGCGCCGGTGCGGAGGCCTTCGCGGCGCCGGATGCGGCAGGCGCATCACGCAACCGGACCTCGAGGTCGGCTCGGGCGCGGCTGCAGGCATCGAGGTCGCCGCGCGCCTTGTCTCGTTCGCTGCGCGTGCGATCGAGGTCGACACGCAGACTGTCGAGCTCGCCGCGCAGGCGGCCCCAGAGGAACCAGCCAACCAAGACACCCACAACGAACGCCAACAGCATGTAGAAGAAAGTGCTCATTTCCCTCTCCAGTCCGATCGGGCGGCCGGGGCCAGTGGTGGCGAGCTTGCCGCGAGGATCGTCAATCGTTCCGCGATCGGCGGAACAGCCGCTTCAATCGAGCTACCGGCGCTTGGCTCTCCTCCGGCTATGGCCGACGGCCGTCATCGCATTCGCCGAAGCGCCGCGAAGGCCATCTCTGGCCTTGGCGATGCGTCCGGCTGAGCTTGAGGCCGGACGCTATCATATGGCCTGCGGAAAGCTAATTGAAAAATGCCGCGGAGAGTTGTTGGAGAACAGGTATTTAGGACAAGAATAGAGCTGCCCAAAATATGCGTTCCGGCTAAATTATTCTGGTCCACGTCGCCGGGCGAAACACCCCGTCATTTGTCGAGCGCCTCCAGCTCGTCGATCAGGGCGCCGATCACGCCAAGGCCGACCTGCCAGAAGGCGGGATCCGTTGCGTCGAGGCCGAAGGGCGCCAGAAGCTCCGAGTGATGCTTGGTGCCGCCGGCGCGCAGCATCTCGAAATACTTGTCCTGAAAGCCGCGCTCGGCATTCTGGTAGACGGCATAGAGCGAGTTCACCAGGCAGTCGCCGAAGGCATAGGCGTAGACGTAGAAGGGCGAATGAATGAAGTGCGGGATGTAGGTCCAGAAGACCTCGTAGCCGTCCCGCAGCTTGATCGCCGGGCCCAGGCTCTCGGCCTGCACCTCCAGCCAGAACTGGCCGAGCCTGTCGGAGGTCAGTTCGCCGTTGCGGCGCTCGGCATGCACCTTGCGCTCGAACTCGTAGAAGGCGATCTGGCGCACGACGGTGTTGATCATGTCCTCGACCTTCTGGGCGAGCATCGCCTTGCGCTCGCGCTTGTCGGAGGTCTGGTCGAGCAGCGAGCGGAAAGTCAGCATCTCGCCGAAGACGGAGGCCGTCTCGGCCAAGGTCAGCGGCGTCGAAGCCATCAGCGCGCCCTGGCCGGCGGCGAGCACCTGGTGAACGCCGTGACCCAGCTCATGCGCCAGTGTCATCACGTCGCGCGGCTTGCCCATGTAGTTGAGCAGAACATAGGGATGGGCCGAAGGCACGGTCGGGTGGGCGAAGGCGCCGGGCGATTTGCCCGGCCGCACCGGCGCATCGATCCACTTGCGGTCGAAGAAGGTCCGCGCGATCTCCGCCATCTGCGGCGAAAAGCGCTGGTAGGCCGACAGCACCGTGTCCCTGGCATCGTCCCAGCGGATCACCGCCTGCGGCGTCTCGGGCAGCGGCGCGTTGCGGTCCCAATGGTTCATCACCTCCATGCCGAGCCAGCGCGCCTTCATCTGATAGTAGCGGTGCGACAGGCGCGGATAGGCCTCGCGCACGGCGGCCGCAAGCGCATCGACGACGCCGCGTTCGACGCGGTTGGCGAGATGGCGTGAATCGGCGATGTCCTCGAAGCCGCGCCAGCGGTCGGAGATTTCCTTGTCCTTGGCGAGCGTGTTGGTGATCAGCGTGAAGGTCCTGAGGTTCTTGCGGAAGGTCGCGGCGAGGGCATCGGAAGCGCGGCGGCGCACATCGCCGTCAGCGTCCTGCAGCCGGTTCAGCGCCGGCTCCAGCGTCAGTTCCTCGCCGTCGAGATCGAAGCGCAGGTCGGTCATCGTCTCGTCGAACAGGCGGTTCCAGGCGCCGCGTCCGGTGACCGACTTTTCATGGAACAGCTGCTCGACGCGATCCTCGAGTTGGTAGGGCTTGTCCTTCCTGAGGTCGAGCACCCACGGACGGTAGTGGGCGAAGGCGGCGTCGGCCGCAAGCGCGCTTTCAATCACCGCGTCGTCGATCAGGTTGAGCTCGAGCGCGAAGAACAAGAGATGCGCGCTGGCATCGGTCATCTTCTCCTGGACGTCGCCATAGAGCTTTGCGCGCTGCGGATCGGCGGTGTTGCCGGCATAGACCAGCCCGGCATAGGAGACGATGCGGCCGATCAGTTCCTCCAGCGCTTCGTAGTCTTTCAGCGCCGCGCCGAGCCGGCCGGCGGTGCCGCGCCCGGCCTCGGCGGCCAATGTGCCCTTCCAGCGGGCCTCGAAGGCAATGGCATCGCTCGCCGCCCGGGCGATGTCGCGCTTCAGCTCCGGCGCTTCCATGCCGGAATAGAGATCGGCGAGATTCCACTCCGGCAGGTCGCCAAGCTCTGCCGCGCCCTGACCAGACGCAGACGCCGCAAGCCGCCGACCAAACATCACGCGCATCAAAAATACCTTCCAGGACCAAGGGGAAAGGAGAAGCCGGTCAAATCCTAAGGAATTCGTTCACCGGGTTTTTTGAAACCTTATTTAGAACCCTGTGCCAAGATGATCCATGGGGATTTCTCGGGCGGAACAACTTAAACAGTCATGACAGGTTCCATACTCATAGTCGATGACGATCCCGTGCAGCGCAGGCTGCTCGAGGCGGCGGTGACGAAATTCGGCCACAGCGCCATCGTCACCGATGGCGGCGAGGCGGGTCTCGACGTGCTCGACGGACCGAACGCGCGCGATGTGTCGGTCGTCATCCTCGACCTCGTCATGCCCGGTCTCGACGGCATCGGCGTCCTGAAGGCGATGCGCGAGCGCGCCATCAACCTGCCGGTCATCGTGCAGACCGCGCAGGGCGGCATCGAGACCGTCGTCTCGGCGATGCGTCACGGCGCCTTCGATTTCGTCGTCAAGCCGGCCTCGCCCGACCGGCTGCAGACATCGATTTCCAACGCCTTGAAGGTCGAGGCGGTCGAGGACGAGATGAAGCGCACCTCGCGGCGGCGCGGCGGCCATCTCACCTTCAAGGACCTGATCACGCGCAGCCCGGCGATGGACCGGGTGATCCGCCTCGGGCAGAAGGCGGCGGCCTCCAACATACCGATCCTGATCGAAGGCGAGTCGGGCGTCGGCAAGGAGCTGGTGGCGCGTGCGATCCAGGGCAGCGGCGACCGCCGCTCGAAACCCTTCGTCACCGTCAATTGCGGTGCCATCCCCGACAATCTCGTCGAATCGATCCTGTTCGGGCATGAGAAGGGCTCGTTTACCGGCGCCACCGACAAGCACACCGGCAAATTCGTCGAGGCGCATTCGGGCACGCTGTTCCTGGACGAGATCGGCGACCTACCGCTCGACGTCCAGGTCAAGCTGCTGCGCGCCGTCCAGGAGGGCGAGGTCGACCCGGTTGGCGGCCGTTCGACCGTCAAGGTCGATATCCGGCTCATCTCGGCGACGCACCGCAACCTTCTGCAGCAGGTCAAGGACGGCAAGTTCCGCGAGGACCTGTTCTACCGGCTGAACGTCTATCCGATCTTCGTGCCGCCGTTGCGCGACCGGCGCGAGGACATCCCCTATCTGGTCAGGCACTTCATGGATAAGGTGGCGCCGGCCGATCCGCGCCATCGCCTCACCGGCATATCGGCCAAGGCGCTGGCGATGCTGCAGGCCTATGACTGGCCTGGCAACATCCGGCAGCTGGAAAATGCCGTGTTCAGGGCGTCCGTGCTCGCCGAAGGCGAATTGCTGACCGAAGAGGAATTCCCGCAGATCCGCGCACAGGTCGAAGGCACGGTGAAGCTGGATGCCGAGCCCACGTTGGCCCTCGCGCCGGTCGCGGATGAGCCGCAGGCGAGCGATCAGGCCGCCTCCGGCGGAGCCGCCGCAGCCTTGCCCGAGGCCGAGGTGCCGGCGCGTTTGCAGCCCCGCTTCGGTACGCTGAGAGCCCTGGACGAGCGCGGCAATGTGCGGGCGCTGGCCGACGTCGAGCTCGAGATGATCAAGCTTGCGATCGACCACTACAACGGCCAGATGAGCGAGGTGGCGCGCCGCCTCGGCATCGGACGCTCGACGCTCTACCGCAAGTTGAAGGAATATGGCATTGACCCCGAAGCGGGTCGCCTCGACCGGCTTGCCTCCTGAGTTGCAAGGCGCCGGCCCAGCCTGCCAGCTTAAAATCCGAGTCAAATTGTCGCTTTTCGGTTGGAAGGCGCTTTTTTCCAGTGACTTACGCGCTGGCGATCACGCATTGAGGCGAACGGTAACAGATCGTGTTTCGGTTTGAGCCGAATTCTCGATCTAAACCAGTGATTTACCACGAAACGCGGTGCATCATTTTTGACGGGATATCGCCACGGTGTTACCGCATTTCGGCTTCAATAAGCGATGATTAACCATTAGGATCGATATTCGGATGTGAGAACCACGCATCCGTTTGGGCAAATCCGGGGACAAACGGCAGCCTGCAAGGCCTTTTGATTTGAACCAAGTCGAACGACACACAAACGGGCGGCATTTTCACATGAGCGTCTGGCCGAGGTGGCTGACGTTTGTGATTTTGGCCGTCGGGTTCCTCTCGGCAGCCGTCTCCGGCGCGAAGGCCGAAATCCGTACGCTGAAGCTCTATCACCTGCATACGCACGAAAAGGCCGAGATCGTCTACAAGCGCAATGGCCGCTACGATCCTGAGGGCTTGCGCAAGATCAACATCATCCTGCGCGACTGGCGCCGCAACGAGCCGACCAAGATGGATCCGCGGCTGCTCGACCTGGTGTGGGAAGCTTATCGGCAGAGCGGAGCGACCGACTACATCCAGGTGGTCTGCGGCTATCGCTCGCCGTCGACCAATGCGATGCTGCGCAGCCGCAGCCGCGGCGTTGCCGAGAAAAGCCAGCATATGCTCGGCAAGGCGATGGACTTCTACATTCCCGGCGTGCCGCTGAAGAAGCTGCGCAACATCGGCCTCAAGATGCAGGGCGGCGGCGTCGGCTACTATCCGACTTCGGGTTCTCCGTTCGTCCACATGGATGTCGGCAATGTGCGTCACTGGCCCGGCATCAGCCGCCAGGAACTGGTCAGCCTTTTCCCGAATGGCAAGACGCTGCATGTCCCGAGCGACGGCCGGCCGCTGCCGGGCTATGAGCAGGCTCTGGCCGCCTACAAGGCGCGCAAGGGTGCCGGCACGCCCAATATCGAGCTGGCTAGCGCCGGCGGCTCGACCAAGCGGTCCGGCGGATTGTTTGCCGCCTGGTTTGGCGGCGGCGACGACGAGGCCGACGATAGCGCCGATGTCGCGAGCGCCGAACCCGCGCCGCGGCCGAAGGCTGTGAAGCAGCTGGCGGCGGCCAAGAGCAGCAACCTGCCGGGCATCGCGATCGTCGCGCCGCAGGACGCCAAGCGCGCCAACATCCCGCAGATCGCCGACGACAGCTCCGACGATTCGCAGCCGCAGCAGGACACGCCTGAGACCATCATCGCCGCGCTGCCGCCGAAGGAGGTTCCTCTGCCCGCCTTCGCGCCGAGGCCGAAGGCCGATGTCGGCCAGCAGACGCCTGAAAACGTGCCGTTCGCCACTGCGGACGCCTCGGCCACGACCGAGCAGGCGGTCGCGACCGCGCATGCTCCGGTCAATGTGCCGTTCGGCATGGCTGACGCCGCCGGCGGTGCGGCGCAGGCCGCGGCGGATCCTGTCCAGGTGGCAGTCAACAACATACCGTTGCCGACCTGGCGTCCCGACCGCTCCACGCCGGCTGAATTGACGTCCAAGGACAAGAGCGTGCTTCTGGCGCTGGCGGAAACGGCCTCGCGGGACAAGAGCGCTACCGATGCCTTCTCGGTGCTGCCGACCGCGCGGCCCGACGCGGGCAAGCCGGATGAGATCAAGGCTGTCCTCGAACAGGCCAGCGCGACCACCGCAGCCGGTGCGAGCGGGGCCGAATATGAGGTTGCTTCGCTGACAGCGCCGGAGCCGCGCTCGGCGTTCAACGATCCGTCCGGGCTCGATGCCGCCTCGCCGCGTGGGGCCATCGCCGCCCGCCCGGCCGGCACCGACCCGGCGCAGGCGATCGGCGCCGGCGTGAAGACGACGCGCAAGGAGGCCAGAGCCGGTGCCAGCGACTTGAAGCCCGGCCCGAAGGCGATGGTGGTGGCGACGCCGCCGCAGGCAGCGCGCTGGGCGCTGGGCAGCGGCGCGAACATCGCCACCGTCTCCGACCCGACGACGGCGCCGCGCTATGCCTACAACATCGTGCACACGCCGCCGAGCGAGGTCTACACGGCCGGCTTCCAGACGGACCCGCAGACGCCGGATGCCAGCCGGTTCACCGGCAACGCCGTGAAGTTCCTTTCGGTCGCCCGCTTCCAGACGAAGTAACCAGCCCGCCAGTAAAGGCCGCGTTGTCGGATAACAGCGCGGCTTTGCTTTTTCATCCCTGGCGGCGTATTTGACCGACCGGCCCTCCCGCTTCGTCTAATGGTAGGACAGCGCCCTTTGAAGGCGTGAATCGTGGTTCGAATCCATGAGCGGGAACCAGTCGGCGGTCGTGGTTTCCAAGCCCTTACCCGGTCGGCATAAGCTGGCCAGGTTCGTCATGCGCTGGAGGCGGTCTAGTCGACCTCCAGCGCGGGCGCTTCGCCCCTCGCCAGGAGCCGCGCGGCGTCACGCGCCGGAGGCAGGCCGAACTGGCGCGCATATTCGCGGCTGAACTGCGAAGCGCTTTCGTAGCCGACGGCAAAGGCGACGCGCGCGGCACTGCCCGGCTGTGCGATCAGCAGATGGCGGGCCTCCAGCAGGCGGACCTGCTTCTGATACTGGATCGGGCTCATGGCTGTCGCCGCCTTGAAGTGGCGATGGAATGCGGCGTTGCTCATATGGGCGAGCGCGGCCAGCTCCGTCACATCGATCGGTTCGTTGTAGTGCGCGCGTATCCACTGGGTGGCGCGGCGGATCTGCGACAGGCGTCCGTCGGCGCGTGCAAGCTGGCGCAGCTTTTCGCCTTGCGGGCCTTGCAGCAGCCTAAATGCGATCTCCCGTTCCAGCATGGGTGCGAGCACCGGGATCTCGTCCGGCCGGTCGAGCAGCCGCAGCATCCGGCGCCATGCGTCGATAAGCTCGTCATCGGCGGGATAGGTCGCGAAGCTGTCGCCGCCTGCCGCCGGCTTGTATTCGATGAGCAAAGTGGCGATCAGTTCGATATCGAGCCTGAAGGCGATGGCCATGTAGGGGTGGGCGGCGCTCGCCTCGATCAGCTGGCTGGTGGCGGGTGTCTCGACCGCATAGACGAAACAGCTGCTGGCGCTGTAGCGAAGCGTGCGGTCGCCGATCAGCACCGATTTCGTGCCCTGCAGCACGAACAAGGCCGTCGGCTGGCACAGCTCGGGCAGCGGCGGTGTCGGAACTTCGCTGCGGCCGATGGTGACGCGAGGAACGGCCGTACTCGTCCGCCGTCCCCGCGCATGCCGGCCGGCGATCGCTATCAATTCCCGCAGTGCTTCATCCATCGTCGCAGCATTGCCGATCGGCGCGAGCCGCGCAACGCACAGGTGCGCACCTGGTGACGCGCAAGCGCGCACCTAGGTACGCGCAAGTGCACGCACCCGAGAGGATTAGGCAAGAGCATGAGAGCTTCCGGCGCGCGAAACCGGCCGTTCCACGTCATCTCTAGGCTCTGCAACGGAGACCAAGGACATGACGACACGGAAGAACGCGCTGGTGACCGGCGCCAACAAGGGCATCGGCCTCGAGACCGCGCGGCGACTGGCCGCGCTGGGGTTCAAAGTCTGGCTGGGCGCCCGCGACGCCCAGCGTGGCGCGGCCGCGGCGGAAGCGTTGCGCGGTGAGGGCTCCGACGTCGAGTGGCTCGAGCTCGATGTCACCAGCGACGAGAGCGTCGCAGCCGCGGCCCAGACCATAGCTGCGCGGGTGTCCAGCCTCGATGTGCTGGTCAACAATGCCGGCATCGCGCCCGGATATGTCGATGCACTTGGCCCGGACGGCCGCTACGAGCGGCCGCCGAGCCGGGAGGACATCGCCGACATCAGGGCCATCTATGACGTCAACGTCTTCGGTCCGGTCCGCGTCACACAGGCATTCCTGCTGCTGCTCCTGGCATCATCCGGAGCCCGCGTCGTCATGGTCAGCAGCTATCTCGGGTCGATCGCGCGAGCGGCCGGCGAAAGCCAATCCCCTAATGTCATGGGATATGGCAGCTCAAAGACCGCGCTCAATGCCATCACGGTGGCCTTTGCCAGGGAACTTGCGCCACGCGGCATCATGGTCAACGCCGCCGCTCCCGGCTACACGGCGACGGACCTCAACGGGCACAAAGGCCACCGCACGGTGCAGCAGGCGGCCGAGATCGTCGTGCGCCTGGCGACGCTGGATGCCGGCGGGCCGACCGGCGGCTATTTCGACGAAAACGGTCCGCTGCCTTGGTGAGCGCAGGTGGAACGTCTGATTTGACGCACTTCCGGACGGAAAACCGGTATCCACTTCACCTGGAATTACTTAGCCAGCTTGCTCGCCTCACGCGCCAGCGCTTCGATCTCGTCCCATTTGCCGGCCTTGATGAGATCGTCCGGCGCGACCCACGAGCCGCCGACGCAGATGACGTTGGGCAGGCTGAGATAGTCGGCGGCATTCTTGGCCGTGATGCCGCCGGTTGGGCAGAACTTCACGTCGGCGAGCGGCGATGCGAAAGCTTTCAGCGAAGCGATGCCGCCGGACTGCTCGGCCGGGAAGAATTTCAGGAAGCGCAAGCCGGCTTCGCGCGCGGCCATGATCTCGCCGGGGGTGATGGCGCCGGGCAGCAGCGGCACGGGGCTGTCCTTCGCAGCGTCCAGAAGCTGGCTCGTGATGCCGGGGCTGACGATGAATTGCGAGCCGGCCGCTGCCGCCTCGTCGAACTGCTTCGCATCGAGAATGGTGCCGGCGCCGACGATTGCGTCATCGACCTCGGCCGCGACGCGGCGGATCGCTTCGAGCGCGTCGGCGGTGCGCAGCGTGATCTCGATCGCCGGCAGGCCGCCGCGCGAAAGCGCCCGCGCCAGCGGCACGGCATCGGCGACGTTGGCGATCTTGAGCACCGGGATGACCGGCTGGCCATTGAGGAGCGACAGGAGCTTTTCGGTCTTGCTGGTCATTGGCTTGTCTCTCCGTTCCGATCGATTTCAACCGATTAGCAGAAGGGGTATCCCAAGTCCACGAAGGCAGGCGTGTCGCGATGTCACGCAGCCGATCGCGCGAGGCACTCGAACTTTCTCTGCCTTGAAACCGCTTTCACCACGGTCTAGAGCGGTTCACCGTTTCACGGAAACGGCAAACCGCTCTCTCTTTTTTGGTTTACGCAATTCCTGACGGAAAACCGTTTCACACTTTTCCTGGAATTGCTCTATGGCATGGCCATGACAACAGCCAAGGAAATTCAGCCAATCCGCGTCGCCGCGCTCTACAAATTCGCGCGGCTCGACGGCTACGAGGCCCTGCGCGCGCCGCTCGCCGCCTTCTGCTGCGGACGCGGCATCAAGGGCACGCTGCTTCTGGCGCGTGAAGGCATCAACGGCACCGTCGCCGGCGCCGAGGAAGCGATCGCCGCGCTGATCGATCACCTCCAGGCGATCGAAGGGCTTGCCGCCCTGGAAGTCAAATACAGCAGCGCCGCCGAGATGCCGTTCCACCGCATGAAGGTGCGGCTGAAGCGCGAGATCGTCACCATGGGCATCGACGATATCGATCCGGCGACCAGCGCCGGCACCTATGTCGCGCCGGCCGATTGGAATGCGCTGATCTCAGATGCCGATACGCTGGTCATCGACACGCGCAACGATTACGAGGTGTCGATCGGCACCTTCAAGGGCGCGGTCGATCCGAAGACCGCCAGCTTCCGAGATTTTCCGGCCTGGGTCGAAGAGCACAAGGATGAACTCGAAGGCCGCAAGGTGGCGATGTTCTGCACGGGCGGCATTCGCTGCGAGAAAGCGACGGCCTACGTGAAGTCGCTTGGCTTCAGGCAAGTGTTCCATCTCAAGGGCGGCATCCTGAAATATCTCGAGGAGGTGCCGGCCGAAGAGAGCCTGTGGCAGGGCGAGTGCTTCGTCTTCGACGAGCGGGTATCGGTGTCGCATGGTCTGGCCGAAGGGGAGGCCGAACTCTGCCGCGCCTGCCGGCATCCGCTGACCGTCGAGGAGAGGCTGTCGCCGAAATATACGACAGGCGTCTCATGCCCGCATTGCTTTGAGGCGCGTTCGGACGAGGACCGCGCCCGCTACGCCGAGCGCCATCGCCAGGTGGAATTGGCACAGGCGCGGGGCGGCAGGCGCCATATCGGAAGCTGAGGCGCGTTGCCGGAAGCTCAGGTCACCGAATAGCGGTCGATCACCCAGAGCCAGGTTCCATCGGCATGCCGGCGGGCGACCTCACTCGTAATGCTGCCGTCGGGTAGTTTCGTCGATGTGAGCGCCAGATCGCCGTTGACGAGGGCAGGGCGCTGCTCGCCGCGCTGGAATTTGCGTCCCTCGGCCAAGCCTTTCTCGAAAAGCGCCCGCATGGCCCCACGGCCGCGGATCAATTCGCCGGCACCGCTGTCGACGACGGCGTCGGGCTCGAAAAGCGCCAGCATGCCCTCGATATCCCCTGCCCATTGGCGCTCGATCAGCATGCGCTCGAGATCCTGGGGATCGCACGCTGGTTCGCGGCTGACTGCATCCGACATTCAACTTGCTCCCTCGCAAACTGCCCGCTGGGGTGCTGGTTGCGTTCGACACATCGGCTTCCGTCCCGACGCAGGCATCAGGCCAAAACATGCGCCCGTCATTGTAATGTCAATGCGCGGGGCCTACGTCTTGCCGGTCCGAAACCCCGCCCGGGCGCATTCGGCCGGGCCAATTCTGGAGGCATTGATGCTCGACCCCAAGAAGCTGCTCGACGACCTTCTCGGCTCGCAAATTCCTGGCACGGGATCGACCGTTCGCGACAAGGCTGGGCAGGCGGTGCAGATGGCGAAGGACAATCCGCTTGCCGCCGGCGCGCTCGCCGCCGTGCTGCTCGGCACAGGTACCGGACGGCAGGTAACGGGAGCCGCCATCAAGCTCGGCGGCCTGGCGGCTATTGGCGGCCTCGCCTACAAGGCCTACCAGAACTACAAGAACGGCGCCGAACCGGCACAGACGCCGGCCGCCGGCGAGCCGGAACTGCTGCCGCCGCCGGCCGACACGGCCTTTGATCCATCGCAAGCGCCGCAAGGCGAGGCCGAATTCACGCTGACGCTGGTGCGGGCGATGATCTCGGCCGCCAAGGCGGACGGCCATGTCGATGACGAGGAGCGGCGGAAGATCGCCGACAAGCTGAAACTTGCCGGCATCGGCGCGGAAGCGGAAACGTTCCTGATGGCCGAACTCGAACGCCCGCTCGACCTCGATGCGCTGGTCGCAAGCGCCAAGACCGATGCGCAGAAGCTCGAGCTCTACACCGCCTCCCGCCTCACCATCGATCCCGACACCCGCACCGAGCGCGGCTATCTCGATTTGCTCGCCGGCCGGCTCGGCCTGCCGGACGCGCTGGTCGATCACGTCGAGGCGACGGTGTCGGCGGCGAAGGCGACGGCTGGAACCGTGTCTAATCCGCGCTGACAAATCCGAGTTGGTAAACGCGCTTGCGGCGCCTTGCCGGTTGTTAATCTTTCGTTAACCCAGCAAGCGCATCATTCTAAGCAGTCGGACCGGCTTTTCCTCCTCCCAAGCGCGGTTCAGATCAGGGCGGTCGCCAATGACCGCCCTTTTTGTCGACCCTTCCTTTTGTTGGCGCGCTCGTTTTTTGTCGGCAAGGGCCGCTTGCCACGACCCTTATCATTTGCGATGCCACGTCTTCTTCCGGAAATGACCGGGGAGGAGGACGACGATGACCGCCATGACACAGAAAACCGCCATCGTTACCGGCGCTGGCACCGGCATCGGCAAGAGTGTCGCCACGACGCTGCTCAAGGCTGGTTGGAACACCGTGTTCTGCGGGCGGCGCAAAAAGGTGCTCGAAGAGGCGATCGCCGAAGCCGGGAAGACGAGCGCCAGGGCGCTTGCGGTTGCCTGCGACATCAGCAAGCCAGGCGAAGTCGAGGACATGTTCGAAACGGTGGTGGAGGCGTTCGGACGCGTCGACCTGCTCTTCAACAACGCCGGCATGGGCTACAAGTCGACGCTGATCGACGAGATACCGGTCGAAGTGTGGAACGATGTCGTGGGCGTCAACCTCACCGGCTCGTTCCTGTGCGCCCGCGCCGCCTTCGGCGTCATGCGCCGGCAAAAGCCGATGGGCGGCCGCATTATCAACAACGGCTCGGTCTCGGCCTATGCGCCGCGCCCGGGCTCGGTGCCCTATACGGCGACCAAGCACGCCATCACCGGGCTGACCAAGACGCTGGCGCTCGATGGCCGGCCCTACGACATCGCCTGCGGCCAGATCGACATCGGCAATGCGCTGACCGAGATGGCGCAGCCGATGACGGTTGGCGTGCCGCAGGCCAACGGCTCGATCGCCGCCGAAGCGGTGATGGACGTGCAGCGCGTCGCCGATGCGGTGCTTCACATGGCGAGCCTGCCGCTCGACGCCAACGTGCTTTTCATGACCGTGATGGCGACGAAGATGCCGTTTGTCGGGCGCGGATAGCCTCCGAGCGCCAGTCGAACGGAGTGTCTATTCGCCGAGCACCCGCCGCCGCTCCTCAAACTCGTTCTTGTCGATCTCACCACGCGCGAAGCGCTCCTTGAGAATGTCAAGCGGCGTGCGGCCCGGCAGCGAGTGATGAGTTGGCACCGCGCCGGGTCCACCCAGCCAGCGAGCGAGAGGCAGGACGGCTGCTACCAGCACGACGAAAAAGAGGATCATGAACAACGGACCGAAAATCATCGCCCAACCTCCGCCCCACCACATCATCCCGGGACCATAGGCATACCTGTCGGCATCCGGCTGTGCCTGTGCCCATGAAGCAACGGGCGCAATTGCCAGGATCGCGCTGATCGTCGCGGCTGATTTCATCAGGTTTTTCCGCATGGGCTTGCCCCATCGTTGATCGCCCTCATTGTACGCCGCCAGGCGGCCTGGCATTTTGCGCCAGATCAAACGCCTGCATTTGCGCTCGTTCATTTGCGGCAACGATGCTTGCGACGACCAACCGCATCATCGCGAACAAGCGCTTGATGGACACGCTTAGGGCGGGCAGCTCACGAGAGCAGGTCCGAGCGAGATGATCATCTCGACCGACCCGGTGCCGCTTGGCGAATCCGCCTGGTTCGCCACCCCGACGAGCGGGGGAAGCTCACTTCGCCAGGAACGCCTCGATCCGTTCCAGCGCGCGCAGGATGTTCTCTTCGGAATTGGCGTAGGAAAGCCTGACATAGCCTTCGCCGAGCACGCCGAAGTCCGGGCCGCCGATCAAGGCCACGCCAGCATCCTCCAACAGCGCCGAGGCAAGCTTCTTCGCCTTCCAGCCGGTCTTCGACACGTTGGGGAAGGCATAGAAGGCGCCCTTCGGCGTGATGCAGGAAATGCCGGGGAGCGCATTCAGGCCCTCGACCACGATCTTCCTGCGATTGTCGAAAGCCCGCATCATCTTTTCGACATCGTCCTGCGGGCCGTCTATCGCGGCGATGCCGGCATACTGGCTCGGCGCGTTGACGCAGGACCAGCAGTTGACCGCGAGCTTGCGCACCTTGTCATAGAGGTAAGCGCCCTTTTCGCCGTTCGGCCAGATCGACCAGCCCATGCGCCAGCCGGTCATCGCCCAGGTCTTCGACCAGCCGTTGAGCACGATCAGCCTGTCGCGGATTTCCGGAAAGTTGAGCAGCGAAAAATGCGTCTCGCCGTCATAGGTCATGACGTCGTAGATCTCGTCGGAGAGGATCGCGACGTCAGGGTGCTTCTCCAGGCCCTTGACCAGCTTCTCGATCTCGGCGCGGGGCGTCACACCGCCGGTCGGATTGGCGGGCGAGTTGAGGATCAGCAGCCTGGTCTTCGGCGTGATCAGCGCCAGCGTCTCTTCCGCCGAGAAGGCAAAGCCGTTCTCCTCGCGGATCGGCACGGGAACAGGCGCGGCGCCGGTGAACTCGATCATCGAGCGATAGATCGGAAAGCCGGGATCGGGATAGAGGATCTCCGTCCCCGGTTCGCCGAACATCAGGATCGCCGCGAACATGGTCGGCTTGCCGCCGGGCAGGATCATCACGTTTTCGGGCGACACCTCGACGCCGGTGGTGGTCAGGGTGCGACGCACCACCGCCTCGCGGGTGGCGAGCAGGCCATTGGCCGGCGTGTAGCCATGATGACCGTCGCGCAGCGCCTTGATCGCCGCCTCGACGATGTGCTGCGGCGTCTTGAAGTCGGGCTGGCCGATGCCAAGATTGATAATGTCGCGGCCCTGATGGGCAAGCGCGGTGGCTCGCGCCAGCACCGCAAACGCATTTTCCTCGCCGAGACGGTCGAAGGCCGCGATCGTGTGGAGCATTTTTCCCGTCCCTGTGGTTCTTTCTGTTGGCGAGCGTTTTTGTGAGCGTCCGTTCATAAAAGTCAAACAGATTGGAGTTCCCGGTGTCAGAAAATATTGGGGTGTCGGAAAATCTGAAAGATTGGCAGCCGCGCCCGCGTCCGGAACGCAAGACGCTTGAGGGACGCACCGTCAGGCTCGAGCCGTTGAGCGCGGCAAAGCATGGCGACGGGCTCTACGAGGCATCGTCGGTGCCGGATGTCGGCGGCCGCTTTGCTTACCTGCCGGACTATCCGCCGCAAACCCGCGCCGCTTTCCAGCCATGGCTGGACAGGGTCGAGGCGAGCGAGGATCCGCTGTTCTTCGCCGTCGTCGACAAGGCGAGCGGCAAGGTCGCGGGACGCCAGACGCTGATGCGCATCGATGCCGCCAACGGCGTCATCGAGATCGGCAACATCTATTGGGGACCGCTGATCTCGCGCAAGCCGCAGGCGACCGAAGCGCAGTTCCTGTTCACGAAATACGCCTTCGACGAGCTCGGCTATCGCCGCTACGAATGGAAATGCAACAACCGCAACGAGCCGTCGAAGCGCGCGGCCGAACGCTTCGGCTTCAGGTTCGAAGGCATTTTCCGCCAGCATCTTGTGGTAAAGGGCGAAAACCGCGATACGGCGTGGTATTCGATCATCGACAAGGAGTGGCCGGCGTTGCGCAGGGCCTATGAGGCCTGGCTCGATCCGGCGAATTTCGATGGCGAGGGCCGCCAGAAGCGGCGGCTCGAGGATTTCCGCGCCGAGTTCGGCGCGTAGACCATGATCCCGAAAAGTGGGAAACCGGTTTTGGGCGAGATCATGGTGGGTAACAGGAGTTCCGCGATGGCGCACGGCTCACATGACCACGGCCCGCACGCGGCGGGTCATAGCCACGGCCACGGGCCCGGCCACGTGCATGGCTCGACCGACAAGAGGCGTGTGCTGATCGCGGCCTGCCTGACCGGCGGCTTCATGGTTGCCGAAGCGCTCGGCGGCCTGCTCACCGGGTCGCTGGCGCTGCTTGCGGACGCCGGTCACATGCTCGCCGATTCGATCGCGCTCGGCCTTGCCTGGTATGCCTTCCATCTCGCCGGCCGGCCGGCGACCGGTCGTCTCACCTACGGCTTTGCTCGCGTGAAGACGCTGGTCGCCTACACCAACGGCATCGCCATCTTCGCCATCGCGCTGTGGATCGTCTACGAGGCCTGGGGGCGGCTGATGCACCCGGCGCCTGTGCTGGGCGGGCCGATGCTTGTGGTGGCGGTCGCCGGCCTCATGGTCAACATCGCCGCCTTCTTCGTGCTGCATGGCGGCGACCGCGAGAGCCTGAACATGCGCGGCGCCATACTGCATGTGCTGGGCGACCTGCTTGGCTCGGCCGCGGCAATCGCGGCAGCGCTCGTCATCCTCGCAACCGGCTGGACGCCGATCGACCCGATCCTTTCCGTCCTGGTGTCGCTGCTGATCCTGTCGACGGCGTGGTCGCTGATGCGGGAATCCGCCCATGTCCTGCTCGAAGGCGTGCCTGCGAGCCTCGACCGCGACCTGATCGCCAAGGATCTGGAAGCCACGGTCAAGGGCGTGCGCGAGGTGCATCACATGCATGTCTGGTCGCTTGACGGCACCAGCAACATGGCGACGCTGCATGCCTGCCTGAATGACGGCGTCGATCCGCATGCGGCGGTGAGCGCCATCAAGAAGCGGCTTGCCGCCGAGCACGGCATCGACCATGCAACGGTCGAACCCGAGTTCGGGCTCTGCGCCGACAGCCATGACGAGCACGGCCACCATCACGATCTCGACCATGCGCATGACGCGCCACGCGATCGCCGTCTCTATCACTGAGCCGGGGGATGACTTTTGAACTGCCTCGGACGAAAAGGGTGAGTGATGGATCGCGAGACGCGTAATGCGGCGATCGCCGCCGCCTGCATACTGCTCCTGTTTGGCCTCGCCGCCTATTTCCTGCCCACCATCATGCTGGCCGTTGGCAAGATCTCGACGATCCTGGCAGCCTTGGTTGCCGCGATCTTCATGGTGGCGTTGTTCGTTGTCCTGTGGCTGCGCGGACGCAGCCAGCGCAAGAAGGGTCTCTGAAGATGAGAATTCTGATCACCGGTGCTGCCGGCATGGTTGGCCGCAAGCTGATCGCAAGGCTGGCCAAGGACGGCACACTCGCCGGCCGCAAGATCACGGCGCTCGATCTGCATGATATCGTGCCGGCGCTGGCGCCGGCGATCGACGGTGTGAAGGTTTCCATCCACACCGGCGACTTCGCTGTCCCCGGGGCGGCGGCAAGCCTGGTCGCGTCGCGCCCGGACGTGATCTTCCATCTTGCCGGCATCGTCTCCGGCGAGGCGGAAGCCAATTTCGATCTCGGCTACCGCGTCAATCTCGACGGCACGCGCGCGCTGTTCGATGCCGTGCGGCTGGCGGGCTTTGCGCCGCGCCTCGTCTTCACCTCGTCGATCGCGGTGTTCGGCGCGCCGTTCCCCGATGTCATCCCCGACGAGTTCCACCCGACGCCGCTCACCTCCTACGGCACGCAGAAGCAGATGAGCGAAGCGCTGCTTGCCGACTATACGCGGCGGGGTTTCTTCGACGGCGTCGGCATCCGGCTGCCGACCATCTGCGTGCGCCCGGGTAAGCCGAACAAAGCGGCGTCGAGCTTCTTCTCGGGCATCATCCGAGAGCCGTTGAGCGGTGAGCAAGCGATCCTGCCGGTGCCGCGCTCGGTGCTGCACACGCATGCCAGCCCACGCTCCGCCGTCAATTTCCTGATCCACGCCGCGCAGATCGACGGCAACGCGATCGGGCCGCGCCGCAATCTCACCATGCCGGGGGTGGCTGCCACCGTCGGCGAGCAGATCGAGGCGCTGGAGCGCATCGCCGGCCCCGAGGTGGCGAGGCGTATCCGCGAGCAGCCCGACGAGACGATCTGGGCGATCGTCAAGGGCTGGCCGACGCGGTTCGAGGCCAGACAGGCGAGGGAGCTTGGCTTCAAAGCTGAAAGCAGCTTCGACGAGATCATCCTTGCCCACATCGAGGACGAACTGGGCGGCAAGATTCCCTGAAAGGTGCCGTCGGCTTCAGGCGCCGCCCGTCAGGCTGGCCGACAGAAGCAGCAGGCCGACCACGAAGATGAAGGCCGCGCCGCCGATCTCGACGATCGAGTGGATGCAGTTGCCGATGCGGCCGTCGCCGGCGAGATAGACCGCCCAGTTCTTGGCTGTCACCGCGATCGTCGCCATCGCCGAGACGGTGATCGCGGTGCCGATCGACATCGCCAGCACCGACAGCAGGCCGCCCAGCCAAAGCCCGTTGAGCAGCGCGAAGCTCAGCACGATCAGCGCGCCGGAGCACGGACGGATGCCGACGGCGGCCACCGCCGACCAGGCGGTCTTCCAGTCGAAGCGATCGCCTGAAAGCAGCGCCGGATCCGGCGCGTGCGAATGGCCGCAGGTCTCGCACACTTCGCCCGGGCCATGGTGATGATGCCCAGCGTGATCCTGGTCGTGCGCCGCGTGGTCGTGATCATGCG
Organism: Mesorhizobium sp. M1C.F.Ca.ET.210.01.1.1; assembly: GCF_004791585.1. Taxonomy (GTDB): domain Bacteria; phylum Pseudomonadota; class Alphaproteobacteria; order Rhizobiales; family Rhizobiaceae; genus Mesorhizobium. The sequence goes on from NZ_SRUU01000014.1 coordinate 35,827, forward strand.
CCTCATGGCTGTGCGCATGCGAACGCGCGGCATGATCATGGTCGTGATGCGCGTGCAGCGCGTGGGAATGCGTCGAGTGGGCATGCGCGGAATGCGAATGGGCGTGGGAATGATCGGCGTGGGAATGCGCGTGAGCATGCGAGTGCCCGCCATGCGAATGGCCGGCATGGGCCGCCGACAGGCTGTAGGCGGGCGCCCTGCCGAGCAGGCGCAGGATCGACGGACCGAGCTTGCGCCACAAAAGCCAGGCGCCGAACAACGTCACCAGCACAAAGCTCGAGATTTCGAGGAACCACGCCGCATCGGTCATCGACACCGCGGTGCCGCGCAGCACGAAATAGGCGAGCACCATGACGACGACCGCCGTCAGCCCCTGCAGCAGCGCCGAGACGAAGGAGAGCAGGATGCCGCGCCTGAGCGCCACTTCATTCGCGACCATGTAGGACGAGATTACCGCCTTGCCGTGGCCGGGACCGGCGGCATGGAAGATGCCATAGGCGAAGGAAAGGCCGACCAGCAGCCAGAGCTTGCTGCCGTCCTGGCGCATCGCCTTCATCGCGGCCGCCAGCGAATGGTAGAATTCCTGCTGGCGCAGGTTGATCCACATCAGGATATGGGCGAACGGGCCGGTCGAGCTGGGCGCCATGCCGTCATTGGTGCCGATGCCGAGCGAGCTCTGGGCATGGGCGACGCCGGGCAGATGGGTGATCACCAGGGTGGCGGCCGCAAGGCCGAGCGCCAAGCGCAGCAACGGTTTCATCACCGGTTATCCTTCTGGCGGACAGTTCAGTTCGAGCTTGGTGGCGAAGATCTTGCTCATGTCGGTGCCTGTCGGATCGTTGAAGAAAGCTTCCGTCAGGGTCTTCTGGTTTTCCTTGATCGCTTCGTCGGGATCGGGGCGAATGACCTTCTTGGTGCAGGTCGAGGGCAGGCCATCGACGGTCAGGTTGGCGTCGTCGGTAAAGTCGATCGCCGTGTAGAAGGTCGGATCATAGACGCCGATGTCGATCTTGCCGGCGAGCTTGATCGGCGTCTTCGGCTGCGACTCGAACAGGATGATCAGCTGGTCGTTGTCGAAGTTCGCCATCAGATGCGGCGGCGGGACCATGGGCACGTCCTTGCCGTCCTGCGTGACGAGCTGGAAGTAGTTGAATTCGGCCAGCGAGGAATGGACGGTGTCGGCCACGTCCTTGAGCTCTTTGTCGTCAAGCTTCAGATCGGAGTTCTTGTCGAACTCCATCATCACCGTACTCGAAAAAAGATCGTCGAAGCGCCAAAGGTGGCGCAGCGCCGTCACACTTTGGTGATCCTCGCTGAGGATCACGTCGAGGCGGGCTTCGGCGAAGACGTGGGGGTGCACCTCGGCCGGCTCGACTGCGGCAAACGTGGCCGCAAAGGCCGAAGCCAGCATGGTTGCTTGCCGTTTCAGGTGCATTCTGGGCCGCATTCCATCAACTTCGGGGGTGAAGCCCGAGAGTTAGCATAAAGGGGGCGAAATTGGGACACTCGCTATGCGACTGTTCCGGTGTCGTCGTCCCGTAACCTTCTGGGCGACATGCATCACGCTCCGTCGCGCGTCCTGAACCAGTGCACCAGGAAATCGACGAAGACGCGGACCTTGGCGGGCAGGTAGCGGCGGTGCGGATAGACGGCGAAGATGCCGCTGCCGGAGAGAATGCGGTCGTCGAGCACCGTCACCAGCCGGCCGCTCGCAACGTCAGGGGCGGCGATGAAATCCGGCAGGATGGTGAACCCCAGGCCCGAAACGGCGGCGGCTCTCGCCGCCATCGGGCTGTTCACCTCGATCGGACCCGACACCGTGACGCTGACCGAATCCTCGCCGTCACCCTTGAAGCGCCAGTTGGCTAGAGAGCGGCCATTGGTGTCGACGATGCAGGGCATGCTGGAAAGGTCCTGCGGACGCGTCGGCATGCCATGCCTTGCGATCAGCTCGGGCGACGCGCAAAGCTTGATCGAAAACGGTCCCAGGCGCCTGGCGATCAGCGAAGAGTTCTCGAGCCGCGAGATGCGCACGGCGACATCGAAGCCTTCCTCGACCAGGTCGACGAAACGATCGTCGAGGTGGATGTCGAGCACGATGTCGGGGTGCTGCTTGGCAAAGTCGATCAGCGACTGTCCTATCGGCGCATCGGCGAAGGTGCGCGCCGCCGAGAGCTTGATGCGGCCGCGCACGTCGCCGGACGATTCGCGCACCGCATCGGCCAGGCTGTCGACCTCGCGCACGATCTCCGAGGCGCGCTGATAATAGGTGTGGCCGGCTTCGGTCAGCGAGAACTGCCTGGTGGTGCGGTTCAACAACAGTGCGCCGAGCTCGTCCTCCAGCTCGCGCACATATTTCGACAGCAGCGCCTTCGAGCGGCCGATCTTGCGCGCGGCGGCCGAGAAGCCTTCCGCCTCGACCACGTCGATGAAGGCGCGCATGCGGGTCAATGTGTCCATGGGTCAGACCTTTCGTGCCGCGTCGAGAATCTTGCGGCCGAGCCGTATCAAAGCGACGTCGCTGCCGGAAGGGCCCAGCAGCGACAGGCCGAAGGGCGCGCCGTCGACGGAACCGAGTGGCAAGGTGATCTGCGGGAAACCCGACAGGCCCGCCAGGCACAAAAGATGCAGCGCCCTTTCGCGATAGGCCTGGAACTGCTCCGGCGTGCTCGCGGCGAGCGGCGCCGCGCCGGGAACGGTCGGCAGAACGAGGAAGCCGTTGTTGCCGAGCAGGGCCCCGAGCTCGGAACGGAAGGCCTGCCTGCGTTCGGTCTCGGCGGCGACCATCGCGGCATCGATCGTGCGGCCGAAGCCGAAACGCTCGTCGACACCGGGTCCAAGGCCATGGTTGCCTGCCGAGATCCAGCCGCCATGCACCTGCCAGGCTTCAAACGCCTGCAACCGGCGAAAGCACCAATAAAGGTCGTCCGGAAAGGAGGCGAAAGCGTATTCGGTCTCGGCCGGCTCGCCGACGACGTCGGCAGCCAATGCCTTCATCCGCGCATATTCGGTGGCTTCGGCCGGCCCGGCGACGAAGGCATCGACCCGGCGGATCGACAGCGGGCGGTTGAGCGCATGCTGATGACGATCGCGGCCCAGCAAAAGCTTGCCGACCGCCTCGTAGGTCTCGATGTCGTCGGCGAACCAGCCGAAGGTGTCGAAGCTCGGCGCCAGCTTCATCGCGCCCTCGAGCGAGATCCGCCCGTGGCTGGTGCGCAGCCCGATCAGGCCGCAGAAGCTCGCCGGCGCGCGGATCGAGCCGCCGGTATCGGAACCGATGGCGATGTCGGCCAGCCCGCCGGCCACTGCCGCCGCCGAGCCGGAGGAGGAGCCGCCTGTGACACGGTCGGGCGCTGCCGGGTTCACTGGAAACGGGAAATGCGAATTCTGGCCGAACAGCGAGAAGGCAAGCTCATCGGTCTGTGTCTTGCCGACGAATCGCGCGCCGGCATCGAGAATCATCTGCACGGCGTCGGCCGTCCGCGAGGCGGTGTGAGCCTCCTCGAACTTGCGCGGGTTGCCGCAACCGGTGCGATAGCCGGCGACGTCGTAAATGTCCTTGACGGCCAGGCGCAGGCCGGCAAGCGGGCCCAATTGCGCATTGGCCACGGGCATTTGGCTCAGATCGAGGAAGGCGTTCAGAGGGCCGTGGGTTCCTGGCATCGTTCGATTTCCGGATACAGTCCACAAACATTGTTCGATGCCGGAACTTTTACAACCGGCGCCTACGATTTTTATTGATTGTGAAACTCTTCGCTCTTATATCGCGCTTGCCCAAAGTCGCACGTGCCTGTGGGTGTCCGCCGATCCTCGAATGGTGAGGGCAATCGGTAAGGTAACTGGAGCCAACCCCTCCAGTCGGTCAGTGGCCAACCACAAGACCGAGGACACCTTGAAGCAACGACGGTGCGGGCCTTTCTGGTGTCTGCCGGTCGTCCAAAGACCGGGGTTACTGAAGAGGCACACCTTCATTGCCTGTAGTGCGGACGGGGTTCTCCCATCCAAGCCAAGGCAGACAAAGAGAACCGAGGCCGGGCAAGGCCAGGTTCACCGCCGCGAGACGGCGATTCATGGTTCCGGGGTCTCCACCGGCTGGTTCCATGGATTTTCCGTCCCGCCTTTGTCCACCGCGAGTTCGCGAGGCTGAGTGCCCGCGTTCCGTAGCCTTTGTGCGCGCCGAAAGGCGCAGATGGAGAGACCTCGATGGCCACCCAGCGCATCCTTGACTTTCTCGCCACCCGACGCCCGAATGGCCCTTGCCTCGTCGTCGACCTCGATGTCGTGCGCGACAATTTCCGCGCCTTCGAGAAGGCGTTGCCCGATTCCAAGATCTACTATGCGGTGAAAGCAAACCCGGCGCCGGAGATCCTGCGCCTGCTTGCTGCGATGGGCTCGTCCTTCGACACCGCATCCGTTGCCGAGGTCGAGATGGCGATGGACGCCGGCGCGCCGGCCGACCGCATTTCCTTCGGCAACACCATCAAGAAGGAGCGCGACATTGCGCGCGCCTACCAACTCGGCATCCGCCTCTATGCGGTGGATTGCGTCGAGGAGGTCGAGAAGATCGCCCGCGCCGCCCCCGGCTCGCGCGTGTTCTGTCGCGTCCTCACCGACGGCGAGGGAGCCGAATGGCCGCTGTCGCGCAAGTTCGGCTGCGTGCCGGCGATGGCCGTCGACGTGCTGCGCCATGCCAAGGGCCTCGGCCTCGACGCCTATGGCGTGTCGTTCCATGTCGGCTCGCAGCAGACGGACCTCACGGCCTGGGATCGCGCGCTGGGCGACGCCAAGAAGGTGTTCGCGACGCTCGCCGAGGAAGGCATCGTCTTGAAGATGGTCAACATGGGCGGCGGCTTCCCGACCCGTTACCTGAAGGACGTGCCGGCGGCGCAGGCCTATGGCCAGGCGATCTTCTCGGCGCTGCGCAAGCATTTCGGCAACGCGCTGCCCGAGACGATCATCGAGCCGGGCCGCGGCATGGTCGGCAACGCCGGCGTCATCAAGTCGGAAGTCGTGCTGATCTCGAAGAAGGCCGACAACGACAATGTGCGCTGGGTGTTCCTCGACATCGGCAAGTTCGGCGGCCTCGCCGAGACCATGGACGAGGCGATCCGTTACCCGCTCGTCACCCGGCATGACGGCTCGGAGACCGTGCCCTGCGTGCTCGCCGGCCCGACCTGCGATTCGGCCGACGTGCTCTACGAGAAGACGCCCTATCCGCTGCCCCTGTCGCTGACCATCGGCGACGAGGTGCTGATCGAGGGCACCGGAGCCTACACGACCACCTATTCGGCGGTCGCCTTCAACGGCTTCGAGCCTCTCCGATCCTACGTGATCTGACCGGTTCGCAAGAGTCGCTCAGATCATCCCAGGTGGGCGCCTGTCGCCCACCGGGGCTCGCTTGTGGAACAGATCTCCGCTCGTGAAGGATCGCGGATATGGAATACCTGATCAAATCGGCCGTTGCGGCCACCGAAATCGCCCCCTCGTCCGGACCGTCGGATGAGCTGTTCTCCGCGGGGGAGAAGAGTTTTTCGACGGCGCTGGCGCCCTCCCTTGCTCTCTGGGCACAGGCTGGCTCGCGCGGCGCGCCGGACGAGGGGGCCGCCCAGGCGCCGGCCTTCGTCATCCTTGCCGAAGGCGCTGCTGACGTAGAGGCGCGCGAAGCGTTGCTCGACCGTGCCATGGTGCCGAAGCGCAGGAAGAAGTCGTCCGAGAAGCTGCGGCGCGGCCGCCGGCCGTCGGAGGGTCTGGTCTTTGTTGCGCGCGATCCGTCGGGCGCAGTCGTCGGCACGGTGCGGCTGTGGGACGTGACCCTGGGCGAGGGCGGTCCTGCGGCACTTCTTCTCGGGCCGCTGGCGGTCGAGCCGGACTTGAAGAGCGGCGGCATCGGTTCGGCGCTGATGCGGCACGCGGTCGCCGAGGCCGCCCGGCTTGGCCATGGCGCGATCCTGCTCGTCGGCGATGCGCCTTACTACGGGCGGTTCGGCTTCTCGGCCGACCGCACCGGATCGCTTGCCATGCCCGGCCCCTATGAGCGGCACCGGCTGCTTGCGCTGGAGCTGAAGGAAGGTGTGCTCGACGGCGGCAAGGGCACGATCAAGGCCGCCGGCCGCAAGGTCAAGGCGCTGGATTTCGTTGCCTGAACCTGGTGGTTCGACAAAAAAACAACGCCGCCCATCGGGCGGCGTTGTTTTTTGCGAAGGATCAGCCGAGCAACTGGCTGAGCGCCATGGCGACCGTCATGTCGCCCTCGACCTTCAGCTTGCCGGCCATGAAGGCCATGGTCGGGTTGAGGTCGCCGGCGATCAGCGAGTCGAGGTCGTCGAGCGAGAGCTTGATCGTGCAGTCGGTCGGCGCATCGGTGGTCGAGACGGTCGCGCCGTCGATGACGACGACGCCGTCGCTGCCGGTGTCGAACTTGACCGAGTGCTCGAAGCCGGCGCCTGCCACGCGCGACTTGATCCGGTCGGCAATCTCCTGAACGCCCATGGCGGTCCTCCTCAATCGTTGCGTTTGACGCGCATCGGCTCGCGGCCGCTGGGCGAGGCACCCGCGCCGCGCCTGGCGTTCACGGGCACCAGCGCATATAGCTTCGGGTTGACGTTTACGTCAACGTGGCCGCCATGCGGCATGGTGGCAACCATGCTGCATGTCGCATAATTGGCGGATGATGAGGCGAGGCGTCAAACCCGGCGGAGACACCCGCAGCGCAATCAATGCTGCTTGAAGGCCTTGGTCATTTCCTGGGCCGTCTCGCCGGCATTCTTGCGGCGACGGATGGCGTTGTCGCGGATTTCGTCCTTGGACAGGAAGTTGACCTGATCGATCAGCACGTCATGCACCAGCTCGACGCCGACGCGGGCGTTGACGGTGTCACGGATAGCGTTGCGGAAGGCGTCGAGATCGATCGTCTCCTTCTTGGTGAAATCGATCTGCGGATTGGAATAGAGGTAGGAATAGACCTGGTCTGTGATGATCGCCGGCGCCGGGATCGACAGTTTCTTTATCTGATCCGGTTCCACCGTGTAGACGAGCTTGGTGAGAAAATAGCCGTCGATCTTGGCGTCGCGGATGAGCGGCACCGAAATGATGTCGGTCTTGACATAGTCGAGACCACCCAGCATCGGCTTCGGCGGCTCGCCGACGCCGCGTTCGCCCGCTGCCTGGAAGGAATAGAACACCGCGCCGAGCGTCACGGCGCAGATCCAAAGCGCTGCGGCGATGAATTTGATCACCGGACCCTTCCTCGCGCCCTTGCCATCTCGTTCAGGCCCGGGCGTATCCGAATTCGCCGGCCGAGTAGGTGCCGTCGGCATCGGCTCGCTGGATGGCGTTCTTCAATAGCGTTGCGACCTCGTTGACGGCGTTGAGATGGGCGAGGATCGCCGCCTCGTTCTTCGCCAGCTTCTGGCGCAGCCGCGACAGCCCCTCGCGATGCTGCTCGAGGAATTCGATCTCATTGGCGCCCTTCAGGGCGCGCGTCAGTTCGTAGAGATAGCGGCTCTTGCGGGCATTCGAGGCCTTGAGGTCGTAGCCGGTCCCGCTGCGGATACCCGCCGTTTCCTCGTCCACCGCTTCCTCGATGCGGCCGATGATGGCGGCGAGGTTGCCGGGCCGCGCAGACGCGGTCGGCGCTTCCGTGGCGGTGGTCCGTGCGGGCAGATTGGAAAGGTCCGTTTGGTCGGCCATGTAAGTCCCTAGATACTGATATCCGTTTTTATGGTTGTGTCGTCGCCCGTCATCGACCGGGCGGCCTTGCGCTCAAGCTCCTCGATCATCGAGGTCGAAAGCCTGGTCTGCTGGTCGATCTCAGCTTTCTCCGGTCCGCCCCCAACAGGTCCGACCGGCACCTTGCGCTTGCCGTCCATATAGTGGTCGGCAAGCATTGATTTCGCGATGCCGATGCCGCCATGCGCGGCCATGACATCGGCCACCTTTTCCGCCAGCTGCGACTTCCACATGTCGCCGGCCAGCCCTTTGCCATAAACGCCTTCGGTGTCCTTGGGCATCATGTTCTGGATGAAAGTGGTCAGCACCATCGCCTCGAAGCGCTGGAATTTTTTGGCCGGATTTGCCGCTTCGGCTTTGTCCGCCGCGGCGCGCGAAAGCACCGAGCCGGCATCGACGGAGGCGGTCTGGTCGACCGAAAACGTACCCGAAGCCCCGCCGGTCCGCCTTGCAAGCGCCGCTCGCGCCGCCTCGACATCGGCCGGCTCCGCTGCGCGAGCGACGTCCATCACGATGTCGCTGGGGGGTGAAATCGCCAAGAAAGCACTGCCTTTTGCCGGGTATTGTCAGTTGCACAATGACGCAACAAGCTTGTGGCAGGCTTACCAGGGGATTTGGGTCGTTCGTCCGCCGAGCGCACAGGTACGGATCTGCGCCCTTGGCGTCAAAGTCCGGCAGGCGTTCGACAATCTCGATACCGCGCGAGTGTGGAATCAAGCCATGGAAACCTCGCAGGCCAGCGCCTGAACGTCACGGCCGATGGCGGCAACGGCGACGATCTTGCCGTCCTTCTTGTAGCCAACCAGACAATCGCGATCGGCGATGCTTCCGTCGATTTCGACGGAGTCCCATGATCGGGCGTAGCCGACATAGCGGATCGATACGTCATAGTGCTCGCTCCAGAAGAACGGAACGCTTGAGAAGGGTTGCCGAAGGCCGAGCATGTTTTGCGCAGCGGTCTGCCCTTGGCGTTCTGCCACGACCCAATGCTCGACGCGCCGCGATTCAGTCGTGTTCAAGTCAAGCCACTGGGCGACGTCGCCAGCAGCGAATATGCCGGCCACGCTCGTCTCGAGGAACTCGTTCACGAGCACACCCTGGTCGATTGCGATACCCGCATCGGCGGCCAGCGAGACGCGTGGCTTCACGCCGACGCCAACGACGACAAGATCGGCATCGATCACGCTGCCATCGCTCAACGCGACCGCCCCGGCGGTTATCCGTTCAGCCGTCGCGCCCAGATGGAAAACCACGCCGTGCTCTTCGTGCAGCGACCGGATGAATGCGCCGAGTTCCGATCCAAGGACTGCTTCGAGCGGATAGGCCTCCGGCGCGACAACATGGACCGCGAGGCCGCGCCTGCGAAGGGCGGCCGCGACTTCCAGACCGATGAACCCCGCGCCAAGCAGTACCGCCGTCTTCGAGCTTTTTGCGTGCTCGATGACGGCACGGCTGTCGGCCAGCGACCGCAATGTGAAGACGTGGTCGCGATCGGCGCCGGCAATCGGCAGGCGAACCGGCTCTGCCCCTGTCGCCAGCAGAAGGCGGTCGAAGGGAAAAACCCGCCCGTCGTCCGCAATCACCGCCCGCGCGTCGACGTCGATGCGCTCACACGTCGTCCGCAACTGAAGATCGATCTTGTTGCGGGCGTAGAATTTTGGGCCGCGCAACGGAATCCATGCCTCCGGCGCCGTTCCGGCAAGATAGTCCTTGGAGAGGTTGGGGCGGTCGTAGGGCGCGTCATTGTCCGAACTGAGCATGGTGATTTCGCCGGCGAACCGGCTGCGGCGCAGCATTTCGGCGGCCGCGAACCCGGCGGCACCGCCACCCACAATGACGATGCGCTCCTGTTGGCCAGCCGCATCGGGCTGCGACGACGGTGTGGCCTCCTTGTCTGCCGGAGCCTTGCCAGTCACGAAGACACGATCGCCTCGGCGCTCCACACTCCATCGCTGCAGCGGGTCGAATGCGGGCGCGGCGAGTGCCTCGCCGGTACGGAGATTGAAGCAGGCATGGTGCCAGGGGCATCGAACCGTGTCGTAGACCACGATCCCGTCGGCCAGCGGCCCGCCGTAGTGGGTGCACTTGCCTGCGACTGCCAGCACTTCCTCGCCGACGCGCGCCAGAAGCAGTGGCTCCTCGCCGACATGTCCCCCAAGCAGCCCCCTGTCGCCAAATGCGGCAATCGGCACTCCGACCGCGAAGTCGGGGCCCATATCAGGATTTTTCTGCGCGGCCATTGGTGGCTCTCCTTCGGAACGTTTGCCGACGATCCATCCATTCGGGCGTCGGACCCAGAATTGACGCCGCGCCAGCCAAAAGGTTCCTGAGATTGATGGCCGGCGCGATCGTTGTCGCATCGCCGCGCGATGCTTGCAGACATCAGCATCGGGTCGAGCGCGGAATTCCGGACGCTATTCGTCCCGCCGCTTCTGCGTGATCAGGTCGAGCCGCTCGCGGTCGGAGCGTTCGCGCTCGTCGCGGCGGCGCACATCCTTGTAGGCGCGCTCGACCATGTTGGTGCGCGCCGTCGCGGTGGCGATCAGGGCCGCCTCTTGCCGGGCGTTCTCAAGGTTCTGTTCCCGCTGGCCAAGCGCATCGGCGATGCGGCGATGGTAGAGTTCCGGGAACAGGCTGGCGAGCGAGTTGCCGGTGTCGAAATGCTCGATGAGTTCCCTGGCCTCCGTCTCGGCGGCAGCCGCCGCCGAGAGAAAGCCGGCATGGCGGGTTTCGTGCAGCGCCTTCAATTGCTCCTGCACCTTGACCAGCTTCTTCAGGCGGTCCTTGCGCGTGGTCATGACGCCTACCTCGTCAGCGTCAGGTCGACGAAGCCGTCGGCGAACAGCGACAGCAAGGTGCCGATGGCGAAGTAGAAGATGATCAGGCCGCCAGCGATGACGAAGGGCAGCGAGATGAAATAGACCGGGATCTGCGGCGTCAGCTTGTTGACGAAGCCGATCGTCAAATTGACCAGGATGGCATAGGCGACGAACGGGCTGCCGAGCCGGATGACCAGGAAGAAGGCATCCGACACCGTGTCGGTGACGTCGACAAGCGCTGCCTGCGGGTTGAAGAACACGTTGACCGGAGCGACCGTGTAGGAGGCGACTAGCGCGCGCACGATTTCATGGTCGAAATCGAAGACGAAAAGCAGAAGCAGCGCCGAGAACGAGATGATGGCGGCAAGTGCTGCCTGCGGCTCGGGTTCCTCGATCGCGGGCCCGCCCGAGCCGCCATAGCCGATCAGCATAGCGATGGCCGAGCCCATGAAGCGCAGCGCTTCCATGTAGAGCCTGGTCATGGCGCCGATCAGCCCGCCGACCAGAAGCTCGGAGACGATCATCGGCGCCAGGACCTGCGGGCGCGGGTCGACATAGGGGTAGATGCGATCCCACAGGAAAGCAAGCAGGCCGCCGGTCGCCGCAATCGACACGAACAGCCGGACCTGGAGAGGCACGCGGGCGCTCGACAGGCCGGGCATCAGCATGAAGCAGGCGCCGATGCGGCAGAAGGCAAGGAAGGCGGCGATGACGACGCCTTGCGAGAGCGCGTTCACGAGATCGTTCCGAGCACCTTGATCTCGACACCCTTGGCGATCTCGACATGGGAGAGAACGGGAAGCGTGGTGAACAGCCGCTCGATGATCATGCGCACATAGGGGCGGGCGTCGGGCGCTGTGACGAGCACGAAGCGCTCGCCGGCCTCGAGATGCTTGCGGATCGCCTTGGTCGCATCCTGGCCGAACTCCTCGAGCTGGCGCGGATCGATGTCGAACTCGCGCACCTCGCCCTTGGCGTCGCGCTTGAGGCTCTGGTGGAAGGCGAGGTCCCAGCGGTTGCCGAGGCGCAGCACCTTGAGCATGCCGCCTTCGGACAGATCGCCGCAGATCTGCTGCGCCATGCGGATGCGGACATGCTCGACGATCTGCTCGGTGCGGCGCACATGCGGCGCGATCTCGGCGATGGCCTCGATGATCAGATGCAGGTTGCGGATCGAGACGCGTTCGGCAAGCAGGAGCTTCAGCACCGCCTGCAGGCCCGGATAGGAGATGTGCGAGGTGCAGATCTCGTCGGCAAGCTTGCGGTATTCGGGGTCCAGCCGTTCCAGCAGCGCCTTCATGTCCTTGTAGGAGAGAAGCTGCGGCAGGTTGTTGCGGATGACCTCGGAGAGGTGGGTGAGCAGCACCGACATGTTGTCGGCGAAGGTGTAGTTCTCGCGCTTCAGGTCCTCTGCGAAAGTCTCCAGCACCGAATAGGCGCGCATGCCGAAGGCCGGCTCGCGGATCTCCTCGCCGGGGATGTCGGGCACGCCGCGCGTGCCGAGCAGGACCATCACCTCGCCGACGCGCATCTGGTATTCGGCAACGACGGTGCCGTGGACCTTAATCTGATAGCTCTTGGGCGGAATGGCGAAGTCGTCGGCGACGCGCACCTCCGGCACCACGAAGCCGTATTGCTGGGCGAATTTCTTGCGCATCTTCGACATGCGGAACACCAGTTCCTGATGCGCGACCAGCAGCCGGGTCGAAAGCTGCTTGCCGATCAGGAGCTCGATCTCGGCGGTGGCCAAAGATGCCTTGACCGAGTTCTTCTCTTCCTCCGCCTTGTTCGCCTTCTCCTGGTTCTTCAGAGCCTCCGCGGCGGCAAGCTCGCGGTTGTGGCGCAGCGGGATGACGTAGCCGAGGCCGGCCATGGCGCCGGCGAGCGCAAAGAAGGGAAAGAGCGGCAGGCCGGGCATCAGGCCGAGGATGACCAGCAGGGAGGCCGCGACATAGAGCGCGCGCGGATGCGCGCCGAGCTGGCCGAACACCGCCTGGTTGGCCGAGCCGCGGGTGCCGCCCTTGGAGACGAGCATGCCGGCGGCGAGCGAGACGATGAGCGCCGGGATCTGGGTGACGAGGCCGTCGCCGACCGACAGCTTGATGAAGACGTCGGCCGCCTGGCCGAGTCCCATGCCGTGCCGCAGATAGCCGATGGCTATGCCGCCGACGATGTTGATGGCGGTGATGATGAGGCCGGCGATGGCGTCGCCGCGGACGAATTTCGAGGCGCCGTCCATGGAGCCGAAGAAGGAGGATTCCTCCTCCAGCTCGCGGCGGCGGAGCTGCGCGGTCTTCTCGTCGATCATGCCGGCGGAAAGGTCGGCATCGATCGACATCTGCTTGCCGGGAATGGCGTCGAGAGTGAAGCGCGCGCCGACCTCGGCGATGCGGGTAGCGCCCTTGGTGATGACGATGAAGTTCACCACGATCAGGATCATGAAGACGATCAGGCCGATGACGAAATCGCTCGACATCACCAGCTTCGAGAAGCCCGAGATGACGTAGCCGGCCGCATGCGTGCCCTCATTACCGTGCGACAGGATCATGCGCGTGGTGGCGATGTTGAGCGACAGCCGCAGCATCGTGGCGATAAGCAGCACCGTCGGGAAGGAGGAGAAATCCAGCGGCCGCTGGATCCAGAGCGCCACCATCAGGATCAGCACCGACAGCGCGATCGAGAAGGCAAGACCGATATCGATGAGGAAGGCAGGGATCGGCAGGAACAGCACCGCCAGGATGACGACGATGCCCAGCGCGAAGAAGACGTCGCGGCCGTTCTTGGCCACCACGCCGGACGGGATTGTTTCGCTGATTGCCATATCGTCCTCAATTCCAGAGCCCACCGCATACAGGGCAGGCCCCTGACCGTAACCGGCCAAGCTTGCGCGAGGGTGGGAGAGGGGCTACGGGAACTTATCCCGGCCCTGACGAACGGAAAAACAGATGCTCCTGATCATCGGCACCGTTCGACTGCCGCACGATAGATTCGGGCAGGCCAAGCCAGCCATGGAGCGGATGATCTCGGCGAGCCGCGCCGAAGCCGGCTGCCTCGAATATTCCTATGCGCAGGATGTGCTCGATCCCGGCTTGATCCGTGTTTGCGAAGTCTGGAGCGACCGCGCCGCGCTCGATGCGCATTTCAAGTCGGCGCATATCGCCGAATGGCGCGCGAGCTGGGCGGAGCTCGGCATCGGAGATCGGAACCTCATGCTCTACGAAGCGGGCAAGGGTACCGCGACCTAACCGGCTGCGTCCGCTGTCGCGACCCCGACCAGCACGCCGAATTCCGCCTGACGGCGTGAGTGATCGAAACCGCGCCAAAATGGCGCCACAAGCGGGCGGCATTGCGGTTGCCACGCAATGCCGCCGGGCGTATCAGGCACGGCAGCTTCCATCCCCGCATACCGGCGAGCCGCTCCGTTGCCTGCCAGAAACGAACCGCAAGTCTACGCCCGCAGGCTTCGGGCGGTCCTGATCAATTCCATCCCCGTGCTCGAGGCGCGCGGCATCGTCATCGTGCTGATGGCGGGTGTGGTCGGCGCGATTGCGGGCGCGCTGGTCACCGGCATGAGCGCGCTTGTGCAAGGCATGCACTTCCTGCTCTTCGACGTGCAGCCGGGCGGGCGGCTTTCGGCGATGTTTTCGCTCGCCAATCCGGGGCAGGCGATGTTTCCGGCCATCGGCGGCCTGCTGCTCGGCCTTTCGGTGATCTGGCTAAGGAAGCGGAAGTTCCGAACGCCGGTCGACCCGATCGAGGCCAACGCGCTCTATGGCGGGCGCATGTCGCTCACCGATACGTTCATCATCGTCGGCCAGACCATGATCTCCAGCGGCTTCGGCGCTTCGGTCGGGCTGGAAGCCGGCTACACACAGATCGGTTCGGGCATCGCCTCGCGGCTGGCGCGCGCCTTCCGGCTGCGCCGCAACGACGTCCGTATCCTGGTCGGCTGCGGTGCGGCCGGCGCGATCGCGGCCGCCTTCGACGCGCCGCTGACCGGCGCCTTCTACGGCTTCGAGCTGGTCATCGGCATCTACTCCGTCGCCAATGTCGCGCCGGTCATGACGGCGGCGATCTCGGCCTCACTGACGGCGGAAGTGTTCGGCGGCGTGCCCTTTCCACTGGAGCTTTCCGGCCTGCCGACGCTGACCGCCAGCGAGTACGTGCCGTTCCTGCTGCTGGGACTCCTCGGCGGGGCCGCGTCCATCGCGATCATGCATCTGGTGAGCATTGTCGAGCGCATCTTTGTGCGGCTGGCGATCGACGCTTCGCTCAGGCCTCTCGTCGGCGGCATCGTTGTCGGGCTGCTGGGGCTGGTCACGCCGCAGGTGCTTTCCAGCGGGCATGGCGCGCTGCATCGCGAGTTCGCCATGAACTACGCGCTTCCCGTGGTGGCCAGCGTCTTCGTGCTGAAGCTCGCCGCCTCGGCGATCTCGCTCGGCTCCGGTTTTCGCGGCGGCCTGTTCTTTGCCTCGCTGTTCCTGGGCGCGCTCCTCGGCAAGGTCTTTGCCGGCGTCATGGCCATTACCGCGCCATCGACAGGCATCGATCCGGCGGTCGCCGCCGTGGTCGGCATGACCTCGCTTGCCGTCGGTGTCGTGGGCGGTCCGCTGACCATGACTTTTCTCGCGCTGGAATCGACCCGCGACCTGACGCTGACCGGTGTGGTGCTGGCGGCTTCGATCATGTCGGCGATCCTGGTGCGCGAGACCTTCGGCTACTCCTTTTCGACCTGGCGCTTCCATCTGCGCGGCGAAACGATCCGCAGCGCCCACGACGTCGGCTGGATGCGCAGCCTCACCGTCGGCTCTATGATGCGCAAGGACGTCCGCACCATCGATGCCGCGACGACCCTGGCCGAGTTCCGCAGGGAAATCCCGCTCGGCTCCGCGCAGCGCGTCATCGCCGTCGAACAGGGCCAGCACTATGTCGGTGTGCTGCTCGTTGCCGAACTGCACAGCGACCTCTCCGACGGCGAAACCCTGGTGCAGGCGCTCGCCCAGTTCAAGGATGCGGTGCTGGTGCCGTCGATGAACGTGCAGACCGCCGCCGAGACTTTTCAGCGCGCCGGCGCGGAAGAACTGGCTGTCGTTGAGGATTTCGACGACCGGATCGTCCTCGGCCTGCTCACCGAAAGCCACCTGATGCGGCGCTACGCCGAGGAGCTCGACAAGGCGCGCCGGGACCTGTCCTGCGAAGGGTAGCGGGACTGCTCCGAGCGTAGCTTGTCGATCGGACGCCGCGCCTTTCTCCTGCGGATACCCCCAAACTTGCAGCCTGGCCCAAATACTGGCGCGGGCCTGGCGCCACGCGCGGCTTGTCAACTGTACAGTGGTACTGTACAAAGTGTTAAGTGGAGGAAAACGGGATGCCCAAGGCTTCCGACAACGGTGAGGTTCAGGCGGCGAACGGCGCAAGCTCGGCCGCGGCCCACGCGCAACAGGTGCTGGGCGCGCGTCTCAAGGGCCTTCGCCTTGCGCGCAGGCTGTCCCTGCGCGATCTCGCGGAGGCGACCGGCACGAGCGCCAGCTTCATCAGCCAGCTCGAACGCGGCCTGACCGGGGCCAGCACCGCCTCGCTCAACCAGATAGCCTCGGCGCTGGGCGTAAGCGTGGCGATGCTGTTCGAGGAAAGCAGGGCGCAGAGTCATGGTGTGCTCCGGCGCAGCGAGCGGCCAAGCCTTCCGCCGAGTGATGGCTGCCGCAAGATGCTGCTGTCGCGTCCGCCGCTGAGCGACATGGAAGTCTATGTCGGCGAGTTCGATATCGGCGGCTCGACCGGCTCCGCGCTCTACACGCATGGCGACGCGCACGAGATGCTCGTCGTCCTTCGCGGCATCGTCGAGGTCTCTCTCGGCGATGCACGCCACGTCCTCGAAGAGGGCGACAGCATCGAATACGCGACATCGACATCACATCGCAGCGAGAACATCGGCAGCGGCCGGGCCGAGGTGATGTGGATCATCGCGCCGCCGACATCGGCGCGCGCCGAGCTCGATCAATACACGACCTGGAAGCCGCCCGCGGCCAGGTAGTCCGACCAAACGCGGGCCTCAATGGGAGAGTTACAGTCATGTTGAAGTCGAAACTTGCAGGTATTGGCGCCGTGCTGGCGCTCGGAGTTCTGACGACCGCCGCCTTCGCACAAGACAAGCCTGTCGCGGGCGAGGTGAAGGAAGGCTCGCTCAAGGGCAAGACCCTCACCTTCGTCTCCTATGGCGGCATCTACCAGGACGGCCAGGCGGCGGCGCTAAAGGAGTTCGTCGACAAGTCCGGCGTCAAGCTGCTCAATGACGGCCCGACCGAGATCGCCAAGCTGCAGGCCCAGGTCGAGTCCGGCAATGTCACCTGGGACGTCGTCGATACCGGCGATCTGCCGCCCTACGTCCACTGCGGCAAGTTGTTCCAGAAGCTCGACCTCTCCAAGCTCGATGTCTCGAAAATTCCCGAGGGTCAGGTCGGCGAGTGCTCGGTACCGGCGATGAACTACGGCGTCGTGCTGATGTACAACAAGGAGAAGTACAAGGATAACCCGCCCAAGAGCTGGGCCGACTTCTTCGACACCGAGAAATTCCCGGGCGTGCGCGGGCTCGATGGTTCGGGCGATCCGACCGGCGGCCTGCTCGAACAGGCCTTCAAGGTGGCGGGCGGCGATCCGAAGGCGATGACCGCCGGCGACATCGACAAAGCCATCGACGTGATCCGCAAGCTCGGACCGGATACGATCTACTGGAAGACGGGCGCTGAATCGCAGCAGCTCGCCGAGTCCGGCGAAGCCGACATGCTGATGATGTGGACCGGCCGCGCCATGACCGCAGTCAAGAACGGCGCCAAATACGCGCCCGCCTGGCAGGACTGGCTGGTGGTGATGGATCAGATGACCATCCCCGTCGGCGTCAAGGACACGGATGCCGCCTATGCGCTGCTCAATGCCTATCTCGGCAAGCAGTCGCAGGAGATCCTGGCGCAGCAGACCTCCTACACGCCGATCAACAACGATGCGCAGCCGAAGGTCGACGCGTCCGTCGCCGCCTTCCTGACCAACACGCCCGAGCGCCAAAAGCAGGGCTACAAGCAGAACATCAAGTTCTGGGTCGAGAACTTCCCGCTGGCGCAGGAGAAGTGGTCCGCGCTGATGGCCGGCAACTGACCCGCTGACGGAGGCAAAGCCCGTGAGCGCGCTCGAGCCGACAACGCCTGCTGCCGAAAAGAGGGCAGGGTGGGCATGGCGGCCGTACGCGCTCACGCTGCCGGCGCTGGTCCTGCTTGCCGCCGTGATCGGCTACCCGCTGCTCACCATCGTGCTGCGTAGCCTTTCGGAGCCGCAGTGGGGGGTGCAGAATTATGCCTGGTTCTTCGGCGCACCCGTCAATCTCGCGGTGCTGCAGCGCACCTTCTCCATCTCGGCATGGGTCACGCTGGTCTGCGTGGTGTGCGCTTACCCCTATGCTTACCTCATGACCGCGGTCGGGCCGCGCGTCCGGCTCGTGCTGGTGCTCTGCGTGCTGATCCCGTTCTGGGTGAGCGGGGTAGTGCGCACCCTGTCCTGGGTGATCCTGCTGCAGGATTCCGGCGTCATCAATTCGCTGCTCAGGTCGGCCGGCTTCACCGGCATCCGACTGATCCGCACCCAGACCGGCGTCGTGATCGGCATGGCGCAGGTGCTTCTGCCCTTCATGATCCTGCCGCTCTATTCGGTGATGAAAGGGATCGACCTCAGGCTGGTGCAGGCGGCGCGAAGCCTGGGCGCCCGGCCGTCCCGCGCCTTCTTCACGGTCTACCTGCCGCTGTCGCTGCCGGGCGTCTATGCCGGCGCGATCATCGTCTTCATCCTGGCGCTGGGCTTCTACATCACGCCGGCGCTGCTCGGCGGGCCGCGCTCGACGATGCTCTCGACGCTGGTGCAGACCCAGGTGCTCAGCCTCCTGCAATGGGGACGCGGCGGCGCGATGGGCGTGGTGCTGCTGGTCACGACCTTCCTGCTGCTCGCGCTGGCAGCGCCGGTGATGCGGTCAAGGCACCGGGAAGCGGGGCGACGCTAATGGAGATGAAGCCGCTCACCCGCGTGATCCTCGGCCTCGTCTGCCTCTTGGTGGCGATATGGCTGGTTGCGCCGACGCTGGTCGTCGTGCCGATGTCCTTCAACGGCAACAAGTCGCTCGCCTTCCCGCCGCAAGGCTTTTCCTGGCAGTGGTACCAGAACTTCGTCACCAACCCGGAATGGTCGACCAGCTTCCTCAACTCGCTGAAGGTCGCCTCGATCGTGGCTTTATTGGCGACGGTGCTCGGCACGCTCGCCGCGTTCGGCCTCGACCGCATGAAGGCGCGGCCTGCGAGCCTTTTGCGCATGCTGATGCTGACGCCGATGGTGGTGCCGGGCGTGGTTCTGGCCATCGGCATCTATGCCGTCTATCTCGATGCGCAACTCGTCGGAACGCTGGCGGGCTTCGTGCTGGCCCACACCATCCTGGCGCTGCCCTTCGTGCTGATCGCTGTCTCGGCCAATCTCGAAGTGTTCGACAAGCGGCTGGAGACGGCGGCGGCGAGCGTCGGCGCGGGCGCGCTGACCACGTTCCGGACCGTCACCCTGCCGCTGATCCTGCCCGGCATCCTGTCGGGCCTGCTCTTCGCGTTCGCGACGTCCTTCGACGAGATCATCGTCTCGCTGTTCATCACCAATCCCTACCTAAGGACGCTGCCGGTGCAGATCTTTTCCTCGATCACGCGCGACGCCGACCCGACGGTCGCGGCCGTCGGCACGATCCTTTTGTGTGCCACCACGATCCTGATCGGCGGTGGCATGCTTCTTCTTGGCCGCGAGCGGAAGGGACGCCTATGAACCCAAGATCGGACAATCGCGGCGCGGCGATCGACCTCGAAACGGTCAGCAAGGCCTATGGCGCGTTCAAGGCGCTGGACGGCGTGTCGCTGAGGATCGAACCCGGCGAGTTCATGACGCTGCTTGGACCCAGCGGCTCGGGCAAGACGACGACGCTCAATGTGATCGCCGGCTTCACCGACGTGACCAACGGCAAGCTGCTGGTCGGGGGAAACAGCGTCGTCGGCGTGCCGGCGCATAAGCGCAACATCGGCGTCGTCTTCCAGCACTACGCGCTGTTCCCGCACATGACGGTCGGCCGCAACGTTGCCTATCCGCTGACGCTGCGCGGCTTCGATCAGGCGAAACGGAAGGCGCGCGTGGCGGAAGCGCTCGACATGGTCAAAATGGGCGACTTCGCGCATCGCTATCCGAGCGAATTGTCGGGCGGCCAGCAGCAGCGCGTGGCGCTGGCCCGCGCCATCGTCTTCGATCCGCCGCTGCTTCTGATGGACGAGCCGCTCGGCGCGCTCGACAAGAAGCTGCGCGAGTGGCTGCAGCTCGAGATCAAGCGCATCCACCGCGAGCTCGGCACCACCTTCGTCTATGTCACGCACGACCAGGAAGAAGCCCTGGTGCTCTCGGACCGCATCGCGGTTTTCAACCGCGGACGGATCGAGCAGGTCGGCACCGGCCGCCAGCTCTATGACGAGCCGGCGACGCTGTTCGTCGGCCGCTTCATCGGCGACTCCACCGTGCTGCGCGGCGAGGCAAGACACGATGGCACCAGCACCGCGCTCAGCATCGCCGGCGAGACGGTCACCGCGCCGCGCCGGATCGCGGGTGAGGCCAATCCCGTCATGCTGTTGCGACCCGAAAAACTCGCCATCTGCAGGCCTGGCAGTGATGCCGCCGGCGCCAACCGGCTGTCGGGAACGATCGCCGAAGCGATCTATCTCGGCTCAGGCTCGAAATACGACGTGAAGCTTGCCGACGGCTCGGTGGCGATCGTGCGCTCGCCGCTGACCGGCGAGAGCTTCGGCCTCGGTGAAAAGGTGGAGCTCTGCTTCGACGGCACCGACGCCAAGCTTTTGGCCGACGACAGCACGGCCGACGCGACGCTCACCTGATCTCCTCTC
Organism: Mesorhizobium sp. M1C.F.Ca.ET.210.01.1.1; assembly: GCF_004791585.1. Classification (GTDB taxonomy): domain Bacteria; phylum Pseudomonadota; class Alphaproteobacteria; order Rhizobiales; family Rhizobiaceae; genus Mesorhizobium. The sequence goes on from NZ_SRUU01000014.1 coordinate 56,330, forward strand.
ACCTGCTCCCTGGAAATTATCCCATGCAAGTCAAGCGCAACGGCGACATCTCGTTCTGGTACGCGGATCTGGGCGCGGTTCCCGCCCCGCGTCCGCCCATGCCCGGTGACATCGAAGCCGATGTCGCGATCGTCGGTGCCGGCTACACCGGGCTCTGGACCGCTTACTATCTGAAGAAGGCGAAGCCCTCGCTCCGCATTGTGCTCCTCGAACGCGAGTTCGCCGGCTTCGGCGCCTCGGGGCGCAATGGCGGCTGGCTGTCGGGCGGCTTCGGCTGGTCGCGCGAGAAATATCTCAAGACCTCGACAAGACAAGGCGTGACCGCCATGCAGAAGGCGATGGCCGGCTGCGTCGACGAAGTGATCCGGGTCGCGACCGAGGAAGGCATCGACGCCGATATCCGCCGCGTCGACAATCTGACGGTCGCCACCAATCCGGCTCAGCTGGAGCGCGTGCGAGAGGAGTGCGAGACGATCCGCTCCTGGGACGCCGACCCCGAACGCATCGAACTGCTGGACGCCGCCGCGACACGCGCGCGCATCAACATCAAGAATATCATGGGAGGCTTCGTCATCCACGGCCAGGCGCGGGTGCAGCCGGCCAAGCTGGTGCGCGGTCTGGCGGCAGCGGTCGAGCGGCTCGGCGTGCCGATCTACGAAAAGACCGCCGTGACATCGATCGCCAAGGGCGGCGTGACCACTGACCGTGGCACGGTGCGGGCCGAAACCATCATCCGCGCAACGGAAGGGTTCACCGCCGGCATTCCAGGGGAAGAGCGGACATGGCTGGCGCTCAACAGCGCGCAGATCGTCACCGAGCCGCTGTCGCCGGAGCTTTGGCGCGAGATCGGCTGGGAAGGGCACGAGCTGCTCGGCAATGCGGCGCATACCTATTGCTATGCGCAGCGCACACGCGAAGGCCGCATCACCATGGGCGGGCGCGGCGTACCCTATCGCTACGGCTCGCGCACCGACATCAACGGGCAAACGCAACAGGCGACGATCGACCAGCTGCATGCGATCCTGACGACGCTTTTGCCGCAGACGGCGGGATGCCGCATCGACCATGCCTGGTGCGGCGTGCTTGGCGTGCCGCGCGACTGGTGCACGACGGTTGGCCTCGACCCCAGGACGCGCATCGGCTGGGCCGGCGGCTATGTCGGGCTCGGCGTGTCGAGCTCCAATCTTTCGGGTCGCACGCTTGCCGACCTGATCCTCGGCAATGAGACCGACCTTACGCGCCTGCCCTGGGTCAACCGCAAGGTGCGGCCCTGGGAGCCGGAGCCGTTGCGCTGGCTCGGCGTCCATTCGATGTATCAGCTCTACCGCATCGCCGACCAGCGCGAGGCGGCGGGGCTCGATCACACTTCGAAACTGGCCTCGCTCGCCGACAGCATCACTGGTCACTGATTACTGATTATGGAGCCGAACGTGATCGACCTTTCGACTTTCCACGACCTCGCCAGGGCCGACATCGGCGCGTTCTCGCCCAAGCCGACCTCAATCGAAGGCAATCAGGTCGAAGCCGTGCGCTCGTTCTTCCAGTCGCCCGACGGGACCATCGATATCGGCATCTGGGAATGCACGCCCGGCCGCTTCACCGCCGACCGTTCAGGCTCGTCGGAAATCTGCCACATCATTTCCGGCCGCGCGGAAGTGAGCCGCGCCGACGGCAAGATGCGTGAGCTCGGCCCGGGCGACCTTCTCGTCCTGCCGCAAGGATGGAAGGGCGAATGGCGGATCCATGAGACGACGCGCAAGCTTTATATGATCCAGAGCGCCGGCTGATCTTCCGAGCCAAAAAGAGACTCGGGTCAGTGATCGATCGGTCCCTTGGGTGAGACAAGCGCCGTTCCGGCGGTTGTCGGGCGTTCGATCATGCGGCGCACGCGCGGCGGATCCTGGCTGCTGTGGAGCGCGCGGATGCGTTCGCCGACCACGGCGTCGGCATGGGTGGCGCGCCTGTTGTGGCGGATGTACTCGACCCAGGTCGGCGTGTGGTAGTGCTCGATCCAAATGCCGGGATTTTCGAGATCCCGTGCCAGCGTCCAGTTGCGGGCGCCGTCGCGGCGGCGGATGCGGCCGCGCTCGGCCATGGTTGCGAGGAATTCCGCAACGTCCTCCTCGCGAATGACATATTCGATCATGATGGCGATCGGTCCGCTGCGCGGCTTGAGGTCGAGCGCCAGCATCGGCTCCTTGAACCGGTTGAGCGGGTCGAGGTTGAGTGCCGTCTGCTGCGGCAGCGGCAGGAAGAAGCCGATGGCGCCGCCCGCCAGCATGGCGACGGCGGCCGCCATCAGCGCCGTCTCCGCGCCATGGGCGTCAGCGACGACGCCCCAAATCCAGCTGCCCAGCGCGATGCCGCCGAAGGTCGCCGTCTGGTAGATCGACAACACACGGCCGACCACCCAGCGCGGCGTCGACATCTGCACCGTGACGTTGAAATGCGAGAGGGCGATCACCCAGCAGGCGCCGCCGATGAGCAGGCCCGCCGATGTCTGCCAGGCATTGTGGCTGACGGCGGCATTCAAGGCGCAGAGCGCGAAGCCGGCGAAGGCGGCGCGCACCATCGTTTCGCTGGAGAGCAATTGCCTCAGCCGCACGCTGATCAGCGCGCCGCCAACCGCGCCGATGCCGAAGGCGCCTAGCATGATGCCATAGGTCAGCGCGTCGCCCTTGACGACGTCGCGCGCCACCAGCGGCAGCAGCGCCAGCACCGCGCCGGCGCTGAAGCCGAAGGCCGAGCCTCTCGCCAGTACCTTGCCGATGTTGGGCGACATGGCGACATAGCGCAGCCCGGCGCCCATCGCGGCACCCAGCGCCTCGCGCGGCAGCGTCGGCGCCGGCACTTCGGGCTTCCAACGGAACAGCACGGCGATCAGGCCGATATAGCTGATGGCGTTGGCGGCGAAGGCGGCGGCGGCGCCCGCGGCGGCGACGATGATGCCGCCGATCGCCGGGCCGACGCTGCGCGTGATGTTGAAGCCCATCGAGTTCAGCGCGACCGCCGCCGGCACCTTGGCGCGCGGCACCATGTCGCCGACCGAGGCCTGCCACGAGGGGCTGTTCAGTGCCGTGCCGCTGTCGATCAGGAAGGTGAAGGCAAGCAGTGTCCACGGTGTCATCCAGCCGAACCAGGTGAAGACGGTGAGCAGCGCCGAGACGACCAGCATGAAGGTTTGCGCCACCAGCATGACCTTGCGGCGGTTGAAGCTGTCGGCGATGGCGCCGGCAATGAGCGCGAACAGCATGATCGGCAAGGTGGTCGAAGCCTGGACCAGCGCGACCTGATAGGAAGAGGTGGCGATGGTGGTCATCATCCAGGCGGCGCCGACGCCCTGGATCAGGCCGCCGAAATTCGACACCAGGCTTGCCGACCAGACGGCGCGGAAGATGCCGTGCCGGAACGGCGCCAACGCCGAGACGCGTTCGCTTTCCGGCTCGTCGTCGATCATGGCCGCTGTCCCGCCTTTACCTGCTGTGTTGCGCCCGACGCGTGCCAGGGCCGCGCCGGCGACTCGTCAAAGGATCGCGGTCCAACAACAGGAAGGCAAAGGCGAAAATGCGTCGGCGAAGCTTTAGACCAAGCATCTTGGTGGTGTGGACCAATTGTTGATCATTTCGCGCCCCTGACCTCGGCATGCAATGCCTCGGTCAGATTGCCTATCGTTTCGCTGCCGATATACAGTCTCAGCAACATTTCCATGCCGACAAGCCTGAGCCTGGATGGCTCCTGGCCCTTCGCCAAATCGATAAGGTCGTCCAACTCGGATGCCGACCATTTCATGGCGTCGCGCAGGAAGCCGCCGCGCAGCAGCCCCTGCGTGCCAGCCGAGAAGGCGCCGGACATCTCGAAGCCGTTCTTTGCCGCATAGACGTTTTCACGCGGCAGATGCCGTTCGGCGACCTTCTTCAGCAGCCACTTGCTCGTCCGATGGCGATACTTGTGCCGCCTCGGCAGATGCATCGCGAAATCGATCAGCCGATTCTCCAGAAAAGGAACGCGCAGCTCGACAGAAGCGGCCATGCTCAGGCGGTCATGCCGGTGGAGCAGGTCCTGCAAATGCGAATAGAGATCGTAGAAGCAGCTTGCCAGGAAGGCGCGGTCGCCGTCCGGGCTGACGCCGTCGAGCCGGTCGAACAGCTTCGTCTGCAGAAAATTCAGCTCGGGCGACAAGGCCCTCAACACAATGTTGCGGTCCCAGGGCGAGCCGCGGCCGATCGAATTGCGGAACGGCGCATGGCGAAGCTGCGCGAATTTACGCTCGCGCGCCGCCTTGGAACGAAACAGGTGCCGAAGCCATGACGGGCGCCACAACCTGATCGTCGAAGCCTGCCATTTGTAGCCGCCGAACAACTCATCGGAACCCTCGCCCGTGAGCAGCACCTTGATGCCGTCGGCGCGGCATTGCTCCGCAAGCGCCAGCAGGCCAGCCACGCTGGCATGCCAGCCGTCGCTCTCGATATGCCAGACCGCGCGCGGCCACAGCTCGAAGAACCGGTTCCGGTCGACAGGCACGCGGCGCAGGTCGACGCCGAGATGGCGGCCCGTCCGCTCCGCGCTTTCGGCCTCGCTGCGGCCAAGCCGCGGGTCGACGACATAGCCATGCATTTCCGGCCTGTAACGCTTGGCGAGCGCGGTGATCAGGCCGGAATCGACGCCGCCGCTGCAGGCGGTGGCCAGGCCGGCGTCGGCAATGCAGTGCAGCTCGACGCTGTCTTCGAGCAGCGCCTGAAGCGTTGCCAGATGCCCGGCGTCGGAGGCCCGATCATCGACGATGCGCGAGATCTCCAGGACGTCGAGCACATGCCAGAAACACCGCTTCTCGATGCCGCCGTCGCTGATTTTCCAGAGGCCGGCGGGAGGCAGGCGCTCGATGCCGTCGAAGATGCTGTAGCTGGAATCGCGGCTCTGCCAGGCAAGCCGCAGGGTGATCTCGCGGGCGTCGATCCTGCGCGTAAAATCGTGACAGGCGAGGATCGCCTTGTCCTCGGAGGCGAAAAGCAATCGGTCCGCGGTGTCGGCCACCGACATCGGCTTGATGCCGAGCCTGTCGCGGGCAAGCCACAAGGCGCCGTCGCGCTGATCGAAATAGGCGAAAGCGAACATGCCGTCGAACAGCGGCACAGCCTTCGCGGCGCCCCAGTGATGCAGGGCCTGCAGCACCACCTCGGTGTCGGAGACCGTGCGAAACTCGAGGCCTTCGGCTTCCAGCGTCTTACGCAGCGAGCGGTAGTTATAGACCTCGCCATTGTAGCAAAGGACGCCCTGACCGTCGGTTGTCAGCATCGGTTCTCGCGCGGCGGGCGAGGGGTCGATGATGGTGAGCCGTCGATGACCGAGCGCCAGCCGGGCGCTGTTCCAGCTGTCGTGATCGTCGGGGCCGCGATGCGCGAGCGTCTGCATCATGCGGGCGATGTCCGAGAGGTCGCCGGCGCCGATCGGATCGCGCTTTCGCCAGACGCCGGCTATCCCGCACATGGCCCGCCGCCCGCTTCTGCCTGATCCATCGCTTCCGAAATCCAAGATGCCGGCCGACGCCGGCGCGGCCAATAATCTAGCCGCAACAGGGCCGGCCGCAAGCGATCCGCCTCGAGACCCAAGAGCCGTGGATCAGAAGCCGTGCTCGATGCGCTCGAAGATGACGTTGGTGAAGGCCGAGATCTGGCTGCCGATGAACGGGCCGGTCAGCGCCACGACGAGCATGATGGCGACGATCTTGGGCACGAAGGTGAGCGTGATTTCCTGGATCTGGGTCAGCGCCTGGATGAGCGCGATGCCGATGCCGACCGCCATGGCCACAAGCACCACCGGCGCGGAGGCGGTGAGCACCGTCCACACCGCGTATTGCACGATATCGAGGGCGTCGGCCTCGTTCATGGGCGGACCGCTTACGAAAACCGGCTAGGCGGCCGGCTTGATCGACACGCCCGCGCCGACTGGAACCTCGGTGCCGTCCTTGAGCACCGCGATCAGGCCGCTGCTGGCGAGTTTCACGGAAGCCACGATCCCCGTGGTCTTGCCGTCGGCCGAGGTGATCGAACGGCCGATCAACGCGTCAGCCTGCGACAGCGCCGAGGACTGCATGATCTGGTCGAGCTTGGTGTTGGTCTGGACCGACTGCTCGACCTGCGAGAAGGTCGCGAGCTGCGCGACATATTGCGTCGAATCCATCGGCTTGGTCGGATCCTGATTCTTCATCTCGGCGATCAGAAGCTTCAGGAACGACTGATAGTCGACGGCGGTCTTCGAGGTCTGCTGGCTGGCCTGGTTGGCGCCAACTGGGATCGTTGTTGTCATATCCACGGTCATCGGTCTCTATGCTCCCATAGCCAGCGCTCGGGGCGCCTCCGGAATGTCGTCGCCGCCGCCAAGCGCCTGGCGCTCGAGCGGATAGATCGCGCGGATCGCCTTCAGCGCCTCATAGATGTGACCCTCGCCGACCATGCGGTCGATCTGCTTCAGAGCGTTGCAGATGTCCTCGTTGTCGAAGCTTGCGATCAGCATCGGCAGCGAGCGGCGGAACATGTCGCGCGCCTCGGCGGCGCCCAACGGGTTCATCAGCATGATCTGGACGATGAAGTAGAGTTGCCTGAGCGGCGTCGAGGCCTGGTCGGCCTGGATGACATGGCTTTCCAGAAGGAACTGGACGTCGTTCATCAGCTCGATAGTGACCTTGCGGTCGACGCGGATGACGGCACCGTTGATGTAGATCTTCTCGTTCGGCTTCAGCGAGATCTTCAGCGTGTTGGTCATTGGATGCCGTCTCGGATGATCTGGGAGACCTCGATCAATCCTTCGAAATTGTTTGTGCGGCCCTGCCGGATGTCCTCCGTCTCACGCAGCAGCCACAGGCCGATCGAGATCAGATTGGCGCGCAATTCCTTGGGCAGTGCATTGTCGCTGGAGCCGAGATCCTCGACGAAGGTGGTCCAGATGCGGTTGGTGAAGTGCAGTGCCTCGACCGCTTCCATCGATTCCGGCCCGACGGCCGCTGCCGCGGACAACATGTCGATCGAGCGGGTGAGCAACTGCCGCTCCCGATCCTTGGCGTCGGTGACGGAGTCGGTCTGGATGTCGGCGTAAGAGAATTGGTACATCGTGGAAGCTCTGGCGTTCCGGGTGAGGTTGTCAGGTCAGGTACTTCAACAGGCTGAGCTGCTGCAGACGCGCGGTCAAGGCGAAGGATGTCTCGATATGTTGCGTCAAATCGGCGACGCGGGTGGCGGCCTCCGACGGGTCGACGCCTTCGAGGTCGAGGATGTGCTTCTCGAACAGGTCGACCTGGGTCTTCATACGGTCGCTGGCGTCGGACACGCGCTGCTGGGCAAGGCCGGTTTCGGACCGCACCTGGACGATGCCGCCTATGGCTTCGCCGACCAGCTTCTGCGCGCGGCTGACGATCGTGTTCTGTCCGGCCTGGCTGATGCTGCCGGTGAAGAGCGTGCTGACCATGGCGGCGGCCATGGCGAGCTTGCGGATGCCTTGCTCGTTGGCGCTGACCGATGTCTGCGTGGTCTCGCTCAGCGAGATGCGGCTGGTGATCTGATCGTCGGTGGCGTTCGACCAATTGGTCTGCCAGCCTGAGCCCAGGAACTGCGGTTCCACCTGGGTGGTGATAAAGTTGTCCATCTGGGCGGAGGTGATGCCGGCGGCCGCCGGATCGCTCTGCGTGAAGCCGAAATAGCTGACGAAGGCGGCGTCGAACGCCGCCTTCGCCGGCGAGCCGGCGGCCGTAAAGTCCTCGATCGGCTTGACGTCGGTGTTGGGGCCGGCAAACAGGTATTCGCCGTTGACGCTGGTGTTCAAGATGCCCGTCATCTGCTGCAGCGCTGAGGCGCCGGCGGTCTGCGTGATGCTGGTCGAAGAGTCGCCCGACACGGCGCTGGTCAGCGCCGTCAGAAGGTTCTGCGCGACGTCGGAGAGCTGGCCCAGCGAATCCTGCGTCGACGTCAGGCGCGCGGCGACCAGCGAGTTGGAATCGATGATGCCGTTCAGCCGGTCGAGATCGCGCTGGAAAGTGACGGCCTGGGTCGTACGTCCGCCAAGCGCCAGGCCGACATCCGCGACCTTGCCGGTCTGGGATTCGGTCGTTGCCTTGACGAGTTCGGCCTGCATGCGCATCTGCTGATAGCGCAGGGCGTTGGAGATGGCGGCTGAGGAGACGGCTGTCGCTTTCATGGCTTATCCCACCGCGCTCAACAAGGCGTTCAGCATGTCGTCGACCGTCTTCATCATGCGCGCTGACGCCTGATAGGTGTGCTCGAGGTCGAGAAGCAGCGACATTTCCTGGTCGACATTGACGCCGGTATCGTTCGACAGCACTTCGGCGGTGCGCGCGGCCAGCGCCTCCTTGGCGTCGGCGTTGGTCGAGGCCTGCTGGCGCACGCCTTCGAACCAGCCGATGGCGTTCGCTGCGTAGTCGGAGACACCAGAAGTGGCGGTGATGCCGGCGGAGCTGTCGAAGGCCATCGGCTGATCCAGCTTGTTGCCGTAGGCGATCAGAAGGTCCGAGTAGGAAGCGGCGCCGCTGGTGTTGGAAACATAGGCCGCGCCGTTGGCGCCGCCGTCGCGCAACAGCGCCGCGCTGCCGCCGGCGCTCGGGTCAAACGCGGCGTTGACGCTGATCGAGCCGGCGAGGCCGTTGACCAGGGTGCCGGAAGCGGGAATAGCCGGCGCGCCGGGCCAGGTGAACAGTCCGGCGGCGTTTGGCTGAGACGGCGCGGTCTCGGCAAATGCCGTGATCAGGCCGCGGGCGATCTCGTCGAGCTGGCTCTGCATGGTCGCGGCGACGCCGTCGCGCAGCGTCAGCATGCCGGCAAGCTTGCCGTCGGCGCTGCTGTTGTCGCCGGTGCCCGCCGAAAGCGGCACGTTGTCGATGTAGATCGTGTTGCCGGGCGCGCCGGCCGTGTAGCCGGCCGAGGGCGTGAAGGTCACCGAACGCGGCACCGTCTCGAACAGCGTCGTGCCGTCCTTGGTGGTGATGACCATATCGTTGTCGCCGCGCGTGAAGGTCGAGACCGGGACATATTCCGCGATCTTCTTCAGAAGCGCGTCGCGCTGGTCGAGCGCGTCGGACACATCCGTGCCGGAACGCGTGCCGGCGATGACGGCCGTGTTGGCGTCCTGGAACTGGCCGAGCAGCGAGTTTAGGTCATCGACCGCGGTGGCGATCTGGCCATCGGTCTGGGTGCGGAAATCCTGGATCGCCTTGGTGCCGTCGTTCAGCGAGCTCACCACCTGCTTGGCTGCGTTGATGACGCTGGCGCCGAGATTCTGGTTCGAAGGCGTGGTGGCGTAGAGCTGCAGCGCCCGCTGCAGATTGGCGATCGCGGTCGACGGGGACGACGCGTTGTCGACCCCGTTGACGGAGAGGTCGAGCTGATCCATGCCGCTGTAAAGCGCGCTCTGGCCGCTCCATGCCGACAGCGCGGAAAGGTTCTGCCGGAACAGGAGGTCATTGGCGGCGCGCTGGATCTCCACCGATCGCGCGCCGGGCGCCGTGCTGGTGACGACGGCGACGCGGCGGGCATAGTCCGGGTTGGATGCGTCGGCCACATTGCGCGACACGACGCTCGTTTGCTTGGACGTGGCCAGGAGCGCCGACTGGGCGATGCTTAATGCGGTGGAAAGCGACATGCGGGTCTTTCACGGGCTGGCGCCCGAAGGGGTTATCTCTTCAGGTTGACCAGGACATCCATCAGGTCGGAACCGGTCTGGAAGACCTTTGAATTGGCGGTGTAGCTGCGCTGCGCCGCGATCATGTTGGTCAGTTCCTCGGCGATATCGACGTTGGAATTCTCGAGTGCTCCAGAGACGACCGCGCCAAGCTTGCCTTCATTGGCAAAGCCGATGCGGACGGCGCCGGAGTCGGCGCTTTGCACATAGACGTTGCCCGGCATCGCGGTGAGGTTGTCGGGGCTCTGAACGTCGGCCAGCGGAATCTTGTAGAGCGGCTTGGTGGAGCCGTCCTGGAACTGCGCGTAGATGACGCCGTCCTGGCTGATCTGGATCTTTTCGATCGTGCTCGGGGCATTGCCGTTGACCTTGGCATCGGAGACCGTGAAGCCCGTGCCGAGCTGCGTCAGCTTTGAAAGATCGAGATTGAGCGTCGACCCGTTCGGCACCGTAAAGGAGAGGCCTGTGGTCGCGCCGGTCAGCTTGCCGGTGGTGGTGTCGAAGGTGAGGTTGGCCGAACCCAGCGCGCCGCCGGTATAGGGAAAGGACGTGCCGGCGGTCGCTTTCGACTGGTCGAAGACCGAAACCTCCCAGGTGCCGGTGCCGGTCTTGGTGAAGTAGACGTCGAGCAGCACCTTGTTGCCGAGATTGTCGTAGGCGACCAGCGAGGATTTCGACGTGTACTGCGCCGAAGCGCTGTTGGTCGACGGCAGGCTGCCTGCCGCGACCGGCGTCGCGCCTGCCGGCAGGTTGCCGGTGAAATTGCCTTCCGTGCTCGGCGTCGCCGTCATCTCCTGATCGGAGATCTGCACCGGCACCAGGCCTTCGAAGCCGTTGGCGGTCGCGGCCGGCTCGCCGTTGGCGTAGCTGTAGGCCATCAACTGGTAGCCGGCGGCGTTGACCAGCCTGCCCTGCGCATCAGGAACGAAGGCGCCGGCCCGGGTCAGATAGGGCGTGCCGCTCGGGTCCTGCACGACGAAGAAGCCATCGCCATTGACGGCTAGGTCGGACACCGAAGTGGTGTATTGCAGAACGCCTTGCGAGCTGACGGCGGAGCGGATCGTGGTGGTGACGCCGCCCGAATTGTAGGCGCCGCCGGTGGTCGGCATGATCAGCGTCGAGAATTCGGCGGAGGAGCGCTTGTAGCCGGTGGTGTCGGAGTTGGCGATGTTGTCGGCCACTGTGGACAAGCGGTTGGCCTGAGCGTTCATACCGGAAACGCCGGTCCGCATCATTCCATAGAGGCTCATGGATACGTCTCCTCGGTGGCTGAAAGCGCGTCGCGGCGAAACGAATTCAGGCGGCGCGCTCTATGTCTTTGCTTTGATGCATGTCGTTCTCCCAGGACCCCTGCGCATTTTTGGCCGACATGCATTGGATCAGAGGCCGTCAGGGTAGGCCTCGTGTCTTGCGCGAGGCTGGCGCGGGCTGTGCCGGCAGGGGCCATCAGAACACCAGCCGGTAGCCGAGGAACCTCTTGGAATCGATCGGGTCGTGACCGAGTTTCTCGCGCAGTTTCTTGCGCAGCTTCGAGATGTGGCTCTCCACCACGTTCTCCTCGACCTCTTCGTCGAAGATGCCGTAGATGGCGTTGAACACCTGCGTCTTGGTCACGCGCCGGCCGCGATTGCTGGCCAGATATTCCAGGATGCGCCGCTCGCGGCGCGGCAGCGGCAGCGGCTCGCCGTCGATCTCGGGGTCGCGTCCGTCCATGAAAATGCGCATCGCGCCGACTTCGGTGTAGGCGGCCTCTTCATGGGCGCGGCGCCGGATGGCGGTGATGCGGGCGAGAATCTCGCGGATGTGCACGGGCTTGCGGACGACGTCGTCGACGCCGCTCTCGAAAAGCCGCAGCGTGTGTTCCAGCGAGTGCTGCTCGCTGAGCGCGATCACCGGTGCGCCTGTGCGGTCGCGGATCTGGCGCGGCGACACGGCGCCGTCGCGGCAGTCGCCTATGAGGAAGGCCCTGACAGATCTGAGGTCGGTGTCGGCGGCGGAGTTCACCCACTCGCCGAACTCGCCCGGCGCGAAGCCCGCGGTGGCGACGCCCTCGCGGTCGAAAAGTGAGCTATAGCCCTCAGTTACGAGCTCTCGCTCATCAACGATCACGATCATCGGCCCGCCCTCCGAATCATCTCATTTGCCCCGTGCGAAAAGGGGTACCCGGTGGCGGGAATCCTGAAAAACCGTCATTTCTTGTAGCTATTTTCTTGGGAGTTTTTTTGGGACCCGTAATAAAAGCGGTTGCAAAAGTGTACTGGCGGCGTCGGATCGCGACGATACTGGAGCCGCCGTGAACCTCGTTTGCGGCGGGCCGCGGGTCTGCCGCGGTGACAACTATTGATTGCAGAAAGTGCTGGCGTTCGGCGTCCATTTGCCGAAGCCGGTGGCGACCATGTTGGCAATGACGCGGCAGACATAGACCTTCTGTGCCGGGTCGTTGTCAGGCCCGGCATGGTAGCGGGCCACGGCCATCGACCAGGTCACGTGGCGGGCATGGAGGCTTGCCAGGAAGCGTGCCGCGTAGTCGACGTTCTGATGCGGGTCGAGCATGTCCTCGACGCTGCGGAAATGCGTGCCGTGATAGCGATGATTGATCTGCATGCAGCCGAGATCGATCAGCGTCTTGCCTTCGCGGCGGGCATTCTCGAATGCCGAGAGCGCTTCCGCACGGCTGTGCGGAAAGACAGCTTTTCCTTCTATATTCAAGGCATTAGGCTGAAGGCTCCCCTTCTTCCCGGTCTCGGTCAGGCCGACCGCATAGAGGATTCCCGCCGGCACGCCGTAGCGGTCGGCGGCACGCAGGATCTCCGGCTCGCAAGGATTGGAGGCGCTCGCGGCGGCGGCGGCAGCCAGGCTAGATATAGATATCGTCGCCACCGCGCTCGCGAAGAGGCGGAGCAGCGCGGCTGAATTCCTGTGCGCCATTGCCGTCGTTCCTTCCCGGTTGCCGATCGCCGCCGGCGCTGTTGCCGCCCGAATTCCCGGGTTGGAATGAAGGCTGGTCGCGCCCCGTCGACATCGGCAGGGCGCCGTTCGCATCGGCGCGGCCAGACGAATGAACTGCGATCGAGGGTTGCAAGATGGTCACCTGATCGACCTCGAAGCCAAGGCCGCGGAGCGACTTGATGATGGCGTCGCTGTCGGCGGTCAGCCGGCGGTATGCCTCATGCGTCTCCGGCTTCATCTCAATAGAAAGTTGCTCTCCCGAGAGCCGAAGGCTGGCGGTCACCATGCCGAGCTCCGAAGGATGGAGCTCGATCTTGAGCACATGTGTCGGAATGGCAACAGAATTGGCCGTTTGAGAGGCAAGCGAGGCGCTCGAGAAGGCCTGCTGAACGCCATTGTCCGAGGCGATCGCCTCGACCAGCGCCGATGCGGTCTGGCCGATGGGGTTTTGCGCCGGCGCCGGGAAGCTCTGCTGGCTGACGACATCCATGCGACCGGCGGCGGGGGATGGCTTGGCCTGATTGATCGAGGCGATAGATTGGGCCGTCTTCTGGGCGGCTGCCGGCCGCCAGGCTTGCGGCGCCGCGGCGTCGGTCTCGGCTCCTTGCGTTCCCGGCTGGATGCCGTCCTTGCCGACCAATGTGTCCGCGGCCAGACCGACGCTGGCCGGTTTCCGGCCGAAGTCGGGCCCGGATTTCCCCGTCGCCATCGTCGCGCGACCCGATTGCGGCAATGGCCCGGAATCTTCTGAGGCGTCGGTCAGGGTGCGTTTGCCCTGACGGATCGTCAGCTGCGAAGAGGCGGACTGGCCGATCGAGGGCTGGATCCCTGCCTCTCCCTCGGCGGCGGACCCGCCGCGATCGGCTTTTGTCGAGGTTGCGAAATGGCGGATGTCGCTCAGCGCCATCAACAAGGGCAAGCCATCCTGGGGCGATGCCGCATCGGATGACTGCGCCGTTGTGCCGGCGTCGTCCATCGCTTTCGCATGATCGGCGTCGGCGTTGGTCCTCGTGGCCTTTCCGGATGGCTTTTGCACGGCAGTCTTGCTCTGCCCATCCTGGTCAGGCTGCACTTTGGGCGAACCGGCAGGGGCGCGCCGCGCCGGATGCGAATCGGAGGAAAGGGACTCGGCCGAGCGCTTGCCTTGCCGGGCCGATTTTTCGGCGCCGTGCACCATCTCGCCGAAATCCGCGCCATTTTCCCTCCCGCCGGCTGCGTGCTGACGTGATTGGGGGTGGGCGGATCCGGGTCCCGGCAGGGCCTGACTGATGCTGGTCATTTGGGAGCGGCTCCGAGCAACTGGTCAATCTGGTCGAGGTGGCGGCGGGCGTTCATCATCGCGGCGTCGGTGGGATCGTGCGGATCAAGGCTTGCTGCGGCCGCCGGCGCGGATGCAGGCAGCTCAGGCGGCGGTTCAGATTGTGCCGGGGTGGCGGCCGGCGCGTCCGCCGCCGGCTTGACCGGGGCCGCGACAGCCGGCTGCTCGGACACTGCGCCTTCCACCGGCGGCAACGCTTCGGCGTCGGCCTGGCTCACGGGCGCGGTCTCGGCGGCGGGCTTTGCCCCATCGCCCCTTGCCGAACCTGCGGCCTCGGTCTCGCCCTGTCCGGCCGCCGGCACGGGAGCGACAACCTCGCCGGCAACGGCTTGCGCCGCATCGAGCAGGGCGCGGTCGCTCTCCGAAAGCTTGCCGCGATCGATCGTGCCGAGCCGGGTGCGCACGTCGTCGATCGTGGCCGACGTCACCGAGGAGAGGCTCGAATAGAGCACGGCGCGGGGGTCATCCTGATTGCCTTTGCCGGTCCGGCCCTGCTCGGCCCGCGCCGAGGCGAAGGCAGAGAGATCGCTCAGCCCGTCGATCGCGGCGCGGCGCGCGATGCGCAGATAGATCACCTTCTCGCGCTCCGGGTCCATCATCGAGGTGATGTCGGCGAGCTTGTCCTGGCTGATCGACATGTGCAGTTGAATGACGCCGGAGACGAAGGAATCGGCGAACTGGCTGGCATAGGGGGAGTAGAGGTAAGCCGCGACATATTGCGTCGAGGCGAGGGCGAAGCGCGCGGCGTCGCCTTGCGCCACTGCGAGGCCGACCGAGCGGCGGAGCGCTGCCTCCTCGACCAGCGTGCCGGGGCTGAGCAGGCGGGCCTCGTCCAGCAAGGCGAGCGCGGTTACGGGTTCGTCGGTCGCAAGCAGCGAGCCCTTGACCAGCGCCAGGAAGGCGCCGAGGTCGGCGGGCACGCTCATCGGGTCGATCGGTTTCAGGATCTCGATTGCCGCGGCCGGCCTGCCGTTCAGATAGGCGACGATCCCCTTGGCTATTGCCAAGCTCTGCGGGTCGGTCGTCGCGCGCGAGGCCGCCGCCTCGACGGTGACGGGGTTGCCGCCGCTCATGCCGTAGACGAGCAGAGCGCGGAAATTCTTGGGATCCTTGAAATCCTCGGCATCGGCGGCGCGAAGCCCGGCATCGGTCATTTCGAGGAGCTTGGCCTGCATCGGCAGCGCCGCATGATCGCCGCCGGCGATGCGGTCCTGGATCAATTGCAGCGAACGCACCAGCTGATAAGGCTGCAAGCTGCCGTCCTGCGCGAAAGCTGCGGCCGGCGATGCCGCCGCGAGAAGCAGCAGCCCGACAGCGCGGCCGATGACGGTCCCGCTCCTCATCCGCCGGTCGCCATCAGGATTTCGATGCGGCGGTTGGCGGCGGCCAGCGGATCGGACTTGATCTTGGGTTGACGGTCGGCGAAGCCGGCGACCTCGGTGATGCGGCTCTCGTCGACGCCGCCGCGCACCAGCATGTAATAGGCGGAGTGGGCGCGCGCGGTGGACAGGCGCCAGTTGTCGTAGGTGTCGCTGCGGAACGGCCGCGCGTCGGTATGGCCGCCGATGGTGATGGTGCCCTTCTTCCCGTTGATGATGTGGCCGATCTTCTCCATCGCCAGCACCAGTTCGCGGCGCGGCACGGCCGAGCCGATCTCGAACATGCCGAAGTCGAGCTGATCGGTGATCGAGATGACGACGCCCTTGTCGGTGGCCTCGACAGAGACGCCATCGGCCAGCTTTTCCCCCGGCGTGAAGGCCTTGGCCAGCTCCTGCTTGATCTCCGCCGCGGCCTTGAGGGCGGCGCTGCTCGGGGCTTTCTCTTGCTTGTCGGAAGCCTGTTCCGGCTCCGCCTTCGCCATTTGGGCCTTTGCCGTTTCTGCCCCAGCGGTTTCCGGTTTTGCGGTGTCGATCGCGGCGGCCTCGGCTCCGGCCATTTCAGCCTGGGCTTTCTCGCCCTTGCTTTCCTTGCTTTCGGCTTTCCCGATTTTCGTGTCGACCGATCCGGCGGTCGCCTTGGCACCGGGTTTTTGCGATGTCGCCAACAGCTCGAGCGGCGCATCCAATTGCGGCGGCGCGGGCGGAACGGCCTTGACTTTCGGCACCTCAACCTCGGCGACCTTCTCGCCGGGCTTGGCCGGATCGCCTTCGATCTTCTTGCGCTCGGCGCTGGCCTCGGCGCCGGGCGTCGCCACCTGCTGCGACCAGAAATCCGGCGCGAAAGGATCGCGATAGGATTCGCCGCCGGAAGCGCCGGTCGCCGGACCGGCGTTCTGAGCTCCGCCTTCGCCCTTGGCGCTGACATTCTGCATCACGCCGGCGTCGGTGGCGATCTCCGACAGCACGGCATACGGATCGGCAAACAGATGCTCGTCGGAGAGGTCGGATGACTTCTGCGAGGCTTCCTTGGTCTGTCGCCTGTCGGAAGAGCCAGCACCGCCCTTGCCGTTTTCGCCGGCCTTGCTTGCGCCATCCTGCGGGTTGTCGGCGGTGAGGCCAACCTTGCTCGGGCCGTCACCAAGGTCTTCCAGGCCCTTACGACTGGAATTGCGGTCGATCAGCTCGACCGGATTGAAATAACTGGCGACGGCCGCCTTGGTCTGCTCGTTGGCGGCGTTGATCAGCCACATGACGAGAAAGAAACACATCATGGCGGTCATGAAGTCGGCAAAGGCGATCTTCCAGACGCCGCCATGATGGTCGTCGTCATGACCGTCGTGATTGCGCTTGACGATGATGATCTCGTGCCTGGGCTCGCCGTGATCGACAGCGCTCATGACAGGACCTCCGACAGGGAAGCCGACCATTCGGCGATACGCGTCTCGAACACGGCTTCATCGATGGTCACGGTCAGGTCGAAGCCTGGCGCCTCAGTGAAATCGAGATTGGCCGCGCGGTCTCCAAGCGCGGCCTTCAGCGGCTCGAACAGCGACAGCGGCCCGCGCACGCCGATGCGCACGGCCTCGCTATCGGCAATCGCGGCGCTGATGGTGCTGGCAAGGGCGTCGAGCGAGCGCTTCTGCAGATCGTCGCTGACGATGCCGCCGATGATGCGGGCGATCGTGACGCCGGCGAGCGCGGCAACGCGCGCCTCCATGGCGTCGATGCGCGTCGCGATCGCCGTGCCAAGATCGCCGCCGAAGCTTTCCAGGAACGCTTTCGCGGCATCGTCATTGGCCCGGCGTTCGGCCTCGAGCGCCGCAGCGTGGGTCGCCCCGAGGCGCGCCTCCAGCGCTGCTTCCGCTTCGGCCACCGCCTCGGCGATCAGCGCGCCGATGTCGGCCTGCGGCGGGGATGCGTCCGGCTTGCGCTCGATGTCAGGTGCCGCCGGTGGCTGGCCCGCGCGCGGAGCGCGCGAACCGAAGTCAGGCAGGAGATCGAAAAGGGCTCCCGAAGCCATGGCTTAACCCGCGGCTTCCGGGGCGGCCGCCCATTTGCGCAGGATCTGGGCGGTGCGCTCCTCGTTGAGGTCGACCATGCGTGCCAGGCGTTCCTGCGGCGCAGGCCTGATCTTCTGGCGCAGGTCGTCAAGCGGGGTGGCGCCGGAGCGGGCGCCCGGCAGGGCGCCGACCGGCGCATCGGCGGCAATCGCGGCCACCGGCGCGTCGGGGGTCGGCAGCGAGCGCTGGACGTCGTCGAAGCTCGGGCCGGCGACGGCCGCGGGCTTCGCCGGCGCCGTCAGCGCGGCCGCCATCGGCCGCAGGCCGAAGAAGGCGACCAGGAACACGACGACGATGAAGGCGCCGGCATTGATCAGCGTGCCGGTGTATGTGCCGATCGAGGCGAGGACACCAGGCTGGTCGATCGGCTCGCCGTCCAGTCCGTCGATGAACTCGACCGCCGAAACGTCGATGATGTCGCCGCGCTTGTCGTCGAAGCCAGTGGCGGAGGCCACCATCTTCTGGATATCGGAGACGCGCTTGGCGATCTGCTCGGGTGTGGCGTCCTTGCCGAGAATGGTCTTGAGCCGGTCCTGGTTGACGACGACGGCGATCGACATCTTGGTCACCGAGTAGCCGTTGGAGACGGTGGCGATCTTCTTGGAGTTGATCTCGTAGTTGGTGATCTCTTCCTTGCGGTCGTTCTGCGAGGAGGATTGCGGTCCTTCGGTCGTGGCCGTCTGCGTCTCAGGCAGGTTCTGCTCGACGCTGGTCGGGGTCGAGGCCTGCTTCTGGTTGCTGGCCTCATTGGTGCGCACCGACTGCACCGAACGCTCGACGCGGGATTCGGGATCGAAGATCGTCTCTTCGGTCTGACGGGTGTCGGTGTTGACATCGGCCTTGACGCTGGCGCGGAAATTGTCGGGGCCGAGATAAGGCGTCAGCGCGCGGCGGATGTTGTCGGCGATCTGCGCCTCGACCGTCTGCTCGACGCCGAGCGTGCGGGCGGCGCTGGTGTTGGAAGTGTCGTCGCCCGCGGCGAGCAGGTTGCCGTTGGAATCGAGAACGGTCACCTTGTCGGCCGACAGGCCGGGAACAGCCGCGGCGACCAGGTGGCGGATCGACTGCGCGCTCTTCTCGGCGTCGACGCCGGCATAGCGGATCACCACCGAGGCCGAAGGCTGCTGCTCGTCGCGGCGGAAATTGGCGCGCTCGGACATGACGATGTGGACGCGCGCGGCCTTGACCCCGGCGATCGACTGGATGGTGCGGGCGATCTCGCCCTCCAGCGCGCGCACGCGGGTGATCTGCTGCATGAAGGATGTCAGGCCGAGCGAGCCGACATTGTCGAATAGCTCGTAGCCGGCGTTGGCGCTGGTCGGCAGGCCTTTCTCGGCGAGCAGCATGCGCGCCTGCGCGGTGGTGCCGGCCGGCACCAGCACCGACGTTCCGTCGGCGCCGACATCGAAGCCGATGCCGGCCTCGCCCAGCACCAGGCCGATCTGGTTCACGTCGTTGCGGTCGAGTCCGACATAAAGCGTCTCGTAGGCCGGACGGTTGAGGTAGACGGAGGCGAGCCCGATGACCGCCATGACCAGCGCTGCGATGCCGCCCATGAGAGCGAGACGCCTGACGCCGAATCCGCGGAGGTTCGCGATGAGGCTCTGGATCTGTTCCGGCACGATTCAACCGCTCCCAGCATGACTGTCCGCCGGAAGACTAGACCGCGAAGCTTGTGCGAGGATGATAGGCCGGGACAGCACGGGAGCAGCGTTCCGCCGTACAAGCGAAAGGCCGCGCCCAAGACGCGGCCTTGCGACGGAACGGTTTGCCTCAGCCGGAATATCAGCTCTTGAACAGGGCCAGGATCGACTGCGAGTTGCCGTTGGCGATCGACAGCGCCTGGATGCCGAGCTGCTGCTGAACCTGGAGGGCCTGCAGGCGGGTCGATTCCTTGTTCATGTCGGCGTCAACCAGGGCGCCGACGCCCTTGTCGATTGAGTCCGACAGGTTCGACAGGAAGCTCTTCTGGGTATCGATGCGCGACTTGGCGGCGCCGAGATAGGCAGCGCCGGTGGAGAGCTTGGCAAGCGCGGTTTCAACGGCGTCGAGCGCGGTGTCGATGTTGGTGTCGGAGACGGCGGCGGCGCTCGGGTCAAAGAAAGTCGTGGCGAGCAGGCCGCCGACGATGCCGCCCGTGCCGGCTGTATCGAGGACCTGCGTGTCGGAAGACTTGACTGTGATCGTGTCGATGGCGACCGTCGTGCCGGTGCGGTTGTACGAAGCGACGATCTGCAGATCAGAGGCGGCGGTGCCGTCATTCTGCAGCAGGTTCGAGCCGGCATAGCTGGCATTGGTCACCGACGACTTGATCTGGTCCTGGATGGCCTTGATTTCGGTGGCGATCTTCTGCTGGTTGTCCTGGCTTGCGCCGCGGGCTGTGACCAGCTTGGCCTTGATCGAGTCGACCTGATCCTTGATCTGGGTGATTGCGGTATAGGCGGTGTCGACCTTGCCGGCGCCGAGGCCAAGCGCGTCCTGGACGGCCGAGAGGGCCTGGTTGTCGGACCGCATCGAGGTGGCGATCGACCAGTAGGCGGCGTTGTCGGAAGCGGTGGCGACGCGATAGCCGGTCGAGATGCGGCCCTGTGTGGTCTCAAGCGCCTTGTTGGTGGCGTTGAGGCTCTGCAGCGCGGTCAGCGCCGCGGCGTTGGTCATGATACTTGCCAAGATACACCCCTTCTCAAAGCAGGCATGCCTCGTGCATGCCGGTCAACGCTCTGGCGGGGGGCGTCATGCCTGTCGACCAGCGGTCGGCCCGTCATAGCGATTGGTTAACCATAATTAGCGCGTCACAGTTAATGTCGCGTTAAAAGCCTGCCTTGAAACCGCAATGCGGTAGTATTTCTTAAGGGAAGAGGCGCGCCTCGGAGGGCAGCGGCGTCACAATGAAAATCGGGCCGCGCTGATGGCGCGGCCCGATGCAAAAGTCCGAAGTTCGCTAGGTGATCAGCCGCGGAAGAGCGACAGGATCTGCTGCGAGTTGCCGTTGGCGATCGACAGGGCCTGGATGCCCAGCTGCTGCTGCACCTGAAGCGCCTGCAGGCGGGTCGATTCCTTGTTCATGTCGGCGTCGACCAGCGAGCCGACGCCCTTGTCGATCGAGTCGCTGAGGTTCGACAGGAAGCTCTTCTGGGTGTCGATGCGCGACTTGGCGGCGCCGAGCGAGGCAGCGCCGGTGGAGAGCTTGGCAAGCGCGGTTTCAACGCTGCCGAGCGCGGTGTCGATGGCGGTGTCGGCGACGGCAGCGCTGCTCGGGTCGAAGAAGGTCGTGGCGAGCAGGCCGCCGACGATGCCGCCGGTGCCGGCCGTGTCGAGAACCTGCGTGTCGGAGGACTTAACCGTGATCGTGTCGATGGTGACAGTCGCGCCGGTGCGGTTGTACGAAGCGACGATATTCAGGTCGGACGCGGACGTGCCGCCATTCTGCAGAAGGTTCGAGCCGGCGAAGTTTGCGTTGGTGACCGACGACTTGATCTGCGCCTGGATGGCGTTGATTTCGGTCGCGATCTTCTGCTGGTCTTCCTGGCTGGCGCCGCGGGCGGTGACCAGCTTGGACTTGATCAGATCGACCTGATCCTTGACGTCGTTGATGGCGGTGTAGGCGGTGTCGACCTTGCCGGCGCCGAGGCCGAGCGAGTCCTGGACGGCGGAGAGCGCCTTGTTGTCGGACTTCATCGAGGTGGCGATCGACCAGTAAGCGGCGTTGTCGGAAGCGGTGGCGACGCGGTAACCCGTGGAGATGCGGGACTGGGTGGTCTCGAGCTGCTTGTTGGTGTTGTTCAAGCTCTGCAGCGCGGTCAGCGCGGCGGAATTGGTCATGATACTGGCCATGATACACGTACCTTGTTTTTACACGGATTTTTTTGACATGCCGGCTTGTCCGGTATGACGGTGCGGCATCATGCCAATGATCGCTGAGACCCGATCACCCGCCATCTGGAGCGGACTATGCGGGCAACTTCCTACCAAACGGCTAAGCTGGAGGGTTAATCGAAAATATATTGCTCGGCGTTCGAGCGATGCACCGGGGCATCACCGGCGGGCCTCAGGTAAAGGACCGCACCAGGCTGCCGACCAGAAGATTCCAGCCGTCGATCAGCACGAAAAACAGGATCTTGAACGGCAGGGAGACCACCGTCGGCGGCAGCATCATCATGCCCATCGCCATGGTGACGGTGGCGACGATGAGATCGATCACCAGGAACGGCAGCACGATCAGAAAGCCGATCTCGAAGCCGCGCCTGATTTCCGAGATCATGAAGGCGGGCACCAGGATGCGCAGGTCGACGGTGTCGCGCGAGACGGTCTGGCCGCGCTCGCGGGCGAGATCGGCAAAGAGGTCGAAATCCTTGTCGCGCACATTGTGCAGCATGAAGCTGCGGAACGGATCTGAGATCTTCTCGAAGGCTTCGGCCTGGGTGATCTGATTGTCCATCAGCGGCTTCACGCCGGTGTTCCAGGCCTGGTCGAACGTCGGCGCCATGACATAGAAGGTCATGAACAGCGACAGCGAGATCAGGATCAGGTTGGCGGGCGTCGACTGCAGG
The DNA here is from genome assembly GCF_004791585.1 of Mesorhizobium sp. M1C.F.Ca.ET.210.01.1.1. Classification (GTDB taxonomy): domain Bacteria; phylum Pseudomonadota; class Alphaproteobacteria; order Rhizobiales; family Rhizobiaceae; genus Mesorhizobium. The sequence goes on from NZ_SRUU01000014.1 coordinate 78,267, forward strand.
CCGATGCCGGCGCGCAGGATCGAGAAGGCGATGACGAAGCGGGTGAAGCTCGTCACCATGATCAGCAGGCCCGGCGCCACCGAAAGCACGGTGAGCAAACCGAACATCTGGATGAGGTAGCCGACCGTCGTGCCGTCGGCCTTGCCGATACCGCCGAGGTCGAGCTGCTGGGCCGCGGCGACAGAGGTGGTGACGACGATGAGCGCCGTGGCGATGAGGAACTTTCTCATTCGAGCAACATCGTCCTGACGAGAACCTGTTTGACATGGCCGCCGCTGCGTAGCGCCGCACGCTCGTCGAGATCGGCCTTGAGATGCTGGTAGCCGCTGGCGCCTTCGATCTGATGCATCTTCAGCGTGCGCACGAATGCGAGAAGGTCCTGATGGATCTGCTCGGTCATGTCCGCCGGCTGCGGCGCGTCGTAGAGCACCGATGCCTCCAGCCTTATCCAGACTTCGCTCGGCGAGGCGAGATTGGTGGTGATCGGCGCCAGCTGGACCACCGTCGGTCCCGGAGCCGCTTTGTCGCCCTCGGCCGCCTTCTCGGCGGTGCCGGCATTCTCGGGCGCGGCAGGAACCGGCGCCGGTCCCTCTCCCTGCTTGAGATAGCCGCCCGAAACCCAGCCCAAACCGACGGCCGCGCCGGTCATGACCAGAAGCGCGGCGAGCTGGATCACAAGGGAGGGGCCTTTTTTTGGCTGGGCCTGCTCGACATTTGCCACGACAGCGCTCCCCGGTCCTAGAAAGGCAGAACCTGGTCGAGGATCTGTTGGCCGTAGGCCGGCTGCTGGACCTCGCTCACACGGCCGCGGCCGCCATAGGAGATGCGTGCCTCGGCGATACGCTCGTAGGGGATCGTATTCTCGGCGCCGATATCGGAGGGACGTACCATGCCAGCGATGGCGAGGACCCGAAGCTCGTAGTTGACGCGCACTTCCTGCGAGCCCCTGATCATCAGGTTGCCGTTGGGCAGCACTTCGGTGACGACGGCCGCGACGTTCAGCTCGAGGCTCTCCGAGCGCTTGATCTCGCCGTCGGCGTTGGTCTCGGTGCTGGAGCTCAAGCCCGCATCGCCCTTGCCGCTGGTGCTCTTGCCATCCCATCCGAGCGTGACGTCGTAGCCGAGCTTGCGCGCGGCGGTGCGGCTGCGGTCGTTCTGGTTCTTGAAGTTGGCCTTGTCGTTGAGCTTGATGTTGACGGTCAGGATGTCGCCTTCCCGCAGCGCCCGCGGATCGGTGAAGAGCCTGCTCTGCCGGTCATCCCACAGCGAGAATTTCTTCACGCGCGCGGCGGGCGGCTCCGGATAGCTGTAGGGAGCACCTCCGCCATTGCCGATGCCGGAGCCGACCGGCGAGAGCGCAGGCTCCCTGCCGACCTCCTTGAGGTCGGTGCCACAACCGGACAGCGCCGCCGCCGCGACAAGGGCGAGCAATTTCAACTTCATGACGGATCAACCCTTCGCGCCGCGCTGGCCATGATGCCGGTGAGCGTCGCCGCCGCCTTCTGGTCCATTTCGTTGAGGATGACGCCGGCCTTGCGCGCATCGAGCTTCATCAGGATGGCCGCGGCGAGCTCGGCATTGACCATCGCCAGCCGCTCGGCAGCGGCATCGGGCTTCATGCCGGCATAGATCTTGACCACGCTGTCCTCGGCGCGCGCCAGGAACACCTCACGGCGCTTCAGCCATTGCTCGTACTCGGCCCGCTTGTCGTCCAGCGCCTTCATGCGCTGGTCGATGCTGGCCTGAAGCTGCTTCAACTCCTCGGCCTGCAGGGCGTAGCGGCGGTCGCGCGCGGCATCGGCGATGTTGGAGCAGAAGCGCTGGATCTCGCTTTCGTCCGGCGCCTTTTCACGCGTGAGCGGCGCCGGCTGAGCCGGCACCTGTCCGCCGGGCAGCACCTGGCGGACTTCTTCCGCGCCGGCGGCGGCGCCCGCCAGCGCAACGATCGCAGCAGCGGCGAGGAGGCTCATTCCTGGATGAAGTCTCTGTCCTGAATGAAGTTTCGGGCGACGATACGGTCTTGAGGCGAGAAGCTCGATCATCGGCGTGCCTATTGGAGAACCAGGTCGGCCTGCAGGGCGCCGGCCGACTTGATGCCTTGCAGGATGGCGATGATGCCGTCGGGCTTCACGCCGAGACGGTTGAGGCCGGAGACCAGCGTTTCGAGATCGGGGCCGTCGAGCACTGCGACGCGGGCGTCGGGTCGCGTGGCCTCGATCGCGGTGAAGGGTTCGACCGCGGTCTGGCCTTTGGAGAAGGGCTCGGGCTGGACCACTTTCGGCGCTTCGGTGATGCGCACGGTGAGCGTGCCATGGCTGATCGCGACGCGCGAGATCCTGACGTTGTTGCCGATGACGATGGTGCCGGTGCGTTCGTCGATGACGACGCGGGCAGGCGCATCCGACTCGACGACAAGGTTTTCGATCTCGGCATAGAAGCGCGCGGCCGATACATTCTTCGGCCGTCTGATCTGCACCGTGCGGGCATCGCGCTCGGCGGCGACGCGCACGCCGAAGCGCTGCGAGGTGTAATCGTTGATGGCGTCGGCGATGCGGATGGCGGTCGAGAAATCGGGATTGCGCAATTGCAGCGTCAGCACGCCCTGGTCGTCGAACTCGGCGGGTACCGGACGCTCGACGATGGCGCCATTCGGCACGCGGCCGGCGGTGGGCACGCCCTGCGTGAGTTCCTCCGCCTGGCCCTTGGCGGTGAAACCGCCGACGATCACCGAGCCTTGTCCGACGGCGTAGATCTCGCCGTCCGCCGCCTTCAGAGGCGTCATCACCAACGTGCCGCCGGCAAGCGAGGTGGCATCTCCCATCGAGGAGACGTCGATGTCGATGCGCGCGCCCGACTGGACGAAGGGCGGCATGTTGGCGGTGACGATGACGGCGGCGACATTCTTGGCGCGCGCGCTGCCGCCCTCGGTGGCGATGCCGAGGTTCTCCAGCATGGCGCGGATCGACTGTTCGGTGAAGGGCGAGTTGCGCAGGCTGTCGCCGGTTCCGGCCAGGCCGATGACAAGGCCGTAGCCGACGAGCTGGTTGTCCCGCGCGCTCTGCAGCTGGGCGATGTCCTTGATGCGCGCGGCGACCTGGCCGGGCGGCAGCGTGCTGGGTCCCGTCGAGACGCGGAACATGCGCGTCGTGGTGGCCGGATCGTATTCAGGGTCGTCGTAGACGCCGCCATTCTTCTGCGCGAGCTCGCGCTTGGCCTTGGGCGTGAGCCCATCGGCCAGCGCAGGCTGAAGGCCGATCGCGGCGCTCAGCAGAAGTGCGAGAGCGCGCATCACGATGCGCCGACCTTGATGGTGCCGTCGGCCATGACAATGCCGGAAATGATCTTGCCGCTGTCGATGTTGCGGACCTTGATGAGGTCGCCGGCAGCGCCCGGCTGCAGGGTGATGCCGGCCGCCGATATGGTCAGCGCGCCGGCGGTGAAATAGACCTGCACGGAGGCGCCCTGCTCGACCAGCCAGGCATCGCGAATGGCGGCTGCCGGAATGTAGCGCCCGGGCAGCAGGGTGCGCTTGGCGACCTTGCCCTGAAGGTCTTCGGAGCGCGTCGCCATGCCATCCGGCTTGTGCTTGCCGGGGATGAGCGTCACCTGCTTGAGGGCGGGGAGCTCGATGGTTTCGCCGGGATAGATGACCCGGTTGGGGATCAGCACCGCATCGCCGACCGCCTGGCTGGCGGCGACCTGGCCGGCCGACTGCGTCTGGTTGGCCGATTCCTGCGCAAGCGCCGGCAAGCCGACGACCGCCAGCGCAAGGGCCAGCACGGCGCGACTGAAGGCGGGGCAGGAGGCCGGCATAGCCATCGTCGGTTACCTGATGTTCTTGGAGACCACCGAGGCCATGTCGTCGGCGGCCTGGATGACCTTGGAGTTCATTTCGTAGGCGCGCTGCGCCGATATCAGCTCGGTGATTTCCTTGACCGGATCGACGTTGGAGGACTCCAGATAGCCCTGCTCGATGGTGGCGAAGCCGGGATCGCCTGGAACGCCGACATTGGCGGGACCGGAAGCCGCCGTTTCCTGGAACAGATTGTCGCCGAGCGGCGCCAGACCCGCCTCGTTGGCGAAGTTGGCGATCTGGAGCTGGCCGAGAAGCTGGAGGTTGGTCTGACCATCGATACGGGCAAAGACCTGGCCGGTCTTGTTGACGATCACCTCGACAGCGTCGGTCGGCACGGTGATCGCCGGAATGACGTTGGCGCCGTCGACTGTGACCAACTGCCCGGTGGCATTGGTGTTGAATGCGCCGGCGCGGGAGTACAGCGTGCCGCCGTCGGCGCCCTCGATCTGGAACCAGCCCCGGCCGGTCAGCGCCAGGTCGAAGCTGTTGCCGGTGCTGGTCAGCTCGCCCTGTGTGTGGACGTTGCGCACGGCTGTCGTCTTGACGCCGAGGCCGATCGAGACACCCTCGGGCACCAGCGAGGTGTTCGAGCGGTTGGGCACCCCTTGAGTGCGATCGACCTGATAGAGCAGGTCGGAGAATTCGGCCCGAGCCCGCTTGTAGCCCGTGGTGTTGATGTTGGCGATGTTGTTGGCGATGACTTCCAGGTTGGTCTGCTGGGCGTTCATGCCGGTCGCGGCGATGGCAAGGGCTTTCATGACGCGGTCCTAGATATTCATGCGACTGATTTCGAGGTAGGCCGAGACGACCTTGTCGCGGATGGCGATGGTCGTCTGCAGGGCCTGCTGGGCGCTCAGCACCGCATCGACCACCTGGCGGGTGTCGGCGTCGCCCTTGAGCGCCTGGATCGACATCTGCTCCGCGTTCTGCAGCGAGTTGACGGTCTTGCTCGCAGCGTGGCTGAGCGCCTCCGCGAAGCTGCCGGCGACGCTTTCGCTTGCCTGTGTCCCGGCACCGCTCTGGAGCAGGCCCGGCGAGCCGGCCTCCGCGCCGTCGGTTGCCGGCTTGAACTGTAGTGCCCCGATACCGCCAATCATTGCTGGTTCCTCATCAGGTCGATGGTCATGGAGATCAGATCGCGGGCCTGCTTGATGACCTGCAGGTTGGCCTCGTAGGAGCGGTTCGCCTCGCTCATGTCCGCCATCTCGACCAGCACGTTGACGTTGGGCATCTTCACGTAGCCTTTGTCGTCGGCGGCCTCGTTGCCGGGCTGGAACTCGATCGGGAAGACGGACGGGTCGCGCTCGATCGAGCTTACCTCGACCAGCGACCCACCGGATGTGCGGTCGAGCTCGGACTGGAAGGTGATTGTCTTGCGGCGATAGGGGTCGGCGCCAGGCGTGTTGCCGGTCGACTGCGCGTTGGCGAGGTTTTCCGACACCACGCGCAGGCGCTCCGACTGGGCGCCGAGGCCGGATGCCGCGACTTTGAGGGCTGCGGTCAGCGCGTCCATGGTCAGCTCTTCACCACCATCGTCATCATCGAATGGAATGCCTTGACGATCGCCGTGTTGAGCTCGAATGAGCGGCGCACTTCCCCAGCCTTCATCAACTCGTCTTCAAGAACGACCGTGTTCTTCGACGGCATGATCGAACCGGTGGCCTCCTCCGGCTTGACGTTGAAGCCGGCATTGGTCGCCTCCGCGCCGAGGTGGCCGGCCTCGGTGGCCTTCAACGTCACCGCGGTCCTGTCGAGAACCTTTTCGAACGGCTCGACATCGTTTGCCGTGTAGCCCGGCGTATTGGCGTTGGCGATGTTGGAGGCGATCGCCGACTGGCGCACGGCCAGCCATTGCGACTGCCGGGTGGCGAGGTCAAAGAGGTTGACGGGTTCCATGGGACTCTCCGGGCGAGCACGCACAAGACTAGGCCGCCAGTCTTGCGCGGACCTTGCGCGGGACGAGCCCGCGGCCCGCAGGGGGCCGTCACCTGGAAAACTCGATCACCCTGTTGGCGTCCGTGACGATCACCCATTTGCCGCCGCGCTGCTCGATCGAAGCGACGCGGCTGGAATCGGGCAGGACCGAGCCGCGCTGGACAAGCCACAGGCCGCTGTCGTCCTCGATCATGGCGCGGCCATTGGCGACATGCACGATCTTGAATTCCGAAGCGGCAGGGAAGGGCTGCTCGTCGGGCGCCGGCGCGGGGGCCGGATCGTCCCGCACCGTTCCGGTGGCAAGCAGGTCGATATCGGCATCGGGGACGTCCTTGGCCGTCAGCGGTCCGCCGCGTTCGGTCGCCACCCCGCCGCCCGCGCGTCCGGAATTGCTGCCGCTGCCGCCGAACTTGATGGCCTGCACGCCGAACTGCTCCTGGTTGAAGAAGATGTACCAGGGAAACAGCGCGCAGATCAGGCCGAGCGTGATGCCGAGCGCGGCGATGACGAAATCGCTGCGCCGGTCCGCCTTCCTGTTGGCCAGGCGCGGGAATTCGGCCCGCGGCGGCTGTGGCCACTCCACCCTCTTCGGAAACAGCCCGTTGATCAGCGAGTCGCGGCTGGCGTCGGCCTCCTCGGCGGCCTTGGCTTCGGCGATCATCTCGCGCAGCAAGCGCTCGGTCTGCTGCAGATCAGTCTCCTTGATCGCCATTCTGCTTCCCCTTGAGATGGCGGGCGAGGTCGGCGAACGGATCGGCCGATGCGCGGTCCTTCGGCGACTGCGTAAGCGCCTCGTAGATCAGCGGCACCTGACGCACGGCGATGTCGAGCTCTGCGTCGGCGCCGCCCTGGTAGGCACCAAGCAGACGGATGTCGCGCGTGTCCTCGAAGCGCACGATCATGGACTTCAGCCTTGTCACCAGCATGCGCTGCTCGGCGCTCCAGACCTTGTCGGCGAGACGCGAGATCGACGACAGCGGATTGACCGGCGGGTAGCGGCCTTGCTCGGCGATCGCGCGGTCGAGAACGACATGGCCGTCGAGAATGCCGCGCACCGAATCGGCCACCGGATCGTTGTGGTCGTCGCCGTCGACCAGCACCGAGATGATGGCGGTGATCGAGCCTTTGCCTTCGGCGCCTGGTCCCGCGCGCTCGAGCAGCTTGGGTAGGTCGGTGAAGACCGACGCCGGATAACCGCGCGCGACCGGCGGCTCGCCGGTCCCTGTCGCCACCTCGCGCAGCGCATGGGCAAAACGGGTGATCGAATCCAGCACCAGCAGCACGCGATGGCCCTGGTCGCGGAAATGCTCGGCCACGCACATGGCGGTGTCGGGCGCGCGCCGGCGCATCATGGCGCTCTCGTCGCTGGTGGCGACGACGGCGATGGTCTTGGCCATGCTGTCGGCGCCGATCGTGTCCTCGAGGAATTCACGCACCTCGCGGCCGCGTTCGCCGATCAGCGCGACGACGACGGTGTCGAAGGCCTCGGCGCCGGCGAGCATGGCAAGCAGCGTCGATTTGCCGACGCCGGAACCGGCGAAGATGCCGAGCCGCTGGCCGAAGCAGAGCGGGGTGAAGATGTCGATCACCCGCACGCCGGTCAGGAAGCCGGTGCCGACCCGCTGGCGCGACATGGCGCCGGGCGTCACAGTGTCCGCGCCGCCGGCGGCATCCGGCCTGACCAGCGGCGGACCACCGTCGATGGCTCGGGTCAAAGCGTCTATGGCGCGCCCGCGCCAGGAAACGTGCGGCGCGACGCCAAGCGGACCGCGGCGGAATACGGCGTCGCCGATGCCGGCATCGGCGCTGCGCTCGAACGGCGCGACCACGACCTCGTCGCGGCCTATCCTGACGATCTCGCCGCGGCGCGCGCCGGCCTTGCCGCGCTGCTCGACGATGTCGCCGAGCCTGGCAATGCCGGAGAGGCCGCGCACCTTGTAGTGGGTGGGCGAGATCTCGGCGACGCGGCCGCCGCGGCTCAACAATGTTTCTGGATTGTCGAATCGCCGCCAGACGCGTTCGAGCGCGGCGAGCCGGTCCGTCGAACCGGCCTCGGCGAGCTTCTCGGGCGCGCGCAGCAGGGACGAGCCGGTCGTCATGCCGCTACTTGGAGCCGAGCGTCTTGATCGCGTCGTCGGTGGACGAAGCGCTCTGCCGGATCAGCGCAGCGGTGTTCTCGAAGGCGCGCTGCACCTGGATCAGTCGGGTCATCTCCAGCACCGGATTGACGTTGGATTCTTCCAGGAACCCTTGTGCGACACCGACGTCGGAGCGGTCGGTGACCGGCTCGGGCGTGCGCGCGGGAACGATGCCCGAATTGCCGTAGCGGACAAAATTGTCGCCGGGGTCGAAATCATAGAGGCCGATGGCGCCGACGAGCTGGTCGTTCTGCCTGAGCGAGCCGTCGGCGCCGGCCTTCGGCGGGCCGTTGCGCGGATCGAGCTGGATCGGCGCGCCGCCGCTGTCCAGCACCGGATAGCCCTCGATCGACATCAGCTCGCCGTTCTCGTTCATGGAGAAACGGCCGTCGCGGGTCATCACTGTGCCGGCCGGCGTCTCGATGGCGAACCAGGCGTCGCCTTGTATGGCGAAGTCGAAAGGATTGCCGGTTTCGGTCATCGAGCCGTGCGCGGTGGAAAGATAAGTCTTGCCGGAGGATGCAAAGGAGACCGACCTCGGCCCGGTGCCGGAGACCACGTCCTCGAATTTCACGCCGGTGGCGCGAAAGCCGATGGTCGAGGCGTTGGCGACATTGTCGGCGATGGTGTCCAGCCGGCGCTCAAGCGCGACCTGCGAGGAGAGGGCAACGTAGAGACTGTCCTGCATGGTGTTCTCAGAATTTCAGCTTCTGCATGGCCATCATCAGATCGGTCGAGATGCCGATCGTGGTCGGCTGCGCGAAGAGCACGCTGACCGACGTCACGGCGCTGGAGGTCGGGTTGTTGATCTCCCACAGGCTGGTGAAGCGGGTCAGGAACTTGTTCAGCTTGTCGGGGTCCTTGAAGTCGGCGATATCGAGCTTCTGCTCGAACATCTGCGCCTGTTTGTCTATGTCGGCGGCAGCGATGGAGTCGGGCAGACCGAGCGCGGTGCGGACCACGCTCGAAAGCGCCGTGTCGGCGAGCACGTCATACCAGTTGGTGATTTCAGGCGCCTTGCGTTGGAAGTAGAGCGCCAACCGCACGCCCTGATTGGTCTCGCCGGCATTCTCCTCCAGCGTCTGGCGCATGTATTTGTCGACCGCGCCTTGCTGGGCGGAAGGATAGAGGGTGGCGGTCGGGCCATAGGCGGCGAAGTTGAACGCCTTGACGAATTGGGCGTAGCGCTTGTCGCTCAGCTTGTTGGCGAAGCTGTCCTCGTCGGAGACCCCTTCCTTCAACGCCTTGACCATGAAGGCCTTGGCATAGGCCATGTCTTCCAGGCCATAGGCTTTCATGGCGTAGGTGAACAGGCGGGTGTTGTTGACGAAATCGTCGATGGTTTTGACGTTGCCGATATTGGCCAGATAGTAGTCGGTCTCGCGTTTCACGACTGGCTGCGACTCGACCTGGTCGATCGCCTTGGGGATGTCCCTGGCGATGAGCTGGTAGCTCGTATAGGTATTCAACATATGCGCCTCCGGCCGAAGCTGTCCGAGGACGATAGCGAAGCTTCCTTGTGCGAAGCTGAATCGGTTTCTTGAGCTGCGATTCAAGCCTCACACAAGGCACGAGGACTATCCCTGATCCACGACGTGACATGCGGAAGGACCTGTCGTGGGTATTCTGATCGGACTTGTGGTGACGCTTGGCTGCGTCCTCGGCGGCTTCATGGCCATGGGCGGCCATCTGCATGTGCTGATGCAGCCGTGGGAGGCAGTGGTCATCTGCGGCGCGGCGCTCGGCACCTTCCTCGTTGCCAATCCGATGAAGACGGTCAAGGACACCGGCAAGGGCATTCTCGAAGCCTTCAAGCAGGCGGTGCCGAAGGAGCGCGACTATCTCGAAACGCTGGGCGTCCTGCACAGCCTGATGCGCGAGCTGCGCTCGAAGTCGCGCAGCGAGGTCGAGGCGCATATCGACAATCCGGAAGAGTCGGCGATCTTTCAGGCGTTTCCAACTGTCCTGAAGAACCACGATCTGACACATTTCATCTGCGATTATTGCCGCATCATCATCATCGGCAACGCGCGCTCGCACGAGATCGAGGCGCTGATGGACGAAGAGATCCAGACGATCCGCACCGACAAGCTGAAGGCCTATCACGCGATGGTCGCGGTCGGCGACGGCCTGCCGGCGCTCGGCATCGTCGCGGCCGTGCTCGGCGTGGTGAAGGCGATGGGCGCCCTCGACCAGTCGCCGGAGATCCTGGGCGGGTTGATCGGCGCGGCGCTGGTCGGTACCTTCCTCGGCATCTTTCTCTCCTATGCCGTAGTCGGTCCGGTCGCCACCAAGATCAAGACGGTGCGCGAGAAGAAGAACCGCCTCTACATCATCGTCAAGCAGACGTTGCTCGCCTACATGAACGGCGCCTTGCCGCAAGTCGCGATCGAGTTCGGCCGCAAGACCATCTCCTCCTATGAGCGGCCGACGATCGACGCCGTCGAGCAGAGCACAATGAACACGGGCGGCGCCGAGAAGAAGGCGGCCTGACCATGCAGAATTTCAGCCGGGGCCGCTTGCCGTCATGACCAGTCCGGGCAGTCCTTCGCAAACCCGGGCTTTGATCATCGAGCGTCTCGTCGGCGACAGCGGCGAGGCCGCGCAGGTGATCGGCGTCGGCCGCGGCATGGCCGAGCGCTCGCTGCCGCTGTTGCAGAAAGCCCTTGCCGGGGAGCTTGGCGCGCCGGTTACGGTCGACCTCCAAGCCGTGGAAGTGAGCCGTGTGCCCGATGCGCGTATGCGCGCCGGCGAGACCTTCGCCTTGACGATCATTTCGTCGCCGACCTCCGCGGATGCCATGACGCTGGTCATGGACGCGCCGGCGATCGCGGTCATGGTCTCGGCGCTGTTCGGCGGCGACCCGGACCAGCCGGTGGCGCCGATCGAACGCGAGCTGTCGCAGATCGAGATCGATGTCGCGACCACTGTCTTCCAGGAGGTCGCGGTGGCGCTCAACGGGTCGGGCAGGCGTTCGCTCGAGCTGCGCCTTCCGATCACCAAGACGATGTCCGGCAACGAGGCAAGACGGCGCGTGTTGCGCGACGGCGCGGCGATTCGCATCGTCTACGGCATCTCGACGCCGACCGACACCGGCACGGTGACGGTGATGATCCCGCAGCGCATCCTTTTGGCGACGCGTGGCGCCACCGCAAATACGGGCGAAGACGGGATGACGGAGGTCGACTGGCGCGCGCGCTTCTCGGAAGAAGTGATGCGCTCGGCCGTGCGGCTCGAGGCCACCATGCCGCTCGCCAGGCTGACGCTTGGCGACCTTGCCGCCTTCCAGCCCGGCCAGGTGATCGAGTTCGAGGAGAACGCGCAGATCCAGGCCAAGCTCAACGCGCGCGACAAGACGCTGTTTGTCTGCGAGTTCGGCAAGCTCGGACAGAATTACACGGTCCGCATCCGGCATCCCCACGATGGCGGGCAGGATTTCATCGACGGATTGATGCCAGGCTGAGGCCCGGCTTGGGATTATTGGAGACGAGGCATGGCAAAGACCAAGGTGGAAGCTGAACCCGAAGCCGACCAGCCGGACGAGCAGCTCGACCGCGCCATCGAGGAATTGCGCGGCGTGCTCCGGGAAGAGGAGAAGCGTCCGGACGCCGCCCTCCAGGCGGGCACCAATTCCTCGATCATCATGACCATCCCGGTCGACGTGCAAATCATCCTCGGCAGCACCGAAATGCCGGTGTCGGAGCTGATGGCGTTGCAGAAAGGCTCGACCGTGGCGCTCAACCGCCGCATCGGCGAGCCGGTCGACGTGGTGGTCAACGGCCGCAGAATCGCGCGCGGCGAGATCACCGTTCTGGAACACGATCCGTCGCGCTTCGGCATCAGGCTTACCGAGATCATCGCAGCGACGAAGAGTGCCTGAGGATGGCCGGCGGGAGCATTCACCGGCAGCGGAGCGAGGCATAGATGACATCATTGACGCTGACGCGCCCGCAAAAGGCCGCCGCCATACTGGTGGCGATGGGCAAGCCCTCGGCCAGCCGGCTGCTCAAATTCTTCAAGCAGGAAGAGCTGAAGGCGCTGATCGAGGGCGCTCGTCTGCTGCGGACCATTCCACAGGGTGACCTCGAACGCATCGTCGCGGAATTCGAGGCCGAGTTCACCGAAGGCGCCGGCCTGCTCGATTCGGCCGACCGGATGGACACGATCCTCAACGAATCGCTGTCGCCCGAGGAAATGAGCGCCATCATGGGCGATAGGAAGTTCGAGGCGGCGCCGGAGGGACCGCCGCCGATCTGGCCGGATCTCGAAAAGCTCGAGCCGACGCGTCTCGGCACCTTCCTGGCGGGTGAACACCCGCAGACATCAGCCATGGTGCTGTCGAAACTTGCGCCGCAGACCGCCGCCAATGTGCTGCTGACCATGGAAAAGCCGATACGCAGCCAGATCATCAGGCGCATGGTGACGATGGCCAACATTCCCGACACGGCAACCAGGATCGTCGAGAACCAGTTGCGCGCCAGCGTGCTTTCGCAAAAAACGACCAGGGATACGTCGGCCGGCCAGGAGCGCGTCGCCGGCGTGCTCAACGAAATGGCCAAGCCCGAGCTCGACGAGCTCATGCAGGACCTGGAGGAAGCCGGCACGCCCGACCTCGCCGGCGTCAGGTCGCGGCTGTTTGCCTTCGACGACTTGCCGCTGCTCGCCCAGAAGGCGCGGGTGCTTCTGTTCGACGGGCTGTCGACCGAGCTCGTCACGCTGGCGCTGCGCGGCGCACCGGCGGAGCTTACCGAGGCCGCCCTGTCGGCGATCGGCGCACGCTCGCGCCGCATGATCGAATCCGAGCTCGGACAGGGATCGGAAGGCATCGCGCTGGCCGACATCATGGCGGCGCGCAAGACGATCGCCGTGGCGACCATCCGGCTGTCGCGTCAAGGAGCGTTCGAGCTTCCCGCGATGCAGGCCCCCGCCGAAGCGGCCTGACAAATAGCGGTCAGGTTGAGTCACCATGGCTGAGGCGGTCGACAAGGATTCCAAAACCGAGGAAGCCACAGAAAAGAAGATTCGCGACACGATCGAGCAGGGCAAGCTGCCTCACTCGCGCGAGACGGCGATCTTTGCTTCCTTCCTCGCCATACTGGTGTTCACCGTCTTCTACGCCAAGGGCGCCATCGTCAATCTCGGCATGTTCCTGGCGATGTTCCTGGAAAAGCCGGAAGCGTGGCCGATGGACACCGAGACCGACGTCATCGAGCTCTACAAGACAGTCCTGTTCGAAATCGGCCACGCCGTCGTCAGCCTGCTGGTGCTGCTGGTGGTTGCCGGCGTCGGTGCCTCGGTATTCCAGAACCTGCCGCAATTCGTCGGCGATCGGATCAGGCCGCAACTGTCACGCATTTCGATCGCCAAGGGCTGGAACCGCCTGTTCGGCCTGCAGGGCTTCGTCGAATTCGGCAAGTCGCTGGCCAAGCTTGCCTTTGCCATCGCCGTGCTGGCCTTCACGCTTTCGGAGGATCATCGCAGGCTGCTCGCCGGCATGATCACCAACCCCGTCGCCTTCGGCCTGGAGATCCGGGGCATCGCCGTCGACATATTGACGGCGATCGTCTTCGTCATGGGGCTGATCGCGGTCGCCGACATCGTCTGGTCGCGCTTCCACTGGCGGCGCGATCTGCGCATGACCAAGCAGGAGGTGAAGGACGAGCTGAAGCAGTCCGAAGGCGATCCGATCGTGAAATCGCGCCTGCGCTCGCTGGCGCGCGACCGGGCGCGGCGACGCATGATGACAGCGGTGCCGCGCGCGACGCTCATCATCGCCAACCCGACCCACTACTCCATCGCGCTGAAATATGTCCGCGAAGAGGACTCCGCTCCGGTCGTGCTCGCCAAGGGCCAGGATCTGGTGGCGCTGAAAATTCGCGAGATCGCCAGGGAGCACAACATCCCGATCTTCGAGGACGTGGCGCTTGCCCGCTCCATGTACAAGCAAGTTTCGGTTGATAGCGTGATCCCGTCGCAATTCTATCAGGCCGTCGCCGAGCTGGTGCGGATCGTCTACTCGAAGAAGGCCGAGCGCAGAGCAACCTCATGAACGGACGCTGCTTGTAATCCATGAACCGGCAACCACACGCCAATTCACGCGAGCAGATCGTCGCCGGCGCCATCCAGGACGTGGTGGGCGAGCTGCGCCTGATCGAGGTCGCAGACTACATCGCCTTCATCCGGCTTGAGCATTTCGCCTGCCTGTCGGACCTGGTGGACTCGGCCGCCGAACTCTATTTCCAGCCGGGCACGCTCAGGCTTGGCCATGGCGGCGAAGCGCATGTCGACTGGACGGGCCATCCGCGCATCGTGCTGGATCTCGAGCTTCGCCCGCGCGGCGTCACCGTCTATTTCCAGCTGACGCTGACCGGGCAGGGGTCGTCCGTGGTCGTCAACTACGTGTCTTTCGAGAAGCCGGGCGAGAGCCCGGAGCACAACACGGCTCTGCTCGAGGATGCCATCGATCAGGCGCGCATCCGTAAAACGGAACCGCTCGCCTATCCCTGACGACAATTTCGGCAGCAGACGCTTGGCCCGAGCGACTAGAGCCTATTCCATCCCGATTCATCGGGATGGGGCTCTATCTATTTGTTTGAGCATGATCTTTCCCGAAAACCGGAACCACTTTTCGGGATCACGCTCTATTCGATCAGGCCAAGACGCAGCGCCTTGGCGACCGCCTGGTTGCGATTGACCGCGTTGAGCTTCTGCGTCGACTGGGTCAGGTACTGGTTGGCGGTGTGCACCGACAGTTTCAGGAGCTTTGCGATCTCTTCGCTGGTGTTGCCGTTGGCGGTGAGCTTCAGGCATTCGAGCTCGCGTTTGGAGATCGCGCGCGTCCTGCCGGTTTCGCCTGGACGGACTCGGGCGACTGCCGCGAACAGCGCAAAGCAGCGCGCGTGGATTTCGCAAAGCGTGTCGTCCGATAGCGTGATGTCCGACCCCAGGAAGACCACCAGGCCGCACTGGCCGCGCTCCGCGTGCACCGGAAAGGCGATGCCGTCGGTGCCGGGCGCCAGCGGCGCGGTCGGCTCGGACCATGCCAGCTTCTCAAACGTCCCCCGCGAGCCGGCGATGCCGTCATCGGCCCACCAGCGCGGTGCCGTCGAGATGCGGCTGTGGCGCACCATCTCCTCGCCGCTGGCGCCCGAGATGAATTTGGTCGTGACGGCGGTCGATGGGTAATCGGAATCGAAGCAGGCGACCAGGCGCGCGCGCTCCAGCGAAGGGCTGACGAAGAACAGCCCGAAACCGGAAGCATTGATGTCGACGGCAATCCAGCGGCATCGGCGCACGGCGTCCGGGATGGTCACCGCATGATGCGTCTCCGATCCGAGCGAGAAGGCGCCGAACGGATTGCGCTGATCGTCGAAAAGGGCGGCCGCCGCCTCTCTGACCTGTGCGTGCTTCAAATGATGCCGCTCCTGATCGCGGTCGCAATCGCCATCGCGCGGTTGCTGGCCGCGAATTTCTGGATGGCATGCGTGATGTAGCTGTTGACGGTGTTCGACGAGACGCCAAGGATGAGGGCCACCTCGTCGGTGGTCTTGCCTTCAGACACCCAGAACAGGCACTCGCGCTCGCGGTCCGACAGCGGATCCTGCATGGATGCCGCGGCGATCAATTGCGGGATGCTGGATAGCGCGTAGCAACATTTCAGCTGCGCCCTCATCAGGGCCGTGAGGTCGATCTTGTCGGGCTCGGCGGCGGAAAACAGCACGAACAGGCGCTGGCGGCCGACATTGAGCCTGAGCGAATAGATCTCGGCATGGCCGAGCACGTCGAGCAGCCGGGCTTCCTCGCCGGTCAGCAGCGCGCCGGCATCGGGCGCATGAGCCGCGACCAATGGCTTAGGGCGCACGCCGGGAGCCGCCGTCAGCGGCCCGAGCGCAAGGTTGGCGATCAGCCTTTTGCCGATCAGCTCGATGGCATCGAAAATCCAGTTCGACGACACGATGCGCGCGTCGTTGCGGTCCTGGTCGTGCACGATGGCCACAAGCATGTAGCTGTCGGCGCCGATATCGGCGGCAAGCTGCATGAAGAAGCTGGTGAGATCGCCGCGGGACGCCAGGCGCGTGCCTGAAGCGTCGGATTGAAGAAGCGCGGCGGGACTGCTCATTTTGATGTTCTGGCCGGAATCGATCCCTGTGCCCGGTGCCGGCATTTGCCAGCGTCCGGACCCGAAACGCGTCACGTTCACGAAGACACACTCAAGGGCGCGCACAGCGCCCAACCAAGCCGAATCCTTGCAGGGCACGCGAAGCCGTCCGCGTCTGGTGCCGGCCGGATGCCGGAACTTGAGACTTTGGGTGGTCGCCGCGCCCCCCGTGGACCGGCTGATTCGGGTCTAATCTACCCGCAGATGAATCCGACATCAAACGCGATTTGACAAAATCGAATCTGGTGGACTCGCATCGCGACTCAGACGCCGCAACTCGCGTTACGGGGCGGCAAATTCAGGGGTGGATCGAGCCGATAGTTTTCCGGCGGGGTCGCTGGAAAATACGCCCCCGCTGCCGCATCCGAGGGCGTTGTCGTTTCGACCGGGCGTCCGCTCAGCGGTCCTCGAATCCGGTCAGCACGCCGACGGCGTTGATGCCGATCTCTTCCACCGCGTAGCCGCCTTCCATGACGAACAGCGTCGGCAGGCCGAGCCTGGCGATGCTGCGGCCGATCTTGGGGTAATCCTCGCTCTTCAGCTTGAACTGGCTGATCGGATCCTTCTCGAAGGTGTCGACGCCGAGCGAGACAATGACGACTTCGGGCGCGTAGGCGGCAAGGCTGGCGCAGGCGTCCTCCAGCGAAGCGTTCCAGCGGTCCCAGTCGGTGCCGAAGGGCATCGGATAGTTGACGTTGAAGCCTTCGCCCTCGCCCTCGCCGCGCTCGTCGGCGTGGCCGAGGAAGAAGGGGTATTCGACCATCGGGTCGCCATGCAGGTTGAGCACCTGGACGTCGCCGCGGCGGTAGAAGATCTCCTGCGTGCCGTTGCCGTGGTGGTAGTCGACATCGAGGATGGAGACGCGGCTTGCGCCCTGGTCGCGGAACCACTGCGCGACGACGGCGGCGTTGTTGATGAAGCAGTACCCGCCCATGAAGGCGGCGCCTGCGTGATGGCCGGGCGGCCGGCAGAGCGCGAAGGCGGTCCGCTCGCCGCCCTTGACCAGGGCTGCCGCCGTCAGCGCGACGTCATAGGAGGACTTGATCGCCGCCCAGGTGCCCTCAACGAAGGTGGCGCCGGCGTCGAAGGAGTAATAGCCGAGCAGGGCGTCGATGCGCTTCGGCGGCACATCGCTGCGCAACCCGCGCGTCGGCCAGGTGAAGCCCATGGCCGAGCCCTTGAAGCCGGCGGCGACCCATTCCGGCCACACGGTCGGCAGAAAGTCGACATAGCGCGCATCATGCACGCGCTTGGCGGCGGCAAGGTCATGCTCGACCGGGCCGATGATTGGGCCAAGCTTCTCGCTTTCCAGCCTTGCCTTGATGAACTCAGCCCGCGACGGCTTCTCGAAACCCGGCACGATCGCCGAAGTGACCAGTTCCATCTGGCCCGAATGACCGGCGTGGAGAGGCGAAAAGACAGTTTTCATACGAATTCCCCTGGAGTGCGAAATCAGTTGGAAACGTGAAATCAGTCGAGGTTGAGATAGGGGTTCACAAGAGCCAGCCACATGGCTTCCACATCGTCCTCGATGAGGTCGAATGTCTTGCGATCTCTCTTCAGTCCGACAAGCCTGCAGGCGTGCCCGACCTCCATCATCACCAGGCCCAACCGTTTAGCGGTCTTTTCTTCCAGGGACGGATTCACATGCTGCAGCCAGGCTGCGTAGAGGGCGATGATCTCTTTGTCGTATTCGTCCTGGATCGGCCTCAGATCGGCGTTGCCGGATATCGCCTCGATCACCGGCATCAGGGTGGCGTTGTCGAGATAGATCTTGGATGTGTCGATGAAGAGCTTGCGCACTTCCCGGCGAAACTCTTCGCGGTTGGTGGGCGGGGGGACTTTGATGCGCTTCGCGATGACCTCGGGAAAGGACGACAGCCAGCGCCTGGCGAGGTCGAGAAGAATGGCTTCCTTGTTGGGAAAATATTGGTAGACCGATCCGACCGACAGGCCCGCGCGCTGCGCGATGGCCAGCGTCGTCGGCGTCCTGGTTCCCTGCTCCCGGGTCAAGATCAGCGCCGCGTCGAGAATCCTGTCGACCACCTTGCTTGACCGTTGTTGCCGTGGCTGCTTGCGCGGTTCGAGCGCTATCCTAGTCTTGCGGTCGAGACTGCGCTTCACGTTCCGATGCCCTCGTTCATCGCCCGGCCTCAACACAGGCGCGGGTGCTTTCCACTATACATTGCAAATTCCGGCTGTTGACAAACGCGAATAAACAGTCGCATTCTTTATCCACGCTGTCTTCCACGATAACAAGGGGAATTTCGAAGACGGCGCATCGGCATCGACTCTCGTCCCACGGCGCCGCCCCAGTGGAGCGGCAGCTCGCTGGACTTGGCGTTGTCGGTCCCTCAGCAAAATGTGGAGTCGCGATGTCGGTTGGTGGTGCGGATCTGATAGTCGTCAACGGCCGTGTGCTGACCATGGACGATGACAATCCCGCCGCTGAGGCTATAGCCGTCAAGAACGGCGCCATCATCGCCATTGGCAGCCGCGCTTCCATCGAAGAGCTCAAAGGCCCTGCCACCCGGGTCATCGATGCCCAGGGCGGCTCCGTCCTGCCGGGCTTCATCGAAGCGCATATGCACCTCTTCGGCGGCGCGGCCGAGCTCGACAACCTGCATCTGGCGGGCGTGCATGGGTTCGATGCGCTGCGCGACGCGATCCAGGCTTATGCCGCCGACCGTCCAAATGCGAGACTGCTGATCGGCGCCGGCGTCGACTATGCGATCCTGCCCGAGCCTGTGACGCGCCACGATCTCGACCGCATCATTCCCGACCGGCCCTTCGTCATGTCGGCTTCCGATCACCACACGATGTGGGCGAACACCAAGGCGCTCGAAGAGGCCGGCCTGCTCCATGGCAAGCGGGTGGGGCCGGGCAACGAAGTCGTCATGGGCGCGGACGGACTTGCCGCCGGCGAGTTGCGCGAGAGCGAAGCGTTCGGGCCGGTCCTCGACCATTTCGGCGCAAACCGGACGCGGCTTGGTCTGGAAGGAGCGGAGCCCGACCCTTATCCGTCCGCCGCCGAACTTGCCGCTGACCGCGACCTCATGCATCGCGGGCTGCAGTGGTGCGCCAAGCACGGCATCACCTCGATCCAGAACATGGACGGCAACCTCTATCAGCTCGAGCTGCTGGCCGGGCTGGAAGAAGAAGGGCGGCTGCTCTGCCGCACCAAGATCCCGTTCCACTTCAAGAATTTCATGAAGCTGGACATGCTGGAAAAAGCCTCGCGCATGGCGGCGGCCTATAGTTCCGAGTGGCTGTCGTCCGGCATGGTCAAGGTCTTCTATGACGGCGTGCTGGATTCCTGGACCGCGGTGATGGTCGACGACTATGCCGACCGGCCGGGCTGGCGCGGCGAACCGCTTTTTTCGCCCGAGCATTTCGCCGAAGTGGCGGTCGAGGCCGACCGGCGCGGCCTGCAGATCGCCGTGCACTCGATCGGCGACGGCGCCGTGCGGGCGGTGCTTGACGGTTATCAGGCAGCGGCGAAGAAGAACGGCAGGCGCGACAGCCGCCACCGCGTCGAGCATATCGAGGTCACCACGCCGTCCGACGTGCCAAGGTTTGCCGAGCTCGGCGTGCTCGCCTCGATGCAGCCGCCGCACCCGCCGGGCGCCATGAACTTTCCCCTGGAGCCGACGATCTCGCGCATCGGCCGCGACAAGTGGCCGCTGAGCTATGCCTGGCGCACGCTGAAGAACGCCGGTGCGCGCGTCGTCTTCGCCTCCGACTGGCCCGTCTCGCCGGTTGATCCGATCCTGGGCATCCAGGCGGCGGTGATGCGCAAGCCTTGGGCAGAGGACCTGCCGGATCAGAGCTTCTCGCTCCATGAAGCGATTGCCGGCTACACGGTCGAGGGCGCCTATGCCGAGTTCATGGAGCATCGAAAGGGCCGCCTGAAACCCGGATACCTCGCCGATATCGTCGTGTTGTCGGCCGATATCGAGGCGACGGCGCCGGAAGCGCTGCACACTGTGCGGCCAGTGACCACGATCTGCGGCGGAAAGGTCACTTACCAAGCCTAAGCATAACCAAACCTGAGGTTGTGGCATGGGAATTGCGTCTAAAAGTCGAATAGCAGCTCCGCAGTTGCCAAGGCAGCTGGCTTGTGGTGACAATCAATCAGGAACACACCTGCCGCCAAGAGCAGGCTCTCTCAATGGGGTAATCGTGCCGGAACAACCGGGTAAGGACGCGATCGAAGTTCGCGGTGTTCGCAAGGTATTTGGAACCGGTGAAAGCCAGGTAGCCGCCCTCGACACGGTGTCGGTGTCGATCCGCGAGAACGAGTTTTTCACGCTGCTCGGCCCATCCGGATGCGGGAAGACGACGCTGCTGAGATTGATCGCCGGTTTCGATTTCCCTACCGCCGGCGAGATACTGCTGCACGGCCAGGACATCGCGCCGCTGCCGCCCTTCAAGCGCCCGGTCAATACCGTCTTCCAAAGCTACGCGCTGTTCCCGCACATGACGGTGGCGCAGAATATCGGCTTCGGGCTGGAAATGCTCGGCAGGCCGAAGGCCGAGATCGAGGCGCGCGTCGCCCAGATGCTGAAGCTGGTCAAGATGGAGGCGCTCAAGGCGCGCCGGACCAGCCAGATCTCCGGCGGCCAGCAGCAGCGCGTGGCGCTTGCCCGGGCGCTGGCGCCGCAGCCGAAGGTGCTTCTGCTCGACGAGCCGCTCTCGGCGCTGGACTACAAGCTGCGTAAGGAAATGCAGATCGAACTGAAGCGTTTGCAGCACGAGACCGGCATCACCTTCATCTTCGTCACCCACGACCAGGAAGAAGCGCTGACCATGTCGGATCGCATCGCCGTGATGTCGGCGGGCAAGATCCTGCAGGTCGGCACGCCGCGCGACATCTACGACCGGCCGGCCGAGCGCTTCGTCGCCGACTTCATCGGCGAAACCAACTTCCTGCCGGGCACGGTGGTGTCGAAACAGGCCGGCGTGGCGACAGTCAAATTCGCCAGCAACGCGACGATCAGCGCCGGCTATCCGGAAGGCTTCGATCCGGCCGGCGAGGTGACGCTGGTGGTGCGACCCGAGCATGCCGATCTGGTGCCCGATCCGGCCAAGGGAACGGTCACTGGCACGCTCTCCAACATCGTCTATTTCGGCACCGACACGCATTACCACGTGAAGCTCGACGGCGGCGGCGAGAATTTCATCGTGCGCCACCAGAACAGCCGTTCGAGCGTGGTGACCTACGAGACCGGCGCCAAGGTCGGCATCCAGTTCGAGGAGGACGCCGCCCGCGTCCTGAAAGACTGATGACGACAGCCGCTCTCTCCCCGACCACGCTCTCCAAGGCCGCATTGTTCGAGGCCAAGGCAGTGAAGACCAGCGCGCGGCGCAACCGGCTTCTGTCGCTGCCGGCGCTTATCATCATCGGCGTGTTCGGCGTGCTGCCGCTGATCATCATCTGCGTTTATTCGTTCCTGGCCGCGGCGCCCTATGGCGGCGTGCAGTGGAAGTTCTCGACCGACGCCTATCTGAACTTCCTGTTCCAGCGCGACATTTTCGACGACACGCTGCAGTTCACGCCGGATTTCCTGATCATCTACCTGCGCTCCTTCCTGTTCGCGGTGGTGACGACGGTGATCTGCCTGCTGCTCGGTTTCCCGACTGCCTATTTCATGGCGACGCGGCCGCCGGCGCAGCGCAACTGGTGGGTGCTTCTGATCACCATTCCGTTCTGGTCGAACCTTCTGGTGCGCACGCTGGCGATCATGTTCATCATCCGCGACGAGGGCCTGATCAACAACGCACTCTTGGCGCTCGGCGTGATCGATAAGCCGATCACCATGCTCTACACCAACTTCGCCATCCAGCTCGGCCTGCTCTATGCCTTCCTGCCGTTCATGGTGCTGCCGCTCTATTCCAGTCTGGAGAAGCTCGACTTCCGGCTGATCGAGGCGGCCTACGATCTCTATGCGACGCGCCGGCAGGTGCTGTGGCGGGTGATCATTCCGCTGTCCAAGCCCGGCATTGTCGCCGGCTGCCTGCTCGTCTTCATCCCGGCGCTTGGCGCCTATGTGACGCCGCTGATCCTGGGCGGCGGCATCCACCTGATGATCGGCGATCTCATCGCGCAGCAGTTCGGCTCGGGACGCAACTGGCCGCTGGGCTGCGCGCAGGCGCTGATCCTGATGGCCGCGGTGCTGGTGGCGCTCTACTTCTACGTCCGCAACACGGCGGGGAAGGTGCAGCATGGCTGATCCCCGCGCGATCGACATCAAGGAGCAACCGGGCTTCCGGTCGATCGCCATCATCTGTCTGCTGGTGCTCTATGTACCGGTGCTCATTCTGATGATCTTCTCGCTGAACAGCGGCTCACTGATCACGCATTGGGAAGGCGTCACGCTCAGTTGGTACGGCAGTGCGTTCCTCAACGAGGAATTCCATGCCGCGGCGCGCAATACGCTGATCATCTCGGTGAGCGCGACGATCGTTTCGACGATCTGCGCGACGCTTGCCGCAATCGGCATGACACGGGTGAAGCCGTGGCGCGGGCTTGCGGCAGCCTTCATGGTCATCAACCTGCCGCTGATGGTCCCGGAGATCATCACGGCGGTGGCGACGCTCTCCTTCTTCGCGCTGATCGCCGGCGCGTTTGGGCTGAATTTCGGCATCGGCAATCTGATCCTTGCCCACACCGTGTTTTGCATTCCGTTCGCCTATATGCCGATCCGGGCGCGTTTGGAGGACATGGACCTGACGCTGGAATATGCGGCGGCCGACCTCTATGCGACGCCCTGGAATGCTTTCAAGCGCATCACGCTGCCGCTGCTGGTTCCAGGCATCATGTCGGGCGCGGCGCTGGCCTTCATCGTCTCCTTCGACGATTTCACCATCACCCAACTCGTCGCCGGTCCCGGCCAGACGACGCTACCGCTGTACATCTGGAACCAGATCCGGCGCCCGATGACGCCAGAGATCAACGCCATCTCCACCATCCTGCTCATGGTGTCGATCCTGTTCGTCTCGGTCTCGTTCCTGATCGCGCGCCGACGCGCCAAATGAGCTCCAACACAAAACAATGGGAAGGCAAGGAGAACATAAAATGTCTAGAAAACTGATGGCGGCCGTATCCGCGGCCGTGCTGTTATGGGCAGTGCCGGCGCTCGCCGACGGCGAACTGCACATCTACAACTGGGGCGACTACACCAACCCGAAGCTGATCGAGAAGTTCGAGAAGCAGTACAACATCAAGGTGACGCTGGACGACTACGACTCCAACGAAACCATGTTGTCCAAGGTGCGCGCCGGCAATTCCGGCTACGACATCGTGGTGCCGTCGGATTACACTGTGAAGATCATGATCGAAGAGGGCCTGCTCGAAAAGACCGAGCCCAACGCGATGCCGAACGGCAAGAACCTCGATCCGCGCTTTGTCGACGTCTACTGGGACAAGGGGCGCCACTACACCACGCCGTGGCAGTTCGGCACGACGACGTTCTCGGTCAATACGGACAAGTTCAAGGGCGATATCGACACGCTGGCGATCCTGTTCAATCCGCCGGATGAGCTCAAGGGCCAGATCAACGTGCTCGACGACGTCAACTCCGTCATGCATGCGGCCGAGCGTTATGCCGGTGTGCCGCGCTGCGGCGCCGATAAGGCCAATCTGAAGAAGGTCAACGACATCCTCGTGGCCGCCAAGCCGTCGTGGAAGACGTTCAGCTACGACACCATCACCAAGATCACCTCGGGCGACGTGATCGTGACCGAGCAGTGGAATGGCGCAGCCTATCGTTCGCGCAAGCAGATCCCGGCGATCAAATATGCCTATCCGAAGGAAGGCATCGAAGGCTGGATGGACAATGTCGCGGTGCTGAAGGGCGCCAAGAACCTGGAGAACGCCAAGCTGTTCCAGGACTTCGTCATGGCGCCTGAGAACGCGGCGCTGATCTCGGACTTCGCGGGCTACGACAACGGCATTGCCGGCAGCCACAAGTTCCTGCCGCCGGAATTCGCCAACTCACCGGAACTCAACCCGCCGGCGGGCGCGTCGGCGCCTGAATTCGTGCCGCCGTGCCCGCCTGAAGTGGTAGAGATCTACAACAAGATCTGGACCAACCTGCGCAAATAGTCCGGCGCAAGATCATGCAGGAGGGGAGGCTCCGGCCTCCCTTCTTTGTTTGTTTCTGTGCATGTCGTTCTCCCAAACCGCCACACACTTTTTGGGTGACATGTATTGGGGAGGGGTTCATGAGGTCTTATCGCAATTCCGATCCGCGGCCGCCGATCATGCAGGGCTCGCCGCCCAAGTTGGTGCTGCCGAAGCTCGATTGGGACCGGCCGCCGTGGAATCGCTGGGCCTTTCAGCACATCAGCGAATTCCTGCCGACCGTCGAGGTCTGGCGCGGCCATGGCCATCGCCGCCGCCTCGACCGCGCCGATGTCGATCTCGACGGCCTGGCAGTAGCGGACAGCGAAGGCCGTCCGACGACGCTCGCCGGGCTGCTCGACGAAACCTATACGGACGGCTTCCTGGTGCTGAAGAACGGCAGGGTCGCCTATGAGCGCTATTTCAACGGCATGGACGAACGCACGCTGCATCTGTCGCAGTCGATGGCGAAGTCGGTCACCGGATCGGTGTTCGGCATCCTGGTCGGGCGGGGCCTGATCGATCCGGCCAGGCTGGTGACCGACTGCCTTCCGGAGCTCGCCGAGACCGCTTGGGCCGGCGCCACCGTTCAGCACGTGCTCGACATGACGACAGGCGTGCGCTTCTCCGAGGAGTACACCGATCGCTATTCCGAAATCGGCCAGGTCGATGTCGCCAGCGGCTGGAAGCCGATCCCGCCGGGCAGCGATCCCGACTTCCAGTGGCCGTCACATCTGTTCGAGCTGATCCTGCGGCTGAAGGACAAGGTGCGCGAACATGGCGAGGCCTTCGAATACCGCTCGATCGAGACGGACGTGCTCGCCTTCATCATGGAGCGGGTGAGCGGCAAGCGGCTGGCACAACTGATTTCGGAAGAACTCTGGCAGAAGCTCGGCGCCGACGAGAGCGCCTGTTTCACCGTCGACAGCGCCGGCTATGCGCTGGCCGATGGCGGCTTCAACGCGACGCTGCGCGACTATGGTCGTTTCGGCCAGCTGATCCTCGACAATGGCGGCGGTGTGATCCCGGCCGAGTGGATCGACGCGACGCGCAGCGGCAGGCACGGTCCCGATTTCAATCCCAGCCTGCCGGAGGGCAGCTACCGCAACCAGTTCTGGATCGAGGACCCGCACTCGCGCGCGCTGATGTGCCGGGGCGTATTCGGGCAGCTGATCCACATCGACTGGGACAACAGGATGGTCGTGGTGAAGCTTTCGACCTATCCGGATTTCACCAACATCGCCTATTCGGTGGCGACGCTGAAGGCCGTGCACGCCATCGCCGCCGCGCTGACCTGACCTGCAGACAAGACACCCGGGAGAGAGATCGTGACCGGCAAGACCGCGTTCGAGGCGAGATATGGCTTTGCCCGCAAGGATGTGAGGCTGGACAATTGGCGTCTGAGGCCATTCAGCCAATGGTCGTTTCAGAATGTCGGCGAATTGGTGCCGAGCGTGCACGTTGCGGCCGCGCCCGGTGGCGAGGAACAGGCGAAAGCTCTGGGCGGGTTGCTCGGCGAGAAGGTTACACTCGCTGGCGGGCCCGAAACCGTCGAGGCCTTCCTCAAGCGTTCCGACACCGACGGGCTGGCGATCATGAAGGCTGGCCGGCCGGTCGGCGACTGGTCGGCGCCGCATATGCCGTTCGGCCAGCGCCACATCGTCTTCTCGATCAGCAAGTCGGTGACGGCGATCCTCGCCGGCATCCTGGAAGGCGTTGGCGTGTTCGACGCGGAAGCGCCGGTGACGGAGTACATTCCCGAAGCCGAGGGCTCGGCCTATGGCGACGCGAGCGTGCGCAATGTGCTCGACATGACGGTCAGCCTCGACTTCGAGGAGGCCTATCTCGATCCGCAAAGCGCCTTTGCCCGGTATCGCCGCGCGACGCTGTGGAACCCCGGCGGCGGCTCGGAAAGCCTTGCGGCGTTCCTGCTGACGATCCAGCGTCTCGCCGAGCCGCACGGGCAGACCTACCGCTACCGCTCCCCCAACTCGGACATGCTCGGCATCCTGCTGGAGCGGGCATCCGGCAAGCGCGTCAGCGACCTGCTCAGCGAAAAGCTTTGGCTGCCGCTCGGTGCCGCGAGCGAGATGTCGGTCACGGTCGACATGGAGGGCACCGCGCGCACGGCGGGCGGCATGTCGATGACGCCGCGCGACCTCGCCCGCATCGGCGAGATGATGCGGCAGGGCGGGGCGGCCAACGGTCGTCAAATCGTGCCGGACGCCTGGGTGCGCGACACGGTTGCCGCCGGCGGCAGCTATGAGGCCTGGCAGCGCGGCACCATGGCGTTCCTTTTCCCGAAGGGGCGCTACTGCAACAAATGGTACCAGATGGGCACAGCCAGCGGCGCCTTCTGCGGCATCGGCATCCACGGCCAATGGCTTTATGTAAACCCGAAGGCCGAGGTGGTAATCGCGAAAATGTCATCGCAGCCGGAACCTGTCGACGACCGGCTCGACGTCGATGTCGTCGCCTTCCTGGAGGCGCTGAGCGGGATGGTCTGAACTGTTCTGACGCTTCGTCTCACGGCTGTTTCCTGTGGACCTTCCGGGTCCGGTGACCGCACCAAGGTTGGCGAGCGGAGCATCCCGGCCTATGGTCGCCGCTCTTTTCGACAGGGACCAGCATGGCATCGGACATCAAGCGCATCGCAGCAATCATCGCGGCCGAGATCGGTTCGCGGCCGGAGCAGGCCGCGGCGGCTATCGGCCTGCTGGACGAGGGCGCCACGGTGCCGTTCGTTGCGCGCTACCGCAAGGAAGTCACCGGCGGTCTCGACGACACGCAGTTGCGCGATCTTGCCGAGCGGCTTGCCTATCTGCGCGAACTCGATGCGCGCCGTGACACGATCCTCGGCTCGATCCGCGAGCAGGGCAAGCTGACCGAGGAATTGGAGGCCAAGGTCGCGGGGGCGAGCACCAAGGCCGAGCTGGAAGACATCTACCTGCCTTACAAGCCGAAGCGCCGCACCAAGGCCGAGATCGCCAGGGAGCGTGGGCTTGGACCGCTGGCCGAGGCGATCCTTGCCGACCGTTCGGCGGTGCCGGCAGAGCTGGCGCTCGCCTATGTCACCGAAGAGGTGCCGGACGCCAAGGCGGCACTCGAAGGCGCGCGCGACATCCTGTCGGAGCAGTTCGCCGAGAATGCCGATCTGGTCGGCAAGCTGCGCGTCTATATGAAGGAACGCGCCTTCCTGCGCGCCAAGGTGGTCGACGGCAAGCAGGAAGCGGGCGCGAAATTCTCCGACTATTTCGACCATGTGGAGCGTTGGGCCGGCGTGCCCAGCCACCGTGCGTTGGCCATGCTGCGCGGCCGCAACGAAGAGGTGCTGTCGCTCGACATCGAGGTCGATGCCGACGATCAGTCGCCGGTGAAGCCGGTCGAGCGCATGATCGCCAATGCCTATGCGATCGGCGGCAATCTGCCGGGTGACAAATGGCTGACGGAGGTCGCCGGCTGGACCTGGCGGATAAAACTGTCGCTGCATCTGACGCTCGATCTGATGCGCGACCTGCGCGAACGGGCCGAGGAAGAGGCGATCCATGTCTTCGCCCGCAATCTGAAGGATCTGCTGCTTGCCGCGCCCGCCGGCTCGCGGCCGACCATGGGTCTCGACCCGGGCATTCGCACCGGCGTCAAGGTGGCGGTGGTCGACGGCACCGGCAAGCTGGTGGCGACGACGACGGTCTATCCGTTTCCGCCGAGAAACGACGTGCGCGGCACGCAGGCGGAACTTGCTGCCCTCATCCGCCAGCACAAGGTGGAACTGATCTCGATCGGCAACGGCACGGGCAGCCGCGAGACCGAGAAGCTGGTCGCCGACATGCTGTCGGACCTGCCGGCTGGTGCCGGTCCTAAGCCGCTCAAGGTTATCGTCAGCGAGGCGGGCGCCTCGGTCTATTCCGCCTCGGCCACGGCAGCGGCAGAGTTCCCGGGCCTGGATGTGTCGCTGCGCGGCGCGGTGTCGATCGCCAGGCGCCTGCAGGATCCGCTCGCCGAGCTGGTCAAGATCGAGCCGAAGTCGATCGGCGTCGGCCAGTACCAGCACGATGTCGACCAGTACCGGCTCGGCCGCTCGCTGGAGGCGGTGGTGGAAGACGCGGTCAACGCGGTCGGCGTCGATCTCAACACGGCGTCGGCGCCGCTGCTTGCGCGGGTTTCAGGGCTGGGGCCGTCGCTCGCCGAAGCGGTCGTTGCCCATCGCGATGCCAGCGGTCCTTTCTCCACCCGGCGCGACTTGCTCAAGGTTGCACGGCTCGGGCCGCGCGCGTTCGAGCAATGCGCCGGCTTCCTGCGCATTCCGAACGGCGCCGAGCCGCTGGATGCTTCCTCGGTGCATCCGGAAGCCTATGGCGTGGCGAAGAAGATCGTGGCTGCCTGCGGCCGCGATGTGCGCTCGCTGATGGGTGACAGCGCCGCGCTCAAGGCGCTTGATCCGCGTGTCTTCGTCGACGAGCGTTTCGGCCTGCCAACGGTGCGCGACATTATCACCGAGCTGGAAAAGCCGGGCCGCGACCCGCGCCCAGGCTTCAAGACGGCGACCTTCGCCGAGGGCGTCGAAGACATCAAGGACCTGAAGCCCGGCATGCTGCTCGAAGGCACCGTCACCAATGTCGCGGCCTTCGGCGCATTCGTCGACATCGGCGTGCACCAGGATGGGCTGGTGCATGTCTCGCAATTGGCTGATCGATTCATCAAGGATGCGCATGAGGTGGTGAAGGCCGGCGACGTGGTGAAGGTACGGGTCGTCGATGTCGACATCAAGCGCAACCGCATCGGGCTTTCGATGCGCAAGGACGGCGACGGCGGAGCCTCGCGTGGCAGCCAGCGTGACAATGGCGGCGGCAAGCCGGCGCCGCGCTCGCCGATGCCGCAGCGCCAGCCCGAACGGCCGGCGCAAGGTGCTTTCGGCGCGGCGCTCGCCGAGGCGATGAAGCGGAAGTAGCTACCAGGCCAGAAAAGCCGGCTCCTTCTCCACCTGGCCCAGCAGCCAGTCGCGAAAACTGGCGACCGGCGGGTGGCCGCGTTTGTCATGCGGGACAACGAGGTAATAGGCGCTGCGGCTCTGCATCGGCTGACCCGGCGTCGGCACGAGCTGGCCGCGCTGCAACTCTCCGGCAATCAGGATTTCCGGCAGCAGCGCGACACCGAGCCCGGCCATGCAGGCCTGGGCAACCGTGCCGAACTGCTCGAACTGCATGCCGGGGCCGGTCGGCGCGCTGAGGCCCTGCTCTTCGAACCATTCGCTCCAGGCGCCTGGGCGCGTCGCCATGTGCAGCAGCGGCAGGCGGCCGATGTCGGCCGGCGTGGCGATGTCGCGGCTGGCCAGAAATTGGGGTGAAACCACCGGCATGACGGTCTCGCGCATCAAAAGCGTGCAATCCGCGTCCGGCCAATCGGGCATGCCGTGGTGGATGGCGGCGTCGAGCCGCTCGCGGGCGAAGTCGAAGCGGCCAATGCGGGTGGCGAAGTTGATGGTGATGTCGGGGTGGCGGGCGACGAAATCCGGGATGAGCGGCATCAGCCAGCGCGTGCCGAAGGTCGGCAGGATGGCAAGGTTGAGGACGCCGCTATGCCGATTGCTCATCAATCCAAGAGCGGCATCGCGCAACTGGCCAAGCGCCGAGCGCACCGCTTCGGCATAGATCTCGCCCGCCGCCGACAGCCGGACATTGCGGCTGTCGCGTTCGAACAGCCGGCGGCCGAACTGTTCTTCCAGCAGGTTGATCTGCCGGCTAACGGCGCCTTGCGTCAGATCGAGCTCGCGGGCGGCCGCGGTGAAGGAGCCGAGGCGCGCCACCGCCTCGAAGGCGGCAAGCGCGGCGGTGTTCGGCAAGAGACGGCGCTGGACGTTCATGATCCATTACTAACGCTCATTGATCGGTGATGCAATTTTGTTTGATTTTTCCCCTGCGGAGGCGGATAAGCCCGGCACACAGAAAATATGCCGGGAGTCCAAGGTCATGGCCGCCGAGAAGAACGCCTTCGTCTGGAACGATCCTTTCCTGATCGAGGATCAGCTTTCCGAGGACGAACGCATGGTCCGCGACGGCGCGGCGGCGTTCGCCGCCGACAAGCTCGCGCCCCGCATCGAGGAAGCCTATCTCGACGAAAAGACCGATCCCTCGATCTTCCGCGAGATGGGCGAGGCGGGCCTCCTCGGCATCACCATCCCGGAGGAATATGGCGGGCTCGGCGCCAACTACGTGACTTACGGTCTGGTGGCGCGCGAGGTCGAGCGCATCGATTCCGGCTACCGCTCGATGATGAGCGTGCAGTCGTCGCTGGTCATGTACCCGATCCATGCCTACGGCTCGGAAGAGCAGCGCAAGAAGTACCTGCCGAGGCTCGCCTCCGGCGAATGGATCGGCTGCTTCGGCCTGACCGAGCCGGATGCAGGCTCCGACCCGGGCGGCATGAAGACGCGGGCCGAGAAGACTGCCAATGGGTACCGGCTTTCCGGCTCGAAAATGTGGATCTCCAACGCGCCGATCGGCGACGTCTTCGTCGTCTGGGCGAAGTCGGCAGCGCACGACAACCAGATCCGCGGTTTCGTGCTGGAAAAGGGCATGAAGGGGCTTTCGGCGCCGAAGATCGGCGGCAAGCTCTCGCTGCGCGCATCGATCACCGGCGAGGTGGTGATGGAAGGCGTCGAGGTCGGCGAGGAGGCGCTGCTGCCCAACGTCTCGGGCCTGAAGGGGCCGTTCGGCTGCCTCAACCGGGCGCGCTACGGCATCTCCTGGGGCGCTATGGGTGCCGCCGAGGACTGCTGGCACCGGGCGCGGCAATACGGCCTCGACCGCAAGCAGTTCGGCAAGCCGCTCGCCGCCACGCAGCTCTTCCAGAAGAAGCTCGCCGACATGCAGACCGAGATCGCGCTCGGCCTGCAGGGCTCGCTGCGCGTCGGCCGGCTGATGGACGAAGGCAAGATGGCGCCGGAGATGATCTCGATCGTCAAGCGCAACAATTGCGGCAAGGCGCTCGACATCGCCCGCCAGGCCCGCGACATGCATGGCGGCAACGGCATCCAGATCGGCTATCACGTCATGCGCCACGCGCAAAACCTGGAGACGGTCAACACTTATGAGGGCACGCATGACGTGCATGCGCTGATCCTCGGAAGGGCGCAGACGGGGCTCCAGGCGTTTTTCTAAGCCGGCAACGCTGCTTAAATTAGGTGCAGCGCAACATCTCTGCTTGGAGAATGGTCTTCATTTGTGTCAGGGTTCGGCGACTGAAACGCCGAACCTCGGGGCCCCATGGCAATTCTGGCAGCCGTCCACCACCTGACCCACTACAAGTATGACCGACCGGTCGTTCTCGGCCCCCAGGTGATCAGGCTGCAGCCGGCACCGCATTCGCGCACCAAGGTGCTCAGCCATTCGCTGAAGGTCGAGCCGAAGAACCATTTCGTCAACCTGCAACAGGACCCTTACGGCAACTTCCTTGCCCGCTTCGTCTTCCCGGAGCCGGTAACGGAACTCAAGATCGAGGTCGATCTCGTCGCCGACATGACGGTCTATAATCCGTTCGACTTCTTCGTCGAGGAAACGGCGGAAAATTTCCCGTTCGAGTACCCGGAAGAGATACGGGAAGACCTCGCAATATACCGCGCGCCGGAGCCGGCCGGCCCGCTGCTGTCGAAATTCCTGGAGAGCATCGATCGCAGCCCGGTCAACACGGTCAATTTCCTGGTTGGCCTCAATGCGCGGCTGCAGCGCGAGATCGCCTACATCGTGCGCATGGAGACCGGCGTCTATTCGCCGGAGGAGACGCTTGCGGCGGCCAAGGGCTCGTGCCGGGATTCGAGCTGGCTGCTGGTGCAGATCCTGCGCAACCTCGGCATCGCCGCGCGCTTCGTCTCGGGTTATCTCATCCAGCTCAAGCCCGATCTGGTTTCGCTTGACGGGCCGCCCGGAACCGCGGTCGATTTCACCGACCTGCATGCCTGGTGCGAGGTCTATATTCCGGGCGCCGGCTGGATCGGCTTCGATCCGACCTCCGGCCTGCTCACCGGCGAAAGCCATGTGCCGCTGGCGGCGACGCCGCATTTTCGCAATGCCGCGCCGATCTCCGGCATGGCGAGCTTCGCCAATGTCGATTTCGGTTTCGACATGCGTGTCGACCGCATCGCCGAGCATCCGCGCATCACCAAGCCGTTCTCGGACGAGAGCTGGGAAGCGCTCGACGCGCTGGGCAACGAGGTCGACGCAGTCCTGCTGGAGCAGGACGTTCGCCTCACCATGGGCGGCGAGCCGACCTTCGTGTCGGTCGACGATTTCGAGTCCGCCGAATGGAACACGGCAGCCGTCGGCCCGACCAAGCGCGACAAGGCGGATGAGCTGATCCGCCGGCTGCGTGAGCGCTTCGCGCCGGGCGGCTTCCTGCATTACGGCCAGGGCAAATGGTACCCCGGCGAGAGCCTGCCGCGCTGGACCTTCTCGCTCTACTGGCGCACCGATGGCGAGCCGGTCTGGCGCGACCCGTCGCTGATCGCGCGCGAAAAGAGCGCCGTCCCTGTCGGGCCCGAGCAGGCCGAAAGCCTGCTCACGGCGATTGCCGGAGAACTCGGTATCGACAAGGCGATGGTCAGCGAGGCCTACGAGGATCCGGCCGAATGGCTGCTCAAGGAAGGCAAGCTGCCGGACAATGTCGACCCTTCAAATTCGAAGCTGGAGGATCCCGAAGAGCGAAGCCGCATGGCGCGCGTCTTCGAACGCGGCCTGACCAAGCCGTCGGGCTATGTGCTGCCGGTGCAGCGCTGGAACAGCCAGGCCGCGGGTCAGCGCTGGCGCTCGGAGAAGTGGAAGACCCGGCGCGGCCGCCTGTTCCTTGTCCCCGGCGATTCACCGGTCGGCTACCGCTTGCCGCTTGGCACGCTGCCTTATGTGCCGCCGGCGCAATTCCCTTACATAGTGCCAGTCGATCCATCGGTGCCGCGTGGTCCGTTGCCGGTGCGCGAAGCCATCTTGCCGGAAGCCGCTCCGGCTGAGCTTGAAGGCGCCGACGAAATGGCGCGCCGCCAGCAGGCGGCATCGTTCACGGCTGCGACCGGCCAGCAGGATCGCGTCGAGCAGCAATTGACCGAGATCGGCGGCGCGGTGCGCACGGCGCTCACGGTCGAGCCGCGCGACGGGCGGCTCTGCGTGTTCATGCCGCCGGTCGAGGCGCTGGAGGATTATCTCGAGCTGGTGGCGGCAGCCGAGAACGCGGCAAGGGCCATTGGCCTGCCGGTGCATATCGAGGGTTACGGCCCGCCGCACGATCCG
This sequence comes from Mesorhizobium sp. M1C.F.Ca.ET.210.01.1.1, assembly GCF_004791585.1. GTDB lineage: Bacteria > Pseudomonadota > Alphaproteobacteria > Rhizobiales > Rhizobiaceae > Mesorhizobium. Next base: position 111,751 of record NZ_SRUU01000014.1, read on the forward strand.
CGCCTCAACATCGTCCGTGTCGCGCCCGATCCCGGCGTCATCGAGGTGAACATCCATCCGGCCGCCAACTGGCAGGAATGCATCGCCACGACCTCGGCGATCTACGAGGAGGCCAGGCAGGCGCGGCTCGGAACTGACAAGTTCATGATCGACGGCCGCCACACCGGCACCGGCGGCGGCAACCATGTCGTGGTCGGCGGCGCGACGCCGAACGACAGCCCTTTCCTGCGCAGGCCGGACCTCTTGAAAAGCCTGGTGCTGCAATGGCAGCGGCACCCCTCGCTGTCTTACCTGTTCTCGGGCCTGTTCATCGGTCCGACCAGCCAGGCGCCGCGCATCGACGAGGCGCGCCACGATTCGCTCTATGAACTCGAGATCGCGCTGGCGCAGGTGCCGCACCCGGGCAAGGGCGAGGCGCCCTTGCCGTGGCTGGTGGACCGGCTGTTCCGCAATCTGCTGACCGACGTGACCGGCAACACGCATCGCTCGGAGATCTGCATCGACAAGCTGTTTTCGCCCGACGGTCCGACCGGCCGGCTTGGGCTGGTCGAGTTCCGCGGCTTCGAGATGCCGCCCAATGCGCGCATGAGCCTGGCGCAGCAGCTTCTGGTGCGCGCGATCATCGCCCGAGCCTGGAAGAACCCGCTCGACGGCCGTTTCGTGCGTTGGGGCACTTCGCTGCACGACCGTTTCATGCTGCCGCACTATGTCTGGGCCGATTTCCTCGACGTGCTGGAGGACCTGAAGCAAAACGGCTTCGAGTTCCGTCCCGAATGGTTCGCCGCGCAGCTCGAATTCCGCTTTCCCTTCTGCGGCGAGGTCAGCCAAGGCGGCGTCAAGCTGGAATTGAGGCAGGCGCTGGAGCCCTGGCATGTGATGGGCGAGCAGGGCGCCATCGGCGGCACGGTCCGCTTCGTCGATTCCTCGGTCGAGCGGCTGCAGGTGCGGACCGAAGGCCTCAATCCGGAACGCCACGCGGTGGTCTGCAACGGCCGTATCGTGCCGATGAAGGTGACCGACAATCGTGAGGTCGCGGTGGCGGGTGTGCGCTTCAAGGCGTGGCAGCCAGCGTCGGGCCTGCATCCGGCCTTGCCGGTGAACACGCCGCTGGTCTTCGACATCTACGACCGCTGGTCGGGCCGCTCTATCGGCGGCTGTGTCTATCATGTCGCTCATCCGGGCGGCCGCAATTACGACACGTTCCCCGTGAACGGCAACGAGGCGGAAGCGAGGCGGCTTGCCCGCTTCGAGCCGCGCGGCCATACGCCGGGCGGCTACGTGCTCCATGCCGAAGAAGGCTCTGAAGACTTTCCCATGACCCTTGACCTGAGGCGGCCAGCGAGACTCTGATCGACCATGGCAAAGGGGAATCAGAAACGGGCGGGCGGCAGGCTGCGGGCGCGGAGCCTGCTGGAGCACTACCGGCCGATTGATGGCGTCGTCGACGAGATGGTCGATTCGTCAGGCAATCCGCGCCCGGCCTGGCGATCCTTCATCGAGGCGCTGGACGATCTGGGAGCGGAAACGCTCGGACAGCGATTTGCCCGCGCCGACCAGTATTTGCGCGATGCCGGCGTCTACTACCGCGTCTACGACAAGGCAGGCGCCAATGAACGCGAATGGCCGCTGGCGCATGTCCCGCTGCTGATCGACGAAAAGGAATGGGCCGACATCAGCGCCGGCCTCGTCCAGCGCGCCGACCTGTTCGAGGCGATCCTGGCCGATATCTACGGGTCGAACCGGCTGGTCGAGAAGGGCATTCTCCCGGCAGGGCTGATCGCGGCCAGTCCGGAATATCTGCGCCCTGTCGTCGGGGTGCGGCCGGCGAGCGGTCATTTCCTGCATATGGTCGCCTTCGAGCTTGGCCGCGGACCGGACGGCCGCTGGTGGGTGCTGGGCGACCGCACGCAGGCGCCGTCGGGCGCCGGCTTCGCGCTGGAGAACCGCGTCGCCACCACGCGCGCGCTGTCCGACATCTATGGCGAGCTGCATGTGCATCGGCTGGCCGGCTTCTTCCGCCGCTTCCGCGATGCGCTGAACGGCATGGCAAGAGAGTCCGGCGGCCGCGTCGCCATCCTGACGCCCGGGCCGCTCAACGAGACCTATTACGAGCACGCCTATATCGCTCGTTATCTCGGCATCATGCTGCTCGAGGGCGAGGACCTGACCGTGTCCGGTGGCCGGCTGATGGTGCGCACCGTTTCGGGGCTGATGCCAATCGGCGTGCTGTGGCGGCGGCTCGATGCCGCCTTCGCCGATCCGCTCGAGCTCAAGCCGGACTCGCAGATCGGCACGCCCGGACTGGTCGAGGCGATCCGCCGCGGCACGGTCTCGGCCGTCAACGCGCTGGGTTCGGGCCTGATGGAAACACGGGCGCTGCTTTCCTTCCTGCCGAGGATCGCGCGGGAGCTGCAGGGTGAAGAGCTCAGGCTGCCGAGCATCGCCACCTGGTGGTGCGGGCAGGAGATCGAACGCGACCATGTGCTGGCCAATATCGACCGCCTAGTGGTTGGCCCGGCGCTGTCGACGCGGCTCGCCTTCGAGGACGACGGCGCGACGCAGCTAGGCTCGTTGCTGTCGGCAGGAGAACGGGCGGAGCTGATCGCGCGGATCGAAGCCGACGGCGCGGGCTTTGTCGGCCAGGAGGCCGTGACGCTCTCGACGACGCCTGTCTTTGTCGGCGGTGTGCTGGAGCCTCGGCCCGCCAGCCTGCGCGTCTATCTGGCACGAACGGAAGGAGGCTGGACCGTCATGCCCGGCGGCTTCGCCCGCGTCGGCTTCTCGCTCGACCCAACGGCGATAGCCATGCAGCGCGGCGGCCAGGCCGCCGATGTCTGGGTGGTCAGCGACAGGCCGGTCGAGCGCGAGACACTGCTGCCGCAGGAGCATGACAGCTTCACCCGCACCATGCCCGGCAGCCTGCCGAGCCGCGCGGCGGAAAACCTGACGTGGCTCGGCCGCTACATCGAGCGCTCGGAAGACACGGTGCGAATCCTGCGCGCCTATCATGTGCGGCTGGCGGAGACCTCCGATCCCGAGATGCCCCTCCTCGCCGACATGAGGGACTATCTCGAACCGTTCGGCATCGAGGTTGAATCCGCGATTCCGCTGGGACTGATCAGCACGCTGGACAGCGCCGTCTACAGCGCCGGGCAGATCCGCGACCGCTTCTCGCCGGATGGCTGGCTGGCGCTGAAGGATTTGTCGAAGACCATCCATAAATTCGCCGCCACCGTGGTGCCCGGCGATGATGCGACGCGGGCGATGACCGTGATGCTGCGCAAGCTCGCCGGCTTCTCGGGCCTGCTGCACGAGAACATGTACCGCTTCACGGGCTGGCGCTTCCTGGAGATCGGCCGCCGGCTGGAGCGTGGCATCCAGATCGCCCGCACTCTGGCGCGGCTGACCGGAAATAGCGCTCCGGAAGGCGCGCTCGACATGATGCTGGAGATCGGCGACAGCGTGATGACCCACCGCCGGCAATATCCGGTGCAGGCCGGCCGGCGCACCGTGATCGACCTCCTGGCGCTCGACCCGCTCAACCCGCGCTCCATCCTGTTCCAGCTCGAGCGGCTCAAGGCCGAGATCGGCATGCTGCCGTCCGTCGGCGGCGAGGGACACATGTCGCCCGCGGCGAAAGAAATCCTGCAGCTCAACACGGCTATCGCCGTGATGGAGCCCCAGGACATGACCGCGAAGGTGCTTGACGATCTCGCCAACCAGATCGGCGATCTCTACAACAGCCTCGCCAAGGCGTATTTCGGTTAGATGCTTTACGACATCAGGCTTCATTTGCATTACGACTATGCTGCCGCTGCCGGCGGCGGCAGGCACCAGGTGCGCGTGCTGCCGCAGACGATCGCCGGCGTGCAGCGGGTCATCGCCGCGTCGTTGTCATTTGCGCCGATACCCACCGAGCGCGCAGATTTTTCCGATTTCTTCGGCAACAGCGTCACCTCGATCGCATTCCGCGACGCTCACGACACGCTCGACATCAGGATGAGCGCGCGGGTGTCGGTTTCGCGGCCGGAACCCGGTCTTGACGTCTCGCCCGACATCCACGGTTTGCGGGCGGAACTCGATGCGGTGCGCTCGCTGTCCCCCGTCGCGCCGCACCATTTTCTTGCCGCCAGCGATCACGTCGGCATCGATACGGCGATCACGGCCTATGCGCGGGAAAGCCTCGCCGGGTCGGCGGTCGCAACGGCTGTCGATCTCTGCAACCGCATCCACGGCGATTTCACCTATGATGGCAAGGCGACCACCGTGCAGACGCGGGCCGGCGATGCCTTCGCGCTGAAACGCGGGGTCTGCCAGGATTTTTCGCACATCATGATCGCCGGCCTGCGCGGGCTTGGCATCCCCGCCGGCTATGTCAGCGGCTTCCTGCGCACAATCCCGCCCAAGGGCAAACCGAGGCTCGAAGGCGCCGATGCCATGCATGCCTGGGTCAAGGCCTGGTGCGGCCGCGATGCCGGCTGGCAGGAATTCGATCCGACCAACGGCATGCGGGCGAGCAACGACCATATTACGGTCGGGTACGGTCGCGACTATTCCGATGTGGCGCCGATCGTCGGCGTCTTGAAAACCACCGGCGGCCAGGTCGGCGAACAGGCCGTCGACGTCATCCCCGTCGCTGCCTGAAGGCGCGACAGCGCCGATAGCTCTTTGGGAAGGATTGCTTCTCGCGATACCGCGGCTATCCTGACCAGGAGGATGTTGAATGCTGCCGCTCCATTTGACGGCGGGGAGCGCTCGTTGACAGCGATTAGCGTCATTATTCCAGCCCACAACGCCGCGGCGACCGTCGCGCGGACCTTGGCATCGCTTGCGCCGGAAGCCGAGATCATCGGCGAAGTGATTCTGGTCGACGATTCCTCGACAGACGATACGGCGGCCGCCGCCGCGGATGCTGCCTTGCGGCTGGCCTTGCCGCTGCGCGTCGTCCAGTCGAGTTGCCGGGACGCGGGCGGCTCCCGCAATCTAGCGCTGACCGGAGCACGCTTTCCCTGGATTTATATGATCGACGCCGACGATCTGCATCTCAAGGGTGGGTTGCGGGCGCTGCTGTCCAAGACCAGGGCCAAGCCAGGCACGGATATGGTGGTCGGCGCCTACCGCCGGCGAACCGACGGTCTGGACCGGAAGTTCAAAACGCCGGTTGGCTATATGGCTGCCGGGCTCGCCAATGCCTCCGCCTATCTGGAAGGCCGGATGCGGTCGATTGCCGTCGGCAGCGCGCTGGTTTCGCGGCGTGCCGTCGGCGACGCGCGATTCCCGACCGGGCTTGCCTACGATGAGGACACTTTGTTCTGGGTACGGGTGATGAGCAAGGCACCGCTCGCGGTCGTGACCCAGCCCATCATGACCTACATCGTGTCGTCGGCACGCTCGGACGACCGCTTCACGGTCAAGCCCGCGCGGCGCTTCCTCGAATGGCGCCTGGCGCTGCGCGAACTCGCCGACTGCGGCATCCCGAAATCGTCGCTGAAGGCGCGGGAAGGGCTTGTGGCGCTCAAAATCGCACGTGTTCACTACGCGCGCGGCGATCTCGAAACAGCGGCAAAATTCCTGGCGGTGGCCGAAGCCGCCCCGATGGTTTCCGCCGACATCTGGCGCCGCATGCGCTACCGGTTGAAAATCGCGGCGCGGCGCCGGTTCTCAGTCCATCACATCCAGTTGCAAAGCGCCTGATGGCCGACGGGCCGGAGCTTGCAGTCCCGGCGATTGGTTGACCGGATCGGCCAACTGACCAGCGGATCCAGGCGCGTCGCTTGGGGATTCCACTGCCGGAGTTGTATCGGGCGCCCGGCACGGCTGAAGGGCGCTCTCCGGGACGTGGAACCAGCCGCTGGTCGCGCGGCTTATCTCCAGACCAGTTCCGTGGAGCCATCATGCTGCAACGAGCACAGTCGTCTTCCGATCGCCTGGCGGGTGGCGAGCAAATGCAAAGGAACGGCGCGCAAAGTTCGGCCGAGCGCGCCTTGCTCCGCTATGTCAGCGACGCCGATCCGGGCATCCGGCGCCTGAGGAAAGGCAAGGGATTTTTCTACCTCGGCCCGAACGGGAGCGCGGTCAATGCGGCGACGCTTGACCGCATCAAGGCGATCGTCATCCCGCCGGCCTGGACAGACGTATGGATTTCGCCAGATCCGGACGGCCATATCCAGGCGACCGGCCGGGATCAGCGCGGGCGCAAGCAATATCGCTATCACCCGCAATGGACCGAGGAGCGGGACGGCGCCAAATATTCCAGCCTGGTCGCTTTCGCGGAACGTCTTCCGGCTCTCAGGCGTCAGGTCGATGTCGACCTGCGCCGGCACGGCCTGCCGATGGAACGTGTCGTCGCAGCGGTCGTCTGGCTGCTCGACAACACCATGATCCGCGTCGGCAATGCCGCCTATGCCCGGGACAACAAGAGTTTCGGGCTGACAACGCTGCGCGACCGCCATGTCGATATCACCGGTTCCAGCCTGCGCTTCGCTTTCAAGGGCAAGTCCGGCAAGGAATGGAAGCTGAAGCTCGTCGACCGCCGCATCGCCAGAATTGTGCGCGGCGCGCAGGACCTGCCTGGCCAGACGCTGTTCCAGTATCTCGACGAAGGCGGCAATCGCCGGCCGGTGCGTTCCGAGGACATCAACCGCTACATTCGCGAGGCGTCCGACGCGGAGTTCAGCTCAAAGCACTTCCGCACCTGGGGTGGAACGATCCACGCCGTATCCTTGTTCGCCCAGGCGGAGCTTCCCGAAAACCTGACTCAGCAGAAGCGGGTGATGAACAAGATCGTCGACAAAGTTGCCGAACGGCTGGGCAACACGCGCGCCGTCTGCCGGAAATGCTATATTCACCCGCTTGTCTTCGAAGCCTGGTCCGAGGGAAGGCTCGGCGAAATGGCGCAAGCCAACGGGCGGAAGCGCCTTATACCGGGCCTCGATGAGGAAGAGACGCTGGTATTGAGATGGCTCAAGGCGCGCGGGGTCTGACGAGCGGCGAGGGAATAGGGTAAGTCCGTGATCGTCCTATCAATTTTTTTATCGACGTTGTGTCGGGAAGGGTCCTACTGTCGCGTCCTTTGATACGGAAAGGACGAGACCATGCTTTACGCCATCCTCTGCTACGCCTCCGAAGACGTCGTCTGCTCCTGGAGCAAGGAACAGGACGACGAGGTGATGGCAAAGCTTCTCGACGTGCAGGACAAATACGCCAAGGCAGGCCGGCTAGGCCCGGTGGCGCGTCTGTTGCCGACCACCGCCGCGACGACGCTGCGAAAGGTCAAGGGCGAAGCGATCGTGCTCGACGGCCCGTTCGCCGAGACCAAGGAGCAGTTCCTCGGCTTCTACACGCTCGAGTGCCGCGACCTCGACGAGGCTGTCGAGTTCGCCCGCGAGCTCTCCGAGGTCAATCCGAGCGGCGGCTCCTACGAGATCAGGCCGATCTCCATCTTCAATCCGACCAAGGTTCCCGCATGACCGATCTTGCCTGGATCAGCAACGCGATCAGCACCGCCCGTCCGCAGGCGATGGGCGCGCTGCTGCGCTATTTCCGCGACCTCGACGCCGCGGAAGAAGCTTTCCAGGATGCTTGCCTGAGGGCGCTGAAGAACTGGCCGAAGAACGGTCCGCCGCGCGATCCGGCGGCGTGGCTGATCTTTGTCGGCCGCAACAGCGGCATCGACGCTGTGCGCAAGCGCGCCAAGCAGGCGCCGATGCCGGAAGAGGACCAGATTTCCGACCTCGAGGATGCCGAAGGCGATATGGCCGAGCGGCTGGACGGCGCGCATTATCGCGACGACATCTTGCGGCTCCTGTTCATCTGCTGTCATCCGGACCTGCCGGCGACGCAGCAGATCGCGGTGGCGCTGCGCATCGTCTCCGGCCTCACCGTCAAGCAGATCGCGCGCGCCTTCCTGGTCGGCGAGAGCGCCATGGAGCAGCGCATCACCCGCGCCAAGGCGCGCATTGCGGATGCCGGCGTGCCGTTCGAGACGCCGGGCGCGGTCGAACGCTCCGAGCGGCTCGCGGCGGTCGCCGCGATGGTCTACCTCATCTTCAACGAAGGCTATTCGACCAATGGCGGCGAGGCGCCGGCCCGCGCGCCCCTCTGCGAGGAAGCGATCCGGCTTGCCCGGCTGCTGCTCAGGCTGTTCCAGCAGGAAGCTGAGATCATGGGGCTGACCGCGCTGCTGCTTCTCCAGCATGCGCGCGCGCCGGCGCGGTTCGACGAGAATGGCGAGATCGTGCTGCTCGAGGACCAGGACCGGTCGCTCTGGAGCCGCAAGATGATCGACGAGGGCCTGGCGCTGGTCGACAAGGCGCTGCGCCACCGCAAGCCCGGCCCCTACCAGGTGCAGGCGGCGATTGCAGCGCTGCATGCGCGGGCGGCAACGCCCGAGGAGACCGATTGGACCGAGATCGACCTGCTCTACGGCCTGCTCGAGCAAATGCAGCCGTCGCCGGTGGTGACGCTCAACCGCGCCGTCGCGGTGAGCAAGGTGCGCGGCCCGGAAGCGGCGCTCGCCATGATCGAGCCGCTGGAAGACCGGCTGGCGGGTTACTTCCACTTCTTCGGCCTGAGGGGCGGTCTGCTGATGCAGCTCGGCCGCAACGAAGAGGCGCGCGTCGCCTTCGACCGCGCGATCGCGCTCGCCAACACCGCCGCCGAGGCCGCTCATATCCGCATGCATATCGACCGGCTGATCAAGGAAAGCGCCGGCAAGTCGCCCATCCAGAAGGCACGCTGATCCCCGGCTCCGTTGTCTGGCCCAATTTCGCGCTTTTTGCCTTGGACCATGCCGGGGTGGCGGTTTTTCCCTGAAACGAGTAATGCCACGCCATCAAAAGCGCCCGGACGTGCCCAAGGGCATGGCAAGGCACGGCGTATGGCTTTGACGCCCGCCATATCTGAAAGGGATAAAAATGACGATAGCGAAGGAAACGACCTCACTTCTGGAGAAACTGGGCGTCGCCAAGGATGCGCTTTCCGGCGGCGACCTTATCGTACGCAGCCCCGTTACGGGCGAGCAGATCGCGGCGCTGAAGTCGATCTCGGCGGCCGATACGGGCAAGGCGATCGATGCGGCGCACAAGGCCTTCAAGGCCTGGCGACTGGTGCCGGGACCGAAGCGCGGCGAGCTGGTGCGCCTGCTCGGCGAGGAACTGCGCGCGCACAAGGCGGAACTCGGCCGGCTGGTGTCGATCGAGGTCGGCAAGATCCCGTCCGAGGGTCTCGGCGAAGTGCAGGAGATGATCGACATCTGCGATTTCGCGGTCGGCCTTTCGCGGCAATTGTACGGCCTGACCATCGCCACCGAGCGTCCCGGGCATCGCATGATGGAGACCTGGCATCCGCTCGGTGTCGTCGGTGTCATCTCGGCCTTCAACTTCCCGGTCGCGGTCTGGTCGTGGAACGCGGCGCTTGCCTTCGTCTGCGGCGACGCGGTGGTGTGGAAGCCGTCGGAAAAGACGCCGCTGACGGCGCTTGCCTGCGAGGCGATCTTCAAGCGTGCCGCCAAGCGTTTCGGCACCGACGCGCCGGAGGGCCTGCTCGAGGTGCTGATCGGCGACCGCGCCGTCGGCGAGGTGCTGGTCGACCATCCCAAGGTGCCGCTGGTTTCGGCCACCGGCTCGACCCGCATGGGCCGCGAGGTCGGCCCGCGACTCGCGAAGCGCTTCGCCCGCGCGGTGCTGGAGCTCGGTGGCAACAATGCCGGCATCGTGGCGCCCACCGCCGATCTCGACATGGCGCTGCGTGCGATCGCCTTCGGCGCCATGGGCACGGCTGGCCAGCGCTGCACGACGCTGCGGCGCCTGTTCGTGCATGAGAGCGTCTATGACGCGCTGCTGCCGCGTCTCAAGAAAGCCTATCAGAGCGTCTCGGTCGGCAATCCGCTGGAGACGTCGGCGCTGGTCGGCCCGCTGATCGACAAGGCCGCCTTCGACAACATGCAGAAGGCATTGAAGGAGGCCGAGGCGCATGGCGGCAAGGTGACCGGTGGCGCGCGCGTCGAGAACGGACACCCGGAAGCCTACTATGTGCATCCGGCGCTGGTCGAGATGCCGGCCCAGGTTTCGCCGGTGACGGAAGAGACCTTCGCGCCGATCCTCTATGTGATGAAATATTCCGATTTCGATGAGGCGCTCGACCTGCACAATGCGGTCGGCGCCGGCCTGTCGTCGTCGATCTTCACCCGCGACCTGCAGGAGTCCGAGCGCTTCCTTGGCGTCGACGGCTCGGACTGCGGCATCGCCAACGTCAATATCGGCACCTCGGGCGCGGAGATCGGCGGCGCGTTCGGCGGCGAAAAGGAAACCGGTGGCGGCCGCGAGAGCGGCTCGGATGCCTGGAAGGCCTATATGCGACGGGCTACCAACACGGTGAACTTCTCCAAGGCGCTGCCCCTGGCGCAAGGCGTGTCGTTCGACATCGACTGAGATATGCCAGCGGTTCAGCCTGGAGACGCTGAACCGCTGGCCGCATTCTCCATGCAAGCGGCGAAGGCCGCGTCGATGATGGCGAGCTTGACCGCCTGCGCCGTCACATACTCGCCGTAGAACTCGTTCGAAACCCACATCACGGAATGACCGCGCTGGCCGAGCCAGCCGACGCTGCCGAGCGACTCGGCGTCGCGCAATTTGCGCGCCAGGTGGGTACGCGACAGTTTCAGCCATCTGGCGAAATCGCCGATCGAGAGGATGCCGGTCGGGATACGCTCCTGGCCGACATTCTCGAGTTCGACGCCGGCTATCAGCCAGTCCATGACGACGCCACCATTGTTGAGCCAGGTGAACAGCGAGAATGTCTTTTCCGGTTCGCGCACCGGCACGGAGGAGACCAGCCCGTCCGCGATCAGCGGCTGCAGCTGCGCCAGCATTTGCGGCCTTGCCTGGAACGTCTCCAGCCGGTTCGCGCCGTCGAGATCGTCAAGCGTCTTGAGATGCATGAGAACCCAGCCTGTCAGCTCCACCAATGCCGCGGCCGTCGGCCGCAAGGGGCGAATGCGGCCGTCGTCACCGCCCGGCGCATCCACGATGAAATTGTAGTGCTGCATTTCCTTGATGAAGGCATGGGTGGTGTTGCGGCTGGCCACCGAATGCTGAAGCGTGACGCCGACGAAACGCGCCGCCGTCAGCTCCTTTCGATAGTCGCTGGGGTCTCGGCGGAAATGCAGGGCAAGCCCGATATGGGCCATCAGCCAGCGCTGCTGGGTGGCAAAGACCGAGGACGCCCGCGGGTTTCCTTGATAGGCCACCAACATCGCCCGCGCCTGTGCCTGGACGCAGGCGGGCAGCGCAGGATGGCCCGCAATGTCTTCGAACGTCAGCGCCATTCCCCCCAGAACCCGCCAAGCATCGCAATATCCGATGCCGATAGCAGTTTCGGCTGGCACCCGCCAGTGCAACCACCGGTTTTTGCCGGATGAGCATGCAGGTGCCGGGCGCTCAGTCCTCGCTTGCGCTGGAAAAACAGGCATCGAAGGCTGCGTCGACGATGGCGAGCTTGGCCGCCTGCACGGCCATGTATTCCTCGAAGAACTGTCGCGAGACCCACATGACGGAATGTCCGCGCTGGCCGACCCAGCCGATGCTGCCAAGCACTTCGGCGTCGTGGAGCTTGCGCGCCAGATGCGTGCGCGAGAGCTTCAGCCAATGCGCGAATTCGCTGATCGAAATGACGCCGGTCGGAATCTTGTCGAGCTTGGCGTCGTCCGGATCGATCCCCGACATCAGCCAGTCCATGACAATGCCGCCGTTGTTCAGCCAGATAAACAACGAGAAGGTTTGTTGGGGTTCCCGCACCGGAATGGACGCAAGCAGCCCGTCACAGATCAACGGCTGCAGCTTCGCCAGCATATCGCGTCGCTCGAGGAAGGTTGCCAGCCGTGCTCCGCCGTCAATGTGATCGAGTGTTCTCAAATGGGCATGGATCCAGCTGGTAAAGGTCTCAATAGTGGCCGCGCTCACCCGCAAGGGGTGGGCGCGACCATCGCCGCTCGTCGAAAGATATTCGGCGATGTTGTAGTGCAGCATTTCCTTGACAAACGCCTCGGCGGTGTTGCGGCTGGCGACCGAGTTGCGGCGCACGACCTCGATGAAACGCGCCATCGTCATTTCGGTGCGACGGTCGTTGGGGTCGTGCCTGAAATGCAGGGCGAGCCCGACATGGCCGAGCAGCCAGCGCTGCTGGGTGGCAAAGACAGCGGCAAGGCGCGGGCTGGTTTCGTAGACATGGATGAGCGCGCGCGACTGCTGCTGAACATGACGAAGCGCTGCCGGATGACTAGCGATCTCTTCGGCTGTCAGCGGCATTTCCTGCGGCACTCCATTCGATTCCAGGCAACGGCAAATGCAGATTTATAGCCTTCGCCGATTGTGTCCAGTTGCCCTTTGGAACAACGGACAGTTGCTCAGCGTGCTCCTCGCTAACTCTTTGCTTCAGTTTGAAAAACCCCTCCCGATGAAATCAGGCCAGAACCCTGCAGCCGTCAAGATGTTTGCGCCGTCAGCCGGGTTGAGGCGCGTCGGCATTTGTCTTCACTGTCTAGTCAGGCCACCGCGAAAAGAGCCCTTTGCAAGCTGCAGGTCGCGCCCTATCGTGGCGGCTTGAAATCCTACGCCCCAGGCCGCTGCCCGAGTTAAACAATGCCGAGAACGATCCGGACGCTGACCGCGAGCGAGGTGGAGACGCTGGTCGACTGGGCGGCGGGCGAGGGTTGGAATCCAGGCGTCGGCGACGCTGCCGCGTTGCGAGCGGCCGACCCCGCGGGCTTCATCGGCGCCTTCGTCGGCAACGAGATGGTGGCCGGCATTTCCGCCGTCGCCTATGGCGCGGATTTCGGCTTCATCGGCCTCTACATCTGCCGGCCCGACCGGCGTGGCGAAGGCCATGGCAAGGCGGTGTGGGACGCCGGCATGACCCGGCTCGGCAACCGCATCATCGGCCTCGACGGCGTGGCCGAGCAGCGCGCCAACTACCAGCGCAAGGGGTTCGTGCCTGCCTACGAGACCGTCCGCTTCAGCGGGCGCGCGGCCGGGCTGACCGGCGGTGGCGGCGCACGGTCCGTGACGGCCGCCAACGCAGCCGAGATCCTGGCTTACGACCGTCAGTGCTTTCCGGCGCGGCGTGAGGCCTTCCTGCGGGAATGGCTGCAGGCGCCCCGGATCGCGCTCATGTCCACCGGGTCGGCCGGGATTGCCGGCTATGGCGTGGCGCGCCGATGCCGGGAGGGTTTCAAGGTCGGTCCCCTGTTCGCCGACGAGATGAACATAGCCCTGGCGTTGATGGCGGAACTGGCGGGAAGGACGGAGGGCGGAGAGCTGCATGTCGACGTGCCGGCCACCCAGGCCGGCTTCACCGCAATGCTCCAGGCCGCCGGCATGGTTCCGGGCTTCACGACCACCCGCATGTACAAGGGCGGCAAGCCCGGCAATGCGCCGACGAAGGTCTTCGGCATCACGACGCTGGAGCTGGGTTGATCGCCGGAGCGGACGGTTCGATCTCCTGTGATCATTGTTTGTCCGGCGTGGTGCATGCGACATGTCTTGCGGACGTGGTTCGCATGTAGTCGGCGCTTCGTGGAGGTTATCGAATGGCTGGCAGGACGGTCCTGATCGCGGGCGGCGCCGGGGGAATGGGTCTTGCGACGGGATTGCGCCTCGCGGCGGACGGCGAGCGGATCGCCCTCGCCGACCTGCCTGGCCCAAGACTCGACGATGCCGTGGCCAGGATTGCCGCGACCGGCGCCGAAGCGACCGCTCTGCCACTCGACATCCGCTCCGTCGCCGCCTGCCGCGAGGTGGTGGACAAGGCCAGCGAATGGGGAGGCGGCATCGACATTCTCGTGAACGCGGCTGGCGTCTGGCTTGAGGGGCCGGCAAGCGAGGTCCGGGAAGAGCAGTGGGATCTGGTGCTGGACGTCAATCTCAAAGGTGCCTTCTTCCTGATCTCGGCCGCCATTTCGCATCTCGCTGCGGCGCAAGGCGTGATCATCAACATTGCGTCCGACGCAGGCATCGTCGGCAACAACGGCGCGGCGGTCTACTGCGCCTCCAAGGGCGGTCTGGTGCTTTTGACCAAGGCGCTCGCGCTGGAGCTTGCCCCGCATGGCATCAGAGTCAACGCCGTGTGTCCCGGCGACACGGCGATGCCGATGATCGAGTATCAGGCGAGGACCTACGGCGGCAATGACCCGGACGGCTATAAGCGCCGCCTCCTGGGGCACTACCCGCAAGGAGAAAGAGCGCGGTTCATCACCGTGGAAGAGATCGCGTCCTTCATCCACTATCTTTGCCAGCCGGGTGCTGCGCCGATCACCGGGGCCGCGCTTTCGATCGATTTCGGGGTCAGCGCCGGCTACTGAAGCGCGGCGGCATCGGCTTCATCGCCTGGAGGGTTCATGGTCGTGTTTCGCAAATCCCGCACGGCGCTGGTGACCGGCGCGGGCGCCGCCGACGGCATCGGTGTCGCGGTCGCGCGTGCGTTCGGCGAAGCCGGGCTTTCGGTCGCCATCACCGCCTCGTCGCAACGTGTCGAACAGCGCGCCGAAGAGTTGCGGGCCGACGGGCTCGATGTCCGCGCGGTCGTGGCCGACCTGACGCGCTCGGCGGATGTCGAACGGCTGTGCTCGGAGGCCGGCGAGATCGACATCCTCGTCAATAATGCCGGGATGGGAACGGTGGCACAGCCGGCGCTGCAGCGGCGGTTTCTCGACCTCAGCGAAAGCGACTGGGATCGGGGCATCGATGTCAGCCTGAAGACCGCCTTTCTGGCCACACGCGGCTTTCTGGCGGGCATGGTCCGGCGCGGCCATGGACGCGTGGTCAACATGGCCTCGGTCACAGGACCCTACGTCTCCAACGAAGGAGAGGCCGCCTACTCCGCTGCCAAGGCGGGCATGGTCGGCCTGACGCACGCGCTTGCCCTTGAGGTCGGCCGCAGCGGCGTCACGGTGAACGCCGTCGCACCGGGCTGGATCGCGACCGGCGCCTCGACGCCGGAGGAACTCGTCGCCGCGCAAAACACGCCGCTGGGGCGTGCCGGGACGCCTGAGGAAGTCGCCGCCGCCGTCCTGTTCCTCGCATCCGATGGCGCCAGCTATGTCAACGGCGCCGTCCTCGTCGTGGACGGCGGCAACATCCTGCAGGAACGCAAGGGCTGACCACGAAGGGCGAGCCGCTCGGCCGCTGCCATCGCCGCTATTTGCTCGTGGCAGCCACCGCGTCCGGCACCACAACCAGCTTGCCGACGAAATCCTTCGCCATGAAGTCCGTCTGGGCGCGGTGGAAGTCGGACAGTTTGTAGACGCCGCCGACCAGCGGCCGGATCTTCTTCTCCTCGATGTAGCGCACGATGCGGCGGAAATCCGCCCGCGTGCCCTGGCTGGAGCCGTGCAGCTGAAGCTGCTTGAGATACATGGTGCGCAGATCGAGCTGCACGACCGGGCCGGCAATCGCGCCGGCCGTTGTGTAGCGGCCTTCTGGCCGCAGGATGCGCAGCAGGTCGTTGAACATCGAGCCGCCAACAAGATCCGCGACCACGTCGATCGGTTTTCCGCCCGTCGCTTCGTCGACGGCGGCCGGCAGATCGGCCACACCGCGCGTGATCACCTTCTCGGCGCCGATGTCGAGCACGGCCTGCTCCTTGCCCTTGCCGACGACGGCATAGGGAATGGCGCCGCGCGCCCGCGCCAGCTGCACGATGCCCGAACCGACGCCGCCAGACGCGCCGGTGACGAGCACCAGCTCGCCGGCCTTCAAGCCAGCACGTTCCAGCATCTGCTCACCGGTGAGATAGGCGCAGCAGAAGGTGGCGAGCTCGACGTCGCTGAGGTCGGTGTCGACGACATGCGCGTTCTCGGCCGGCAGCGCCTGGTATTCGGCGTAACCGCCGTCGCGGCCGTGGCCCATATAGTCGATGTCGGCAAGCGAATCGTCGTCGCGGTTGTAGATGGAGAAGTCGACCATCACCCGTTCGCCGATGCGCCCGGCGGAAACGCCGGCGCCGACGGCAACGATGGTGCCGACCGTGTCGGTGCCCTGGATGCGCGGGAAGGTGAGTGTGTTGCCTTGCCGGCGCCAGGTCGAGACGGCGGCCGCATCCTCCTCCGTGCCATAGGCGCCCTGGCGCACCCAGACATCAGTGTTGTTCATGCCGCAGGCGTTGACCTTGACCAGCACCTCGCCGGCAGCGGGCGAGGGCACCTTCACGTCGGTGCGGTAGACAAGCTTCTCCATGCCGCCATGGCCGGTAAGCTGCACGGCGGCCATCGTTGCAGGAACGGTTCTGGTCATGGCATTCATGTCGCTTCTCAGATGTGACTTATCAGATAGTGGCAAACACGCTCTTCACCGCATCGGCGGTCTTGGCAACGATGGTGTCGGCCTCCTCGCGCGTCAGGCAGAGCGGCGGCGCGAAGCCGAGGATATCGCCCTGCGGCATGGCGCGGCCGAGGACGCCGCGCTCGCTAAGCGCCGAGGCGATCTGCGGCCCCACCTTCAGCGCCGGATCAAAGAACACGCGGTCGTCGCGATCCTTCACGAACTCGACCGCCGCCAGCATGCCGTCGCCGCGCACCTCGCCGACGTTTCTGTGGCCGCCAACGGCCTTGGCGAGCTCGGCGCGGAAATAGGCGCCGGTCTCGCCGGCATTCCTCACCAGATCCATCTCGTCGATCAGCTCGAGATTGGCGACGCCGGCGGCAACGCAGATCGGATGCGCCGAATAGGTCCATCCATGGCCGAGCGAGCCCAGCTTGTCGGAGCCCTTGACCAGCACCTGCCAGACCTTGTCGGAGACGATGACGCCGGAGAGCGGCGCATAGGCCGAGGTGAGCCCCTTGGCGATGGTGATCAGGTCCGGCTTGATGCCGTAATGGTCGGAGCCGAACATGGTGCCGAGACGGCCGAAGCCGGTCACCACCTCGTCGGCGATAAGCAGCACGTCGTACTTCGTCAGCACTGCCTGGATTTTCTCCCAATAGCCGGCTGGTGGCGGGACGATGCCGCCGGTGCCGAGGATCGGCTCGCCGATGAAGGCCGCGACTGTGTCCGGACCCTCGGCGAGGATCATCTCTTCCAGCTTGTCGGCGCAATATTGCGAGAACTGCTCCTCGCTCATCGAGCGGTCGGCGCGGCGGAAATAATAGGGCGCCTCGGTGTGCAGGATCGGCGCGCGCGGCAGGTCGAAGGCGTTGTGGAACAGCTCGAGCCCGGTCAGCGATCCGGTCATGACGCCCGAGCCGTGATAGCCGCGCCAGCGTGAGATGATCTTCTTCTTCTCGGGACGACCGAGGACGTTGTTGTAGTACCAGATCAGCTTGATGTTGGTCTCGTTGGCGTCGGAGCCCGAAAGGCCGAAATAGACCCGGCTCATACCCTTCGGCGCGCGGTCGATGATCATCTTGGCCAGCCGGATCGAGGCCTCGGTGCCGTGCCCGACATAGGCGTGATAGTAGGCGAGGTTTTTGGCTTGGCTTGCAATGGCATCGGCGATCTTCTGGCGGCCATAGCCGACATTGACGCAATAGAGGCCGGCAAAGGCATCGATGCTCTTCTTGCCGGTGTTGTCCCAGATGGTGACGCCTTCGCCGCCGGCCATGATGCGCGCGGGGGATTCGCCACGCGCATGCGTGCCCATATGCGTCGAGGGGTGGAAGAAGTGGTCGCGGTCCCAGGCCGAAAGTTCGTTGGACTGTTCGAGCATCTTTTTGACTCCTGAAAATTCCGGGATGGGCCTACGCAACATCCAGGCAAAGGTATTTGAGATCGGTGAAGGCTTCGAGGCCGTGGCGCGAGCCTTCGCGGCCAATGCCGGACTGCTTGACGCCGCCGAACGGGATCGGCGCACCGGTGATCTTGACCCGGTTGATCGCGACCATGCCGTAGTCCAGCGCGCGGCCCATGCGCGCCTGCCGGGCGCCGTTCTCGGTCACGACATAGGCGACGAGGCCATATTCGGTGGCGTTGGCGCGGGCGACGACCTCCGCTTCGTCGTCGAACGGCGTCACGGCGGCGACCGGGCCGAACGTTTCCTCGTGCATGATCAGCGCCTCGTCCGGCACGTCGACGAGCAGTGTCGGCTGGTAGAACAGCGGCCCGGCGGTGTGGCGCTTGCCGCCGGCGAGACAACGCGCGCCGTGGGCCAGGGCATTGGCAACCTGTTCCTCCACCTTCTCGACGGCGCGTTCATGCATCAGCGGTCCGATATCGGCGTCGCCGCAAAGCCCGTTGCCGGTCCGGAGGCCTTCGATGCGGCGGGCGAAAGCTGCGCAGAACCGGTCGTAGATCAGCCGCTGCACATAGATGCGGTTGGCGGCCAGGCAATCCTGGCCGGAGGTGGCGAATTTGGCGTCGATGGCGATCGTCACCGCCTTGTCGATGTCGGCATCGTCGAAGACGATCAGCGGCGCATGGCCACCGAGCTCCATGACCAGCCGCTTCATCGTCGGCGCGCTCTGCGCGGCGATCAGCCTGCCGATTTCGGTCGAGCCTGTGAAGCTCATGGCGCGCACCCTGGCGTCAGCGCACATCGCGCCGACAATCGTTCGCGCATCGCCGGTGACGACGTTGAACACGCCCGCCGGCAGCCCGGCGCGCTCGCCGAGCTCGGCCAGCGCCAGTGCCGACAATGGCGTTTCGGAAGAGGGATGCGCAACGATGGTACAGCCCGCAGCGAGGGCCGCCGCAGCCTTGCGCGTCAGCATGGCCGACGGAAAATTCCACGGCGTGACGACGCCGACGACGCCGAGCGGCTCGCGGCGCACCGTCATCTCGGCATTGGGCAGATGACTGGTGATGTTCTCGGTGTTGAGGCGTTTTGCCTCCTCGGCATACCACTCGACGAAGGAGGCGGCGTAGTCGATCTCGCCGAGCGACTCCTTCAGCGGCTTGCCCTGTTCGAGCGTCATCAGCAGCGCCAGGTCGTCCTTGGCGGCGACGACCAGCTCGAACCATTTTCGCAAGATCCTCGACCGCTCCTGCGGCAACAGCGCCCGCCAGGCCGGGAAGGCTCGCGAGGCAGCATTTATCGCTTGCGTCGTCTGCCTTGCATCGAGCGCGGCGACGAACGCCACGGTGGCGCCGGTGGCCGGATCGGTGACTTCAAAACTTTCTGCCGCTTCGCTTGCGGTCCAATGGCCGTCGACATAGGCGAGCGCGCGCAACAGGCGGCGGTCAGCGAGGCGGTCGAGCGCGTGGTGGTGGTTGGTGCGGGCGAAATGCGCGGACATCGATTGTCTCCCGGTGCCGAAGCGATGCGGAGAGACTAGCCGCGCGGTTGAGACAGAGTGGCTGTTTCGGCACCATCGGCTAGAGAGATTGTCTTCAATCGCCCGCGGCGCCAGACAATGTCTCTAGCTTTGCCCCGGCAGCAGATCGGCGACCGGCAACACCGTCTCCTCCTTCACCGTCTTGGTGACGATGTAGGTGAAGTAGCGGTCGATGCCGATCTCGCGTTCGAGCAGGCCATCGACCAACCGCTGATAGGCGTCTATGTCGCGAGCCATGACCTTGAGCACATAGTCGACGCCGCCGCCCACCGACCAGCAGGCGACGATCTCCCGGATGTCGCGGACGACGCGCTCGAAACGGTCGAAATCGGCTTGGCGGTGGCTGGCCAACGTCACCTCCATCAGCACGGTCGCCACCGGCGCGATCATGCGCATGGCGATCGAGGCGTGGTAGCCGGAGACGATGCCGGCCTTCTCCAGCTTGCGCAGCCTCATCCAGCAAGGCGTCGGCGACAGGCCGACCTTCTCGGCCAAAGCCAGCTTGGTGATGCGCCCATCGCGCTGGATAGCGTCCAGGATCTTTAGGTCGATCGGATCGAGTTTCGCTGCCGCCATGCGGGGCTCCGCTTATTGTCCAGGACACCATGACGATGCATTATTTCGATTGTCAATTGCACTGATTTCGATCTCTAATAAGTCATGACATTATGGCAGCCAGATCCTGCGCTCATCCGACGACCGGCCTATCTCTCGCTGGCCGACCAATTCGCCCGCGCGATCCATGACGGGCGGCTCGCCAATGGCGCGCGGCTGCCGACGCACCGTCGCCTTGCCGACGACCTGAAACTTTCGGTGCAGACGGTCAGCCGCGCCTATGAGGAACTGATCCGCCGCGGCCTGATTTCCGGCGAGGTCGGACGCGGCAGCTTCGTGCAGACGCAGCGCCGCGAACCGGAGCCGCCTTACATTCCGGAGCGCCTGGGCGAGGTCATCGATCTCTCCATCCTGAAGCCGGTCTGCGAGCCGATGCATCTGGAGAAGCTGAAGCAGGCGCTGGGGTGGCTCTCGGAGAACCTGCCGTCGAGCTCGGCGCTGTCGTTCCGGCCGAACATGGTGTTTCCGCGTCATCGCGCGGTGGCCGTCGAGTGGCTGAAGCTCTGCGGCCTCGAGGCTTCGCCGCAGAATATCAGCCTCACCAACGGCGCGACCGCGGGCATGACGGTGGCGCTGATGAGCGTCGCCCCACCCGGCTCGACCGTCGCCACCGAGGCGATCGGCCACCACACGCTGGTGCCGCTCGCCCGCTATCTCGGCTTCAACCTCGAAGGCCTGCCGATCGACGGCAATGGCCTGATCCCCGAAGCGCTGGACGAGGCCTGCCGGCTGTCGGACATTCGTGCTGTCTTTGTCCAGCCTTCGGTGATCAACCCGACAGCCACCTTGATGGACGCCACGCGGCGCGAGCAGATCGCGGCGGTGGCGCGCAAGCATGACATCGCCATCATCGAGAACGATGTGCTGGGTCCGCTGGTCGAAGGCCGGCCGCCGGCGGTCGCCGCCTTTGCGCCGGAGCGGACGCTCTACGTCACCTCCTTCACCAAGATCACCGTGCCTGGCCTGCGCATCGGCTATCTCGCGGTGCCGGACCGCTATGTCGCGGCGGTCGCCAACCGCCATCTCGTCTCGAACTGGATGGCGACACCGATGGTGGCGGAAATCGCGACGCGCTGGGTGAACGACGGCACTGCGCTGGAATTGGTCCACTGGCAGCGCGCGGCATTGAGGCGACGCCAGGAGATCGCCGCCGAGATGCTGACCGGGGTCGACTACCGCGTCCATCGCGACGGGCTGCATCTGTGGCTCGAGCTGCCGGGCGATCGCGCCGAGGAGAGCTTCGTCTCGCAGGCGCGCTTGCGCGGAGTGGCGATCGCGCCCGGCACCTCCTTCCGCATCGCCGACACGCCCTGGCATCCAGCCGTGCGCATCTCGCTCGGATCGACCACCGAGGCGGAACTGCGTGCAGGCTTGAGCGTTGTGGCCAAGCTCCTGCTTGGCGATCCGGAGCATCTCCTGCTCGCCATCTGATGCACAAGGGGAGCGCAGATTGCCCTGAAATTGTGCCGCGTCGGAAATATTGTCATGATATTATTTTCCTAATTGACATGATTTAGCGCGTTCCGCATCGTTAAGGGCATAGGCTTCTCCAGAACGGGGAAATTGATTGCCCGCGCCCATCATCAAGGTCGACGCCATTTCGAAGAGTTTCGGCACCTTCAAGGTGCTGGACGGCCTGTCGATGCAGGTCATGCCAGGCGAGAAGCTGGCGCTGATCGGCCCATCCGGCTCCGGAAAGACGACGATCCTGCGCATCCTGATGACGCTGGAGAAAATCGACGGCGGCCACATCCAGGTCGATGGCGAGCAGCTCTATCACATGGAGCGCAATGGCCAGCTGCTGCCGGCCGACGAACGGCACCTCGCCAAGATGCGCCAGAAGATCGGCATGGTCTTCCAGCTGTTCAATCTCTTTCCGCACAAATGCGTCATGGACAACGTGACGCTGGCGCCGATGCTGACCAAGGGTGTTTCGCGCGCCGCCGCCGAAAAGCGGGCGCTGGAACTGCTCGACATGGTCGGGCTGGCCGACAAGGCCAAGGCGATGCCGGCGCAGCTTTCCGGCGGCCAGAAGCAGCGCGTCGCGATTGCCAGGGCGCTGGCGCTGTCACCCAAGATCATGCTGTTCGACGAGGTCACCTCGGCGCTCGACCCGGAACTGGTCGAGGAGGTGCTCAATGTCATGCGCAAGCTCGCCGCCGAGACCGACATGACGATGCTGCTCGTCACCCACGAGATGGGCTTTGCCCACGACTTCGCCGACCGGGTGCTGTTCTTCGACCGCGGCAGGATCGTCGAGGAAGGCAAGCCCGATGAGATTTTCCGCCATCCCAAGCAGGAGCGAACGCAGAGCTTCCTGAAGAAGATCATCGCGGCCGGACATCGCGTCTGACCGCAATGCAAATGGGCGGCGCAAGCCGTCCCAAGGCGACGTAGTCGTCGCAAACCAAGAAGAGAACAAGGAGTTGGGAACGATGAAGAAACTTGCCATTCTGGCCGGCGTCGCCGGCCTCGCGGTGATCACGATGCTGCTCGCCTCCGGCGCAAAGTCGGCTGACGACGCCAAGCTGGATCAGCTCAAGGGGCAAGGCTTCGCCCGCGTCGCCATTGCCAATGAGCCGCCCTACACGGCGGTGGCCGCCGACGGCAAGGTCTCGGGCGCAGCGCCGGACGTGGCGCGCGAGATCTTCAAGCGCCTCGGCGTCAACGACATCGTCGCCTCCATCTCCGAATACGGCGCCATGATCCCCGGCCTGCAGGCCGGCCGCTTCGACGTCGTCACCGCAGGCCTGTTCATGAAGCCGGAGCGCTGCGCGGCGGTCGCCTATTCCGAACCGGTGCTGTGCGATGCCGAAGCGATGCTGGTGAAGAAGGGCAATCCGAAGGGCTTCAAGAGCTATGAGGACATTGCCAAGGATACGTCCGCCACCATCGGCGCGCCGGGCGGCGGCACCGAGGAAAAGCTGGCGCTCAATGCCGGTGTGCCGCGCGATCGCGTCATCGTCGTGCCGGACGGCCAGAGCGGCCTGAAGATGGTGCAGGACGGCCGCATCGACGCCTATTCGCTCCCTGTTCTGTCGATCAACGATCTCATCAAGAAGGCCAACGATCCGAACCTCGAAGTGATCGCGCCGGTGCAGGGCGCGCCTGTCTATTGCGACGGCGCCGCCTTCAAGAAGGGCGACGAGGCACTGCGCGATGCCTATGATGTCGAGCTCGCCAAGATGAAGAAGTCCGGCGAGTTCGCCAAGATCATCGAGCCCTACGGCTTCTCCGCCAAGGCGGCGATGTCGACGACGCGCGAGAAGCTCTGCGCGGCGAAGTAGGCGCGACTCTTCCTTCTCCCCGTTCACGGGGAGAAGGCGGCCCGAAGGGCTCGGATGAGGGACGGCGCCAAGGTCTCAGAAGCTGGCTCCGTCCCTCATTCACCTGCCCTCCTGCAGCAGCTGGGCTGCAGCTACGGGGGGTGAACCGGCATCTTCCCTCCGTGAACGGGGAGAGGGGGCTGTCGGCGTCGCCTCGCGCAACCGCAAAATGACAGGAAGTTCTAAACCCAAATGACCCAGTGGTCCGGCTATCTCGGCCTGATATTGCAGGGAGCGCTTGTCACCATCGAGCTGACGCTGATGGGGTCGGTGCTGGCGCTGGTCATGGCCTTCCTCGCCGGCATGGGGCGCGTGTCGCGCTTCTTCATCGTGCGTGCATTGGCGACGATCTACATCGAGTTCTTCCGCGGTACGTCGATCTTCGTGCAACTGTTCTGGGCCTATTTTGTGCTGCCGTTCGCCGGCCTGTCGCTGACGCCGCTGCAGGCCGGCGTGCTGGCGCTGGGCCTCAATGTCGGCGCTTATGCCGCCGAAGTCGTGCGCGGCGCCATCCTCTCGGTCGGCCGCGAGCAGTACGAGGCCTGCACCGCGCTCAACCTCGGCCGCTGGCAGGGCATGCGCCACGTCATCCTGCCGCAGGCGCTGCTGGTCATGCTGCCGACCTTCGGCAACAACGCGATCGAATTGCTCAAGGCGACCTCGGTCGTGTCGCTGATCTCGCTCGCCGATCTCACCTTCCAGGCGCAGGTGGTGCGCTCGCAGACCGGCAGCACGCTGATGCCCTTCGTCTCCGTGCTCGTCATCTATTTCGGGCTCGCGCTGATCATTTCCTGGGGCATCCGGTCGCTGGAGCGCCGCATGGCGCGTGGCCTCGACGGAGTGCGTGCCTGATGGAATGGGATTGGAATTTTGTCCGCGAGATCATGCCGACCCTGATCCAGGGCGTGAAGATCACCATCCTGGCGACGGTGCTCGGCTCGATCCTGGCGGCGATCGTCGGCTTGGCCATAGCGCTGGCGCGGCGTTCGCCAAACCGGGCTTTGTCGCGCAGCGTCGGCTGGTTCGCCGAATTCATCCGCGGCACGCCGCTCTTGGTGCAGCTCTACTTCATCTTCTACGTGCTGCCCGACATCGGCATCCTTTTGCCGCCGCTGGTGGCCGGTGTCATCGGCCTTGGCCTGCACTACGGCACCTATACCGCGGAAGTCTATCGCGCCGGCATCGACAATGTGCCGCGCGGCCAGTGGGAGGCGGCGAAGGCCTGCAATCTCAGCGGCCGCCACACCTGGACGCACATCATCCTGCCGCAGGCAATCCCGCCGATGATCCCGGCCTTGGCCAACTACTTCATCGCTATGTTCAAGGAGACGCCGCTGCTGTCGGCTATCACCGTGCTGGAGCTGATGAACCAGGCCAAGAGCGTCGCCAACACCTACTACCGCTACATCGAGCCGATGACGCTGGTCGGCGCCTTCTTCCTCGTCATCAGCCTCTGCTCCGTCGTGCTCTTGCGCTGGCTGGAGCACCGCTACGGCAGGATCGAGAGATGAGAGTCATGAACCCGCTGCCCGAAATCCGCCTGGCATCGAGCCGGCCTGTCCTCGACGCGCGTCCGCTGGAAAAGCGCGTCGGCCTGATCTCCTTGGCCACCGACCATACCAGCGAGGTGGACTTCCGCCGCATGGTGGCGAGCGAACGCATCGGCGTCTATGTCGCGCGCATTCCCTATGCCAATCCGACGACGCCCGAGAACCTTCGCAAGATGCAGCCGTCTTTGACGGCGGGCGCGGCGCTGATCCTGCCGGACGAGCCGCTCGACGCCATCTGCTATTCCTGCACATCGGCTTCCGTTGTGATCGGCGACACCGAGATCGAAGCCGCGATCCAGGCGGCCAAACCGAATGTTCCAGTGGTCACGCCGCCCATGGCCGGTGTGCGTGGCCTGAACGCTCTTGGGGTGAAGCGGGTCAGCATCCTCACGCCTTACACCGTCGAGACCAGCCGGCCGATGGCAACCTATTTCACCGCGCACGGCTTCGATATCGAGAGCTTCACCTGTCTTGGCTTCGAGGACGACCGCGAGATGGCGCGCATCGCGCCGGCGTCCCTCGTCGCGCTGGCGCGCAAGGCAACGCACACGCAGGCCGATGCGCTGTTCGTCTCATGCACGGCGCTACGCGCGGCGCTTGCGGTTCCAGGCATCGAAGAAGCAATCGGCCGCCCGGTCGTCACCAGCAACCAAGCCAGCGCCTGGAATTGCCTGCGGCTCTGCGGCGACGACACACCGCGGTCGGAGTTCGGCCGGCTTATGACGAAGCCGTTGGCTGAGTGATCGGAATGCCAATGACCGAAATGCCAGTCACTCTTCAGCATATTCGCGCCGCGCGCGAACGTATTGCCGGCAAGATCGAGCGTACCCCTGCCGTGCCGTCGCAGAGCCTCTCGGACCGTATCGGCCAGCCTATCCATCTGAAACTGGAGCATCATCAGACCACCGGCGCGTTCAAGCTGCGCGGCGCGTCCAACGCCATCGCCGCGCTGAGCGCGGAAGAACGATCGCGCGGGGTCGTCGCCGCGTCGACCGGCAATCACGGCCGTGCGCTCGCGCACGCAGCAAAGCTCGAAGGCATGCGCGCGGTGATCTGCATGTCCAAGCTGGTACCCGAAAACAAGCTCGACGCCATCCGCCGCCTTGGCGCGGAGATCCGCATCGTCGGCAACAGCCAGGACGACGCCCAGCAGGAGGTCGACAGGCTGGTGGCGGCGGACGGGCTCGTCATGCTGCCGCCCTTCGACCATCCCGACATCATCGCCGGGCAGGGCACGCTCGGACTCGAGATCGTGGAGCAGGTGCCCGACGTCGCGGCCGTTCTGGTGCCGCTCTCCGGCGGCGGCCTGGCGGCTGGCGTCGCTGCGGCCGTCAAGGGGTTGAGCCGGGGCACCAAAGTCATCGGCGTCTCGATGGCGCGCGGTGCTGCGATGAAGGCAAGCCTCGATGCCGGCTATCCGGTGCAGGTCGAGGAACTGCCTACGCTGGCGGATTCGCTCGGCGGCGGCATCGGTCTCGACAACCGACTGACCTTCGCCATGTGCCGCGGCCTGCTCGACGATGTCGTCATGCTCTCCGAGGACGAGATCGCCGCCGGCATCCGCCACGCCTATGAAGAGGAGCGCGAGATCGTCGAGGGAGCCGGCGCCGTCGGCATCGCGGCACTGCTCGCCGGCAAGATTGGGGCGACGGGCCCGATGGTCCTGATCCTGTCCGGCCGCAACATTGACATGGCGCTGCATCGCAAGATCGTCTGCGGCGAGACGCCATCAACAGTGGAGCGCGCCACATGAGCCGAATGACGATTCTCACCGAGGCTGATCTTCACAAGATCGTGACGCTCGACCTCGATGCCGTTGCCTGCGTCGAAAACGCCTTTCGCGCCTTGGCCACGCTGCCAGTGGCGATGCCGCCGATTCTGCGGCTCGACATTCACGAGCATCGCGGCGAGGTCGACGTGAAGTCCGCCTATGTGCCCGGCATAGACGGCTTCGCCGTCAAGATAAGCTCCGGCTTCTTCGACAATCCGAAGCTCGGCCTGCCGAGCGGCGGCGGCATGATGGTGCTGCTCTCGGCCAAGACCGGCGTGGTCGAGGCGCTGCTGCTCGACAATGGCTACCTGACCGATATTCGCACTGCCGCAGCCGGTGCGGTCGCGGCGAAGCATCTGTCACGAGCCGACTCCAAGATCGCGGCGATTTTCGGCGCCGGTTTGCAGGCCGGCCTGCAATTGGAAGCCTTGCGCCTTGTCAGGCCGATCGAGGAAGCGCGCATCTGGGCGCGCGACGCCGCCAAGGCCGAGGCGATCGCTGCCCGCCTGCGCGAGAAACTGGGCATCATGGTGCGGGCCGAGCCGGATGCGGCGAACGCGGCGGCCGGTGCCGACATCATCGTCACCACCACGCCTTCGACCGAGCCGCTGATCAAGGCCGGTTTCGTTTCCGCCGGCCAGCACATCACCGCCATGGGCTCGGATGCCGAGCACAAGAACGAGATCGCGCCGGCGATCCTGCGCATGGCCGATCTCTATGTGGCCGACAGCGCCAAGCAGACGCGGCGTCTGGGTGAACTCCACCACGCGATCGACGCAGGCGTGATGGCCGCCGACGCCGAAGTGACCGAACTCGGCCAGATCATCGCCGGTGAAAGGCACGGCCGACGCTCGGCGAGCGACATCACCATCGCCGACCTCACCGGCACAGGCGTGCAGGACACCGCGATCGCCACCTTGGCCCGCGACCGCGCGCGGGCGGCGAGGGCCGGAACGATTTTTGAAAGCTGATGCCTGGCCAGCGCGTGATCCGAGGGAACCGGTTTTCCGAAAGATCACGCTCAAATAGGCCCAACAAACGAGGACTAAGAACGATGCAGCCAAACCTGAAATTCTCGCGAGGCGAATTTGCCGAACGCCTCGCCAAGACGCGGAAGGCCATGGAGGCCAAGGGGGTCGATCTGCTGATCGTCAGCGATCCCTCCAACATGGCATGGCTGACGGGTTATGACGGCTGGTCGTTCTATGTGCATCAGGCGGTGATCGTGCCGCCGTCAGGCGAGCCAGTTTGGTACGGTCGTGGCCAGGATGCCAACGGCGCCAAGCGCACCGCCTATCTCGCCCATGACAACATCATCGGCTACGCCGACCACTACGTGCAGTCGACCGAGCGCCACCCGATGGACTATCTCGCCAGCGTGCTTGCCGAGCGTCGCTGGGACAAGCTGACGATCGGCGTCGAGATGGACAATTACTGGTTCTCGGCCGCCGCCTTTGCTTCGCTGCAGAAGCACCTGCCCAATGCCCGTTTCGTCGACGCCACCGCGCTGGTCAACTGGCAGCGCGCGGTGAAGAGCGCGACCGAGATCGAATACATGCGCAACGCCGCCCGCATCGTCGAGGCCATGCACCAGCGCATCGTCGACAGAATAGAAGTCGGCATGCGCAAATGCGATCTGGTCGCCGAGATCTACGACGCCGGCACACGCGGCGTCGCCGGCATCGGCGGCGACTATCCGGCGATCGTGCCGCTGCTGCCGTCGGGCGCCGACGCTTCGGCGCCGCATCTCACCTGGGACGACAAGCCGATGAAGGCGGGCGAGGGCACGTTCTTCGAGATCGCCGGCTGCTACAACCGCTACCACTGCCCGCTGTCGCGCACCGTCTTCCTGGGCAAGCCGACGCAGGCCTTCCTCGATGCCGAGAAGGCGACGCTGGAAGGCATGGAGGCCGGCCTTGCCGCGGCCAAGCCGGGCAACACCTGCGAAGGCATCGCCAATGCCTTCTTCGCCGTCCTGAAGAAGTACGGCATCGTCAAGGACAACCGCACCGGCTACCCGATCGGCCTTTCCTATCCGCCGGACTGGGGCGAGCGCACCATGAGCCTGCGCCCCGGCGACCGCACCGAGCTCAGGCCCGGCATGACCTTCCATTTCATGACCGGGCTGTGGCTGGAGACGATGGGGCTGGAAATCACCGAGTCGATCCTGATCACCGAGACCGGCGTCGAATGCCTGGCCAATGTGCCGCGCAAGTTGTTCGTGAAGGATTGAGCCCGATGGCAGCTCTGCGTCCGTCGCCGATCGCGCCGACCGTCGACTTCGAGCGCGACGGCGTGCAGCACGGCTTCCTGCGCCTGCCCTACAGCCGCGACGATTCTGCCTGGGGATCGGTGATGATCCCGGTCTGCGTGATCCGCAACGGCAAGGGGCCGGCGGCTTTGCTCACCGGCGGCAATCACGGCGACGAATATGAAGGGCCGCTGGCTCTCTATGAGCTTGCCCGCATGCTCGATCCAAAGGACGTCTCCGGCACGGTCATCATCGTGCCGGCGATGAACTATCCCGCCTTCCGCGCCGGCACGCGCACCTCGCCGATCGACAAGGGCAACATGAACCGCAGCTTTCCCGGCAGGCCCGACGGCACCGTGACAGAAAAGATTGCAGATTATTTCCAGCGCGAATTGCTGCCGCGGGCGGACATCGTGTTCGACTTCCACTCCGGGGGAAAGACGCTGGACTTCGTGCCCTTCTGCGCCGCGCACACACTGCCGGACAAGGCGCAGGAGCAAAAGGCCTTCGCCGCGGTCGAGGCTTTCTCGGCGCCGTTCTCGATGCGCATGACCGAGATCGATGCGGTCGGCATGTATGACACGGCGGCCGAGGAGATGGGCAAGATCTTCGTCACCACCGAGCTCGGCGGCGGGGGAACCTCCCGCGCGGAGACGGTGAGCATCGCGCGGCGGGGCGTCCTCAACGTGCTGCGCCATGCCGGCATTGTTGCTGGGGCGGTCGAGAAGACTCGAACTCAGTGGTTGGATATGCCTTCGGGAGATTGCTTCGCCTTCGCCGAGAGCGACGGCATGATCGAGACGATGATCGATCTCGGCGGGACGGTGGAGGAAGGCCAGGTCGTGGCGCGCATCCATTCGACCGGCCGCACCGGCATCGCGCCACAGGAAATCAGGGCCAGGATGCCGGGCCTGCTCGCAGCCCGTCACTTCCCCGGCCTGGTCAAGGCGGGCGATTGTGTCTCGGTGATCGCCGCCGAGGTCGACTGACGCTGATCTGCCCACGCCGCGCCGATCTCGTAACGCAGGTCCCACCTGCGTTACGCCCGCGTTCAACCTTGGAATCGATAAGCGGCAATGGTGTCCGGCTTCATCTCGATCGAGAAACCCGGCGCCGTCGGCGGCATGTAGGCCGCATTCTCGATCACGCAGGGCTCGAGGAAATGCTCATGCAGGTGATCGACATATTCGATCACCCGTCCGTCCTTGGTGCCCGCCACCG
Organism: Mesorhizobium sp. M1C.F.Ca.ET.210.01.1.1; assembly: GCF_004791585.1. Taxonomy (GTDB): domain Bacteria; phylum Pseudomonadota; class Alphaproteobacteria; order Rhizobiales; family Rhizobiaceae; genus Mesorhizobium. The sequence goes on from NZ_SRUU01000014.1 coordinate 141,746, forward strand.
CGATATAGTCGATCATCGAGAGATGCTGGACATATTCGCACAGGCCGACGCCGCCGGCATGCGGCCAGACCGGCAGGCCGAACTTGGCCGCGATCAGCAGGACGGCCAGGACCTCGTTGAGGCCACCCATGCGGCAGGAATCGATCTGCACGATATCGATCGCGCCACCGGCGATGAACTGCTTGAACATGATGCGGTTCTGGCACATCTCGCCGGTCGCGACCTTCATCGGCGCCACGGATTTACGGATCCTGGCGTGGCCGGCGACATCGTCCGGACTGGTAGGCTCTTCGATGAAGAAGGGCTTGGCGAAAGCTAGATCCTTGAGCCAATCGATTGCCTGATCGACCTCCCAGACCTGGTTGGCGTCGATCATCAGGTAGCGGTCCGCGCCGATCACCTCGCGGGCGATCCTGAGGCGGCGGATGTCGTCGGCGCGGTCGCGGCCGACTTTGAGCTTGATGTGATTGAAGCCCTGGTCGACCGCCTCCTGGCAGAGGCGCCTGAGCTTGTCGTCGGGATAGCCGAGCCAGCCGGCCGAGGTGGTGTAGCAGGCATAGCCTTCGCGCTCGAGCGTGGCGATACGCCCGGCCTTGCCGGCCTCGGCCTTCTTTAGAATCTCCAGCGCTTCGGCCGGTGTGATCGCGTCGGTTAGATAGCGGAAGTCGACGATCCGGACGATCTCCTCCGGGCTCATCTCGGCGACCAGGCGCCAGACCGGCTTGCCGGCTTCCTTTGCCCACAGGTCCCAGACCGCGTTGACCACCGCGCCGACCGCAAGATGCATGGCGCCCTTGTCCGGGCCGATCCAGCGCAACTGGCTGTCGCCTGTCACGTGATGCCAGAAGCGGCTGGGGTCCTGCTTCACCCAGTCGAGGTCGAGCCCGACGACCAGGTGGCGCAGCGCCTCGATTGCCGCGCAGCAGATCTCGTTGCCGCGGCCGATCGTGAAGGTGAGGCCGTGGCCCTTCAGCGACGGAGCGTCGGTGTCGAGGATGACGTAAGCCGCCGAATAGTCCGGGTCGGGGTTCATCGCGTCCGAGCCGTCGAGGCTTTGCGACGTCGGAAAGCGCAGGTCGAAGACGCGAAGATCGGTAATCCGGGTCATGCTCATTGCCTCGTCAGATCGACCAGCCGCCGTCGATATTATACGCCTGCCCGGTCGTGTAGGTCGCACCGGCCAGATAGACCGCGAGATCGGCGATCTCTTCCGCCGTGCCCAGCCTTCCCATCGGCTGGCGGGCGATGAAGGCCGCGCGAGCGACTTCGTAGTCGCCCTGGGCGCGCATGCGGCTTTCGAGCGAGGGGCTCTCGACCGTGCCGGGACAGACGGCGTTGCAGCGGATGCCCCGGGCGACATAGTCGGCGGCGATCGATTTGGTCAGGCCGATCACGGCCGCCTTGGTCACGCCATAGGCGAAGCGGTTCGGCACGCCCTTCGGCGCGCCGGCGACCGAGGCCATGTTGATGATCGCGCCGTCGCCGCGCTCCAGCATCCCGGGCAGCACGGCGCGGATGGTGCGGATCATGGCGCGCACATTGAGATTGAAGGCAAAGTCGAGGTCCTCGTCCTTCATCTCCAGGATAGAGCCCGAATGGACGAAGCCGGCGCAATTGAACAGCGCGTCGACGCGGCCGATTTCGGCGGAGGCGGCTTTGACAGCATCGTCGCTCAGCACATCGAGCTTGCGGGTCTTGATATCGGGCGTCTTGCCGAGTTCGGCCAGAGCCGCCTCGTTGATGTCGGTGGCGTGGACGGTAGCGCCGGCTCTCGCGAAAGCCAGCGCGCTCGCCCGACCGATGCCTTGTGCGGCAGCCGTGACGACCACCACCTTGCCTGTCAGATCAGCCATGTTTTTCTCCGTCTTTCAGCCGAGCCGGGGGTGCCGCTCGACGATATAGATGTGATCGGCGGCCAGCACGACCTCGTCGCGCTGGTTCAAAACCTCGACACGTTCGATGACGCGCCCGGAGCCCGGCCGTTTCGGGTCATCCTCCTTCGCGGCAATGGTCGTGCGCGTGCGGATCGTGTCGCCGATGAACACCGGTTTGATGAAGCGCAGCCTGTCATAGCCGTAGGAGAAGGCGACGGGATTGACGACGCTCGCCGTCAGGCCGACGCCGACCGAGAACACCAGCGTGCCGTGCGCGATGCGCTGGCCGAATGGCGTCGTCTTCATGAACTCGGCATCCATGTGATGCGGGAAGAAGTCGCCGGTGTGGCCGGCATGGACGACGAAATCCGTCTCGGTGATAGTGCGGCCGCTGGTCAGCCGCGACGAGCCGATCTCGTAGTCCTCGAAATAGGTGACCTGTTCCATGCCGTTCCTTACGGTTTCTCGGCCAGCGGAGTCGCCGGCGCGGCGCTCGATTTATAGGCGGCTTCCACCAGCGCCATGGTGTTCCAGGCATCCTCGACCGAGCTGACCAGTTCGGCGTCGTCGCCGCAAGCAAAACGCTGGACATTGGCCATGCGCCCGACGAAGGCGTCGGGGAACCATTCGCCCGCCAGCGGCACGCTGACCCAGTCCGACCCGCCCTTGGGGTAGATCTCGAGCACGTCAGGCTCGCCGCGCGGATAGTCGAGATTGAGGCCGAGCTTGACGTAGGCAGCGCCCTCGGTGCCGCAAATGCGGAACTCGCAGGCCTGGTGCCGGCGGCCGAACTTGTGGTCGTGATTGATCGAGAGCGCGCAGCGCACCGTGTCGCCGTAGTCGAGGATGGCGCTGGTGCGTGTCTGCGCCACCCGATGATTGGGATGGCCGAGGGTTTTCGCGTGAACGCCCTTGGGGTCGCCCAGAAGCTGGCGGATCAGGTCGAGATAGTGGATCGAATGCATGGCGATCTCGACGCGTGGCGCCTTGAGCAGGAATTCCCAGAGCTGCCACGGGGTGGCCAGCGCCAGCCAGGCGTCGAAGTCGACGACCTCCCCCAGCCAGCCCTTGGCGATCGCATCCTTCAGCGCCAGCATCATCGGCGCGAAGCGAAGCTGGAAGTTGAACGCCGCCTTGAGTTTTCTGGCGCGGCAGATTTCGAGGATCTCGGTGGCCTCGCCGAGATAATTGCCCATCGGCTTCTGGATCAGCACCACTGCGCCGTCGGGTAGCGCCTTCAGCACGTCGGCGTGCCGGCCGGGCGGCGTGGCAAGGTCGAAGATCGCGTCCTTGACCGCCACCGCTTCATCCACCGAGCGGAATGCTGTCACGCCCCATGTCTCGGCGAGTGCCTGCGCCTTGGCCTGGTCCGGATCGTAGAGGCCGACAACCGGAAAGCCGGCCTTGCGGTAGGCGGGGAAATGCGCGTCGCCTACGATCGAGCCGGCGCCGAAAGTGACGATCGGGCGCGGCTTCGCAGGTGCTGGCCAGGACTGTGCCAGCGTGGCGGGATCGAAGGTGTCAGTCATGGTGGAAGACTTCATCCATCATCGCCCACCATTCGCCTTCCTGCCTGGTCGGCAAAGGCTGCTGGCAAGGCATGCAGAACTCCCACCATTCCTGGGTCTTCGGGTCGGCGGCCATCTTGGCCGCGTCGGCTGCGTAATCAGTGCCGTGATACTCGAAATAGGAAAACAGCAGGTTCTCCGGCCGCTTGAGATAGATCGAGTAGTTCTTGATGTTGCAGGCCGAGATCATCTTGAGCACGTCCGGCCAGACGGCGGCGTGCAGGCGCACATACTCCTCGACCTTCTCCGGCTTCAGACCAAGCACCATGCCCATGCGCTGCATCTCAATCCCTCCGTTCGGTGACGGTGACGCTGAACTCGGCGATGCCGCGCGCCCTGATCGCATCGAAATCCCAATCGATGCCGAGGCCCGGCTCGCTCGGCGCCAGCGCATGGCCGTTCTTGATCACCATCTTCCTGCCCGTCAACTCATCCAGCTGCGGAATGTACTCGACATATTTGCCGTTCGGCACCGCGCAGGCCAGGCTGACATGCAGTTCCATCAGGAAATGCGGGCAGATCGGCATGTCGAAGGCTTCCGCCATATGCGCCACCTTCAGCCAGGGGGTGATGCCGCCGATGCGGCCGACATCGACCTGGACGATGCTGCAGCCGCCCTGCTGCATATACTCGCGGAAATGGCGGATCGAATAAAGCGACTCGCCGACGGCAATGGGCGTCGCGGTCGCATTCGACAGCCGCACATGGCCATCGATGTCGTCGGCCGGCAGCGGCTCCTCGATCCAGGCGAGATCGAGGTCGCGCAGCCGCTCGGCGCGGCGGATGGCTTCATCGACGGAAAAGCCCTGGTTGCAGTCGGTCATGATCTCGTAGCCGTCGCCGACCGCCTTGCGCACCGCCGAAAGCCGGGCGAAGTCCTCGGCGCCATGCGGCTTGCCGATCTTGACCTTGGAGCCGGTGAACCCTTTCGCCTTGGCGGCCACGGCATCCTCGACGAGGGCACCCGTCTCGATATGCAGCCAGCCGCCTTCGGTGGTGTAGAGCGGGCAACGGTCCTTGGCGCCGCCGGCAAGCTTCCAGAGCGGCAGTCTCTGCTTCTTCGCCCGAAGGTCCCAGAGCGCGGTGTCGATTGCCGCGAGCGCGATTGCCGTGATGGCGCCGATGGTTGTGGCGTGGGTGGCGAATTCGAGTTCATGCCATATGGCCTCGATCCGGTCGGCGTCCTCGCCGATCAGGCGCGGCGCCAGATGATCGGAAAGAAGCCGCATCACCGAGGATCCGCCGGTGCCGATCGTGTAGCTGTAACCCATGCCGACCGCGCCGTCGGCGTCGGTGATGGTGACGATCGGCGTCTCCTGGCTGACAAAGCTCTGGATGGCGTCGGTGCGCCTCACCTTCGGCGCCAGGTCGACCATCGAAAGCTCTATCTTTTCGATCTTCGCCATCGTCAGGCCCTCAGCGATTTGCCGGTTTCGGCGGAAAAGAGATGCGCCTGCGACAGGTCGAAGTGCATTGCGACCCGGTCCCCCGCCTTCAGCGGCTTGGGGTTCAGCATGCGCGAGACCCAGTCGCGGCGATCGAATTCGGCGAACACCAAGGTCTCGTTGCCGAGCGGCTCGGTCACCGTCACCGGCAGTTCCACATCATGAACATCGGCGGCATCGCCCGAATGCAAGCCGTGGCCGGCCGGGTAGATATCGTCGGGGCGCAGGCCGAACACCACCTTGTCGCCGACATTCACCTTGGCCTTGAACCGGATGGGCAGCGGCAGGCTCTGGCCGCCGGCGAAAACGACCTTGCCGTCGGCGACGGTCGCCTCCTGCAGGTTCATCGGCGGCGAGCCGATGAAGCCGGCGACGAAGCGCGTCGCGGGGCGCTGGAAGACCTCGTCCGGCGTACCGACCTGTTCGATATAGCCGTCGCGCATGATGACGATGCGGTCGGCGAGCGTCATCGCCTCGACCTGGTCGTGCGTGACGTAGATGACGGTGGACTTCACCTTGGCGTGCAACTTCTTGATCTCGGTGCGCATCTGGGTGCGCAGCTTGGCGTCGAGATTTGAGAGCGGCTCGTCGAACAGGAAGACGTCGGGATCGCGCACGATGGCGCGGCCCATGGCGACGCGCTGGCGCTGGCCGCCGGAAAGCTGGGACGGACGGCGTTCGAGCAGCGCGTCGAGGCCGAGGATGGCCGACGCCTCGGCGACGCGGCGGTCCATCTCCTCCTTCGGCGCGCCGGCGATCTTCAGCGAGAAGCCGAGATTTTCGCGCACCGTCATATGCGGGTAGAGCGCGTAGGACTGGAACACCATCGAGATGTTGCGCGAGCGCGGCGGCAGGTCGTTGACGATGCGCTCGCCGATCTCGATCGTGCCGCCGGAGATGTCCTCCAGCCCGGCGATCATGCGCAGCGTGGTCGACTTGCCGCAGCCCGACGGCCCGACGAGCGCAATGAACTCGCGGTCGGCGACGTCGAGGTCGATGCCGTGCACGATCTCCATGCTGCCATAACGCTTGGTCAGTTTCTTGAGCGAGACAATCGCCATCGGATCAACCTTTCACCGCGCCGGAGGTGAGGCCGCCGACGAGGTGTTTCTGGACGATGAAAGTGAGGATGAGCGCCGGAATGATCATCACCACGGCCAGCGCGCACATGCCGCGCCAGTCGATGGTGAATTCGGCCGTGTAGTCGAGCAGCCCGACGGGCAGCGTCTTGGAATTGATCGAGCGCGTCAACTGCGAGGCCAGCGCGAACTCGTTCCAGGAGGTGAGGAAGGCGAAGATGCCGGCCGATGCAATGCCCGGTCCGGCGAGCGGAAATTCGACCTGCCAGAAGGCCTGCCAGCGCGTGCAGCCGTCGATCTGCGCGGCCTCGGCGAGATCCTTCGGCACCTGGCGGAAGAAGCCGTCGATCAGCCAGATGGTGAAGGGCACATTGAGCGCGACATAGGCCAGGATCAGGCCGAAATGCGTGTCGATGATGTCGAGGCGCGCATAGACGAAGAACAGCGGCAGCGAGAGTGCGATGCCGGGCACGGTGCGCGTCAGCATCAGGCCGAGGAACATCGCCGACTTGCCGCGGAACCGGTAGCGCGCGAAGGCGTAGCCGCCGGCCATTCCGATGGCGATGGCAAGGACCGTCGACGTCACCGAGATGATCAGCGAATTGCGGAAATAGTCGAGGACGGGAATGCCGCCCTTGCCGACGCCGCTGAACATGGCGACGTAGGCGTCGAGCGAGACCTGCTGCGGAATCCAGATCGGCGGCTTGGCGAGGATCTCGACCGTCGGCCTGAGCGAGGAAAGCACGATCCAGATGCCGGGCAAGCAGATGAAGAGCATGGCGAGGAACAGGCCGACGCGGTGCGCGATCGTGGCTGCGCGGCGCTTCAGGCGGGCGGATGCATTGGCGTCCATCGTCACCACTCCGCGCCGATCTGGGTGCGCGCCGCGGCGAGCTTTTTAAAGAAATAGACGGTGAAGACGATCGACAGCAGGATCGAGAAGTAAGCCATCGCATTGGCCACGCCCATGCGCGCATCGCTGTAGGCAGTGCGGGCGACCAAGGTCCACAACAGCTCCGTGCGGCCGGCCGGGCCGCCATCCGTCATGATCTTGACGATGTCGTAGGCGCGCGCGACGTCGAGCGAGCGGATGGTCATGGCGATGTAGGCGAAGGGCATGATGAAGGGCCAGGTCACATAGCGGAAGGTCTGCCAGGGCGTGCAGCCGTCGACCCGCGCCGCCTCGACCGGCTCCTTCGGCATCGCGAGCAGGCCGGCAAGGATCAGGATCGCGAAGATCGAGGTCGACGACCAGATCTCGGCGATGGAGATGGCGACGAAGGCGAGATGGCCTTCGATCAGCCAGGGGATGGCGTCGCGCGTCACGCCGAGCGACTGCAGGGCGTTGTTCACCAGGCCGATATTGTCGTTGAACATGAACTTGAACTGGAAGCCGACCAGGATCGGCGAGAACATCATCGGGAACATCATGATGGTGCGCAGCAGCCGCTGGCCGCGGCTGGCTTTCTCGACCAGCAATGCCAGGCCGAGCCCAAGCAGCATCTCGAGATTGAGCGCAATGGTCAGCAGAAGCACCGTGCGGCCGAAGGCCCACCAGAAATTCGCGTCGGACAGGATGTTGCGGTAGCTGCGCAGGCCGATGAAGGTGAAGAAGGTTTCCGGACGCGTCAGCCTGAACGGCGTGAAGCTGGAATAGAAGGACAGGCACAGCGGCACGACCACCACCGCCGCCAACACGAGCACGGCGGGCAGCAGGAGAAGGGTTGGCGCGGAGAGCCGCTTGACCGTCATGCAATGTCCCAAAGATATCTGCGCGGCCGGCGCTCCAATTGCGCGGCGGCCGCATCGGTCAAAGCGGCGTCGGCCACGAGGACCGGCGCCGCAGGGAGGATGGCGCTTAAAGCGCGTCGCGGCGAGCAACGCGCTTTAAGCCCTTGTTCTGATGCATGTCGTTCTCCCAAAACCGCTGCGCACTTTTGGGCGACATGCATTAGAGCTTGCCCGCGTCCTCGAGGATCTGCGTCGCCTTCGCGGCAGCGTCGTCGAGCGCCTGCTTGGAGGTCTTGTCGCCGAGGATCGCCGCTTGCAGCTCCGGATAGACGGCGTTGGAGATCTCGATCCATTCCGGCGTCTGCGGCACCGGGAAGGCGTTCTTGGCGGCTTCCTGGAAGGCCTGCAGCACTTCGGTCTTGTAAGGATCGGACTTCGCCTGCTCGAGATCCCATTCCCACACCTTGGTGCGGGTGGGCAGCGGGCCGGCGGCGGCTTCCAGCTTCTGGCTGTCCTCGTTGGTCAGCCACCAGACGAGCGAAGCGGCGGCTTCCTTGTTGGCGCAGTTCTCGGTTACCGAGAAGCCGTGCGCGCCGGACCAGCCGGAGCGCTTGCCGGACGAGCCTTTCGGCTGCACCTTGACGCCGACATTACCGGCGACCTTCGACGACTTCGGGTCGTTGAAGAAGCCGGCCCAGCCCGGCCAGTCGAGGTTGATCGCCACCGTGCCGGACGCGAAGCCCTGGCCGAGGTCGTCCCACAGATAGTTGGTGGTGCCGGCCGGCACCGCCTTGGCTTTGTAGAGATTGACGAACCAGTCGAGCGCCTTGACGCCGGCTTCGGAGTTGAAGGCGGGCTTTCCGTCCTTGTCGAGATATTCGCCGCCGTCGGCGATCACCATTTCGTAGAAGCGGCCGTTGATCGCCTCTTCCTTGCCGGCGAACTGGGTGCCGTAAAAATCAGGCGGGCTGGCGAAGAACTCCGCCTGCTGGGCCATCTCGTCGAATGTGTCCGGCGGCGCGAGATCCTCGCCGTACTTGTCCTTGTAGGCCTTCTTCTTGGCTTCGTCCTGGTAGAGGCTCTTCTGGTAGTAGAGCGCCGAGACGTCGAACTGCGCGCGCGGCAGCATCACCAGCTTGCCGTCGAGTGTGCCGGCGGCGATGTTGGCCGGCACGAAGGCGTCGATCTCTTCCTTCGGCAACAGCTTGGTCAGATCGATGTAGATGCCCGGATACTGCGGCGCGAACGAGGTGTGGTTGGAGCCGACGCACCAGGTGATCGAGTTGGAGGCGATGTCCGACTTGATCTCCTTATCGAGATCGAAGTGGTTCTTCTTGGAGATGACGTTGACCTTGCCGCCGGTCGCCTTCTCCCACTCGCCGATGCGCTCGTAGAGCTTCTCGTATTGCTGGCCGCCAATCAGCTTGGCGTCGATGGTGACGCCGGGAAATTTGCCCGGCAGGTCGGCCGCGAATGCAACGCCCGACGCCATGAGCAATGCGCCGGCGGCGACGCCGGAAAGCAGTCTGTTCATGAATATCCTCCCTGGACGGCCCCATGGGTCGTCATGACCTGAAGCTTGTCGCTTCATTCATATGCAAACAAACTATTCATCAGTCGTCAAGCCGAAACTTCTTTCCAAGGAGGGGGCTCTTGCGTATATGAAGATGGAAATTCACCAGAGGGGCATCCGGTGCAGGAAGACGAGGAAGACCGCTATCGCGCGCCGGCTCTGGACAAAGGGCTGGACATCCTGGAGCTGCTCGCCAGCGTCGACGGCGGCCTGACCCAGGCGGAGATCGCCAAGCGGCTGGACCGCAGCCCGAATGAGTTCTACCGGATGCTCGACCGTCTGGTGAAACGCGGCTACGTCACCCGGCCGGATGGCGACCGCTACTCGCTGACGCTGAAGCTGTTCGGGCTCGGCCAGTTGCATGCGCCGGTGCGAAGGCTGGTCTCCTACGCCACCTCGATCATGCGCGAATTGGCTGAAACCTCATGGCAGGCAAACCAGCTCGTCGTGTTCGATCGCGGCAGCGCCGTCGTCATCGCCCAGCAGGAAGCGCCGCGATACTGGGGCATTTCAATCCGCGTCGGCTCGCATATCAGCTTGTTCGACACCGGGTCGGGACATGTACTGCTGGCCTTCCGCTCGCCGGCGGAACGCGAGATGATGATCGCCGAACATCTGCGCAGCAATGAGGAGATGAAGTTATCGCCCGACTTCTTTGCCCGCCTCGACCAGGTGCGCGACCGCGGCTACGAAATGATGGCCTCGCTGCAGACCGCGGGCGTCTACAACCTGTCTGCGCCGGTGCTCGGTCCCGACGGACGCGGCATCGCCGCGCTCACCATACCCTATATCACGCTGGTCAATGCACCGGCCGCGCCCGACATCACCAAGACTATCACGCTGCTCCAGGCCGCCGCAGCGCGCTTGTCGCAACTCGCCGGGTCCGATGTGAGACCCAAGGAGTAATTCTTATTTGAATGATGAATTCTCCCGTGAGATGATCGAATCCATGTTTTGATGCCTGTCGTTTTCCCAAAACCGCGGCACGGTTCTGGGCGACATGCATGAGCGCGACAAGGGAGGAAGCCATGATCGTCGATACCCACCTGCATCTCATCGACAAGGCGGCGCTGCGCTATCCGTGGCTGTCCGGGGTGCCGGCGCTCGATCGTAACTTCCCTGAAGGCGAATATGCCACCGAGGCGCGCCGCGCGGGCATCGAGCTGGCGCTGCACATGGAGGTCGATGTCGACCCGGCCGATATCGCGGCCGAGACGGCCCATGTGGAAGGGTTGTCGAAAAAGCCTGGCAGCCTGGTCAGGGGCGCGATCGTCTCCTGCCGGCCGGAAGAGCCCGGCTTCGCCGCCTGGCTGGACAAGGTGAAGGCCGATCCCTTCGTCAAGGGTTTCCGCCGCGTGCTGCATGTCGTGCCCGACGACGTTTCGGAGGGCGCGCTGTTCCGCGAGAACATCAGGCGCATCGCTGGCAGCGGATTGACCTTCGACCTCTGCGTCCTGCCGAGGCAAATGAGCCAAGCGATCGCGCTCGTCGATCTGGCGCCGGACGTGCAGTTCGTCCTCGATCACTGCGGCGTGCCCGACATCAAGGGCAGGGCCGAGCACCCGTGGCGCGAGCAGATCACCGCGATCGCGCGGCGCCCCAATGTCGTCGGCAAGATTTCCGGCGTCGTCGCCTATGCCGATCCGTCGACCTGGACGGCCGAGACGCTGCGGCCCTATGTCGAGCACACGATCGGCAGCTTCGGCTGGGATCGTGTCGTGTGGGGCAGCGACTGGCCGGTCTGCACGTTGGGCGGCGGGCTGCTCAGCTGGGTGGCGGCAACGCACGCACTCATCTCCGGCGCGAGCGAGAGCGAGCGCGCAAAGCTCCTATCCGGCAACGCGAAGAAGCTCTGGCGGCTGTAATGTCGAACTAGCCGGCGACGGCCGGCGCGAAACTCTTCCGGAACAGGCGATTGATGTCGGCGACGACGCGGCGGGCATCCTGCCTGCCGGCAAGGCCCTCGTTGAGGCGGTCGGATGCGGCCTGCTGGAACGGCATGTAGCCGTCGTGACGCGGGCGCACCCACGCCCCTTCCAGCGTTGCCCGCGTGCCGCGATAGAAGTCGCCGGTTGCGGCGTTGACGGCTTCGTCCTCCCAGGCCGCGGCATGTCCGGGCTGGCCGCCGGCGGCGGCGTAGGGACCGCGCTGCACCTCACCGCTGGCGATCCAATAGGCGAAGTCGATCGCTTCCTTGCTGGCGGCGGAGAAGGCCGAGACGGCGATGCCGGTGCCACCGAGGGCGGATCCGACCGGACCGCTGCCGCCCACGGACGGCATGTCGCAAAAGGCCAGCCGGTTCGGACGGAACCCGTCTTTCGCATAGGGCACGTAGCCGTAGATCAGCGGCGCGCAGGCGATTCGCGAGCCGGCCCCAGCCATTTTCTCGAACACGGCGATCGGATCCATGGTCAGGCATTGCGGATCGACCAGCGCCGCGATCTCGCGGAGTATTTCGAAGGTGGTTTCGCCGGTGTCGGGGTCGACCAGATCACTCTGTCCATCGACGGCGCATGGCCGGCCGAGATCGGCGGCCAGAGTGTAGAAACACATCAGCGAATGCGGCGGCTTGAGCGGCAGGAGCACGCGGCCTTGCTCAGCGAGCCCCAGTACTTCGGTCCAGATCGTCGGCGGGGCCCCGATCAGGTCGGGCCGCCAAGCCTGCACCTGGGTCGCGGCATCGATCGGGAAGGCCCATTGCCGCCCCTGCCAGGCGTAGCTTGGATAGGATCGGCCGACGCTTGCCTTCGCCAGCGCCTCGCGCTCCGCCTCGCGGCCCGGCACGTCGAGCGGCGCCAGGCACTTCTCGGCCGTGATCTGGCCGACATGCGGATGATCGATGACGATCAGGTCATACGCGCGGGCGAGTTCTTCCACTGGGAAGGATTCGAAATCCTGCAGCGAGCGTTTCTCCCATTCGATCGAAACGCCGGTCTTTTCCTTCCACAGTTTGGAGCAGGCGACCATTGGATCGTAACCGCGCGGATGGCTCCAGGTCATGCCCTTGAGCGACGTCATAGTCCGAATTCCTCGCGGATCCTTGCACTGTGTTCGCCAATTAGTGGCGCTGCCCGATCGACCCTGGCGCGCACGCCGTCGACCCTCAGCGGCGACCGGGTGGTGTGGATCGCAACGCCGTCCTCGCGCGTCACGGTCTGCAGCAGGTCGAGCGCCTTGAAGCCGTCGCTCTCCAGCATCTCCTTCCAGTTCAGCACTCTCGCACACCAGATGTCGGCGGGCTCGAGGATCGCCAGCCAGTCGTCGACCGGCTTCTGCGCGATGCGATGCGCGATGATCGCCTTGATCTCGTCGCGCGCGGTAAACCAGGTCGACGGCTGGTCGCGGTAGGGCGCCAGCGCCTCGATCCCGAGCAGGTCGGCCAGCTTCGGGATCGGCGTCATGGCGATCGCCAGGAAGCCGTCCTGCGCCGGATAGACGCCGTAGGGCGCCGCCAGATAGGCATGGGCGCTGCGGAAGGACGAGCGGCGCGGCAGGCGGCGGCCATCGTTGAGATGGGTCGTCAGGACCTCGAACTGGAAGTCGATCAGCGCCTCGAAAAGGCTGGTCTCGACATGGCTGCCTTGGCCGGTGATGCCGCGCCGGACCAGCGCGGCGAGGATGCCTTGCGCGCAGGCGGCACCCGCCAGCATGTCGGCGATCGCCAGGCCGAACGGCACCGGACCCTGATCCTCGTCACCGTTCAGCCACATCACGCCGGAGCGCGCCTGGGCGAGCAGGTCCTGGCCCGGGCGCTTCACCCATGGGCCTTCCTCGCCATAGCCGCTGATCGAGGCGTAGACCAAACGCGGGTTGAGCGTGCGCACATGCCCGTAGTCGAGGCCGAGCCGCTCGATGACGCCGGGCCGGAAGTTCTGGATCAGGACGTCGGCTTTCGCGAGCAGCCCGCGCAGCGCGGCAAGGTCCGCCTCGTTCTTCAGATCGATCGCGAAACTCTCCTTGGCCCGGTTGATGGCGTGGAAGATGGTGGAATCGCCGCCGATCTCGGTGTCGCTGAGATAGAGCCGGCGCGAAAGATCGCCGCCATCGGGCCGTTCGATCTTGATGACGCGGGCGCCGAGGTCGAGCAGCCGCAGCGAGCAGTAAGGTCCCGACAGGAACTGGCTCATGTCGACGACGACAAGGCCGGAGAGCGGCAGGTCGGCGGCCATGGTCACTTCTCCGTCTTGCCGGCGAAGTCGGCCGGATCCTTGTATTTCACCGTCTGCAGATGCTCGCAGTAGAGCACCAACTCGCCTTCGCCCTTGAACACTTCATAGCTGGCGCGGATCAGCCCCATGTCCTTGTAGCGAGGCCTTTTCGCCATGTTGGTGCGGATCGAATAGATGGTGTCGCCGATGAAGACCGGCTTGATGAAGCGCAGCTTGTCGTAGCCGTAGGAAAAGGCGTTGACGCAATTGGTGGCGACGAGGCCAAGCCCGGCGGAGAATACGAACGCGCCCGCCACCAGTCGCCTGCCGAAAATGCCCTCGCGCTCGGCGAACATCTGGTCCTGCACGTAAGGGTGGATGTCGAGCACCAGGGTGTTGAAGAGATGGCTGTCGCCTTCGGCCATGGTGCGGCGGAGCGAGCGGATCTTCTGGCCGACCGGCCAATCCTCATAGAACCAGTTTTCGGCATTCCACACCGGCAACTCGGCGTGATCGGCCGGCATGTCGGAAGGGCGCGTCGAAGCGACGCCGAGGGTGGGCGGAAAGCTGGTCACTATCCTGTTCGTCCGCTGCCGGAGAGTAGGCCGTGCCGTCCGGGCAGGGCCGGAGCCAGGCGCGATCGATCCTCCCCAAATCTTCTCTCGTGAAGATTATATTCACATATGAGATTTCGCTACAAGCGGGGTCGGGCAGAAATTTTGCCTCTGCTATTCCCGTGGGTCGCTCGCGGGCAGGATCGCGACAGGCACCTCGGCGCGCCGGAAGAACCCGGGTCAGGTCAAGGTGGCCAAAACAAATGCTAATATCAGTCAGCCCTGCAACTCCTAACTGTGTCATGGGTATAGATTTAGAGAGTTCAGTTGCAGCGGAGATGCGCTACATGCACCTGTCAATCCGGCCGATAAAATTGGCTTCGCCAGCGGCGTAATTCGTTAGTAATCGATCGTCAGGTAATAAGGACCTCAAACCATATCCGTGCCTTTTCCTTGAGTCGACTATGGCGGTTCTCGGCGCATTCCCTCCCGGTGTCGGCTGCAGACCCTTCGATGAGGGGGATTGGGAGGGTGTTGCGGACTGCCTGCACAGGGGCTTTCCGGAACGCAGCCGGGGCTATTGGATAGAGGCGTTGACCCGCCTGTCGCAGAGGCCCGCCGTCGCCGATTTCCCGCGCTATGGGTTCGTGCTTGAAAAGTCAGGCCATGTCGTCGGCGCCGTGCTTACGCTCTATGCCAGGCATAGCGATCCGGAGGGCGACGAGATCCGCTGCAATCTCTCGAGCTGGTCCGTGGATGCCGAGTTCCGGCCCTATGCCAGCAGGATGATCGCGACGGTTATCATGCGCAAGGACGTGGTCTACACCAATATCTCCCCGTCGCCCGGGACAGTGAGGCTCAACAAGGCGTTCGGCTTTCGCCTGTTTTCCGGCGGACAGGTCGCCTTCTTTCCTGTTTTCAATTCCGCGCTGCCGTCGGACCGCGTGCTGGAGGTCCGTGCGGACCTCGCCGAAATGGCTGAATTCACCGACAACGAGAGATATATACTGCTCGAGCATGCGGCGCTGGGCTGCCTGTCGCTGATCTGCATCTGCGACGGCCTGCCGTTGCCGCTTGTGCTGAAGCCGCGTCGGATATTGCACGGCGTCTTGCCGTGCTGCCAGGTGGTCTACTGCCGCTCCCACGCGGATCTGGTCCGCTGCGCCGGGGCTGTGGGGCGCTTTCTCCTGCGGCGCGGAAAGCTGCTTTGCCTCGTCGACGCGATGGGCCCGGTTCCCGGCCTGTCCGGCCGGTATTTTCCGAAGAAGGGGCTGAAATATTTCAAGGGCCCGAAATCTCCCTCGCCGGGAGATCTGACCTTCACCGAGATGGTGGTGTTCGGCTCCTGAACGAAGTCGCGAAGCTGACCGATCCTTGACATCAGCCAGGCGTCCCGGCCCTTGCCGCCGCGGCGATGCGCCAGCGTGTTCCGAGCGAGACGCCGACGAGCAAAAGGCAGAAGGCGAGGGCGAGAGGGGAGTAGAACGCTTCCTCCTGCAGGACGGCATTGGCCGAAATGGTGGCGATTCCGACAAAGCCGAACAGGAAATCCGGATCGCTGGTTTCGATGAGCTGCCGCCGCAGCGCCACCGCCAGTGCCGCAAGGAAGCCGAAGAACACCAGGCTGCCGACGCCCATCTGATACAGCATGACGCCGACCGCGCTCTCGACCGGCACGGAGGCGGCACCCTCGGCCTGAGCGCTTTGCCAGTTGAGATTGATGCTGGTGCTCGACAGGTTGCCGCCGAGACCCAGTCCCTGGCCCAGCGGATCGGCCAGGAAGTCGCGCATGCCGGCGATCAGGCCGAGGACATGGTAGTCGCCATGCGTGGCGCCATAGGCGATCGCCGCCGTCGTCCAGACCACGGCCAGGGCTATCACGGCGATCAGCGCCAGATCGGCGCGCGAGGGGCTGTAGATCAGCCGCACCGCAATCGCGACGAAGAGCATGAAGGTCGCTCCCTTGGAGCCGATGACGAGCAACAGCGGCAAGGCCGCGAGGGGCAGCAACCATCGTCCTTTGAAGAGGAGCCAGGCCGATATGATGCTCAAGGCGTAAGCGTAGCTGATCGGATGGAAGTTCGGGCCGCCGATGCGGAAGACGCTCGGCAGGATGTCGTTGAACAGCGGCGTGTTGAAGAAGGTCGTGGTCATCACGTCCTCGATCCCACGGTAGACGAAACCCGTTTCCTGGAGCGCCTTTTCCCACACGCCGGTCTCGATCTGCCGCGCGATGCTGCGCTCGATGTAGAGGTCGCCGTGGAAGAGGCCGAGGAAATCCATGGTGAAGATCAGCTCGACATAGCCGTAGATGATCGCGCCGGCGCCGAGCCAGAGCATACTCCTGCGCAGGTCGACGGGATAAAGGCTGGCGGCGAGGACCGCGACGTGGAAGCAGGCGAGCGGCGTGATCGTGTTGCGGAAATAGACGACCGCATCCTTCGGGCCGCCATGCACGACGCCGAGGGCGAAATAGAAACAGATCGTTCCGCACAGCGCCATGTTCAGCAGCAGCCATGGCCGCAATTCGGTCAGCGCCCGGACGCGGTACTGAAACGAGGCGGCCAGGAAGGTGCCAAATGCGGTCATCAGGATGATGAAGTTGGTGCCGCGCAGCGCGTCGAACGTGTCGTTGTCGGGAATGTAAGGAGTGAACCACGCGACCCCGAGGTTCTGGTAGAGGAAGGCGCAGATGATCAGCACTGGAACGCCGGCAGGCATTGCGTTCGCAACGATCAGCGTCAGCACAAAAGTCGCGGCAATCCCGAACGGGGTCCAGACGGCGAAGGCGGAGACGGCAAGTGCAACGACAAGCAAGGCCGTGCCGACATGCAGCAGGGCCTCGGGCGTGTCGCGGCCCGGTACGCCCAGTCGGGCAGGCGAGTAGGCCCGCGTCGTGCTCATCGCCGGCGCGCTCCAGTCATTGTGTGCCCTGGCAGATTTCCATGATCCCTGTCGTCCACGTCCGCTTCCCGCTTAACCTCCAAGGAGAGCGGCGATCATCGCACCGTCGAAACCCTCGACACTCTGCCGGCTTTTGATGAAGCCGAAACCTTGATCGAGCTCCCAATAGGTCCATGCCACATGGTTGGCTTCGGCCGCCTCGCGCACCGCGCGCGCCCAGGACACGCGGCTTGCGGCATCCACGCAGAAATTGAGCACGCCGAACTCGTTCAGCATGACCGGGCATCCATGGGTCGCGGACCAGCGCGCCAGGTCGGCGAAATCCGAGACGATCCGCGCCTCCGTCCAAGGCGCGGACAGCTCGTCCTCGACGAGGTTCGCGGCCTCCTCGTCGCCAGCGGCGCGCAATCTGGAAAGCAACTGGTTCACCCGCGGCGTTTCCCTGGCCGCCGGGAAGGGCAGGTTGGCGATGCGGGCGAGCGGCGAGGCGTCCCAGTTCTCGCATTGATGGGTGAAGGCCATCGGCGCGTAATAGTGAACGGCGGCAATCTGGTTGTCGTCGGCGAGCGGTGGCGTGTCGGCGATTTCCCAGATGCCCTGAAACCGCGCTGGTCCCCAGACCAGCGTGTGCAGCGGACAGCTTGCGCGCAGCGTTGCGGTGATCTCTTCCCGCAGCGCCAGCCAGTTGGCTCGTTCCATGGGGGGCTCGTTCAAGAGTTCCGGATAAACCCAATCCGCCGGCAGATCGGCGACGACGACGCGCAGCGCCGTCCAGGCCTGCAGCACCTGTTCGCCCGCGGCCTTGTGATCGTTTCGGAAAGCCGCCACAAGCTCGCCTGCGGGATGCATGTCGAGGACGACCGAAAAGCCCAACCCGACAAGATCCCTGATGCCGTTCTGGATGCGGCGAAGCGTTGCCGGGTCACCACCGGAGACGAGGTCGCCGCCTACCGGCAGCCGGATCGTTTCGAATCCCGCTTGGCGCAGCTTTTCCAGCGTGGCCGTGGCGGGAGCAGGCCCATCGTCTCGATCGAACCACCCAGGAAGGTTGAAGCCGCGTGACGGAACGCGCGCGCGGGTCGTCGCCAGCGCGGCGGATCTCGGCAGAGCGGAGGTTGCGAAAACGGCTCCGGCGGCGAGCGCCAGCGCATGTCGACGCGACAGCCGGAGCGGCGATGTCATCGATCCACCGCCTCCACGGCTTATCCCCGGGCAGCGGCGCCGAGGCGCCGTTCGCCGGCCGCTCGCGGACCGTCGACCGCCGCGGCCGGCCGCGCGCCGTCCGGCGCGACGACAAGCGTGGCACTACGGCCGATCTGGCCGGCGCCGAATTTCTGCTCGATGAGCTTGGCGGCCTCGGAAGGCTGCTCGGACGGGCCGAGCGCCAGAAGCGCAAGGTCGGCTTTGGCGAAGAGTTCCGGATTCCAGCCGTCCTCGTTGAACGAGGGCACGATCACGAGCACGAAATCGAATGCGCTCCCGGCCTCGGTCAGAATGCCCCGGAACGTGTTGCGATCCGGAACGCCGGCATCCTTCTCCGTCACGGCGCTGCAGACGACCGTCCGCAAGCCGGTCGCGCCATCGATGAACAATCCGGCTCCGTCCGTCATCGGGTTGGACAGATGATCGCCGATTTCCACCATCAGCACGTTCTGATCCGCCCGCTGCATGCCGATGCCCAGCATCGCGCCCGCAACCCTTGCCTCGAAGCTGCTGCGAATGGAGGACACGAGGATGACAAAGGGTTTGCCGTGGTCGTCGAGGTGCAGCACCATCTGCCGCATGATCTTCAGGACGTCGAGCGACAGCGTTTCGTTTCCGGTCTGGAACAGCTGCTTCCTGATCGCCTTGATGCTGGAATAGGCGGTCCCGCCGGCAACGCCGGGCAAACGGTATTCGCCGAAATTGGCGGGCATCGGCAACGGCGGGGGGCTGGCGGGGGCGCTGTCCTTGCGGTCCATGACCGGCTCCGACGCGGCTTCCTTCGGCGCCTGCGGTCCCTCTTTCGGCTGCCGGATCGGACCAAGCGCCAGAGCGAGGCCGCATCCGGCGAGAAGCCCCAGCACGGCGCTCACCAGGAGAAGCAGCACCGGCTTCGGCCACGTCGGCTGCACCGGCGGCGAGGCGGCGCCGATCTTGCGCGCCTCGGAGGTTTGCACGCCCTGCATCTGGGACGTTTCCTGCGCGCGCTTGAGATAGTCGTCGAGCACGGCTCGCGCGGCCTGGGCCTGCGATTCCAGCTGCCTGAGCTGCACCTGCGCGATGTTCGAGTTGGTGGACTGCTGGCGCAGGGCTTCGAGCTTGTCCTGCAGCTTCCTGACATTCTGCACGGCGAGATCGTAATTGGCCCTGAGCTGCTGCCTGATCCGGTCGGCTTCTGCCGCCATCAGCCGCTTCATCCGCTCCAGTTCGGACTGAAGCCGCCCGATGGTCGGATGACGCGGCCCGTACATGGTCTGCAGGCTGGCAAGCTCGGTGGCGCGCTGGTTGTAGTCGTCGCGCAGTTTGACGGCCGAGGTGGAGGTGAGAATGTCCGCAAGCTTGGCGAGCCCGGCCGGCGTACTTCCCGCCGCGAGCGCCTGGTTGTAGCGGTCCTTGGCCTGGTCGGCGTCACTCTGGGCGGCGATCAGCTGGCTCGTGAGCTGATCGAGCTGAGACTGCAGCGTGCCGCCGTCCGTGGAATTCAGGATGTTGTGTTTCGTCTTGAAATCCTCGACCGTTCGCTCGGCGTCGCTGACGTCCTTCTGCAGGCCGGAGATCCTGTCCGTCAGCAGCGTGTTGACGTCACTGTTGGCGGTCTCGCGCTCTCCCACCAGGCCTGCCCGATACTGGTCGACGATGGCGTTGGCGATGCGCGCCGCCTTTTCCGGCGACGGTGAGGTGAAGCTGACATTGATGACGTAGGTAAGCCCTTCGCGCTCCACCGATACCTTGCTCTGGAAGCGCTTGAAGGCGGCGTCCTGCGGCGAGGTTGCTCCGGCTCCGAACAGCGACAACAGGCGTGACGTCAGGCCGGCGCCGGCAAATTCCGGATCGCTGTCCAGCTTCTGATTTTTGAAGACGGCACCCAGCAGGTCAGGCGACTGGATGACGAAGACCTGGCTGGCGATGGCGGCACTGTCGGACCCGATACCGGGAAGCACGTTGTTGAAATTGGTCGCGCGCGTGTCGCGGGGATCGATCAGTATCGAGGCGGTCGCCGTATAGCTCGGTTTCGTCACCGCAAGATAGGAAAGCGCCAGCAGCAATGCCGCGCCGGCGATGGCAAGCACCATCACGCGACGCGCCCAGAGGATCGCCCACACGGCACCTATGTCGAACAGCGGCGGAAGAGTGCGCTCGTCGATCCTGGCTGGCTTCATCAATTTTCCTCGGGCAGAGCCGCGACCTCGCGACCTCACTCGTCTCCACATTATTAAGGATTATCGTTAGCCATCCGTTAAGGGTGGCGGCGTGACGATGCTTTCGGCGTGGGCGATGGCGGTAACCATGCGAAGCGTTCGTGCTGGCGCGTTTGTGGCATTTTGCATTATTCAGGGCTGGGTTTTGAGCGTCGTCGCAGGTGCAGGGTAGGCCCATCGCCGATCGTCTCAGGAGGCGACGTTGAAGGACAAGACAGGGAACCGCGAGGCCGCCCAGGGGGCAGCGGCCAGCCCGGCGGCCGACATGCGCATGTCGATTCCTGCGCTCGCCAAGAGCGGCGCCGTCGCCGGCATCATCAAGCTCGCAAGCGCAGGCCTGTCCTTCCTCATGTTCGTGGCCGTCGCGATGGTGACGAACGAACGGGAGTTCGGCCTCTACAGCGCGACCTATGCCGGCGCGAGCCTGGTTTCCTTTTTCGCTTCGGTCGGCCAGCAGAGCACCGTGCTCAGGTTCTGGCCCCAATATGCCGGGCTGGGCGACCTCGCCTCGGCCCACGGGCTGATGGCGCGCGCCATTCTCGTGGCGCTGGCAGGGCTGGTCGCCACCAGCCTGCTCATAGTCGTGGTGGGATTCCTGCCCTTCGTCGGGAGGGGAACGCCGGAATGGCTGCCGCTGTGCGTGGCGGCCGCGGTGCTGTCCTTCTCGCTCGGCTGGTCGGAATTCACCTCCGGTGCTTTCCGGGCCAAGAACGCGCTGATATCCGGCCTGTTGCCGCGCGACATCATCTGGCGCGCTGCAACGATCGCCGCCGTTCTGGCGCTGCGTCTGATGGACGTGAAGATGGATGCGGTCACCGCCACCTATCTGACGGCATTGCTGCTCATCCTGTCGGTCGTCCCGCAGACAATCATTCTGGTGCGCGACACGTCGCGGGCCGATCGCGGCGGTCTCACCGAAGGGCAAAAGCAGGAATTCAAGACCGTGACGCTCGGCCTGTGGGGTGTCACCTCGCTGCCGCCTGCTCTCGGCCAGGTAAGCACGCTCCTCGTGGCGATGATCCTGGGGCCCGAGGCGGCCGGCGCGATCTTCGTGGCGGACCGGACCACGCGTTTCGTCACTCTTGCCCTCAACGGCCTGAACCAGGCGCTGGCGCCGCAGATATCGGCCGCCTTCTACAGCGGCGACAGGGCTCACGTTCAGCGCATCACCAGCCTTGCCGCGCTGGGCGGCTCGGCCATTGCGCTATGCGTGCTGGCGACGTTCTGGATGTTCGGCAGCTTCATCCTGTCCATTTTCAATCCGGCCTATGCGACGCCGACCATGAGGGCGACGCTGGTCATCTTCGGCATAGGAGCGACATTCGGCACCGCCTGCGGCCCGATCGAGGTCCTGCTGCAGTTGACCGGTCTCCAGCATGCGCTGTTCAAGGTGCTGGTCGTCGTCAACATCGTGGGGCTTTGCGTGACGGCCGTGGCAACCTACTACCTGGGACCCATTGGCGCAGCGCTCAGCATTGCCGGAACCGTCATCGCCTGGACGGCCTTCGGGGTGTCGATCGCCCGGCGCAGGATCGGCATCAACCCGTCGATCCTCGGCCTATCCCTGGACAGGATCGGGCTCGTGCCGCATGCGCTGCTGAGAGGGCGCACGTGAAGATCGTCCAGGTGCAGACCCAGGCGGAAGCCGCGGGGGCGCAACGCATCTCCGACATGGTGGGCGAAGGATTGCGGGCGCGCGGGCACGCGGTGCGCACCGTCTTCATGTACCGGAAGACCGAAGCCTATGACGGCGATCCCCATGCGGATTTCATCCTGACGGAGCAGCCGCGCGGATTACCGGGACAGGTGCGGGCGACCGTCGGTCTCGCGCGATATCTGCGCGCTGCCCGCCCGGACGCCGTCATCACTTACCAGCACTACGGCAATATCTTCGGCACGATCGGCGCCCGGCTGGCCGGTGTCAGGCATATCGTCGCAAACCAGAGCGGCGCCCCGCACAGCAGCGGCGTCATGGGTCTGCTCTCCCGGATCGACAAGCTGATGGGCATGGCCGGCCTTTACCAGGCCAATGTCGTCAATTCGGGCTGGACGGAAGCGCAGTTCGATCGCTATCCGCTGTCCTACCGGCGGCGTATGCGCCGCATCGATCACGGCGTTCCCGTACCGGGCGAAGAGTTCGACAAGATGGCGGCGCGCGCGGCCTTCGGCCTGCCGCAGAACGTATGGCTGGCCGTCTCGTCCGGCCGGCTGACGCGCACGAAGAACCAGATCGCGCTTGTCGGGGCGCTCGACCGGCTGCCCGAGGTCCATGCCGCGCTCGCCGGCGCGGGGCCGGAGCGCGAGGCGCTCGTCGCCTTTGCCGAAAGCCGAGGGGTGGCCGACCGCCTGCATCTTGTCGGCGAGGTTCCTCCGGCGCGCATCTTCGAATTCCTCGCGGCCGGTGATGCCTACGCTTTTCCGTCGATGGCGGAAACCTTCGGGCTCGCATGCGTCGAAGCGGCTATTTCCGGCCTGCCGGTCGTTGCGAGCAACCTTGACGTCATGCGCGAGGTGCTGACCGCCGAGGACGGCGAACCCGCCGCGCTGTTCGTCGAGGCAGACGCCGGCGGCATGGCCGAAGGGCTCGCCGATCTGCTCGCGCGGCCGGAGTCCAAGGCAAGGCTTTCGGCCGCCGGGCGGCGGCTGCGCGACAAATATTCGCCGGCCAGGATGTGCGCCGGTTATGAGGCGCTGCTCGTTGTCTGAGAGCCTGATTGGAACTCCACTCCTGCGGCCATCGCAGGAGCGAGTTTCGAAACAGTCTCTGGCTACTTCCGCACGGCGGCGATCCCGTCGATCACCTCCAGGCGGCCCGCCCGATTGAGCGTGTGGATCTTCGGATAGGGCCAGTCGCCGGCCGCATCGATCGGCCGCGGCGCCGAGAGCCGCACTGCCTGCTGGTTGAGCTCCAGCAATTCGGACAGGCCAAGTCCGCCGCCATAGCCCAGCGTTCCGTCCTGCACCGGAAGCAGGACGCAACCGTCGCGGTTGCGGACGAAGGCTCCGCCAGGGCGGGCCATGCGATGGTCGATCAGGATCGGGTTCGCCGGATGTGGCCGCCATGGACCCGCGAGCGCTGGAGCGCAAAACACCACCAGCGTGTCGGAAGTGCTTCCATGGCCGTCCCGATCCGTGGCGAACAGCCAGAGCAGGCCTTCATGCTCGAACAGGGTGGCGTCGGAAATCTCGCCTTCGACCAATACGGTCTCAGGGATCCAACCGTCCGGGAAGTCCGCGGCGCGGTAGAGCATGAGCTTGCCGCTGGCACTTGCCTCAGGCAGCATCCAGATCGCGCCGTCGCGCTGGAAGACCTGCGGGTAGGAGAGGTGGTGCGCTTCCTCCAGCACGACGCGAGGTTTTTCAGCAACGCCGTTCGCATCGAACGCGACAACGGAAATGACCGCCTTGCCGGTGGCGTGCGGATAATCCTCGACGAACATGAATGCCTGATCCCGCCACCAGAAGGGGAACGGGTCGGCATAGAAATGGTCGCCCAGGTCGGGCAGCACCGACCAGCCGGTCCCGAGCCTGCCCGTGTCGGCGACACCTGGCGCATCGGTGAAACGGTAGCCGACGCGCCAATGCGCATGGCGGAAGCGCGCGCGCCGGAGCGCTTCCCGGCCAAGCCGCGGCAGCGCCGCGCCGAGATATGCGGACGTGAACCGGGCTCGCCCGCCGTGACCATGGATTTCAGCCATCGGCTCGCTCGGCAGCCGGTCCGTGGCGAAAGCCCGCGCAACCGATAGCACCAGGGTTATCGCCCGGGCAAACACGTCCTCGGTGCCGAGCGCCGTGGATTCGCGCTTGTCCACCATCGGCCGCGCTTGGCCCACCACCGTCTTCTCGTCGAGGACGGCTTCGATCACCGGCAGCCTGCCCGCCGCAACGGCAATGGCCGCCGAGAGATCGGCGCTGGATCCGTCGAACCGAAGGCCAATGGTCGGGATGTCCGATGGGGGCGCGTTGCCGGCAAGGTCGAGCCTCAGGGTGGCCGGGCGATTGCCGGGCCGAGCCTGGATTGCCCGGACCGCGGAGCCGAGGAGGGGTCCGTGACGGCGGAACAGACGTTGCTCGAACTGGAAGGCGGCCTTTGCCGTGGCCGGCCAGCCTGCCGGCCCGGGCTGATGTGCTACCGCGACATCGTGGCCGTCCGCCTGCAGGCGCTCTATGGCGACCTGCTGCCAATGGCGCGGCGCCGATTGCGGAATGATGACCTCGATCGCCAGCATGCCATTCCAGTCCGCGGCCACATCCTGTTCGGGATTTCCGACAAAGTGGAGCGAAAGACTGGTCGAAAATGCTTACATCGAGGTTACGGGCAAAGTCGGACTTCGCACTTCACGGGGCGAAGTTCTCGACTTGCTGGCCCTTTGGCGCATGCCTCTGACTTCTGTGCACGCAACATTAGCACTTTGCGCATATACCAAGATTCCAACAATCCCGGCGGTCGATCTTGACCTGAAACGCAAGACGTCGTCGATAGGCCGCTGTCCCGCCGGTTCGGATCATATGTTTGAAGTCACTGCCGAGGATGCGTTCGATTTCCGTTCGACGGAATACGCCGAGCTCTTCGCCAGTTCGGCGGCGACCGCCTTTCAGCACCCCATATGGCTCGCGCAACTCTATGAGCAGATCGTGCTGCAAGGCGGCGCCACGCCGCTGATCGTCGTCGTGCGCGCGCGTGCAGGCGGAAAGCTCGCGATGGTCCTGCCTCTGGTGAGGCGTCGCTACACGCTGCTGAAGGTGGTGGAATTCGCGGATATGCGGGTTTCGGACTATGTGTCGCCGGTCGCCGATGAAGAGACCTTCTCCCGCATCCTCGCTGACGACCGCACGGTCGCGGCCATCCGCATGCACCTGCGGCCATACGATCTGCTGCGCATCGGCAAGCTGGCGGATCGTTCATTGGCGATGGAACGCCTGCTTGGCGTCGACAAGCGCGACAGCATGGGCATGAGCGCCTATTCCAGCAAGCTGGAGCCGACGTTCGCCGGCTGGCGCGAGCATCGGCTTGACCAGTCCTATCGCAAGGAGCTCGACAAGAAGTCCCGGCAGCTCAACCGCATCGGCGAGGCGCGCTTCGAATGCGTGGACGGTCCTGCCGCCATCCGCACGACATTCGACGCCCTCAGGCTCTATCGCGGCAAACGCTTCGACGGGAGCAACGGCCCCGCCGACCTTTTGCAGTTGCCCTCCTATTTCGATTTCTACCTGGCCGTCGCCAATGAAGGATGCGGCAGCTTCGCCCGCACCTACGCATTCTGGATGAACGGCCGGCCGATCGCCGGCGCGCTCGGGCTGGAGCACCGCGGCTCGCTCCTGGTGATCCTCGGCGGTTTCGACGAGGCCGGCTACAGGAAGCAGTCGATCGGCAGCCTGATGTTCGAGCAGATCGCCCGCGATTGTATCGAGCGTGGCGACCATCACCTCGATTTCACCATCGGCGACGAACCCTACAAGCGCGTCTTCGGCGGCCGGCCTTCGCCAATGTGGCAAATCTACCGGGCGGGGAGCCCGCTCGGCTATGCGGCGCATCTGACGGTGGAGAAATTGCCGGCGGCCAAGGCGCTGGCGCGGCGTATCCTGGAGGCCGCGCATGTCAAGAAGGCCAAGCCTTCTTCCATCATGCCGCCGGCCTCCGATGAGGCTGCCGAATCGCCCTGATCGAGACGCATTGGGTTTTGAATGCCCCGCCGCCAGGCGTCAGCGCATCTTCATGCCGGCCCCTGCCTTGGAGCAAAATGCGCCGACCGACGATCCGTGATCAGCTGGCGGCTTCCACGCTCGGCCGCTTGAGGCCGCGCAGCCTCGCGGCAAAGCTCGGGCTCACCTTGTCGATCTCGTGCAGGATGCGGCGACGGCTGAAGTGAACCTGCCGGCGCGCGCGCCAGCGCAGGTTGGTGTCGATGGTCAGGCTGCGGCGGAAATTCGCCAGCTCGAGGCCCCGTTCATCCATCGCCTGCTTCACGGGATCGTCGTAGAAAGCTGCGATCTTTGCCGCCGCCATGCCGGGCGAGGCCATCCACTGCGGCACGTGCACCATGCAAAGACGTTCGACGTCGGTGAGCAGGCGGCTGACGCCCGTTCCGGCGGCCGGACAGGATGTCTGGTAGGCATCTCCAATCAGGACGACGCCGTCGCGCTTGCAATTCTCGGCGACGGTGATGTCGGTGAGCCAGCTCGAGACACGGTCGATGACTTCGAAATCGCCGAATGTGTTGTGGAGTCCGGGAAGCGTGTCGAAAAGCGTTTCCCGGGGACGGTCGCGCAGCGCCTTGACCCACGGGTCGGTGTGAGCCCGGAAAACAAAAAGGTTGGCGCGGGTAACGCCCCCGGCCGGGAAAAAGTTCAGGTAGTCGATCCCGTCGGAGACCCGCTCGCCGTAATAGGTCAGCGCTGGATGCTTGAAGGCGCTTGCGCCCACTGGGCGAACATTGAAGCCGAAGGTCAACGATTGGCGCTGGTGGACGAAGCGGCGCTCGATACCCACATCGCGTCGCAGGATGTCCCCCATGCCCGTGGCGAGCACAAGCAGGCGAGCCGTCACATCCGGTTGCCCGATGATCGACACGCGCTGCCGCTCGGGCCCGACCTCCACCGCGCTCACCCGGCCGGCGACGAAGCGTACGGTCTTGGGCAATTCGGCCCGCATCGCTGCGACGAGGTCGTCGTAGAAGATGCCGTAGTGGCGGGCGCGCGTGCGGTCGAGCACCCGTCCCTTGCGCACGTTGACGATCTCGTCGAATGCCGCGGCCGCCGTGGAAAGACTGTCCAGAAGACCGATCCGGCGCAGTTTTTCGATCTGGTCGCCGGCGATCTTTTCGACACGGAACTCGCGCGGGAAAACGGGGTGGCGGTCGATCAGCGTGACATGGTAGCCGGACCGTCCGAGCAGGGTCGCGGCAAGCGTCCCGGAGAGCCCGCCGCCGACGATGGCGATCTCCGTATCGGTTCCCGCCGGCAGCGGACGAGGCGAGTGTTCGGCGGTCATTGCGAATACCTCAGGAGCGCATAAAGGGCGCGGGGATTGGTGGTGACGTAGCGCCAGAAGAGCCGGCGCGGCTCCATCAGCATGCGCCACAGCCATTCGAAGCCGGCCTTCTGGACCCAGAGCGGCGCACGCCGGACTTTTCCGCCAAGATGATCGAAAAGGCCGCCCGAGGTCTTGATGACCCCGACATTCGACAGACGCGATCCGAAGTCGCGCACAAAGATCTGCTCGCGCGGCACGCCGAGGCCGAGCCACAATATGTCCGGCGCAAGGGCGTCGATCTCATCGAGCTTCCTCTCGAGCGCCTCGCCAGTGAGATAGCCGTGGCTGTGGCCGACGATGCGAAGGCGCGGGTAGCTCGCCTTGATGGCGGCCACGGCCTTGCCGTTCTGGGCCTCCGTCGATCCCAGCAGATAGAAGGTTGCAGCCTCGTTCTCGGCGAGCCTTGCCACGTCGTGAAAGAGATCGGTCGTGGCCACCCGTTCCGGTAGCGGCGTGCTGCACAGAAGGCGCGAGGCGAGAACAAGCGGCTGGCCATCGGCGAAGATCTGGTCGGCTTGGCGAAAGAGGGCGGCGATCTCGGACTTTGCGCGCGCCTGTGCAATCACCTCGCCGTTGGCGGACGTGAAATAATACGGACGATTGCCGTGGCGGTGTTGCCGCGCCGCGGCGATCATCAGGCGCGCGGCGCCCTGCCGGTCGATCACGGTGACCGGCAGCCCGCCGAGTTGCACCGTCGGCAATGCAAGCAGATCCTGGCGGGAAGGCGCCGCTTCCAGCTCTGCCACGGCGGTCACGCTTGTGTGCCCGGTCGAAGCCTGATCGGGCAACCGGGAAGAACGAGAGGTCTCATGGTTCGCGGACGTCAAATGTTGGCTGGGGTAGAATGGATCCGATCCGCCGGTCGTAACGCCGTCTTGTTCAAAATCTCTTTTTGAACTTTCTAAAACTTTTCGCATAGGAGAAGTCGCCCCACTCTCCGATATTCAAACTACCCCCTTCATGGGCACCATACGTAAAAGAATCAAAAAGTTAAGTGATATATTAATAGTTAGTTAATGTATAAAGATTGACTATATTTTTAAGCTAATCGGATACTTCTGATCGGCAACTGCAGCTTGCTTATTGCTGACTTTAAGTTTCGGTTGTCTGGACGATTTGCGGCACGGTTGCGGCCGATCGCGACTATGTTGGCGTGCCAAATGGGCGACTGTTTTCACCTGCAGATGATAGTGGGACCGAATGCGGGCGTGAGCCCGCACGGCAATAACTGGTGGCAGGCAATGATATGTGTGGCACCAGCCTGACGGGCAGGCGGCCAGACCGATCTCTCTGATTACTTCACGCCGATGCCGGCCGTCAGGCCGCCGTCGATCTTGTAGTCCGCGCCGGTGCAGAAGCCGGCCTTCGACGAGCACAGGAAGGCGATTAGTTCCGCCACTTCCTCCGGCTCGCCGATGCGGCCAAGCGGATGGGCCGCGCCGAAGCGCCTGTAGGCTTCCTCGACATCGGCGTCGCTGCCGCTTTCACCGCGCGCGGCCTTCTCGAGGATGGGCGTGCGGATCGAGCCCGGGCTGACCGAATTGACCCGGATGCCGGCCGCCGCGTAGTCGAGCGCCAGCGAACGCGTCAGCGTGTGGATGGCGCCCTTGGTCGTTGCATAGGCGGCGACGTTCTGCTGACAGGCGAAACCCTGCACCGAGGCGACATTGACGATGGCGCCGCCACCCCGGCGGATCATTTCGGGGATGCCGAAATGCGCCGTCAGGTAGATCGAGCCGACATTGACCGTCATCGTCCGGTTCCAGGTTTCCCAGTCGGTTGTCGTGGCGGTTCCGTATGGATGGACCGCCGCGGAATTGACGATCACATCGAGACCGCCGAAGCGCTCGACGCCGGCCGCGACGGCGTCGCGAACCTGGTCCGGCACGGAAACGTCGGTGCCAATGACCAGCGCGCCGGCCTTGGAGCTTTCCAACTCGGCTTCGATGGCCGCATTGGCCGCGCGGTCGATGCCGCAGGCGATGATCGCTGCGCCCCCCGCCGCGAGGCGCCTGGCGGTTGCGAGACCAATTCCGGTCGTCCCCGTCACCAGAGCGACCTTGCCGTCAAAATCCTTCATTGCGGGAACTCCTCCATGGACTTTCGGAAGCCGGCTATTCCGGCAGGAATCGCAGGGCGAAATCGAGATGGTGGCTCATCAGACAGGCATAGGCCAGCCCGTCGCGCAGGGCAGCGATGATCTCACCACGGCGCTGGACTATTAGGTCGCCGCTTCCATCAAGCGGCTCAACGGACGCTTTCACGGCGAAAGCCCTTCCGCTGCCATGATGCGCTCGACGGTTTCGACGATCGCGTCATCGACGATCGCAACCATTACCCCTTCGGGTCCACACGACCTCCACACTTTCTCCATCAAAACGCAAGGTCGGACCGACAATTGCCGGCAGGCGGATTTTGATTGTCGCGTGGGTGCGCGGACGGGTGGCAGCGGCGCTCCGCGTCCCGGGATGTGTGCGTAGACGGCGGTAAGGTCAATGACAGTCTCCTTCGGCGCCAAAGGAGCTCCTTCTCCGTCGCAACGTCCAAGGGCTAGATGGCCGATCCTGTTCGCAGTCATGCTGGCATTTCTGACCGTTCGATCTTGCCGGATCGTTGGTTGGCGCGGGCAAAAGCGCCTTCTCCGCCGCGCATGCCGCGCTTCTCACATCGGCCGCCACGCTGATCGGCAGCGGTCTTCTTCGCCCTCAAAGAATGCCGGGGGAGAACAATGACGGCTGCGTACACGCCTGCCTGCCCCATTCGCCTCACGCAATTTGGATAGATGTCGATCTCGGAGAACCTTCGGATGTCAAGTTCCACAAGACAAAGCCCTGCGACGAAGTACCCTCTACTGATCCGGTGTCTGCACTGGATGCGGGCCGTGCTGGTGATCTGTCTGATCGCATCCGGCTGGTATATGACGCGCCTGCCGGAGAGCGACACGGCGACCGCTTCGTTTTTTTACCCGAACCACAAGCAATTCGGCGTTCTCGTATGGCTGTTGGCGCTTGTTCATCTCGCGCTTCGCTGGCGATACAGGAAGATAGTGCCTTCGACGCCTCCGGCTCTCGCGCGTTGGGAGAAAATTCTCTCCCACATGGTTCACAGGTCGCTGATCGTTTTGACGCTTCTCGTACCGATACTCGGATATTCGCTTTCAAGCAGCTTCTCGCAAAGCGATGGTGTCCCATTCTTCATCATTGCGCATCTTCCGGAGCTGCTCCCTAAAAACGATGCGGCCTTCGCGGTCTTCCAGATGCTCCATAGATACAGTGCCTATCTTCTGTTGGCGTGCATCGCCCTGCATGTGGCCGGTTCGCTGAAGCACAGGCTCATCGACAAAAATGGACCAACGGATGTCATTCCTCGCATGTTTTGACGTCCCGGCCTCGCCCGGGTTGATTGGGATTTCAGCCCTGTTTCGCTCCACTCTTCGACGCGATTGAAGCCCGGTATCCAGCGCTCGAAGCTTCCAGTCGAGGGAAGGGGCCTGCGCTTGCGCGGACGTCCAGCGGACCTTGCAGGGAGGGGGCTGTTCTGATTCCCTGATGTGGGTGGGGGTCGCCTGATTCGTGCGCTCGTTGCTCCGGTTGCGCGTCGGTGCAGCGGCTCCTTTCGGTAGAGAGAGACCATAATGACCGCCAAGCCGGAAATCCTGGAGATGAGGCCCAAGATCACCGTCGTGGGGGTCGGCGGCGCCGGCGGGAACGCCGTCAACAACATGATCGTCGAAGGTTTGCAGGGCGTCGAGTTCGTCGTCGCCAATACCGACGCCCAGGCGCTCACCATGTCGAAGGCGTCGCGGCTGATCCAGTTGGGCGCGCATGTGACGGAAGGCCTGGGCGCCGGATCTCTGCCCCACGTCGGAAGCGCGGCTGCGGAGGAATCCATCGACGAGATCATGGATCATCTGGCGGGAACCCATATGTGTTTCATCACCGCGGGTATGGGGGGCGGCACCGGAACTGGCGCCGCGCCCGTTATCGCGCGCGCCGCCCGCGATGCCGGCATTCTGACGGTGGCCGTTGTCACCAAGCCTTTCGCGTTCGAAGGCAGGCGCAGGACCCAGGCCGCCGAGGAAGGCATAGAACGCCTTCGCGAGAGTGCCGATACGGTGATCGTCATCCCGAACCAGAACCTTTTCAGGGTTGCCGACGCCAGGACCACGTTTGCCGACGCCTTTGCCATGGCGGATCGCGTTCTCTATGCGGGTGTCGGCTGCATCACGGATCTCATCGTGAAGGAAGGCCTGATCAATCTCGACTTTGCCGATGTGAAGTCTGTGATGCGGGACATGGGCCGCGCCATGATGGGAACCGGCCAGGCCTCCGGAGAAGGCCGAGCCAGGACGGCGGCCGAGGCTGCGATCGCCAATCCGCTTCTGGACGAAGCCTCAATGACCGGCGCCAGGGGCCTGCTGGTATCGATCTGCGGCGGGACGGACATGACGCTCTTCGAGGTCGATGAAGCTGCGACACGGATACGCGAAGAGGTCGACGCCGATGCCGACATCATCGTCGGTGCCATCTTCGACCAGGCCTTGGCTGGAAAGTTCCGCGTCTCGGTCGTCGCAACGGGCCTGCGGCAGAACGCAGACATGGCCCAGCTTGAGCAAAGGACTGCCTGAGGATCTGGAGCAGAACGCCTTGCAGACCATCGACAATCCGTTCGGCACGAGATTGTCGCCCGTGTCCTAGGTACAAACCGCTACCTATGTCTTCGGGCTGTACACAAGGTGAGCGATGGTAGTGGAGGAGGGATACCGTCAATACAGCGCTATAGCCGCGTTCGCCTCCGGCCGTCGCGCTGCAGTTCGATCTCCTTGGTGCCATTATCGGCGAAGGCCAAGATCCCGTCGTCATCATTAGCCCCGAGCTCTTCGCTGACGCCGAGATCCCCGGCGACACGTTCGACCGTGTAGGCGCGATGCGCGTCCCCCATAGCCTATTCGGACCGGCCGGTGGAACGAACGGCATGCGTCCTGAATTTTGGAGGATGCAACTCTTGCCTTCCCTATCATGACTCTTCTCGTCCAGCCGCGCTTGGTGAATGAGCCGTTTTCCGACGCGGGACTGCTTCTCGATTTCCGGTTCGGCAGTAGGGCAGCCCTCTTTGACCTCGGCGATGTGTCGGCGCTTTCGCCACGTGAGATCCTGCGCGTTTCGCACGTGTTCGTGTCGCACATGCACATGGATCACTTCAGCGGGTTCGATCGTCTGCTCGCAGTGTCGCTCTATCGGGGAAAGCAGGTCCATATCATCGGCCCGCCCGGACTGGCGGATGCCGTTGAGGCCAAGCTGAGGGCCTACACTTGGAATCTCCTCAACGAGCGGTCGCAGGACTTTACGATCTTTGCCTCAGATTGGACGGAAGCAGGCTTTGCCACCACAGCCGCCTTCCGGGCGCGCAGGGCTTTCGTGCGGCAGAATAGGCAGAACCCGGACACTCAGTTCCCCTTGGACGATCCGGAGTTCACGATCGAAGCCGCTACGCTGGATCATGGGATTCCTTGCCTAGCCTTCGCCTTCCAGGAAAAGCTACGGGTCAATGTGCACAACTCGCGCCTGGATGAACTCGATCTTCCTGTCGGACCTTGGCTGGCAAACGCCAAGCGAGCGGTACGTCGCGGCGCCGATGCGGCGACCGAGTTCACGCCAAGTGCGGGCAGGAAGGTTACGCTCGGGGAACTGTTGCGGGCTCAGGCGCTGGTCCGTGCGCCGGGCCAACGCATCGCCTATGCAACCGATTTAGCCTTCGGTCCGGAGAACGTCACTCGTCTCTGTAACCTGGTGCGCGGCGCCGATCAGCTTTTCATCGAAGGCGGATTCCTGGAGGCAGACCGAGACCTCGCGGCGTCGAAGAAGCATCTGACTGCCGCGCAGGCAGGCGCGATCGCCAGGCAAGCAGGCGCTATCTCCGCCCACCAGATACACCTTTCGCCTCGGTATCTCGGACGTGAGGACGAGCTGCGGACCGAATTCGAAGCCGAATTTCGCGGAGGGTCCGTTATAGCGAGATAAGGCTCGTTCCCCTCGTAAGGCCCCTACTATTGCGCACGGTCGGAGCAGGCAGCCCGGCTTGCTTTTGGGGGTGGTGATTGAATGACAGCGACGACCAGCGGTCGGCAAAATTACAATCATAAACGGCTAACCGTCAGCGAAGCCGCAAGGCGTTGCTTCAGCCGCGCGATCTGCTTCAAAGACCACCCGTGAACATTTGTCACCTCTATCCAGGCGTTAATGTAATCGCCCGGCGCATAAACGTGCCCATGCCCGATTGGCGTCGTCGTGGCCATTGCCATGTCGAGCGTCAGCTGCAGAAACGTCACCACCGGGTACCATTGCAATTCCGATGAGACGTCTGGCCCACGTGGGCTCTTCATCCAATCTGGCTCACGGTAGAGGTCGCGATAGTCAAAAAAGGTCACCGGGTCACTCGCGTACTGAAGATATACGTCCGCATCGGCCCCCAGGGTGAACCTGCGTCGATACTCGTGCCGCCCTGGTTCATGAAGCGCACAATCGACCCGTCGCGAAAACGCGGCAACCATGCCGGCGAGCCCGCAACCCGGTCGGCGGTGATCGACCGCCACAAGCTGCTTCTGTACGGTGGTCCGCTCCACAGCGCCCCTTGGTAGGGATCTCCGAGGACCTCGAACAAGTCGGTTGCGCGTTCGGAGTTCATGGCGCCCGCAAGATGCGTTTGTGCTCATGGTGAAGCTCAGCAGCGCTATGGTGTTGATCCCCTATTTGCTGGTCGCTGGCTACGGCTTGCTTATTGCCCTTCGCGACGAGACCAACGATGCAGAACCGGCGCGGCGTTCGCGCGATTTGGTGGTCGCTGGCATCGCCACTTTGTATGTGCTGTTCATGATCTATGCCGGCGGCCTCAAATTTCTGCTGCTGTCATCCGCTCTCTATGTCCCAGGTACACTGCTCTACGTTCAGGTTAGGCGGGAGCAGAAAGAACGGGTGTTCGTCGGCGCAGAATGGATCGTCCTGGCGGCCGCGGTAATTGGGTGCCTGTTCGGCATCTACGGAATTGTCAGCGGCGATATCGTTATCTAACGGGTAGGGGGCGCCCGCGAAAGCCGCCCATTTTGTGCATGAGTCGTCCCCTTCCGAGCGTGATGCCGATAAAGCAGGGGCACATTGCCTGAGAGAGGCGCCTAACGCTTGAGCGACCCGAGACATAGGTGACGGAACGTACCGGACACATGGGTAACACTTTTGGCTTTGGCCGGAGGTGTTGATGCCGTGGAGAGAGTGTTCGGTGATGGAGGAAGGTCTTCGTTTCGTGGCCCGTCTTCTCGAGGGAGAAGGGATGAGCGAGGTGTGCCGAGCATTCGGCATCTCGCGCAAGACCGGCTACAAGATCTTCAACCGCTACCAGGATGAAGGGCTGGAGGCGCT
>NZ_SRUU01000149.1 GCF_004791585.1 Mesorhizobium sp. M1C.F.Ca.ET.210.01.1.1
GTGAAGCCATGGCTTTCACGCTGTCCCTCAACACCAATCCGCTGGTCAACCGCTTCGCCGATCCCGACGACCTGATCGACGCGATCGCCTATGGCATCGGCATCAGGGATGTCCAGCTCACGCATGAGTTCGTCAATCCGGGCTGGCCGGCGGCGACGATCGCGAAATTCATCCGCCTATTCCGCGCCGCTTTGGATCGTACTGGCGTGCGCGTCACGTCGTGCATGACCGGCCCCTATGGCAGGCTCAACCATTTCGGCCATCCCGATGCCGACGTGCGCCGCTACTATGTCGACTGGTTCAAGACCTTCGCCGCCATCTCGGCCGAGCTCGGCGCCAGCGGCATC
>NZ_SRUU01000150.1 GCF_004791585.1 Mesorhizobium sp. M1C.F.Ca.ET.210.01.1.1
GGACGCCTGGATCCAGACCTCGCGCCCGCCCTTGCCGAGCCGCCGGTATTGGCCGGCATCGTATTCGCCACGGCCGAGCTTTTCCCAGAACTGGCGATACTCGGCACTGTCGCGATGGTCGGGCTCGATGAACAGCGCGTGGTGCTGCCCGCGCACCTCGTCCAGGCGGTAACCGGTGGCGGCCAGGAAGTTGTCGTTGGCCGACAGGATGTGCCCATCCATGCTGAATTCAATCACTGCCTGCGACTTGTCGATCGCCGCCAGCTGCCCGGCCGAGTCGGCCGCCTGCAGCTTCTGCGCCGTGATGTCGGTGGCGAACTTGACCACCTTGTACGGGCGCCCCTG
>NZ_SRUU01000151.1 GCF_004791585.1 Mesorhizobium sp. M1C.F.Ca.ET.210.01.1.1
GAAATGCCGATGCCCCCATGCCGAACTGGCCGGACAATCCTTCAGCGGCCGGGCGAAATCAAGCCGCGGAGCCGCGCACTGTCCGGTTGTTCAAGCCTGGGTCGCGTCGAAGGCAGTGCGCGCGTCGCGCACCGCGTCATGGTTGTTTTCAGCCCACTGCAACAAATACTGCAAGGCATCGAACATCGAGCGCCCGAGGTCGGTCAGGCTGTATTCGACACTCGGCGGCTTGGTCGGAAACACTTCGCGACGCACATAGCCGTCGCGCTGCAGATCGTAGAGCGTCTGGGTCAGCATGCGCTGCGAAATGTCGGGAACCAGCCGCCGCAGCTCGCCGAAGC
>NZ_SRUU01000152.1 GCF_004791585.1 Mesorhizobium sp. M1C.F.Ca.ET.210.01.1.1
CGACCGATAGACCAAGGGAAGGCTCAACCCAATGAGCAGGGTGGCGCGCGAAGATGCGAGTCCGGCTTCGTCGGCGACATTTGCGCCGCTCGAGAATGCGACCTTTCGTTCGATCTGGCTTGCCACACAGGTCGCCAGCCTTGGCTGGCTCATTCAAACCGTCGCCATCAGTTGGCTGATGGCGACCATTTCGACGTCGGACGTCATGGTCGCCTTGGTGCAGGCTTCGACCACACTGCCCGTATTCGTCCTGTCGATTATCGCCGGGGTCCTGGCTGACAACTACAGCCGCCGCAATCTCATGTTCGCCGGCTGGTTGCGCGATAGCATTGTCCTCG
>NZ_SRUU01000153.1 GCF_004791585.1 Mesorhizobium sp. M1C.F.Ca.ET.210.01.1.1
CGCATAGCTGATCGAGCGCGACCATCGGGTCGGCGGAGATTGTGAGCACGGCTTCGGCCTCGCGCATTCGCCGATAGGCGTTGACGAGTACCCTCTGAAACAACAGTTCCTTGCGCTCAAAATGGCGATAAACTAACGCCTTGTTCACTCTGGCCGCCTTGGCGATACTTTCCATCTTCGTACCGCTCAGGCCATTCGCGACGAACTCCGCCTCGGCAGCGGCCAGAATGGCGGCGCGCGTGCGCGAGCTCTTTTCCGATATGCCATGACCTTCAGCGACTTGCGGCTGGCCTACGTTGGCACGTGCTACGATCATACGTTTGCCTTTCGAATCGGAC
>NZ_SRUU01000154.1 GCF_004791585.1 Mesorhizobium sp. M1C.F.Ca.ET.210.01.1.1
GCAGCCGCCGAACCGCATCGCCCGCAACGACCAGGAAGCCCTGCTGCTGGCCCGCGAGATCGGCTACCCGCTGGTGGTGCGCCCGAGCTACGTGCTGGGTGGCCGTGCGATGGAAATCGTCTACGGTGAAGCCGACCTGGCCCGCTACGTGCGCGACGCGGTGAAGGTGTCCAACGATTCGCCGGTGCTGCTGGACCGCTTCCTCGACAACGCCGTCGAGTGCGACGTCGACATCATTGCCGACAAGGACGGCAACGTCCTGATCGGTGGCGTGATGGAGCACATCGAAGAAGCCGGCGTGCACTCGGGCGATTCCTCGTGCTCGCTGCCGCCGTAC
>NZ_SRUU01000155.1 GCF_004791585.1 Mesorhizobium sp. M1C.F.Ca.ET.210.01.1.1
AATCGATCAGGCGCCGCGAGCGTTGCCCCGCCACGCCGATCTTGTCCAGCGCGGTGCCGAGCAGCGGCAAGCTGCCGAGATCGCAGAGCGCGATTGCCGCTGCGATCCTGACATCGCGCGAGTGATCGTGGTCAAGCGCTGAAAGCAGGCTTGCCGTTGCATCCTCCGAACCAAGCGCTGCCAGCATCTCGGCCGCATGGATGCGTTCGGCCACATTGCCCCGTTCCAGCAGCCTGCCGACGAGAGCCGGCAAGCCGCATTCATGGAAGGCGACAAGCACCTCGTTACGCTCCTCGCCGCGCAGCAGCGAAACGAACTCGAAGCCGGCATTGATCG
>NZ_SRUU01000156.1 GCF_004791585.1 Mesorhizobium sp. M1C.F.Ca.ET.210.01.1.1
CAATCCGCTCGCCATCATCCCGGTCGCCATCCTGCTTGGCGGCATCGACGCCTCCGGCGGCCTGATCCAGCGCCGCATGGACCTGCCCGACGCGACCGTGCTGGTGCTGCAGGGCATGCTCTTCATCGTCATCCTGTTCAGCGAGACCTTCTACGGCCGCTTCAAGCTCTTCAACCCCGACCTGTGGCAGAGGAGCACCTGATGGAGACGACCGACATCGGGCTGTGGGGCGTGCCGCTCGCCATGCTGGGCGGCGCCATCCGCGTGTCCACGCCCTTCATCTTCGTCTCACTGGGCGAAGCCATCACCGAGCGTTCCGGCCGCATCAATCTCGG
>NZ_SRUU01000157.1 GCF_004791585.1 Mesorhizobium sp. M1C.F.Ca.ET.210.01.1.1
GCAATATCGGCATGGTTTTCCAGAACTATGCGCTCTTCCCGCATATGACGGTCGAGGAGAATGTCGGCTTTCCGCTCTCCGTCCGCCAGGTGAGCAAGGCCGACATCGCGGCCCGCGTCGGCCGCGCGCTCGACATGGTGCGGCTGAAGCAATTCGGCGACCGCCGCCCGACCCAGCTTTCCGGCGGCCAGCAACAGCGAGTGGCGCTGGCTCGCGCGCTGGTGTTCCAGCCGAGCCTGGTGCTGATGGACGAGCCGCTCGGGGCGCTCGACAAGAAATTGCGCGAGCACATGCAGCTTGAGCTCAAGCAGATCCACAGGATGCTCGGCGTCT
>NZ_SRUU01000158.1 GCF_004791585.1 Mesorhizobium sp. M1C.F.Ca.ET.210.01.1.1
ACCTATTCGAGGAAGCCATAGGACCAGAAAAATAGGGCGATTCCGCCGTATTTTCGGATCAGAAGTGACTGCTGAAATGCAAAATGCAGCCAATTTTGCTCTGAACCGCGTAAATCAGCGAAATGAAGCCGACTTCGGCAGGCCAAGTTTATTTTTGCGGCAGGGGTCCCTGGATGCGTAGTTTTTCAGCAATCGCCGGCAGCGCGCTGTTTCTGGTCGTCGCGCCGGGCGTCGTTGCCGGGCTGGTGCCGTGGCTGCTGACCGACGGCTTCCACACGCCACTGTCGATGGTACCGGGCTTCGCGGCTGCCGGCTCGATCCTGGTGGTCGTG
>NZ_SRUU01000015.1 GCF_004791585.1 Mesorhizobium sp. M1C.F.Ca.ET.210.01.1.1
GTTCAGGTTGATGGTTTTACCGGTGGGAAGGGACCGGGCCATGCCACGGCCTGTCCGAAAGGACGACCAGGATCCACTCGGTCTCCTTCCCACTTCAACCATACACCGGAACCAACACACAGGATCCTGGGTCTGCGCGCGTCGCTTCGCTCCATGCTCGGCCCTGGGATGACGACCGAGACGTCATTGCCGATTGACAGCGGCGGCCCGTCCTTCCATACAAGCCGCGTTAATGTTCTCAGGGCGGGGTGAAAGTCCCCACCGGCGGTAAGAGCACTATGGTGCCTCAAGCCCGCGAGCGCTTTCCGGCAACGGAAAGGTCAGCAGATCCGGTGCGATTCCGGAGCCGACGGTTAAAGTCCGGATGGAAGAGAACGTACGCAGGACGGTCCGCTCGCGCGGACCGGTTTTTGCGTCGTGCGTCCTGATTCTGGTTCGAAACGGAAGGAAGGACCCATGAATCAGCATTTCCCCAAAAGCAGCGAAGTCCGCCGTGTCGCCGTCATCCGGGCGCGCTGGCACGCCGATATCGTCGACCAGTGCGTCACGACCTTCGAGGCGGAGCTTGCCGCACTCGGCGGCTTTGCCGTCGACATCTTCGACGTACCCGGTGCCTATGAAATCCCGCTGCACGCCAAGACGCTCGCCGAGACCGGCCGTTACGCCGCGATCCTCGGCACCGCTTTTGTGGTCAATGGCGGCATCTACCGGCACGATTTCGTCGCCAGCGCCGTCATCGACGGCATGATGACGGTGCAGCTTGCGACCGGCGTGCCGGTGCTGTCGGCCGTGCTCACGCCGCACAATTTTCACGATAGCGCCGAGCACCACCGCTTCTTCCACGAGCATTTTCAGGTGAAAGGCAAGGAAGCGGCGAAAGCCTGCGTCGAGATTCTTGTCGCGCGGGCGCGGATCGCCGCCTGAGCCCGACCGATGCGCCAGAACTAAACCGATTTGGATTTCAGGACCGCAACGAGAGTGGTTGCGGTCCATCGGAAATCCGGCCAGAAGCAACTG
The DNA here is from genome assembly GCF_004791585.1 of Mesorhizobium sp. M1C.F.Ca.ET.210.01.1.1. GTDB lineage: Bacteria > Pseudomonadota > Alphaproteobacteria > Rhizobiales > Rhizobiaceae > Mesorhizobium. The sequence continues at coordinate 1,018 of NZ_SRUU01000015.1, forward strand.
GTTGGGCCTAGCCTGACCATTGGTAAATCGCGCCTGCAACCAAATACAGGAGACCATTGAGTGGCTCGCATCACACTGAGACAATTGCTCGACCATGCCGCTGAACACGGCTATGGCGTGCCGGCCTTCAACATGAACAACATGGAACAGGGGCTCGCCATCATGGAGGCGGCCGAGGAGACCAAGTCGCCGGTCATCCTGCAGGCCAGCCGCGGCGCGCGCGCCTATGCCAATGACGTGGTGCTGGCCAAGCTGATCGACGCGCTGGTCGAGATCCACCCCGACATCCCGGTCTGCATGCATCTCGACCATGGCAACAACGAAGCGACCTGCGTCACCGCGATCCAGTACGGCTTCACCTCGGTGATGATGGACGGCTCGCTGAAGGAGGACGGCAAGTCGCCGGCCGACTACGCCTACAATTCCGGCATCACGCGCCGCGTCGTCGACATGGCGCATTGGGGCGGCGTTTCGGTGGAAGGCGAGATCGGCGTGCTCGGCTCGCTGGAAAGCGGCGGCGGCGAGCAGGAAGACGGCCACGGCGTCGAAGGCGCGATCAGCCACGACCAGTTGCTCACCGACCCGGTGCAGGCCGAGCAGTTCGTGCGCGACACGCATGTCGACGCGCTGGCGGTCGCCATGGGCACCAGCCACGGCGCGTATAAATTCTCGCGCAAGCCGGACGGCGCGGTGCTGGCGATGAACGTGATCGAGGAGATCCACCGCCGCCTGCCCAACATGCATCTGGTCATGCACGGCTCGTCCTCGGTGCCGGAGGAATTGCAGGAGATCATCAACAAATATGGCGGCCAGATGAAGCCGACCTGGGGCGTGCCGGTTGAGGAAATCCAGCGCGGTATCAAGCACGGCGTGCGCAAGATCAATATCGACACCGACAACCGCATGGCGCTGACCGGCGCGATCCGCAAGGTGCTGACCGAGAACCCTAGCGAGTTCGACCCGCGCAAATATCTGACGCCGGCCATGGCCGCGATGAAGAAGCTTTGCAAGGAGCGCTTCGAGCAGTTCGGCACCGCCGGCAACGCGCCGAAGATCAAGCCGATCCCGTTGTCGGACATGGCCAAGCGCTACAAGTCAGGCAGCCTCGATCCGAAATTCGGCTAGTTTTTCGACTCAATTCCGGACGGAAAGCCGCTTTCAGACTTTTCCTGGAATTGCTCTGAGCCATCATCTCCCGCGACCGGCTGAATGCCGGTCGCGGGTGTCTACTCGCCCGCCGCGCCGCCAGAACGCATTCGGCGGAACTTCATGCCAGCGGATCGGTTCCTGTTCCGACACCTCCCAGGCCCACCCTCAGGGAAGGGGCAGACCATGAGCAAGGATCGCGACAGGGAAGGCCGGGTCTTTTCCGGACGGGACGCGCGACAGGGCGAAATCATCCTGCGCACGCGTGCGCGCCGCATCATCTTCATTGCCGGGCTGGTCGGCATCGTCTTGCTGGCTTTGGTGCTGAGCATCGCGCTCCCGTGAAGGGACGGGCGGGCCACGGAACCATCGGTGGCCAAGCCTAGTTGAACGTTCCAGACGCAACGGAGGGCGCGCCTGGGCCGCCCTGATGGACGATGTTTGAGCCGCTTTGCTGCGACATGCCGCTTCATCCGACCTGGCCGGACCTCGTCGCGCGGCTGTTGCTGACGCTGCTAGCAGGCTTCCTCATCGGCTTGAACCGCGAGGCGCGCGGCCATTCCGCCGGGCTGCGCACGACCATTTTGGTCGGCCTTGCGGCTTGCGTTGCCATGGTCCAGGCCAACATGCTGCTCGACGTGACCGGCAAGGGCCCGGACTCCTTCGCGCGCATGGATGTGATGCGCTTCGCGCTCGGCGTGCTCACCGGCGTCGGCTTCATCGGCGGCGGCGCCATCCTGCGGCGCGGCGATCTCGTCACCGGCGTCACGACCGCAGCGACGATGTGGATCATGACGATGATCGGGCTGGCCTTCGGCGGCGGCCAGTTCGGCCTCGGCGCGATCGCAACGGTGCTCACCCTGGTGACACTGCAGGCCCTCAAATGGGTCGACCTCAAGATCCCGCGCGACCACAAGGCGGTCCTTTCGGTCTCATGGCCGAACAGCTCGCCGCCTGACCTCCAGGAAATGGTGCGGCCGCTCGGCTATAGCGCGCGCTTCGCCGGCATGGAGCACGACACCGACCGCAACCGCTTCGTTTTTTCCTTCAATATCCAGTGGACGCAGCCCGACGCGGTCGAGCCCTCGACGGACGTGCTGGCGCTCGTCGGCGAACACTGCTCGGTCGAACGCTTCGAGGTGATTGGCGAGAAGCCGTTCTGAGTGTCGATCGGCAGGCCTACTCGGCCGCGTTTGGCGTTTCGGCATCGGCGCGGATGAGCTTGATATCCGCTCCCGCCGCCCAGGCGCCGATGTCTTCGCGGCGCAGCGCCGCCGCCATCATGTCGGGGAAATGGTCCGGCGTGCAGGCAAAGACAGGGATACCCATTGCCGCGACCGAACCGGCCATGGAAGGGTCGTAGCCGGGCCGCCCCTGGTCGGTGAGGGCCAGAAGCACGATGACATTGACGCCCGAGCGGACAAGTGCTGCCAGCCTTTGCAGAAGCTCCCTGCCGTTGCCGCCTTCGTAGAGATCGGTGATCAGCACGAAATGCGCCTTGGTCGGCCGCTCGATGCGCTCGGCGCAATAGGCGACCGCCTGGTTGATGTCGGTGCCGCCGCCGAGCTGGACGCCGAACAGCACCTCCACCGGGTCGCTGAGTTCTTCCGTCAGGTCGACGATCGCCGTGTCGAAGCAGACGAGCTTGGTGCGCACGACCGGCAGCGATGCCATCACGGCGGCGAAGATCGAGGCGTAGATCACCGAGCTTGCCATCGACCCGGACTGGTCGACGCACAGCGTCACCTCGTCGAGGTCGACCAGCCGTCTCTGGCGGCGCACGAAACCGACCAGCTTTTCCGGCACGACGGTCTTGTGGTCCGGCTGATAGTGGCGAAGGTTCGCGGCGATGGTGCGTGGCCAATCGATGTCGCGCTGCCGCGGCCGGTTGGTGCGCCGCGACTTATCGAGCGCGCCGCGGATCGCCTCGGCAGTCTTCTGCTCAAGACGCTGCATCAGCTTGGCGACGATGTCGGAAATGATCGAACGAGCGATGTCCTTGGTCTTTTCCGGCATCGCCGAGCGCAGAGACACCAGATCGGCGACCAGATTGACGTCGGCCTCGATCGCCTTGAGGAATTCCGGCTCCATCAGCATCTGCTTCAGGTTCAGCCGCTCGAAGGCGTCCTTCTGCACGACCTGAACGACCTGCTCCGGAAAGAACGAGCGGATATCGCCCATCCATTGCGCGACGCGAGGCGCCGAGCGGCCGAGCCCGCCACGGCGCTTGCGCGGATCGCCGCCGGCCTCGCCACTGCCATCGCCGTAGAGTGCGTCGAGCGCCGCCGAAAGGCGCCGGTCCTCCGCCGACAGCGCAGGAGAAGACTGATCGTCGGCACCGATCGCCAGGCGCCAGCGGCGCTCACGCGTCCCCTCCGGCGGATCGAGATCCGGCCCGATCGTTCCATCATCCATGGCTGGGCTCTCCTGCAAGTAGCTTGCCGATGAGACCAAAATGCCTGCGCCAGGCCTCGCCGCCATCGGGTGCCGGCGTCAGTCCGGCAGGCAGACTCGCCCGGCGGCCAAGCACGGCCTCGATCAGTCGCCGGCGCTCCATGCTGTCGAGGTTGGAAAAGACCCGGCGCAGCAATGGCAGATGCGCGACGAAGGCTTCCTCGTCGAGCGAGGCCAGCCACGCATCGACGGCGGCGCGCAGGCCCTCGTCATAGATCAGCCTCTGGCCGGCGCCGCTGAAGAAACCTTCAAAGAAGGCGGCGGCATCGAGAACAGTCGTTCCTGGCGACAGGCGCTTCGCCAGCAGATCGGCCGTGGCTTCGGCGGAGAGCCGCCCTGCCTCGTAGAGCAGATGCGCCGCGCAGCCGGCCACGAGCGCCGTCGAGCGCGATGAATCGAGCACGGCCGCCAGCCCACCACGCCATGCCTCCAGAACATGCTCGTCGGCTTCTACCAGCTTTATCGCCGCGTCGGCCTTGCGCAGGGCGTCCGTCAGCGCCGCGGCAGCCTGCGCGTCGAGGTCGCGCGCCGCGTAGGGCAGCGCGATGGAACCTTCAATGATCAGGCGTTCCAGAAGGTCGGCGAGCCGCTCCGTCTCGGTCTTGCGCGCTTCGCCGTAGCGGATGATGTCGGCAAGCGGCGGCACCGAGGCCAGCAGCTCCAGGCATTCGCTGCTGTGCGCCGCCTTTTCCTCAAGCGCAGCGAGACCGGCCGCGGATGCCTCGCTCAGGGCGGCGGTGATGGCGCTCTGGACCAGCGTGGCCAAAGCATCGAGCGTCGTCGCGACGCCGATCATCTGGACCAGGCGGCCGTTGGCGGCCTTCTCGATGGTCGGTCCGTAGATCAGGTTCTCCACCAGGCGGACGGCATATTCGGGCTGCCAGGCCAGCATCCAGCGCTCGCGAAACGTGCCGCGGCTGCGACCGACGTCCGTCAACCTGCCCCAGTTCACGCTGAGCACGTTCAGCCGGTGAAGCAGCGTCGAGCGGAAGAGCCCGCTCTCGCTGCGCAGGTCGATGGAAAGTTCCCGCTCGAGCGCTTCCGGCTTCAGCCGGGCTGCTTTCTGGTTGCGCTGCAGGTCGTCGATCAGCGGCGCGAGCGGCGTGTCGGGCGGGATCTCGCCGACATCGGCGCCAAGCAGCAACTCCGCCTCGACCATCTTCCACAGCAGGGCCTCGCCGTTGAAGAGCGCCGCAATCGAGGCATCGCGCAGTTCCTCGAAGCCCGGCTTCGGCCGCTCGCGGATGGCGGCGAGCGCCCGCGCCAGACGCTCGGCCTCGATCAGCGAGGCGGTCGAGATCATGTGGCCTTTCGTTCTGAGAACCGAAGCGATCCGCGCGAGCCACAGGATGGAGGAGTCACCCTGCCCGCGCGTCTGCCACAGGTGCTTGCACCAGCCGGGCGCGACGACGCCGGCGCCATAGCCATAGCCCAGCGCCAGCCGCGGCCCCGTCCATGGCGCGAAGGTCATCATGGTCTTGCGCCGGGCCATTCCCTTGAGCAGCGCCTGGTCGCTCTTTTGCGTATGCGCTGCTTGTAGGGCCGGCACGTGCCAGGCGCCGCAGACGACGGCCAGCGGCCCGTCGAACTCCTTTCGCGCCGCGGCGATCTCGAGACGCATATGCGCCTCGCGCATCGCCTCGAACCTGCCGATCGAAGTCTCATCCTCCCGCAACGTTGTCATCGCGTCGGCGATCGCCGCGAAGATCGGGCCGGGCTCGGGATTCTGTTCGATGATGTCCGACCACCAGCTTTCGCCGTCCTCATAGCCGGCGGCGTGCGCCAAGGTGCCAATCGGATCATGGATCCGCGATGCCTCTTCGCCCTGCCCGTCCGTGGCCGCTGCTTCGACGGCATCGATGTCGGTCGAATTTTCGGACGCCTTCTCGGCCAGCCGTGCGGCCGACGGCAGGTCCATGAAGCGCAGCGCCGCCTTGTTGGCGACAGCCCAAAGCGCCGCCTGATACTCCGGCGAAAATTCGGCGAAGGGCCAGAAGCTCGTCGCGGCGGGATCGTCTTCCGGATAGCAAAGCAGCGCCACCGGCGGCTTCATCTCAGGGCTGGCGAGCAGCGGCAGCAGCGGCGAAGCATCCGCCGGCCCCTCGATCAGCACGGCGACCGGCTGCAATTCCCGCAACGCCTCGACCAGGCTCTCGGCGGAGCCCGACCCGTGATGGCGTATGCCGAAATAGCTGATGCCGCGCTCAGTCATGGCTCAGATGGCCGCATTGAGCGCCGCGTAATAGCCGGCATAGTCCGGCCGCTTCTTCAGCACCGTCTCCAGATATTCCTGCAGCACGACCTTGTCCTGGACCGGGTCCTTGACGATGGCGCCGACAAGGCTTGGCGCAAGCCCTTCGGCGTGGAGCTTGCCACCGTCGAACCACGCGGCCTGGCTGAGGCCGCTGATCATCGTGGCGATCGCCTCGGCGGTGGACAGCGAGCCCGACGGCGTCTTCAGCGTCACCTTGCCGTCGGCGGTCGCGCCGGAACGCAGCTCGCGGAAGATGGTGAGCACACGGGCGATCTCCTCGCTGACATTTTTCGGCACAGGCAGGTCCAACCCGCCGGCCATCTCGCCGACGCGCCGGGAGACGATGGAGACCTCTTCCGCCATATCCTCCGGCAGCGGCAGCACCACAACATTGAAACGCCGCTTCAGCGCCGAGGAGAGCTCGTTGACGCCCTTGTCGCGATTGTTGGCAGTGGCGATGATGTTGAAGCCGCGCTGGGCGTAGATCGAGGTGTTCAGCTCGGGCACCGGCATCATCTTTTCCGACAGCACGGTGATCAGCGTGTCCTGCACGTCCGAGCCCATGCGCGTCAGCTCTTCCAAGCGGCAGAGCTTGCCGTCCTGCATGGCGCGGTAGAGCGGCGTCGGCACCAGCGCCTCCTGGCTCGGGCCCTTGGCCAGCAGTTGGGCATAGTTCCAGCCGTAGCGGATCTGGTTCTCGTCGGTGCCGGCGGTGCATTGCACGATGAGCGTCGAGTTTCCCATGATGGCGCCGGCGAGATGTTCCGAGACCCAGGATTTCGCCGTTCCCGGAACGCCGAGCAGCAGCAGCGCCCGGTCGGTCGCAAGTGTTGCGACCGCGGTTTCCATCAGTTGCCGGCGGCCGACATATTTCGGCGTGATCAGCGTGCCGTCGTTGGCCTTGCCGCCCATCAGATAGGTGAGCACTGCTTTTGGCGACAGGCTCCAGCCGGCGGGCTTTTGCCGGTCGTCGCCCTGCGCGAGCGCCTGCAGTTCAGCGGCATAGACCTGCTCGGCCGGGAGGCGGATGGCTGCGTTCATGCGATCTTCTCCGGATTGATCAGCTGTTATCTCAGGGTGGATTTCCGGCCAGCGCCGCGTTGAGCCGCAGCAGGCCGAGCGATGGCGATGCGGGCGGCAGGCCGGCGGCGACGACCTCGCCAATCAATTTTTCCGCCGTCAAAGGATTGGCCAGAAAACCCATGGTTTCGAGATGTTGCTCGGCGCTTCGTTTCATGACGTCCTTGTCACCCGAGAAGGCGGACCGCAGCGCTGAAAGCGCCTTGCCTTTGGCGAGGTCGCCCCATTCCAGCCAGCCTGCTTCCGCACCTTCGACCAGGTTGAGCGCGGCCAGATTTTGCGCGTCATTCAGGATCTGCCTGATCAGGACACGCTTCCTGCCGCTGTCCAAACGCAACATGAGCTGGAGGACGAGAAGCGCCAGCTTGCCGCCAGCGGCGACAAGCAAATCTGCCAAACAGGCCACCGCAGCATCGCCGCCAGACACCGAGACCATTCGAACTAGAAACAGATCGGCATTGTCATCGACGCCGAACTGCCATGCGCCAATGAAATCGGCCTCTGTCTTGCCGAAGCGGGCGACGAGATCGCCGAAATAACAGGATGCGAACAGGTCGGCGCGACGTGCTTGCTGCGCAGGCGACTTGAGTTTTACCGGTGCGTAGGTGGTGCGGCGGCGTATGAAGCCGGCCTTGCCTTCCTCGATGAAAGCGGCGAGCTCAGCTGTCGGATCTTCCGACCCGCCATCAGCCGGATTGCCGTGCTCCCCCAACCTTGCCAGGAGCCGGCCAGCCATTTCGCGCACCTTGCCCGAACGATCGGCGGAGAGGCTTTTCAGGAACGGAACGTCAGCGGCCCCCAGGCCGAAGCGCAAGGGTTCGATGAGCGCAAGCCTGACCTCCGCAGACTCGCTTGCCCCTTTCGTCTCGATAAGGGTCCGCGCCAGGGCGGGCATGGTGCGCCGCAAGTCGACCAAAGCAGCACGGCGCGCGGCGGGATAGAAATCATCCCAGGTTTCTGCTGTCAGATGCTCGCGCCGGGACTGTTTTTCGCCCTCCGCGCCGGCCTGCCAGTCGATCCAGGGAGCGTAGACCTCCGGACTTTCCTGATATGACGCTGCAGGCATCCAATCCATCGGATGCAGCACGAAGCCGCGGCTGGCGACGAGCGTGGCCACACGGGTCTTGAGCCTCGCATCGGTTGCATATTTCAACGCGGCACGCAGCAACGGCCGCAGCCGTTCGGGGAGCATTGGCAAGGCCAGCACCGGCAGCGGCGGGCGCCGTTTCAAGGTTTTCGGCGCCGCCGGGCGGAGCGCGACATCGAGCGCCTGCGCGGCGATGGCCAGGAGCCGCCGCTCCTGCTCGTCGGGACTGGCAGCAGCGGCAACATCTTTCCATTCGGCGGGGGCCAGCTCGAATGCGGCGCCGCCCGAAACCCAGCCGTCGCGCAATCGTGCCAGCCCTGCCTGCTCCAGCTCGTTCATGACAGATCGAGCCTCCCGATGCTGCTTTGCGAGGCCAGAAGCTCGAGCCTGGCGCCGTTCCAGAGCGCCGCTGTCGCCGCAAGGTCGAGGCCGAGCAAAGTCTGGCTGACCGAGCCCGCGACAGGCAGGGCGATGCCATGCGGATCGCCGGCCGCCTGCCACCAAGCACCTTCCTTCTCGTCCAGCGCGATCGCGCCGGCCGGCAGGATGATGGGGCAATCGGACAGCCACGGCGCGCCGTCCTGGAAGGCGGTATAGGCGGCAAGCGGATCGCCGGCGGTGCCCTCGGGGAAGGCTGGCCACGCGCCAGGCGCCGCATCGCCCAGCCGCTCCGCGATCAGTGCCCGCAGCGGATTGCGCGACGGATAGAACACCAGCCTCGCCCTGAAGCGGTCTCCCGGCGCGAAGGCGCCGGATCGCCGCCCTGCCGAGGCTGGGAAGAAATCGAGCAGGACAGCAAAGCGCGGAGCGGAGCTTTTCAGATCGAGCAGCCATGTGGCGTGACTGACCAGACTATCGCGGCGCGTCTCGATCTTCTCTCCGAGCACCTCCCAATCGCTCTCGACCTGGACGGCATCAGGACTGGCGAGGATCTGGTCGCGAGTCTCCGATGTCGAGACGAGGCGCTTCAGCTCCGCATCGTCGGGCGCGGCCCGCCAGGCCTTGGCAAGCAGCACCAGCTTGCCGAGCTCGCGGATCGCGGCATCCGGCCGCTCTTCGCTGCGCAGCGCCATCAGCCGCGCCGGCAGCTCGTCGATACGCCCGGCAAGCGCGGTCGCCTTGAGGTCGACGAGCCGTGCCGCGATGCGGCGGCAGCGCTCGCTGCAGGCATCGACAAATCCGGCAAGGCCAAGCCGCAGTTGGTCGGCGATCCACTGGTCGAGCTCGTCGAGCGCGGCCGACACCGCGCTTCGCGTGTCCTCAGCCCGCCTGCGCTGCGCCGTCTCGCGGCGCTCGGCGGCCGCGGCGTCCTCGACCGGGGCGTTCTGCTCGGGCCGCGAGGCCTCGTCGATGCTTTTGCCTTCCGCGCGTGCTGGTGCTTGCGCCGGCGGCTGCCCCGGCTTGCGGCGCCGGCCAAGCCAGTCGTTCACCCAGTCCGGCGTCTGGTCGACAAGCGCGAAGCTGGCCGGCGCCGTGGCGCCGATCCACATCAGCGCCAGTATGTGCTTGCAGGGGAATTTTCGCGACGGACAGGTGCATTTGTAGCCATGGTCGCCGGTGTCGAACATGACCCGGTAGGGATTCGACCCGGAACCCTGGCATTCGCCCCAGATCAGCCCCAGTTGCTCATTCGTCTCGAGACGCGGCCAGTTCGAGCGCTTGGTCAGCTTGGCGGCGGCGCCAAGCGAGGCCTGGTCGGGGGCTAAAGCCTCGATTGTTTTCAAATCCAGCTGCAAGCCGCCCCCTCATGTCTCCCGAAGCATGATGTCGCGACGATTGATAGCCGTTTGCGGCGCGCTGGTGTAGCTCCCGCCGCCGCAAAGTTTACCGGCTCGATAAACGCGCGCTTACATTCCGCGCAAAAATTCGATGACCATCGCCGCCGTCCAGGTGAAGCGGCCGCCGCCGAGCGGTTCACCAGTGAGCGGGTCGTAATATTCGGCGAAGCCGCTTTCGGTGATCAGATCGATGCTGGAGCGGGTGATGCGGTTGGCGACCTCGGTGTGACCGGCAGCGAGAAGGCCGTCGGCGATCATATAGTTGACGACCAGCCAGACCGGGCCGCGCCAGTAGCGCTTGGCGTCGAAGCGCGGGTCGCCAGGATCGTGCGAGGGCACGATGTGGCGCGCCTTGCCGGCGAGGCGCTCGACGCTTGCCGCGATCGCGGCGGCGCGCGCCTCCGGCACGGCGGCGAAGGCCGGCAGGATGCCGCCGACGGAGGCACTGTCGACGAGCTTGCCGGTGATGCGGTCGAGGCCGAGATATTGGCCCTGCGCCTCGCTCCACAGGCGCTCCATCGCGGCAATGCCCTTTTCGGCGCGGGCGCGGTTGGCGGCGGCGATCCCGGTCTCGCCCAGTGCCTCGGCAAGATCGGCAAGATCGGCTGCGGCACGGATCAGGATGGCGTTGAAGCCAGGGTCGACAATCTGGAACGGCGAGGCGTCGTGCAGCTTGGCATTGTCCCAGCCGAGCCCGCGGAAATGCTGCACCAGCCAGAGATAGCGGTCGTATTGCGCCTGGGTCGGTCGATGCGCCGGATCGGCGTGCAGGATATCGCGTCGCGTGTAGGGCTCGACACCTTCGGTCGGCACGCGCTCGAAGGCATCGTCCCAGTCGATGGAGTTGTCGCGGCCGGACTCCCAGGGATGGATGATCGCAACCAGCCCCTCCCTCTTGGGGTCGCGGTTCTCGTAGAACCAGCGGTGCCAGGCGTCGATCTTCGGCAGCAGCCTGCGAGCCCGCTCTGCCGCCAGCTTGCTGTCGCTCGCGCGGTCGAACAGGCGGCGCACGGCAAAGCCGGCGACGGCGGGTTGGGTGATGCCGGAGGTCGCGGTCCGGCGGCCGGTGCGCCAGACCTCCGGTCCAGGAAAGTAGCCATCGTTCCAGACATGGAAGACGATGTGCGGCACCATGCCGTCGGGCCATTGATGCGCGAACAGCGTCTCGATCTCGGTCCAGGCGCGCGCCTCGTCATAGTGAGCGAGACCGAGCGCGGTCAGGCAGGAATCCCAATTCCACTGGAACGGGTAGAGCCCCTTCGTCGGGATGGTGTAGTCGCCGTGGTCGTTTTCCTTCAGCACCTCGACGGCGCGGGCGATGATGTCTTGGGCGGCAGAGGCGGTCATGGCGGATCGAGGTCTTTCAGAGGGCATTGGTGGTTTCGGGATCGAACCAGCGGATGCGGTCAGGCTTGGGGGCGAGCCGCAGGCGGTCGCCGACGGCAACGGCGGCACCGGAGTCCAGCACGGCGCGGAACAGGCCGCCTTCGACATCGCAAGTGACCAGCGTGTGCGGCCCGAGCGGCTCGATGACGCGAACTGTGGCCTGCAGTCCTTTGTCGCCCGCCTCGACGTCCTCGGGGCGGATGGCGAATTCGATCTTCTGTCGATCCGATTTCGGGCCGGGCAGCGTCAGCCCGGCCACGCTCCAGCTGCCGTTCGCGGCTTTGGACGCGGGCAGGAAGTTCATCGGCGGGTTGCCGATGAAGGAGCCGACGAAACGAGCGGCCGGATTGCGGTAGACCTCGACAGGTGAGGCCGCCTGGACGATGCGGCCCTGATGCATGACGGCGATGCGGTCGGCAAGGCTCATCGCCTCGACCTGGTCATGGGTGACGTAGATTGTCGTGGTCTTCGATGCGGCAAGCACGCCCTTGAGTTCGGCGCGCATCTCCAATCGAAGAAGAGCGTCGAGGTTCGATAGCGGCTCGTCCATCAGGATGACGTCCGGCTCCATGGCGAGTGCGCGAGCAACCGCGACGCGCTGGCGCTGGCCGCCGGACAGCTGGCCGGAATAGCGCTTCAGAAGCTGCTCGATATGCATCAGCTCGGCGGTGCGGTTGACGCGCCGCTCGACCTCTTGCTGCGGCAGCTTCTTCATGCGCAGGCCGAAGGCGATGTTCTCGAACACGGTCAGATGCGGGAAGACGGCATAGTTCTGGAACACCATGGCGATGCCGCGGTCGCGCGGCGGCAGATGGTCGACGCGGCGACCGCCGATCCAGACTTCGCCCTGGCTGGGCGTCTCCAGCCCGGCAACGATCCTGAGCAGCGTGGTCTTGCCGCAGCCGGAGGCGCCGAGCAGCACCATGAATTCCTGGTCGGCGATGCTGAGGTCGACCTGATGCAGCGCGGTGAAGCCGCCGAAGCGCTTGGCCACTCCCTTGATGGCGATTTCAGCCATGAGCGTTCTCCGTCTCGCGCGTCATCGGTTGGCGATCCCCCACATGGCGAACAGATATTTCCGGACGGCGAAGATGAAGATCAGCGCCGGCACGACCAGGGCCGCGCCGCCAGCGAATTTGAGGTAGAGCGGCGACTCGCCGAGGCTCTGCAGCAGGAAGGCGGTCAGCGTGCGGTTCTCGATGGTGAGCACGGCGGCGGCGAACACCTCGTTCCAGGAAATGGTGAAGGCGAACACCGCCGAGGCGGCGATACCGGGCAAGGCCAACGGCAGGATGACCTTGCGAAAGGCCTGCCAGCGGGTGCAGCCGAGCGTCCAGGCCGCCTCTTCCAACTCGACCGGGATGCCCGAGAACAGCGAGAAGGTGATCAGCACGGCAAAGGGCAGCGCCAGCGTGGTATGCACCAGCGCCAGGCCGAGCGCGGTATCGTCGAGGCCGGTGCGGATGAACATCACCGCCAGCGGCAGCGCCAAGAGCGGCAGCGGGAAGGCGCGCGTCATCAGCACCAGGAAGCGGAAGGTTCCCTTGCCCGGGAAATCGAAGCGCGACAGCGCGTAGCCGGCCGGCGCGCCGAAGCCGATGGACAGGATCATCGTCAGTGTGGCGACGAGCACCGAGTTCCACAGCGCACTGGCAACGCCGGCGAAGTTGATGAAGAAGGACAGGCTGCCGATATCGAAGGACGGGAAGAAGCGCTTGGGAAAGGCAGTGACCTCTTCCGGCGACGACAGCGCGTTGACGATCAGGAGATAGATCGGCAGCAGCACCCAGACGCAGAGCAGGATAGCGGCGGCGACGAGCAGCCAGTCTCCGGCCTTGCGGGTGTCAGCGGTGGCGGCGACCGGCGCCTCGGCGACGGCGCTCATAGGCGCGCCTCCTTCATATCCGTGCCTCCTTGGGCACGCGCAGTACTCTCAAGAAGAACAGCGTGAACCCGATCGAGATGGCGAGGATGAGCAGCGCCGAGGCGGCGGCGACGTTGCGATCCTGCAGCGTGAATTGCCAGTTGTAGGTCTCGCCCATCAGCACCGGCAGATTGGTTCCGCCAAGGGCCGCGACGACGGCGAAGACCTCGAAGGCGAGAATGACGCGCAGGATGATCGCCGTCTGCAGCGAGGGGCGGAGCAGCGGCAGGGTGATGCGCAAGAACCGCTTCCACGGGCCGGCCCCGAAGACCTCCGCGGCCTCGTAATATTCCCTGGGGATCAGCCCCATGCCGGCGACGAGAATGACCATCATGATCGCCGTAGCGCGCCAGATCTCGGCCAAAGCGACGGCAATGAAGATGGTGAGCTTGCTCTGGTAGCCAAGGAACATGACCGGCCGGTCGACGATGCCAAGGCTGGAGAGCAGCGTGTTGAGGAAACCGGACTGGTCGAAGATGGCGAGCCAGATAAGGCCGGCGGCAAGGTCGGAAATGCCGAGCGGAATGGCAAAGATATAAAGTGCGCCGCTGCGCCCGGTCTCCAGCCGCGACACGATGCTTGCCATCAAGAGCGCCATGGCGAGCTGGATCGGCACGACGATGGCGGCAAGCAGCAACGTGTTGCGTACGGTGGCCGGAAACTTCCAGCTACCAGCCATGGTGCGGAAATTGTCGAGCGTGAAGGCGCCGTCGCGGGTCACCGCTTCGAAAGCGACGAGCACGAACGGATAGAGGAAGAAGACGCCTAGGAACAAAGTTGCCGGCATCAGCAGCAGATAGGGCAGAGCCTTGCCGTTCATCGTAGCGTCCTTGTTTGCTGGTCTGGGCGCCCGGAGCGCAACAAACTCCGGGCGCCCCCTCGGGAGGATCCTATTCGACCGGGCAGGCGCCCTCTGACGGCTTGTCCGGCGCCCAGCACGGCGCCTTGGCCTGGTCGATGATCGCCTTGAGCACCGCTGCCTGCTCTTCCAGCACGCCATGCACGTCCTCGCCGCCGAGCACGATGCGCTCGAAGCTGTCGCTGTAAACCTGGTTGAACTTGCCGCCGAGATCGCCGAGCCCCATCGGCGGCAGCGCCGGCAGCGCATCGGGCGCGCCCGTCATGGCGGCGATCACCGGCGCGAAGGCCTTCACCGAGGCCGGCACGTCGTCGGGCAGCTTGACGTCGACGACGGGAAAGAAATTGGTCGCCTTCAGCGTCGCGATCTGCGTTTCCGGCTTCAGCATATAGGCGACCAGCGCCTTGGCCTTGCCGACATCGGGCGAGGTCTTGGGGATGGCGACGCCGGCCACCACCGGCATGAAGCCACGGCCGGCGGGACCGGCCGGCGCCGGGAAGGCGACGAAATCGTCGGGCTTCTGGTTGAAGGCGCCGGCGAGGCGCGCGACGTGGTCGAAGGCGACCCAGACCTCACCCGACAGCAGCGGCTCCTGCATGAAGGCGTAGTTGGTCGAGTTCGGATTGGTGTACTGCCACAGCTCCTTGAACTTGTTCCAGGCGGTCTCGGCCTCCGGTGAACGGAACTTGGTCACCATCGAGCCGGTGTAGGACGGATAGAGAAAACCTTCGAAGAAGCGGTGCTTCAGCCCCTTCGGACCGGCCGGCAAGCCGAATTTCGGCGAGCCGGTCTTTTCGGCGATCGTCTTCGACCATTCGATGAGCTGGTCGTAGGTGATGGTGTTGAGATCGACACCCGGCGGCAGATATTGCAGCGCCTGCTTGTTGGCGGCCATCAGGAAGGTCGCCTGCATCCAAGGCATGTATTTCTGTTCGCCGGTGCCGAGCATGCCGAGCTTCTTGTAGGCCTCGTTGACCTTGACCCCTCCGACGTCGACGGCGGAGAGATCGACAAGGCTGGCGCCGACGGTGGAGAAGTCGCCATGCAGGCCGCCGAGCAGGCCGATGGCGCCGGAGCCGGCCTGCAATTCGGCCTGCAGGCGGGTGAGCCAGGGGCCGTCCTCGGCGACCTGATAGTCGACCGGGCCGTCGAACCCCTTCAGCACCTGGTCGCGCATCTTCTGCGTCTCCTCGACCGGCCGCGCCTGCGTCGACCAGAACAGCACCTGCTGGGCGTGGGCGCCCCCAGCGGCCAGCGCCAGCGCCAGCGCCGCGCCCGCCAGTTTCCTCAATGCGTTGATCATGCTCTTCCTCCCTGGATATGCGCCGTCACGCCGGCGTCAGTTTCTTGCCCGCGGCGCGGGTCCATGGCTCGCCCTCGGCACCAGCGTCGGCCGGATCAGCCGGGTCAGCGGCTCCGCCGGCCTGTCGGCGATGACGGTGAGCAGCATGTCGGCGATCTCGCGCGCGCACTGGCGGATCGAGGCGTCGAAGGTGGTGAGGCCGGGCGGCGCATAGGCCGAGGCGACGACATTGTCGAAGCCGATGATGGAGAGGTCACGCGGCACGCTGAGACCGGCGCGTGACGCCTCCTCCATCACCGTCAGCGCCAGTTCGTCGAACAGGGCGATAACCGCAGTCGGCCGATTGGGCGCCTGCAGCATGCGGTTGACGGCCTGGATGCGGGCGCCGCGATCGAAGCGCGGGGCGGTCGCCACGTCGAGCCGCACCGAAGGGTCGCCGCGACGGGCGATCGCCGCGGCGAGACCGTCCTGCCGCAAATGCCGGAACGTCATCGGCTCGGAAATCGTCACCAGGCCGAAATGGCGGTGGCCGAGATCGTAGAGCATGTCGAAGGCCTCGCCGAAGGCATGGGCGCCGTCGGTGTCGAGCCAGTTGTAAGCAAAGTCGCTGTCGAGCAGCCGGCCGTGGGCAACGAAGGGAAAGCCGCGCCGGCGCAGATAGGCGAGGCGTTCGTCGACCTCGGCGATACGGGTGATGACGACGCCGTCGGCCCGGCCGGATTCGACGACATGGCGCAATACCGCCAGCTCGGCCTGGTCCTGCGCTGCCGTGGCGAGGATGAGGTCGGCGCCATGCGCCACCAGCCCCTCGCCGAGCCCGGTGATGAACTCGCCGAGGAAGGAATCGACCAGATTGGGGCCGCGGATCGGCAGCACCAGGCCAACGAAACCACTGCGGCCGGAAACCAGCGTGCGCGCCGCAGTGTTGGGCACATAGCCAGCCTGGCGCGCCGCCTGGGCGACGCGTTCGCGTGTCTTCAGCGCGATCTGCTGATGGCCGGCAAGCGCCCGTGACACTGTCGTGATCGACAGGCCGAGGCTGGAGGCAAGCTCCTTCAGCGTGGTTACACGGGCCGACAATCGTTCCTCCCCGAACGCGATGTTGAAACGTTTGTAATCGCCTTTTGCAGAATTGCAAACGTTTTAAATTTTTGCGGATGATCCGTTGCCCGCGGCGTGCAGAGCGGCCGAGCTACCACTTCCGAAGGAACAAGCGATGCCGGAGCAGCTCTCGGAATGAGTTGCCGCTCTCAAGATAGCGAGCGCGGCATAGCGATGCGCGAAGGCGTGGATGTCGCTCCTAGATCGATCGTGATGCAGCCGTGGCAACCGCCAACTGAGCATCGAAAGCGCGTTTGAAGGCGGGGCGCGCTTCGCCGCGGGCGACATAGGCTGCGAGGTTCGGAAACTCGTCCAGCAGGCCCGACCTGTTCAACCTGCGCAGCACCGTCACCATCATAACGTCCCCGGCGCTGAAGTCGTGGTCGAGCCAATCGTTATCGCCAAGACGAGCCGAGAGTTGGCGCAGCCTGTCGCGGATGCGATCATGGACCATGGGCAGACGCTGCTCGTGCCAGCTCTCATTGCCCTCCTGAAAGAGCGCCACTTGCAGGTCGATAATCGGCGGCTCCACCGTATTGACCGCGCAGAACATCCAGCTGATCGCCCGCGCCCGGGCGTTCGCATCGTCCGGCAGCAAACCGGCGTAGTGTTCTGCGATATGCAAGACGATGGCGCCAGACTCGAATAGAGCGAGCCCGCCCTCCTCAAAGGTGGGGATCTGCCCGAATGGATGAACCGCGAGATGGGCGGGTTGCTTCATCTCTTCAAACGAAACGAGGCGGACTTCGTAAGGCTGGCCAGCTTCCTCAAGTGCCCAGCGCACACGCATGTCGCGTGCCTGTCCCCTGCCGCCGTCGGGCGAGCGTTCAAAGGCGGTGATGGTGAGGGTCATCGGCGGGCTCCGGGTGCATGGTTGGCGAGTGTGACACGCATGATTGCGACGACCTTCCGGCCATCCAGTTTCTGCGCTTTCCACCCAAATGACGAACGAGCGGCGCGGCTCCCGACAACGCGCCTCGTCTTTCTTTTGGGGCCTCATGCCGTCAAGATGAACTTGCCGGGCTGATCGCCGGATTCTGTTGGGCGGTAAGGTTGGCGATTGCACATTAGCCAGGAACGATGCAGCCTAGCCCTGAGGCGCGAAAGCAACTTCCCGGGGCGGGACCATGCTGGAAGGACAAGCGGCACAGCAACTGGTGCAGAAGTCATGACACGCGCTCAGTTGGCCGGCGTCATCCTGGGCTTGTCGCTGGTAGCGGCGCTTACCATTGTCCGGGCGCGCGACCCGCAGCCGTTGAAACTGGCCCGCGAAGCGACGTTCGACCAATATCAGAGGCTGGCACCGCGCCGCTTCGAGTCGATGCCCGTGCGCGTGATCGACATCGACGAGGCCTCACTACAGCAGTTCGGGCAGTGGCCGTGGCCCAGGGACCGCATGGCGACTCTGGTCGAGAAACTGACGGAGCTTGGTGCGGCAGCCATCGCATTCGACATCCTTTTCTCCGAGCCCGATCGTCTGTCGCCCCGCACTGTTGTCCGCGACGTGCCAGGCATCGATCCTGCCCTGCTCGACCGCCTGCCCGACAACGACGATATCTTCGCCCGGTCGATCGACGGCAAGCCAGTTGTCCTGGGTTACGGCATCTCCAACGAAGGGAACTATCGGCCGCGAATGAAGGCTGGCATCGCCTTTACGGGCGAGAGCCCGGTCGATGCTCCTCCCCATATCAGGGTAGCCACACCGCTGCGGCCGCAGCTTGAGGCCAATGCCGCCGGCATCGGACATATCAGCCTCAATCCGGGCAGATCGACCGCGGTGGTGAGGACAGCTCCACTCTTTCTGACTGATGGCCAGCAGCTTTATCCGGGTCTTGCCCTCGAAGCCATGAGGGTGGCGCAGGGTGCCTCCACCTACGTCATTGCCGGCGCGCCGGACCGGCAGGGCATAATGACCTCCGTCAAGATCGGCGACTTCGTTATCCCGGTGACCTCGGCCGGCGAACTCTGGCTCTATGTCAGTCCCGACAGGGCGGAACGGTATGTTTCGGTTAAGGACGTGCTCGCACCCGGCGGCGTCTCGCCCGAAACAAGGGCCGCGATCGAGGGCAGCATCGTGTTTGTCGGTACTTCCGCCCCTGGGCTGCAGGACATTCGTGTCACGGCGCTCGGTGAGAACGTGCCGGGCGTCTCGCTCCACGCGCAGATGGTGGAACAGGTACTGTCCGGCCACTACCTGTCGCGGCCCGACTGGGCAAACGGGCTGGAAATCGCGTCGATCGCGATGCTCGGCATCCTTCTGGTGATCCTCACGATTTTCGTAAGCCCCGCGATTGCGCTCGCCTGCGGCCTGGCGATCACGGGCCTGGCGCTCGTCGCATCATGGCTTGCCTTTTCGCTTGCGGGACTGCTGTTCGACCCGTTTGCGCCGATCGTCATGGGCACGATCACGCATTTTGCGACAACCTCTTTCCGCTTCCTGGTGACTGACCGGGAGCGGCGGGCGATCCGGCGGGCCTTCGGCCAATATTTGTCGCCGTCGCTTCTCTACCGCATCGAGCACACGCGCAACGCGCTGCGTCTTGGCGGAGACGACCGCGAGCTGACCGTGATGTTCGTCGATGTGCGAAACTTCACCGAGATCAGCGAAAGACTGCCGCCCACCGCCGTCGTGCGGTTTCTGAACACGCTTCTCGACGCGCTCAGCCGTCACGTCACCGCCAACGAAGGCACACTCGACAAGTTCATCGGCGATTCGATCATGGCCTTTTGGAATGCCCCGGTCGATGTCACCGACCATCCCGCCAAGGCCGTTCGCGCGGCATTGGCCATGCGCGAGACAATTGCTCGCCTTAACGAAAGCGATGCATTCGGATTCGGGACCGGACAGACGGTTCGCATCGGTATCGGAATCCATACCGGCGTCGCCTGCGTCGGAAACATGGGTGCGGAGTCGCGATTCAACTATTCGGCCGTTGGCGATGCGGTGAACATCGCTGCGCGTATCGAGACAGCGTGCAAGACGGTGAGTTTCGACATCCTAGCGTCCGACGACACAGTACGATCGCTGCCAGGCTGGGCCTTGCTCGACGCGGGATCGCTGGAGCTCAAGGGAAAGAGCGCGAGGACGAGAATCAATGCCGTCGTCGGCGATGAAAATGTAGCGTCGTCGCCGGATTTTGCGGCATTGCGGCTTCTCCACGGCAAGCTCGTCGAGGCGTTGCATTCGCGCTCGCCACGCAGCCGAAAGATCGTCGCGGCGGCCAAAGCCAAGGCCGCGAGCCTGCCGGTAGGCTTGCAGGACTTCTATGGCCGGATATCGCGCAGAGCGGATGATTTTGTCGCCAAACGGGCGGGAGCAGCGGTGGAAGCGAATGCCGGCTATGCGGAGCAACAATTCGGCTCCGGTTCCTGACCTGCATTCATACAAGGCGGTCGACCGCCGGACTCGCTGCTGTTCAAGGGGCGACGATTTCGTCCACCCCGACGTAGAAGCGCGTTAGCCCGACCGATTACCAGACACGCCGAGAAAAGAACGGCTATCCGTTGCTCTTGCCGTTGCCGCCGCCCTTGCCCTATCCCTTCCTGCCAGGACCGTAGGATTTTCCGGGATTGCTGGGATCGTGCTTGCCCGGATCATTTCCATGCCCGTTGTTGCCGTCATCAACGTCGCCCTTCGGCGGCGGGCTCGGCGGATTGGGCGTGCCCGGACTGGGCGGTGCCGGTGAGTTGCGTTGCTGCGGCCGCGCCGTGTGCTCCTGCTGAATGGCGGCCGCCATCCCGCAATTTCCGCCGCTTGTGGCGAAGCCTCCCGAAAGCTGCTGATTGCCGGTCAGAAACGGCAATGCCCGCGAGGTGCCGAGTGTGGTGAGCACGGATCGATTGACCTTGATGACGTCGGTCATTGCGCCCGATGGTGACGCGACCACGCAATCGCAGCGCCGCTTCAGTTCCCTGCATCCGCCGCCGCTGCAGAATCGGGCCTGCCCCTTCAGGAGCACGACGGCGGTTTTGCCGTTGGGCGCGATGTGGATATCGAATGCTGTTCCCCGCACGCCTATCGTGCCTGCAGGCGTCACGATCTGGTAGGCGGACGAAGGCGAGCTTCCGCTTATCCAGCGAAACGTTCCCTTGGCGGCGCGGATGGTAAGCTTCTTCACGGAATTATCATCGTTGAAGATGTACTTGTCGATGACGACGGAAGAACCCCAACCCACCGCCAGCTTGGTACCATCCAGGAACACGAATTGGCCAAGCCCGGAATTGGATGTGCTGATACGTTCGTCCCGATGAACGGGCGACTTGACTTCCAGCGGTCCGGTTGCGCCGGTAACGGCAGTCTTGATCACGACTGCCTGGCCCACCGCTTCGGCAGCCATTGTCGGTGTCGCATTGTTGAGTGTCGCGGCCAGGGCGACAATAGCAGCCCACCTCAAGGACGGCATGGCATCCTCCCACCAATGCCTCTATTAGCATATGCTTGAAAGGCTGTCCTTACGGGAGGGCATACATCAAATTGAGTAGGACGTAGCTCGTTCGCTCACGCGACGCTCGAAGGCAAGACTACAAACTCGACCGTCTCGCGAGCCATCCTCACCGCAAGCTCCGCGAAGGACGAAGGACCGGCGCCGCTCCCGATAACGCGCCCTCGCCTTCGTTCGGGCTTCAAACCGTCACGACGATCTTGCCGAACTGCTCGCCGGATTCGAGGAAGCGGTGCGCCTCGACAATTTTGTCGAACGGAAAGGTCCTGGCGATCGCGGGCTGCAGCGCGCCTGATGCGAGGCCGTCGAGGATGAAGCGCTTGGCAGCTTCCAGCCGGATCGGATCGCCGGTGATTTCGTGGACGAGATAGCCGCGCAGCGTCAGCGTCTTGGCCAGCACATCGAACAGCGGAAACGGCGTCGGCTCGGGGCTCAGGCCGCCATATTCGAGAAGAATGCCGCCGCGTGACATCGCGGCTGTCAACGGCGTGAAGATCGGACCGCCGACGGCGTCCAGGACGACGCGCACACCCGGCGGGGCGATCTCCCTCAGCCGCGTTTCGAGATCCTCTTCGTGCAAGGCGACGACATCGGCGGCGCCGGCATCACGCAGAGCTTCCTTCTTGGCAGATGTGCGGGTGACGGCAATCGGCACGGCGCCAATTCTGTTGGCGATCTGAATAGCGGCCAGCCCGACGCTGCTCGACGCGGCGGTGATGACGACAGGCTCGCCACGGCCGAGACGGGCAATGTCGACCAGCGCGCCATAGGCGGTGAGGTATTGCATCCAGGTCGCGGCGGCGGCTTCGAAGCCGAGCGACGGCGGATGCTTGACGACGAGCTCGGCCGGAAAGGTGGCGAGCGTGCGATAGGCCGGCCAGCGCGCCATCGAGCGTGGCGGGATGATGCTGACCGCATCGCCCGGCGCGAAGCCTTCGACGCCGTCGCCCACCGCCTCGACCGTGCCCGCCGCCTCGAGGCCGAGGCCTGACGGCAGCACCGGCGTCTCGATATAGCTGCCCCTGCGCATCGAGGCTTCAGCGCGGTTCAAGCCCAGCGCCTTGACGCTGATCCGCACCTCGCCGGGGCCCGGCGGCGGAACCTCGACATCTTCGATGCGCAACACTTCGGGACCGCCGTGACTGTGAAAGCGAACAGCCCTTGCCATTATGCAACTCCAAATCCAGTTGATGGAATGGACTATGCAGAGGCATCCGGAAGGGATAAATCGCGCATCAGGCAGAACAGTCGAAACAGATGGTTTTGAATATGGATCGCCTCGAAAGCATGGAGGTGTTCGTCAGGGCAGTCGACCTCGGCTCGTTCGCGGCCGCCGCGACAGCACTCGACCTGTCGGGCCCGATGGTCGGCAAGCATGTCCGCTTCCTGGAGGAACATCTGGGCGTGCGCCTGCTCAACCGCACGACGCGCCGGCAGAGCCTGACCGATTTCGGGCGCGCCTATTACGAGCGCTGCCGGATCGTGCTGGCGGAAGCGCAAGCCGCCGATGCGCTCGCGGCCGAGCAATTGTCCGAGCCACGCGGCAAGCTGCGCGTGACCATGCCGGCGCATTTCGGCCGCCACTGCGTCACGCCGATCCTGCTCGCGCTTGCCCGTCGCTATCCCACGCTGGAACTCGACCTGTCGCTCAGCGACCGCTTCGCCGATCTCGTCGAGGACGGTTTTGACCTCGCGATCCGCACGGGCGCCCTGGATGACAGGGCCGGCATCATCGTGCGCCGCGTCGCGCGCCAGCGCATGATCGTCTGCGCTTCGCCGTCCTACCTCGAGAGGATCGGCCGGCCGCTTCGGCTCGACGATATCGCCGGTCATCAGGCGATCATCTACCGACGGCTCGGCCAGGCGCTGCAGCCATGGCTGTTCCCGCGCGATGGCGGTTCGATGACGCAGATCGCGCCGGCCGGCCGGCTGCGGCTCGACGACCTCGACGCCATCGCCGATGCGGCGACCGACGGCATGGGTCTGGCCTGGCTGCCATACTGGCTGGTGCGTGAGCGTGTCGAAGCGGGCGCGCTCGTCCGGCTGCTGCCGGACCAGCCGGACTATCTCTACGACTGCCACGCGCTCTGGCTGCAGACGCCGCATCTGCCGCTGAAAGTGCGCTTGGCCGTCGATGCGCTGGCGGCAGGGCTACCGAGAATGATGAGCTAGTTTTGCGCCGACTTCAGGTGCTGCACCACGCAACCCGAGTCGGCTCCTCCGGCAAAAACAAATACCGAGTCCAGGCGACACGGAAGATGTAAAAGGTGTGGAGGCCGCCGGCGATGAAAACCGGGGCCGCTTAGGCGAAGGCACGACGGCCAGTGATCTTCTCGATGTTGATGCGGAAGAAGAGGTGAGGCGGAATGGCCACCTTATCCTCTGAGTAAGGCGTCTCGCTGCCAGGTTCCCACCAGTCGGGGCGCGCTTGCTGCAACAGCGACCATGCATGGTCGCGCTCATTCTGCCGGGGGCCCGTTTCGGAAAGTTCTTCGTAGCGGCCGAAGGCAATGACACTCCACCAACTGCGAGGGCTGTGGATCTCGTCGACCTCGAGGCAGACCTGGGGATGTCCTCGCATTGCCCGCACCTTGCGACCAATCAGGGAGAAGCTGTAGATGTGGCTGTTCTCGTATACGAAGCTGATCGGCACGACGTACGGCATTCCGCTTCTTACGCAGGCGAGATGCCCGACCCTGCTCGTGGCCAGGTGCATCCTGCATTCTTGGGTATTCATCTCACTGACGATCACGGGACTCCCCTGGTCAAAGAGCGAGCTTCATTCCGTGCATCTCTAGAGCGGCTCAGCGTCTCACGGAATCGCCGAACCGCTCTAAGTATTTGTTTTTACGCAATTCCGGACGGAAAACCGTTACACACTTTTCCTGGAATTGCTCGCCGCGGAAGCGGCTGCTTGCATCGGATTCGCGATCGCTCGCGGGGGCTGCCGGCAAGGACGGCAGAGGATTGGGCCGATGCAAGCTGCGCGGACTCAGGCACCTCCTTGTTCAGCCGGCCGTCTCGAGAAATCGATCCGTGAAGTGAGCGAGTGCGTTCCAGTCAGTGAATTCGTGATCGCGCTCGGGGCTTGGAACGTTGCTCTTCATGACGACGAACTTGACGAACTGCTCCTGAAAATAATCGTACTTGGTGAAGCGCAAAGCACCCCCGAGGAGGAGGGTCATGCGCGGTTGCCACCCCGTCACGGAAATGAAGCGATCCACGTATTTTTGAGCCTCCGTCCTTTGGTCTTCCAGCGCGGCCGACAAGCTGACGGATATGAGGGCTGATGGCTTGGCGTTCAGTGGTTCGTGATGCGCAAATACGAAGTTCGTGACGGCTTCCTGGTGATGCTCCTGGTGGACCGACGCGGCAATGACGAACGCGTCGAAGTGTCCAAGCTTCAAATCGGACGAGAGCGCTGCGCTATCAAGCAGTTCGACTTGATGCCCGCTCTCGCGAATATGTGTTGCCGTCTGCGCGGCAATCTTCCTCGTCTGCCCTTCGGTCGTTCCATAGACAATCAAGACGTTCATGATGTCCCTCCAACGGCGGAAGAGACATTCACAGGGACGATCGATACGAGCCAGCCCTGCATGCCGTGCCTCAATGCTTCGCAACAGCGAATGGGCGCATTATAGCCCATGGAACGGACTCCACGAACCGCTTTTCGCTGCGGCCTGGGTTAGAGCGCGAAGAACCCGATCGTGGCCAGCGCCATGATCAGGACCGCGAGCCATCCCACCGCGACCATCCACTTCGGGGCGGTGAGCCTTCCCATGACGCGCGGGCTACTGGCCATCATCATCATGACCGCCATCAGCGGGACCGCAAGAATGCCATTAATGACCGCTGTCCAGTAGAGCGCGCGGATTGGATCGAGAGCGGTGAAACTGACTACGACACTGCCGAGGGTCGCTGCGGTAATCGTTGCATAGAAGGCTTTGGCCTCACGGGGCCGCCGATCCAGCCCCTCCGGCCAGCGGAACATTTCCGCGACGGCATAGGCGGCCGAGCCGGCAAGAACAGGGACGGCCAGCATGCCGGTGCCGATGATGCCGGCGGCGAAAACCGCGAAGGTAACTTCGCCGGCAATCGGCCGGAGCGCCTCTGCCGCCTGGGCTGAAGTCTCGATCTGCGTTGTGCCGTTGGCGTTGAGCGTGGCTGCAGTGGCTATGATGATGAACAGAGCGATGAGATGGGAGAATGTCATGCCGAAAAGCGTATCTGTTCGGATGCGTGCAAGCTCGGCACCTGCCGTGCGTGGATGAGTGCTGAGCCGTGCAAGGTGGCGACGATGGAGTTCCTCCACCTCCTCACCGGCTTGCCAGAAGAAGAGGTAGGGGCTGATCGTCGTGCCGAGAACAGCCACCAGGGCCATGGCATGGTCGCGATCCAAGGCGAATTGCGGAATGAGTGTGCCGCGCAGCGCCACTGCCCACGGCACGTTCACGGCCAACACCACCGCGACATACGCAAACAGCGAAAGGGTCAGCCACTTCAGGATGGTCACGTAGCGCCTGTAGGTCACGAATATCTCGAGGCCCGCGCAAAGCAGTCCGAAGGCGGCGGCGTGGAGGAACTGGGAACCACCGACGAGAAGCCGCAACGCTGCTCCCATCGCCGCCAGATCGGCACCGATGTTGATGAAGTTGGCGACGAGCAGCAGGAGAACGGCAAAACTCATCACCCAAGGCGGGTAGTGTCGCCGCAGGTTCTGCGCGATACCCTGACCGGTCACGGCGCCGATGCCTGCGCTGATCCCCTGGATCACGACCAGGAGGGGGTAGCTGAGCGGTATTGTCCAGCAGAGGGTGTAGCCGAATTGCGCGCCAACCTGGCTGTAGGTGGCGATTCCACTGGGATCGTCGTCCGCCGCGCCGGTGATGAGGCCGGGTCCCAACGTGCGCAGGAAGCTGGTGCGTCGACGCGGCGGGTCACCGGGTAACTTTGATGATTGATGCTCCATCTCAGTTCGCTTATCTCGCCGCAACGCGTCCCGCTCAGGTGCCGTTTCAGGGCGCATCTGGTTTGACCTGACCGGGCCATTGATTGCGTCCAAACAATGAAAACGCCTGGCCATGTACTGATACATTGGAAGCTGGTTCTTATGTACTCCTCATGTCGCCCGCGCCAAAAGCTCCGCATCAGCCCTTCGCAGGTCTCGCGCCAACCTCGACCCCGGCTTGAGCACGGCGAGAGCGCCAGGAAAGAAAAAGGCCGGGCGCGAAAGCGGCCCGGCCAAAAATGAAGGTCATAACCTTCAGAGGGGAACATCGTCCGGCGCAATGGGAGGAAAACACCGGACGACAGCCGTTATGTGGGCTTTGGCTGATCCGTTTGCGACGAACAGAATTCCAAAAACTGATTGAAACGCGAAAAAATCTCGCTCGGGCAGGCGCAATTTCAGCCGACGGCCGCTGCCTTTTCCGGGAGATCGGCGTAGTGCCGCCGCGCCACGTCCGGATGCGATCTCAGCCGGCTCTTCAGCACATTGGTTCCGACATCGCGGAACAGCGGGTTGTCGGGATCGCTGGCCGGGCCGCGCGCTTCGGCCGCCAGCTCCTCCGGCAGGTCGAGCAGCGGGATCGTCGCGTCGAGGCGGGCGCTGAAGAAGAACGGCACCGAAATCCGTTCGACGCCGGCGGGCGGCGTGACGACGCGGTGCACAGTGGCCCTCAGATAACCATTCGAAGCCAGCTCGAGCAGCTCGCCGATATTGACCACGAGCGTTCGTGGAATCGGGTCCACATCCACCCAGCCGCCATCATACTCGACCTGCAGCCCCTTGTTCTCATCCTGAAGCAAAAGGGTGAGGAAGCCGCCGTCCTTGTGCGCACCGACGCCCTGGTCATCGCCGGTGGCATCGCGGCCGGGATAGCGCACGATCTTCATGCGGTGGTTGGGCTCGGCGCGATAGATCGGATCGAAGGCGTCTTCCGCCTGATCGAGCGACAGCGCGAAGGCCTTGAGCAGGCGGATCGCCACCTCGGTCGCCTTGGCCTGCCAGGCCAGCAGCGCCTGCTTCAGCCCGGGGAGTGCGGCCGGCCACTGGTTCGGGCCCTGCAGCCGCGTCCAGGCCGGCACGCCCGGGCCTTGCGGGATCGCCGCGCGCTCGACGCCGATGTCAAGCTGCTCGCGCCAGTCGGCCTTGCCCCTGGTCAGCTCACCGCCGGCGCGCGTGTAGCCGCGGAACTGCGGCGACTTCACCATTTCGATGCCAAGCTTGTCGGCTTCCGGCAGGGCGAAGAAGCGGCGCGCGGCATCGAGCACAGCATCGATATCGGGCTGTGTTATGCCGTGACCCGAGAGATAGAAGAAGCCGACATCGCGGGCGGCCGTGCGCAGATCAAACAGAAAAGTCCGTAGTTCCGACTCGCCCCGTTCGAGGCGGTCGAGATCGAGCACCGGGATTATTCTGGCCATGGGCAGGCTCCTCTTGCGGCAACTCTTTGTTTTTCGCAATTCCGGACGGCAAACCGCTGCGCACTTTTCCTAGAATTGCTCTTGCGACCCCGCCGCACGATGACATGCGGTTCCTTGCGGACCAAGCAATGCCCGATCCAATCTCGCTGTAAACGGAGGAAGCCGGCGCTCAATTCACGCGCTTTGCTGCAAATAATGTCCGGGGAAGCGTCGAGGCAGCGCGGCTGTCGGCTATAACGCCCGCTGCGTCGCGGGCCAGGGCAATCGGTCATGTCCCGGCATTCGCAACGCGGTCGGCAGGCCACGCGCTTCCTGAACGCCGAAGCCCAATCGTGTCAGGCAGGCTCGCGCCAGGGCCGCATTGCTGTCGATGACGATCAATCCGTTCGCGTCGTTGAGGCTGGCTGCCACCACCGACAGTTCGGTGCAGCCGAGAACGGCGGCATCAGCGCCGGCAAATTGCGCGAGATGAAGCGCGCGCTCGGTCTCGGTCGCGGCATCCGCGATCGAGCCGCCCTTGACGAGGGCAATCGCGCTGTCGACGCGCTCCTGGAACTCGGCGTTCGCAGGAAGGCAGAGGTCGAACCCCGCCGCCGCTATCCTGTCCTGATAGAAGCCGGAGACCAGCGTGCCACGGGTTGCGAGGTTCGCGATCCGGCCGCCGCTCAGGCTGCGTCGAAATTCCGTCACAACGGCGTCGCCGATATGGATGATCTCGGCCCGCGAGTCCGCCGCCAGTTGGCCGTACCAATGATGGGCGGTGTTGCACGGCATCGCGATGCAGGCGACGCCGAGCGCATTGAGCGTCGAGACCGCAGCTTGCAGGGGCGCCAGCGGCCCGTCATGATTGCCAAGGATCGCCTCGGTCCTGTCGGGCAATTGCGGCACGCTGAGGATGACGGCCGGCACATGTTCGCTGTCGCGGAGCGCCTCGGTCATCCTGGTCAGCTTGAAGTAGAAGTCGGCCGATGCAAGCGGCCCGAGACCGCCGATGATGCCGAGCTGGGGACGGATGCCTGGATCGATCATCGGACCGGCTCGGCTTCGGGCACCTCGGAGACGATTTCAGCGATCTGCGTCGCCTCCCTGTGGCTGGGCGCGATCATCGCCGTGCTCGCCGCGATCGTGGAGACGCTGGACAGCGTCATCAGCGTATCCACGGCCGCATCGACCGCGACGAACAGGGCGAACGCCGCCTCGAAGGGAAGCTTCAGGTAGCCGCAGACGATGGACATCTGCGACAGGATGAGCAGGCTGCCCATGCCGCCGGTGGTGAGCGCCAGAAGCGCCGAAACGACGCCGACGAGCAGAAGGTCGGGCACGCCAAGCGGATGGCCGTAGAGCTGGGCGATGAATAGGGTGCCCGAAGTGTAGAGCAGAGCCGGGCCGGTCCGCAGCAAGGCCGCCTGCAACGGCACGAGCAGCTCTACGACCACCAGGCTGAACCTCAGCCGCTCGCTCAACAGGTTGATGACCCAGGGCAGCGAGGCGACCGTGGAGCGCGTCGTGATCGCCACCATGAGTAGCGGCTGAAGGGTCTTGATCGTGGTCCAGTAGCTGCGTCGCGACCGGATGGCGATAATGGCAAATGCGACGGCGAGGAATGTGAGGCAGGAAAGGCCCATCACAAGCAGGTAACCGCCCATCAAGGTGAGCGGCCTGGTTCCGGTCGAGGCGGTCTGGTCGGCGATCAGGATGAAGGTTGCGAAGGGCAATCCCCAAGCGAACCAGTTGGTGAGCACCGTGCAGGCCCGGTAGACCGCGTTGAGCGCCTGCGACAGGCTCATCGACGAGGGCTGGGGGATCTTGCCCATCGCCAGCCCGAACAGCAGGCAGAACAGCAGCACCTGGATTGTCTGGCCCGAGGCCAGCGCGTTGAAGACGTTGTTCGGCACCAGGTCGAGCAGGATCGAATGCTCGCCGTTTGCATCGCCATTGGCGGGCGGCGGCTGGAACGGGAATGCGAGATCGGTGGATACGCTGCCTTGCGAATTGATGAACTCGCCAAGCTCGATGCGCGACTGCGGGTTGTCGATCTGGCCAGGCTGCAGGATCATCGAAAACGTGCCGCTCACCATTACGGCGAGGAACGACACGACCAGCACGGCTATGCCGACCTTGCCCAGGTAGCGGACTGATTTAGGGTCCTGCACCATCGCCGTGATGGAGAAGATGACCGACGACACCAGGTAAGGCAGGACGACCATTTTGAGGAAATTCAGGTAGACCTGCGCGACAGGGCTGATGGCATGGGCAAAGCGTGGATAATAGAGACCGCACAGGATCCCGGCCGCGATCATCACGATCGTCGTCACGGGTGAGCGCAATATGCGCCTTGCCGACAGGCGCCAATCGAAAGGCAGAGGTCCCGCTACTTCCGCGACGGCCATGGTCAGGCGTTACTCCCCAGGCGATAGCGCGCGATGATCTCGTCGGTGTTGAGGACCTGCTGGCCTTTTGCCAGATCGAGATAGAGGTCAACGAAGGCCGCGAGATGCGGATTGTCCGAGCGAACGCCGACCGCGATCGTGTCGAGCTTGTCCGTCAGCGTGATCGAGCGCGCCACGACCGTCATCGACGGATCGTCGACCAACAGCTTCTTGATCTCGAAATCGTCGCGATAGGCCAGGTCGATCGTGCCGTTCCGGATCGCATCGACAACCGTATTCCAGCCGGCGAAGCGGTGAATTTGCGCGTGCGGGAAGGTAGCGGCCGCATAGGTGGCGAATGAAGAGCCTTCGATCACACCGAGATCGCCGGAGAAATCGCGGATGATCTGCTCCGGCGGCTTGCCTTGGGCGATACGCGCCAGGTTGAGGCGGTTGGCGAGCAGCCCCTGGTGCAGGATGGCATAAGGCCTGGAATAGAGGATCGAGCGGCCGCGCTGAAGGGTGCGGCTGAGCTTGCCGATCGCAATGTCGGCCTGACCGGACATCAACAGTTTCACCATACCGTCAAACGTCACGGCGGACCGGTCGAACACCGGCTCGACGCCAAGCTCGGCGGCTATGCCGCGGGCCAGCTCCATGTCGATGCCCTTGTCCCCGGCCCCATCGGCCGGGAAGAACGGATCGGAAGCGAAGGCCGGCATGGCGATGCGCAGCCTATTGTCGCTGGTGGGGCTTGGAGCGTTTTGCGCCTGCTGGGTCGCCGCCTGCGCTTGCGCGATCACCAACCCGACGCTTCCGGCAGTAAGCAGCGTGCGACGTGTTAGCGACATGCGCATTCTCAATTCGTGCAGGAAGCCGGACAAGCAGATCTGACCAACTCGCAGTATGCACGGCGAGGTTAAACAAACGTGTCTTCTAAACCTTTAAATATTTCTAGTACATAGAGGAACGCAGCATGATTAACATGCGATCAAGCTAATATATCGAGCAGCGCAAGGGATGGTTAACTATTCCCCACGGAGTGAGTGCGGATCGTCAGAACGTCTCGACCCATGGCCTGAGCTCGACTTCGAAGCTCCAGGCGCTGCGATGCTGGCGATGGACCGCGAGATAGGTCTCGGCAATCGCATCCGGAGAGAGGCGGCGGTCAGGACGGTCGGGATCGGCCGCCTGTCCGGGCGGCTCGATCTGCCCGTCGATGATGAAATGCGCGACATGGATGTTCTTCGGGCCGAGCTCGCGCGCCATCGATTGCGCCAGCCCGCGCAAGGCAAATTTCGGCATGGCGAAGCCGGCCGAGCCTGAGAACCCTTTGAGGCTTGCGGTGGCGCCGGTGAACAGGATCGAGCCGGAGCCACGTGCAACCAGCCGGCGCGCCGCCTGCTGCCCGACCAGGAAGCCGCCATAGGCACCGACCAGCAGCGCCTGCCTGACCGCGTCGGGATCGAGGTCGGCGATCGGGCCGCGCGTGCGGCCGCTCGCGTTGAAGACGGCAATTTCGAGGGAGCCGGCCTTGTCGGCCGCCTCGAACAGCCGTGCGACGGAGGCAGCGTCCGACACATCGGTTTCAACCGCCTGCGCGCCGGTCTCCTGAACCAGCGCGGCGAGCTTGTCGACATTGCGGGCGGCAAGGACGACGCGAAAACCTTCCCTGTTCAGAAGCCGCGCCAGCGAAGCGCTTAAGCCAGCGCCAGCACCTGCGATCACTGCGACATTGGCTGCCATGTTGTCATCCTCCCTGCGGTCAGTGCCCTTCGATGTTTGGCCGGCGCTGGTAGCCGCACAGCCTCGCGCCTTCGGCCGCGAGAGGCAAGAACGGCATTGCTCCATTTTCGCTGTTCGACGCAAAAGTCATGAGCATATGTGGTGTCCTAGGTGCCCGCTATAGACTTGCCTGCCGGACCGATCCGTCCGACACGTGGTTCAACGGCGATTCGAGGAGCAACCATGGAACCAATCTGGGCCGTTGGCCTGATGACCGGCACGGTGCTTGACGGCAATATCGACGTGGCGCTGATCAAGACCGACGGCGAGCGCATCGCCGACTTCGGCACCTATACTCTAGCCCCTTACCCGCAATCGATCCGTACGCTTCTTGAAGAGACGCTGCGCCAGGCGCGCGCCTGGAATTTTGAGGGGCCGGAACCGGCGATCTTCCGTGAGGCCGAGGAAGCGCTGACGCGCGCGCAGTCGGCCGCGGTCAGGGATCTTGTGGAGAGCCAGGGCAGGATCATGGCCGATATCGGCGTCGTCGGCTTCCATGGCCAGACGGTGCTGCATCGCGCGCCGCAGCCGGGCAAGATCGGGAGGACGCGTCAGCTTGGTGACGGCGAGTTGATGGCCGCCCTGCTCGGCACCAAGGTCGCCTACGACTTCCGCTCGGCGGATGTCGCCGCCGGCGGACAAGGCGCGCCTTTGGCCGCCGCCTATCATGCTGCGCTGCTCAAAGAGGCGGACGCCACCGGCGACACCGCCGTGCTCAATCTCGGCGGCGTCGGAAATATCACCTGGTGGGACGGCAAGGACGCAATCGTCGCTTTCGACACGGGTCCCGCCAATGCGCCGGTCAACGATTTCATCAAGGCGAAGGGACTTGGCGAGATGGACCGCGACGGCAGGCTCGCGGCCGCCGGCACGGTTGACGAGGCAAGGCTCGAGCGGCTGCTGGAACATCCCTATCTGACGAAACCCTATCCGAAGTCGCTCGACCGCTTCGACTTCACTTCATCGATGGCCGACGGGCTCGGCGTGGAGGATGGGGCTGCGACGCTGACGGCCTTCACCGTGTCGGCCGTCGGCAAGGCGCTCGACCTGTTGCCGCGCCGGCCGAAACGATTGGCGGTCAGCGGGGGCGGCCGCCGCAACCCGACGATGATGGCGATGCTTGCGAGCCGCGCCGGCGTCGAGGTCGTGCAGGCCGAGACGCTCGGCTGGAAGGGCGACGCGGTTGAAGCGGAGTGCTTCGCCTTCCTTGCCGTGCGCGTGCTGCGCGGCCTGCCGATCAGCTTTCCGAGCACCACCGGCGTGCCGCAGCCGATGCGCGGCGGGAAGCTCGCGGGCTAGGACAACTTCTTCTGCAGGAAGATGCGGTTGCGGCCGACCGGGAAGTCGGCAAGCGTGCCGAACGGCTGGTAGCCCTGGCGCTGATAGACCTTGGCGGCGGTTGGATTGAAGGTGTCGATCCAGGCGGCCTGGCAGCCGCGCGCCAGCGCCTCCCGTTCGGCGGCCTCCAGCATGCCGGCGGCGATGCGCCGGCCGCGCAGCTTTTCGTCGACCCAGAGCCATTGCACGTAGAGCCAGCCCCAGGCGGTGTAGCCCGATATGCCGGCGACGATCGCGCCGGCGTCGTCGCGAACGAAGACGGCCAGCGTCTTGCGGCCCGATACGCCGACATCGCCGTCATTGAAAGCGGTAAGGCTCTCGCCGACGAAGGCAAGGTCCCGCGGCAAGGGCTCGGCGGTGATTTCAAGGGTCGTCTTCATCGCGCTTCCGATCCGGCCGATTCACCCCCAAGGCATATCGAAGGATCCAAGGCATCGGCAAGCCAAGCTCGGTTTCAGAAAAAAATTCTCACGCCACGTATCCCGGAGCGCATCTCGAACGTCCTAGCAGCACTGGCCCTTCTGCAGGAGAATTGTGACGAGGACATTGATTGTCGGCAGCCTCGTCTCTCGTTCAACGGCGTGATCAGGCGCCGATGAACTGGGCATCGCCCTTCTTTGTCGGAGACGGCCTGGAGCATTCTTATGCCACGGCCGGCGAAGCGGAGTACTTCCTGCTCGGTCGCGTCACCTAATCGGATCAGCGACTATTTTGCATGCCCCTGGCTGCCAAAGGCGGCGCGCACGGTCGTCGTTGCGGGCCCGAACTGACTGCGCGGACCGTCAGCCCGCCGACCGCCATGCCGCCGCGAAGGCCGCCACCAGCATCAGCAGGGCGGCGATCAACGCGCAATTGGCAAAGCCGAGGCTTGAGTAGAGCGGGCCGAAGCCGGCGGTGCCGACAGTGACGGCGAGATAGGTGACCGCGCTGTTCAGGCCCATGATGGTGCCGCGGCGCGAAGGATCAAGCGCGGTCAGGCGCATGACCAGCACGTTCAGCCCGAAATGGTTGGCCAAGCCCCAGACGGCGATCGTCGCCACCAGCGGACCGAAGCCGCCGCTCAGCATGGCCATCGCGACGTAGACCGCCGCGACCAGCAGGTAGGCGAAGGGCATGACGCGGCGGGCGCCGAGGCGATCGATGACGCCGTCGAGCAGCGCGGCCGCGCCGAAGCCGAGGCCATAGGCGACCGCCGCAAGGCCGTTGGCGCTGACCGGCTCGCCGAGACCTTCATGGAGGTGGTCGCCGAGATAGCCGTAGACGCCATAAAAGGCAGTCATGAAGGCGCCGCAGGCAATGAGCAGCGGGACGATTCCGGGCACGGCCAGGGCGCCGAGCGGCGAAGGCGCGGGACCGGTTTTCCTGGCGTCGCGCAGCGAGCTCATCGTGAGGCCGGCGACGGCGGTGCCGGCGAGAAGCGCCACGGCGGCGAAGACGGCGCGCCAATGGATGAGATCGGCAAGCACGGCCGACAGCGAGACGCCGGCGACCATGGAGAGCGTCCAGCCGGTCAGCACGACGCCGATCGTGCCGCTTTCGCGGCCGGGCGGCGCGATCGCCGCCGAACTGGCATAGATCGCCGGCATGGCGACGCCGGCAGCGATGCCGGCAAAGAGCTGGGCCGCCACCAGCGCCGATACCGTCGGCGCGAGCGCGCTGGCCGCCAGCGCCAGCGCCAGCAAAAGCAAGGCGCCCTGCAGCATGCGGCGCGCGCCGATCCTGTCGATGTAGCGGGCGAGGAAGAGCGCGCTGGCCGAGGTGCCGAGGCCGAAAGCGGCTGCGGCTGTCATCACCGCCGGCACGCTCGCCCCGAACGATGCCGCGACAGCCGGCGCTATCGGTCCGAGGACCAGTGAGTTCGAGCCGATGACGGCGATGCAGCCGGTGAGCAGATAGGCCGCCGCCGGGATCGGCGTGCGAGGCGCCGCAGCCAGAATTACTGATTGATCACTGTTCGACATTTCTCCATAATGGCCGAACTTAATTCAGCAGCAATGGGGAATTTCCATATGGACGCAGAAACAGATGACGTTCAGCGGAACAGGCAACCTACCCGCGACGTCGACCCGATCGACCGAAAAATATTAGGCATTCTCGTCGACGACGCGACCATCAGCTATGCCGAGCTCGGCGATCGGGTCGGCCTGTCGCCGCCAGCGGTGCATGAGCGGGTCAAGCGGCTCAGGCGCAGCGGTGCCATCCGCTCCACTTCGGCGATCATCGATCCGAAGGCGGTGAAGAAGCCGCTGCTCGCCTTCGTGCATATCGACACGAGAGGCTGGGGCAAGACGCCGGAACTGATGGCGATTTCCGAATGCCCCGAGGTCGAGGAGATCCATTCGGTCGCCGGCGACACCTGCATGCTGCTGAAGGTGCGCACCGAGGACACGCGGGCGCTCGAAGGCCTGCTGTCGCGCATCTACGAGACGCCTGGCGTGGTCTCGACGCGCAGCTATGTGGTGTTGTCGACCTATCTCGAACGTCCGGTGCAGCCCGGCATCACGGCGGAATGGCCGACGCCCCGGCACATGGCAACGCCGGTGTATTAGACCACATCAGGCGACCAGACGCATCGAGGCCAATGGCGCCTCCGCGGTCGATCTGTTCAGGCTGGCCGTGGCGGTTCGGTTCAGACTTCCTTGTGGTCGAAAAGGAACATTTGAACGCCCGAGTGATCAGGTGCGTAAATTCGGCGATCCGCCCCGGCCGCCCGTCCCTGCGGGCCTGCGAACGCCTTTTCGATGGCTGCAAGGTCGTCGAAATACAGCGTTCCGATCCGATGGATGCTGGCGGTCCCGACCGGCATTGCGATGGGACCGTGGCTGACCTCGTATTTCCTGAGACCTGGAATCTTCTTGGCGAGAGGCACGTGGATTTCGAAGTAATGTCGGTCAAATGCCTCGACGTCCTTCGGTGTCGGGTAGATAACGACCATCCGGGCCATTGTGGTGCTCCTTCTGCTTCGGACACAGCAAGGACGACCCGAAGAATCGAAACGGAACGCCACGCAGAAGATTTTTTGAAGATCCTGAAGGCGTGTGCTTTGCCGACCGCTGCAGCGCAGCCAGTCCGATCGACCCGTCTTACGAGTTGGTGGCGCTGCGGTAGATGTCGAGGACGCGCGTGACGCTGCCGATCAGAAGCTCATGCGCGGTCGGCTTGATCCGGCCGGCGCCGACCTCGGCATCGAGATGCCCAAGATACTGGCTGATCAATGGGCGGGGAATTTCCGTTTCGCCAAGCGCCGCCAGCAGCGCTTCTGTCGCGCGCCGCGCCTCGGGCGACGGCCAGTAGTAGCGGATGCGGTCGCTGAACGAAAAATGCCGCTGCAGGCGCTGCTCGCCGGGCGTGCCGGGATAGTATTTCTGCCAGTTGCCGGGCGAGGCCAGCATGACGCGCTCCATGGCCGCCGGCAGGCTTTCGCGCGATGGATCGGGTGCCAGCTGGTCGGCGATGGAACCCAAGCCGTAGAGCGCCTCGCGCAAGGCGAAGGTGAGCCAGGGGCCGACCTTCAGGATGGCAAAGCCGTCGCGCACCAGCGCGGCCAACGCTTCGGCCGGCTGATAGTCGGTCGAATGCGCCTCGAAGACGAATTGCGGCATGCTTCCCAGCGACGCCACCAGCCTGGTCGCCTTTTCCGGCGCGTAGGCGATAATGTCGGCATTGCCGAATTCGACACCGGGCTGGACGACGACGCCGACAGCCCGGGCGAAGGCGGCATCGAGGCCGAGGCGAAAGAAGGCCTGGCGGTGGACTTCGACGGTGCGCAGCGCATCGGCGGGCTCGGTCACATGCACATGATCGAGCGCTTCCAGCGCGCCTCCGGGAACCGGCACTTCGGTGCCGATGATATAGACGGGCTTTTTGCCGACCGTGCGCGCGACCGCCGCCTCGGCGATCGCCGCAAGCTCGGCCGCGCGCGCGGCGATTGTTTCGTCGGGCAGCGCCACCGGATCGCCGGCGCAGGCCATGCTGGTGTCGAGATGCAGCTTGGTGAAGCCGGCGCAGGCATAGGCATCGATCATCGCCGCCGCCCTTTGCATCGCCTCGGCGGCGGGAAGATGCTTCCATGGATTCGGGCCGAGATGGTCGCCGCCAAGGATCAGCCGGTCCAGCGGAAAGCCGGCCTTGCCGGCGTGCCTCTCGACAAAGCTTCGGAAATCGGCCGGCGTCATGCCGGTATAGCCGCCCTCATGGTTGACCTGGTTGCAGGTCGCCTCGATCAGCACATCCGCACCCTGCGCCACGCCGTGGCGAAGCGTCGCTTCGATCACCAGCGGATGCGCCGAACAGATCGAGGCGATGCCGCCCTTGCCGTCCGCCGCGCGCCGTGTGGCGATGCCGGCAAATCTTGCCGTGGCGTCGGTCATGCGAGCGTCCTCGCCTTGGCGATAAACGCCTCGACATCGGCGAGTGGGTGAATGCCTTCCATCGGCCCCTTGCGGGTGACGGCGAGCGCGCCGCAGGCGTTGGCGATGCGCAGCGCGTCGATGGGTGCGGCGCCGCGGAGCCAGAAGGAGACGAAGGCGGCACCGAAGCAGTCGCCGGCGCCGGTCGGGTCGACTTCCTCGACGGCAAAACCCGGCATGGCGACCGAGCCCTGCCGGTCGTGATAGACGGCGCCTTCCGCGCCCTTCTTCAAGACGATGCAGGAGATGCCTCTTGCAAGGAGCTCGCCGACCGCGCCCTGTTCGTCGCCCGCCGAGGAGAACAGGAACAGCTCGTTGCCGCTCGGCAGGAAGACATCGGTCTGCGTGAGCACCCGGTCGAGCGCCTGGCGCATTCCGGAAGCCTGCATGATCTCGCGACGGATGTTGGGGTCGAAGGACACGGTTCCGCCCTTGGCCTTCACGGCCGCGATCGCGCCAAGAGCGACCTCGGTGGCGCGGTCGGAAAACAGCGACGAGCCCATGACATGAACGTGGTCGGCACCGGCCAAGAGCCGCTTGGCCGCATCATTCATCTCCAATAGGCCGGCGGCGCTGTTGCGGATGTTGAAGACGAAATGCCTGGACGCATCTGGCCGATAGGTGACGAAGGCGGTGCCGGTGGCATGGCCCTCATGGACCGCGATTGCTGAAACGTCGGCGCCGAGCGCGCGCAACCGGTCGATGTTCAGCTGACCGAAATCGTCCTTGCCGACGGCGCCGATAAGACCCGCCGGCTGGCCGAGCGCCGCGGCCTGGCCAATGAAGATCGCCGGGGCGCCGGATGGAAAGGGTCCGACCAACGGTCCGGGTTCGAGAAAGCTCTGACCGATCCGTTCGGCCATGATCTCGACGAGGATCTCGCCGGCTGAGACCAGCTTCTTCATCACGCCCTCCCGGCATTCGTCTGTGGAGTCGGCCCTGCGGCAGGCACCATAGATAGCGAAAAATTGAATACGGCGCCGGCTTTTCCGCGTCAATTAATAAATTGACGCGTGGAATAATTTTGCAGATCGCGTTGAAACTTGCAAAGTTGTCTGTAAAGTTTCAACTTGCAGTCGCGCGCCGGCGCACCGTATTTAAAGCACCGGGGCGGCGCATGGGAGCAAGGGTTCCATGCCGCGAGGGTTTGAATGCCGATGACACACAAGACGATGGAGGATTTCGCCCGTTCCTGTGGCGTCTCCAGGCCAACGCTGTCGAAATATTTTGACGATCCGACCAGTGTCAAACCGGCGACCCGAAAGCGCATCGAAGATGCGCTGCGCTCGTCCGACTATCAGCCGAATCTGTTCGCCCGCAATCTCAACCGCAAGCGCACACGCAGCATCGGCATCGTCGTGCCGACCGTGACCGATCCGTTCTATTCGGAGATGGTGAGCCGCATCGAGCTGCGGCTGCGCGACGAAGGCTACTGGCCGATCGTCATCTCCTCGCACGGCTCAACCGAGCTCGAGGCCGAGGCGACGCGCACCATCCTGTCCTTGAAGGTTTCCGGCGCGCTGATCGCGCCGCTCGGCCAGCGCTCGGACCACCGGGCGCTGGAGAAGCTGACGCAGGCCATACCGATCGTCTATTTCGACACCTATCTCGAGGGCGGCACGCCTTTCGTCGGCAACAACAATAGCCAGAGCATCTCGACGATCGTCGACTATCTCTGCAGGTCCGGCGAACCCCCGGTCTATTTCGATATCCCGCATGTCAACCACAACTCTCCGGAGCGGCTGGACAGCTATGTCGGCTCGATGAAGCAGCTTGGACTTGAGCCGCTCGTCATCGGCAACACCGAAAGCTACACCTGGGACTTCGAGCGTATCGGCTACGAGCAGATGGAGAAGATGCTGGGCAATGGCGGCCTGCCGGGCAAGACGATCCTGTGCAACAACGACCGCCTCGCCTTCGGCGTGATGGCGGCAGCCTACTCGCACGGCCTCAAGGTGGGCCGCAAGGCGGATTGCGACCTGCGCGTCGCCGCGCATGATGACCACCCGCTCAGCCGCTACACCTGCCCGGCGCTCACCACCATGGCGCAGGATTTCGCAGTGATGGCCGGATGCAGCGTCGAGACGCTGCTGGCGCTCCTCGACGAGGACGCCACAGCCGTCGCGCCGAAGGTCAAGCTCGACGCGACGCTGGTGATGCGTCAGTCGGCCTGAGACCTGTCGAACTCCCGCCACGCGGCCACCGCCGCCTCGACCGCCTGCCGCGATGCAGGGCCGTGGCGCCCCATCGAGACGAAACCGTGGATCTGCCCCGGCCAGCGTTTCACCACGACCGGCACGCCGTCCGCCTTGAGCTGCCTCGCATAGGCTTCGCCCTCGTCGGCCAGGATGTCGTGGCCGGCGATGGCGACGAAGGCGGGCGGCGCCCCGGCAAGGCTTGCGGCCTTGAGCGGCGAGACGCGCCAGTCGTCGATGTCGGCGGCGTCGACGATATAGTGGTCGCGAAACCAGGCCATGGTCGACGCGGTCAGACCAAAACCCTCGCCGAAGCGGCGATAGCTGTCGGCCGTCTGCGTGGCGTCCGTGTTCGGGTAAAGCAGGAGCTGTGCCGTCAACGGGCTTTTGTCCCCTCGCGACAGCAGGCTGAGCACAGTGGCTAGGTTGCCGCCGGCGCTGTCGCCGCCAACCGCGATTCGCCTGGCGTCGATGCCGAGATCATGAGCAGTCTCGCGCATGAAAGAGAGCACGGCGCGGCAATCCTCGATCGCCGCCGGAAACTTGTGCTCCGGCGCCAGCCGGTAGTCGGGCGAGACGACGATGCAGGAGGCGATGTTGGCGAACCAGCGGCAGATCTCGTCATGCGAGTCGAGATTGCCGATCACCCAGCCGCCGCCATGCAGGTAAAGCAGCGCCGGAGAGTCGGCCGCAGGCGCGCCCTGCCCGCGATAGAGGCGGAGCATCAGCGGTCCGCCAGGTCCGGCGATGGTCCGTTCGCCGACCGCGGCGACCGGCTCGCGCTCGCCCTGCAGATGGGGAAAGCTCTGTTCATAGGCTCGCCGGGCCTCGTCCGGCGGGCCGGTCTCAAACGGCGGTTCGCCGGCCTGCCGGCCAAGATCGAGAACCTTTCGGGCCTGTGGGTCGAGCGATGATGTCAGCGCCATGGGTCCGCCTCAGGCAAGCAGGCTTGCCGCCTCGTCCTCGCCGAGCAGCGACGGCTGGTCGACGGTGCCGACGACCGCGACGGAGTTGCGGCTCTCGCCCGAAGCGAGGATCGCCTCCATGATCTCCAGCACATGCAACGCCAGTTCGCCCGACGCGCGCGGTCTCCTGCCCTCCGACAGCGAACGCGCCAGGTCGGCAACGCCGAGCATGCGGTAGTTGGCGCGATCCGGCGCCGCATAGGGCCAGTTGCGCGCGCCATAGAGCTCATTCTCGCTGGCAAAATCCTTCCAGTCGGCGCCGCGCTCGGAGAGCGAGACGGTGCCGCCGAAGGTGTCGGGGTCGGGCAGCCTGAGCGAGCCTTCCGTGCCGTGCAGTTCGATCGGATGGTTGGAGTGCTTGAACACATCCCACGAGGCGCCGAAGGTGACGGTGGCGCCGGAGCGGAATTCCAAGAGCGAGAGGATGTTGGTCGGCGTGCCGACCCTGAAGGTGGTGTTCTTGTGGGGACCGTCGGCGGTGATCAGGCGCTCCTCCTGGCCGCGCGTCGCCATAGCCATGACGCGGGCGACCGGACCGAGCAGGTTGACGAGCATGGTCAGATAATAAGGCCCCATGTCGAAGACAGGACCGCCGCCCGGCTGGTAGTAGAATTGCGGGTTCGGGTGCCAGTGCTCCATGCCGCGCCCCATCATGAAGGCGGTGCCGGTCACGGCGCGGCCGATCGCGCCCTCGTCCATCAGCCGGCGCGCCCGGCGCCCTGCGGCGCCGAGGAAGGTGTCGGGCGCCGAGCCGAGCAGCAGCCCGCGCCTGGCCGCCTCGGCGGCCAGCCTGCGGCCGTCGCTGGCCGAAGTCGCCAGAGGCTTTTCGGTGAAGACATGTTTTCCGGCCGAGAGCGCCGAAAACGAGATGTCGAAATGCGCCGAAGGAATTGTGAGGTTGAGGACGAGATCGACCTCCGGGTCGGCCAGCAGCGCGTCGACGCCGAGCGCGCGGATGCCGTATTCCTTGGCGCGCAAGGCCGCCATGTCGGCGGAGATGTCGGCGCAGGCGCGCAATTCAACGCCTGTGAAAAGCGCTGTGTTGCGCAGGTAGGTCATCGAGATGTTGCCGCATCCGATGACGCCTATGCCGAGCGTTTCCCCTGATTTTGCTTGCATATTCGATTCAGCCTCCCAATGCGGCAGCATGCCGGGCGCTCGCCGCGAGGGCGACGAGCGATTTTCGTGACTCGCTATACAGCATTTTAAATCTTGACGCGCGTAAAATTTTTATAGAGCATGTGAAAACGGGCCTCGAAAACAAACGATTGGGAATTTTGCACTCATGAGCTTGGGAACCACGGTGCGCCTTGCGCGCCTCTTCTCGCATCCATCGGGGAATCTTTTTGGCGGCGCGGTCGACCACTTTGTCGGCTATGGCGACGTGCGCAAAGGCGGCCTTGCCGATCTGCCCGGCGCGCTTGCGCGTGTCATGGCAGGCAAGCCCGACTACGTCAGCATCCAGCCCGGCACTGCGCGCCATCTGTGGCCGCAATACGCGGGCAAAGCTTCCCTTGTGATCCAGGCGGGCTGCTTCACCCCGGACGATCGCATCAGCGAGCTAATTGCAACCCCAGAGGATGCGGTGCGCGCGGGGGCCGATGCGTTGGCCGTGGCCATTCCGGTGCGCGGCGCGACCGAGGGTAAGTACATACGCTGGCTGACCGATTCGGTGAATGCGGCGGCCCGCTACGGCATGCCGGTGGTGGCGCACATCTACCCTCGCGATTTCACCGACGGACCAAAGATCGTCTTCACCCCTGACGAGATCGCCTATGCGGCGCGCATCGGCTACGAGTCCGGCGTCGACGTGATCAAGATAGGCTATACGGGCGATTTCGAGTCGTTCCGAGAGACCGTCCGGACTTGTCCGGTGCCGGTCGTGATCGCGGGTGGTCCGAAGACCGACACGCTGCTCGGCGCCCTTCAGCAGACGGCGGACGCCATCCGCGCCGGCGCGCGCGGCGCCGTGGTGGGCCGCAATCTCTGGGGGCATGGCGATCCGGAAAAGGCAGCGCTTGCCTTTCGGGGCGTTATCCATGACGGCCAGTCGGCGCAAGACGCCCTGGCGAAGGCGGGTGCCTGAACGATGCCCGCCGTCCCTTCAATCCTCGGCTTCGGCGCTATTGCGATCGACGACATCGTCTATGTCGATCAGCCGTTGTCGGCGGGCAAGGGGAAGGTTCTGCAAAGTGCCCAAGCTTTCGGAGGCAATGTCGCGACGGCCCTTGCCGCCGTCGCGCGGCTCGGCGGAAGCGCCGGGTTCATCGGATGGCTGAGCAGTGCCGCGGACGACGCCGTGCTGTGCGATCTCATTGCAAGCGGCGTTGAAACCGCATTCGCACCGCGCCACCCTGACGCATGTCCGGTGCGTTCGCGGATCACCGTCGGCTCGGATGGGGAGCGGTTCATCGCGTATGACGACGAAGTGATGCTGGGCACCGCGCCGGACTTTCCGGACGAGGTCCTCAGCCGCGCGAGAGTCCTGATCGTCGATAGTTATGCGATCCGGTCGATGGACGTCGTGGCCCGAGCTCGCGATCTCGGCCTCGCAATCCTCGGCGATATCGAATGGAGCGGCGGCCCTGCCACCGAGAGGCTGATCGCGCTCTGCGACCACCTCATTCTTCCCCTAGGCTTTGCGCGAACTGCCACGGGCCTTCGATTGCCCGCCGAAATACTCGATGCCTTGTGGCTGCCGTCGCGGTCAGCCGTGGTTCTGACAGACGGCGGCAGGGGCGTCTATTATCGCGGACGCGACGAGGCAGGGCTCTGGCACCTGCCTCCGCACCGGGTTGCCGTCGTCGACTCGACCGGCGCCGGCGACTGCTTTCATGGCGCCTATGCCCATGCATTGACGCGCGGAGCCGACACCGCAGGCCGGGTCGCATTCGCGGCCGCGGCCGCGGCCCTGTCCATCACGGGGCGTGGCGGGCGCGAAGCTCTTCCGACCGACGACAAGGTCACGGAACTGCTGGCATCGGCCAACGCAGCGTCGGCAGTCGAACTGAAATATGCGCAACTCGATACCGGAACATAGCTGAAACCAACCGAGGAAATGCCTCGCAGGAAAAAGTAAGCCGATCCTAACTACAAGAACCATTGGCTTATACTTGCGGAGGGAGGAAGATGGCAGAAGTCATTCTAGAGAATATCTGCAAGACCTACGGGAACAATTTTCACGCGATCGACCAATTGAACCTGGCGGTCGAGGACGGTGAGTTTCTGATCCTCGTCGGGCCGTCCGGTTGCGGCAAATCCACCGCATTGCGAATGATCGCGGGGTTGGAGGACATCACAAGCGGCCGCCTTCGGATCGGCGGCGTAGACGTCGGCGACATGCCGCCCAAGGACCGCGACATCGCGATGGTCTTCCAGAGTTACGCGCTCTACCCGCATATGACGGTGTTCGAAAACATCGCCTTTTCGATGCGGCTGGCAGGCAAGCCGAAGGCCGAGCGCAAGAAGCGCGTGGATGAGATCGCCAAAACCCTCCAGTTGACATCGCTGCTCGACAGCAAACCAGCGAACCTTTCAGGCGGACAGCGTCAGCGGGTTGCCATGGGCCGCGCCATGGTGCGCGAGCCGGCCGCCTTTCTGATGGACGAACCCCTTTCCAATCTGGATGCGAAACTGCGTGTTCAAATGCGCGCCGAAATCACCAGTCTGCAAAAGCAGCTCGGCGTGACGACCATCTACGTGACCCACGACCAAACCGAAGCGATGACGATGGGGGACAGGGTCGCGGTGCTGAAGGGCGGCGTGCTGCAGCAGGTCGACACCCCCAAGAGGCTCTATGAATCGCCAGTGAACGCGTTCGTTGCCGGCTTCATCGGTTCTCCTTCGATGAACCTTTTCGAGGCGACCCTCACGGGTGAGGAACTGATGTGCGGCACCTTCACCGTCCGGCTACAGGACGCAGCCTTCGTGCGCAGGCCGGGCTTGAGGCCGTATGCGGGCCGCAAGGTCGTGTTCGGGATCCGGCCGGAGGATCTCTACGACAGCAGCCTCGAATCCGGCCGCAAGTACCAGACGATACCGGCGAAGGTGACCTCGATCGAAGAGCTCGGGTCCGAACATATCGTCCATCTCAACATCGACGCGGTCCGTGTGGACTCCGGTGACCCGGACGCGGCGCAAGATTTCGGCATGACGTCGAACGCGGTGGCGAAATTCGAACCGGTCAGCACAGTCCGCTCCGGTTCGGAAATCCGCTTGGCCCTCGACGATACCAAGCTCCATTTCTTCGATCCCGAGACGCATCTGGCGATCTGAAGATGTGCGGCAGAGCCCGCGGGCGAGAGCGAGG
Organism: Mesorhizobium sp. M1C.F.Ca.ET.210.01.1.1; assembly: GCF_004791585.1. Classification (GTDB taxonomy): domain Bacteria; phylum Pseudomonadota; class Alphaproteobacteria; order Rhizobiales; family Rhizobiaceae; genus Mesorhizobium. The sequence goes on from NZ_SRUU01000015.1 coordinate 45,628, forward strand.
CGCCTGCGAAAGATACTCGCGAGAAGGCTTCTGAATAGACCAGACGATCGCCCGCATTGTGCGGCCGATCTTAAAGAAGGAGGAGAGAATGACGTTTCGGATAAAACCCGCGATGCTGAAAATGGCCGCAGCCGCATGGTTGCTTGGCGCAACCAGTGCCATGGCGGACACGACGCTGGAATTCACCCAATGGTGGGAGCCTGAGCTGCCCGCAGGCTCCTTGCGGAAAATCATGGATGATTTCGAGGCCGCGAACCCCGGTATCAAGGTGACGCTGGTCAGCGGCCCCTATGCGACCACGCGAGACCAGATCTCGGTTGGTGCTGCAACCGGAACGCTCAGCGACGTCGTCGGTCTCGACGGCGCCTGGGTGAACAATCTGAACGCGCAGGGTGCGCTCGCCGACATGAACCCGATGATGGATGCGAGCGGCTTCGACAAAGCCCAAGTCGCCGACATCATCAAGGTCGACGGCAAGGCCGTGATGTTTCCCGTGGCTTCGTTCGTCTATCCGGTCTTCGTGAATTTGGACCTCGCCGCCCAGGCGGGCGTCACCAAGCTGCCGTCGACCCGCGCGGAGTTCCTCGAAGCTGCCAAGAAGATGACCCATGCCGACAAGAACCAGTATGGCTGGGTGCTGCCGCTGTCGCTGCAAACGCCGTCCGGCGTCCAGAACGACATGATGTCGTGGGTCTGGGCATCGGGCCAGTCGATGATGGCGGACGGCAAGCCCGCTCTCGAGGGCAAACCGGTGGTGGATATGCTCACCTTCGTCAAATCGCTCAACGACGCAGGCACCATCTCGCCCGGCATCGCCACCAAGACCGAACAGGAAAAGGTCGAAGAATTCGTCAACGACCGGGTTGGGATGATGATCGACTCGCTCGCGCATGTGAACCTCATCCGCAAGCGCAATCCCAAGCTGAACTTCGACCTCATCCCGGTCCCGGTCGTGGAAAACTATAGCGGCAAGCGCGGCCTCCCCTATGCCTCCTGGGGCATCGGCATCTCCGCGGGCTCGAAACATCAGGAGGAGGCCTGGAAACTCGTCCAGTACCTGATGAGTGAAAAGGTGAACGCCAAGCTCGTGTCGCTTGCCAACGCCTTCCCGGGCAACGTCAACGCCAAGCCCGATTTCGTGACCTCGGACAAGGCTTTCGGCAAGGCTTTCGAAATCTTCAAGACCGGTTACCTAGCCAACGAGTTCACGGGTCTGCCGGTGGCCGAAGACCTGATGACCCAGTTCGATGTCCAAGCCCAGAAGATGCTCGCCGGCGAGCAGTCTCCGGAACAGGCCGCGGGCAACGCTCAAAAAGGATGGATGGCGAAATTCTGATCGGCCTGTTTTACGATCTTCGACCGGGGGGCCCGACTTCGGGCAGGCCTCCCGGCAACAACGTAGCGGCAACGCGAGACGAACCTGTTTGCGAAGCTCACCTTCTCTTGAAGGCGTATCCCAAGGTTGGCACATGACCCGGCAGAAGCGCTCCCGTCACAGACTGAAACGAGCAGTCGCACCCTATCTCTATCTGTCGCCCTCGCTGGTGATCATCGGCCTGCTGATGCTGCTGCCGATGGTGACGGTGATCGGCTATTCGTTTCAGAACAGCGCGGTGCTGCGTCGCGACCCGTCCTTTGCCGGACTGAAGCATTACCAGGCGATCTTTGCCGACCCCGTGTTCTGGGCCTCGCTTTGGCACACGCTCTACTTCACCTGCATGAGTGTCGTTTTCCACATGACCATCGGCATGGTCTTCGCGCTCATGCTGAACAGCGACCGCATCAATCCGACGCTGCGCAATATCCTGCGCGTGCTCTACATACTGCCTTGGCTGTTCACCGCGGTGATCATCGCCGTGATCTGGCGCCTGCTGCTCGAGCCGAACGGTGTCGTGAACAGCGTTCTCATGCAGATGGGCATCATCGGTTACAAGGTCGAGTGGTTTTCCTCACCCGAGACCGCGCTGCACGCCGTCACCTTCGCCAATATCTGGGCGGGCTACCCGCTTTTCATGGTCAGCCTGCTCGCGGGCTTGCAGGGCATTCCCAAGGATTTCTACGAGGCCGCCGATATCGACGGCGCGAAAGCCTACCAGAAGCTGATCTTCATCACCATACCGCAGCTGATGCCGATCATCATCAGCATCTCGCTGCTCGATTTCATCTGGACCATGCAGGTCTTCCCGCTGATCTGGATAACGACGGGCGGCGGCCCGATCTACTCGACCGAGGTGCTGAGCACCTACACCTACAAGCTGGCGTTTTCGAGCTACAACCTGTCACAGGCGGCGGCAAGCGCCGTGATCATCCTGCTGATCTCTCTCGGCCTGACGCTGTTCTACATCCGTTATCAAAAAGCCCGGTAGTCACCATGAGGAAAAGGCACACGCCGAAAGACAAGCTGATCACCGTAGCGCTGCATGTCGCGCTTGCCGCGGGGCTGTTTTTCGCGACCTTCCCGATCTACTGGATGCTCACCAGCTCGTTCAAGTCGAACACCGAGATCTTTGCCCTGCCGCCAACCATCCTGCCGAAGGCCTTCACGCTGGAAGCCTATGCAGCCATCCTTGGCGATCCGGTGAAGCTGCGCTTCTTCTTCAACAGCTACTTCGTAGCCTTCGCGGTGACCGTGCTGACGGTGCTGATCGCGTTGCTGGCAGCCTATGGGTTCAGCCGCTTCAACTTCCGCGGCAAGGGCAGCCTGAACACGCTGATCATCAGCACGCAGACGATCCCGCCGATCACGCTTCTGATCCCTTTCTTCGGGCTTGTCGTCTCCTATGGCATCTTCGATACCTATATCGCTCTGATCCTGACTTACCTGGTGTTCACGCTGCCCTACGCGATCCTGCTGATGACGGGATATCTGAACACCCTGCCCCGCGATCTCGATGAAGCGGTCGCTGTCGACGGCGGCACCAGTTGGACCGCTCTCTGGCGGGTGATCGTACCGATCTCGCTGCCCGGCATCGTGGCGACATCGGTCTACACCTTCCTGCTGTGCTGGAACGAATTCCTCTTCGCGCTGACGCTGACGAAGTCGACGTCGATGCGCACCGTCCCGATCGGAATCCAGCTGTTGATGGGGCAGCACGCCTTCGAATGGAACCAGATGATGGCGATGAGCGTGCTCGGCTCGCTGCCGCTCCTGCTCATCTACCTCATTGCCCAGAGGTTCTTCCTCGCCGGCATGACCGCGGGCTCGGTCAAGTAGATGTCCATCCCATGGAGACGCAGAGTGACACCAAGGAATGGGCGGCATCAAGGAATGAAAGGATGATCGTGAAAGACCTCAAAGTCGGCTGCCAGACCTTCACCTGGGAAATGCTGGGAGGCCGCTTCAAAGGCGGCCCCGACGATCTGTTGAAGGCGATCACCGATGGCGGCTATGCCGGCATCGAGATCACCGACACGATGATCGGCCGCTATGCCCGCAAGCCGTCAGAGTTCGCTGCGGCGTTGAAAGCATCCGGACTGACGCTGGTCTCCTTTGCCTTCGGTTCGAAGAGCGGTTTTACGCTGAAGGACCAGATCGACGCCGATCTCGAAACCGCCAGGCGCTGGATCGACTTTGCCGCCGCCTTTCCGGGGGCGCTGGTGTCGATGGGCTCGGCGACCGTCGTCTCCGACGGGCCGCGCGACGACAAGTTCGCCATCGCGGCAGAAGTCTACAATAAGGCCGGCGAGATCGGCCGCGAGGCCGGCGTCCAGGTCGCGGTGCATCCGAGTTCGCATCACAACACGCTGCTCTTCGACCGCGCCGACTACGACCGGATCTTCTCCCTGCTCGACGCCTCGCTCGTCGGCTGGGTGCCGGACACCGGGCATATATTGCGCGGCCGCCAGGACATGGCCGACACGCTCACCACCTATCGCGACCGCATCCGCTACGTGCATCTGAAGGATGTCGACGCGAGCGGCACGTGGGCGATGCTCGGCAAGGGCATCTGCGACACTGCGAAGGTGATCGAGATCGCCAGCGCCGCGCGCAACTTCAACGGCTGGCTCGTGCTGGAGGAGGAATCGGAAACCGCCGCCGCCGATCCGGCGGGCGCGGTCAAGACCAACCGCCTGATAATGCGCGGCTACGGGGCGTAAAACGATGATCGGCAAGAAAGACCGTCGCCTTCGTGTCGGTGTGCTCGGCTGCGGGCCGATCGCGCAGTTCGCGCATCTGGAATCCTGTGTGAAGGCGAGCAACGCAGACCTCTACGCGATCTGCGACGCCGCGCCCGATCTGCTCGCGCGCATGGGCGCGACCTATGAGCCGCAGAAAATTTATGGCGACTATGACGAGATGCTCGCCGACCCCGAGTTGGAGGCGGTGATCGTCGCCACCTCGGACGCGTATCACGTGCCGATGTCGATCAAGGCGCTCGAAGCCGGCAAGCATGTGCTGTGCGAAAAGCCGATCGGCGTCTCGGTCGAGGAAGGCGAAAAGCTGGCCGAAGCGGTCAGGCGCTCGGGCATGGTGCTGCAGGTCGGGCATATGAAGCGCTTCGATCCGGCGCTTGAGGCGGCGCGCGATTTCGTGCGCGACGAGATGGGCGATATCCTGGCGCTGAAGGCCTGGTATTGCGATTCCACGCATCGCTACACCAACACCGACGCGGTGCAGCCGCTGCCCGTCACCAGCAAGCTGGCGCGGAAGCCGGCCGGCAACCCAAAGGCGGATCTCAGGCAATATTTCATGCTGGCGCATGGCTCGCATCTGGTCGACACGGCGCGTTTCCTGTGCGGTGAAATCTCCGCCGTGCGCGCCCGGCTTAACGAGCGCTTCGGCGCCTATTGCTGGTTCGTCGAGACCGAGTTCGCCAATGGCGCGCTCGGCCATCTCGACCTGACCGTCGCCGTGCGCATGGACTGGCACGAGGGCTTCCAGCTCTATGGCGAGAACGGCTCGGTGATCGCGAAGACCTTCAATCCCTGGTACTTCCGCGCCAGCGAGGTCGACATCTTCCACGAGAAGGATGCGACGTCGCGCAAGCCGCTCGGCGCCGACGGCCACTTCTTCCGCCGCCAGCTCGAGGGCCTGGCCGACACCGTGCTCGACGGCAAGCCGCAGCGTGGCGCCACCGTCGAGGATGGGCTTGCCTCGATCCGCGCCATGGTGGCGATCGCCCGCTCGGCCGAAAGCGGCGAACGCGTCGAGCTCGCCGGCGTGGCGGGAGCGGTCTGATGCAGGTCGGGGTGTTCGCCAAGACCTTTCCCGGCAACGAGCCGGCCGGCGTGCTTGCCGCCGTGCGCGATGCCGGCTTCGCGGTCACCCAGTTCAACATTGCCTGCGCAGGCCTGCCGTCGATGCCGGACTCTGTTCCCGACGAGGCGATCCGATCTATCGATGCCGCCGCCAAGGCTTCAGGCGTCAGGCTTGTCGCGCTGTCGGGCACCTACAACATGGCGCATCCAGATCGGCGAGTGCGTGACGAAGGGCTGTGCCAGCTTGCAGTTGTCATCGAGACGGCGGCCAAGCTTTCGATCCCCCTCGTCACGCTCTGCACCGGAACGCGCAACGCCGAGGACCAGTGGGCGCACCACCCCGACAACGCCTATCCCTCGGCCTGGGCCGACATGGCAAGCGAAATGGAAAAGGCGCTTCGGCTGGCCGAACGCCATGGTGTCGATCTCGGCATCGAGCCGGAGCAGGCCAACATCGTCACTTCGGCCGGCGACGCGGTGCGGCTCATTGGCGAGATGGGCTCGACGCGGCTGCGGATCGTGCTCGATCCCGCCAATCTGTTCGAACGGGCCAGCGCGGGTGAAGCGCGCGCCATCGTTGCCGAGGCGGTCGAGCGCACGGCCGGCCACATCGCGCTGGCGCACGCCAAGGATCGCTTCGCCGATGGTCGCTTTGCCACAGCCGGACAGGGCATTGTCGACTTCGCCGACTTCATCGCTCGCCTGAAAGCTGCCGGCTTCGACGGGCCGCTGGTGACGCATGGGCTTTCCGCCGGGGACGCGCCCGGAGTCGCACGTTTCCTCAAGGAGCTGGTGTGATGGACACGTTGCTCCGCGACGGCGTCACGCTTCGTGTGACCGACACGAGCGAAGGCCAGGCGGTCGTTTTCCAGCATGGGCTGGGCGGCGGCGAGGCGCAAGTCGCGCAGACTTTCCCTGCCGGCTTCCGCCGCATCACGCTCGAATGCCGCGGCCATGGCGGCTCCGGGTTCGGCGAACGGCGGCCATTCTCGTTCGAAATGTTCGCCGATGACGTTCTTGCCGCCGCTGACCAGGCAGGCCTCGACCGCTTTGTCGCCGGCGGCGTCTCGATGGGCGCTGCGATTGCGCTGCATCTCTCCTGCCGCCATCCGCGGCGCGTCGCCGGCCTCATCCTGGTGCGACCGGCGTGGACGTTTTCCGCAACACCGGCGAACATGCAGCCGATCGCCGAGGTCGCCGCGCTTATCCTCGAACACGGAACCGAAAAGGGGCGCACGATCTTCGCGCAGTCCGAGACCGCCACGCGTCTCTATCGCGAGGCGCCCGACAATCTCTCTTCGCTGCTCGGCTATTTCGACCGGCCCGACGCCAGGCTATTCGCGCAGGTGCTTGCCGACATCGCCGCCGACGGCCCCGGCGTATCCGAGCATGACGCCGCCGGGCTCGGCATTCCAGCGCTTGTCGTCGGCAACGCAATGGACGCCGTGCACCCGCTGTCGTCCGCCTATGCACTTGCCGCGACGATACCCGACGCGGTCTTCGCCGAGATCACACCCAAGGCGCGGGACAGCGCTAAGCATTTCAGCGAGTTGCACACGCAGATCGCAACCTTCCTCCAGTCCCACTCGAATGCCCGGAGCCTCATTCCGTCATGACCAGCAAATCCCTCTCCGGCCCCGCCGCCATCGCGGCGCTTCCCCGAAACCGGCTGATCGGCGAATTCTCGCTGTGGTCGGCGGATCTCGCCAATATGGAGCGCGACCTGAAGCGCATCGAAGCACATGCCGATCTGCATCACATCGACGTGGCGGACGCCCGCTTCACCCCCGGCTTCCTGTTCTTCCCCGACCTGGTGGCGCGCATCGCCAGGCTGACGGCGAAGCCCATCCATGTGCATCTGATGGTCGAGGCGGAAATCGTCGAAGCGCAGACACGCCAGTTCATCGAGGCCGGCGCCGACCTCGTCACCATCCACGCCGAAAACGGCGAGGCCGGCCTGCGCGCGGTAAAGCTGGCGCATGATCTTGGCGCCGAGGCCGGCGTCGTGCTGCGGCTGGAAACGCCGGTCTCGGCCATCGTTCCCTTCCTGCCGGATGTCGCCTTCGTGACGCTGCTCGGCACCTCGATCGGCGTCAAGGGCCAGAGCCTGTCCGAAAAAGCCTGCCCGCGGCTGATCGAGGCGCGGTCGCTGATGCGGAAGGCCGGCCGCGAAGCCGACATCATCCTTGCCGCCGACGGCGGCATCCGCCACGAGACGGTGCCGCTGCTGCGCGCCGCCGGCGCCGATACGGTGGTGCTGGGCTCGCTCGCCTTCGGCGATCCCGACCTCGCGCAGCGCATGGCCTGGCTGCACGGACTGAAGGCCGCCGCGTGATGAGCACGCTTGCGCTAGCCTTCGATCTCGGCGGCACGGAACTGCGCGGCGCGCTGGTCGAGCGCAGCGGCGGGGTGGTCGCGCGCGTTTCGGCGCCGACGCTTGCCGGCGCTGGGTCGGAGGCGGTGATCGGCCAGATCATCACGCTGGCGGACAAGCTGCTCAAAGAGCACCCGCAGGCAAAGGTGATCGGCATCGGCATGTGCGCGCCGGGACCGCTCGACCCCAAGGCGGGAATCGTCATCGGGCCGCCGACGCTGGCCGGCTGGCACAATGTGCCGCTGATCGACATCCTGAGCCGCCAGTTCGGCCTGCCGGTGCGGCTGGAGAACGACGCCAATGCGGCTGCACTCGGCGAATGGCGCTTCGGCGCCGGCCGCGGCGCCGGCTCGCTGGTCTTCGTCACGGTGTCGACCGGCATCGGCGGCGGCGTGGTCGCCGACGGCCACATCTACCACGGCAGGCGCGGGCTCGCGGCCGAGATCGGCCACATGACGATCACCGGCGAAGGCGACCGCTGCTTCTGCGGCAATGTCGGCTGCTTCGAGGCGGTCGCCTCCGGCACGGCGCTCGGGCGCCGGGCGACGCGGCTCACCAAGTCCGGCGACGGCTCGCTGCTCAGGCGCCTTTCAAATGACGGCGATGTCTCGGCCCGGCATGTGGTCGAAGCCGCGCGGGCCGGCGACGCCAGCGCGCGCGCGCTCGTCGAGGCGGAAGCGCGATGGCTCGGTATCGGCTTCACCAATCTCCTGCATCTCTATTCGCCGGACCTGATCGTCATGGGCGGCGGCCTCGCCAATGGGTTCGACCTTCTGGTGCCCGGCATCAGGGCGACTGTGGAGGAACGCGCCATGCAAGCCTATCGCGACGTGCCGATTGTGCCGGCCGAGCTCGGCGACCGCGCCGGGCTGGTCGGCGCGGCGAGCCTGATCCTTTGGGAGGGCGAGCCCGGTACGGCGCTGGCGATGGTGCAAAATGAGGAGACGACGGCCGGCGGAAAAGCCGGCGCCAGAGCCGGATGATTTCAGGTCGAATCGACCTGAAATCCCCGGATCTGCGCCGCGTGGCTTCGCTCCTTGCTACGCCCGGGATTGACGAAAAAACTATGGTGCGTTCCTCCCCCCTTCCGCACCGCAGCACATCAAAATGCACGGCACACCATTTTAATTCTTGACGCATGTCAATTTTTTATAAAACATGCGGAAACGCTGATGGGGCATAGGTCAGCGCTCTGGGAGGAGAAATGCCTGGCATGGGAAAGGTCCTGATCGGACCCGGAATCCGCAAGCCGCATGGCGCTCGCCAAGCGGGCGGCCGCGTGCCGCCGCTGAATGCCGGCCTGGCTCCCGCAGCACCAGCCACGGGTCTCCGTGGGCAAAGGCTTGCCAATCGAGACGCAACCGACAATCAAGAACCGGAGGAACAGCAATGCGCATCTTCAACGGCCTGACGCTTGGCGCGAGCCTGCTTGCCACCATCATCTCGGCGCCGGCCTATGCCGGAGACGCGAAGGTCGCGGCGATCGTCAAAGGCCTCGACAATCCCTTCTTCCAGTACATGCAGAAGGGCATCGAGGAACAGGCCACGGCAGACGGCGTCGCCGTCACCGTTCAGGCCGCGGCCAACATGGGCGACGCGACCGGCCAGGCGGACAAGCTGACCGCGATGGCGATGCAGGACTATGACTGCTACCTGACCAACCCGATCAGCGTCTCCAATCTGGTGCAGGCCCTGGTGCCGGTCGCCCAGAAGAAGAAGCCGATCGTCAACATCGACAGCACCATCGACGCCGAGCAGGCCAAGGCCGCCGGCTTTGCCGTCTCCACCTATATCGGAACCGACAATGTCGCCGCCGGCGCGCTGGCTGGCGAAGAGATGCTGAAGCTGGTGCCGAAGGGCTCCAAGGTCGCGCTGGTTGCCGGCATCGTCGGCGACGTCGGCTCGAATGCCCGCATCAAGGGCTTCAAGCAGGCCGTCGAAGGCAAGCTCGAAGTGGTGGTGATGGTGAGCGCGGACTGGGATCGCGAGAAAGCGCTGACCGCGGCCACCGACATCCTGCAGGCGCATCCCGACCTCGCCGGCTTCTTCGCCGCCAACGACATCATGGCGCTCGGCGTCGAGCGCGCCGTGCAGACCTCCAGCAAGGACGTCAAGGTGATCGGACTCGACGGCATCGTCGACGCGCTGAAGTCGGTCGCAGCGGGCGAGCTTTCCGCCACCGTCGCGCAATATCCCTATGTGGTCGGCGCGATGGGCGTCGAGGCCTGCAAGGCGGCCGCCATGGGCAAGGAACTGCCAGCCAACGTGCCGGCGCCGGTGCTGCTTATCAACAAGGACAATGCCGAAGCCTCGCTGAAGAACTTCCCGCGGCCCGGCGGCGATTATCCCGATCCCTTCCGCGAGATGCTGAAGTGAGCCTTCCGACTGACAACGCGCCCGCTGTCCCACGGGCGGGCGCCACGGAGGAGAGCCGTCCCTCCCTTGCGGCTCTCCTCCTCGATCCTTCCTTCTGGGCCGACTGGGCGTCCGTCGTTGGCCTGGTAGGCCTGGTCATCCTGTTCGGCATCACCCAGCCGGTCTTCCTCAGCGTCGCCAATCTGCAGGCGCTGCTGCTCGCGGCGGCGATCCTGGTCGTGCTGTCGATCGGCCAAACCTTCGTCGTCGCGACCTCCGGCATCGACCTGTCGCTCGCCGCCGCCGTCATGCTGGGCGCCGTCATCCTCGGTCTGGTCAACGCCGCCGGCTGGGGCGTCTTGGCAGCCTGCTTGCTTGCCGTGCTCGCAACAAGCGCAATCGGCCTGCTCAACGGCGTGCTGATCACCGCCGGGCGCATTCCCGATTTCGTCGTTACGCTGGGAACGCTCTCCGGCATCACCGGCCTTGGCCTGATCATCTCCGGCGGCGAACCGACCATGGTCGGCTCGACCTTCCTGCTCAAGCTCGCTTCCGGTTCGTTCGGGCCGTTCGGCTATCCCGTATGGGTGGCGATCGCGGCGGTCGTCGTCGCCCATATCGCGCTCTATCACACACGCTTCGGCGTGCATCTGCTCGCGACCGGCGGCCAGGCCGAAAGCGCTGCCGCGCTCGGCATCCGCACCAACCGGGTCAAGATCGCCGCCTACACAATCTCCGGCTTCTGCGCCGGCATCGCCGCGATCCTTCTGGTGGCGCGCATCGGCTCGGCCGAGCCGCAGATCAACACCAGCCTGCTGTTGAATTCGGTGGCAGCCGTGGTGCTCGGCGGCGTCAGCCTGTTCGGCGGCCGCGCCAGCATCCTGGGACCCGCCATCGGCGCGCTGATGCTGACGGCGCTTGTCAACGGGCTGACGCTGCTCAGCGTTTCGGCCTTCTATCAACCGCTTGCCGTGGGCGCCATTGTGGTGCTGGCAGCCCTGATCATGCGGTACCAGAAATGAGCGCCGTCCATCGCACCGCGCCTGCCGACGCGATCCTCGCCTGCGAAGGGCTGAGCAAGCATTTCGGCGGCATCCGTGCCTTCACCGATGTCGGCTTCCAGGCCCGTCGCGGCGAGGTGACCGCGGTGATCGGCGACAATGGCGCCGGGAAGTCGACGCTGATCCGCTGCCTGGTCGGCGTGCATCAACCCGACGGCGGCACGATCCATTTCGACGGACGCCCGCACCCGTTCTCCAATCCGGACGAGGCGCGCAAGGCGGGCATCGAGACCGTGCACCAGAACCTCGCGCTGATCGACGAGCTGACGGTGGCGCAGAACCTGTTCCTCAACCGCGAGATCGTGCGCCGCATCGGCCCTTTCGCGCTGCTCGACCGCAAGGCGATGAAGACGCAGGCGCGCGCCATGCTGTCCAGGCTGTCGATCAACGTGCCTTCGGTGACGCAGCGCGTGCGGCGCCTGTCGGGCGGGCAGCGGCAAGCGATCTCGATCTGCCGCGCCGCCGGCTCGGGCGCCAAGCTGGTGGTGATGGACGAACCGACGGCAGCCCTCGGCGTGCAGGAAACGGCCAATGTCGAAGCGCTCATCCGCAAACTGCGCGAGCAAGGGGTGAGCGTCATCCTGATCAGCCACAATTTCGATCAGGTGCGGCGCCTTTCCGACCAGATCTGGGTGATGCGCGCCGGCAAGATGGTGGCGACGGTGCGTGCCTCCGAAACAACCGGCAACGAGCTGGTGGCGCTGGTCACCGGCGCGGCGTGACGATCAATTGTGACATCAGCAGTTGGCCGTCGCGGCCGGCATAGAATGGAAATGCAAGGGAGTTTGCCGTGGCGCTGATCCGTGTCGGAGTTGTTGGACTTGGCGAGGTGGCGCAGTCGATCCATCTGCCGGTGCTGGCCGACCAGCGAGACCGCTGGGTTATCGCCGGCGTCCATGACGTCTCGCCGAGCTTGGTGTCGCTCGTCACGTCGGAATATCCGTCCGCCAAGGCATTCGAGACCGCCGAGGCGCTGATTGCTTCGCCCGACATCGACGCAGTGTTCGTGCTCTCCTCCGACGACACGCACAGCCGCTTCGTGCGCGCCGCCATCGCAGCCAACAAGCACATCCTGCTCGAGAAGCCCGCCTGCCTGACAGTGTGCGAGATCGACGAGCTGCTGGCGCTCAGCAAGGACTACGGGAAGACGATTTTCGTCGGCTATATGCGCCGCTACGCGCCGGCCTATCTGGCGGCACGGGAGGAATTGCCGACCCACGCCGACATCACCCATGTGCGCATCTTCGACCTAATTTCCGAGGGCAGACATTTCCTGAAGAAGAGCCAGAACGTCCTCTACCCGCAAGACATCGATCCGGCGATGCTTTCGCGCGGCGCCAAGGAGCGCGACGCGCTGATCCGCGAGGTGGTTGGCGAGGGTGCTTCCGCCGACCTGGTGCGGGCTTATCGCGGGCTGACGGCGCTTTCCTCGCATCACATATCGGCCATGCGCGGCTTGATCGGCGAGCCGAAGCGCGTGGTTGCGGCGCACCGGACCAATGGCGGCGCCAATACCAGCGTAACGTTCGACTACGGCCATTTCGCCTGCCTCTATGACGCGGTGGTCGACGATCTCGGCCTGTTCGATGCCATGATCGAGGTGCGCTCGAACACCAAGCGGGTGCGCATCATCTACGACACGCCCTATATCCGCAGCCTGCCGACGCGGTTTGAGGTGACGGAAGCCGGTCCGCTCGGCCCGGTGACGAAGGCGTTCGGCCCACTCTATGGCGACGCCTTCTCCAACGAGCTCGAGACTTTTCACCGCCACATCATGGAAGGCACCAAGCCGCTGACTGATCTCGCGGACTCGCGCCGCGACCTCGCGTTGATGGCCGAGATCATCGAGCGGATGAAGGAGAGCGGCGGGAATTGAGGCCGCCTGCTCCGTCATCGCCGGCCGCCGGCATGGCCTTGGGCTGACGACGCGCCAACAGATAGAAGGCGGCGATGTGCGTGATCATCAGCAGAGGCACATAGATGATCGGGATCGCGTAGGTCGCCCCCAACTGCCCGGCCAGCTCGGGCAGTTGAAGGACCGTGCCGTGATAGTAGTCGACGACAAGGTCGACGATTCCGACAAGATTGAAGGCGACGACGAGCGGCCAGAAGATCGACGGCCTCCTCACGGCCAGTAGCGCCAGCATGGCCAGAAGTCCGGTCGCGAAGTCGCCATAGGCGGCAAAGACGGCGAAGCCTGAGGGCAGGTTCGGACCGACGACGCCCGGAAGCAGGAAGACCAGCCCGAAGAAGCGGAAGCTGTGCAGCGTGGCGATGGCGCGCTGCGCCTCGACGTGGTCCATGAGCTTGAGCCTCGGCCAGATATAGGCGCCGAAGCAAAGCAGCCAGGGCACATAGCCCAGGACGAGATGGATGTTGAAGATCGTCGCCGGCGACATTTTAACCTCCTCTCAGCTCTTGGTCGGAACGGCTTCGAAGACGGCGGTCAGGATGCCGAGCCGGCCTTCCATCAGATTGCGTCCGAGGTTGGCGGCAAAATCCGCGAAACCCGGCCCCATGACGACGCCGAGGTTCAGCGAGGGCGGCGGTCCGGACGCCCGCAGCGCCGCGAACCAGGTCTTGGCTTCGGCGGTATCGTCCCGCTGGGCAAGCGTGCGGAACCCCGCTGCCTCGATCGCCTCGCAGGTCGCGGCGGCGGACAGCAGAAAACTCTCCGCCGGCGTCTTCGCCCAGGGAACTGGATAGTGCGGATCGCCGCCGTTCAGCACGACATCGAAGGTGGCGAATTTTCCGCCCGGCTTCAGCACGCGCCTGATCTCGCGATAAAGCAGCGGCCGGTCCGCGATGTTCATCGCCACGTGCTGCAGCAGCACGACGTCGAAACCGCCGTCGTCGAGGGGAAGCGCCAGCGCGCTGCCGGCCTTGAACGAAACGGCCCCGCCCTGCCCCGTCCGTGCGGTCAGATACTGCGCGGCTTCGACGAACGGCTCGCTGAGGTCGATGCCCGTCACCTCGCAGCTATGGGTCGCGGCGAGAAAACGGGCCGGCCCGCCCACGCCCGATCCGACGTCCAAGACCGACATGTCGGCGGCGATGCCGGCCAATTTGGCAAGCTCGGCCGTCGCGGCGAGCCCGCGTGTGTGGAACTGGTCGAGCGTAGCCAACTGTTCGGGCTTGAGCTGCTGTTCCTCGGGTCCAAACACAGCCAGCGCCGTCTTCAGCCGCTCGGTCAGGCCAGTCGCGCGGTAGTGATCGCGCACGCGATCGAAATCGTCTCTCATTGCCACTTCCCGTCAGGTTTCCAATACACGACACAGATACGTCTGCTTTCGCCCGGCAACTATCCGCTATAATGTCGACAGGCTATGAAGCAGAACTTCACAGTCCGGCATAGCGCGCTCGATGGCGTCGAGGCGTTCCTGAGCGTCGCCAAGCACCGCAATTTCCGCAAGGCGGCGGCGGAGCTCGCCGTCACGCCGTCGGCGGTCAGCCAGGCGGTGCGGACATTGGAAGCGCGCATCGGCGCGGCTCTCTTCACACGCACGACGCGTAGCGTCGGCCTGACCGAAGCCGGCGAGCGTTTCTTCTCGCGCGCGCGGCCAGCCTTCGAGGAATTGATCGCCGCGAGCGAGATCGCACGCGGAATCGGCCAGCGGCCGGCCGGGCTCCTGCGCCTCTCGGTACCGCCCGCGGTGGTGCCTATCCTGCTGGAGCCGATCATCGCCTCCTTCTGCCAGGCCTATCCCGAGATCGAGCTGGAGATCGTCGCCGGCGGCGAACTGGTCGACCTCGCGGCCGAGGGATTCGACGCCGGGATCCGAATGGGCGATCTGATCGCGCCCGACATGGTCGCGGTGCGACTGTCGCCGTCCTTCCCGATGGTGGTGGTCGGCAGTCCCGAGTACTTACGCCACCGAACGACGCCGGAGCGCATCGAGGACCTGCGCCACCACGCCTGCCTGCGCCTGCGCCGATCGAATGGTTCGGTCGCGCCATGGCGCTTCGCAAAGGGCAACAAAGCGATCGAGGCGATCGTCGCCGGGCCGCTCATCGCACACGACTACCCCACGCTCCTTGGGGCCGCGATCCAGGGTGCCGGGCTTGCTCAGGTGCCCAGTCCGATCGCCAATTCGGCAATCGCGGACGGACGCCTGGAGACGCTGCTGACGGCATTCGCCGTCACATCGCCGGGCGTCTTTCTCTACTACCCGGAAAGGCATCAGGTGCTGCCTAAGCTGCGCGCATTCATCGATCACATCCGCTCGCAAGGCAGCGGCGGCGCACGCGATGGGAGGCCTCTCAAAGCTGCGCGCTAGACGTGGTTCCGTTCGCCCTCATTGCGGCGTCCGCGGATATTCGAGCTGCATGGCAACGAAGTCCGTCGTGCGCGCACCGTAGCGGGCCGATATATCCCGAAGAGCCTGGTCGAGCGCCATTGCCGGCCGCGGGTCGGCCATGGCCGGGGCAAGGCGCTCCGCCGGCCAGTTTGCCGCAACCTGATCTGGGAGGATGCGGATGCCGTCGCGACTGAGGATCGCGCCACCCCGTCCGGCAAAGGTGACCGCGCCGGAGCGATAGGTTCGCGACCACGCGTCGGCCACCAGCGCCAGCGAGACCTCGTCCATGCCGGGCGTGAGCTGGATGCCGAGCTGCTCGTGATTGAGGAAGGCGAGCGTGTTGCCGATCGCGGTCAGCGCGAAGGGCCGGGTGAATTTGAAGGCGCCGCTGTCGTGCCGCGCATCCCAATGGTCGAGGCCGAGATCGCGGGCGACGGCTTCGGCCTTGTCGCGGCCGGCGATCGCCTCGATCAGGGTCAGCATCATCGGCATCGAGGCGGTGATGCCGGTCGTCGTCGCGACACCTTGGTCGACGACGTAGCGCCGGTCGGCGACGTAGCGGATCGTCGGATGCTTTTTGCGCAGTTCATTCAGCGAATACCAATGCGTCGTCGCACGCCTGCCGTCGAGCAGGCCGCTCTCGCCGACCACCTTGGCGCCGGCGCAGATGCCGATCACCGTCGCGCCCTTGGCGGATTGGCTTCTCAGCCATTCCATCACCTCGGGGTCGTCATCCCGCATCATGGCGGGGACGATGACATAGTCGGCGCCTTCCGGATGCTGCGCGTCGAACGCCGCTGTCGTCGCGTCGGGCTCGACCTGCAAGGCCGGATGCAGCTTGACGGACCCCGGCCACGTCGCCAGGGCGACGACATCGGCGACATCGGCGCGGCGCAGGATGCCGTAAGGCATCAGGTAATCGGTGGTCTCGGTGCCGTCGTTGATGCCGACGATCGCGATCAGCGGACGCTTGCGCTTCGTCGCCTTCAGCGCCGCCAGCGTGGCTTCGGCTTCACCGGCTTCAATCGCGGGCTGCACGGCGGCCACGGATGCCAAAGGCAGGGACAGCAGCCACGCCGCGCCGACCGCAGCGAAAATCAGGACGGCGCCGAGGGCGCTCCACAACACGATACGCAGGATCATGGCTCGTCTTCCTGTCGAACAGCTTGACCATAAGCCTAGCCCCGTTAGGCTTTGGCCGAAATGACATATATCGGGCAAAAACTGCCATGCGACGCACGATAGGCATCATCATCCATCCGGGATTCCAGTTGCTGGATGCCGCCGGACCTGCGGCGGCCTTCGAACTGGCGGAATACTACTGCCCCGGCAGCTACAGTCTCGACATGCTGGCGCCTGGCGGCGGCGAGATCGAGAGCTCGTCAGGCATGCGGCTTGCGGCGCGGCCCCTGTCCGTCGACATGCCACTCGACACCGCCATCATCTCCGGTGGCGAGATCATCCGCTCGATGACGGCAGCGCAGGAAATCGTTGCCTGGCTGCGGCAGGCCGGCGTGCGCAGGACGGCGAGCGTGTGCACCGGCGCCTACCTGCTGGCGGAGGCAGGTCTTCTCGACGGCCGGTCCGCCACCACGCATTGGTGGAGCACGGACGACTTCGCCCGCCGCTATCCGAAGGTGAAGCTCGACGCCGAGCGCATCTTCATCCGTGACGGCAGCGTGTGGACCTCGGCCGGCATTTCGGCCGGCATCGATCTGGCGCTGGCGCTGATCGAGGACGACCTCGGGCCGGCGATCGCGCGGCGCACCGCCCAGCAGCTCGTCGTGCACCAGCGCCGTCCCGGCGGCCAGTCGCAATTCTCAGGCCTGGTCGAGCTCGGCGGACGCTCTGGCCGCTTCGTGGATTTGATCGAATGGATGCGGACCAATCTCGACCAGCCGCTGACCGTCGAGCGCCTTGCCGACCGCGCGGCCATGAGCCTCAGAAATTTCGCCCGTGCCTTTGCGGCGGAAACCGGTACCACGCCGGCCAAGGCCGTGGAGCGCCTGCGCCTTGAAGCCGCGCGCATGGCGGTGGAGACCAGCCACGCGCCGCTCGACAGCATCGCCGAGGAGAGCGGCTTCGGCGACGCCGGCCGCATGCGCCGGGCTTTCCTCAGGAGCTTCGGCCAGCCGCCGCAGGCACTGAGGCGCGGGGCGGTGCGAAGCTGACGGATGCGCCGCTAGAGTTTCACCGATCCGACCCTCGCCGCTGAGGGAGGGCGGCTACCCTCTCCCAGCGGGCTCTTCTTCGCCCATTCGGCAGCGAAAGTCATAAGACAAGCGTTTCAGCGATTCATGGAATCGCCGAACCGCTCTAAGCATTTGTTTTTACGCAACTCCGAACGGAAAACCGTTACACACTTTTCCTGGAATTGGTCTAGGCGGAGCGCGACGCGATCAGCGATTGGATGCGTTCGGCGTCCGAGGCGTTTACGGGATTGTAGACCACCATGCCGAGTTCGGGACGGCCGTCGACCGCGAAAACCGAGAACTCCAGCTCGATCAGCCCGATCCCGGGATGCCGGAGGCGTTTCACGCCTTCGCCATGGCTGGCGACCAAGTCATTGTCCCGCCACAGCGCCTCGAACTCGGGGCTGATCCGGGACAGCTCTTCGACGAGTTCGGCGACCTCCGCTCCCGCGCCCGCGCGGGCGGCATCGGCCCTGAAGGACCCTACCACGAAACGGGCGACGCTTTGCCAGTCGTCCTGCGCGGCGCGCACGCGCGGGTTGCCGAACATAAGGCGCAGGATGTTGCGCTGCTCACGCGGCAGCTTTGAATAGTCGGTCAGCAATGCCGTGGCAGCGCGGTTCCAGGCGACCACGTCCCATGTCGCGGTCTTGATGATGGCCGGGCTGGGGTCCAAGGCGTCGAGCACGCGCTGCAGCCGGGGTGTCACGCTGTCCACATTTCTGTAGCGGACCTCCGGCGGCCTCCCGAGGCCGAGCATGAACAGATGCTCTCGTTCTGGCTCGGTCAGCATCAAGCCGGTGGCGATGCGGTTCAGCACATCCGCCGACGGCGCGCCGCCCCTGCCCTGCTCCAGCCAGGTGTACCAGGTCGGGCTGATGTTGGCGCGCTGCGCCACCTCTTCACGGCGCAGGCCCTGGGTGCGCCGGCGTCCGGTGGCGAAGCCGAAGGCGACCGGATCGAGGCGCATGCGGCGATCCCGCAGGAAATTGCCGAGCTTGTTGACGGTCTCCGCAGGCATGGCGATCCTATTGATAATTATACCATGATAAAGTCACTACTTTAACAGGATGATTTATAGCGCGAAAAGGACGTCCGAACAACATAGGAGATCCCCCATGCGTGTATTCCTTACCGGCGCGACCGGCTTCATTGGTTCCAGAGTCGTGCTCGAACTTCTTGCTGCCGGGCACCAGGTGCTTGGCCTGACCCGCTCCGATGCCGGTGCGCGGTCGCTTGCGTCCGCCGGCGCCGAAGCGCATCGCGGCGACCTCGAAGACCTCGACAGCCTTCGCGATGGCGCCGCAAAATCGGACGCGGTGATCCACACCGCCTTCGACCACAATTTCTCGAATTTCGTCGCGAATTGCGAGAAGGACAAGCGCGTGATCGAGGCGCTCGGCGGCGCGCTCGCCGGCTCGGACCGGCTGCTCATCATCACGTCGGGTGTGGGCATGGGCTCTGCCGAACACGGGCAGCCAGCGAAGGAAGACGTGTTCAACACCGACCATCCCAATCCGCGCATCCTGTCGGAGCTTACCGGCGCGGCGATGGCTGAGAAGGGTGTCAAAGTATCGGTGGTGCGCCTGCCACAGGTGCATGACACGGTGAAGCAGGGCCTGATCACACCGCTCATCGACCTGGCGCGCGCCAAGGGGGTCTCTGCCTATATCGGCGAAGGCCGCAACCGGTGGTCGGCGGCGCATGTGCTCGATGTCGCGAAGCTCTACCGCCTGGCGCTGGACAAGCAGCAAGCCGGCGTGCGCTACAACGCCGTCGCCGAGGAAGGCATCTCCGTGCGCGAGATCGCGCAAGTGATCGGCGCCGGCCTCAACGTGCCGGTGCTCTCGCTCTCACAGGAAGAAGCGGCAAACCATTACGGATGGCTTTCGATATTCGCGGGCCTCGATATGCCGGCTTCGAGCGAATGGACGCGTGCGCATCTCGGCTGGCAGCCGACCGGACCTGGCCTCATCGCCGACCTCAAGCGGGTGGACTATTCACTGGCGGCAGCAGCCTAGCCGACTTGCGGGGCGGTTCGGCAATCCCGCTGTACCGCCTCAATGTTGCAAGTTGGGTTAGGCGCGTAACAAATCCGCCAGGCTGTCCGACTTCTCCACCTTGTCGGTGAGGTCAAGCCCGGACAAAAGATCGACCAGGTGGCTGTTCATCAGGGCGGCGGCATTGGCGCTGTCGCCCGCTTCGATCGCGTCGACCAGCGCGTGATGGGCGTGCTTCTCGCAGGTCGCGTCGCGTCGCTTCCAGTAGAGCGCGATGATCAGCGAGGAATGCGAGACGAGGTCGCGCACGAAATTGGTGAACACCGAATGCGCGGCGATCTCGGCGATGCCGACATGGAAGCGCGCCGACAGCATGATGGCGTCGCTGTCGCGGCCGTCATGCAGCGCCTGATGCTCCTTCTCCAGATGCGCGCGCAGTTGTGCGATGTCGGCGGGCACCGCCGCTTTGGCGGCAAGTGCGGCCACCTTCGGCTCGATGAGCGCCCTGGCCTCGAATACTTCTCGCGCCTCGATCTTCGAGGGCTGCGCGACGAAAGCGCCGCGATTGGGCTCCAGCCGCGCCAGCCGGTCGTGGGCGAGAGCCTGCAACGCGGCGCGAACGACGGTGCGGCTTACGGAATAGATCGAGGCCAGTTCGTCCTCCGGCAACTTGGTGCCCGGGGCGAGACGATGGCTGACGATGGCGTCCCTCAGCCCATAGTAGATCGGCGACCAGCGCGCTGCCGGCCTGTCGTCGCGATCGTCTTCCTTAAGTACCGTCAACATGCTTTCAATGCACAGGCCCGATCCGGCCTGATCTGCCCCCAAATCGCCAGCAGCCGGTTCAATCTAATATCGCTCGCGCCCCGGTCAATCCCGCCGAATCCGTCGTGCTAACCTGGCGAATTGGCGTCGATCGGCGACGCCGAGGCGAAGATGCCGGCGAAACGCTTGCCGCGCGGCGCGGCATAGCCGCCCGCCTTCGATGTCCGCAAGCCGAGCTTGAACAGGCTCTCGGCCAGGGTGACCGCGCAGACGACGCCATCGAGCACCGGAACGCCGTGCTCCTGCGAAAGCTCGTGCGCGAGGTCGGCCATGCCGGCGCAGCCAAGCACGATCGCCTCGGCGTGATCCTCGCGGATGGCGCGCGCGATCTCGTGCGAAATCTTGTGCCGCGCGTTCGAGCCGGGCCGTTCGAGGTCGAGGACGGCGACTTCGGACGAGCGCACTTTGGCGCAACGCGACGCAAGGCCGTATTTCGCCAGATTGTGCTCGATGGCGGGAACCGAGCGGGCAAGCGTGGTGACGACGCTGAACTTGCCGGCGATCAGGCTGGCGAGATGGAAGGCCGCCTCGCCGATGCCGATGACCGGAGCCTCCGTCGCGCAGCGCGCGGCGTCGAGCCCGGTGTCGTCGAAGCAGGCGATCACAAAGGCGTCGGCCGCAGGCGCCTTGCCCATCTCGGCGATGATGCCCGGCACCGCGAAGACCTCGTCGAAATAGCCCTCGATGCTCGGCGGTCCGTCAACCGGATTGACGGCGACGATTTCGGTTCCCGCCGACGCGACGCTTTCCGCCGCCTTGCCGATCTTGGCGGTCATCGACGCTGTCGTGTTTGGGTTGATGACGAGTATGCGCATTTTGAAATCAGCCTCAGATCTCGCCGCCGAGATAAAGACGTTTGACCCGGTCGTCGGTCAGCAACTCGGCGGAGTTGCCGCTCAGCGCGACGCTGCCGGTGGTCAGCGCATAGGCGCGCTGCGAGATGCGCAGCGCCATGCGCGAATTCTGCTCGACCAGGAGAACGCTGACCTTCTCGTCGCGGTTGATGGCGACGATCGAGCGGGCGATGTCCTGGACGAGCTTCGGCGCGACGCCCAGCGACGGCTCGTCGAGCAGCAAAAGCTTCGGTTTCGCCATCAGCGCGCGGCCGATGACCAGCATCTGCTGCTCGCCGCCGCTCATCGTGCCGGCGGCCTGCGAGAAGCGCTCCTTGAGGCGCGGGAAGCGCCCCAGCACCATCTCCAGCGACGCGGCGATCTCGGATTTGCTCGAGCGCGTGAAGGCGCCCATCAGGAGGTTGTCCCTGACCGTCATATAGGGGAAGACGCGCCTGCCCTCCGGCACCATGGCGATGCCCATCTTGACGATCTCGTCGGGAGCGGCGCCGTCGATGCGCTTGCCGTTGTAGTGGATCTCGCCCGACCTGATCCTGTTGAGGCCGGTGATGGCGCGCAGGATCGACGACTTGCCGGCGCCGTTGGCGCCGATCAGCGCCACCGTCTCGCCTTCGTTGACCTCGAGCGAGACGCCCTTCAACGCGTAGACGTGATCGTAGTAGAGCTCGACGCCGGCGAAGTTCAGGATCTGGTTCATAGGCCGATCACCTCGTCTTCGCTGCCGAGATAGGCTTCGATCACCTTCTCGTCGGCCTGGATTTCCGACGGCGTTCCCTCGGCAATCTTCTGCCCGAAATTGAGGACCACGATGCGGTCCGATATCTTCATCACGGCCGGCATGTCGTGCTCGACGAGCAGGATGGTGAGGCCGAGATCGCGCAGGCGCCGCACCATCGCCACCATGCGCATCGTCTCCTCGTGGTTCATGCCGGCGAAGGGCTCGTCGAGCAGCAGGATCGATGGGTTGGTGGCAAGGCCGATGGCGATGCCCAAGGCCCGCAAATGGCCGTGCGGCAGGTTGCGGGCGGTCTCGTCGGCGAGCGAGGCCAGGCCAAGCAGCGCCAGGATCTCGTCGGCGGACTGCCCGAAAGCCGCCTCGTCGGCCCTCGCCGTGCCGGTGCCGAGGAAGAAGCCGGCAAGGCTCGCCTTCGAACGCAGATGGTGCGCGATGATGACGTTCTCGCGCACGCTCATGTTCTTGAATATCGTCGTCTCCTGGAAGGTTCGGACGACGCCCTTGCGGGCGGCGATGTGCGGCGCGAGGCCGGAGATACGCTCGCCCTTCAGGCGCACCTCGCCCGATGTCGGCCTAAGGAACGACGAGATCAGCTTGAACAGCGTCGACTTGCCGGCGCCGTTCGGGCCGATCACCGACAGGATCTCCTTCTCGCGCACCGAAAAGGAGACGTTGTTGACCGCGACCAGACCGCCGAAGCGTTTGCTGAGACCGGAGACTTCGAGCATTTCGGCCATGGCTCAAGCCTTCCTGCGGGTCGAAGCTGCGAGGCTGAGCAGGCCGTTGGGCAGCACCAGCATCAGGACGATCATCAGTCCGGAGTAGATCAGGAGCTGGAGCTCGCCGGTCTGGAACAACAGGTCCCAGCCGAAATAGAGCACCAGCGTGCCGAGCATCGGCCCGAACACGTAACCTAGGCCGCCAAGGAAGCAGTTCAGCATGAAGTTGACGGAATCGGTGACCGTGAAGCTCGACGGATAGATCGACTGCGAGATGGCGGCGAAGATGGCGCCGGCGACACCGCCGAAGAAGGAGGAGACGGCGTAGGCGATGACGCGCAGATAGGCGATGTTGACGCCGATCGAAGAGGCGAGCTCCTCGTTCTGCTGCAGCGACTGGCAGAGCTTGCCGATGCGCGAATGGACCAGCCTGTACATGACGCCGAAACAGACCACCATCAGCGTGACCGCCAGCAGGTAGAAGGCGAGCCGCGAGTTCTGCAGCGTGGCGAAATCAGGGATGATCGTCAGGCCGAAGACCGACAGCGCGCCGGGCAGCGGGATGCTGACGATGCCCTTGGCGCCGTTGGTGATCGGCAACGCCAGCGCCAAGAGCCGCGCGACCTCGGTCAGCGTCAGCGTCACCATGGCGAAGTAAACGCCGCGCAGCCGCAGGATCGGCAGGCCGATCAGCACGCTTGCGGCGGCGCAGAAGAGACCGGCCACGGGGAGCGTCAGCCAGAACGACCAGCCGTGGTTCATCACCAGTATGGCCGAGACATAGCCACCCGCCAGCGCATAGGCGCCCTGGCCGATGTTGATGCGGCCGATATAGAAGGTGAGCCAGACGCCGGCGCTGGCGATGCTGAGCAGCGCCACCGAGGTCAGCGTGTAATAGAGGTCGATGCGGCCGCTTGCCGAGATCGCGGCCGGAACGGCGATGAAGACGATCGCGAGGAAGGCTGCGACCGAGGCGATTTTCAGATTGCGACTGCGGGTCATGGTGCGATCAACCCCACGGCTTGCCCATCAGCCCGTTGGGGCGGATCGACAGGAACACCATCAGGGCGGCGAAGATGACGAGATAGGTGACATCGCCATATTCGCGCAGCACGGTCAGGCCGACCGACTCCATCATGCCGAGGATGAAGCCGCCGGCGATCGCGCCACCGACGACGCCGGCGCCGCCGATCATCACCATCAGGAAAGCCTTGATCGAGATCGGGCCGCCGATGCCCGAATTGACGCCGGTGATGGTGACCAGAAGGCCGCCGACGACGCCCGCCAGCATGGCGCCCATGGCAAAGCCGATCATCGAATAGCGGTCGACCCGCACCCCCATCAGTTGGGCCGCGACGCGGTCCTGGGCGAGCGCCCGCATGGCGCGGCCGACCCGGCTGTATTGCATGTAAAGCACGAAGGCAGCGATGAAGAGGATGGCCAAAGCGCCGACGACCAACCGGTCGTAAGGCATGATGATGCCTGCATCGTTGAAGACGCCCTTGACGATCTTTGGGACGCCGCGCTGCTTCTCGCCGAAGATGAGCAGAATGACCGCGTCGAAGAAGAACGCGGTCGCCGCGGCGAGCAGCATCGTGCTTTCCTCGCGGTGGCTGCGCCTGATGACGGTGCGGAAGAGGAACTTCTCCATCAGCGCGCCGATGACGGCGAGCGTCACGCCAGAGGCCAGCAGCGCCAGAACGAAAGGCAGGCCGAGCTGGCCATAGACGGTGTAGGTGATGAACCCGCCCAGCACGTACATCTGCCCATGGGCGAAGTTGAGCACGTTCATCAGGGCGAAGATCAGGGTGAGCCCAAGCGCGATCAGCGCGTATTGGGCACCGAGATACAATCCGTTGGCGATGACCTGTTCCATGGAGACCTTCGATCTTCCGCGGGGCCCGGGACAACACCCGGACCCCCGGTATGCGGGAGGAAGTAACCTAGGAACCCGACCCTAGTCGACGGAGCCGACGAACAGGGTCTGGAAAGCGCCGTCCTTGTATTCGTTGACCACCATCGGCACCGCCAGCTGGCGCTTCTGCCCGAAGGATGTCGAGCCGACATAGCTCAGCTTGGCGTCGCCCTTCAGGAAGGGATTGGGCGCCGAGAAGGTGTCGATGGTCTTCTTGAATTCGGCGACATCGTTGATGGCGGCGGGATTGGCCTTCAGCGTGTCGAGAATATATTCCAGCGCGTAGACCTTGGTGTTGGACTCGTCGTTGTATTCGCCAAACATCTTGGTGTAGCGGGCGACGAACTCCTTCATCTCGTCGGAGGCGATCTCCGGCGTGGAAGCGCCGCCGACGGAGATGAAGCCGTTGGCGTATTCGCCGGCGCCCTCTTCCAGAACCTTGGCGTCCTGCGCCGTTTCGGTCGAGATCAGGCCCTCGTAGCCGAGCTCGCGGGCGGCGCGGATGAGCAGCGGCGCGTTGGCCGGCGCCACGCCGGACAGCACCAGCAGATCGGGTTTCAGCGCCACGATCGGCGTCAGCACCGGCGTGAAGTCGCGGGTGTCGTTCTGGTAGGTGTCGTTCTGGGCGACGACGTCGAGCCCGAGTGCCTTGGCCGCCTCGACGCCGCTGTCACGCTGGCTGAGCGGGTCGGATTCGTTTGCGGCGACAAAGGCGATCGTCTTCACGCCCTTGTTTTCCTTGAGGTATTTGTAGATCGCCGGGCCCGACTGGTAGTTGGCGATCATGCCGAGCACCGCGTTAGAGGCCGGCTTCTGGTAGAGCGCCTTGGGGAAGGCATAGGGGAAATAGATGATGCCGTTGGCCTCGGCGACGGGGCGCACCGCGGCGGCGCCGTCATCGACATTCGGTCCGACGACATAGTGGATGCCTTCCTGCGCCATCTTCTCCATACCGGCGATGGCGCGCTTGGGGTCCTTCTGGTCGTCGAAGGTGACGATGTTGATGTTGTAGGTGTCGTCGCCGATCTTGACGCCGCCTTTTTCGTTGAGCCAGGCGGCGCGCGTCTGCATCGAGCGCACATTGGAGGTGCCCCAGGCGGCGGCAGGGCCGCTGGTGACGCCAACGAAGCCGATCTTCAGTTCCTTGTTTTCAGCCTGCGCGGACGGAATGCCGACAGCGGCGATGGCCAGGGTCGAGACGGCGCCAAGCACCATCGATTTCAGAGTCGAGCGTCGATTGATCATTTTGCGGTTCCCCTTTGGTTATCGCGCCTTGTGTTTTGCTCTCAGGCTGCGCGGATAGCTAAAGGGAAACCGACTGCGAAAGATTGTCAACATCATTCTTCATTATTGTATACAATACCTGGGCCAAATGTGTGCGATGGCCTATGGCGCGCGCAGGGGGCGGCAGCAACCAGCAGTTGGCCGTCCGACCAGCCAGCCCTCGGCAAACCCGACCAGGATTGACAGGAGTAGCCGTGGTCGCGACTTGTCGAGCGGCCGTGCGGTGTAAAAAGCCGCCCTGAGCGGCAGCTATTTTCCGCAGTGATGATCGTTGATCTTGTTCAACGCATTCGCGTCCGGCCCGGTCCGGTGATAGGAGCAGGCACCCGCCGCCGTAGTGACCAGCATGGCGTCATAGTAGCGAGGTCCGCCGAACAGGATATCGATGAGGTCGCCTTCGGCCGGAACATAGCGTTCCTGCTGGACCGGGTGCCTGTGGTGCCGATCGCCGGCGAACGCCGTGCCAGACACGCCAATGGCCGCGGCTAGAACGAAAGCGGAGATCGCAAGGTTTTTCGTCATTGTCAGCACCCCTTCTGGCCGTCTCGGTACCCAAACATATAGCCAAAATCGTCAACGGGACAAAGGTTCCGACAGCCGTGTTGCAGGTGGGGTTCTCTCCGGTCGCTAGTGCAGATGCCGCAGCTTGTCGGGATTGCGCATCACATAGATCGCCGCGATCTTGCCGTCCTCGATGTCCAGCGCAGTCGTCTGGAGCTCGCCATCGGCCTCGAGCGTGACGAAGCCGGGCAACCCGTTGATGAAGCCAAAGCGGACAAGCTGCGAGCGATTGCCCTTAAGCCAGGCGATGACGGTCTCGTACTGTTTCATCACGGCATCGAATCCGAAGACCGGCTCTATCGCCGCCGGGCGCTTGCCGCCGCCGTCGGCATGGGCGCTGACGTCGGCGCTCAGCATGGCGCCGAGCGCCTTCATGTCGCCGCTGCGCGAGGCGTTGAAGAAGGCTTCCGCAAGCTCAAGGCCGCGCTCTTTCTCGACCTTGAAGCGCGGCCGCGCCTCGCGGACATGGCTGCGCGCGCGGGCGGCGAGCTGACGGCAGGCGGCGGGATCGCGCTCGATCTCCGCCGCGACCTCCTCGAACTGCAGCCCGAACACGTCGTGCAGCAGGAAGGCCGCCCGCTCGAGCGGCGACAGGCGCTCCAGCGCCAGCATCAGCGGCAGGCTGACATCATCGACCTCGTCGTCCTCGACGACTGGCTCGGGAAGCCAGGAGCCGACATAGCTCTCGCGCTGGCGGCGGGCGGATTTGAGCTGGTCGAGGCAGAGGCGCGTGACCGTGCGGCGCAGAAAAGCCTCAGGCTCGCGCACCGCGGCGCGGTCGGCCCTCATCCAGCGGATGAAGGCCTCCTGCACGATGTCCTCGGCATCCGCCACAGAGCCCAGCATGCGGTAGGCGACCCGCATGAGCTTCGGGCGCAGCGGCTCGAACGCCGCCGCCGCGCCCGCGGATGATGCCGGCTCCGTCGTCAAGCTGCGGCCGCCTTGTTGGAGGCCTTCGCGTTGGCAGCCTTCACGGCCGCCGGATCGACAAAGCCGCCGAAGCCGACCGCGATGCGGTTCCAGCCGTTGATGATGTTGATCATCAGGGTGAGCTTCACCCGCTCCTCCTCGGTGAAATGGTCCTTCAGCGCTACATAGGCGGCCTCGTGGGTGTGGCCTTCGCTGATCCGCGTCAGCGCCTCGGTCCAGCCCAGCGCGGCGCGCTCGCGGTCGGTGTAGCATGGCGCCTCGCGCCAGGCCGACAGCAAATAGATGCGCTGCTCGGTTTCGCCGCGTTCGCGGGCATAGGTCGAGTGCATGTTGATGCAGTTGGCGCAGCCGTTGATCTGCGAGGATCGGATCTCGATGAGCTCGGCGAGAGCCGGATCGAGGCTGGATGCGATGGCCAAAGAGGCGCGGTGCCATTCCTTCATCAGCGAAGGGGCGGCGGCAAGGGGATCAAGTCTGGCAGTCATGGTCGGTTCCTTTCGTTGGTTCCGACCTCATGACGAGCGACGACCCGCCGAATGTGACATCGACGCCAATTTTTCTGCGCCCAGCCCCCGCTACTCGAAGGAATAGGTGAACCCTTCCGCCGAGGCGCCGACCGTGACCTTCGTCATCTTCTCGCCGTCCAGCGAGCGGTTGAGCAGGCCGCGGCTGAGTTCCGGGAGCAGCGTGTTGGTGAGGATGGCGTCGATCATGCGACCGCCGGATTCGATCTCGGTGCAGCGCGCCTTGACCAGATCCATGACGCCGTCGCCGATGACCAGCTCGGCATCGTTGGTCGCCTTGAGGCGCCGCGCGATCTTGGCGAACTGGTGGCGGGTGATCGCCTCGATCATGGAATCCGACAGCGGATAGTAGGGAATGGTCACCACCCGGCCGAGGAACGCCGCCGGGAAGACTTTCAGCAACGGGGTGCGCAGCGCGGTGTCCAGATCGTCGATCCCGGTCCGCACCGCGCCGTTCTTCGTACGCTCCATGATGACGTCCGAGCCGACGTTCGAGGTAAGCAGGATCAGCGTGTTCTTGAAGTCGATGCGACGGCCCTCGCTATCGTCCATCATGCCCTTGTCGAAGACCTGGAAGAAGATCTCGTGGACGTCCGGATGCGCCTTCTCGACCTCGTCGAGTAGGATCACCGAGTAAGGCTTGCGCCGCACCGCCTCGGTCAGGATGCCGCCCTTGCCGTAGCCGACGTAGCCGGGCGGCGCGCCCTTCAGCGTCGAGACGGTATGCGCTTCCTGGAACTCGGACATGTTGATCGAGATCAGGTTCTGCTCGCCGCCGTATAGCGTCTCGGCGAGCGCCAGCGCGGTCTCCGTCTTGCCGACACCTGAAGGCCCGCAGAGCAGGAACACCCCCACCGGCTTTTCCGGGGCGCCGAGGCCGGCCCGACTGGTTTGCACGCGCTTGGCGATCATCTCCATCGCATGGTCCTGGCCGACCACGCGCTCGGACAAGGTGGCCGCGAGCTTCAGCGCCTTCTCGGTCTGGCTGGAGAGCATCCGTCCGGTCGGGATACCGGTCCAGTCCTGCACCACGGCGGCGACAGCATTGCGGTCGACCGAAGGCAGGATCAGCGGCGTCTCGCCCTGCGCCGCGGCAAGTTCCGCCATCAATTCGCGCAGCCGCGCGAGATCGGCGGCGGCTTCATCCACCGGCTCAGCGGAAGCTGCTTCGGCCTTTGCAGCCGCCTTGGTTTTCGAAGCCTTGGCTCTCTTGGTCTCGACAGTCTTGCTCTCGGCGAGCTTTTGCTCAGGTGCTTTTGCTGCACCCGCCACGCTCTCCGTTTCCGCGACAGCCTCTTCGGCTGCCGCCGCATCGAGCGGCACCCCTTCGCCGCGCAGTTTGGCGCGCAGGTCGAGGATCTCGGCGACCAGCGCCTTCTCCCGGTCCCAGCGCGCCTGGGCGGCGGCAAGCGTCGTTTCGGTTTCGGCCAGCCCGGCCGCGACCCTGGCCTGCCGGTCGGCGACGTCGATGCCGATCGCCGCCTCGCGGCCGATGATGCCTTGCTCGACCTCCAGCGCCTGGCGGCGGCGCAGAATGTCCTCGACCTCGGCGGGCGTCGCATGCTGCGAAACGGCGACGCGAGCACAGGCGGTGTCGAGCAGGCTGACGGCCTTGTCCGGCAGTTGCCGCGCCGGGATGTAGCGGTGCGAAAGGGCAACCGACGCCTCGATCGCCTCGTCCAGGACCTGCACCTTGTGGTGCTGCTCCAGCACCCCGGCAACGCCGCGCAGCAT
Organism: Mesorhizobium sp. M1C.F.Ca.ET.210.01.1.1; assembly: GCF_004791585.1. Classification (GTDB taxonomy): domain Bacteria; phylum Pseudomonadota; class Alphaproteobacteria; order Rhizobiales; family Rhizobiaceae; genus Mesorhizobium. Next base: position 75,189 of record NZ_SRUU01000015.1, read on the forward strand.
CAGCACGGCCACCGCTTCGGACGGCTCCTCGATCCTGACCACCTGGAAGCGGCGGGTCAGCGCCGGGTCCTTCTCGATGTGCTGCTTGTATTCGGCCCAGGTCGTGGCGGCAATGGTGCGCAGCTCGCCGCGCGCCAATGCCGGTTTCAAGAGATTGGCGGCATCGCCTGTTCCCGCAGCGCCCCCGGCGCCGATCAGCGTATGCGCCTCGTCGATGAACAGGATGATCGGCACTTCGGATGCCTGGACTTCGTCGATCACCGCCTTCAGGCGCTTCTCGAATTCGCCCTTGACGCTGGCGCCCGCCTGCATCAGCCCGACATCGAGCATGCGCACGCTGACGTTCTCAAGCGTCGGCGGCACGTCGCCCTGCGCGATGCGCAGTGCAAAGCCCTCGACCACCGCCGTCTTGCCGACCCCCGCCTCGCCGGTGAGGATCGGGTTGTTTTGCCGGCGTCGCATCAGGATGTCGACGATCTGCCGGATCTCCGGATCGCGGCCGACGACCGGATCGATCTTGCCGTCGCGGGCGCGCTGGGTGAGGTCTGTCGCATATTTCGCCAGCGCCGAATCCCCGCCAGGACCGCGCTTCATCGGCGTCTCCGTGACGGCTGCGGCGGGAGGTGAGCCGGCTTCGAGCGAGCCTTCGGTGACATCGGCGAAGCGGGAAATGACCCCGTCCGCATCGATCCTGTCGAACTCGGCGCTGATCTTGGAGACCAGGCCTTCCAGCACCGGCGTCTTCAGGCAGGCAAGCAGGATGTGAGAGCTTCGCACCTCCTCGACGCCGAATTCCAGCGTCGCAAGGTTCCAGCCTTCCTGGATGGCGTGGAAGATATGGTCGGAGAATTCCTCCACCGAGGTCGCACCATAGGGCAGCTTGTCGACCGCCCGGGTCAGGTCGGCGGTGAGCCGGCTGACATCCAGCCCGGCGTCGGCGACGATCATCTGCACGTCCGAGCGCTCGGAGAGCACCAACTGCTGGATGAAATGGACGAGCTCGACATAGGGGTTGCCGCGCAGCTTGGCGGTGTCGGCCGCGGCCTTGAAGGCGCGCACCCCCGTGGCGTTGAGCTTGGCGACCAGTTCCTTACGCTTGAAGCTCTGCGATGACCGGCGCTGTTCCATCGAACCTGCTCCCGCAATCTGCCGACCGTACCCTGCCATATAAGCGGCTACTTGACAAAGTCGTGTGACGAATAAGGCGTTCGGATCCCCCCGGGCGGCACCGCCCGGTTACACAAGCCTTGCAAACTCGTCCAACAAACACCGGATTACTGTCCGGGCTATGCGAGCCATTTCACATACCGGGCCCGGCAATCGCGCAATGGGTTTCGCCGAAGAGAACGGTCGCGTTTAGCTTCCGTTAGTTTTTGAGCGGCTGCTCAATTGTGATAAAGTGAGGCCATGTGATAACGTCGCGTCACATAGGGGTCTCAGGGCCGCTGGCTGGGGGTTAGTGTGATTGATCTCGCACTCTGGCTCAATCCTCTGAACGGTGAGAATCCGTCGGGTGAGGATTTGCGCAACGACCCGGCCTTCCACGAGTTGGAGCGCCTGACCGAACCCCAGGTCAAAGTCGTCCATGACGGCAACAACAAGCCTACCTCGCAAGCCAGCCCGGTCGACTGGGCGGCCGTCCTCGACAAGGCGGAAGAGCTTCGCTCTCGCGGCCGGGATCTGCGCCTGCTGGTGATCGTCGCGCGCGCTCTGGCCAACGAAGAAAGGCTGGCCGGGCTCGCCCAAGGCCTGACGCTGATCGCCAGGACCTTCGACCAGCATTGGGAGACGATGCATCCGGCATTGCGGCCCAACGCGCAGCCGCGCGACGCCGCCTTGCGCCGCATCAATGCGCTGCTCGATCTCCAGAACGCCCAGGACGGGCTGGTGGCGAACCTGCGCGAGACGATCTTCTTTTCGCCGCGCCAGATCGGTCCGATCAGCGGCCGCGATCTCGAACAGGGCGCGCTCGACGAGCGCGTCATGCTCCAAGAAGCGGCTTCCGGATTGGGGGCTTCCGAAAAGGCGGCGCTGGCGAGTGCCCACAGCCAGCTCTTGAACCGGGTACGCAGCGGCTGCGCGGCGCAGATCGATCAGGCCGGCGACGCGATGACCTCGCTGCTCGCCGACGCCCGTGCGGCGATCGCCGCCCTCGACGAGGTCGATGCCGCCCTCAACAAGCGTATCGACGGCAACGGGCCCACCATCCCGGAATTGAGACGGTTCCTGCAACGTTTGCTGACGACGCTGGAGCGGAATTCGGCCGCCGGCGCTGCCGCGAATGGGGCCGCAAAGCCAGTCATGCAGCCGGCGGAAACGGCAGCGCCAACCGGAAACGGCTATCAAGCCGGGGGAGCGGAAGCGATGGGAGCCGAAACGATGGCAAGTGTCGCAAGTCATGCCGAACCGGGCGCCAGACTGCCCGACCGGATCACCTCGCGCGACGATGTCGTCAGGTGCCTCGACCTCGTCGTCGCCTTCTATGACCGCACCGAGCCGTCTAGCCCTATCCCGCACCTCGCCCGCCGCGTGCGCCGCATGGTCCACATGGATTTCGTGGAACTGATGGAAGATCTCGCCCCGTCGGGGCTGAAGGAGTTCCGGCAGCTTGCCGGTGTCCCCGATCCCAAGAAGCCGGCCCAGAAGGATGAAAGGTAACTAGCATGCCAGCAGAGAGCAAAGCGAAGGTCATCGAAAGAAACCGCGCGCCGCGCGTGCAGATCGCCTACGACGTTGAAACCTACGGCAGCCCGACGACGATCGAACTGCCGTTCGTCATGGCCGTGATGGCCGATCTTTCCGGCGCCTCACAGACCAAGGAAGCGATGAAGTCGGTGCTCGACCGCAACTTTGTCGAGACCGACGCAAACCGCTTCCCCAAATTCATGGAGGCCATGGGGCCACGCGTGAAGGCACGGGTGAAGAACACCCTGCCGCAGGCCGAGGGCGCCGAGCGCGACGAGGAGCTCGCGGTCGACCTCACCTTCTCGAAGATGGGCGATTTCGCGCCGGACAAGGTCGCCGAACAGGTCCCGCAGCTGGCCGAGATCCTCAAGATGCGCCGCCAGCTCGAGGAGCTGCTCGGCTTCATGGACGGCCGCGTCGACGCCGAGAAGCGCATCGCGCAGCTTCTGAACAACGAGCCGCTGCTGAGCAAGATCGCCAGCCAGGCGATATCTGACGGCAAGGGCGAGGAGTAAGTCATGGCTGAACAGCAAAAGACCGCAGCCGCCACCGCCGAGGCGGAAGCAATAGATCTCGGCGAATTCAGCGGACTCCTGGAAAAGGATTTCAAGGTCAAGAAGGACGACTCGGAAAAGCTGCAGCAGCTGGTGCGCAACCTTGCGCTCGCGGCGCAGTCGCGCTCCGAGACCACCACGATCTCGTCCAACGCGATCAAATCGATCAAGTCCCTCATCGCTGGCATCGACAAGATGCTGACGACGCAGGTCAACGAGATCATGCACGCGCCGGAAGTGCGGGAGATGGAAGGCACCTGGCGCGGCCTCTGGTATCTCATCAACAACACCGAGACGGATGCGAAACACCTCAAGATCCGGGTGATGAACATCTCCAAGGAGCAGCTGGCCGACACGCTCGAAGACTATGAAGGCCAGATGTGGGACCAGAGCCCGATCTTCAAGAAAGTCTACACGGACGAGTATTCGATGCTGGGCGGCGAGCCGATCGGCTGCATCATCGGCGCCTACGAATTCTCCAACCATCCGCGCGACGTCGGCCTGCTGCGCAACATTTCGGGTGTCTGCGCCTCGGCGCACACGCCCTTCATCGCCGCCGCCTCGCCGCGCCTGTTCCGCATGGACAGCTGGCAGGAACTGCCCAACCCGCAAGACCTGCAGATGATCGTGAACAACCCGGCCTATGCCTCGTGGCAATCGCTGCGCGAGAGCGAGGACGCCCGCTATATCGGCCTCACCATGCCGCGCGTGCTGGCACGGCTGCCGTACGGGACGGAGACGGTGCCGGTTAAGGGCTTCACCTTCGAGGAAGAGGTGGGTGGCGACCACAACAAATATGTCTGGATGAACGCCGCCTTCCCGATGGGTGTCAACATCAACCGCAGCCACAAGCTCTATGGCTGGGGCACGCAGATCCGCGGCGTCGAAAACGGCGGCACGGTGCTCAACCTGCCGGTGCATGCCTTCCCGACCGACGACGGATCGATCGCGATGAAATGCCCGACCGAGGTCGCCATCGACGACCGGCGCGAGGCGGAGCTCGCCAAGCTCGGCCTGATGCCGATCCTGCACCGCAAGAACACCGATCTTGCCGCCTTCATCGGCGCCCATTCATTGCAGGACGACGAAACGCGCGCCGGTCGGCTGGTCGATCCAGACGCCCAGTCGAACGAGCGGCTCTCGGCCAACCTGCCTTATCTCTTCCCGGTGTCCCGTTTCGCGCACTACCTCAAGGCGATTGCGCGCGACAAGATCGGCTCGTTCAAGGAACGCACCGACATGCAGATCTGGTTGACCGAATGGATCAACCGGTACGTGCTGGCCAATCCAGCCTTTGCCGACGACAAGGCGCGCGCCAAGCGCCCGCTTGCCGCGGCCGAGGTCCAGGTCGACAGCGTCGAAGGCCGGCCCGGTTACTACAATGCCCGTTTCTATCTGCGTCCCCACTACCAGCTGGAAGGCATCAACGCCTCGCTCCGGCTGGTGTCGGAACTGCCGTCAGTGAAGGGCTGAAATCGTAAGCAAAGTTATCTTGTTTCGTTTGAAAGCGGTGGAGAAAGACAATGTCAGTGAAGATCGATGGTTTTTTGAAAGTCCCCGATATCAAGGGCCCCAGCAAGCGTGACGGCCATGAAGACGAGATCGAAGTCCATGGCGTCGACTACAAGATGGTGGCTCCCTACGACCCCAATTCGCTCTCGCGGCGCGGCCGCGTGTCGATGGGGATGATCAAATTCACCAAGCACTACGACAAGTCCTCGCCGTACCTGAAGAAGGCACTGTTCGAGAACAAGGCGCTCGACGAGGTGGTGTTTTCGGCGCGCCGCACCATCGACGGCGAGACCAGCGACTATCTGGTGGTGACGCTCACCGATGCGTCCGTCATGGAATACGACATGAGGCAAGCGGAGGACGAGGCCGATCTGATCGAGGAAGACGTCAGCTTCGCCTACAAGAAGATCAAGTTCGTCTACAACAAGGACGACGAGATCGAAATGGATGTCTATGTCGGCAAGTGAGGCCAAACGGCCCGGCGCGAAGGCGCAGCTTGCCGGCAGTTCGCGGGCAAAGCGCGAGGCGGTCCAGCCCTCCCTCTGGGACCGCCTCATCAACGACCTGCCGGGCCTGACCTCGGAGATAGACGGGCTGCGTCGCCTGCTGGAAGAAGAACTCGGCGCCGAGCGCGTCGAGGCTCTTCTTGCCGGCAGCGCGCGCGCCATCGATGCCGATGCCGAGTTGACGGCAGACCAGAAGCGGCGCCTGCAGCGGCTGATCTTCCAGACCGAGCACCGCACCGAGATCGAAAGCCGTGGCGTGGTGGTGTCGGCACGCGTGCTTCGGGAAGCCGTGCGCCGCGACATCGAGGCCCTGTTCAACACCGAGCGCTTCGAGTCGGTGCCGATGCTCTCCGATGCCGAGCACGAACAGCCCCTCCACGAGCTGCCGCCGCTGGCCGACTTTCCGGAGGTGCGCCGCAGCGTCGTCAACTATGGCGTGCCGTCCTTCTCCGGCCGCTCGTCGCGGGACTTCGACCGCGATATTTTGGCGCGCGAGATCCGCTCGGTACTCGCCACCTTCGAGCCGCGTCTCAAGGAGAGCGCCACGACGGTCAATGTCACCCTCGGCGACAAGAGCGTCGGTCTGAAGATCGAGATCGACGCCGTGCTGATCATGACGCCGACGCCGGAACGCATGCGCCTGCGCACCACGATCAATCTCGACAACGGCCTGGCACGAACCGAATTCCGGGAGACCTGAGATGGATCGGGTCTTCGTGGAATATTACGAAGAGGAACTGACCCATATCCGGGCGCTGGCCGCCGAATTCGCGGACATGCATCCGGCAGTCGCCCGCAATCTCTCCCTCGACACCGTCCCCTGCCCCGACCCCTATGTGGAACGGCTGCTCGACGGCGTGGCCTTCCTTGCCGCGCGCACCAGGCTGAAGGTCGATGCGGAGCGCTCGCGCTTCTCGCGCGCCGTGCTCGATGTGCTCTATCCGGATCTGGTCACGCCTGCGCCGGCAACGGCGATGGCGGTGCTTAAGCCCGGCCAGCAGGTGCAGTCGATGACCGCCGGCCATGCCGTCGCGCGCGGCACGCGGCTGGTTTCCAGCCTGCGCCCGGGGCTTTCGACGCGCTCGACCTTCACCACGGCGCAAGAGGTGACGCTGTGGCCGATCGCCATCACCTCGGTCAGCTATTACCAGGACCGCAGCGGGCTGGCGGCGGCGGGCATCGGCCCAGTCGGCGGCGTGCGTGGCGAAGCCGCGCTCCGCGTCGCGCTTGCGCGGACCGGAAAAGGCAAGCTCTCCGAACTGTCGCTCGACCGACTCGACCTCTATTTCGCCGGCCGCGCCAAGGCGCCGCTCCTCTTCGACGCCATCTTCGGCGCCTGCTCGGCGGTCGGCGCGCGGGCCGAAGGCAAGACCAATCCGCTCGCCGCCCTGCCCGAGCCCGAAATGGTCGGCATCCGCGACGACGAGGCGCTGATGCCGCGGACCCGACCGACCTTCGAGGGCTACCGGCTGCTGCGCGAATATTTCATGATCCCTGAACGCTTCCACTACGTGCGGGTCGCGGGCCTGCAGCCGGTGGTGCGCAAATGCGATGCCGGACTGGAGATCATCTTCCTGTTCCGGCGCCCGGTGCCCGAGCTCGCCGATGTGACGCCGGGCGATTTCGAGCTCTTCGTGACGCCGCTCATCAATCTCTTCGAGCGCGAATGCAACGTCATCGAGATCGATCCGCGCCGGACGCGGCAGGTGGTGCATGCCGACCGCACGCGCGCGCGCGACTTCGAGATTTTTCGCCTCACCCGGGTCGAGGATGCCGACGCCGAAGGCAGCGAGGCCGAGATTCCCGAGCTGTTCAGCCTGGGGCAGAACCGCGGCAGTGGCTGGGTCTATTCGACCGAGCGGCGCCCGCGCCGGGCCACCGAGGACGAGCGGCGCGACGGCCTGACCCGCACCTCCTACACGGGTGACGATGTCTTCCTCGCGGTGTCGCGCCCCACGGGAAGCCCGGCGAACCGTCCGCTCAAGCGTCTCGACATCATGGCGCTCTGTACCAACCGCGACCTGCCGATCCTGGACGACACGCCGACGCTGACGCTGGAGACGGCCGACCCGGTCGAGACGGTGAAGCTGCTCGGCGCGCTGCGGCCGCCGCAGCCGGCGATCCCGGCCTCGCTCCCGGCAGGCGCCGAAGGCGAATCCCGCGCCGACAATCTCGCCTGGCGGCTGGTGGCGCAGCTCTCGCTCAACTTCCTGAGCCTTGCCAAGGAAGGCCGCGGCGTCGACCCGCTGCATGCGCTGCTCGACCTCTATGCCGATCGCGGCGACCCGAGCCTTGCCCGCAACGTGCATTCGATCACCCGCATCGACTCCCGCCCAGTGATCGAGCGGCTCAAGATCGACGGTCCGATGTGCTTCGGGCGGGGCACGGAGGTGACGCTGCATGTCGACCAGTCGGTGCTGGCGGGCCAAAGCACGCTGCTGCTTTCGGCCCTGCTTGCGCGGCTGTTTGCCCGCCACGCCGGGATAAACGGCTTCGTGCGGACGCGCACGCGGCTGCTGCAGAAGCAGGAGGATGTGCCATGGCCGATGACGCCCGGCAATCGCTACCTGATCTAGCGAAGCCTGCCGCGAGCGAAGCCGCGCTGTCGGAGGGCTTCGACTTCTTCGAGCTGCTGCGCCGGCTGGAGCAGAGAGGCGGGCTGTTCGGCTATTCCGGCCAGGCCAATCGCGAACCGGCGCGGCTCGGCCAGCACGTGCGGCTGAGCTTTTCGGCCAGGGATGTGGTCAAATTCCAGGAGGCGGGCGAGAAGGCCCCGGCGCGGATTACCGTCGCCAATCTCGGTCTGCTGGGGCCGGAAGGTCCAATGCCGCTGCATCTGACGCGCTGGGTGCTCGACCGGCTGTCCCAGCGCTGGTTCAGCGGCGCCGATGCCGAGCAGACCAGCGACACAACCTTCGTCGACTTCGTCAACATCCTCCAGCACCGGATGATAGCCCTCTATTACCGCGCCTGGGCGGACGCGCATCCGGCGGTGCAGGTCGAACGATCGGTCGGCGGTCGCGTCCGCGCCATGCTGGAAGCCCTGGCGGGCATTGGCCTTCCGGGTACCCAGGATCCCGAGCTCGACACGGTGCGGCTGCGCCAGGCGGCATCGCTGGCCAACCAGGTCGACGGCGCCGAGCGGCTGACGCTGTTCCTCGCCACGGCCTTCAAGGTGCCGGTGGAGATCAAGGAGTTCGTCGCCGCCTGGATCACTATTCCGGCGGCGCTGCAGAGCCGCGTCGGCAAGGCCTATGCGGCGCTCGGGCGCGGCGCCACGATCGGGCCGCGCGTCTTCAGCCGCCAGAGCCGGATCGAATTGCGCGTCGGCCCGCTCTCCTTCGAGGATTTCAGGTCATTCCTGCCCGGCGGCCGGCGCCTTGCGCTGTTCGGGAAGGCCGTGCGCGACATGATCGGGGAAGCGCTCGACGTCGATGTGCGGATTGTGCTTGCGCGCGAGGCCGTGCCGCCGCCGAAGATCGGAACTGTCCAGCTCGGCCGAACGGCCTGGCTTCCACGGCCTGCTGAACGGGGAGACGCCGACGACCTCAGGCTGCGCACGGTCGTCGGCTGGCGGCCGGAAATGGCGGAGGTGGCGGCATGAGCCTGCTGCTGACGCTCGAACAGGGGCCACGGTCCCAGGTGGTCAGACAGACCCGCCTGGACGAGGGCGAATTGGTGATCGGCCGCAGCGCCGATGCCGGCTGGCAGATCGACGATCCGGACATGTTCGTCTCGCGCGCGCATTGCAAGATCAGCGGCGGCCGCGATGGCTATTTCGTCACAGACACGTCGAGCAGTGGGCTGTTCATAGACGATTCCGACAGCCCGCTCGGCGCCGGCAGGTCGACACGGCTGCAAAGCGGCATGCGACTGCGCATGGGCGACTATGTGCTGTATGTCGAGGTCCAGCCCAAAGCGGGCCAGACGTCGGTCGGTCAGGCGCCGGCGGCCAACCAATCGACGCCTCAATGGTCATCGCCGGGAGCGCGAACGCCGCCCAGCATCGGCGGCGACGATTTCTTTTCGGCCAAGGTCGAGGAAGAGCCGCGTCGGCCGCGGCCGGCCGACCTGCCCGATCCGTTCGAACAGCCTGTGCCCGGCGCTTACGATCGCGCCTCGAACCAGCGCAGCTCGCCTGCCTTCGACGACCCGTTCAGCCTCGACCCGGTGGCAACACCGGCCTCGACCGACGACGCGGCAGCCGGCCGGTCCGACCCGTTCGGCTTCGGCGACATGCCGTCGCGTGGCGATGCGGCCGAACCCACGCCCAAGCCGTCCAGCTTCGATGACGACTTCAGCTTTGGACCGGCCTCGACGCCTGCTTCACCCAACAGCGGCAATCCGCCCGGTCGTGGCGGGCAGCAGGCAGAAAGGCCTCAAGCCGCCGCTCATCCATGGGATATGCCGAGCCAGGCGGTCGAGCCTCCCCCGCCGCCGCGCTCCGTAGCTGCCCCCAAACCGTCGCGCCCGGCGCACGCGGCACCGGCGACGGAGATGGCGCTTCGCGCCGCGTTCCTGCGCGGCATGGGTGTCGAGGAGGCCGATTTTCCCGGCCGCGACGCCATCGCCGAAATGGAGAAATTCGGGCGCGAATACAGGCTGATGCTGGATGGCCTGATGCAGCTCCTGCGCAAGCGCGCCGAGGAAAAGGGCAGCGCACGCGTCGCCCAGACGATGGTCGGGGCCTCCGAGGTCAATCCGCTCAAATTCCTGCCGACGGTCGAGGACGTCATCGTCACCATCATCTCGGAGCGCAGCCCGGGCTTTCTTTCGGGCGAAGCGGCGATCGGCGATGCGGTGAAGGATCTCGCGCAGCATCACGTGCGCGCCTGGCGCGGCGTGCAGGCGGCGCTGCGGCGCATGATCGACCGCTTCGATCCAGCGGCGATCGAGGAAGAGCTCAAATCCAATTCCGCGCTCGGCAACCTGCTTTCGGGCGGACGCAACGCCAAGCTGTGGGAGCTCTACCAGAAACGCCACCGCGACATCGCCCAGAGCGCGGAATCGAGCTTCCTAGGCGAAATCGGCGCCGACTTCAGGGATGCATATGAAGAGGAGTGAAACATGATCGACAGACGCGAATTCATCGTTGCCCTCGGCGCGACGGGGCTGCTTGCGGCTTGCCAGAGCGGCCCGCCGAAACCATCGGTCATCTCGGTCAATGTGACCGGTGGCGCCGGCATGAATCCGGGGCCGGGCGGCGGCGATCGGCCGGTGACCGTGCTGGTGATGCGGCTTGCCAGCACCGGCAAGTTCAATTCTGCCGATTATTTCGCGCTGCAGGGCGATGCGGGCTCGGCGCTCGGCGCCGACCTCATCGGATCCGACGCGATCTCCGTCGCTCCGGGCAAGACCGCCGCCAAGACCATCACGGTCGAGCCGAACGCGACAGCACTCGGCTTCGTGGCGCTGATCCGCGAGCCCGGCGGACGCAACTGGCGCACCACCAAGTCGGTATCGCCGGGGTCGAAATTCACCATCAACGTCAGCCTCGGCAAGGGCGGTATTTCCGCCTGACGGCGCAATAACGGGTGGCAGTGCAGAGAGCAGTGGCATGAGCGACGCAAACAGGGTGCTGTGGTCCGAGGGTCTGTTCTTGAGGACCCAGCACTTCCAGCAGCAGGACCGGTTCTTCGAGGCGATGGTGCGCGGCGCGCTGCAGGCCGGCCAGCTCCATACGTTCGGCTTTCAGCAGGTGACGCTCGACCAGTCGCTGCTCGACGCCGGCCAGGTCGCAATCGTGTCGGCGCGGGGCATTTTCCCGGACGGCACGCCCTTCTCCATCCCGGAGTTGATGGACGCGCCGAAGCCGCTGCCGGTCACGGCCGACACCGGCGCCGGGTCGGTGCTGGTCGCGCTGCCGCTCGAGCCGCCCGGCGGCGTCGGTTTCGATCCGGCGCATGCAGCGTCGACCGGCGCGCGCTATCACGGCAAGATCGTTTCGGTGCGCGATGCCGTCCAGGGCGGCGCCGACCCGGAGGAGATCGAGATCGCCCGGCCGCAGGCGGTGCTGCTTGCGCCCGGCAAATCGGTCGGCGGCTATACCGCGCTGCCGATCGCCGACATCAAGGGCATTCGCGCCGACGGCGGCGTCTCGCTCGACGAGAGCTTCCTGCCGCCGACGCTGATCACGGGCGCGGTCGCCTGGTATCGGCAACTGCTGCAGGAGGTGGTCACCGGCCTCGAACAGATCGCCGAGGCGCATGGCAAGATGGTGATGGGCGGACCCGGCCGCAGCGTCGAGGACCTGTTGATGCTGCACCTCGCCAATGCGGCGCGGCCACGGCTCGCGCATATGCTGGCGCAGGACGTCTTCCATCCGGCCGAGCTCTACCTCGAGCTTGCCGGCCTCGCCGGCGAGATGGCGACCTACGGCTCCAGCTCGCGACGGCTCGGCGAGCTGCCGCCCTATGACCACATGGCGCCAGGCCCGGCCTATATGGCGCTTGCCGACGCCTTGCGCTCGCTGATTCTCAGCCTGCGCTACATCGAGCCGAAATCACGCGCGCTGCCGGTGATGCGGCATGCGACCAATGTCTGGAAGGTCCGCATCGACAACCCGAAGCTGCTTGTCGCCAGCCGTATCGTCATCCGCGTCGGCTCCGAGCTGTCGGAAGACGCGCTGCGCAAGATCTTCGTCAACCAGGCGACCGTCGGTTCGGCCGACCAGTTCGAAGGCCTGTGGAAGTCGCGCCTGCCCGGCATTCCGCTGAAGCCGCTGCATTCGCAGCCGCGCGAGATCCCCTATGACGGGGACCGGCTGTGCCTGGAACTGGACCAGAAGAGCGAGCATTGGGCTTCGCTGCTCGACGCCCCCGGCTTTGTCATCGGTGTTTCCGGTGTGCTGCCGAGCGAGCCGCAGGTCGACTGCTATTCGGTGAACAGGTGAGGCCATGAGCCGGGATGATCCTTTCGGACTGTCGGAGGATCGCGAACGCACGCGCATCAGGCTGACGGGCGCCGCGCCGCGGCCGATGGCGCCGCTGGCGCCAGGGGCGCCGGTGAAGCGGGCGCGCGCCCATCCCAACACGCTGATCAACACATTCGCGCCGCTGCTCGAATTCGCGCCGGAGCTGGAAAGCGCCCTCGCCCCCGAGAACCCGGAAGTGATGCGCACGCGCCTGCTCGACGAACTCGTGCGGGCGCGCGATGCCGCTGTTGGCGCTGGCTCCTCGCTGGAGCGGGCCGATCAGGCCGCCTGGGCGGTGGCGGCCTTGCTCGACGACCTCGCGCTCAACACGCCATGGGGCGGCGCCAGCGCATGGCCGCGACAGCCGCTGGTGGTCATGCTGCGCGGCGACGTCGATGCCGGCACGCAGTTCTTCTCGCGTCTCGACGAGCTGGAGCGGCATCCGAACCGCGACCGCGAAATGCTCGAGCTGCAATATTACTGCTTGGCGCTCGGCTTCCGCGGCAAATATCGCGTGCCGGGCCGCGCCGGAGACCGCTCGCTCAACGCCGTTCGCGTCGCGGCGGCCCGCTTCCTGCGCAATGCCGACGCCGAAGACGCGCCGCTGTCGCCGAACTGGAAGGGCGTGATCGCCTCAGACGAACCACAGCGTTTCATCGTCCCGATCTGGGTGATGGGGCTTGCCGCGGTGGTCATCGCAGCCGCTGTCTATATCGGCCTGTCGATGGGGCTGAGCAGCCAGGCGGTCGAGCTTTCCGCGCTGGTCCGCACGCTGCCCCCGCCCCAGCGAGGCGACATTACCCGCGCCGCGCCCAAGCCCGATGCCCCCGAACCCGAGCCGCCGCAGCCGGTCGATTTCGCGCTGCTGCCGGAATTCAAGGCAGAGGCGCCGGACAGCCTCAAAGGGGCGCTCAGCGGCACCGAAAGCGTGTCGCTGGCCAAGCTCGTCATCCAGTCCTCCAACCCGGAGCTGTTCCAGTCGTCGCGGCCGACGCTCACACAGGGCTACGAGCCGCTGGTCGAGTCGATCGCCAAGGTGATCCTCGCCAACCAGGAGCTGATCGGAAACATCACCGTCGTCGGCCACACCGACAATGTGCGTCTGCAAAAATCCAATCCGCTTTCGTCCAACCAGCGGCTGTCGGAAGCGCGCGCCGAGACCATTGCCGACCTTCTGGTGCAGGCTGGCGTGCCGCAGGAGCGCATCCATTCCGAAGGCCGCGCCGACACCGATCCGGTCGCCGACAATTCCACGCGCGAGGGCCGCGCGCTCAACCGGCGTGTCGAGGTTCTGGTCGAGAAGAGGCTCTGATGTTCATCCTGCGCTTCCTCTGGGCCGTGCTCACCTCGCGTTTTCTTTGGACGCTGATCGGCATCGCGCTGTTGTCGCTGCTGATCTGGGTGTTCGGTCCGATCGTTCAGGTCGGCCCCTACGCGCCGTTCGAATCCGACAATGTGCGCATCGCCATCATCGCCGGGCTGATCATCCTGTGGCTGATCTGGCTGATCATCGCGCAGCGCCGTGCGATCCGCGCCAACCGCATGTTCGTCGCCGAGATCGCCGCGCCTGTCCAGGAAAAGCAGCTCACCCCCGGCGAGGAGAGCGTGGCCGCTGTCGGCGCCAAATTCGGCGAGGTCATGGCGGAGCTCAAGCGGCGCAAGCTCGGCGGCCGCAAGTTCCTGCGCGAGATGCCGTGGTATGTGATTGTCGGCCCGCCTGCCACCGGCAAGACGACGGCGCTGCGCCAGTCCGGCCTCAATTTCCCGATCGACCTCACCGACGACCTGCAGGGCGTCGGCGGCACGCGCAACTGCGACTGGTTCTTTTCGGAGAACGCGGTGCTGATCGACACCGCCGGCCGCTACGTCCAGCAGGAGAGCCAGCCGGATGTCGACGCGACGGAATGGCTTGGCTTCCTTGATCTCTTGAAGAAGCACCGGGGGCGGCGGGCGCTCAACGGCGTCATCGTCGCGCTGTCGATCGACGTGCTTTCGGAGGGGGACGAGGCCATCAAGGCGCACGGCCGAAAGATCCGCCGCCGGCTGGCGGAGCTGAACGACCGGCTCGAAATCCGCCTCCCCGTCTACCTGATGCTGACCAAGGCCGACCTGATCAAGGGGTTCGAAGCCTTCTTCGGCGGCCTGTCGACGACGGCGCGCGAGCAGGTGTGGGGAACGACCTTTCCGCTCGACGCCCGCGTCGATGCCAAGACCATCGAGAAGGAAATCGCCACGCTCGCCGCGGAGCTGGAGCGGCGGCTGGTGCCGCGGCTGGAGGACGAGGACAAGCTTGGCGCGCGCGCGGAAATCTTCCGCTTCCCGGCCCAGCTCGCGAGCCTCTCCGAACCGATCCAGGTGCTGATCGAGGCGATGTTCGGCGAGAGCCGCTATGAAGAGGCGGCCTGGTTGCGCGGCCTCTATCTGACGTCGGCAACCCAGGAAGGCGCGCCCATCGACCGGCTGACCGCGGCGCTGTCCTCTTCCTTCGGCCTGCCGCCCCGCCGCGCGATGCTGGCGCCGCGCGTTGAGAAGCGCAGCTTCTTCTTGAGGAATCTCCTGACCGAAGTCATCTTCAAGGAAGCCGGGCTCGGCACGTTCGATCCGCTGGCGCAGCGGCGACGCGCCTGGATCTGGCGCGGCGCGGCCGCGGCCTGCACTCTGGCCGCCCTGCTCGCCGGCGGGCTGTTCACCTGGTCCTATCTCGACAACCGCAATGCCATCACCGAGCAGGCCGGCCAGTTCGAGGCCCTGCAGGCGCCGCTGACCGAAGTCGCTGCCGCGCCGGCCTCGGTGGAGCAGCCGACGATGGACGGAGCTCTGGCCGCGATGGACTCGGTGGCGACGGCGCGCACCGCGCCGCCGGACGCAGTCCACAACCTGCTCGGCCCAACCGCCTCGGCGGAGCTCGTGCGTGCGCAGACCGATACCTACGACCACGCCCTGCGCAACGTGCTCGAGCCGCATATGGTGGCGCTGCTGGAAGCCACCATGTGGCGGCAGATCCGCGATCCGGATTTCATGCTCGGCGCGCTGAAGACCTATCGCATGATGACGGGCCTGTCGCAGATGGACACCGACTTCGTGCAGAACTGGTGGGTGAACAGCCTGCCGGAATTCGCGCCCGCCCCACCCTTCCCGACCGCCGACGCCGAAGAGCATCAGCTTGCCGCGATCCGCGGCATGGCGGTCGACGACAGCTACATCGCCCCGGACAAGGAGCTGGTCGCCGAGGCGCTGAAGACGGTGTGCACGATCTCGCTGCCGGAGCGCGCCTACAAGCAGCTGCTCGCCGATCCGGAAGTGGCAGCCGTGAAGGAATGGGTACCCGCCAATTTCGCCGGACCGAACGGTGCGAAAGTGTTCGCGCGCCGCTCCGACAAGACGCTGCGCGTCGGCGTTTCCGGCGCCTTCACCTATACCGGTTTCCACGACGCCGTCCTCGACCGGGTCGAGGATGTGGCGGCGCAGGCGGCGCTCGACCGGGCGGTGTTCGCCGGCGGCTGCTCGGAGAACTCCGAGACTTCCGTGTCGGCGCTGTCCGAGGACATTCTGAAGCTCTACTATGACGACTATATCGCACAGTGGGACAGCTTCCTGCGCGACATGCGGCTGGCGCCGCTGAGCGACCTCAATGTCGCCAGCGAAAACCTCAAGGACCTTTCGAGCGCCGATTCCGCGCTGAAGCGGCTGCTGAAGGCGGTGGTGCAGGAGACGGACCTGACCCGGTCCGACGAAGCGCCGGCCGACGACAAGGGCGGCGCCGCGAAGACCGGATCGAAGCTGCTCTCCAAGCTCGGCAAGCTGGGCAAGGTGGTGAAGACAGGGGCGAAGCTCCTGCCCCGCGCCGGCTCGGCCGATCAGGTCGACATGACCGGCAGCCTGGTCGCCGAGCATTTCAAGCCGCTCAAGGGCACGATCGCCGAGGTCGATGGCCAGCCGCCGGCGCTCGACGCCGCCGTGGTGGCGCTGACCGCGCTGTCCAACGTGCTGCAGACGGTGACCGCCAATCCCGATCCTCAGGACGCCATCAAGAAACAGGGCGGCCTAGCCGAACTGACGGGTGCGGTGGCGAGGCAGGCGCAGATCCTGCCCTCGCCGATCAACGACTGGCTGGGCGGCATCGCCGGCGACACCAGCGGCCTGTCGCAGAAGGCCGTCACCAATGAGCTCAACGCCATCTGGCGCGCCGACATCCTGCCCTTCTGCCAGGCGGCGCTCAACAACCGCTATCCGTTCAGCCCAGAGAGTGCGGTCGACGTCAACGTGCGTGACTTCCAGCGCCTCTTCGGGCCGGCCGGCCTGATCGACGCCTTCATCAACGACCATCTGATCAACTATGTCGACACGGCCAGCCAGCCCTGGAAATGGCGCGCCGATTTCGGCCTCGACCCGGCGGCGCTGGCGGCGTTCGAGCAGGCAAGGCACATCCGCGACGACCTCTTCCCAGGCGGCACCGGGCCGGTGATGAACTTCACGCTGGAGCCGAAGGACCTGTCGCCCAACGTGGCGCGCGTGACGCTCAACCTCGATGGCCAGAACCTCGTCTATTACAACAACGCGACCAGGCCGCAGCCGATGACATGGCCGGGCAAGGACGGCACCGGGGTGATCTCGCTCGCCTTCCAGCCGGTCGACGGCTCGCCCGAGGTGATGCTCAACGAGACCGGCAGCTGGGCGTGGCTGAGGATGCTGCGCGGCGGCAAGTTCAACGGGACAAAGCTCACAGACGTCTACAGCCTGAGGCTCGGCACAAAAGGCATGTATGCCGATTTCGAGCTCAAGGCAGCCAGCGTCGAGAACCCCTACACGCTCGAGATGTTCAAGAAGTTCACATGTCCACCGCAGATCTGATCGTTCCCGGTTTCTACGGCAAGATGCCCGCCGCCGGCGATTTCGTGACGCGGCGGCTGCCGGGCGATTTTGTGCGCCCGTGGGATCGTTGGCTAGCGCAGCATATCGTCCCGCTATTCGGGGCAGAGGCCTGGCCGACGAGCACGGCACTGCGCTTTCTCAGCGGCCCCGGCTCCTTCGGCGCCTCGGCGGGCATCGTGCTGCAAAGCGCCGACCGGGTCGGCCGGCAGTTTCCGTTGAGCGTCGTCGCAAGGCTGTCGGAAGCACCCCTCAAGCTGGCTTATGCAGACGCGTGGTTCGAAGGGGTCGAGAATGCGGCGCTGGCCGCGCAACGCGGAGAGCTGACGCCCGACGAACTGGACGCGGTGCTTGCGGCCCTGCCCGTTCCGCCCGTCGAGGATGAGGGCGATGTCATCGACGACCTCGTCATGTGGACGGCGCATACGGACATCTTCGACGTCGATCCGCAGGCACCGCAAAAGACGGTGGAGCAGATCTTCGCCAGCAGCTGGGCGACGAGCTGACGCAGATCTGGAACCAGATGGGCTATCCGCCAGCTGCGAAGAGCTGTTCTCTTATCGACACAGAAGTTTGCCGCGGATCATGGCTGTTAGAAAAGTACAAGCCCCTGCACGGGCGATGAAGTTGCAGAATGCATTTCACACAATATTTGATGCGAGAAGACATACAGGGGATCCAGAATTCACAGTCTTCACTTGCGACGTCGAGAAAATCGCCTCATCCCTGATCGTTGGAACGGAAGGCCAAGCTAAGCCGCTCAATCTCGGCACTGCGTAACGTCAGTATAGATCAACGCGCCGAATGGCCGCGTGATCGCTCGCAAAGCGATCGAGCATATTGATCAGCACATCGAAGGCCTCCTCGGAGGAGTCGAACCTGTCCACGACGATTTCAATCGAGTCTTCTTCGAAGAGCTGAACGCCGCCGAACACATTGGCGGCAATCTCCGGATCAATATGCGGCAGTACAAACGCTCCGTTTACCAAAGCGTTGGCCCATGGAGTTATCCAGTCTTCGACCGCCGCTATTTCGGTAGGGGACCGAGGGCCTCCCATCGTCAGCACGAGACGTCGCATTCGCGACGTTATCGTAGCGTCGATCGTCAACACGAACTGGAGCTTAATGCGACGCGCCGGGTAAACCGGGCGACCGTCAACCTCGTCGGGATACGGCAATTCGTAGCGGTTGCCGTTCGCAGCGGCCAGTAATTCCAGAGCGATATACGCATCGGTTTTTCCGGACGCCACCAAGCTCGAACGCAGGCACTCCAGGAACCGACCGTCGATGGCGGCCATTTCGAGATCGGCTCGAAGCGTGTGCGTATCTAGATTCGTCCTGTGGACGACGAACTTTGGCGCAATCGCTCCCGCAGTGAAACCACCCCGCGCGCCGATGTCGGCAACGGCGCTCAACATCTCAAGGATCTCGGCGCCGTCGACGGCTTCAACGGCGGTTGCCTGAAACAGGAAACGTCCGTCCAATACGGGCTGACGGGGGAGAATGGCGCGCATCAGCTTGCCGTGTTGAACCGGTTATACCAGCGCTCTGTGGCGGTGCCGTCGTCGGTTTCCACGTCGAAGCTCTTCGCAAGTGACCCAGCGCGCTCGATGAGCGGGCGCAGCAGCCGATCCACCTGTTTGTAGCCGGGAAGAGTGTCACCCCGATTGACGTCGCCCAGTTGCGGCAGCTTGTCGGCTCGAAACACCAGCCCCGTTGGAAGCTCGGTCACGGATACCGGATTGGAAACGGATCGGGCGAGCGTGGAAGTACCCCCAAGCTCGCCGGCCAACTCCGTGTCGATCATGGTCAGCCAGTTCACAGTTTTGACGCCATCGCGGCCAACTGCCCAGAGATCGTTGATTCCCACTAGCAGATCGAGACCATGATGGCGTATCGATTTGGCCCACGCGAACGACTGGCTCTCTTCTTCGAAATAAGGCGACGTCTGCAGAGCATGTCCAGCGGCGGCATATCGAACCGGCAGCGAATGGCACGTGTCGAAAAAGTAATCCTGTATGACTTCATGCAGCCCTTCATCGGCTGGCACAGTCAGTTGAAGAAGCGCAAGGCGGCCGAATTCCGGGTCGGCAAATCGCGCTTCCTCCGAGTGCACCTTGAACATCCAGCGCGGCGTATCATTGTAGGCTTCGCCATCCTTCAGTTCGATCGATATGAATTCTCGCGTGGCGCCAGCTTCCGCTAGCCAGGAAGGCAGCATTTCTAGGGTCTTGGCGTTAACCTTGGCATGCTTGCTCATCGTCTCGGTCGCGTAAAACCGAAAGCGTTTCTCGCCGACGACCGAAATCCAGCGCCGGTAGGCGGCGAGAAACGCGGAGGCCTTTTCCCGCAATGGACCGGCAATGAAAAAATTCATAGCCAATACGTGGCGCACTTCGTGCAGCCCCTCGGATTCAAGTTCCAAACTTGACGGTTCCACGCCTACGTCCTTCCGCAAAGACTATACATTGGTGCAGTCACAATTGCCCTTTTTGGCTTGCGCGTCCTGCGGCGTCATACAACGCACCTTGTCTACTTGCTGGCCGTCGACCTCGAAGTCATTGTAGTCCCCTTTCTCTTTTGCGGTCATCATCGATTTTCCCGATTTGCCGATGGATTTCATTGACAACTTTGTAGCGCGGCCTGCCTGACCGGTGCCTTGTGGATCCAGTTTCTTGTTGAGCGCTTTAGAGTCGCACGGGAATTTGGCGTCGACGATGTCCCATTTTCCGGTCTTGGGATTCTTCACCACGGTGTCGGGGATGCGCATTTTCCCGTTGATTTCCTGCCGGGGTGAGGCGCGCACCTTGTCCGCGGCGCGATTTTTGGTCGTCAGCTTGCCGGACTCCGTCTTTTCGCGCAGTTGGTGAGCAACGCAGGAATGCTTTCTGTTCGCCATTCGCTGGCAGCTTGCTGCGGCGTCCCGCTTTGCTTTGAACGGGTATGCCTTCTCGTCGCAGCATGAGATAACGCATGCGATCATCTGTTCCCCGGTCATGCCTGCAAGCGGAATCTGTACGTTTGGCATCGAAGCGTCCTAGAGGCAGACCGTGTTCTTGTTGTTGCTGGTCATCTTGTCCGATAGCCTGCACGCGCCCTTGCCTTCGAGGTTCACGTCGAACGAGAAGGATATCCATTCGGCGGCCTTCATGTTGACGTTGGATACAACCCCGCCGAGGGTGCCGGCCTCATCACCATTGCTGCTCGCATACTTCGACGGCTGATGCGCACACATGTTGCCGCCATCCGCCTTCACGGTCGTCGTACCGCCGCTGAGCGAGTCCGACCGAGCAATATTCGGATAGGGCACGGGAACGGGAGGTGCGGGAGGCGCGGGGGTCTTGCAGACATCGGGCGCCGTGGCCATCGCAATGCCGTTCGAGCCCTTATGCGCAAGGCTGAGATTGTTGATCGCGACTGTCACGCTCATTATGTTGGTCTTTCTCCCAGGTCCAGCAGAACAGCGGCTCTTGCGCCGCCGGACGTTGCAGATCCGCAAATGCAGGCGAAACGTCCCTCAAGCATACGGGTCCTGCGGCCGACCGCAGCTAGGATCCCTGCCAGCACTCCGAAGGCCGCACCGGTCTCGCCAACGCGATTTGCCGTGACATTGAAGCTTTCGCCCAGTGCAAACCGCGAAGAAGCCCTCATAAGCGCGTTGCCGAAACTGTCCGTACGCCAGATCTCGCCGTTCAAATCCACAAACAGATGTCGGATCGGCGTTTCACGCTCGACAAGGGGGGCTGTCGCATCAAGCAAGGCGCGCGACAATGCCCGGCCGAGATAGGGTCCCGGCGACTCATCTGCGATCTCCCGTCTCAGCCCGCCGCCGATTACCTGCACGCGGTTCCGCGATGTCGCGGGTCCCACAAGCATCGCGGCCGCCGCTTCGCCTGGTATCAAACCGAAGGGGTTGGTAACCGTCTTGAGACGCTGGTGCGCCTCGATCCAGTCCAGCGAGTCGGCGCCGATGTAGCTGTCTGTGGCGACGACGATGCAATGGCGCCGGCCGCCGTTGGCGATCCGGTTCATTGCCGTGGCGATCGCCATGACGCCACCAGCCTGGTCGTATTGGCCCGTCACCACTTCTCGGAGCGAGAATGCAGATTCGACCGAGCCTCTGATTTTCTCTACGAGCGCACGCGCGTCTTCGGGACCAAATCCGGGCCGGTAGGCAGGCAGAGACAGTAGCAGGTCCGCTTCCTGACCTCCCCCATCCGGTTGGGTGAGCATGTCGCGAATGGCGGCCAGGGCGAGTTCCGCCATTCTATCCGCTTCGCGTGTACTTTCGACTGCCTCGACGAAGGCCATGCTGACGCGCTCTCCACCAGTATCGATGAAGCGAGGGTGAAGCTGGATACCCGAAATCTCGCTGAAATACGCAGCGGCGGCTGCCTCTGCCCAAAGACCGATAGGGGTACAGGCCCCCATGGCGACGATTTCGCTCATGAACGGCTCCCGGAAACGGAGATTGCACGAACGATGGGCTTATCCCAGACGTCGATGCTCAAGATGCGTTCGCGGTATCCCTGACAGTTCAGCGATCCTGACCAACTGACGGAAAATCGCCGCTGCGTCGGGAATATCGTAAGCGTTGAGATATGCAGCCTCATCTGCTTGGTGGATCTGTTGATGGTGAGGTCGGCATAGGGGCGGAAAACTGGAAGTTTGAAGCCCAGGAAGCCGGAGTTGGTCATGTTGATAACCCGGACCTCTTCGTTGCCGTTGAGGTAGGGGTAGCATTGTTGGTCCGCGGGTGCTGCCATGAAGTAGCGGTCATCGAGATCTCTTGCCCAAAGCGGCGCACGATTTTTGACCCAGTCATCGTCGTATGTGCCGGCATACTGACGGCGGGGCATCCAATGTCTTTCGATGGCACAAAAGGAAGCAGGTCGCGGACGATGGTTCCAACTCGAGTAAGCTTCGCCTGGAACGAAAACCGACGGCGCCTTCAGGCCTTCAATTCCTTTGGTTCCGCTTGCGAGTCCAGTGCCAATCGGGTTCCGTGAATCGACATGGCTACCGTCCTCCGGCCATGCGATGCCGCCAAAGGTGTTTTCCCAGACTACAGGCAATTCCCTGAACGGCGCTGGCGCAGACAGGACGGGAGACACCGCGCCGTGAAGCCAGATACGCTCGCCGACAACCCGCAGCCGCTTGCTGACCGACCCGACGCTGAAGCCGATATCAACCTCCCGGCGGGACTCCGGCTCGGGATTGACCGCATTTCCGATCACCAGGATGTCGGTTCCGGGTTTCATGAAGTCGAAGTCGGTGTCGCCAAGCATGGTTGAAGGCTTCGACGGGTCGAGGTGTCGCGGTGCATAGTCGGGCGGCACCTGCACCCGTGAAGGCTGGCACAGGCCATCATCGTCGATGTCGTAGGTCGCCTTGACGCAGAGCACATAGTTGTCCGCGCCCTCGCGGTCGGCAAGGAAAGTATGGTTGGCGGCGAACGGGGTGTTGTTGTTGAGGATCCACATACGTCAGGCGCTCAGGCAGTAGCGCTACGCGCTTCGGCGCGATAGCGATCGAGGGTCCGCGCCCGCAGCGATCGCTCCTCGCCCAGCAGAGGCGACAATCGTTCGGTAGCCAGCGCGATCCGAAACTGCTGGACGTCCGGAAGTATGGCGAAATCCACATCATATTGCGCGGCGACTTCATCGGACACCCGCATAGGATCGTCCGTGAAAAACGTGCCGATGGTCAACTCGCAACCCAGCATGTCGCAGGCGGCGAATCCCGCGATTTCGGCTGTCGCCCCTTTCTCCATCTGGCTGATCAGCCACGGCCATGACGCGGCATCGCCATGGATCCCGACGACACGAATGGCCTGCGCATCGAGCTCGCCTTTCGCGAGCATCGTGCGCACCCAGTCCTTGATTTCGTCATCGTCAGCCAGCGTTGCTGCCCGGTCGAGAGCCCGTTGCGCCACAGCGTCCGCAGTCTTCGGATCTTCGACCAATGCCTTGAGGACCTCCAGCGCCCCTTCGCGATCACCGGACTCAGCGAGCAAAAGAGCTGCCTCCAGCCGAACATTCGGATTTTTGTCGATCTTCAACTCGGCTAGCAACTGCGGCTCGAAAGCGCCTGTTCGGGCGAGAAGACGAACTGCATGCATCCTGACTTCCGGATGCCGGTCTGAAAGCAGAACAGGAAGTCTGGAGCCCAAATCTTGCCCATGCCGCGCGCATGCGGCAAGCGCTGCCACTCGCGCAGGCCATTGCGGCGATTCCAGCCAACCCTGCACGAAAGGCGAAAGCCATTTTACCGGTGCGAGGGTGACTGCGCCATTCACACCGACAATCGATTCGGGATTTTCGGCGACCAGATCGATTACCTTGCCGAGCCGCTGACGGTCCGAAACCACCAGGGCCAGCCATGTGAGAATAAAGAATTCTCCAGCCTCCGGGAAATCTTCGGCTTGGGCGAGCGACAGTTCCCATCCAAGATCACCGGACAGTTCGGCGCCACGCAGGTTTGCGGACAACCGGCGCCAGGCGTGCTGAACGATGGTGTCATCTTCGGGAAGCGCTTCGCGTAGTTCCTGATATTGGACCCAGAGACTTGCCCCGTTTTCGATATGACCGCGTACGATTTCCGGTATCGCGGGTCTCTTTTCGCTCTGCCAACTATGTGATGAGTTACCCGACATTGCGACGTCTACCCGATTGGATCTATCGCACGACCTTGGGCTTCCAAGCGACGGTCAACGCCAGCGATCACGCGAAGGTCGGGCGAATCGTCCATCATCAGCTTGTCGCGCTGCGACCAGAAGAACGCGGCCTGCTCGGCATGCTGCGTGACAACATCCGCTACTATTCGCCGCTCTGGCGCGCCTTCTGGTTTCGACTTTCCGGTTGCTGCCGACATCAGTTGAGATCGATCGAGCCGCCTCGGATACGATTGGCGGCGCTCGCATGGCTGGTGACGTAGGTGCCGCGAATGGTGATGCGACCATCTTTTTCCATAAGGATCGTCGCCTTGCCGCAGCGCAGCTCAAGCCGCTCGTCCGCATGGATCCGCACCCGTTCACCATCACGAAAGACCTGAGCCCCAGAAGATTTTTTGGCAGGCGCCACAATGCAGCCGACGATCAGCGGCTTTTGCGGGTTGCCGTCCTCGAACAGCAGTGCGACCTCCTGTCCGATCATGTCGGAACTCAACTCGGCCAAGCTGCGCGCCGGCAGCGCCCTGTCCTGCGGATTACGGGGGAAAACCACCAGTGGCCCGTCGTCATCAAAGCCAAGAAACTGGCCAATGACAACACCTTCGATGCGATCACGAACCTTTGCCATACGCCCTCCTAGTTCTCCGTAATCTTCGAGCCCTTCATGGCGATATCGCCTGATGCCTTGATAGAGATCTTGCCCGATCCCTTGACGAAGATGTCCTTGCCCTCGATCGCGATCGTGCCGTCCTTCTTCATCATGATCTTGGCCGATCCGGTCTGGATCAGGATCTCGTCGCCGGCATCAATGACCAGCTTCTTGCCTACCTTGATCGAGCTATTCCCGCTGACGCTGATCGAACTATCCTTTGCGACACTCAGGGAATAAGCACCTCCTACACTTGTGGAATCGTCGGCCGCGATGCTGGCGCTGCGCGCAGCACCAACGTCGAACGATTGGGCGCTTCCAACGGTCACGCTCTGGTCGGCGCCGATATTGACGGTCTGCCCGGCTCCGACGTTCCAGCTGTCGCCGGCCCCGATGTCATGGCTCTGGCTGATACCGACGCTGACGGCGCGGGTCGCGCCGATCGTGTTCGTCTGCGAGGCGCCAACGGTGCGCGCTTCGGCCGCCCCCACCGTATCGACGCGCGCCACACCCACCGTGACCGTCTGATTGAGCCCTACCGTCTGCGAGTGGTTCGCGTCGATGTTCTCCGTCGAGTTGGCGACGACGTGGATGGTCTCGTTCGCCATAACCGTCAGCGAACGGTTGGCGCCCACCGTCTCGGTGTCGTTCGACCCGATATTCGTCGTCTGGTCGACGCCGATCTTGACCGTCTTGTTGTTGCCGACGTCCTCGTCGAGGTTGTGGCCGACGGAGTGCTTGGCGTCGTGGTCGATGCGGTCGGACTGGTCGTGCTGCACGGTCTTGTTGCGGTCGTGCTTGATCAGAAGATGGTGGTCCTTCTGGGCCTGGAAATTGACCAGCTCGGAGCCAGCCTTGTCCTCGAACATCAGCTCGTTGTAACCGCCGCCGCCTTTCGAGGAGTTCGACTTCCAGCCCGATTGCGTGGCGTTGCCCGGCAGTCCGTAGGGCGGCATTTCTGCGGCGTTGTAGACGCGGCCGGTGATGATCGGCAGGTCCGGATCGCCCTCGATGAAGTCGACGATGACCTCCTGGCCGATGCGCGGGATCTGGATGAAGCCCCAGCCGCTGCCGGCCCAGGTCTGCGACACCCGCACGAAGCAGGAGGAGTTCTGGTCCTTCTTGCCGAGGCGGTCCCAATGGAACTGCACCTTCACCCGCGCATATTTGTCGGTGAATATCTCCTCGCCGGAAGGACCGACCACTGTCGCCGTCTGCGGTCCGCGCATGATCGGTCGCGGCGTGATACGCGGCGGCCGGTAGGGCAATTTGGTGGGCGCGACGCCCAGCACGGCCCTGAAATTCTCGCTATGGGCCTCGTTCTGGGTCCTGTAGCCTGGATCGAACAATCGGTATTCCGCGCTGATCACCAGATATTCCTGGTTCTGGTCGTCGCGCGGAAAGCTCTCGAGCGTGAACTTGCAGCCGGAAAAGAGGCCGCGCACGGTGCCTACCGCCGTGCTGCGCTGGTGCACGGCCTGCAGCTCCTCGCGGCGAATCCCGGCAATCGTGTCGCCCCGCCCGACGTCAAGATGCGCCCCGGGCTGGCGGTAGTTCTCGCCCGCGGCTTCCTTGTGGGAGAACGGCTGCGCGGACTTGGCCATCAGGTCGGCGCCCGGCTTCTCGAAATCATAGTCGGTATGGGCATAGGCGCCGGGCCGCACCGAACTGCCGGGGATCCATTCGGTTATGTATTCGACGTCGCGGCGCGAGGCCTGCCCCTCGAAATTGTAAAGCACCTTCTCGTAGCCAGGTGCGGCCTTCAGCTTGCTCATCGCATCGCAGAGCACCAGCGTATGCTTGCCCTCATCATGCTCGAAGAAATAGAAGATGCCCTCGTGCTCCATCAGCCTCTGCACGAAATCCAGATCGCTCTCGTCATACTGAACGCAATATTCGCGCTGGGGATAAGACCCCTGCAGCCGCTTCTCGAATTTCGCGATGCCGTATTTCGAGAAAATCTTCTCGACGATCTCGACCGCCGTCATGTGCTGGAAGATGCGGCAATCCGTGGTGTTGCCGAGGAACCAGAGCCATGGCCTGACCACCGCTTCGTAAAACGCCAGCCGGTCCTCGATCCGGGTCAGCTTGAAATCCGAGACGAGACCGCTGAACCAGCGTTTCGGATCGGATTCGCCTTCCACCGAAACGACACCGCCCAGCATCTTCAGCGGATCGACGTCATGGCTCTTCGAGACGAAGCCGACGGTATAGGCGAAACAACGGCTGATCTCATCGCGGCCGATGAGATGGGTGAAGGTGAGCACATCGCCGCCAACCGGCGTCTGCACAACCGTGGCACGTTCGTTCGGCATGGGTCGTGCCCCTCCTGGACGCGGCCGCCAGTGTGATGGATCGAAGCCCCCGCTCTGTAAACTGCATCACGTTCGGGAAGTTTTCGAATTCACCGCTCCGGACCGGCTCAGCCTAGCACATGTTTGGTGCCGGCCAAACAATGGCGGACCCTGCCGGAGCGCAGGTGTGAAACGCTCCTCTCCCGTCGCTCTCGCAAGCTGCTAGAATGCTGGAGCAATTCCAGAAAAGGCGCGTCGCGCGCTTTGCGTCCGGAATTGCGTGAAGCAAGTGTTTGTTTACCAAGTTCGGCGACGCTTCCGGATGTTCATCTCGCTCCAGATCAGCAATGTCGACAGGCTGCCCGCGGGCACGACGGCGAGCTACGCCGCCCGCGACCGCAGCTTCGAGATCGGCCGCGAGAATTGCGACTGGACGCTCACCGATCCGGACAAGATCATCTCGGGCCGGCACTGCGAGGTCCGCTACCAGGCGGGCGCCTTCTGGCTCTACGACATCTCGCGCAACGGCACCTTCATCAACGGGTCCAGCCAGCGCGTGGCCGGTCCGCACCGGCTGGCCCATGGCGACCGGGTGCTGATCGGCCGCTATGTCATCGCGGTTTCGATCGACGAGGCGCGCATCGCCACCGGCCATCCGCAGACCCGGGCGGGGTCGACGCAACGCGAGCTGCCGCAGTCGACGGGAAGGCCTCTCGAATTGAGCAACGAGCCGTTTTTCAGTCCGGCGGAGCAGCGCAGCGGACAGGGGGCGCCGGTGTCGAGGTCTTCGGCGCTGCAGCAGCCGGCCCCGGCCGCGCCGGCCGGCCGAGCCGCGGACGCCGACGGGCTGTTGCGGGACATCGCGAAGGCGGCCGGCATGCCGCCTGACGTGCTTCGGTCGCGCGATCCGCAGGAAGTGGCCGCCGAGATCGGCACCGTGCTCAGAACCACGGTCGAGCAATTGTCCCTGCTGCTCAAGGCACGCGCGGCGGCCAAGGTGCTGGCCAAAAGCACGCATCGCACGATGATCGGCGCCGAGAACAACAATCCGCTGAAATTCGTTCCCGGCACCGACGACATACTGGAGATCATGTTCGCGAAACGCCGGGCCGGCTATCTCGACGCCGCGCACAGCGTCGAGGACGCCTTCAGGGACCTCAAGACGCATGAATTGGCCACTTACGCCGCGATGCAGGCCGCGCTCTCCAGGCTGCTCGACGACCTGTCGCCGGAGGCGATCGCCAGGAAGCTGCCGCCGGCCTCCTTCTCGTCCAAGAAGAGCCAGGCATGGGATGCCCTCGTCGCCACCTGGCGCACGATGGAAGAGAAGCACGAAAACGGCATGCTCGACGTCTTCCTGGCCTATTTCAGCGAAGCCTACGCCAAGGCCGGCAAGCAGAAGTAGCGAGCAGGCCAGCCGCGCAAGGCGCTATGTGACGGGTCTCACAGAAGAACCCGTCGCTTTGAGCATCCTGCTTTCCGATTTCGATAAGCTGCCGATTTTATTTGCGTGCTTGGACGGTTAGGATGACGAATGGAAGCTTGCCTGGCGGGCAAAGCGGCGTGGCTTGGGGCGTGTGCAGCAATGTCATGTTTCGGCGAGATGAGCTTTTCCATCCGGCCCGCCGCCAAATCCTGGCATGAAAAGCGCGAAGCCGCTCTCTTTCCCCGCCGAAAACCAATTCGCTGCATCTCGACGGTGGACCGCCGATGAGCTCGAAGGACGATCCCTCCCGGCCGGCGGACAAGACCGTCATCCGGGCGCCACGGCCAAAACAACGGTCGCCTGCGGCGCTTCAGGGCTCCGCTGCGGGCAGCGCTGCGCCCGCTCCGCCGGCCGCTCGGGAACCGACGGTGTTCGACCCCGGCGTCGGCCGGCAGATGCCGACCGGCTGGGCGTCCGGAACCGTGGTCGTTCAGGGTTCGCCACCGGCAGCAGCCGCGTCAGCGCCAGCATTGCTGCAGGAGATCCTGCTCGGCGCCACGGATGGCGTGAAATACGCCGCGGCAAATCCAATTCTCGCGGCCGCGGCGCCGCTCCTCGTGCTGTTCGGCCAGCTGCGGCTGATGCCGGTCGAACGGCAAGCGGCCCCCCTGGCAGAGCATATCGCCGAAGCGATCGAGGCGCTCGACCGGGAGATGGCGAAAGCCGGCATCGCCGAGGGGGACGCCAGGATCGCGAAATTCGCCCTTTGCGAGACAGCTGACGATCTGGTCGGCAACCTGCCCTGGCCGAAGGACGACGCCTGGAGCGGGCACAGTCTCGTATCGAGGTTGTTCCACACCAGGCCCACCGGCGCCGGTTTCTACCAGGCGCTGAACCAGATCCTGGGCAGCCCGGAGGGCCATCACGACCTGCTCGAACTGATGCATGCCTGCCTATCGCTCGGGTTCGAAGGCCAGTATCGCGGACGGGCCGGCGAACGGGACGCTCTCGAACACATCCGGCGCGACGTCTACGACACGATCCGCTACTTCAACCCGCGCGCGGAGGACGACATCTCGCCCCGTTGGCAAGGCATGGCGGCGACGCTGTCGAAGCCAAGGGCGCTGCTGCCGCTATGGGCGGTTGCGGCTGCCGCCGCGACGCTGGTTACGGCGGCGTTCTTCGGATTGCGGGTGCTGATCACCGACGAAGGCGACGCGACCGCCGCCGAATTGCTGGCGCTCAACCCGTCGACGCCGGTCACCATCGAGCGCGCCAGCGTCGCGGCGCCCGCCGAGCCCGCGCAAGCCGCTCCGCCGCCGCCCGCCGTCCCCACCACCACCCAGATCGACCGCATCCGGGCGGCTTTGGCCAAGGAGATCGACGGCGGCGGGCTGACGGTCGGCACGAAGGGCAACTTCATCGTGGTGGAGGTCAACAACCAGCTGTTGTTCGCGTCCGGCCAGGCGGAGCTGAAGGCGCAGTTCCAGCCCGTTGCGGCCGACATCGCCGCGGCGCTCGATGCCGAGCCAGGTCCGATCCGGATCATCGGCCATACCGACAATGTCAAGCCGAAGAAATCGGGCCAGTTCAAATCCAACTTCGATCTTTCCGTCGCTCGCGCCAAGGCCGTCCAGGAGATGATGGCCAAGCAATTGAAAGACCCGTCGCGGCTGAGCGTCGACGGCAAGGGCGAGGACGAGCCGATCGCCGACAACGGCACGGCCGAAGGCCGCGCCGAGAACCGCCGCGTCGACGTGATGATCCCGAAGGAGGAGACGTTGTGAGCGGGCGCGGCGGGAAGCGGCACTGATGCGCTGGATGCTCAGGATATTCAGCCTGCTCGCGCTCGCCGGTTTCTCGGCAGCGGTCTGGTACGCCGGACCATTGATCCGTTTTGCCGATACACGTCCGCTCGGATCGGTCTGGCTCAGGGCAACGATCATCGGGGCGAGCGTCGCGCTGCTCGCGCTCTTCTACGGCGTCCGCTTCTGGCAGAGGCGCAAGGCGCAAAGGGCGCTCGAGAAGGCGATAGCGCGCAGCGATGAGCGGAGCGACGATGCACAGGTGCTCGAGGCGCGCATGAGCGAGGCCATCGCGACGCTGAAACAATCGAGCGGCAAGCGCAATTTCCTCTATGACATCCCCTGGTACATCATCATCGGACCGCCGGGAGCCGGCAAGACGACCGCGCTGGTCAATTCGGGCCTGAAGTTCCCGCTTGCCGGTTCCGGCACTGCCCAGCCGGTGGCCGGCGTCGGCGGCACGCGGTCATGCGACTGGTGGTTCACCGACGATGCCGTGCTGATCGACACCGCCGGCCGTTATACGACGCAGGAGTCGGACGCCAAGCGCGACAAGGCGAGCTGGCTCGCCTTCCTCGGTCTTTTGAAGAAGCATCGCACCAGCCAGCCGATCAACGGCGTGATCCTCGCCATCAGCCTCGCCGATCTCATCGGCCTCGACGACCAGCAGCTCGACGCGCATCTCACCGAGATAAGAAGCCGTCTGCGGGAGCTGCACGAGACGCTGAAGATCCAGTTCCCGGTCTACCTGCTCTTTACCAAGGCCGACCTCGTCGCCGGCTTCATGGACTATTTCGGCGATTTCGATGAGGTCCGTCGGCAGAAAGTGTGGGGCGCGACGTTCCAGACCACCGACCGCAACAGGAATATGGTCGGCGAGGCTCCGGCCGAATTCGACGCGCTGGCCCGGCAGCTGGCGGAGGAGCTCGCCGACCGCCTGCAGGACGAGGCCGACCCGGTGGCGCGCATCGCGATCTTCGGCTTCCCGGCGCAGTTCGGGGCGCTGAGGGCCCGCATCGTGCGTTTCGTCACCAGCCTGTTCGACCCGTCGCGCAGCCAGGTCAACGTCAGCCTGCGCGGGTTCTATTTCTCCTCCGGCACCCAGGAAGGAACGCCCATCGACCAGGTTCTGGGGGCGATCGGCCGTAGTTTCGGAGGCGCTTCCCAGGCGCATCTTTCCGGCACCGGCAGAAGCTTCTTCCTGCACGATCTCCTGGCGAAGGTGATCTTCCCTGAGGCCGGCTGGGTCTCCTTCGACAGGGCCGCGGAACGGCGCGCCAGGCTCGCCAGATTTGGCGGCCTCGCCGCCATCGGGCTGGCGGCCTTGGCGGCGCTCGGCGTGCTGAGCCTCAGCTTCTCGGCCAACAAGTCGCTGATCGCTTCCACCAGGCAGGCGATGGCGCAGTATCGCGACAGCGCCGATTCGCTGCTCAAGAGCACGACCGTGACCGACGTCGATCTCGAGAACGTCATCGGCCCGCTCGACCAGCTGCGCAACCTGCCAGCGGGATTCGAAACCGCCGGCCAAACGAAGCCGGTCGAGGAGCGTTTTGGGCTGAGCCAGCGGGAGAGACTTCTATCGGCGTCCAAAACCGCCTACCGGCAGGCGCTGGAACGAAGCTTCCGCTCGCGTCTGCTGGTTCAGGCGGAGCGGACGATCCAGGCCAAGATGGCCGATCCGATCGCGCTTTACGAGCCGTTGAAGATCTATCTGATGCTGGGCGGCAAGGCGCCGAAGGTCGACGACGAGCTGATCGTCTCCTGGATGAAGCAGGACTGGGAGGAGAACCGCTATCCGGGCGAGAACAATCGCGAGGGCCGCGCGCAGCTCGAAAAGCATCTGCGCGCCATGCTCACGCTCGACGATGCCTATGACCCGGTCTTCGAGCTGAACCAACCGCTTGTCGAGGCCGCGCAACGCTCGCTTGGACGCATGAGCCTTGCCGACCGCGCATCGGCGCTGATCAGGTCGGCGGTCTACGGGGCAAGGCTGGAGGACTTCTCGGTTTCCGCGAAAGCCGGCTCGGAGGCGCAGCTTCTGTTCGAACGCATGGATGGCAGCGAACTTTCCGACCTTCGCGTTCCCGGCCTCTACACCCGGGCCGGCTTCAACGGTTTCTACCTGCCGCAGCTCTCGCGCATCGCGCAGATGCTGGTCGACGACCAATGGGTCCTCGGCGGCGGCGGCGAGCAGGGCGGCATCGACCAGGACCTGCCCAGGCTCGGCCCCGAGCTCGTCGACCGCTACGGCAAGGAATTCGCCGCGGCCTGGAACGGCGCGCTCGACCAGTTGAAGTTCAAGGCGATGCTGAAGGACAAGCCGCAATACATCGCGCTTTCCGCCGCCGCCTCGCCGGACTCGCCGCTCGACCGGCTGTTCACCGCGATCGCCGATGAAACCGCCCTGACGAAGGACAATACCGCCTTCGACGCCGAGACCGGTGCGGCACAGCAGGACCCGGCAGGCATGGCCAAGGGCCTGGCCCGTATCGGTCTGCAGATCGCCGGCGGCAAGTCGCAAAGCCGTGCCGGGGCAAGCTCGTCCGCCACGCAGAACGCCGGCGCCACCGTGGAAGCCCAGTTCAGGCCGTTCCAGGCGCTGGTGAGCGGCTCCAGCGGCCGACGGCCGATCGACGCGCTGACGCAGAATTTCCGCGATGTCTACCAGAGTGTGAAGCTCGCGGCGGATGTCCCTTCGCAGACGGAGCGCGTCAACGCGAACCTGAAGCTGCAGATCTCGACGATGCGCGCCAATGTCTCGCGCCTGCCCAAGCAGCTCGCGCGCATGGTCAACGCGGCGGCGGACGAGTTCGAAGGCAATGTCGCCGAAACCTCGGTGGCCAATCTCAACCAGACGCTTGAAGAGACGGTCACCCGCCCCTGCGAGGAAGCCGTCAACGGCCACTATCCCTTTGCCGCCGACAGCACGGAGGAAATCTCGATGGCGGATTTCGCCAAGCTGTTCGCTCCGGGCGGCATGATGGACCGGTTCTTCGCCCAGAACCTTGCGCCGCTGATCGACATGACGGGCCAGGACTGGACCTGGAAACAGAATGCCCGCTCCGGCCGCGATCTCGCCAAGTCGACCTTGAAGGCGTTCCAGTCGGCGGCGGAAATCCGCAACGCCTTCTTCCCATCCGGCGGTTCGGCGCCGTCGGTCTCGATCACCTTCACGCCCGTCTCGCTGAACAGCGAGGTCGACAGCGCGGTGCTCAATGTCGACGGACAGACCGTCCAGAGCGCCCAGGCGGGCAACGCGCCGAGCACCGTGACATGGCCGAGCGGCGCCGCTTCCGGATCGGCGAGCCTCAGCCTGACGCCGGAGATGCCGGGTCGCGAGTCCGCCCTCAGGTTCGAGGGACCTTGGGCCTTGAAGCGCCTGCTGGACAAGGCGACCGTCACCGGCAACGGCGGCGACGCCGAAGCGCGCTTCGTGATTGGCGGACGCGACGTCGCCTACAAGATGGAGACCGGGCCGGGGGCCAGTCCCTTCCTGCTTCCGGCATTGTCGGGCTTCAGCTGCCCGAAGGCGTTCTGAGATGGCGCAGTCCTTCCCAGCCCGCGCCGGCTCCGGCCTTCATTTCGGTACTCTAATCTATGCGCTTGTGGCAAACTGGCCTGGGCACGCGGCCCATGGTTCGTCACGGAGGACGCTCGCAAGGCGCTTGGTGGCAAATTGAGCACTGTCGCCCTTCCCATCGAAAGCTTCGGCGTGAGCCACAAGGGTTGCGTGCGCGACCACAACGAGGACAACTACCTCGTCGAGCCGCGCACCGGCCTTTGGGTGGTGGCCGACGGCATGGGCGGTCATGAGGCCGGGGAAGTCGCCTCCGCCAGCATCGTCGACCATCTGGCGACGATCGGCATCGCCAGCTCGGCGCCGGACCTTCGCGCGCGCTTCGAGGACCGGCTGAGCCGCGCCAATGCCGAGATCCGCAACATATCGCGATCGCGCGGCATCACCATCGGCTCGACCTTCGCGGCCTTGCTTGCGATGGACGGCCGGTTCGCGGGGCTGTGGGCCGGCGACAGCCGCATCTACCTGGTGCGCGGCGGCGCGATCTCGCAGATCTCCAGGGACCATACGGAAGTCCAGGAGCTCCTCGACCGTGGCATGATCAGCGCGGAGGAAGCGCTGACCTGGCCGCGCCGCAATGTGATCACACATGCCGTCGGGGTCAGCGACGAGCTCGAGATCGATTTCCAGCAGGGCGAGCTGATGCCGGGCGATGTTTTCATTCTCAGCACCGACGGGCTGACAGCACATGTCAGCGACGCCGAGATCGAGGCGGCGGTCAAGTCAGCGACGCCGCAGGCGGCGTGCGAAAAGCTCCTGGAGACCGTGCTGGCGCGCGGCGGAACGGACAATGTCACCATCGTGCTGGTGAGGGTCGGCGACGGGCGCAACGGGCCGCGGCATGCGGGTCGGTCAGGGGCGGATCGGTCGGGGGCGGATCGGCCCAGGGCGGAAGGCTGATAAAGATGAACGACGACGACAAGACGCGGATTTCGCCGAACCTCGCCTATACGGGCGTCGGCACGCAGCTCAGCGGGATCTACGAACTCGACGAGCGCATCGCGTCCGGCGGCATGGGCGAGGTCTATCGGGGTCACAACATCCAGACCGGCGACCACGTCGCGATCAAGATCGTGCTGCCCGAGTTCGCGCGCGACCAGACGATCCTGTCCTTGTTCCGCAAGGAGGCCTCGATCCTCAACCACCTGTCGCATGACGCGGTGGTGCGATACCACGTCTTCACCATCGATCCGGGGATCGGCCGCCCCTATCTGGCCATGGAGTTCGTCGACGGCCAGTCGCTGTTTGACGTCATGCGGCGCGGCCCGATGTCGCCGCCGGATGTGCGCAGGCTTTGCCATCGCCTCGCCTCCGGCTTGAGCGCCGTGCATCAGGCCGGCGCGGTTCACCGCGATCTCTCGCCTGACAACATCATCCTGCCCGGCGGCAGGGTCGAGCGCGCCAAGATCATCGACTTCGGCATCGCGCGCTCGGCGAATGTCGGCGGCGAGACGCTGATCGGCGGAAAGTTCGCCGGCAAATACAATTACGTCTCTCCCGAGCAGCTCGGCCTCTATGGCGGTGAGGTCAGCGAGCAATCCGACATCTACAGCCTCGGACTGGTACTGGCCGCGGCGCTGCGCGGAAAACCGCTCGACATGAGCGGTTCGCAATATGAGGTGGTCGAGAAGCGCCGCACCGTGCCGGACCTGTCGGACATCGACCCCGATTTCCGCTCTCTCATCGAAGCGATGCTGCAGCCGGATCCGCAAGACCGCCCGGCAAGCATGGCCGAGATCGCCAGGGCAACGCGCGACGACGATTTCGACGCGACCTTGCCGCCGCCGGCGTCTTTCACCCCCCGCGAGCGCTCGGGGTTGCCGCGCGCCGGATGGACGGCGCTGCCGGACGCCGGGTCCCAGCCGTCGGCCGTCCCCGGCGAGCAACGCTTCGTCCCGCATGTGCGACCGGCGCATCTGTCTGAGCCACGGCCTTCGCCGGCGGCCGCTCCGCCGCGAGCCGCCGCGCCCGCGGCTTCCGAGCAGCCAAGGCGCTCGCAAATCCCGGTCATCGCAAGCGGCGCGGTGGCGCTGGCTGTCGTGGCGGGCGCTGGGCTCTATTTCAGCGGCGTCATGTCGCCTCCGCCGCCGGCCATCGAAAAGCCGACGCCTCTCGCGCCCAAGCCTGCCCAGGAGCCGGTGATAGAGACGCCCAAGCCTCAGCCGGAGACGCCGAAGCCCCTGCCCTCGAACAATGCCGCCGGCAATGAGCCGGCAAAACCTGTTTCGCCCGCGCCGCCCCAAGCGGAAGCCAAGACCGCCCCCGAGGGAAAGCCGGCGGATGAAGCGGCGGAGCAGAATCCGGCGCAGCCTGCCGAAACGCCTGCGCCCAAGCCTCGACCGCCGGCGGAGATCCAGAAAACGACTGCAGCGCAGCCGGAAGTCGACGCCAACAATCGGGCGGAGACCCCGCAGCCGACTGAGACCGGGCCTGCGAAACCGTCGACCGAGACACCGACGCCCGCTCCAAAGGCTGCGGAAAGCCAGAAGCCGGCGCAACCGGCCGGCGAACCGCCGGCGGCCAAGGCGTCGGGATCGAGCCAGACGAAAGCGGAAAACTCCCCGTCGCCGGAAGCAACACCGTCGGCTACCAAGCCCAGCGCATCGGACCTCGTCGAGGCTTTGTCCAAGCTCCCCAGACCGAAGGTCGCCCCGCCTGCGGAAAGCCAGGCACCGGCGTCGTCAACCAGCCAGCCGACAGCGCCCGAAGCGGGTCGCCAGCCGGCAACTCCGGGCGCATCGACGCAACCGGCGCCACTGCCGCAGCCGCCGCCTGCAACCGGGAAGCCAGGGAATACGGACGTCGCCATCGACGTGCCCAAGCCGCAGGTTCCGCCGGTAAGCAAAAACGACGAGCTGGCGCAGCGCGCCACCTGGGTGCGCGGCTTCAGCGGTGGCGATTGTTTCTATGCGAGCCTGACATCGGCGACGGACAGCGCCGCCGCGATCGAAGGCTTCGGGACGGCGGTGCAGCCCTTCGAGCAGATGCTCAACGATTTCCAGGCGAAATTCCATCTCGAGCCGGACATCAGCGTGCGTCTCATCGACCAGCCGCAATGCGAGGTGACCAGCTTCCTGCGAGTTCTCGACCGGAGCGGGGCCGAGCGGCCGCAACTCGTTCTCGACCGGACGTCGGTACCGGACGGCTCGCCGATCAGCGGCACGCTGGTAACGCGTGGCGGGCTGGTCTCGAACGTGATGCTGATCGACCACAAGGGCATCGCCTTCAATCTCGACGAGCGCATGGTGGCGCAGCCAGGCAAGGCGACGTTCAGCATTCCGATCGGTCTCAGCGCCGCCGACAAGGCGACCGGCAAGGCCCTGCCGCAGATCATGCTGGTGATCACAGGACCCCAGGATATCCAGGCCGCGATGTTCTCGCGGCCGATGCCGGCCTCGGAGCTGTTGCCCAGGATCCTCAAGGAGATCGAGGCCGACGGTTCCCAATTCTCCGCCACGGCCAAGTATTTCCGGCTTGGCGGATAAGCATGGACGCCGATGGAACTCCGCCGCCCGCGTTCACTGTTCAAGCCGCCGCCACGCAGGAAGCGTGGTTGGCTAGCTCTATCTCACCGCACGAGGCTTGCCGCGTTTCTGGAGCGTTTCACCGTTTCACGGCGAGCCGCTTCACCTCTTTGCCTTGACGCAATTCCGGACAGAAAACCGCTACGCACTTTTCCTGGAATTGCTCTGGGCGCGGCACTGCTCTCGATCTTTCTGACTGGGAGGGCCCATGCCGAATTCACGGTCTGCAACCAGACGCTCGACGTCGTCAACCTTGCCGTCGGACAGAAGGTCGACGACGCCGACCAGACCGACGGCTGGTGGACGATCGGCGCCAACCAGTGCGTCAATGTCATCCGCGAGGAGCTGACGAACCGCTACATCTACATCTACGCGACGGACGTCTTCGGTCACGCGATCCTGAACGGATCGACCGAGATGTGCATCGACCGGCGCCGCTTCTCGATACGCGGCATCGATGAGTGCTGGCAGCGCGGCCATATCGCCGCGCGCTTTGTCGAGGTCGACACGCTCGAGCAGGTCCGCTGGACCTATTTCCTGACCGGAAGCAGCCCGTGACGCACAGCATCGACACGAGCTTCAAGTTGAAGAAGCAGGCGCGCCTGGCCGAGCGCCGGCGCAAGCTTTGGCGCTGGATTCTGTCCGGCGTTGGCGCGCTCGCCATCGTTTCAATCGCCACAGGATTCTACCTTACCAAGGACTACTGGTCGTTCGGCGACGAGGACGAGGAGCTGCACCCGGTCGAAGGCATGGAAGACGTGCCGCCCGACGCCTCGGTCTATGTTCCGGCGATCATCGACCTCGCCGGCGACCCGATGTGGATCACGCTTGCGCCCGATGCCGACACCGCAACGAAGGGCCACACGGTCGCGCGGCCGGCCGAGCTCGACAGTTCCGGCGCCTCGCCGCAGATCGAGATCCTCTCCGACGTGATGCTGAGCGCCAGCGAGAAATTCATGACGACGATACCGTCGACGCAAGAGGATTTCGCCTTCTTCCAGGCGCAGCGGCAGACCGTGCCGAAATCTCCGGCGACGGCGCCAGATGATCAGCAAGCCGCCCCAGCCGCTCCGGCTGCACCGGAAGATCAGCAAGGCGATCTGGAGAACGATCTTCAGCCGGCGCCGGACGAGAGCGAGGCGCCGGCCGGTTCAGCGCCCAAGGCGGAAGCAGACGATCCGGAAGCCGGCTGGGGCGAGACCATCGATCAGGGCGAGGCGGCGCTTCCGGCCTTCAAGAAGACCCAGATCGAGAACAACACGACCGTCGCGACCGTCGCCAGCGAATACCAGCGCTTCGAGGCGACCGAGGATACGTTCGTGAAGATCCTCAACGACCGCAGCCTGGACAGTGTTGTCGCAGACGCGCATTTCTCCGCCGACGACGCCAAACTGGCGGGCGAAGCGCTGAAGGCGCTCTTCAGCCGCGACGGCCTGCAAGCCGGTTATGTGGTGGCCATGCGCGGATCCAGGCCGAACCGCGAGACGACCACCATGTCGCTCATGCAAGTCTCGATCTATGCCAAGAACGTCTATGTCGGCACGCTGACGCGCAATGCGGCAGGCGCCTTCGTGTCGGGCGTCGATCCTTGGGTCCGCGAGGACCTGTTCAACTATTCCGGCGCATCCGACGAGGGCGGGCCGAAGCGCCAGTATCGCTTGCTCGACGCGATCTATTCGACGGCCGCGCGCAACAAGGTTCCGACCAGCGTGATCGGCGAGGCGATCATGTATCTGTCGCGGGGACAGGATCTCGACGCCTTCGCCAGCGAGGACCAGCGGCTGGTGCTGATCTACTCGCAGACGCCGCGCGGCCAGGGCGAGATCTCCGGACGGGTCCTCTATGTCGGCGTCCAGGGCACTGAGAAGAGCCTCGACTGTTTCGTCTTCCAGCAGAGCGACGGCCAGTATGCATGCGTCACGGGCAATGACGAGGTTCGTTCGCTGGCCGTCACCAACGGCATGGTCACGCCGGTCAGCGGGGTGATGACCTCGACCTTCGGCCCGCGCAAGCACCCGATCCTCGGCACCGTTCGCATCCACAAAGGCGTCGACTGGGCTGCTCCGGTCGGCACGCCGATCATGGCCGCCTTCGACGGCGAGATCACCTTTCAGGGCGATGGCGGCGGTTATGGCAACCTGGTGA
This sequence comes from Mesorhizobium sp. M1C.F.Ca.ET.210.01.1.1, assembly GCF_004791585.1. Taxonomy (GTDB): domain Bacteria; phylum Pseudomonadota; class Alphaproteobacteria; order Rhizobiales; family Rhizobiaceae; genus Mesorhizobium. The sequence continues at coordinate 114,318 of NZ_SRUU01000015.1, forward strand.
AGATCGCGCATGCCAACGGGCGCGAGACGCGTTACGCGCATATGCAGAAATTCGCCATCGCGAGCGGCGTCGGCACCAAGGTGAAGGCCGGCGACGTCATTGGCTATATCGGCACCACGGGTCTATCGACCGGTCCGCATCTGCATTTCGAGCTCTACCAGAGCGGCGAGGCGATCGATCCGCTGGGGACGGTCACAACGGTTGCCACCTATGCTTCGGGCGGCACCGGCGGTTCCGGCGACGCCGCCGTCGAGACGCTGACCGACCGCATCGTGCATGTCGAAAGCGGCGGCAGCGCGCGGGCCAAGAACCCGCTTTCCTCGGCGACCGGCGCCGGCCAGTTCATCACCAAGACGTGGATCCGAATGATGAACACCTACCGGCCCGATCTTGCCCGCTCGCTGTCGACCGCCGATCTGCTGGCGCTTCGCTACGACGCCACGCTGTCGCGCGAGATGGTGCGCAACCTGGCGCGCGAGGGCGAAGCCTATCTTCGCGCCCGCGGCCACGAGATCACCGCCGGGCGCCTCTATCTCTGCCATTTCCTCGGCATGGAAGGCGCGGCCCAGGTGCTGGCGGCGCCGGGCTCGTCGCAACTGAGCGCAGTGCTGGGATCAGCCGTCATCCAGGCCAACCCTTTCCTGACGGGCAAGACCACCAGCTACGTCATCGACTGGGCCGAACGGAAGATGGGGCAGAAGGTGACCCGCCTGGCGTCCGACCAAAGCCAGCAGACGACCACGACCCAGATCCGTCAGACATCGCCGGAGTTCGAAAAATACAAGCAGGCAATAACGGCGCTGGTCAATTCGATTCAAAGCACGCTGGAGCCTGGTTAACCCCTGGTTTCGGTCGCCTGCGGATCGCGCCAGGCAGCAGAGCCGTTTGGTTTTGGTGCCTGCGAATGGTATATTCGCGCATGGTTGCAAAGTTTTTTGTGAACCAAAACTGTGGTCGAGATCACATACGTCCAGAAGCCATTTTTGGCAGAAGCGACTTTGTCGCGAGCGGAATTTAGCATGCACAGAAACCGATAGCGCGCCCCTAGGGGCGGAGGGCTGATCCATGAAAGCGTTCGCCGTCCTTTTGAGCGGAATTGTTCTGTTCGTCCTTGCCGCGTTCGGCGCCGAGGCCGCCACGCCAGAAGCCGCCAAGCGCGTGGCGCTGGTCATCGGCAACAGCAAATATGTCAACGCCGTCCCCCTGCCCAACCCGGCGAACGACGCGCAGCTCATCGCATCGACGTTGCGCAACGCCGGCTTCGAGGTGATCGAAGGCGTCGACCAGGACAATCAAGGCATGCACAGCCTGATCAGCCGGTTCACCGAGGAATCCTACAATGCCGACCTCGCCGTCATCTTCTATGCCGGCCACGGCATGCAGGTCGACGGCAAGAACTACCTGATCCCGGTCGATGCCGAGCTGACGTCGCCCGCCTATCTCAAGACCCGCACCGTCCAGATCGACGAGTTCATGGCGGCGCTGCCGCCCGACCCGGCGGTCGGGGTCATCATCCTCGACGCCTGCCGCGATAATCCGCTGGCAAGGACGCTGGCCGCCTCGCTGCCGAAGAGCCGCTCGCTCGGGGCCGGCCTTGCCCCGGTCGAAGCGAAAGCCGACGGCGTCGGCACCGGCGGCGTGCTCATCGCCTATGCAACCGACCCCGGCGCCATCGCCTTCGACGGCAACGGCGTCGACAGCCCCTATTCGCTGGCTTTAGCCAAGCACCTGACCGAACCCGGCGTCGAGATCCAGAGCGCCCTGACGCGAGTGCGCGGCGAGGTGACTGAAGCCACGCAAGGCCGCCAGCGGCCCTGGCACAATGCTTCGCTCGGACGCGAGGTCTTCCTCGGCAAACCGCAGACGGAGGCAGCACCCGCCACGGCCCCCGTGGCCGATGCGTCCAAGACGACGGCGGCGCCCGCCCCGGCGCCGGTAGCGAGCGAACCGCCCTCCTGGGAGGTCGAGCAGCGCCTGTGGGACGAGGCTTCGAAGAAGAATGCCATCCCGTTCTACGAAGCCTATCTCGAACAGTTCCCGAACGGGCGCTTCGCCACGGTGGCCAAACTCAACATCGACCAGCTGAAGGACCCGAACGCACAGAACAAGCAGGTCGCGGCCCTCGATGCCAATGGGGCTGACGCCAATGCCGGTTCGGCCGTGCGCACCTCGGTCGGCATCACGGACGCAATGAAGCAGACGCCGGGCACCGAGCAGACGGAACAAGCGATCGGGCTCGATCGCAACGGCCGCATCGACCTGCAGCTTCGCATCGAGGCGCTGGGCAACGAGCTCGGCCAGGCCGACGGCAATATCGGTCCGAGGACCCGCCAAGCGATCGGCGTCTGGCAGGGCAAGAACGGCCTGCCGCAGACCACCTATCTGACCGGCGAGCAGCTGGCGTTCCTGGTGATCCAGACCGACCCGATGATGGATGCGGTGCGTGCCAAGAACGCCGCCGACCAGGCGCGCGCGGCGGCGCCCAAGAAGCCGGTGGTGCAGAAGACCCGCACGCTGAAACCGGTAGCCCAGAAACCGCGCAGGAAACAGCAGCAGGTCGTCCAGCGGCGGCGCAACAGCGAGACCGTGGTGCGCGAGGAAGGCCCGCCGCCGAACGACAACAACGATTTCCTGACCAAGGCGCTGATCTTCGGCACCGGTGTCGCGGTGGGCGGCGTGCTCAACAAGAACTGACAGAAACGGGAGTCCGGCCTGTCGAGGCTTGGCTCCCGTTGTTCGCTCTGCGCAGGTCGGTGACTTATGCCGGCCCTCTATTCCGTCCTGATCCGCATCTCCACACGGCGGTTGACCGGATCGTAGGGATTGGCGACGCGCGGGTGCGATTTGCCCAGGCCGATCGCCTCGAGCCGGGTGGCCTGAACGCCGTTCGCGGTCAGGAAGGCAGCCACCGATTGCGCCCTTCGTTGCGACAGATCCTGATTGTAGCGCGTTGAGCCGGAAGCATCGGTATGGCCTTCGACAACGAAGCTGAACGTGCTCAGCCGGTTGTCCTTCAGCGCCTTGGCGAACTCGTCGAGTTCCGTGCGCGCGGTCTGGTCGAGCTGGGCGGAATCCAGCCCGAAATTGATCATCATATCGAGCCCGGTTTTTGTGGAGCCCGCGTTCTTGTCGTTCTTGCTCTTGCACTCTTCCTCGGTGCCGACGCAGATCCCGCGCGACGCGCCGAGTTTGCCCTGGCCGGTGAAGAACTTCACGATGTCTTCGGATTTCTGAAGCGGATCGGCGGAAACGTGCGTCGAAAAAAGCACGGCCGCCAATGCAAAGGCTGAGCTGGCCAACCTCATGACCGTTACTCCTTGTTTGAGCGGATCTCGCTGCGGCGGAAAATATCAAATTTTGCGGCGGTTGTCTGTGAACAAACACACGCTTGGGGCGGCGGTCATTTGTTAAGCTAATGCTTGACCAGCGCCGCGCTGGGGCTTCAGTATCTTCTTCCTAGTGGGGGCGTGGCAGCCATGGCCAACGGGCTTCGGTTCAGGACGGCGCGGGATCTCTTCAGCGCTTGCCCTGCCGTCGTCCACGACATGAAAGCCGCCCCTACCGACCAGCCTTCGATCGAGTTCTGCCGTGCGCTGCTGGCCGGGCGCGTGCCCGAGGAGGCAATCACCTTCTGCGCCTATCTGCTGCCCGAGCGGGCCGCAATATGGTGGGCGCATGAGTGCCTGGGCAATCTTGCGGAACTGCTCGGCGACAGGGACCTCGAGCTGCTGGCGCTCGTGGGCGACTGGGTCGGCGAACCCGGCAATCCCGACCATCGCGCGGCGGTTGCCCAGGCCGTGGAGGTGCCGCCGCCAACGCCGGCGGCCTGGATCGCCCTGGCTGCGGGTTGGCGCGACAGCGACCAGGCCATCGACCGGGCAGCAACCGGATTTCCAGCCGCGCACGCCGTCGGCGCGGGGATCCTGGCGGGGCTCGCGCGGGTATCGCTGGCGGACCGTTTTGCAGTGCTTTCGGCCTTCGTCGAAATGGGCATCCAGATGGCGGAGATCGAGGCGCAGCAGCTATCGGCCGATGCCTATTAGCTCCGACCTTAAGACGTCCCCTTCGCGCCCGTGCTCGGCAACCCGCGACAGCAGCATGCGGCGCCGCTCACGGACCCAGCGCCTGACGAGCAGTTCCAAGTACGCGGAACGATATTGCTGTTAACGGGAGTTTATCCCCAACCACCGCCGCCGCCACCGCCACCACCGCCACTGCCTCCCCCTAACGGGGCAATGACAGGCGCGGTTTCTTCCTGAACTGGTTTGATCAGTTTCTTGGCAGTGACTTTCTTCTGTTTGACGACCTTTGGCGCAGTCGTCGTGCGAACGACCGTCGTCCTGTGCTTCACCGTCGGGGTCGGCTCGACCCCGGGCACCACGGTCGTGCATCCCGCGGCAGCCAGAGCGCCGGATAGGATCGTTGCGATGATTGCCTGTTTCGATGCCCAGCCCACCACCTTGCCTCCTTGCTGATCAGAACAAGTCCCGGCGCGGATTGGCTTGTTCCCAGACCGCCCTGGCCGTCTTGACCAGTTGATCGTCCAACGAGCCGTTCGCCGAAATCTTCGATTTGAGTTCCCCACGCATCTGTTTCAGAGCCGCTGTCTTTGCCTTGGCTCCGAATTTCGCCAGCGTGTTCCTGGCGTCCGGAATTTCGTTGCGAAGATCGAGCGCGGCCGCGAAGGCAAGGTAGCGCGCGGCCACGGCCTGGTCGGCCTTGTCGCCCCTCTGCATCTCCAGCGCCGCGCGATCATACGCAGCCGACTGATCGCCGCGGTCGGTCGCCAGCTCGAACAACCTTTGCGCTTCGGCCATATCCTGCTGCACGCCGACGCCGTCTCTGTACATGCGCGCAAGGCTGCCAGGGGCGTAGGGCTGGCCGAGATCCATCGATTTCTGGAACAGCGAGAGCGCGGTCTTGGGGTCCTTCTCGACCCCCGTGCCGGCGAGATAATTGCGGCCGAGCAGGTTCATCGAATACATGTCCTGCCGCTCGACGCCGGCTTTGAGGAAAGCCACGGCGCGAGCCGGATCGGCGGGCACGCCGTTGCGGCCCTCGGTGAAGATCGCGGCGAGATCGTTCATGGCATAGGTGTGCCCCATCGCAGCCGCTTTCAGCAGGAGGTCCAGCCCCTTGGTTGTGTCACGCTCGACGCCGTAGCCGTTGAACAAGGCGCGTCCCCACGACGTCATCCCGTAGGGATCGCCCTTGTCGGACGCAGCCGCGTAGAAGGTGTTGGCCTGCTTGCGATTGGCGGGCATCCCCGTTCCCGTCGCGTTGAGATAGCCAAGCTCGAACACGGCGCGGACGTGCCCCTTGTCGGCAGCCTCCTGGATCGCCTTCTTCGCCTCCTCGACCTTGCCGACAACAAGCAGCGCCCGCCCGAGCTCGTAGCGGAAGCGAGCGACGTCCGGATAGGCTTTCACCGCCGCCCGGCAGACGTCCACGGCGTTGCTGCTGATTTCGTTCGGCAGCAGGCCGGGAACGACGCCCTGCAGGTCAAGAGGCTCGCCGGCCTCCCTGTCGCAGGGATCGACGCTGGGCGACAGCTTCATCGTCGCCTGCTTCGACGAGGTGTTGTCAGCCCTGATCTCGACGCCGACGATGAGCGGTTTGACTTCACCTATCTGGGGTTCGTAGCGCAAATGGTCGACCTCGTCGGCCATCAGGCTGGAATCCGGAGACAGGGTCCGATCCGGCAGCGACAGCGTTCCCGTCGCCGGATAGCTCGCCAGCTTCAGGCTGACTGCGGGGTCCTTGGTCGGGAAATCCAGCTTCAGCGGAACAGGACCGACGCCGACCGGAACGCTGATGTCGCGCTTTTCGATCGCCTCGGCTGCGCCGGCGATGTGGAGCCCGCGCTCCAGCACCTGTTGCTTCTGCTCGGCCTCGAGCGAGGCCATGAGCTGCTGCCCCGCGGCGCCCTCGGCATTCCTGACCCGGAACACCAGGATGCCCTGGGATTCACCACCCCAATTGTCGCGCGTGGCATAGGCCAGCATGTCGACCTCTTCCTGCGCGCCGGAGCCCTTGGGCACATCCATCTCGAGGCGCGGCAGATCCTTGCCCGCGATCGGCTCTCCGGTTGCTACCGGCTTGCCGTCCAGCATCAGGCGTCCGAGCGCCGGCGGCCTCTCGATGCTGACGGTGACCACGCCGCCGTCGACATCGACCGGCTCCGGCAGGTCCAGCGCGACGGGTCCGACGCCTGACGGCACTACTTTCTCCAGCACCGGCGGCAGCGCGGGGCGGCTGGCGCGTCGCATCAGCACGACGTCGTCGATCAGCGAGGAATTCTCCCACGGAACCTGCTTGCCGTCTGTCGCCTTGACCACGTCGCGGCGCACGGCAGACATCACCGTACGGATCTCCTGGTTCGGCGCCAGCGCACGGCGGGAGAAGGCGGACGAGAACGGGCTCAGGTCACCCGTCCCGTCATAGGCGACCGCTCCAGGCTCGGTGGCGAAGGCAATCAGCGTGTTCAGCGAGCTTTTCACCTGCGCGAGGCCGGCGCCGCCGGCGGCGATCAACTGGTCGCGCAGCCAATAGTCCTTGCGCGGAAACGGATTGTTGCGGCAGGCATCGAGGATGATCACCTGGATCTTCGACTTCGAGCGCAATTGCTGCAGCACGTCATCCAGCTTGATCGCCTGGACCTCGATGTCGGCCGCATCTTTCAGCGAGGCATCGACCGGGATCAGGAAATTCTCGCCGCCGATCTGAAAGCCGTGGCCGGAATAATAGACGACGGCCAGATCCGCGCCGTCGGCCGCGGCGAGATAGTTGCGGAACTGCTCCTCGAACTGAAGCTTGGTGAGGTCCTTGGCGACGAACACGTCGAAGCCGGCCAGGCGGAACGTGTTCGACACATCCGCGGCATCCTTGTCCGGGTTCTTGAGCGCCGGGATGTCGCGGTATCCGGAATTGCCGATGACAAAGGCAACCCTGCGATCGGCATGGGCTTCGAACGCAGTGAAGCCCACGAGGATCAGGGCTGCAAGGAAGGCGCAGCATCGCAGCATGGCAAATCCTTAACTGCTATGACCTGTCTGCCGTAGCAATGCAGCTTGCGGGGCCGAGGTCTGTTAAAGAGTTCACAATCTGCCGGGACCGGGCAGAACGCATGCATAACGAAACCGGGCATGCGTCTCATCCAATCGCGTTCTAAAATACTCCAGAGGCACAGGCGCTGCAATGACGCTGCGCCGTGTCGAGGACCGGCGTGGCACATTTGCGCGGCGCCGATCATGGGATAGATGATAGGGCATGACAGCCAGAGTGATCGTCCTCGACGCCAGGCCGCTCAGCGCGACGGATGTCGCCGAGATCGCGCGGCGCAATGCCCGCCTCGTACTTGGCGAAGAGGCCATGCGCCGCATCCGCGCCAGCCGGGCGCTAATCGAGCGCCTCACGCAACTCGGCAAGCCGCTCTACGGCGTCACCACCGGCCTCGGCGCCTGTGTCGACACGCCGCTTGCCGAGGCCGATCTGATCGCCTTCCAGCACAGCGTGCCGCTCAGCCACTCGATGGGCGCCGGCCCGGCCCTGCCGACCGAAGCGGTGCGGGCGCTGTTGACAGCGCGCATCTGCGGCATGGCCGCCGGCGGCACCGGCGCCTCCGAGCGGGTCATCATGGGATTGCTTGCCGCGCTCAATGCCGGCGTCCATCCGGTGATCCCTAGCTGGGGTTCGATCGGCGCGGCGGACCTTGCCCCCCTCGGCCATCTGGCGAGGGCGCTCGGCGGCGATGGCGAGGCCGAGTTCCAGGGCAGGATCATGCCGGCCGCCGAGGCGCTGAAGCTTGCCGGGCTGGAGCCGCTCGACCTGCGCGAGAAGGACGGCCACGCCATCATCGTCGCCAACAGCCTTTCAACCGGAACGGCGTGCCTCGCCCTCGAAGACGTCGCCTGCCTCATCGACTGGTCGCTGGCGGCCGTGGCTCTCAACTATGAGGCGTTCCGCTCGTCCCTCAAGGCCATCGACCTGGATGCGCTGGCGGCGCGGCCGGCATTCGGCCAATGCGAGATCGGCGCGCGGCTCAGGGCGGAGCTGGCCGGAAGCGGGCTGTGGCATGAAAACGCCGCGCGGCGCCTCCAGGACCCGCTGAGCTTTCGCTGCGTGCCGCAGGTATGGGGAGGCCTGCTCAACGCGTTCGAGCAGGCCAGGCTGGCGACGGAGATCGAGCTTGGCCATTCGGGCGACAATCCGGTGATCCTGCCGGCGACTGAGCGGATCGTCTCGAACGGCAATTTCGACCTCACGGCCTTCACGCTGGCGTGGGAACAGCTTGGCCAGGCGCTTGCGCATTGCGCGGTCGCCACCGCCAACCGCTCGCTGAAGCTGATGTCGCCGACGGTGGCCGAACTGCCTCGGTTCCTGTCGGCCAGAGGCGGCAGCCGCCAGGGCTACGCGGAGTTGCAGAAGCCGGTCGCGGCGCTCGAGGCCGAGATCCGGCACCTCGCCAACCCGATGTCGCTCAGCCCGCTGGCCGTCTCGGACGGCATCGAGGACCAGTCGTCGATGGCGCCGCGGGTGGTGGCCAAGACCGCCGGCATCATCGAGCGCTTGCGCTATCTCGTTGCGATGGAGCTGATCTTCGCGGCGACAGGCGTTGAGTTGCGCGGCGTGGTCGACAGCATGGGTGAAGGCCCGCAACGCAGCTACGCCGCCGTGCGCGCGCTGGTCGCCCCGCTCGACGACGACCGCGAGATGAGCGCGGACATGGCGCGGGTGGCGCGGATGGTGGCGGGGCCGCGGTTCTGAAACCGATCCCGCGCCGCCCCGGCTCCTTCTACTCCTTTGACGCAATTCCGGACGGAAAACCGTTTCACACTTTTCCTGGAATTGCTCTAGCTCGCCAGCCGCGCCGCGTGCCACTTCAAATGATCGTCCATGAAGGTCGACATGAAGTTGTAGGAATGGTCGTAGCCCTCCTGCATGCGCAGCGTCAGCGCGATGCCGGCCTTCCCGCATGCATCCTCGAGCAGCCATGGGCGCAGGCCATCCTGGAGGAAGCCGTCAGCGGTGCCCTGGTCGACGAGCAGCTCGCCGAAGCGATGGCCGTCCTCGATCAGCAGCGTGGCGTCATAGGCGCGCCAGCTTTTCTCGTCCGATCCCAGATATTTCTCGAGCGCCGGCCGCGACCAGCCCGCGGTCGTCGGCTGCACGATCGGCGCGAAGGCCGAGCAGCTCCGGTACCGTTCCGGGTTCTTCAGCGCGATCGTCAGCGCGCCGTGCCCGCCCATCGAATGGCCGAAGATCGACTGGCGTGACATGTCTACCGGAAAGTTCGCGGCGACGAGCGCCGGCAACTCCTCGGTGACGTAGGAGTACATGCGGTAGTTCTTCGCATAGGGCGCCTGCGTGGCATCAACATAGAAGCCGGCGCCGCAGCCGAACTGCCAGTTGTCCTTCTCGTCCGGCACGCCGGCGCCGCGCGGGCTGGTGTCGGGGCAGACGATGACGAGGCCCAGCTCGGCCGCCATCCGCCGGTATTCGCCCTTGTCCATGACATTGGCGTGTGTGCAGGTGAGCCCCGACAGGTACCACAGGACCGGCAATGGCCCGTCCTTGGCCTGGGGCGGCACGAAGACGGCAAAGGTCATGTCGCAGGCGCAAACTTCCGAAGCGTGCGAATAGACGCCCTGGATGCCGCCATGCGATTTGGAATTGGAAAGGACGTTCATCGGCTCTGCCTCGCGTCAGGAAATACCAGACCCGGCATAGCCGCCGAACCTCGCGCTCGCAACCTTGCGCCTCGCGAAAACGATATCGACGGTGGCAGCTTTCGGAGGTAGCAACGTGCGGCGGCAGGACGCGGTTACCTTGGGTTCACAAGAAGCATTGACCCGCTCACAGGCAACTCGAATTCGGTCAGCATTGAGCTTCGCGTCGAACGATGGAACCGGACGGACCGCTTCCGGCATGGCGCTTACCAAGGCCTGCGCCATTCTGCACAGGTTGTTCCATGAGGCCGCACCCGGCGCTGGCAAGTGCCTCCGAGGCAGCAGGCCCTCGCGAGGGCCTAAGCAGTGGCTACCAATCCAATCGCCAGTGCCACTGCCGCGTAGAGCACCGGCAAAACCTTGCAGTTCACACCGATCCTCAGCAAGGTATGACCAAGGTGGTCCGTGCCGCCGATCCATGGCGGGCGCCCCTGCCGCAGTCGGCGAATTATGACGAACATGGCATCCAGCAGAGGAACCGCAATCCAAGCGAGCGCCGATCCAAAACTCGCCTCCGAGGCATGAAGCACGATTGCCGCGCCAAGCAAGAGGCTGCCGCTATCACCCATAAAGACGCGTGCGGGTGGATAGTTGAGGTAAAGCAAACCGACGCAGGCACCCGCCCCGGCCATTCCAACGTCACCGCCAGCGCCCAGGAAGGCGGCTGCGACCGTGCTGGCAGCAAGGCCATCGGCATGGTCGAGCATGTTAACGGCATTGCAGGCAACCCAGATCACGATCGGGATCCACCAAACACCAGTAATGACCCCAGCAAGTATCGCCGCGCCAGCCAATGCCGCTGCCTTGGGCCCGGCGGAAAGCGATCGGACGTCATCGAGTGCGCCTATAAGACAGAACAGAGCCAGCAGGACGACATGGGCTCATCGGAAGCCATGGGAACATCGCCATCAGAAAGGCAGGCCCCGCCAGTCGCGGAATCTCGCCCGATGTGTGCCAGCGGTCGCTCTTGACTTTGGAGACAGCCCCGATGCGCTTCGCAAGACCAGCAAACAGCCAGACGCAAGGAACCGCGATAAGGTTTTCGCGGCCCGAAACCCAAGCCTGTCGCTTGTTTTCCACAACATCGATCAACAGGGGGCGGATGGCGTACAAACATTTGTCGTGAACCACTTTTTGAGTGGAGACTGTTGCCTTCGCTGCGGCGCATCGTTGAATTGGCCGATGGCCTGCCATACAAGCCTCGACAGGTAAAATGACTTGAGGAGATCCGCGGATGTCCGAACGCATCGCCGTAGTCGGCCTGGGATATGTCGGCCTGCCGGTGGCTGTCGCGTTCGGGAAGGTTTTCCCGGGGACGATTGCGTTCGATATCAGCGAGCGCCGGATCGACGAACTGCAAAACGGGGTCGATCGCACCGGAGAGGTCGACGCATCGGCGCTCAAGGAATCCTCGATCGTGCTGACGACCGACCGGGAGATGCTGAAAACCGCGACTTTCTTCATTGTCGCCGTGCCAACTCCTATCGATATCAACCGCGCACCCGATCTTGCCCCTCTGAAACTGGCATCCGAGCTTGTCGGCGAAGCGGTAAGCGAAGGCGCGGTCGTCGTCTTCGAATCGACCGTCTATCCAGGCGTGACCGAGGATTTCTGCGGGCCGATCATCGAGCGGATTTCCGGCCTGCGGCATCCCCGCGACTTCGCGCTCGGCTATTCGCCTGAACGAGCCAATCCCGGCGATCGCGAACACTCGCTGCGACGGATCGTCAAAGTCGTCTCCGGCGAAAACCCCGAGACACTGGAGCGCGTGGCGAGTGTCTATGGCCGCATCATCGATGCCGGCGTCTATCGTGCTCCCTCGATCAAGGTGGCCGAGGCGGCGAAGGTCATCGAAAACACCCAGCGCGATCTGAACATCGCGCTGATGAATGAACTGGCCATGATCTTCGAGCGGCTTGATATCCGCACGCAGGACGTCCTCGATGCAGCGTCGACGAAATGGAACTTCCTACCCTTCAAGCCGGGCTTTGTCGGCGGCCACTGCATCAGCGTCGATCCCTACTATCTGACCGCCAAGGCAGAAGCCGAAGGCTACCACCCGCAGATCATCCTAGCCGGTCGCCGCATCAATGACGGCATGGGAGCCTTCGTCGCCCAGCAGGTCGTCAAGCAGCTGATCCGCTCGGACATTCCCGTCAAAGGGGCCTCCGTCGGCGTTCTAGGGTTGACCTTCAAGGAGGATGTGCCGGATTTGCGCAACAGCCGCGTTTTCGACATGGTCAAGGAACTGAGACAATTCGGAATTGTCCCCAAAGTCCATGATCCTGTTGCCGATCCCGAAGCCGCCCGACGCGATCATGGCGAGACGATCCTGCCGCTCGAGGAGATAAACGATCTGCAGGCGCTTGTTCTGGCGGTGCCCCACAAGCATTATCTCGCTGGCGAAAGAGCGCTTCTTTTTCAGATGATCAGGCCAGGCGGGACGCTCTTCGACATCAAGTCGGCCCTCAAGCCCAATGAAGTTCCCGACACGATAAGATATTGGAGCCTGTAGGGCTCAGCCTTTAACCAACGCTGGGATACGCCGTTGACTTCAAGCAGGCCTGTTCTGATTACCGGCGCCGCCGGTTTCATAGGGTTTCATCTGTGCCAAAGGCTGCTTGCCGAAGGCCGGGAGGTTATCGGCCTCGATTCCATGAACAAGTACTACGACGTCACCCTGAAACAGGCGCGGCTCGACCGGTTGAAAGCGTCCGCGAATTTTCATTTCGAGCATGTCGACCTCACCGACCGCGACCGCATTTCGGCGCTGTTTCAGTCGGCCGTGCCGGAGACCGTCGTCAATCTCGCTGCTCAGGCCGGCGTACGCTATTCACTGACCAATCCGCACGCCTACGCGGAAAGCAACCTCAACGGCTTCCTCAACATCCTGGAAGGATGCCGGCATGCATCGGTCAGCCATCTGGTCTACGCGTCGTCGAGCTCGATCTATGGCGGTAGCACGCGCATGCCGTTCTCGGTGCATGATTCGGCCGACCATCCGCTCAGCCTCTATGCGGCAAGCAAAAAGGCGAACGAGCTGATGGCTCATACATACAGCCACCTGTTCGCGCTGCCGACGACTGGACTGCGCTTCTTCACCGTCTATGGCCCGTGGGGACGGCCCGATATGGCCTTGTTCATCTTCGCCAAGGCCATCCTTGCCGGCGAGCCGATCGACGTCTTCAACCATGGCAACATGCAGCGGGATTTCACCTATATCGACGACATCGTCGAAGGCATTGTCCAGGTGATGCGGCAACCCGCGACAGCCAATCCGAATTGGACAAGCGCTGCGCCCGATCCTGCGACCAGCAGCGCGCCGTTCAGGATCCACAACATCGGGGGCAGTTCGCCCGTTCAATTGAACCGATTGATCGAGGTGCTGGAGGACGCGCTCGGGCGCAAGGCGAAACGCAACCTGTTGCCGATCCAGCCGGGCGACGTTCCGGCAACCTTCGCCGATGTCAGTTCGCTCGAGGAGGCGACCGGCTTCAAACCGAAGATCCCGATCGAGATCGGGGTTCCGCGCTTCGTGCAATGGTACCGGGATTTCTATCGGGCATGATCCAGAACTTCGATCCTTCGCGGAGGATGACAGGTGGCCGCATTAGCCGGTTTCGGCAATAGTCAGCACGCCGTCGATCTCAGCCATCACCGCTGCCGGCAGCGGTCCTTTTTCCAGCGCACCGAGATTGTCCTCGACCTGCTCGGGCCGCGTGAAGCCGGGGACCGGCAAGGCGATCGCCGACTTGGCGAGGATCCAGCCGAGCGCGCCCTGCGCAAGCGTGCGTCCGCCCGAGGTGAGCAGGTCGCGGATTGCCGCGAGCCTTGACAGATAGTGAGGGTTGGCGGCGCCATCCCTGAAAAACACCATCCATTCGGCATTCCCACCACGCACGTCATTGGCGGGCACCTTCATGGCCGGCGTGTATTTGCCGGTGAGCAGCCCCATTGCCAGCGGCAGCCGGCTGATCGAAACGAGGTTCTCGCGCGCCGCGACGGCCATCAACGCGTTGGCCGGGGTGAACACATTGAAGTCGTTCTCAACGGCGACGAAACCCACGCGCGGCGCGTAGGCAGCGAGCCGTTCAGGATGATCGGTGCTCCAGCCGAAGCCGCCGATCTTGCCCTCTTGCTGCAGCAGGCCGAGCGTTTCGAACACCTCGCCGGCTCGCTCGATCGGATACTCGTTGATATGCAGCAGCGCGACGTCGATGCAATCGCGCTGCAGGCGCCGGCGCGAGTTGTCGATCGATGCCCGGATCGCGGCAGCCGAGGCATCCTCGGGAGCGATCTTGCGCGTTTCGGGATCGCCGAAATAGCCGACCTTGGTGACGACGACGGCTTCGTCCTTGCCCTTCAACGCCCGCCCGAGGATCAACTCGGCATTGCCAGCGCCATAGGCGGCAGCGTGTCGAACACCCGCGCGCCGATGTCATAGGCCATGGCCAGCGCAGCTTGCGACCTGACGTCGTCGACCTCGCCATAGAAGGTCGCCGTGTCACGCCAGCGCGCGGCGCCACCCGCCGCCCAGGTGCCGATCCCGATGCGTGGTACCGAGCGACCATCCCAAAGTTTCATCTGCATGCCAGCCTCCGTGATCTCAATGACGCAGGCTGGCGTGGCGGGCACGCTCGCGGATCTCTTCGCGAGAAATGCCAGCATCCTCCAAGGTGCTGTCCGAGACCTGCCTCAAGCTCGCAAGCGTCTGGCGATAGGCAACCCAGCGGGCGAAACGGTGTCGAAGTTCGTACAACATGATCATCTCCTTTGGCGCGCAGAGTGCTCGCGCTTGGGTTGCTCGAACGCGCAAAGCATCCGTGCAAGCGCACCCGCGATCGAAAAGACTGTGCTGGCTTCTTGGCCAGCAGGGAAGCTTGTCACTATCCCGGCAAGCGGGATTGTCCAACGCTTCCAATGCCTGCATACTTGCGCGTGATACCCCTTGGCGCTACAGCTACGGTCGCAAGGAGCTTTTCATTTCTGCAAAATGGATATCGGCTGGGACGATCTGAAGCTGTTTCTCGATGTCGCGCGGCTGGGTGGATTGAGCGCAGCGACGAGAACCACAGGCCTCAGCGCAGCCACCCTTGGACGACACGTCACCGCGCTCGAAAAGCAGATTGGCGAACCGCTGTTCGTGCGTCGGCAGACCGGCTACCGGCTGACCACGGTGGGTGAAGAACTGCTGCGGCGCGCTGAAGACGTCGAAGCAGCGATGCAGTCGCTGACCCGCTGGCGCGAAGGAAACTTGCCCGACCGCATTGTCCGCGTCTCGGCCGGGCCATGGACCTCGGCGTTCGTTTCCACCCACATCGGCGAGATCTGGACGGTCGATGACGGCATAAGGGTGGAGCTCGTCACCACCACCGACCGGGTGGACATCGGTCGCCGTGCCGCCGACATCGGCATCCGCAGCGAGCGCCCGACCGAGCAGTGGCTGGCCGGCCGTCAGAGCGGCAAGGTCGCCTACGCCATCTATTCTGGACGCAGGCTGATCAACGGCATCGCCGCCGGGTTGTTCGTCGGCGTCACGGGCGAAGGGGCAAACATCGCCTCGGCACGCTGGCTGCAAGCCCATCATGGCGACCGCATCGCCGTGCGTGGTAACAACATCCATTCGGTGCGCGAACTGGTGGCCGCCGGCGCTGGCCTTTCGATCTTTCCGTGCTTTGTCGGTGACAGCGATCCGCGGCTGGTTCGCGTCGCTCAGCCTATCCCCGAACTCGAAACCGACCAATGGGTCGTTACTCATCACGAGGAACGCCATTCTCCGCCGGTACGAAAAGTCGCGGACCGGATTGCCGCCTTGATGCGGGCGCACCAGCCGCTATTTCGCGGCGAGACGCCGATCCGATAGGCCTCAGGCGGTCGATCGGTCGTCAGCTGAGCCGCACGCTGGCACCGTGGCCAGGCTCCTCCCTCGTCGTGATGCAGCTCGAGCGGATGCGACACGGGACTTCTTGCGCCCTGACCTTGTCACCGATCAACACGGGCCGCCGGTCAACGCGAGGCCACGCGCAGTCCGGCCGAATCGAACAGATGCATCCGCTTCGGCGGCAGGGCCAGGCTGATCGGTCGGCCGTGCGTCTCGATGCCTTGGCTCTTGAGCACGGCGACCAGCCGGTTGTCGCCGGCGATCGTGGCGTGGACCACGGTTTCCGGCCCCAGTGCCTCGGCAAGCGTGACTTGCGCTTCAACCGACCCCTTGCCGCCGTCGGAAAGTTCGATGTCATGGGGCCGGATGCCGAGCGTGGCGTCGTCTCCCGGCCTTAGCGTGGAGCCATCGGCGGCGATCGCCGCCGAGAGCTCGCCCGGACCTTCGACATGCACTTCACCGCCGCTGGCGGACCGCACCTTGACCGGGAGAAGATTCATGCGCGGCGCGCCGATGAAGCCCGCCACGAAAAGGTTGGCCGGCGCGTTGTAGAGATCGAGCGGCCGGCCGACCTGCTCGATCCGTCCAGCCCGCATCACCACGATGCGGTCGGCCAGCGTCATCGCTTCGACCTGATCGTGGGTGACATAGATCATCGTGGTCGCAAGGCGCTTGTGCAGCGCCGCCAGTTCGGCACGCGTCGAGATGCGCAGTTCGGCGTCGAGATTGGACAGCGGTTCGTCGAGCAGAAAGGCCGTCGGATTGCGCACCACAGCACGGCCGATCGCAACACGCTGCTTCTGGCCGCCGGAAAGCTGGCCGGGCCGGCGATCGAGATAGGCCGCGATTTCCAGCATGCGCGCCGCTTCGGCGATGCGCGCGTCGATCTCGCCTTTCGGCATGCGGATGTTCTCGAGCCCGAAGGCGAGGTTCTGGCGCACGCTCATATGCGGATACAGCGCATAGGATTGGAACACCATCGCCAGGCCGCGCTGCGCGGCAGAAACATCGGTGACGTCGGCGCCATCGATCTCGATCCTGCCGGCGGTCGGCCGGTCGAGTCCGGCAATCAGCCGCAGCAGCGTGGACTTGCCGCAACCCGACGGGCCGACAAGCACCAGCATCTCGCCGTCGCCGACGTCGAGATTGATGTCGTGCAGAATCTTCATCCTGCCGTAGGCACGATCGATGTTGGTCAGATTTATCCGGCCCATGGTCGCCTCACTTCAGCCCGGTGCCGGCAATGCCGGAGGTGATGTAGCGCTGCAGGAAGACGAAGACGAGGACGACGGGGATCATCGTCACCACTGTCATCGCCAGGATGTAGTGCCACTGCACATTGAGCTGGCCGGCATAGGTGTTGAGCCCGACCTGGAGCGTGTAGAGCTCCTTGCGCGACAGCACCACCAGGGGCCACAGGAAATCGTTCCAGCGCCAGACGACCGAGAAGATCGCGAGCACGGCGAGCGCCGGCGCAGCAAGCGGCAACACGATGCGCCAGTAGATCTGCCATTCGGAAGCGTTGTCCATGCGCGCCGCGTCGAGCAGTTCATCCGGGATCGTCAGCATGTACTGGCGCAGCAGGAACACGCCGGTCGGCGTCGCGACGGTCGGCAGGATGACGCCCCAGAGCGAGTCGAGCAGCCCGACGGCGCCCACTACCGAGTAGAGCGGCACCAGGATGACCGACAGCGGCACCATCAGCGTGCCGACGATCAAGAGCATGGTGAGGTCGCGGCCGCGGAACTTGTATTTCGACAGCGCGAAGGCGGCCATGGAATTGGTGAGCAGCGTGATCAGCGTCGCCATAACGGTCACAAACACCGAATTGCGCAAATAGCGCAGGAAGTCGAAATGGACGAATGGCTCGGTGTAGTTTTCCGTGGCGAAGCCGATCTCACGCACCGGCTGCCGGTTGGCGATATTGATCTTGACAATGTCGTTCGGCGCCTGAGGGTCCACCATCTGCGCCACGATGCCGACGCGGCGCGCCTCGGCCAGCACCTTGGTCGACCCGTCCGGCAGCTTCACCCTGTAGAGGGTCAATGGCTTGTCGTAGCCTTCGACCGCCGCCTGTTGGCTGACATAGGGCAGGATAGTGGGCGGGAACACGGCGAGCTGCGCCGGCGTCTTGAACGAGGAACCCACCAGCCAGACGGCCGGGCCGAACATGATGACGAGACCGCCGAAGAGCCACAGCCAGCTCACAACATCCGTCCAGTGCCAGCCACGGCCGCCGCGCCTGCGGGTCAGGAATGTCACGACGCCGCTCATTCGCGCTGCCCTTTGCGTTCGCCCCGACGCCCGACCTGCAGCTGAAGCAGGGTCAGCACGACGAGCACCAGCCCCATCAGGATGGAGGCTGCCGAAGCCAGTCCCGGATTGCGCAGCAGCGAAGCGAAGCCGATCTCGTAGATGTACTGCGTGACATAGAGGGTCGAGGTTCCAGGCCCGCCTCCCGTCAGCACATAGACCTCGTCGAAGATCTGCACGGCGCGGATCAGCGCTAACACGATGACGACAAGCAGGTTCGGCATCAACAACGGCAGCGTGATGCGCCAGAACACCCGCGCCGGCCTGGTGCCGTCCATCTCGGCCGCTTCGTAGAGGTCGCGCGGAATCGCCTGCAACCCGGCAAGCAGGATGAGGGTGTAGAAGCCCATATGGGCCCAGACCGAAACGCTGACAGCGGCGGTAAAGGCCGAGAAACGGTCTGTCAGCCAGTTGTACGGCTCACCGCCAAGGTCGTGGACGATCAGGTTGAGCAGCCCCTGGCGCTGGAGGATCCAGCGCCAGATCAAGCCGGTGACGACAGGCGACAGCAGCACCGGAAAGAAGAACACCGCGCGCCAGAAGCTGCGGCCGGCGATCTCGCGGTTGAGGATCAGCGCTGTAATCATCGACACGACCGTCATCAGCGCCACCTGCACGACGACGAACAGGCCCGTGTTGTGCACGGCCTTCCAGAACAGGTCCTCGCGACAGGTGGCGGTGTCCAGATAACTGCCGCAGTCGAGCAGGCGCCGGTATTGCTCCAGCCCCACATAGCTTCGGTCCTGCAGGAAATACGCCGTCCCGGAGGTCGCAGAATAGAAGAAGTTGATGACCAGCGGCACCAGCACGAAAATGCCGAAGATCGCCATGTTCGGGGCAAGGAAGAAGGCGGCCATGCCGCCGGTGCCCGTGGCCCGCTGCCAGGCCTTGAGCGGCACGTTGACGATCGACGCCAGCCAGGCGACCGGCGCTGCCAGGGCAGCACCGGTCCATTCCTTCAGTGTCGCGGCGCCGCTCACTTGGCCTCGGCGACCTTGTCGGCGATATCCTGGTCGATCTTGCCCCAGGCATCGTCGAGGGTAAGCTCGCCGGCCATCACCTGGCTGACGCGCGTCACCAGGGCGGCGAAATAGGCATTGGCCCATTTCCATGGCGGCAGGGCATCGGCCGCAGGCAGTGCCTCACCTGCCGCCTTGACGAATTTGTCGAGCGCCGGACCGACATTCTTGTCGGTCGAAACCCATTTCAGTCCGCCTTTGGCGACGACACCCTTGTGCGCCGGCAAAAACAGCGTGCGTTCGCTGAACTCCTTCACGACGTCTTCACGGGCCAGATACTCCATGACCTTGGCGACGTCCTTGGGGTTCTTCGTGTATTTGATGGCGACCAGCGCAGCGCCGCCTTTCACGCCCGAGCAGCCGGCCGAACCGCAGGGCGAGCCGGTCGCCACCCAGTCGAAGCTGTCGCCGATCTTGGTCGACAGATTGGCGACCTGCCAGCTGCCGGAATAATAGAACGGGATCTGGGCGTTGATGAAATCGTCCGCCGCGGCGCGGTAGGTCGAACCAGCCGCCGAGACCCAGGTGTCCTTGAGCATCAGGCCCTTTGCAGTCCAGTCGACGAGCTTGCCGACGAACGCCTTGGTGCCGTCGTCCACCTTCGCCGGCTTGCCGTCTGATCCGATGTAATTTGCGCCATAGGAGACATTCGGACCGGAAATGCGGTGGCCGGATCGATCGATGGCAAAGGCTGCCGGAAGCTGCTGGCTCTTCGCCACCTGGGCGGCGGCATTGATCCAGTCGTCCCAGGTCGCCTTGTCGCCGGGCAGCGCCACGCCGGCCTGTTCGAACAGCGTCTTGTTGGCGAAGCCGCCGGTGAGTGTGAGCTGGGTCATGAAACCTGGGATGGCCTTGGAGCCGTCAGGTCGCATCCAGTCCAGCGTGTCGGCGAAATTGTCGTCCCAGTATTTCGGGTCGGCCAGCAGCGGCCGCAGGTCCAGCCAGTGCTGTGCGAGTTCCTTGATGTTGGTGACACGGGCGATGTCCGGGCCCTGGCCGGCTTCAAGCTGGATGGGCAGTTGCTCCTGGATCACCTTGTAGGCGACGTTGTCGAGCGTGACGTGGATATCGGGATTGTCCTTCATGAAGCGGTTGAGCAGGTCCTGGATGACATCACCCTCGACGCCGTCCGAGTACCACATGATGCGCACGTCGCCAGCGAACGCGCTGGTCGATGCAAGCAGGCTGACCGACATCGCGGCCAGCAAAGTGCGGGTCTTGGTCATGCTTCGTCTCCTCCTTTTGTCGGGGCCGCGCACCCCAGGCGTCTAAGCCGCATGCCATCTCCTCTCGAAGGCCGCGGCCGATTCCTCCCTATTCCCGGCGTTTCATGCGTGCCGCCTCGCCGCGAACGGTCCAGTTGGCCGGATCAAGCGTCCGCCCCTCGGCGACGATCCTTGCGTCGGCGAGAAAACGCACGGTGCCGTATTCCGGATCCTCGACGATCAGCTCTTCGTCGGGTCCTGGCCGCACCGAAAGATCCGCGAAGGCGGCCGCCCAGGCATCGAGCGACAGTGTGTCGCCGGGCCGGTCGCCAAGGCGGACGATCCATGTCGCCTTGCGTCCCGCCGCCCGCAGCTCGTTGCCGGCCGTCGGCCCGCCCTTGACCTCAGTGAGCGGCACGTCCGTTTTCAGCATTGCGAAGGCATTGCCGGATCGCGCGCATGCCCGATTGCCGTCCAGCTGCGCAGCATCGAAGGCGCTTGCCGGGAACCAGGCGTGCGTAAAGTCCGGCTGTTCGTCCGAACAGGCGAAACTGACGATGGCGAGATCGCGGTACTGATGAACCCGCGGCAAGGTGCCGGAGCCGCCCCAGTAGGACGGTCTGCCATATCCCGACTGCAGGACTTCGCCTGGATGGTTGATCCAGATCTGCGCATCCGGATTGTCGCCCAGCCGGGCGTGAATGACGGTCTCCTGGTAGCCCCACTGGTTCCAGCGATATCCGGCCGCGCTGCCCATCGCGTGGCCGCGCGTCTTATGGTGGTAGAGCCGCGCGAAACGGTCCTGTCCCTGCGCGAAGGTCCATTCCCACGCCGTGTCGTCGGCAAGGGACGCGATCGCGGCGAGCTCGTCCGGGACGGCCAGGCCGTGGTCGCGAAGGCACAATGCCAGCTGCGGCAACGCGTGAAAGCGCATGCCGTAGTTGCCCTTGCCCCAGACCATGCGGCAGATGCCCGACAGCTCCAGCGAGCGCGCGGCGCGCAAGGTGTGCTCATAGGAGCGGCCCTGGGCGCCGGTTAGAATGCCGTGATGGGCCGAGCGCGCGACGATTTCCAGCAGGCGTATGATCGCCTTGCCGGCGCGTTCGGCGATGTCCTTGTCCGGGGCCTGCGCGTAGAGCGCGCACAGGCCCTTGAGGTCGATCGGGAAGTAGGGCGCCGAATTGAATTCGGCCATCTCCCATGCCTCGAAATGTTCGAGCCAGGCCCGCACCCGCGCAGCTCCCACTGCGGACTGTTCGCGGCCAAGGCGGCCCGACCGGGTGAAACGCGCCTCGGGCAGAAGTCCGCCGGCGATATAGGCAGCCGTATGGAAAAGCAGCGCGTGGTTTTCGGAGAAGTACCACTGCACGTCATTGCCGGGCTCGTCCATCCAATAGCGATAGCCGAGGACGGCCTTGTCGATGCGCGCGCGCAGGCTCGCCTCCAGCCGATCGCCATAAATCGCACGGCACCACAGCAGCGGCACCAGGATGAAGTCGGCACAGTCATGGCAATCCTCGATCGCCGGCAGGGCGCCGGAGATCATGGCGTCGGTCTCGGCACCCTGCTGACCGATCGCCAGCCGCGCCAGCGCGCGCACCGTGTCGGCCTCGGCGTGGGTGGCGACTTCGTCGAGCGCCTCGTCGATGCGCGCGGCGAGCGCCTCCGGCGCGTCGCCCTGACGCCGCGCATGACAGATCTCGATGCCGAAAACGCGCGACGCCGCATGGTCGCCAACCGTCAGCGTCACCTTGAAATGGCGGAAGTCGGCGGGCAGTTGCTCCGTGTCGGCGATCGGCAGCCGCGTCTGCCCCCTGGACAGATCGAAGGCGAAGCGGACCGGCGCCTCGATCGACATAAAATCACCCTCGATTTCGACCGCAACCCGGGCGTCGTGTGGCAGGGCCACACCGGTGACCAGCGCCACCTCGCCGCGGTCGTAGGCGGGACGCTCGAAATGCATGTCCCCCAGAGCCGCTTCCATCGCGTCGGCGACGGTTGCCTCGACCTCAATCGGGAGAGCGACAGACGCGGCAGGGCCCGCGAGATAGTCGAGCTGGAAGTAATAGCGGGCGTCGCGCTCGGCGAGGTCGTCGAACCAGATTCGGATGTCGTTTCGTCCGGCCTTCAGGGCGACCCGGAAATCCTGCGCGCTCTCCAGATTGCGCCTGTAAGGCGCCATCCAGCCGGCTTCAGCGCCATTGGCAAAGAGTATGGCGCCGCCGCATGTGCGCAACCGGAGCCGCGCCTCGCCGGTCGAAGCTGCTTCGATGCTCGTTTCGGCCCAGGTTCCAAGCACGGTCGGCCGGAACCAGAAGCCCGACAGGTCGATGCGTGGCGAGGCGAAGGGCAGCCAGGTTCGCCCGGCATTGAATTCGGCGAAGACCTGGGGCCGCTTGCCGCGCCGCTCGGCCGCGAATTGCGTGCGGCATGGATATTCGTGCGGAATGAAATTCTTGTGCTTGGTCAGGAAGAAGAAGGGGTCCATCTCCCCCTTCATCGGCTGGTCCGTCACGTCGTAGCGCTGCTCGGCGCTGGCGCCGAGCCGCCAGTAGACGATCGGCTGTCCCACGGCGATCGTCCGGCGCAGGGCAAAATCGGCTTGGTCGTTTCGGGCGGCCGCACTCATCGCAAATCCTTCACGGCAACCGGATCGACATCGGTGTAGGCCTGGTTCTCGCCGGTCATGCCCCAGACGAAGGCATAGGGGCCGGTGCCGGCGCCCATATGGATCGACCATGCCGGCGACAGCACGACGTCGCCGTCCGCGACCATCAAATGGCGGGTATTGTCAGGCCGGCCCATTAGATGGACCACACGATCCTCCGCGGCGAGATCGAAATAGCAGTAGGCCTCCATGCGCCGCTCATGCAGGTGCGGCGGCATGGTGTTCCACACGCTGCCCGGCGCGAGGTCGGTGATGCCCATCAGCAGGAGGCATGACGGCGTCACCTCGGGGTGGATGTACATGCGCAGCGTGCGCCTGTTGGCGCGGGCCTCCTCGCCCAGCACCAGCGGCTTGGCTTCGCTGCCGGCGATGAGGCGGTGGGCAATGTCGGCGCCCGCCGGCACCGAGTTCATGTAAAAATGCGCCGGCCTCTCCGGATCGTCGCTCGCCAGCGTCACCTCGCGCGCGCCGCGCCCGACATAGACGACGTCGCGGTTGGCGACGGCGAACCGCTCGCCGTCTATGGTGACAGCGCCGCTGCCGCCGAGATTCGCGATACCCATCTCGCGCGCCGTAAAGAAGCGCTCCGTGCCGACATCAGCGCCGTCGCCGAATGTCAGCGGGTTCGCCAGCGGCACCGCGCCGCCGATGATCATGCGGTCGATATGGGTGTAGACGAATTCGATCGCGCCTGGCCGAAACAGCCCGTCGACCAGGAACTCCGATCTCAGCCGGCCGGTGTCCATGCCGGCGATGTCGGCCGGCGAGGCGCCATAGAGCGTCCGCATCATGCCGCCTCCGCCTTCGACCGCAGGTGCAGCAGGCTTTCGGTCAGGCACAGGATCGCCAGCGCCTGTCCGTAGCCGGTCGGCTGGATCGGGATGTCGCGGTAGAACTGCAGGTCGTGGCCCATGCGTGTGCCGTAGGATACGTTGGCAACCACGCCCTTGTCGTCGATGTTGGCCACCACTGCTTCCAGTGCGCGCAGGCCGGCGGCACGGCACTCCGTCGAGCCAATCCCGAGCCGCGCGGCTTTCAACAGGCCGTAGCCGAAACCGGCGGTTGCCGAGATCTCTTCGTAGGACGTCGGGTCGTCGAGCAGCGTGTGCCACGCACCCGAACCTGCCTGCAGCTTCAGAAGGGCCGAGACCTGCGTTTCCAGTACGCCGAGCAGGTAGGCCCGCACCGAAGGCACGATCTCGGCGAATTCAATCACCTCGAGGATGCCAACCGTGATCCAGGCGTTGCCTCGTGCCCAAAGCGCGCGGGCAAAATTGTGCCGGCCGTCGAACGTCCAGCCGTGGAACCACAATCCGGATGCCGGATCGGCGAGATAACGGGCATGGACGAGGAACTGCCGTTCAGCCTCCTCAACGAGGCGGCGTTGACCGGAGGCTTCGCCGTAGGAGGCGAGAAACAGCGCTACCATGAAGAGCGTGTCGTCCCACAACTCGTCGTCATTGACCCGGTCCGAAACATTGTGCTGGAAGCCGCCTTCGGGGGTCCGCGGCATGGCGGTGACCACGCGCTCGGCCCATTCGCGCAGCACCGGTTCGAAGCGCGGCTGGCGCCGGCGGCGCCATAATTCGCTCAGCGCCAATAGGGGCGCGGTGGTGTTGACGTTCATTGCCGGAAAGCCGGCCGCGAAGTGCCGGTCGTACCACGCCTCGATCGTCCGCAGCAGCCCATCGTCGCCGGTCTGCGCCCACAGCCGCACCAGACCGTAAAGCCCGACGCCCTGCGGCCATTCCCAGCTGTCGAAGCTGACATAATCGCCTGGCGTCCCATCGAGATTCGGCTCGTGGAAACGCCCGTCATGGCGCAGGCCGGTCATGCCGGCTACGAGGCTGGCGAGCGCGGACTTCAGGCGTTCGGGCGACAGCGGCATCACTCCTCCAGGTCTTCCGCTCGGGTGAGAACTGTTCCACAGGCATTTTTCTTGCGCAATCTGAAAATTTTTTGCAGACTTGAGCAAACCTTGTCAGAGACCCGAAAGCGCATGACAGTCCAGGGCAAGCGCGGCCGTCCCAGCCGCCGCATTCGACTTGAGGAGATCGCGGCCCGCTGCGGCGTGTCGGTCAGCACTGCTTCGCGTGCGCTGAGCGGCGTCGCCGGCGTGAAGGATGAACTCCGCACCAGGATCATCCAAACAGCAAAATCGATGAACTACGCCATCCCGGCCTCTGTTGCCGGCCGCAAGGTCATCCTTGCGGCAAGCAGCGTGGCCATGGTCGACAGCGCGCGCAGCCAGTTCACCTACCACGTTCTCGACGGGCTCAACGAACGCGCCCGGCTGCTGGGCGTCGAGCTGGTGATCCGGCCGGTTGCGGCGCCCGAGGACGAAATCGCCCTTTTGCGCGAAGCCGAGCGCGACGACAGCGTTGCCGGCTGCCTCTTTCTGACGCTGGACGACGACGAGGTGCTGACGCTGACGGCGGGCTTTTCCAAGCCGATCGTGCTCGTCAACGGTGATGATCCCTCGATGCGTCATTCCAGCGTGACGCCCTGCAACCGCTCCGCCGCCATGCTTGCCGCCCAGCACCTGGTCGGCCTCGGCCATCGTCGCATCCTGTTCCTGATGCGGCGCGGCAGGCGCACGATCGAGCGGCGCTACGAGGGCTGGCGCGACGCGCTGACGGCAAGCGGCATGACCGGCATCGATGATCTCGTCGTCGAGGTTCAGGACTGGCTGCCGGAGCTTGCGAGCAAGGCCGTGAAGGATCGGATCGCCCTGCGCGGCCTTGATTTTTCCGCCGTGCTGACGGCCGGCGACAGCCTGGCCTTCGGGGCGGTTGCCGGCATCCAGGAAGCCGGATATTCGGTGCCGGCCGATGTCTCCGTCGTCGGCATGGACGACCTGCCGCAGGCGGCTTTCTGCAGTCCTCCGCTGACGGCGATGCATATTCCCATGCGCGAGATAGGATCGGCAGCGCTCAGCCTGCTGCTCGACGACATGGCCCAATCGGGCTTGCCGCCGCGCCGGGTCGAGCTTGCGTGCCATATCGTGGAGCGCCGCTCCACCGCACCAGCCAGGGCCGGCGCCGGGCATCATCAGCCTGCGCCCTGAGAGGAAGGCCCGGCACGGGACTTGCCTCCAGCAAACAGCAGCGGCGGCCCGTCTTGCGTCTCCAGCTCGAGGACGCGCCCAAGCAGGATCATGTGATCTCCGGCCGGGAAACGGTCGGCGACGCTGCACTCGAACCGCGCCAGCGCCCGCGGCAGCAGCGGCACGCCGTGCTCGTTCCAGGACAGATCCAGACCGGCAAAGTCGGTCCCCGACTTCGAAAACCGCCAGCACAGATCGATCTGATCTTCCGCCAGCACATGGACGGCATAGTGCGCCGCATTGGCGAAGGCATCGAACCGGCGCGAATGGCGGCCGATCGACCACAACACCAGCGGCGGGTCGAGCGAGACAGAGGAAAAGCTGTTGGCGGTGATGGCGACCGGATTGCCGGCAATGCCGGTGGTGACGACCGTCACACCGGTGGCGAAGCGCCCGAACGCGCTGCGCAACAGGCGAGGATCGCACACGAAATGCTCCATCAACGGCGCTCCCCTGCTCCCAATGGCGTCGCCGGGACCGCGTCCGGCACCCGTCCATAGGCGTGCGGCAACGAACAGGT
The DNA here is from genome assembly GCF_004791585.1 of Mesorhizobium sp. M1C.F.Ca.ET.210.01.1.1. Lineage (GTDB taxonomy): Bacteria > Pseudomonadota > Alphaproteobacteria > Rhizobiales > Rhizobiaceae > Mesorhizobium. Next base: position 140,758 of record NZ_SRUU01000015.1, read on the forward strand.
CCTGAGGCCGGGCAGCACCTTGGTGCCGAAATGGCGCGCCTCGTCGAGATGCGGATAACCGGAAAAGATGAAGGCGCGGATGCCCATCTTCATATAGGCCTCGATCTCGGACAGGACCTGGTCGGCGGAGCCCACCAGTGCTGCGCCGCAGCCGGAGCGGGCGCGCCCGATGCCCGTCCACAGATGCGGCTCGATATAGCCTTGCGCATCGGCGATCTCGCGGTTCTTGGCCTGGTGCGATACGCCAAGCGATCGGGCGTCGAGCGCCCGCTCGCGGATCGCCCTGCCCTGCTCGTCGTCCAGCTTCGAAACCAGCTCGCGAGCATAGTCCCTGGCCTCGGCCTCGGTGTCGCGCACGATCATGTGGACACGCAGGCCGTAGTCGAGCGTGCGGCCATGGCGCGCGGCGCGCTCATGCACGGCTCTCATGCGGCCTGCGAGTTCCTCCTTGGTTTCCGGCCACATCAGATAGACGTCGCACTGTTCGGCGCAAAGCTCGAGCGCTTCGGGCGAATAGCCGCCGAAATAGAGCAGCGGCCCGCCGTTCTGCTGATAGGGCTTTGCCGGCGCGGTCGACATGCCCTTGAACCGGTAGACCTCGCCCTCGAAGTCGATCGTGTCGCGCGTCCAGGCCTGGCGCAGGATCTGCACCACCTCGCGCGAGCGCTGGTAGCGCCAGGCGCTGCCGGCCGTCTCGCCCGGAAAGTCCGACGAGATAATGTTCACGGTCAGCCGGCCTTCCAGCATATGGTCGAGCGTCGCGATCGTGCGCGCCAGCATGATCGGCTGCATCTCGCCGCAGCGCACGGCCGCGAGCAGGTTGATCTTCGAGGTTATCGGCGCGCAGCCGGCGACGAAACTCAGCGTGTCTTGCCCGACCTGATAGGACGATGGGCAAAGGATGTTGCGGAACCCAATCTCCTCGGACGCCTTCACGATTTCCGAGCAGTGCGCCCAGCTTGAGCGCAGCGCGCCGTCAGCCACGCCGAGATAGCGGTAGTCGTCCGAGCAAAGCGCGGCGAACCAGGCGACTTCGGCTGCGTCGAGATCCGGCGATGTGATCGGGACAATAGTCATGGCCGCCCTTTGAATACCTTCATCATCGGTCCCGGACGCTGCGAATGGGGCTTGCGTAGCATCCGTTTTGATGTAGATCAATACTGTATCAATTTGCTGCCGAGAGCCGCGAATGCAGTTGGAAAGCTCATGCAATTGACAAGAGCCGACCCCGGCCACCGCTCCAGCCAGATGCGCGGGCCTCTCCCCGTCCATCTGCAGATCAGCGAAATGCTGATCCGCGAAATCGCCGCTGGACGGCTGGCCGACGGGGCGCGGCTGTCGCCCGAGCGCGAGATGGCCGCAAGGCTCGGCATCGCCGTCGGCACGCTCAGGCGCGCGCTTGCCGATCTGACCGAAAAGGGCCTGCTCGACCGCATCCAGGGATCGGGCAACTACGTGCGGGCGCGCGGCGATCTGCTCGGGGTCTACGCCTTCTTTCGTCTGGAACGCATCGGTGGCGGCGGACTGCCGACCGCAGACATCCTTTCGGTCGAGCGGCTGCCCAAGCCGGCCGACCTGCCGCAATTCGGCAGCGCGGCCAAAGCGCACCGCATCCGCCGGCTGCGGCGGCTCGACGGCGAGCCGGCCGCGGTCGAGGAAATCTGGCTCGACGCCAGCCGCGCCGAGCGGCTCGAGCGCGAGGACCTCTCTGAATCGCTCTACCTCCACTACCGGCTGGCGCTCGGCTTCTCGGTCGTTCGCGCCGAAGATAGCATCGCAGTCGCACCGGCGCCCGACTGGGCTCCGGCAGAGTTCAAGCCGCAGCCGGGGACAGTCGTGGGGTTCATCGAACGCATCGCCTGGGCCGGCGACGGAGCCAGCGTGGAATATTCCCGCACCTGGTTCGACCCTGGCGTGGCGCGCTACGTGACCCGTTTCAGATAGCCGGAAGGACAGCCCGCGTGAACAGATCATCCATCGCTTACGGCATCATCGGCTGCGGCATGATGGGCCAGGAGCACATCCGCAACATCGCACTGTTGCCCGACGCGCACGTAGCCTCCATCTTCGAGCCGGACCCCGGTATGCTGACCGCGTCGCTGGCGATGGCGCCGGGTGCCCGGGCGGCGGCGTCGGTCGCCGACCTTTTGGCGATGGACGAGGTCGACTGCATTCTGATCGCCAGCCCCAATCATTGCCACCTCGCTCAGCTGGAAGAGATCGCCGCGCGCCGCCCGCTACCGGTCCTGGTGGAAAAGCCGCTCTTTACCGACGCCGTCGACGCAAAGCGGATCGAAACACTGGGCAGTCGTCTTCCGCTGGTGTGGGTGGCGATGGAGTACCGCTATATGCCGCCCGTTGCCGCCTTCGTCGAACAGGCCGAAGCAGTCACCGGCGGCATTCGCATGCTGACCATTAGCGAGCACCGTTTTCCTTTCCTGACCAAGGTCGGCGATTGGAACCGTTTCAATCGCAACACCGGCGGCACCTTCGTCGAGAAGTGCTGTCACTTCTTCGACCTGATGCGGCTGATCCTCAAATCCGACCCGATCCGCGTGATGGCAAGCGCGGGACAGGCCATAAACCATCTCGACGAACGCTATGGTGACGAGACGCCGGATATTCTCGACCATGGCTATGTGCTGGTCGATTTCGCAAGCGGGGCGCGCGCCATGCTGGAATTGTGCATGTTTGCCGAAGGCAGCCGCTACCAGGAGGAACTCCGCGCCGTCGGCGGCAGCGGCAAGATCGAATGCCGGGTGCCCGGACCGGGCCGCTTCTGGCCGCCGCATCTGGGTGCCGCGCCCGTGCCGGAGCTGATCGTCAGCCCTCGCAACCCGCCGGGGCCGCGCCTGGTGGAGACCCCGGTCGACCCCTGGCTGCTTGCCGCAGGCGACCACAACGGCTCGACCTATTTCGAGCACGCCTGCTTTGTCGCCGCTGTGCGCGGGCAAGGCAGCGTCGAAGTCACCTTGCAAGACGGCTGGTGGGCCGTCGTGACAGGTCTCGCCGCCCAGCAATCGGCCCGTGAAGGCCGCGCCGTCGAACTCGCCAGCGAATTCGCGGTGCCAACATCGGCTTAGCAATGCTTCCCGGCCTTCGCACAGTTGAAAAACTATTGATTTTGTTGGTGTATCGGCTCGCAGGCTACCCGCCTGCTTTCATGACCCCATAACGTCGCGGATTGATGTCCTGGCAGTTGGAAATCGAATGCCGACCCGGCAACAGGGAGAAATACCCAATGAACATTGACGACAGGCGCCAGTTCCTCCTGTAGCCCGCGCAGCCGTCTGCAATGATTGCGTCGCCAATTGTCCCAGCCAATCCCGCGGGCCAGTAGAACATCTACTTCAGCCGAAATCGCCTGAAACGCTGAACACTATCAAAATCGCCGCCAGAGAAGTCAAAACTGACGGGCAGCCCATTAGACTGACAATCGCCGCCCAAGCGCCCGCGGCCACACCGCCAATGACGGAACGCACAATGATTTCATGCCACCTGGGCACCGGCCATGCTCCCAGCCGGGGATTGATAGGGACCACCTACGATCGCGCTATGATCGAGGACATGCTCTAGGGCCGCAACATAATCGGACGACAGATGAGACAGTTCGATTTCCCGGGCGAGGTCGGCCGCAAATTCGCGGAACGGTGCGAGATTGATGACGGGTACGCCGATCAGCACGGGTACGGAGAGTTCGAGCGCCCTCGCGATCAGGGGCCTGAAGCCACCGCCTTCGACCTCGGTCTTTCCGAATTTGCAGAGAACCAGAAGATCGGTCTTGCTGGACAACCCGGCTCCGGCGACTTCGCAGGCGCGGAGCAGCCGGTCGGTATTCAAAACACAGCCTCGGGCATGCGGCCCCCGATCGTCGGATATGCCGTGGAGCTCGCCTGAAGCAAGGTCCCGCAGATGCATGTCGCATTTCACGCGATCGGGCCTCTTTTCGCTCAGTTGGACAAGGCCGGCCAATCGCATGCCCCGCTCGGTCATGATGGCAGTCATATCCCGCAGGAATGCCTCGAACTCCGAGCCATTTGAATAAACGATCGCGGTGATGGGACCGCCTGGACGAACACGCTGCATGGAGGAGTCTCCTTCGGTTTGAATTCTGCCGGCCGACCGGCCGAGGCGGGATCGGTTTTGATGCAGCGGGATTGTTGAGGCGATGTCCAACACCATCGATCTATCCCCCAAAGCACCCATGGCTGAACGGAAGCACTTCGACGGGCATGCCAGGCTCCGCCGGCGTTGAGGCGCCGGGCATAATCGCGATCGCGTCAGCCGACACCATCGGCATCATTCTGTGCGAACCGTCCGGCCCGCTGCGGCTGGCGGTCAATCGACCCTGCTCGACAGTCAAGCGGACCGGCACCAATTCCGTGCGATCCACCTTGCGGGAACACATGAAGGCCAGCTCGGCCGTAATGCTCCTCGCTGGAGTCCGACCTAGGAGGGTGCCTATGACCGGACGCGCAAAGGCGAGCGCGCCAAAGGCCGCGGCCTGTGGGTTGCCTGGCAATCCGACGAAGCACGCCTCCCCTACCTTACCGATGGCCAACGGCTTGCCGGGCTTCATCGCCACCTTGACGATCTCGAGTTGGCCTCCGGCCCGCGATATGGCGTTGCGCACATGGTCCTCCTCGCCAACCGACATGCCCGCAGTGGTGACAATCAGATCCGCCGACCTCGCGCTGTCCTCGAGCACTCGTGCGATGGCTGTGGTGTCGTCGTGAACGGTCGACAACACAACATCGGTGTTCGGCTCCCTCAGCAGGGCAGCGAGAAGCGGACCGTTGGAGTCATAGATCGCACCGTCTGCAAGCGGCTCGCCAGCCTTGCACAACTCGGAGCCGGTCGTGACAACGGCGATCCTCACGCGACGCGCAACCGGGACGCGGTCAATTCCGATGGCGGCAAGAAGCGCGATCTCTGGCCAACCGATCATGCAGCCTGGGCGAAGGACGCTGGCTCCTTGCCTCACATCCTCGCCGGCCCTGCGAATATGCGCGCCAGGTGCCGCGTCGAACGCGAACTGCACGAGATCGCCACGGCGCGTCGTCTGTTCCTGCATGACGACAGTGTCGGCGCCCTTGGGCAAAGCGGCACCTGTCATGATTCGATGCGCGGCGCCCGGAGCCAGGACACCTTGCGGGTCACCCGCCCTCGTACGGCCTGCCACCGGGAGAACCAGGGGCACGCCTCTCCTGCCGGTCACGCTTATGGCGTAGCCGTCCATCGCTGCCTGGTCGAAAGGCGGAATGGCGCAAGGAGCTTCGATCGCCGCAGCCAGAACACGTCCGACAGCGTCGGCCAACGGCACCATATCCGGCCGGCCCAGCGGCCGGCCCAACGCCATGACCGCGCTCCGAGCCTTTTCGAAAGGCATCGCGCCGGTGTCTGAGCAGAAGCAACTGTCGGGCAGTGTTGCCGGCATGATCATGCCTCGACGTCCGGCAGCGTCTTTTCGAGAATTGCGCGTATGGCCGCGAGACCCGGATCCTGCGCACGGTTCATGATACCGATGAGCTGGGTCCAAAGATCGTCGGATGCGGTGTCAACGAAATTGCGAACGGCCGAGCCGACGATATCGGCCGGTGAATGGCCGGCTGCCTCGGCGGCCGCGGCCAGGCGCGCCAGCAAGCCCGGTTCATCGAAAGCGGCAACGACAGCCACGGCCACAATCGGGTCCTCGAGCGAGGCAATCAGATCTCCGAGCATCGTATCCTCCTCACTGCACCAGCGGCGAGGATGCGCCGTCGATGGCAATGCCTCTGATGTCCGCCCCGCCGACAAGGAGAGACACATATTGTGCGGTCGCCTGCCGGCTGACGTGCTCGGCCAAGTAGGCCGCGATGCGTTCGCGCACGGCCTCGAACGGCAGCTGGCGGCCATCGATGCGCCGCGTCAGGCGGATGAGGTGGACGCCGTAACGCGTCTCCACCGGCGGCGAGATATCGCCTGGGGCGAGATCGACGAGAGCGGCCTCGAATTCCGGCGTCGTGTCGCCCGGCCCGATCTGGCCAAGGCTGCCGCCAAGAGCTCCCGACGGGCAATCCGAGCAGTCCCGCGCCACCGCCGCAAAACGCTCTGGCGCCGCCGCCAGGCTGGACCTGAGCGCCAGCGCCCTTTCACGCGCGGCGTCAAAGGCTTCGCGATCGTCGCGACGGGCCGCAATGAGAATATGGTCGGCTTCATGGAGCGGCGGCGTCACGAAGCGGCGAAGATTGTTCTCATAAAAGCGCCGCAGCATCTCTTCGTCCGCCTCCGGAACGCGGACCTCGCGCTCGATCAGCCCGCGCACCAGCGCGTCCTCGATAGTCTCCCTGCGCCCATCCTGGTCAGTCCGCTGCTCCACGGCGATGTCGAGACGACGCGCCTCTTGCAGAAGCAGTTCGCGGATGACGAGCGCACGGGTCGCCGCACGCCAGCCTTCGCCGGGATTGCGTGCGGGAAAGTTCTGCACCTCGGCGGCAATCGCCTTGCGCGAGATCGCCACACCGTTGACGGTCACCGGCGGCATCGCCACCCGTTCCCGGGACGGCGCGGTGTCGGGAACCGCGGGCCGGTGTTCGTGCGGATGTTCGGACGATTTGCGGCCGGCCGAATGATCGATGACGAGCGCGGCCATGGTCTACTCCGCAGGCTGGTGGGCGGGAGCGGCGGCGGGACGCCGTACCGGCTCAGCCGACCGGAACGCAGGTCCGAGCGCCGGCGATCGGCGGACCGCGAAGCGTGTGCGCACAACCTGATAGCCGGGGCGACCGAGATACCAGATCGGCGCGCTCCAGACATGAACCAGCCTCGTGAACGGGAAGACCAGAAAGATCGTCATGCCGAGCAGGAGGTGCGCCTTGAAGATCGGATTGACGTCGGCGACGTAGGCCGCGGCCGCCGGTTGCAAGGTGAGAATGCCCTGTGCCCAGTTCATGAATTTCACCATCTCGTGGCCGTCCATGTGACCGAGCGAGACGAAGATGGATGAAAGGCCAAGCGTGAGTTGCAGCCAGAGCAGCAATAAGATCGCGATGTCGCCCGGCGCGGACGTGTTGCGGATGCGGGCATCGAACAGCCGGCGATGGGCAAGAAGCGCGATACCGATGAAGCAGGCAATGCCGGCGATGCCGCCGACGGTGATAGCCAGGCCCTGCTTGAAACTGTGCGAGACGCCAAGCGCATCGAAAATCCAGATCGGCGTCAGCAGGCCGACGAAATGGCCGGCGAAGATCGCCAGGATGCCGACATGAAACAGGTTTGAACCCCAGCGCAGCTGGCGCCGCCGCAGCAACTGCGATGAGCCCGTCTTCCAGGTGTACTGCTCGCGATCGAAACGCAGCAGGCTGCCGAGCAGGAAGATCGTCAGGCAGAAATAGGGATACCAGCCAAAGAGCGCGTCGTTGATTGTACTGGACATAGCTTCCCTCCGTCAGGCCGCAGTGTTGCGCGCATCGCGATTGGCGGCACGCATCTGGATCCTCAGCCGATCGACGGAACAGCCGTCGGTCGCATTTCCGGGACCGAATGTGACGGCGGTCTCTTCCCAGGCGGCGTCGATGGCCGCCAGGTCGTCGGACTCGTCGATTTCGGCAGCGCCCACGACCATGGCGGGCTCGCTGGCAATCGAGCGTATGGCCGTGAACACGGCGGCATAGCCTGCGTTGCGCCTGGTGAGCCGCTCTTCCAGCAACGAGAAGATGCGGGCGGTTTCATTGAGCAGGCCGCGCGCCTCCGCAAGGGGACGAGCAGAAAGAAACTCCAGGAAAAGCGGGATGAAGTCAGGCAATTCGTTTGCCGTAACGACAAGCCCGCCACGCCGGTAATGCTCGACCAGATCGACCATCGCCTGGCCGCGATCGCGGCTCTCGCCGTGGATGTGTTCGAACAGATGCAGCGAGTGACGGCGCGTCTTGTCGAACAACTCGACGTAGCGCTCCTGGAGATCGTAGAGATCCAGGGTCGCCAGATCGGCAAGCAAGGACTGCAGCTGCCTGCCTGCTTCGTCCGACACCAAACCCTCGGCTGCAATCGCCGCGTTAATTTCCGGGATCGCCGCGCAAAGTTCCTCGGTCGGATATGAAAGGAGCGCCGAGAGCGCCTTGAAAGTCCTTTTCGGCGTCGCCATCACGCGATCTCCATCGGGTTCGTCGGCCGCTTGGTCGGCTTAGTGCCGAAGAGGTTCGTCTCGGTGGAGCCTCCCGAGCAGCCGTTGCCGAAGGAGAAACCGCAGGAGCCCCGCATGTCCTGGGCGTCCTCGCTCCACTCGCGGTGCGTCGTCGGGATGACGAAACGGTCCTCGTAATTCGCGATCGCCATCACCTTGTACATCTCGTCGATGGCCGCACCCGTCAGGCCGACACGCGCCGCGATCGACTCGTCGAGGCGGCCGTCGATCGTCTTTGCCCGCATGTAGCTTCGCATCGCCAGCATGCGCTCGAGCGCGAGCGCCACAGGCTCCTCATTGCCCGCCGTCAGCAGGTTGGCGAGATACTGGAGCGGGATGCGCAGGCTGCGCACGTCGGGCATGTCGCCATCCACGCCCATCTTGCCGGCGGCGGCCGCCGACTGGATGGGCGAGAGCGGCGGAACGTACCAGACCATCGGCAGGGTGCGGTACTCCGGGTGAAGCGGAAAGGCGATCTTCCACTCCATCGCCATCTTCCAGACCGGCGACAATCTGGCCGCCTCCAGCCAGTTGTCGGGAATCCCGTCGGCGCGGGCCTGAGCGATGACGGCCGGATCGTTCGGATCGAGGAAGACATCGAGCTGCGCCTGATAGAGGTCCTTCTCTTGCGGCGTGCTGGCGGCGGCCTCGATACGGTCGGCGTCGTAGAGGATCACGCCAAGATAGCGGATACGCCCGACACAGGTTTCCGAACAAACCGTCGGCTGTCCCGCCTCGATGCGCGGAAAGCAGAAGATGCACTTCTCCGATTTGCCCGACGACCAGTTGTAGTAGATCTTCTTATAGGGGCAGCCGGAGACGCACATGCGCCAGCCGCGGCACTTGTCCTGATCGATCAGGACGATGCCGTCCTCCTCGCGCTTATAGATGGCTCCCGACGGGCACACTGCCGCGCAGGCCGGGTTTAGGCAGTGCTCGCACAGTCGCGGCAGATACATCATGAAGGTGTTTTCGAACTGGCCGTAGATGTCCTTCTGGACGCCTTCGAAATTCACGTCCTTCGAACGCTTCTCGAACTCGCCGCCCAGGATTTCCTCCCAGTTCGGTCCCCATTCGATCTTTTCCATCCGTTCGCCGGTGATGGCCGAGCGAGGACGGGCCGTGGGGAAAGCCTTCGATTCCTTGGCCGTATGCAGATGCTCGTAGTCGAAGGTGAACGGCTCGTAATAGTCATCGATCTCCGGCAGATCAGGGTTTGCGAAGATGTTGGCAAGGATGCGCCACTTGGCGCCCATCTTCGGCTCGATCTTGCCGTTCTTCTTGCGCCGCCAGCCGCCGTTCCATTTCTGCTGGTTCTCCCACTCCTTGGGATAGCCGACGCCCGGCTTGGTCTCGACATTGTTGAACCATGCGTATTCGACGCCTTCCCGGTTGGTCCAGACGTTCTTGCAGGTGACCGAACAGGTGTGACACCCGATGCACTTGTCGAGGTTCAGCACCATCGCGATCTGAGCACGGATTTTCATTCTGCTGCCTCCTTGGGAGCATCGGCTTGCAGGGGTTCCTCGAGCCAGTCGACGGCCGCCATCTTGCGGACGACGATGAACTCGTCGCGGTTGGAGCCTACGGTTCCGTAGTAGTTGAAGCCGTAGGACTGCTGGACATAGCCGCCGATCATGTGCGTCGGCTTGAGCACGGTGCGCGTCACCGAATTGTGGATGCCGCCGCGGTTGCCGGTCAGTTCGGAGCCGGGCGTGTTCACGATCTTCTCCTGGGCGTGATACATCAGCATCATGCCCTGCTTCACGCGCTGGGAGACGACGGCGCGGGCCGTGAGCGCTCCATTGGCGTTGAAGACCTCGACCCAGTCGTTGTCCACAATGTCCGCGGCCTTGGCATCGGTCTCGGAAATCCACACCACCGGACCGCCGCGATTGAGCGTCAGCATCAGGAGATTGTCCGTATAGGTAGAGTGGATGCCCCATTTCTGGTGGGGCGTGATGAAGTTGAGGACAATCTCCTTGTTGCCGTTGGACCTGAGCCCCTTGACGGCGGAAATCGTCTTGAGGTCGACAGGCGGCTTCCACGTGACGAAGCCTTCGCCGAAGGCCCGCATCCACAAATGGTCCTGATAGAGCTGCTGGCGCCCGGTCAGCGTGCGCCACGGGATCAGTTCGTGGACGTTCGTATAGCCGGCGTTGTAGCAGACCTTCTCGCTCTCGATGCCGGACCAGGTCGGCGAGGAGATGATCTTGCGCGGCTGGGCCTGAACGTCGCGGAAGCGGATCTTCTCGTCCTCCTTCGGGATGGCGAGATGGGCATGGTCGCGGCCGGTCGCCTTGGCGAGCGCCTCCCAGGCCTTCACCGCGACCTCGCCGTTGGTTTCGGGCGCGAGCATCAGGATCACTTCGGTCGCGTCGATATCCGTCTCGATCTTCGGCAGGCCCTTGGCGGAGCCGGCGGGCTGGACGCCGTTGAGAGCGCCGAGTGCCTCGACTTCATGCGCCGTCTTCCAGCTGATGCCCTTGCCGCCGTTACCGACCTCGGTCATCAGCGGGCCAAGCGCGGTAAAGCGGGCATAGAGGTTCGGATAGTCGCGCGTGACGACCGTCACCGCCGGCATCGTCTTGCCTGGGATCGGTTCGATCTCGCCGCGCTTCCAGTCGGCGACATCGAAAGGCTGGGCGATCTCGCCGGGCGTGTCGTGCTGGATGGGGGTGAGGACAACGTCCTTCTCCACGCCCAGCACCTCCGGCGCGACCTCGGAAAAGGTCTTGGCAAGGCCCTTGTAGATATCCCAGTCCGAGCGCGCCTCCCAGGCAGGGTCCACCGCCGCCGACAGCGGATGGATGAAGGGATGCATGTCGGAAGTGTTGAGATCGTTCTTCTCATACCAGGTCGCTGTCGGCAGCACGACGTCGGAGTAGACGCACGTCGTCGACATACGGAAGTCGAGCGTCACCAGAAGATCGAGCTTTCCTTGCGGCGCCTCGTCGTGCCAGGCGACCTCCTTGTTGCGCACCTTGCCTTCGGCGCCGAGATCCTTGCCCATGACGCCGTGTGTGGTGCCGAGCAGGTGCTTCAGGAAGTATTCGTGTCCCTTGCCGGAGGACCCGAGGATGTTGGAGCGCCACACGAACATGTTGCGCGGCCAGTTGGCCGGATCGTCGGGGTCCTCGCATGCAAGGTCGAGTTCACCGGACTTCAGTGCGCTCGCCACATAATCCTTGACCTCGAGGCCGGCCGCAGAAGCGCGCTTGGCGATGTCGAGCGGATTCTGCTTCAACTGCGGCGCGGAAGGCAGCCAGCCCATGCGTTCGGCGCGAACGTTGTAGTCGATGAAACTCTGGTTCCAGTCCCCTTCGGGCGCGGTCGGCGACAGGATCTCCGCTGCCGTCAGGGTCTCGTACCGCCATTGATCCGTGTGCGCGTAGAAGAAGGATGTCGAGTTCTGGTGGCGCGGGGGGCGCGCCCAGTCGAGCGCGAAGGCGAGCGGCGTCCAGCCCGTCTGCGGCCGCAGCTTTTCCTGGCCGACATAATGCGACCAACCGCCGCCCGATTGGCCGATGGCACCGCAGAACACCAGGAGGTTGATGATCCCCCGGTAGTTCATGTCCATGTGGTACCAGTGGTTGAGACCGGCGCCCAGGATAACCATCGAGCGCCCGTTGGTCTTTTCTGCATTGGTGGCGAACTCGCGCGCCACGGTGACGATGGCGTCGCGCTTCACCCCGGTGATGCGCTCGGCCCAGGCCGGTGTGAACGGCACGTCCTCGTCGTAGGAAGAGGCGACGTTGGCGCCGCCAAAGCCGCGGTCGAGGCCGTAGTTGGCCATGAGCAGGTCGTAGACCGTCGCGACCTTCACCGGCCCGTCGACGGTCTTGATCGTGCGGACCGGGATGTTGCGGGTCAGGACCTCGCCGTGCGAGGTGGCCACGAAATGCTCCGACGCCCGGCCGCCGAAATAGGGAAAGTCGACGGCCGCGATATCGGCTCCGTCGCCGGCAAGGGTGAGCTTCAGCCGAACGTCCCGCCCCTTGCCGTCCTTTTCCTCGAGGTTCCACTTGCCTTGCTCGCCCCAGCGATAGCCAGCCGATCCGAGAGGCGCTATCAACGCGTCCGTCGCCTCGTCGATGGCGACCGTCTTCCATTGCGGATTGTTCTTCTCGCCGAACGCTCCCCTGATCTCGGACGCGCGAAGCAGGCGCTCGGGAACGAGCCGGCCGTCGCGCTCCGCAAGCCGCACCAGGAAGGGCATGTCGGTGTAGCGCCGGGCGTAGTCGTCGAAATACGAGACCGTGCGGTCGAGGTGGTATTCGCGCAGGATCACGTGGCCCATGGCGAGCGCCAGCGCGGCGTCGGTTCCCTGCTTGGGATTCAACCAGATATCGGCGAACTTCGTTGCTTCGGCATAATCCGGCGAGACGACCGCGCTCTTGGTGCCCTTGTAGCGGACCTCGGTGTAGAAATGCGCGTCGGGCGTGCGCGTCTGCGGCACGTTGGAACCCCAGACGATGATGAAGCCGGCATTGTACCAGTCGGCGCTTTCGGGAACGTCGGTTTGCTCGCCCCAGGTCTGCGGGCTCGCCGGCGGCAGGTCGCAATACCAGTCGTAGAAGGACATGCACACGCCGCCCATCAGCGACAGATAGCGCGAGCCAGCCGCGTAGGAGACCATCGACATGGCCGGGATCGGCGAGAAGCCGATGACGCGGTCGGGACCGTGGGTCTTCACCGTATGGGCATTGGCTGCCGCGATGAGCTCGTTCACCTCGTCCCAGGTAGCGCGCACGAAGCCGCCATGGCCGCGGATCGAGATGTAGGACTGGCGCTTGTTCGCGTCCTCGACGATCGAGCCCCAGGCCGCAACGGGCGGCATCTTGGCGCGGGCGGCCCGCCACAGCTTCAACAGCCGGCCGCGGATCATCGGGTATTTCACCCGTGCGCCGGAATAGAGATACCAGCTGTAAGAGGCGCCGCGCGCGCAGCCGCGAGGCTCGTGGTTGGGCAGATCGGGCCGCGTGCGCGGATAGTCGGTCTGCTGTGTCTCCCAGGTGACGATGCCGCCCTTGACGTAGATCTTCCACGAGCAGGAGCCGGTGCAGTTCACGCCATGGGTGGAGCGCACGATCTTGTCGTGCTGCCAGCGCTTGCGGTAGCCGTCTTCCCAGGAGCGATCCTCATTGGTCACGATCCCGTGGCCGTCGGAGAAACTGTCGACGGTCTTGCGGAAGAAGGTTAGCCGGTCGAGAAAATGCGACATTGCTTTGTCCCTGGTTATTCGGCCGCGGCCGGATGGGCGGGCGCGCCGCGCTTGGCGCGCTCGATGTCGTGGAGAAGGCCGCCCTTGCGGGAGTAGACACCCCAGGTGATGGCCAGGCAGCTCACGTAGAACAGCAGGAACCCCAACAACGCGGCGTTCGGCGCGCCCGTGAGGGCGATGGAGGTGCCGTAGCTCTTCGGGATGAAGAACGCCCCGAAGGCCGCGATCGCCGAGGTGAAGCCGGTGATGGCCGCGGACTCCTTCTCCGCCTGCTGGCGACGCGCTTCCGCGTTGGCTTTCGGCAACAAGCGGCCCATCTCCTTGGCCATGATCACCGGGATCATCTGGAACGTGGAGGCGTTGCCGACACCGGTGGCGAAGAACAGGAGCAGGAAGGAAACGAAGAAGCCCATGAACGCGCCCGGCTGGTCCTTGATGCCGATGAACCACAAGACACCCGCAACGCCCGCGATCATCAGCACGAAGGCCCAGAAGGTGACCCGCGCGCCGCCATATTTGTCCGCCAGCCAGCCGGAACCCGAGCGCGAGAGGGCGCCGACGAGCGGGCCGAGGAAGGCGTACTGGAGCGCGTTGACATCCGGAAACAGCATCTTCGTGAGCAGCGGGAAGCCGGCCGAATAGCCGATGAAGGATCCGAAAGTGCCCGTGTAAAGCCAGCACATGATCCAGTTGTGACGGCGCTGGAAGATCACGGCCTGCTCGCTGAAGGATGCCTTGGCCGAAGCGATGTCGTTCATGCCGAACCAGGCGGCAAAAGCCGAGAGCGCGATGAAGGGCACGAAAACGAAGCCGGCATTCTGCAGCCAGAGCGGCGCATCGCCGGTCGGTCCCTTGACCATGGCCGGATCGCCGCCGAGCCAGCCGAAGATCCCGGTGGTGATCGCCAGCGGCACGACGAACTGGACGACGCTGACGCCGAGATTGCCGAGGCCGGCGTTGAGCGCCAGCGCGTTCCCCTTCTCCGCCTTCGGGAAGAAGAAGGAGATGTTGGCCATCGACGAGGCGAAGTTGCCGCCGCCGAAGCCGCAGAGCAGCGCCAGTATCAACAGCACGGCGTAGGGTGTGTCGGGGTTCTGCACCGCATAGCCGATGCCGACCGCCGGTATGATGAGCGACCAGGTCGTAAGCGTCGTCCAGAGCCTGCCGCCGAAGATCGGCACCATGAAGGAATAGAAGATGCGCAGCGTCGCCCCGGAGATGCCAGGCAAAGCGGCGAGCCAGAAGAGCTGATCCGTGGTGAAGGTGAAGCCGACGAGCGGAAGCTTGGCGACGACGACCGACCACACCTGCCAGATGGCGAAGGAAAGCAGCAGCGCCGGGATCGATAGCCACAGATTGCGCTTGGCGATGCGGCGGCCGGTTTCAGCCCAGAAGGTCTTATCCTCCGGACGCCAGTCGGTAAGGGCATCGTCCTTTCGGACCCTCGCCACAGGCGCGGGCATATCCTGCATCTCGGGGAAAGGCGGGAGCTTGGCGAGAGCCTCGCCAACGGTTCCGCGTTCCATCTGGCGGATGGCCATATGCATCCACAGCAGAGCGCCGGAGACCAGCAGGAAGAGCGCCATGAAGCAGCTCGTCCAGAGGCCGGTCAGGTCAAGCAGCAGGCCGAACAGGATCGGCAGCACGAAACCGCCGAGGCCGCCGATCATGCCCACAAGTCCGCCGACCGAACCGACATGGTCGGGATAGTAGACCGGGATGTGCTTGTAGACGGCCGCCTTGCCGAGTGCCATGAAGAAGCCAAGCACGAAGATCGTGACGATGAAGCCGAAAAGGCCCATTTCGATGTGGAAGGAGGTCGTCGTGCCGTTGACGCCGTGAACAAGATAGTCGGTCGGCGGATAGGACAGGACGAAGGTCGCGGCGACCGAAACCAGGAAGGTCCAGTAGAGCACGCGGCGGGCGCCAAAACTGTCCGAAAGGTGTCCGCCATAGGCGCGAAACAGGCTCGCCGGCACCGAGAAAAAGGCTGCGATCATGCCGGCCGTCTTGATGTCGAGGCCGTAGACATTGATGAGATATTGCGGCAGCCAGAGCGCGAGCGCGACAAAGGCGCCGAACACGAAGAAATAGTAGAGCGCGAAACGCCAGATCTGCACGTTCTTCAGAGGCTCGAGCTCGAGCCAGGCGCTTTTCGGCTTGATGCCGGAGCGCCGGCGTTCGGCGATGACCGGGTCGTCGTCCGTCGCGAGCCAGAAGATGACGGCCATGACGACGAGGGCCGCGGCCCAGACCTGCGCCACCGCCTGCCATCCGAAAGCGACGAGCACGAACGGGGCGAGAAATTTGGTGACTGCGGCACCGACATTGCCCGCGCCAAAGATGCCGAGCGCCGTACCTTGTCTTTCCGGCGGAAACCAGCGCGAGACATAGGCGACGCCAACTGAAAAGGAGCCGCCGGCGATGCCGACGCCGAGGGCCGCGACCAGCATCTGCGGATAGGTGTGAGCATAGGTCAACAGGAACGTCGCGGCCGCGGCTGCGAGCATGTTCACAGTAAAGACGATCCGGCCGCCGTAGCGATCCGTCCAGATGCCAAGCGCGACCCTGAGCAGGGAACCCGTCAGGATCGGCGTGCCGACAAGCAGGCCGAACTGCGTCTCGCTGAGGCCGAGGTCCTGGCGGATACGAATGCCGATGATGGAGAAAATGGTCCAGACCGCGAAGCAGACCGTGAATGCGGCCGTGCTTGCACCCAGGATTTGACCAGACTTAGCATTGACGGTGGTTTCCATCGTCGGCAGCCCCTTCGACAGTTGGCCTCAAGGATCGGACTCTCGCCCTTTCAAGGCCAAGATGGCTAAGCCGGCGCGATGAGACATTGATCCAAATCAAGGCTCGACGTGACATTTGTCACAAATGATGCGGAAGTGGTGGGAAAGCCCCAATTGGAGAAGAACATTTTGTTGGATGAAATGACGCATGAGGAGATGGCTCCGGACCAGTTGCCGCTGTTTCGGGGGCTACCCGCATCCCGCCGGACCGATCTGCTGCGAAGCGCCATGGTGCACAGCGTGCCGTCAGGCACGGTTTTGTTCGAGCAAGGCGACGTGCCGAACTTCCAACTGATCGTGCTGGCGGGATCCGCGCAATTGTTTGGACGGTCGGCCGAAGGCCGCGAAGTGTTGATCGAGGCTGTTCGAGCCCCGGATCTCATCATCCCCGCCGCCGTCGTGACCGGAGCGCCCTATCTCATGCAGGCTCGTGTGCCCGAACCTTCGCGGTTCTTGTTGATACATGCGGCAGCGTTTCGCGCGGCCGTCGACGCGGATCCCTTGTTGGCGCATGCCGTGATCGGAAGCCTCGCGCAACAATTTCGACGCATGGTCCGGCAGATCAAGAACCTCAAATTGAGAACCGCGACCCAGCGTGTCGGCTGTTATATTCTGGCCCTGTCGAAGCGGCAGGGCACGCCGGACCGCGCCGTTCTGCCGTTCGAAAAGACGCTCATCGCCTCCGAGCTCGGCATAACGCGCGAGTCGTTTTCGCGCGCACTGTCGAGCTTGGGAAAGTCCGGCATCAGGGTCCATGGCCAGACGATCGCAATTCTCGATGCGCCCCGCCTTGCCGCCGAATGCACGCCTGACCCGCTTATCGACGGAGCGGAAAGCTCTGAGGTCTGATCAATACCTTGGATCGCATGGCGCGGCCTCAGTTGGACGCCGGCGGCAGGGTATCACCACCATCCGAAGCGGCATTGCAGCGCGAAGGCAATTGGCCTAGCGCCGCTCGGGCTCGGCAAGTCTTCAACCCTCCGGTGAAATCCGAGTACGCCGCATGATGGCGCTGTCCCAGGCTGAAGCTGCCGACGCCTTGGGGCTGTCGAAGGCAGTATCGGAACGCCCCATGGCGCTGAACCAACGCCGCTTCCGCACCGCTCGGGCCCGTCACTGACAGCTGTCGAATGCGAGGAACTTTTGGTAACATGAGACAGAGGGCCATGCACCAACCTCAGGAAGGGAGGTCCGTCATGAAAGTCAAAGACGCAATGCATAAGGGTGTCGACTGGGTCAGCCCCGAAACCACCGTCACCGAACTGGCAAAATTGATGCGAGCCGAGGACATCGGTTCGATTCCCATCGGAGAGAACGACCGGCTGATCGGAATGGTGACCGATCGCGACATTGTCTGTAAAGGACTGGCGGAGGATGGTTTCGACAGCCGCACCGCGACGGCGCGCGATGTCATGACGACCGGCATTCACTGCTGCCGCGAAGACGACGATCTGGCCAAGGCCATGCGGCACATGGAGGAACTGAAAATCCGCAGGTTGCCGGTGATCAACAAGAAGATGCGGATGGTCGGCATCCTCAGCGTCGGCGACGTCGGTCAGTCGGCGCCGAGGGAACTTGTGCCCGAATACGTCAAGAGCGTTTCCGCCCATCACCACTGAGGGCGGCTCGCCCGGCGGATAGTCGATATCCGTCGGGCTTCGCCCACGCTCTCGATTAAAGACCTCAACGGGCCACAGCGCGCCGGCAAAAGACCCTTTCAACAAACGAATTCCGTGACAGCACTGTTTGGCGGTATCCTCCTGCGCTACCCATTTCTACGCAATGTTGCGCTACGGCAACCGCCTGACGCGGCGAGGTTCCTTTCCGCGCTCAAGGGCGTCTTTGAACCTAGACATCACACCTAGCTGTCCTCCGATTTTGTCGGCGCATTAGGCCACCCGTCTCCCTACTGTAGAACGCGCGCAATCGGCGGACGTTGCGTTAGCGGGGCGTGCGGCTTTGCTGCCATAGCTTCTTTCGCTTCCTCCCTTTTTTGCGACAATTGTCGCAAAAGGGCCTGTCCAAGGCTTGGGGCGCGTGCGGCGCCTTCCTGGCCAATGAGCCGGGGCTGTTTCAGTGTCCTGGTCAATTGTTAAAGCGCGTCGGAACCTTTTCTCCCTGGTGCACTTCTTGTGCATGTCCCACAAGGTTGAACCGCCAATCTTGCCGGAGAACAGTCCGGATCGGGAAGTCAACTGTGAGGTCGCTTTAGAACCTGCGTTCAAAGAGCTGGTCGCAGCGTCACAAGATCGCGGATGGACTGCCCAAGAAACAGCGGCAACTCTCCTCAGGATTGCGAAAGCCCATGCGGACCGGCTCGGGGTTATCGTAGATACAGGCGATTTTTTGAGGCAGGCCAGGTCGAACTCGTTGGATGCAGCCGCAGAAGTCTTTCGCGAGGCAATGCGGCAGACCGTCAAGCGGTATTCGCTTTGGTATCTGGTAGAGGGCGTGTTGCTGGTCGTGGCCGGAACTTTGGCGATGATCTCTCCTATGATCTCGTCGGTCGCGGTGGTGGTTCTGCTGGGGTGGCTGCTGATTATCAGTGGGGGCCTGCAAGGCATAAGCCTCGTCGGTGCGGGCCACGTGCCTCATTTCTGGCTGCAACTCATCTCGGTCATCCTTGCTATGATGATTGGTCTCCTCTTTCTGCGCCATCCGGGAAACGGCCTGCTGACTGTCACTTTGCTGCTGATCGTCTTCTTCATGATCGAGGGTATCTCGAAGCTGGTTTTCGCCCTCACCATCCATCCCTTTCCCAATTGGGGCTGGGTGTTGGGAAGTGGAGTGGTCGGTATCCTTCTTTCCCTGATACTGTGGGTCAGGATCCCCGGGACGGCCGCGTGGCTGATCGGACTGCTGTTAGGGGTAGAGCTGGTTAGCGAGGGTGCGGCGATTGCCTACCTCGCCTGGCAAGTGCGGAAAAGTTGAACGAACTGCGTACAGGCGTTTCGCATGAGGATATGCCGGGCGAGATACAGCCTTGTTTCGAGACCCGCAACTGGCCTCTTGCAGCCTCGCCTGCGCGCGTTTTTGCCGGCCGGGCTGACGTCTTCCTCCTGCCCGCTTTATGCGCTCCAGCGCCCTTTTGCCTGGCAGCAGCCCGGCCGTGGTTGCCCCCGGGAATGTATCGTTTTACTCAATCCCCAATTGGTGGACTCCCACGGCACATCGGTAGTTAGTTTCTGCATCAAAGCCAAAAAAGAGGGCTGAGGGCCTCGACCGGGAGGAGCCACGATGTCTGCGCAAAAAGAGGACTATCGAACCAACAGAGCCGACTATGTGATTGCCGCGATGCAAGGCCGATCGATTCCTGATAACAGTCGCGACGAGAAACTGAAGACCATCTGGCTAAGAGACCGGCGTTTGGCCAGATTAGCCGCAAATCCGTGTGAAAGCTTGCCACCCAGAGCTAGACCACCGCACGGTTAGGCCGCTCTACATCGCCGCCATCACCGCGCCGATGCTCGCCAGCACTTCTGGTTCTTCCGCTACGGCCGCGTGGTCCTGGTCATGGCCGGATTATGCGCCTACCCGCTTTCGCCTGCCCCTCGAAGCCCTTGGGATCTGTCAGTGAGCAGTCCTGGCGGCAGTGGCCTTGGCATCTTCGACTAGCAAACGTTTGCTCGCGGCGCGTTGCCCCCCGTCTGCCGCGACATTCCGTCAGCGGAACCAAAGGGATAGGCCGTTGTTCTCCTTTTGAAGGGATCGCAAACCGTGAGGACACGGCATTATGGTAGAACTGGTAGTCTTGGAACAGGCGGCCGCTAGGCAACGCGTGAAGCGAGCAGAACAATCTCTCAAACAGGCAAAGGCGATGCTCGAAGAGAGCTGCGGGCTTGCCGTCAGCCTTGCCCTTTGCGCCCGTATTCGGGCCGAACAACGGCACGCGAGAGCAGCCAAAAGGCGACTGCTGACGATCGCGTCGCTGACTCAATGAGGAGCCGTCGCCATGCTGTTTGAACCGCTCGATTCAGACGGCGGAAAGCGAAGCGCCATCTACCACGCCGCACGGCTTGCGATGCTCCACAATCGGCTGGCGAAGAAGATCGAACAGGTCGACCATGCGGCCGATCAGGTCGAACAGGCAGCGGCTGTCTTGGTCGAGGCCGCTCATGAGTTGCCCTCGACGCGGCAGCATAGCTCTTGACCTCTGTTCCTTCACGGTGAAGCGCACCGGTCTTCCGCAGATGCTGCTGTGCCTTTGCCATCGACATCGCCTGATGTTTTGGCTCTCCCGCGCGCGTATAGGTGCTAACCCTTCTTCCTTCCTGTGGAACAGAAATTCAACGAAATGTCGAAACGCTCAGCGCTCCGGGCGGCGAGGCCGTTGTGGTACCTAGCGATCTCGGCTCACCGCTCTGGCGTCATGTTGGCGGCGCGCTTCTTTCCACTCATCGAACCAAGCTCTTTGGCGGCGGCGCTCCTGCCGTCGTCGGTTTCCTCGCCAATGGCAATACGCATGACGCGGACGGTATTGCCGATCATGTCGGCGGGGCGCTTTTGGCTTTAGGTCCGGTTGGCATAGGCGCGCTTCTCCTGTGCGCTCTTGCAGAGCTCATCCAATTTGTCTCGAACCCGATCGTTATCAAGCAGTAGCTTG